>NZ_FWXR01000003.1 GCF_900176465.1 Fulvimarina manganoxydans
CCCGGCGCATAGGAGCGCACGGCGTCGATCAGCATCTTCGAACCGGTGATGTAGCCGCCCAGCGTGCCGAAGGCCTTGGCGAGCGTGCCCTCGATGACGTCGATGCGATGGGCGACGCCCTCGCGCTCGGAGATGCCGCCGCCGCGCGGGCCGTACATGCCCACCGCATGGACCTCGTCGATATAGGTCATCGCGCCGTAGCGCTCGGCCAGATCGCAGATCGCATCGATCGGGGCGATGTCGCCATCCATCGAATAGACGCTCTCGAAGACGACGAGCTTGGGCTGGCCCTCGGGCGCGGCCTTCAGAAGCTCTTCGAGATGGGCAAGATCGTTGTGGCGGAATATCTGCTTCTTGGCGCCGGATTTTCTCACGCCTTCGATCATCGAGGCGTGGTTAAGTTCGTCGGACAGGATCAGGCAGCCGGGCAGAAGCTTTGCGATCGTCGAGATCGAGGCCTCGTTGGAGACGAAGCCGGAAGTGAAGACGAGGGCGGCTTCCTTGCCATGCAGATCGGCGAGCTCGCGCTCGAGTTCGACCAGCGGATGATTGGTGCCGGAGATGTTGCGCGTGCCGCCGGCGCCCGATCCCATGGAAGAGACCGTGTTGCGCATGGCCGAGACGACGCTCTCATGCTGACCCATGCCCAGATAGTCGTTGGAGCACCAGACGATGATCTCACGCGCCTTGCCTTCGTGGCGCCAGATGGCATGGGGAAACCGGCCGGCGATCCGCTCCAGATCCGCAAACACCCGATAGCGCTTTTCCGCATGCAGCGCTTCGATCGCAGAGCGGAAGTGGCTTTCGTAATCGAACATCGAGGACTCCTTTGTCAGAACCGTTCTAGGAATTGACCCCGGCAATGTCCATGCCGTTCGGTTCCGACCCCATGGGGCTTGCGTCATTTTGCTCTCGGCTTTTGGTCGCAGGGCAGGATGAGTTCCATGACCTGGATCAAACCGAGGCTTTGGTGCGAAGCCTTGGGGGGAGTGTCGGCGATTATATCTAAGGTTTGGTTTCGTGCGCGCCGTCCCCTGGGCCTTCGCTCTGGTCCGAAGACGCAAGAGGCGGGGAACCTTCGTCCGCTTCGTCCATCGCCGAAATGCGGGTGCGTCGCGCTCGAGCCTGATCCTTCCGCCGCCGCAAATTGGCGCGCAGTTCCCGCTCCAGCCGCTCCTTGCGGGTCTCCTGTCCGCTCGTCACCTTTGTCTCGTCCTCCCAGTGTCTGCGCTCTGGCGAAGAAGGGCCGCCAATGTGTTCGGTTCGGGCGACCAGCCGGTCGCGTGCCTAAGCTTTCGCGCGTCGATGTGGAAGCCCTCGATCAGGCGCTGAAAGGCCGGTCCCTTGCCGGCGATCCCTGCTGCGGTTCTCAGGATCGCGTTGGGTAGCGGGATCAGGCCTGGCGCTCGACCACGGGTCGTTCGCAGTCGGGCGATCAATGCAGCCGGTGTGACCGGCTCGGCATCAGCGACGAGATAGGTCTCCGCTCCCATGCCGTCACGATCGAGGCAAGCAATGATCGCGGACGACAGGGCCTCCACCGAGACGAAGCTTCGCTCCCCCAGAGTCGCCGGGAGCGGAAGCGGCCAGGCGCTCGCCGCAAGGCGCTTGAGGAGGGATATCATGCCACGACCGCCCTCCCCATAGACGGGGGCTGGGCGCAGGATCGTCAGCCGGATTCGGCTCGTCTTTGCCGCCTCCAGCAGAGCCGTCTCGGCCATCGCCTTGGAGCGTGCATAAGCATCGAGCGGAGCGATCGGGCTCGCCTCGTCGATTGGCCGATCTGAAGGTGCATGGACATTGGCGGTGCTTAAGAAAAGGAAATGCCGCGCCCCATGGGCTTCGACGGCGCGAAACAGCGCGAGGCTGCCGTCGCGATTGGCCCGGATCAAGGCGTGGTCATTGCTCGCTTCGCCCCTGCCGCGATCCGGGTTGAGCGCCGCGAGATGAATGACGGCGTCGAAGGGCGGATGATCGGCGATGTGATCGGGCCGCAGCGCCGCAAAATCCGACGGTCCGGTGATCACCTCTGGCGAGGCTTCTGCACCCTGGCCGGCGTCGGTGCCGCGCTTGAGCTTGGTGACGTCATGCCCGCTTGAGACAAGGCGCGGTACGAGATGCCGGCCCACGAAGCCGCTCGCTCCTGTCATGAGAATTCGCATGCGCCTCGCGCCGGTTCGTTCAAATGTCTGTCGAGGCGCTCAGTGTGGCAAGGCGCGACGCAATGTCCAGACCCGCCGACGCCGCGGCCCCACGCAAGCTGTTATCCCACTGCCGTCAATCTCTTTGCTGCGCAGCGACGTACGCCGTGTTAGGGCAAAGGCGATGAAGCGCTTTTTCGACATAGCCGCGAGCCTGTTCGGCCTGATCGCCCTTGGCTGGCTGATTGGCCTCCTCGCCATTTTGATCCGGCGGGAAAGCGACGGGCCGGGCATCTTTCGACAGGAGCGTGTCGGCCGCCATGGCCGGACCTTCATCTGCTACAAGATGCGGACCATGGCCCGCGAGACGCCGAATGCCGCCTCCCATGAGACCTCGGCCTCTTTCGTCACGCCGCTCGGCGCCCGGCTGCGTCGATACAAGCTCGACGAACTGCCCCAACTCTGGAACGTGCTGCGCGGCGAGATGAGCCTTGTCGGGCCGCGCCCCTGTCTTCCAGTCCAGACGCAGCTGATCGCGGCACGCATGGCGGAGGGCGCTTTCGCGGTTCGGCCGGGGATAACCGGGCCGGCCCAAGTGCGCGGCATCGACATGTCCGAGCCGGAACGGCTGGCGCGGATCGATGGCGCTTACGCAAGGGAGCGCAGCTTCTTCGCCGATTTGCGTCTCATTTTTCAAACACTGGCCGGAGGCGGGCAGGGGGACCGGGTGAAACTGGAAGCGGGCCCGCCGAAAACCGATTCGGCCCTGCCCGACCCTTCGAACACGCGAGAGCCGGCCGGACGAGCGGAGCGAATGCCGTGAGTCTCTTGCCCTTGCAACGGTCGTCAGGGGGGCAGCCGTGACCGAAGGCGGCGGGCGAGATGAGCGCGTTCTCAGGATCATGTCCTGGAATTGCCATGGGTCGATCGGCGAGGCGCGCAAACCCGATCCCGAGCTGGTGATCACCGAGATCGCGCGTCTACGCCCAGATATCCTCGCCCTACAGGAGGTCGACGGGCGCAGCTATCTCGGCCGGGAAAAGCGCGCCTTCGAATTCTTTGCCGATCGCCTGCCGCACCTTCTGTCTCCGACCGACCATCCCGGGGCGCGTCATCTCGTCGAAGCCCGAACGATCCGGCGCAAGGACCAGGATCACGGCCATCTCCTTTGGTCGCGTTTTCCGATCCGGGGGGCGGATGTGGTGCGGTTGCCCGGTCCAATGATCGAGGATCGGCTCCTGATCGATGCGGTTATCGAGACGCCTTTGGGGGCTTTACGAGTTTTTTCATCCCATTTCGCGCTGTTTCCGCCGACCCGGCTGCGCCAGGCGCGGGCGATCGTCGAGCGGATCGGGCTCGATCGGCAAAGGCCGACGCTCGCTCTCGGCGATCTCAACGAGTGGTCCTCGACCGGTTGGGTTCATCGAACCCTCGTCGCCGCATTGCCGAGAACCTTTGCGCCCAAAAGCTGGCCGTCCAAGCGCCCGCGCGTCGCGCTCGACCGGCTTTACGCGTCGTCGGATGTCGAGCTGGTGGGCGGCTGGACGGATGCGGAAGCGGGACGCGCCTCGGATCATCGACCGATCATCGTTGATCTCATGCTCAATGGGGACGAGAGGCCGGTCGGCTAATCGTCTTCACGCCACCGGTCTCCCGGCCAGTCGCCGTCGTCCCGGTCGTCATCCGCCAATCCGTCGCGAGCGTCCGAAGGTGGGGCCTCGTCGAGCGCTTCCGGGTCGAGCCGGCGCGTCGCGCCCCACTCGTCGAGAACGGCATTCGTGTCGTCGAGGACGAAGAACCGCGCCGCATCCTTGTCATAGCCGTCATCCATCAGCTCGTCGTAATCGGTGTGCTGGTGACGGATATGGGCGACGGTCGAGAGCCAGATGGCGCTTTCCGGCGAGAGCGAGCGCATGTGGCGCGAGCGGGCGGCCTCGCGGATCGCCTCCGCGTCGATGAAGGGCGCGCGGGGGATCAGCGCTGTCAGAGCCCGTCGCAAACGCCTTTGCCGTTCCGTCGCCATGGTGCTTGCTCTGTCTCCAAACCGGATCGGTCGTCACGCGCCAGGCGGCGCGTCGACGCTGGCGAAATAGGGTTTGATATCGAGGAGCGGTGTCGCGTCCAAGACGTCTATGGCATCGAGCGTCAGCTGCCCCGCCTCCATGTCGATCGCGACCAGTTGGACGAGATGCAGACCGATCGGGTTCGGGCGAACGGGCGAGCGCAGGGTGAAGGTGCCGCGCGGGCCGTCCGCGTGACGCGGCACCTGAAGCGCAAGATCGCGATCGGCTCGGTCGAGAAAGCTCAGGAGAAACACCCAATCGCCGGGTTTCAGTCCGTGAAGGGCCTCGTTGAAGGGCTTGAATACGGTGACGCTCGCCCCGCCGCCCCGCTCGCGCGCCATGCGCATATTCTTGGGGCATTCGGCACGTTCGTGCCAGGGGGAGCGGATCTCACCGATGAAGGTTAGGCCGGCATCGGGCGGGCCATTAAGGTTCGCCGAGAAGCGCGCTTCGCCAGGCCTCGGCGCTCGGTCGGTCTGATCACCTGCCTCGTCGGCCATTCCTCGCCCTTTCCACCACAGGCCGGCACTGTCGGCACAAAAGCGGCTTGCCAGCGCCGCGGAATTCACATAAACATATCTTTATATCAATATCGAGGTTGGCCATGCGCCCCACCGCATCATTGCCCTTCGACCATTATGTCGACGTTCTCAAGGCCCTGGCCGAGCCCACCCGGCTGCGCCTTGCCATGGTTCTCGCCCGCTCGGACCTGACGGTGAGCGAGCTGACGACGATTCTCGGCCAATCCCAGCCGCGCATCTCCCGCCATCTCAAGCTGATGGCCGAATGCGGCGTTCTGGAGCGTTATCAGGAAGGGGCCTTCGCTTACTATCGCCTATCCGACAAAACGGCCGCCGGCTCGCTTGCCCGCGATCTCGATATCCGCCTCGACGAGGGCGATCCGATCGTTGCCCGCGATCGCGATCGGCTGGAACAGGTGCGCACGGAACGGGCGCGCCGGGCCGCGGATTACTTCGCCCGAAATGCCGAAAGCTGGGACCGGATTCGCGCGCTCCATGTCTCGGATCGCAAGGTCGAAGAGACGCTTGACCGGATCCTCGGCAAGCGCCGGATCGGTACGCTGCTTGATGTCGGCACGGGTACGGGGCGGATGCTTGAGGTTCTGGCGCCGCGCTGCGATCGGGCGGTGGGCATCGACGCCTCCCGCGAGATGCTGGCGATCGCCCGCGCCAAGCTGGACGATGCTGGCATCGTCAACGCCCAGGTGCGCCAGGGCGATGCTTATAATCTGCCCGTCGAAGCCGGCAGTTTCGATCTCGTCGTCATGCATCAGGTGCTTCATTATCTCGACGACCCAGCGCGGGCCGTGCGCGAAGCGGCCTCGGTGCTGGCACCGGGCGGCCGGCTCGTCATCGTCGATTTCGCGCCTCATGAGCTCGAATTCCTGCGCGCCGATCACGCCCATTTGCGTCTCGGCTTTTCCGACGAGAGCCTGACCGGCTTTCTCGACGCCTGTCATCTGGAGATGCGCGCGATCGAGCATTTGAGCTCCGCCGCCGCCGAGACCGGCGGCCTGACGCTCACCATCTGTATCGGCCAGGATCGCCGGATGCTTTTAGCGCCCGGCGAGACGGCCACCGACACTCTCCATCAATATGCCTGACCGACATTCGATCGAAGGATCAAGACCTATGAACCAGCCGACCAACCCTGCCGCCCCGATCCGGGTGTCGTTCGAGTTCTTCCCGCCCAAGACTGAAAAGATGGAAGAGACGCTCTGGGCCTCGATCCAGCGGCTCGCGCCGCTTTCGCCAAGTTTCGTCTCGGTGACCTATGGCGCCGGCGGCTCGACCCGCGAGCGCACCCATCAGACGATTAAGCGCCTTCTGACCGAGACGGATCTGATCCCGGCGGCCCATCTCACCTGCGTCGACGCATCGCGCGAGGATATCGACGAGGTCATCCGGGAATATCGCGCCACGGGCGTCAAGCATTTCGTCGCCCTGCGCGGCGACAGTCAGGCCGGCGTCGGTAAGGCCTGGGAGGGGCGCGAGGACGGCTATCGCAACGCCGCGGAGCTGACCAAAGGCCTGAAGGCGATAGACGATTTCGAAATCTCCGTCGCCGCCTATCCTGAGAAGCACCCGGAGAGCCCGGATTTCTCGACCGATATCGACTTCCTGAAGCGCAAGGTCGACAATGGCGCGACCCGGGCGATCACCCAGTTCTTCTTCGATAACGACATCTTCGAGCGCTATGTGGAGCGGGTCCGCCGGGCCGGGATCTATATCCCCATTGTGCCGGGCATCGCGCCGATCCATGATTTCACCAAGATCGCCCGTTTCGCCGGGGCCTGCGGCACGTCGATCCCGGCCTGGCTCGCCGATCGCTTCGAGGGGCTGGAGAGCGATCCGGTGACCCACAGCCATGTGGCCGCCGCCGTTTGCTCCGATCAGGTTCTCGATCTCAACAAGCGCGGCTTTTCCGACTTTCACTTCTACACGATGAACCGCGCCGATCTCGTCTATTCGATCTGCCACATTTTGGGTCTGCGCCCGAAGGCGAAGGATGAGGCCGTCGCCCGTAGCGAAGCGGCCTGAGAAAAACGCTACTCGAAACGAGAAAGAGCCGGGCGGGCAACCGTCCGGCTCTTTTGCTTCCAGTGATGAGCTGCGATCAGCGGTTCGACGTCTGGACCGGCTTCACAAGGGGTGTGATGCGCCGCACCGTGACGCGGCGGTTTTCAGCACTTGGCTCGTCGGTGTTCACCTTCAGAAACTCCTCGCCATAGCCCTGGGTAATCAGGTTCTCCGGCGGAATGTCGAAATAGTCTGTCAGTGCGCTCGCTACCGCCTCGGCGCGGCGATCGGAGAGGGCCAGATTGGCGAGATCGGAGCCGACCGCGTCCGTATGGCCTTCGACGAGGAAGGTCTCGGACGGATTGCGATCGATGACCGTCGAGATCGCTTCGGCCAGCGCCTGGAGATTGCCGACCTCGGCCTGATCGATCGCGTCCGAACCGAAGGCAAAGTTGATCGTACTGAGATCGATCCGGCGAACCTTGTCGCGGATGCGCTTGGATCGGCGAACCTCGTCGACTGAATAGATGCGCTCGACCGTTTCGACCGGCGGCGCCACGATCGTCCGGTAATAGAGCGCCTCGTCCGGCTCCGCGATGTCGACGATATAGTCGTCCTCGGGAATCGTCAGATCGATCGGCGGCAGATCCGCGCCGGGATCGTAGTAATAGCGCGGCTCGGCGCCCTCATCGGCATAAGGGTCATAGAACAGCACCATCTCGCGGCCGTCGGGCATGATCCGCGAGCGCTGGATCGTCTCGCCATAGCGATTGGTGATGGTCACCACCTGAACGCCATTGGGCCGCACGATCGTCTCGCGCACCCGGCCACCGCCAAGCCGCTCGTAATACTGATCCTCGGCATTGGTCGAGAGGCGGCTCGTATCGTCGCCTCGGATGAAATAGGCCGCCGCACCTCCTGCCACGGCACCAACGAGCCCTGCGCCGACGATCGACAGAATGTCCCGGTCGCCGACTCGCTCCACCACTTCCGCGCCCGGCGGCAATTCGGGCTCGGGGCCCCGGACGACGGTCGTGTTGTTGACCGTCGTATTGTTCACCGTGGTGTTGTTCGTGGTCTGGTTGGTCGTCGAATTGTCGATGGTCTGGTTTTCGATCCGCTGGCCTTGTTCGGATGTCGCCGAAGGGATTTCGGTGATGGGTTCGGCGAGCGTCTGAACACGGGCGTCGCTTGCGGCAAGGCCATCTTCAGGAACGGGCTCGGTCTGGATATCCGCCGCGACCGGCTCCGGCGTTTCGGCAGGCTCGGCCGCTTGCTCTTGCGCAGGCGCCGCCTCGGCGGGAACGCTGGGGTCGGCCGGCGGTGCGGTCGGCGCGGCGGTCTCGCTTCCGTCTTGCGGCAGGGCCTCGGGCGCCGGCTCTCCTGGTGCCTGTTCGGCGTCCTGAGCGGCTTCGGGCGCTGCCGGTTCGCCAGCGGGTGCGGTTGGGTCCGGTGCCTGGACGGGTGCCTCTTCAGCTGGGCCGGGCTCAGAGGGGGCAGGCGGCGCCTCTTCGACGGCCGGTGCCGGCTCGCTTGGCGTGGGCTCAGCCGCGCCGTCCGCGGCAGGAGCCGGTTCGTCTTCCGCAGAAGGGGCAGTCTCGGCGGCGGGGTCCGCTGCCGCGGGTTCGCTCAGCTCTTCCTCGGGTGACTGATCCGGCGCCGCGCCAGCCGGCCCTTCGTCGATGGGTGCGGTTTCGTCTGCCGGGGCTTCGGCGGGCGGGGCAGCCGGTTCCTCGGCCGCTGGCACGGGCTCTTCGGCTTGCGGAGCCGCGTCTTCGGCCGGCGCGGGCTCCGGCTCGGCGGGTGCTTCTGCAGCGGGGACCGGCTCCTCTGCGGGCGCTGCTGCCTCGGGAGCCGGCGCTGGCTCTTCGGCAGGCTCAGGCGCCGAAGCCGGCTCATCTGCGGGCGGCGCAGCTTCTTCCGCAGGCGCAGGCTCCGGTGCAACCTCAGCGGCTGGCTCGGGGTCTGGCGCTGGGGCGGGCTCCGGTTCGGGCGCGGCATCCATTTCGACCGGCGGTGGCGCCTGCTCGACAGGCGGCTCGGCTTCGGCTGGGGCTTCTGGGGGTGGGGCCTCTTCCGCCGGCGCTTGGGCTTCCGGTGGCGGCAACTCGTCTGGATTGGCCTGGGCGACCTGGAAACCGGCCACCACAGACGGCTGGGCGAGGGCGCCGCCGGGGCCCGTCAGGGCTGTCGAAGCGGCCAGCGCCGCAAGGCCGGCGAAGCGGCCGGCTTTTTTCATGACGAACATGTCGAACAATTCGCTTTCGCTTTAACTCTTCGTCCCTTGCCTTCTCGATCCCCTTCTGGCTGGCGCTGCGCGCGCCTATCAGCCACGGAGCGTCAAACCTCAGGCGGATCGAAGGGAGGAAGTAAGAGCGCGACTGCTATGGTAAAGCACCGGCGTATTGCACGCTTTTGCGAGGCGGTTCAGGCCGGCGGTGTCCAGTCATAGAGCCAGGCAAGGCTCACGCGCAGCCGATCGGCCGGCGACAGCGCCATGACGAGATCGCGCCCGAAGGAGAAGGGGCGCGGCAGATGATAGACGAAGCGATGGAAGCCGGCCCGCCGGCGAACCCGATCGACGCGGGAGCGCCTCGTCGTCTCATAGGCCGCGATTGCGCTCGCTCGATCCGGCTGCACCGCGAGCGCATGGGCGAGGACAGCCGCATCCTCGATCGCCATTGCCGCGCCCTGAGCCGCGAAGGGCAGCATGCCATGGGCCGCGTCACCGACCAGCAATGCCCGATCGTCAAAGAGGCGCCAGGGACGATCTTCGGGCGTGACCGACAATGGCCAGGGCGTGAAAGAGCCGGAAGCATGGATCAGACGGCTAAGATCATTCCCCGAAGGCGAAAAGCGGGATGCAAGCGCGCTCGTTTCACCGGGCTGTGCTCCGTCGCCTTCGATCAGAACGAGATTGATTTGCCGCCCTGCCGCAATGGGGTAGGCGACCGCGTGGCGATCCCGATCGAGAAAGGCGGTGATCGAGGAGGTAGCCGTCGCGATCTCGCTCGACGCATTGCCCATCTCGATCCGGCCGCGCCAGGCAATCATACCGCTTGGCTTGGCGGGCGCTAGCGACGCATTCGCCGCCACTTGGCTGCGCACGCCATCGGCCGCAACGAGGAGATCGGTTTCGATCGACTTCGTCTCGCTATGCGTCGTCCGCATGGCGAGGAGCAGTCCCGTATCGATCGGCTGAAGATTGGTGAGTTCGCATCCAAGATCGAGTTGGATCGCCGCTTCGCGCTGGGCGGCTTCGTAAAGCACGCGTTGCAGATCGGCCCGGTGGATCGACAGATAGGGAGTCCCGTCCGAGGCTTCGACCGGAACCCGCGCCAGTATGCGGCTCGAGCGCGCATCCTTCAGAAGGACGTTCCGCGCCTTCACGCCCGCCGTCTCGAGCGATGCGAGAAGACCGAGATCGCGCATCACGCGCAGCGCATTGGGCGATAGCTGCAGCCCCGCGCCGACCTCTTCGAGAGCGTTGGCTCGTTCGACAATGCGAGACGCGATCCCCCTTTTTGCCAAGGAGAGCGCCGTCGTCAGGCCGGCGATGCCGGCCCCCACGATCAGTATGGGCCGATCGAACTGCATGGATGATGCTTTAGCGGCTGGACCGCCCGCTTACGCGGCCTTGTCACCATAGAGGCAGCCGGCTGGCCGTGTTTCGGTCGGTTTGAGATCGGCGACATAACGGAAGAGGGTCGAGCAATAGGGGCAGATTTTCTCGCTCTCGTCACCCATGTCCAGATAGACATGCGGATGGCTGTGGGGGGGATTGGCCCCGCAGCACATGAATTCCGTGACGCCGATTTCGATCGATTCGTAGCCACCATCGTTCTGGAAATGGGGAATCGCGTGTCCGGCCATTGCGTGACGCCTTCTTCCAACTCTTGAAGCAAGACCGGGCCGATCCCGGCCGCGTGCCTCGCCGATTGATTCTTGTCGAACCCTGTGGCCCATCATGAAACATGAAGCTGCACTGGTGCGCGGGACCATAGTCACGGCCACGCCGAAAGACCAGTGCGCCGCGACAAACTCTGTCTCGCGACAAATTCCGTGGTCCAGCAGGTGAAAATGCAAAGCGGCGCCGCCCGAGTGAGCGACGCCGCGACACGATTGAGTTGTCTTTCGATGTTTCGTCCGCTCGCCGCGCACCGCACCTCAGAACGAAATGCGATCAATCAGGATCGCCGTTTCGCTCTCAGCTTTTCATTTGCCGCATGATGCAATCGGAAAAGTCATGCGGCTTTTCCGCGTCATGCTTTAGCCGACGATATCGACGCCGTCCGGCAGCGTTTGGACGCGCGGATTGGCCTTCTTCAGAGCCTCGATATAGTTGCGCGGGAACAGAAGGTGATTCACGCCGCGCATGCCCATGAATTCGGCCACGTCGTTGGTGAAGGACGAACAATTATAGACGACTGCGTTCCAAACGGTCAGCGAGCCCTGCTTCTTGTTCATGAAGGCCACGACGCGCTGATACTCGTCGGGCGTCAGCGCGATCGTCATCTCATTCTGCAGATAGGCGATTTCGGTATCGCCGTCCGAGGCGCCCGTCAGGGCCGGAACCGGCACGAGATGGCCGAGCGAATAGGCCGCCTCGCCGCCGGCGGGGTGGAAGCCGGCGATCTTGACCATCGAGGGGACGAGAACGCCGCTGCGGTCATAAGGAACGCGGCCGGTGGAATCCAGCTCGCCATAGGCGATGAAGGAGTGGCCGTAGCTCTCGGCATTGCGCGCCCGGAACGAGACGAAATAGGGCTTCGGCAGAAGGCCAACGGCGCTTCGGCCGGAATAGGGCGTGAAGCGGACTTGGCTCGGACCGTTCGCGCTCACCTGGGGCGCGCCGACGGTCAAGTCTGACCTTTGACCGCCTGTCGAGCTGCAACCGGCGAGAGCGAGTGCGACCAGCGCGATGGCACTGATCCTGGTCACTGAAACGACCATGGCGTTCATGTCCTTGACGGGTGCCGAGTTGAGGAGGAGCCGGTTCGGCTCGTCTGTCCTGTTCGGCGATACTACGGAGCGGGTCCTAAAGGCCTCAAGGGCGCTCCCGGTTCCGAAAACAGTATGGGCATATGATTCCGGCGGGCCAGTGGCAATCGCAGTTGGAATCACGTCCTCGTCAGACGGGATCACATGTCCGGGTCCGACACTTCGACCGGCCGTCATGGCCGCCCGAACGGTCCTCTTTCAAAGACCGGCATTATTGGGGGGGCAGGTCGAAACGACTGGCCCCCCCAAGTTTTCAAGGGGATTAGCCCTTGGTGACGTAGGTCTCTTCGTAGACCGGAGCCGGAGCAGCAACGGGCTCCTTGCCCTTGCCCTTGCCCTTGCCCATGCAGCCAGCGAAGGAAGCGACAGCGAGGGCCGCGACCGAAGCGATGATGATCTTCTTCATAGTTCTGATACCTATCAGTGCCTGACGGTTGATGCCGCAGTTAAGGATCTCGGTCGCAGCGACCGAAACCTCCTGCAAACTGTTGCGCTTTGGCGATAGGAGCAAGTGCGAAATCGCAACACTCGCCCGCCATCGCATTTACCTTGACCCCTTTAGCTTAACAGCCGGTTACGGGGATCGCGGTCCATTCTCAGCGTGGACAGGAATGCGTTTATTTCCAGGGCGTTAGAAGTGCAAGGGGTGAGTGGCTGACGGCGCTGCTGGAACGCATCACGTCTCATAAATTCGGGAAACCATCCGCGAGCATGAAGCCGCCTGACCGAGCGTCATGCTGCTGCATTGCCACGATTTTGACACGGAATCACACAGCGGCATTTCGCAACTGCTCAGTGCTGCTTCGCGGGTGCGGTCGTTCGAGCGATCCTCGCGTGGATGGCTGCGGCTCCTTTCCCTCAGGACATCATCGCAGGGGCGGCGCGGCTCCACCCTCCCTCGGCTCTGTCTGTCGCGCGCCCTCCTTCTGAGGTGCGGCGAAGCGCCGATCGCCGTCGTGGTCTCCGCAGCACTGATCGCCGGCGGGATTGATGATCGCCGGACGATGAGCCGCTCACAGGATGCCCCGGCACGGCGCTCGCCAGGGGCCCCGTTCAGGTCTTCAATTCTCACTCCCATTGCCAGCGCACCCAAAAATTTGACCGTTCGATAAAAAATTTGACCTTTTGGAAAAGTCGGATCATTCTAAACTGCGATGGCGGCACGGTCCCTGTGGGCCGGTGGCCCAATGTTTGGGAAGGCTTTCAAGGGGAGTGCCTATGTCCGACATGCCTGCATCCCATCCCGACGTTCGAGGCGGCCGTTTGGCCCCGGAGGAGCTGGAGGCGAATTTCGCCGATCTTCATCCAGCCCTGGAAGCCCATGAAGCGCTGGTCGAGGCCGATCGGTGCTATTTCTGCTACGATGCGCCCTGCATGCAGGCCTGTCCGACCTCGATCGACATCCCGCTCTTCATCCGCGAAATCCAGACGGGCAATCCGATCGGTGCCGCCAAGACGATCCTCTCGTCAAATATACTGGGCGGTATGTGCGCCCGGGTCTGCCCGACCGAGACCCTTTGCGAAGAAGTCTGCGTACGCGAAGTCGCGGAGGGCAAGCCGGTCAAGATCGGCATGCTGCAGCGCTATGCGACCGATGCCTTAATGGAGACGGGCGAGCATCCTTTCCGGCGCTCGCCAGCGACCGGCAGGACGATCGCGGTCGTCGGTGCCGGGCCGGCTGGCCTCTCCTGCACGCATCGGCTGGCCATGAAGGGCCACGACGTCACCATTTTCGATGCCCGGGAAAAGCCCGGCGGCCTCAACGAATATGGGATCGCCGCTTACAAGGCGACCGACGATTTCGCCCAGGCCGAGGTGGAGTTCCTCCTGAAGATCGGCGGAATCACGGTCGAGACCGGTAAGGCGCTCGGCCGAGACATTCATCTGTCCGATCTGCGCAACGATTTCGATGCCGTTTTTCTGGGTCTCGGTCTTGGCGGCGTCAACGCGCTGTTCGACGGCGAGGATGCATCTGGCTCCCACGATGCCGTCGCCTGGATCGCCGACCTGCGCCAGACCGCCGAGCTATCGGCGCTCCCTGTCGGTCGCCGGGTGGTCGTCATCGGCGGCGGCATGACCGCGATCGACGCTGCTGTTCAAGCCAAGGCACTGGGAGCGGAAGAGGTGACGCTTGCCTATCGCCGCGGCCGCGAGGCCATGAACGCCTCCGCCTATGAGCAGGAGGTGGCTGCCACGCGCGGCGTCCATATCCGCTGCAATCTGCAGCCTGCCCGGATTCTGGCAGAGAACGGCCACGTGGTCGGCATCGTGTTCGAGCGCACGAAGGTTGGCTCAGACGGCAGGCTCGCCGGGACGGGCGAGACGGTCACGATCGAAGCCGATCAGGTCTTCAAAGCGATCGGCCAAAACTTCCTGCCCGACGGCACGCAAGCGGAGGGCGGCGACATTGCTCTCGACCGGGGGCGGATCCAAGTCGACGCTGCCCGGCGCACCTCGCTTCCGGGTGTCTGGGCCGGCGGCGACTGCATTGCGGACGGCGAAGACCTCACCGTCGTCGCCGTCGAGGACGGCAAGATCGCGGCCGAGGACATTCATGCAGCGCTGATGGCGCAGGCGAAGGTGGCGGCGGAGTGATGGGTCGAAAGCCTGTCGTCGCCCGGTCTGCATCTAAAATTTGGACGTCTCGCGAGGATCAGAGCAGGGCAATGAAGTCTTCGTCCGACATTCCGGATTGCTTGATAATGGCGCGAAGCGTCCCGATCGGAAGATCGCGGTTGCCGTGGACTGGAACGACGACCGCGCGCCGATCAGGCGACTGGCGTTCCATCACATGATGGCTTCCCGTGACGTGATGCAAACTAAAGCCGGCCTTCTTCAATGCGCGCAACACTTGCTTTCCGCTGATTGCGGGAAGGCGAGTCAAGGATCAGGCCGCCACGGTCACCCGCTCCACCAAAGGCACGACATCCTCGGGGCGGGCTATTCCTTCGGCGTCGTAATATTCGAGGACGGCCTGGATCGCTTCTCGGCCATGTTCCACAGCCTCCTCTCGAGTTTCGCCATAACTGACGACCTCCGGCAGAGCCGGGACCAGCACGGTAAAGCCGCCCTCCGGCTCGGGGCGAAGATGGATCGTGTAGGTGACGGTCATGACGGCTCCCGAAATCGCCTGCGATCAATTTCCAAAATAGCAATCCTTCAAGCGGCCCGCCAGAAGAGGAGTGAGACCCTTGGCTGATCTCTCGACGAATTTCCTCGGCATTTCCTCCCCCAACCCATTCTGGCTGGCTTCCGCGCCGCCGACGGATAAGGAATACAACGTCCAGCGCGCTTTCGAGGCCGGCTGGGGCGGCGTCGTGTGGAAGACGCTCGGCGAGGACCCGCCCGTCGTCAATGTCAACGGCCCGCGCTATGGCGCGATTCACGGGCCGGACCGGCGGCTCCTCGGCCTCAACAATATCGAGCTGATCACCGACCGGGCGCTCGACACGAACCTCGAAGAGATCGCGCGGGTCAAGCGCAACTGGCCGGACCGAGCGATGATCGTCTCCCTGATGGTGCCCTGCGAGGAAGCGCCCTGGAAGAAAATCCTTGCCCTCGTCGAGGAGACCGGCGCGGACGGGGTGGAGCTCAATTTCGGCTGCCCTCATGGTATGAGCGAGCGCGGCATGGGTTCGGCCGTCGGCCAGGTGCCTGAATATATCGAGATGGTCGCGCGCTGGTGCAAGCAGCATTCCAGGCTGCCGGTCATCGTCAAGCTGACGCCCAACATCACCGATATCCGCTATCCGGCGCGTGCGGCCAGGAAGGGCGGTGCCGACGCGGTCTCGCTGATCAACACCATCTCCTCGATCGTCTCGATCGATCTCGACAATTTCGCCCCCACCCCCACCATCGACGGCAAGGGCTCCCATGGCGGCTATTGCGGCCCGGCGGTCAAACCCATCGCCCTCAATATGGTCGCCGAAATCGCCCGCGATGGCGAAACCGCCGGCATGCCGATGTCCGGCATCGGCGGCATCACCACATGGCGCGACGCGGCGGAGTTCATCGCGCTCGGCTGCGGGACGGTCCAGGTCTGCACCGCGGCGATGACCTATGGCTTCAAGGTGGTCCAGGAAATGGCCTCGGGTCTCTCCGACTGGATGGACGAGAAGGGGTACGCCTCGATCGAGGATTTCCGCGGCCGCGCCGCGCCCAACGTCACCGACTGGCAGTATCTGAACCTCAATTACGTGACCAAGGCGCGGATCGATCAGGACAAATGCATCTCCTGCGGCCGTTGCCACATCGCCTGCGAGGACACCTCCCATCAGGCCATCACCAATCAGGTCGACGGCGTGCGCAAGTTCGAAGTGATCGATGCCGAATGCGTCGGCTGCAATCTCTGCGTCAATGTCTGCCCGGTCGAGGACTGCATCACCATGGAGCGGATCGCCGGCGTCGATCCGCGCACGGGCAAGCCGATCCCCGAGGACTATGGGAACTGGACGGCTCACCCGAACAATCCGATGGCGGTGGAGAAGATCCAGCACGCGCCGGAGCGGGTGGCCGCGGAGTAAAAGTCAGCGCCGTTTCGATCCGCGCTGGTCCTTTCGTTTCTCTAGGATCAGCGCGGGCGAATGCCGTTGAGGATGATCGAAAGAACCGCCTGGGCCGCCTGTTCGCGGTAGCCCGGTCGGTCGATCTGTTGGCCGAGGACGGCGCGGATCTGCGCGTCGAAATCGGCGTAGTGCTGGGTGGTTGCCCAAATGGTGAAGATCAGATGCACCGGGTCGATTGGCGCAAGCCGTCCCGATTGAACCCAATGGCCGATCACCGCCGCCTTGCGCAGCACGAGTTCTTTGAGATGGGTCGCCAAGAACTCGCCGATCACCGGAGCGCCGGCCAGGACCTCATTGGCGAAGAGGCGCGAGGCGGCGGTATTGTCTGCCGACATCCGCATCTTCAGCGAGATGTAGCGCCGCAACTCCTCGATCGGATCGCCCTCCGCATCGAGCGCCTCCAGGGGCGCCAGCCAGTCCGCGAGGATCGATTCCAGCACCGCCCGATAGATGTCCTGCTTGCGGCGGAAGTAGTAGAGGAGGTTAGGCTTCGACATGCCCGCTCGCTGAGCGATCTGATCGACCGTTGAGCCGCGAAATCCATGGATCGAGAAGACGTCGAGCGCCGCCACCAAAATGGCGCTGCGATTGATCTCCTGAATCCGCGTGCGCGGCTTGTCGGGCTCTTCGCCCGTATCGAGATAGACGTCCAAGACGGTCCTCTTCTGCCGATCCACTTGGCAGGTCTGCCGAATGCCTTCTCGAGCGGCATGTGCCTTGACCCCGCCCAGTTGACCTTCTAGCCTCCGATTTGACCAAATAGTCAAGATTTTCCGGCCCTCTCGGTTCGCTCTCGACGGGCCTTTTTCGGACAGTCCCATGAACGAACGCGTCGCACTCTCCACGAATAATCTCGAAGCCTTCTGGATGCCGTTTTCGGCTAACCGCCAGTTCAAGAAGGCGCCGCGCATGTTCATCGGGGCCAAGGACATGCATTATACGACCTCGGACGGTCGTCAGGTGCTCGATGGGACGGCGGGGCTCTGGTGCGTGAATGCTGGCCATTGTCGGCCGAAGATCACGGAAGCGATTCGGGCTCAGGCAGGCGAGCTCGATTATGCGCCGGCCTTCCAGATGGGCCATCCGAAGGCCTTCGAGCTCGCTTCGCAGCTCGCGATGATCGCGCCGACCGGTCTCGATCACGTCTTCTTCACCAATTCCGGCTCCGAATCGGTCGAGACGGCTTTGAAGATCGCGCTGGCCTATCAACGGGCCAAGGGCGATGGCGCGCGGTTCCGGCTGATCGGGCGCGAGCGCGGCTATCACGGGGTCAATTTCGGCGGCATTTCGGTTGGCGGCATTGTCGGCAATCGCAAGATGTTCGGAACTCTGCTCACCGGCGTCGACCATATGCGCCACACCCACGATCCGGCTCGCAACGGCTATTCGAAGGGCGAGACCGAGCATGGCGCGGACCTCGCCGAGGACCTTTTGCGCATCGCGACCCTGCACGACCCCTCGACGATCGCCGCCGTCATCGTCGAGCCGGTGGCCGGATCGACCGGTGTGCTGCCGCCGCCGAAGGGCTATCTCAAGCGCTTGCGCGAGATCTGCGACCAGCACGGCATCTTGTTGATCTTCGACGAGGTGATCACTGGCTATGGCCGAATGGGCGAGGCTTTTGCCTCCGACTATTTCGGCGTCGTGCCCGACATCATGGTGACCGCCAAGGGCCTGACCAATGGCGTCGTCCCGATGGGCGCGGTCTTCGTGAAGGACGACATCTACGACGCCTTCATGGGCGGGGCCGAGCATCTGATCGAATTTGCCCATGGCTACACCTATTCGGGCAATCCGATCGCGGCGGCCGCCGGTCTCGCGACCCTCGAAACCTATAAGGAAGATGGTCTGTTCGAGCGGGCGAAGGCGCTGGAGCCGGTCTGGGCCGATGCGATCCATTCGCTGAAGGGCACGCGCCACGTCATCGACATCCGCACGATCGGCCTCATCGGTGCGATCGAACTGGAGCCGATGAAGGACATGCCGACCAAGCGCGCCTTCACCGCCTTCGTCGAAGCCTTCGAAAAGGGGCTGTTGATCCGCACGACCGGCGATATCATCGCGCTCTCCCCGCCGCTGATCATCTCAGAAGACCAGATCGGCGAGATCGTCGACACGTTGAAGCCGATCCTGGACAACCTCGACTGACGCTTCGCTCCTTATCTTTCAACGATCCTCAGAATTCCCAGGAAAGAGACGACGCCATGGCCCTCAACTCCAACCTCCAGATCGACGGCGACCGGCTGTGGGACGCGCTGATGGAGATGGCGAAGATCGGGCCGGGTGTCGCGGGCGGCAACAACCGCCAGACGCTGACTGACGAGGACGGGGAGGGGCGCAAGCTCTTCCAATCCTGGGCAGAGGCGGCGGGCATGACCATGGGCGTCGACACCATGGGCAATATGTTCTTTCGCCGGGAAGGCGCCGACCCGGACGCGCTGCCGGTCTATGTGGGCTCCCATCTCGACACCCAACCGACGGGGGGCAAATATGACGGTGTCCTCGGCGTTCTCGGCGCCCTGGAACTCGTCCGGACCCTCAATGACCTGAACATCAAGACCAAGCACCCGATCGTCGTCACCAACTGGACGAATGAGGAGGGAACGCGTTTTGCCCCGGCCATGCTCGCCTCCGGCGTCTTTGCCGGGGTGCATGAGGAGGATTGGGCGAAGGCCCGCCTCGATGCCAAGGGAAAGCGTTTCGGCGAGGAGTTGAAGCGGATCGGCTGGGAGGGCGAGGAGCCCGTCGGCGCGCGCAAGATGAAGGCCTTTTTCGAGCTTCACATCGAACAGGGACCGATCCTCGAAGACGAAGGCCTCGACATCGGCGTCGTCACCCATGGCCAAGGGCTCTACTGGCTCGAGGTCACGCTGACCGGCAAGGAGAGCCACACCGGCTCCACTCCCATGCCCAAGCGCCGAAACGCCGGACTCGGCATGGCACGGGTGACCGAGCTCGTCCATGAAGTGGCGATGGACTATCAGCCGAACGCCGTCGGGGCGATCGGCCATGTGGAAGTCTATCCGAACTCGCGCAACATCATTCCCGGCAAATGCGTCTTCACCATCGATATCCGCTCTCCCTCCAAGGAGACGCTCGATACGATGCGCGAGCGGATCGAGGACGGCATCGATACGATCGCCGAGGCGCTCGATATCGACGTCTCGGTCGACGAGGTCGGCCATTTCGATCCAGTGACCTTCGACGAGACCTGCGTGAAGGCCGTGCGCAACGCCGCCGAGCGGCTCGGCCTCTCACACACCGATATCGTCTCCGGCGCCGGCCACGACGCCTGCTGGATCAACCGCGTCGCGCCGACCGCCATGGTCATGTGCCCTTGCGTCGACGGCCTCAGCCACAACGAGGCCGAGGAGATCACGAAGGAATGGGCGGCGAACGGCGCGAATGTCTTGCTCCAGGCCGTGGTGGAGACAGCCGGCGTGGTGGAGTAGGATCGCCCCGTCGAAGAGGATCAGGAGGCGGCAATGGGACGCCCGAAGGAAATGACGGAGGAACAGCGGCAGGACCTTCTGGCGCAGGGTTGGCAACCGCATGAGATCTGGCTGCCGGATTGGAACAATCCGCTCTTCAAGGCCAAGATCGAAAAGGAAGCGAGAGCCATATCTCAGTCCGATCGCGACGATCCGGACGTCGACGACTGGATTGCCCTGGTTCGCGGCGATGTGTGGGACGATGACGCGGCGTGAGACGGGGCGACGTCTTTACGGTGTCCATGGGCGGCCAATCGAAGAAGCCCCGCCCAGGCGTCATCATCCAGGCCACGAGCCTGATCATTCCGGAGGGTCCGATCCTTGTCTGCCCCCTCACAAGCCGTCTGCTGTCGGACATGATCACCCGGCCGACAATAGAACCATCGCAGTCCAACGGTCTCCTCGTCCCATCGCAGCCAATGGTGAACCGGATGACCAGTGCATCTCCCAAGGAAATCGGATCGATCATCGGCTGTTTGAGCCAGGATGATCTGCAACGATTGGACCTCGCGCTCATCATCGTACTTGAATTGGGGCCGGCTTTTTTCGCAGCCCCGCCGAATGGAGAGGCTTCATGACCACAGTCATCAAAGGCGGCACCATCGTCACCGCCGATCTCACCTACAAGGCCGACATTCTGATCGCCGATGGCAAGATCGCCGAGATCGGGCCGGACCTGTCGGGCGACGAAGTGGTCGATGCATCGGGCGCGATCGTCATGCCGGGCGGCATCGATCCGCACACCCATATGGAAATGCCCTTCATGGGCACCTTCTCCTCGGACGATTTCGATAGTGGCACGGCCGCTGCGATCTCTGGGGGCACGACCATGTGCGTCGATTTCTGCCTGCCGGCGCCCGATCAACGGCCGATGGAGGCGCTGCAGGAATGG
Organism: Fulvimarina manganoxydans; assembly: GCF_900176465.1. Lineage (GTDB taxonomy): Bacteria > Pseudomonadota > Alphaproteobacteria > Rhizobiales > Rhizobiaceae > Fulvimarina > Fulvimarina manganoxydans. Next base: position 20,694 of record NZ_FWXR01000003.1, read on the forward strand.
TTCCAGAAGGCCGGGCCCGCCCGCACCGACTTTTCCTTCCATATGGGTGTGACCTGGTGGGGAAAGGCGTTCTTCGACGAGATGCCCAAAGTGGTCGAGGCCGGCGTCAACACCTTCAAGCACTTCATGGCCTATAAGGGCGCGCTTATGGTGAATGACGACGAGATGTTCGCGTCCTTCACGCGCTGCGCCGAGATCGGCGCGATGCCGCTGGTCCATGCCGAAAACGGCGACGTCGTCGCCGTCCTTCAGCAAAAGCTTTTGGCCGAGGGCAATAACGGTCCCGAAGCTCATGCCTATTCCCGCCCGCCCGAGGTCGAGGGCGAGGCGGTGAACCGCGCAATCATGATCGCCGATCAGGCGGGCGTGCCGCTCTATGTGGTCCACACCTCCTGCGAACAGGCCCATGAAGCGATCCGCCGGGCCCGGCAGAAGGGCATGCGAGTCTATGGCGAGCCGCTGATTCAGCATCTCGTGCTCGACGAGACCGAATACGCCCATCCCGATTGGGACCATGCGGCGCGGCGCGTGATGAGCCCGCCCTTTCGCAACAAGCTCCACCAGGATTCGCTCTGGGCAGGCCTTGCGGCCGGTTCGCTCCAGGTCGTGGCGACGGACCACTGCGCCTTCACGACTGATCAAAAGCGGATGGGCGTCGGCGACTTCACCAAGATCCCGAACGGCACCGGCGGGTTGGAAGACAGGCTATCCGTTCTCTGGACCTATGGCGTGAAGACCGGCCGGCTGACGATGAACGAGTTCGTGGCGGTCACCTCGACCAACATCGCCAAGATCCTCAACATCTACCCGAAGAAGGGCGCGATTCTTCCCGGCGCCGATGCCGATCTGATCGTGTTCGACCCGGCGGCGACGAAGACGATTTCGGCCAAGACCCAGAAATCGGCAATCGACTACAATGTCTTCGAGGGGATCAAGGTCACCGGCGTCACGGCCATGACCTTCTCGCGTGGCAAACTCGTCTACAAGGATGGCGACATCCGGGCCGAAAAGGGAGACGGACGCTTTGTTGAACGCCCGGCCAACGCGCCGGTCAACACGGCGCTCTCGACCTGGAAGGAACTGACCGCGCCCCGCAAGGTGGAGCGGACGGGCATTCCGGCGAGCGGGGTGTGACCACGGCTTGCGCCGACATCAAGGTTGCGGCCGTGATGCTTTTCGATGCGGATGGAAGGATGCTTCTCGTCCGCAAGAGGGGCACACGGTGCTTTATGCAGCCGGGCGGCAAGGCCGAGCCAGGCGAATCCTTCCGGCACGCGGCCTGCCGTGAACTCCATGAGGAAATCGGTCTGCAACTGAGTCCCGAGGATCTGATCGATTGCGGCGTGTACTCAGCCGAGGCTGCCAATGAGCCCGGCAGCCAAGTCGTTGCTCACGTGTTTGCCGCTTTCTGCATAACCACGGTCAAGGCAGCGGCGGAGATTGAGGAACTCGTCTGGATCGATCCTGGACAACCGGCCAATCTCCGTCTCGCGCCGCTAACGGCGAATTCGATATACACCCTTGCTCGTGGCTTCGATGTCTCGAGCCTTCCCGGCATGCCGCACCGCGACAAGCCAGAAGCTTCGACAAACTGAGCGTTTCGAACCGTTCCAAACTCTTGACTATTTGGTCAAAGATTTCGCACACTCAGTTCATGGGCGTTTGCCGGGCACGCGGCGTTCGCGTCTTTCGCGGGGATGCCCGCCAGCCTGAACGGGATGCATGGTCCAGCGTCTTTCCTGCCAGTTTCAGACAGATCGACGGAAGCCTTCAGGCCTCCGGCGGCTTGGCCGGAATGAGCGCTTCAAGGTCGGGACGCAGGACGACGCTTTCCTGTTCGTTCGGGTCGGTCCGCGCGATCACGGCGATGCAGGGTTCGGGGCCGGGATTGTAGGGCAGATGCGGCACGCCGGCCGGGATGTAGAAGAGGTCGCCGGCCGCGACGGTCGCGTGATTCTCCAGCCGCGAACCATACCAGGTGCCCGAGATGCCGCTTATCACATAGATCGCCGTCTCGTGACTTTCGTGAAGATGGGCCTTGGCGCGTCCCCCCGGCGGGATGGTCAGAAGATGCATGCAGATGCCGGTGGAGCCGACGGTCTCCTTGGCGATCCCCTCGAAATAGCTGAATCCTTGTTTGCCGTCATAGGTGGATTGGGGCCGGATCAGACGGCACTCCGGATTGGGGGAATTAGGGGCAGGGCGGCTGGGCTGCGACATCGGACGATCTCCTCGCATTCGAGAAGGAATTAGGCATGGCATTGGCGTTCCGGCAAGCCGGTGAGAGGGAGAGCGATGCCCTGTCGAGCGAGGCCGAAGGGCCTGTTATCGAGGCGCGAGGATTGAATCTCGTCTTCGAAACCGCCGATGCGCCGGTCCACGCCTTGAAGGACATCGATCTGTCGATCGGAGCCGGCGAGTTCGTCTCGCTGATCGGCCCGTCCGGTTGCGGCAAGACGACGCTTTTGCGGGTGATCGCCGATCTCGAACAGCCGACAGGCGGCTCAATCACGGTCAACGGGATGAGCCCCGACGAGGCGCGGCAGGCGCGGGCCTATGGCTATGTCTTCCAGGCTGCGGCGCTCTATCCGTGGCGCACGATCGAGAAGAATATCGCACTGCCTCTGGAAATCTTTGGCCTCTCCAAAGCCGAACAGGACAAGCGAATCGCGGCCGGGCTCGATCTCGTCGGCCTCACCGGCTTCGGCAAGAAGTTTCCCTGGCAGCTTTCGGGCGGCATGCAGCAACGCGCCTCGATTGCGAGGGCTCTCTCCTTCGATCCCGATCTTCTTTTGATGGACGAGCCTTTCGGGGCCCTCGACGAGATCGTTCGTGATCATCTGAACGAAGAGCTGTTGAAGCTCTGGGCGAAGACGAGGAAAACGGTCGTCTTCGTCACCCATTCCATCCCCGAGGCGGTGTTCCTGTCGACACGCATCGTCGTCATGAGCCCGCGACCGGGACGCATTCACGAGATCATCGATTGCGATCTCGGCCCTGATCGCCCGCTGGACATTCGCGACACGCCGGAATTTCTCGAAATCGCCCATTGGGTTCGCGAGGGGCTGAAGGCGGGGCATGGCTATGATTAGAGGCAGTCAATTGATTTCAATCGAAGCTCGCGATCCTCTCTGTCTGCGCCCCGTGCGGATGATCGGCGACGCCGGGCAGCGATCCCCCTCATCGCCTGCCGGCACTTCTCCCCGTGGGGGAGAAGCCGCTATGGCCTTCGTCGTGGGCTCCGTTTTGGCCGTTGCTGATCCATCTATTCTTGTCCCGTCGCTTTTTCAGTCGAAGTTCGGGAAAGGGAATGTGCCGAGCTTGGCGGACGAGCAGACAACGCCAAAACTGGGAACGTCCTCTCCCCCAGGGGGAGAGGGTAGGGTGAGGGGGATCTGCAGGACTTCTGTGGGACTGTCCGGAGAGGCACGGGCGAGATGAAACGGTCAGCGATCATCGCGCGAGCCCGAACCTTGCGCCGTAAAGAAACGGACGCCGAGCTCCTGCTATGGACGGAACTGGCCAATCGGCGGTTGAACGGTTTCAAATTTGTTCGGCAATTTCCGGTTCCGCCTTTCATCGTCGATTTTGCTTGCCGCTCGAAAAGGTTGATCATCGAACTCGATGGCGCTCAGCACGCGCAAAGCCAGAGAGATTTGAAACGGACAGGCCTTTTGAATGTGAGCGGTTGGTCGGTGCTGCGCTTCTGGAACGACGAGGTTTTCAAAGAGAGGAATGCGGTACTCGAGACCATCCTCGCGGTTCTCGAAGGGCGGCTCCGACATCGCAGTGACGGGGATGGCTGGATTGATGGTCTGAGATTTGCGCCAGCCAGGCTTTCACATGCCTCGCTTCGCGCTGGGCTTTCCTCCCTATCGGAAGAGGGAGAAGGTCTAGCGGGAGGTTTCGAACACGGCCTCCATGATCGTGAGCGCTGCGGATGACGGATTCGCCTCACATGCAGCCAAGCCGTACTGCGAACGCTCTTCTCGCCGAGCCTGGCGCTGCCATTGGCTATCGCGGGCCCGTTCGTCGCTTTGCCAGACGCGCCGTGGAAGGCCGGGCCTTTCCCGTCGCCGTCGTCTGCGCGGTCATTCTCGTCGTCTGGTATCTCGCGGCTATCTTCATGAATTGGCAGACCGAGACCGAGAAGCTGGCGCGGGCGGGGGACTACACGACGGGGCAGGCGATCAGTGCGACTTGGAGCGCGGAGCGTCCCGTCCTTCCCGCGCCCCATCAGATCGTCGCCGAAATCTACAAGACCACGGTGGATGTGAGGCCGACATCGCCGCGCTCCCTTCTCTTTCACGCCTGGGTCACGCTTTCCTCCACCTTTCTCGGCTTCGTCATCGGCTCGGCGCTCGGCATGGTGCTGGCGATCGGCATTCTCTATTCGCGCACCCTCGACAAGAGCCTGATGCCCTGGATCATCACCTCTCAGACGATCCCGATCCTCGCCATCGCACCGATGATCATCGTCGTTCTGAATTCGATCGGCGTCTCCGGCCTTCTGCCGAAAGCCTTCATTTCTACCTATCTCTCCTTTTTCCCCGTGACGGTCGGCATGGTGAAGGGGTTGCGCTCGCCCGATCGCATGCTCGTCGATCTGATGCGAACCTACTCGGCCGGTCCGCTCAAGACGCTCCTCAAGCTTCGCCTGCCGGCCTCGATGCCCTTTCTCTTCACCTCGATGAAGATCGCGATCGCCGCCGCGCTCGTCGGGGCGATCGTCGGCGAGCTTCCGACTGGGGCTCAGGGTGGGCTTGGAACCCGTCTTCTCGCTGGTTCCTATTATGGGCAGACCATCCAGATCTGGTCCGCGCTGATCACCGCCGCCGTCATGGCTGGGGTCCTCGTCTGGGCGGTCGGCTTGGTCGAGCGGGCCGTTCTCGCGCGTAGCGGAGGACGCCTATGAGCGTCGCCGAGCCCTTCGCGATCCGTCGGCCTTTCAGCGTCGGCATGGCTGCCATCCTGGCCCTTGTCTGCGGCTTTGCCGCCTTCCAACTGGTCGAAAGCGGCGGCACCCTCTTCGCCTCGGCGACCGTCTTGTTCTGGTTGTTCTCCTGGCGCCTGACCGCCGGTCTCGCGAATTTGGAGACGCGGCAGAGAGCGCTGGCGTTCGTGCGTGATCTCGCCGTGCCGGCGATTTTCGGCGCGACGCTGATCGTGTTGTGGGAATTGATCGTGCGTGGGCTGAAGGTTCCGCCGATCCTGCTTCCGCCGCCCTCCGAGATCGCCGCGACCTTCGTCGCCTCCGGCCACATCCTCTGGGCCGATTTCGTCCAGACCGTCCTCAAGGCGGTTCTCGCCGGATATGTCCTTGGCTGCGGCGCGGGCTTTCTGGTGGCGCTCATTGTTGATCGCTCGCCTTTTCTGAGGCGCGGCCTGTTGCCGATCGGCAATCTGGTCTCGGCCCTGCCGATCGTCGGTGTCGCCCCGATCATGGTCATGTGGTTCGGTTTCGACTGGCCGTCCAAAGCGGCGGTGGTCATCGTGATGACCTTCTTCCCGATGCTGGTGAACACGGTGGCGGGGCTCTCGGCGGCGGGCGCCATGGAGCGCGACCTCATGCGCACCTATGGGGCGAGCCATGGTCAGAGCCTCATGAAGCTTCGCTTGCCCGCAGCCATGCCCTTCGTCTTCAACGCCTTGAAGATCAACACGACCCTTGCGCTCATCGGCGCGATCGTCGCCGAATTCTTCGGAACGCCGATCGTCGGCATGGGCTTTCGCATCTCGGCCGAGATCGGGCGCATGAACACGCCCATGGTCTGGGCCGAGATCACCGTCGCCGCGCTTGTCGGCTCGCTCGCCTATGGTCTCGTCGCGCTTCTCGAACGCCGGGTGACCTTCTGGCATCCGTCGATGCGGCGCTGAGGGCGGTTGGAGAGGAGGGTTGCATGGGATTGTTCAGTGGCCTCATGGGCCATGGATCGGAAATCGATGGGAGCGACGTGGAGCGCCTGACCGAGGGCCTCCTCGTCGAGGGCGAGCGCGTGACCCATGCGTTTCGCGTGGTGCGCGACAGCTTCGTCTTCACCGACCGCCGGCTGATCATCATCGATATCCAGGGCATGACCGGATCCAAGGTCGATTATCGCACCATTCCCTACCGGGCGATCGTCGGATTCTCGGTGGAAACCGCCGGGACTTTCGATTTCGACGCCGAATTGAAGATCTGGGTGTCGGGTTCGCCCGCGCCCATCGAGAAGACCCTGAAACGCGGAACCGACATGCGCGCCATCCAGCGATGTCTCGCCGCCGGGGCCTGCCGCTGACCTTTCTTCACCCATAGCCATTGGAAAAGGACTGAGAGACATGCGTAACATTGTGATTGCTGCATCACTTCTCGCCACAAGCGCGCTGACGGCGATGCCGGCCGCCGCCCAGGACGCGACGCCGGTGACGCTGCAGCTGAAATGGGTGACCCAAGGCCAGTTTGCCGGCTATTACGTCGCTCAGGAGAAGGGCTATTACGAGGATGCCGGGCTCGACGTCACGATCAAGCCGGGCGGCCCGGATATCGCACCCGAACAGGTGATCGCGGGTGGCGGCGCCGATATCATCGTCGACTGGATGCCGGCGGCGCTGGCGGCCCGCGAAAAGGGTCTGCCCCTCGTCAATATTGCCCAGCCTTTCGAAAAGTCGGGCATGGAGCTCACCTGCCGCAAGGAGACCGGCATCGAGAGTCCGGAAGATTTCAAGGGCAAGACCCTCGGCGTCTGGTTCTCCGGCAACGAATATCCGTTCCTCTCCTGGATGTCGAAGCTTGGCCTCTCCACCGAAGGCGGACCGGATGGGGTCACGGTGATCAAGCAGGGCTTCAATGTCGATCCGCTGATCCAGAAGCAGGCCGATTGCATCTCGACCATGACCTATAACGAATATTGGCAGGTCATCGATGCCGGCATCCCAGAGGACGAACTGGTCGTCTTCAAATATGAGGACCAGGGGGTCGCGACGCTGGAGGACGGGCTTTATGTGCTCGAGGAAGACCTCGCCGATCCGGCCAAGGTCGAGGCCTATGCGAAATTCGTCGATGCCTCGATGAAGGGCTGGGCCTATGCGGCGGAGCACCCGGACGAAGCCACCGAGATCGTCCTCGACAACGACATGACGGGCGCTCAGACCGAACAGCATCAGCAGCGCATGGTTCGCGAGATCAACAAGCTGGTGAATGGCTCGGATGGCACGCTGGACGTCTCTGCGGCCGACAACACGGTGAATGTTCTGATGTCCGGCGGCTCCGATCCGGTGATCACGAAGAAGCCGGAAGGCGCATGGACCTCTGCCGTCACCGACAAAATGAAGGAAATGAACTAAATCCTTCGCGCGTCTCGGCTTTCCGTCTTTCCGCATCTCCAGGACAATGGCGAGACGCCCACAGGCTGATCACCAAGCGGTGACGAGTGGACGGCGATCCGCGAGCTTTCGCGGATCGCCGTCCTCGTTTAGTCATCCGGGATCGACGGATTCGCGCTCGGGCGCACAGACCGGGCGTCGAACCGTCTTCACGCATCAAAGGTTCAGGCGCATTATGGCTCACGGCAAGATTCCCGCTACCGTCGTCACCGGTTTCCTCGGAGCGGGCAAGACGACGATGATCCGGCACATGCTGCAAAATGCCGGCGGCCGGAAGATCGCGCTGATCATCAACGAATTCGGCGATCTCGGCGTCGATGGTGGCATCCTGACCGGCTGCGGCATCGAGACCTGCAGCGAGGAGGACGTCGTCGAACTCACCAATGGCTGCATCTGCTGCACGGTCGCCGACGACTTCATCCCGACCATGACGAAGCTTCTGGCGCGGCCCGACCGGCCGGATCACATCGTGATCGAGACGAGCGGGCTTGCGCTGCCCCAGCCGCTCGTCGCCGCCTTCAACTGGCCCGAAGTGAAAACCAAGGTCACCGTCGATGGCGTCGTGACCGTGATCGACGCGGCGGCCGTCGCCGAAGGGCGCTTTGCCGACGACGAGGAGAAGGTCGCCGCTCAGCGCGCCGCCGATGAGAGCATCGACCACGACAATCCGCTGGAAGAACTCTTCGAGGACCAGCTTCGCGCCGCCGATCTCGTCGTCCTCAACAAGGCCGACCTCATCGACGCGCCGGCGCTCGAGATGGTGCGCTCCGAGGTCTCCTCGAAGATCGCGCGCACGGTTCGCACGATTGCCAGCGAAAACGGCCGCCTGCCGGTCGATGTCCTGCTCGGCCTTGCCAGCGGCACGGAAGATCTGATCGCCGAGCGCAAGTCCCATCATGAGATGGAGCATGAGGCCGGGACGCCCCATGACCACGATCACGACGAATTCGAGAGCTTCGTCGTTCAGACCGGTGCCCTAGCCGATCGTGAAGGCTTCGAGGATGCGCTGCCGGAGCTCCTCGCTCGTCATGACATTCTGCGGCTGAAGGGTTTTGCCGACGTGCCCGGCAAGCCAATGCGCCTTGTCGTCCAGGCCGTCGGAAAGCGGATCGAGACCTATTTCGATCGGCCCTGGAAGCCGGGTGAGGCGCGGGACACGCGCTTTGTCGTCATCGGGCTTCATGACGGTCTTGATACCGAGACGAAGCATCAGATCGAGGCGGAGCTGTCGGCGGCCGTTTCAGGCGCAAGTCGGCAAGCCGCCGAGTAGGATCGACCCTACGTTATTGCGGCGCCTGCCCGGAGTCCTCCGCCTGCTGCTCCTCGCCGGGCGGCATGCGGAAGACCTGGCCGGGATAGATGCGGTTGGGGTCGCGGATCTGGTCGCCATTGGCGAGATAGATCACCGTGTAGCGCGAACCGCTGCCATAGCTGTCGCGGGAAATCTGCCAGAGCGTGTCGCCCTTGCGGATGATGACGCGGCCGGTGGCGCTTTGAAGCGGCGCTTGGCTGATCGTGGGGACGCTGTCTTCGAGAGCGGCTGTGAGCGTCTCGGCGCCATCACCACTTGCGTCGCCTTGATCCTGAGACATCACCGCTTCGGTTTGGGCTGGGGTTGAGCTTGCGCTTGGCTGGCTTGTCTCCGTCTCCGATACCTCGCCCGAAGCAGGGGTGGCTTGGCGACTTGCGGCGTCTGTCTCGCGGCCACCTGTCGTCCCGGATTGGGCGGGCGCGGCGGAGCCGGGCTCGCTCGACACTTCCGCCACGTCCCGGCTTTCGTTCGAAACAGTCGCGTTCGATCCGTTGCGGGTCGGCACGTCTATGACCGGCTGGCTGTCAGTCTGGCTGTCATTTGTCTCTTGCGATGGCGTTGCCGCTGCGGCGTCGTTTGCTGGGGTCGGGACCGAGATGCTCCTTGGCTCAGACGGCGATAAAGCGGCCGGGACCGATGATGCTGAAGCCGAAGAGGTGTCGCTGTCAGGCGCGTCCTGCTCGATGGTCGCAACCGCTTGTGCTGGCGAGATCGGCTCACCGGCCGAGTCCGAGGCTTGGCCAGCGCCCTGCCGAGCTGCACTTTGCACCGGCGCCTGTGAGCTGCCCGCTTCGGTCTCGGCCGAGGCGAGGGTTTTCGACCTGTTGGTGCTCGACGCGTCCCTGTCTTGGCCGCTCGCCGGCATCTCAAGCTTAGCCGATCTTTCAGGTTGAGTGCCAAAAGCGCCGTTCGACGCATGGCCTTCGACGACCTGCCGATCATCCGAAGCGCTTGGAGCTTCGTCCTGAACGGATGCGTTTTGGACGGTCCTAGCCTTATTCGGCGCCTGGGCGCTCTCGAAATCCGCGCTTGGCTTTGGCGCGACGGCCGACAGCGTCGTCCCGGCTGGCCGCAAGAAGGGGACTTCGACGCGGGACACCACGTCGCCGCCTCGGTCAAGCTGATCGGCGCGGACCATGTAATCGCCAACCGGGATCGATGCGCTCGTCTGAGCGAGGAAACGGTTCGTCGGCGAAACCCGGTCTTCGGCGAGAAGCTTGTTGTCGAGATAGACGCGAACGGTCGCACCGGCCGGAGCTTCGCCCGCAACGAATATCTTATCCCCGTCAATCTCCACCGCCTCGACGCGCAAGCTGACACTGGGTTCGGCGCTGTCTGAAGCGGGTGTCGGGTCGTCGCGACGCAGCAGGGCCGTTCCGCTCCCGTCCGCTTCGCTAGCGGCGCCGGTCTCGCCGGATGGGCGCGCGGCGTTGGATGCAGGCGGTGCGCTTGGATCCTCCGTCTTCGACGAGGCAAGATCGCCCGTCGACCCCTTGCTCTCGGGCGGCTCCATGGCGAGGCTCGTCGATGTCTCGGAAGTAGCGGGTTTCGAGGGCGCCTGAGATAGCGCGACTTCGGCCGTCTGGCTGTCTGCCGGCGAGCGCGAAGCATTTCCAGCGCCTGCGGGTTCATCCTCCGCCTTTGGCAATTCGAGAAGGCGCGAGGGGGCGTCGGGGGCCTCGACCATGGCGAGGAGCTGTTCGTTTCGGCCGGGCTCGGGGATGTCGATGATCGCGGTCTCGGCCGAGACCACCGGCTCTCCTTCGTTTGTTTCAGCCACGATCTTCACCGCATAGGGGCCGGGCGCGAGGTTTTCGCTCAGCACCACGACGAAATCGCCAGCCGCATCCGTTCGTTCGGTGCCGAGCGTCTTGTCGCCATTCTCCAAACGGATCATCGCATTGGCAGGGCCATGGCCGGCTACGACCATGGAGCCGTCCGGCTCGACCCGCAGGACGTCGAATGTCGGCAGGTCTGCAGGTGTCGGCGATGACTGCGCATCCGTCGTTGATGACGAAGGCTTGTCTTTTGCGGTCGCTGTCTCCGAAGACCTCGGCGTCTGCGAAAAGTCTGCCGTCTGCGGATCACCCTTCTCCTTTGCAGCTTCGGCGTCTTTCTCGGGCGTGATCTCTGCGCCGGGCTGCGCCTCCGCTCCAGTCGCGGCAAGGCGCTCGCCCAACGGTGTATCGGCGTCGGCCGAAGCGGTGACCGCCTCCTGCAAAGGCGACACGCTCTCTTCGGGATCTGCGGATGCCTCTTTTGCCCGGCTTGTCTTCTCCCCGGCGGAAGCCACATCCGCCGGCTCGTTTGCCGAGGCCAAGCCCGGAACCTCGCTCTCGCCGCCCGCCTCGTTGGCGGCGAGATCGGTCAGGCGGCTCTTTTCGGTTGTCAGCATGTGCCAATAGCCGGCAACGATCGCGGCGATGAGGACCAGACAGGCGGTGACGATGGCGAGAGCTCTGCGAGGCATAGTCTTGGTGCTGTTTTGTCCGGTTTACGAAGAATGCGCGCCTCATCGGCGAGACGTCTTATTCTTCCAATAATCAAGGCTCAGCTTGGGAACAAGCGGCGAACTCTATGGAAGCAGTTGGCTCCCTTCGCAGCCGAAAGCGCTTGCCGATCCGACAAGGGGCTGCATAAGGCGGGTCGCCTGCCTATGTTTCAATAGAACTGAACCGATTGACCGATGACCCAGGGAGCTGCGCAGCGGCGTGCATATCTTCGATTCCATCCGCAACATTCTTGTACCGATCCATCCTGCGGGCCATCCGTTCATAGCAGTCTTCTTCGGCATCGCCGTCGTTCTGGGCCTGTTCTGGCAGCCGTTGTTCTGGTTCGGCTTGATCCTGACGCTTTGGTGCATTTATTTCTTTCGTGATCCGCAACGCGTCGGTCCGGTCTCGAACGACCTCGCCGTCAGCCCGGCCGATGGCCGCGTTTCGCTGGTGGGGCATGTGGTGCCGCCGGCGGAAATGGAGCTTGGCAGCGAGCCGCTGCTGCGCATTTCAGTCTTCATGAGCGTCTTCGACTGCCATGTGAACCGGGCCCCTGTCGCCGGCACGCTCGAGCGGATCGCCTATCGCAAGGGCGAGTTCAAGAATGCCGAGCTCGACAAGGCGAGCGAGGTCAATGAGCGCAACTCCCTGGTTATTCAGAGCGTCCATGGTCCCGTGGGCGTGACGCAGATCGCCGGCTTGATCGCGCGTCGGATCATCTCCTGGCCGAAGGTTGGCGACGCATTGCAAACCGGCGAGCGCTTCGGCCTCATTCGCTTCGGCTCGCGGCTCGACATCTATCTGCCGAAAGGCTTCGTGCCGCGTGTCGCCGAAGGCCAGCTCGCTTATGCGGGCGAGACGGTCATCGCAGAATATGGCGATGAATTGCACGTCTGGCCCGTGAGGCGCGACTGATGTCATTGGAAAATCTTTTTCCGCCTTTCGATCCGGGCCAGCCCGACGAGCCGAACGAGACCGGGCGCCGCCGCATCCCCTTTCGGCATATCGTGCCGAACCTCATCACCATTCTGGCCATCTGCGCCGGAATGACCGGTGTGCGCCTCGCTTTCGAGGGGCGTTTCGAGGCGGCGGTCGGCATGGTGCTCGGCGCGGCCTTGCTCGATGGCATCGACGGGCGCGTGGCTCGCCTTCTGAAAGGTCAGAGCCGTTTCGGCGCCGAGATGGACTCCCTCGCCGATATCGTCAATTTCGGCCTCGCGCCGGCCCTTGTGCTCTATGCCTATATCCTGAAGGAAGCCGGGCCGTTCGGCTGGATCTGCGCACTGCTCTATACGTCCGGTTGCGCCCTTCGTCTGGCCCGCTTCAACACCATGCTCGATGATCCGCACCGCCCGAAATGGCATTCGGCCTTCTTCGTCGGCGTTCCGGCTCCCGCCGGCGCGGGGCTCGCGCTTCTGCCGATGTATGTGAGCTTTATCGGCATCAATATCGGCTTGCCCCAATTCACCGCCGGGGTCACCGCAGTCTATCTGGTGTTTGTTGGCCTTCTCATGTCGAGTCAGATCCCGACCTGGTCCGGCAAGGGCGCGGGGATTCGGGTGCCGCGCAATTATGCGATCCCGATCATCCTCGTTCTCGTTCTCTATGTGGCGACGCTACTCAGCTTCTTCTGGGAGACGCTTACTCTGACGGTTCTCGCCTACTTCATCTCGATACCCTTCTCCTGGCGCGAATTTTCCAAGCGCACCAAGCGGGAGCGGCGGCTGGCTCCGGGTCGAGAGACCGGTCGGGCGGAGTAGAGACGCGTCAAGATTTGATGGCGACAGGTGGTCTCATGTGGAGTTGGGCCTCCGCATGACGTTAGACGCACGAACAAATACGTAGCCGGCCATCCAGATCGCGCCGAACGTCCCTTCACTCAGATCATTAACATATCATGTTGGGTGTCCGGCCGAGGACTGAAGCCGGCGAAAACGCTGGCCGGCTTGTCACGTCACGCCGCTGGGCTAGTCCATGCCGCCCGGCACCTCATCGACGTTTCTGCCGGGTGTGCTTGCGATGCGTGCGATCGGAGCGATCGATCGCTCCCTCATCAAGCCTGATCCGGTGCATGCCGGCCGGTACGCGCCGATCAATCGTTTTGTCAGGCTGGTCGAACACACGGACGAAAGGATCGCCCTATGTTCAATCCGCTGGCACGAAAGCTATCGCTAGCGTGCGATTTCGAAGATGTCGACCGCCAGATCCTCGACGACATCATCTCGCAGTCGCGCAAGGTCGGCCCGCGCGAGGACATTATTCGCGAGGGTGATCTGCCGGACGACGTGCACCTCGTGATCGAGGGGTTTGCTTGCCGCTACAAAATCATGCCGAATGGCAACCGTCAGATCGTCGCCTTTCTCGTACCGGGCGACTTCTGCGATCTCCACGTCGCCATATTGGGCGAGATGGACCACAACATCGCGACACTCACCCCTTGTCGGATGGTGGAAATTCCGCGGGAGACCATCGAGGAGCTCACGACGAGCAATCCGCGCATCACTCGTGCCTTCTGGTGGGCGACTCTTGTCGACGAGGCGGTGCTGCGTGAATGGCTGGCCGGAATGGGGCAGAGATCGGCCGATCGACAACTGGCCCATCTCATTTGCGAACTCTATCTGCGGCTGAAATCCGTCGGGCTCGTCAACGACCACAGCTTCCAAATGCCATTGACCCAACAGGAACTGGGCGATGCCATGGGTCTGTCGATCGTTCATACGAACCGGATGATGACCGAACTCCGAACGCGACAGTTCGTCTCGATCCAGGGCCGCCAAATCCGGATCCTCGATGTCGAAGGACTGACCGAATTCGCTCAGTTCAACCCGAACTATCTGCATCTGAAACGGCACAGGGCGCCGGACGAAGTCCAAGCGTTTTTCGGCGATTGAAAACGAGCCGTTCGATCGAGACAGCGCCCGCTTTCGGACGATACGCGGCTCACGAACGAACCCGGAGGCCCCATGGCCCGCTATTTCTTCGACGTTCAGGACGGCCCGGATTTCGTCAAGGACGAGGACGGGCATGACTGCGCTGCCATCAGCGATGTGCGGATTGCGGCGATGAAGGCACTTCCGGCGATGATCGGAGCAAGAATTCCCGACGGAGACGGCTATCGCGTCAGCGTCATCGTTCGCGATGATGAGGACCATGCCATCTATCGCGCGTCCTTGACGCTCGAATCGACCTGGTTGTCCAACCGAGATGGGCAATAAGCAGTTGCAAACCGAACCCGGATAACTGCATCGAATCACACTTCCATAGCCGGGAAAAAGAACATACCGTTAGCTTATGATAAAGCCATAGTCCGTATTTCGTGCGACCCTTTGTCGTCTCCTCATGAAGAAGGACGGTACGTCATGAGCGAAATACTCGAAACTGAAATAGTAACGGAGCTTGATCGGGCCTCGATCAGCGGCTGCGGCGTCTCCTTGTCTGAAGGAACACGTCGGATCGCCCGTCGAATGCCCATCGCCGATCAAAACGCCTTAGCTTTCATCGAGCGTCGTCTGCTTAAGGAAGCCGCTGCGCGTGGTCTTCCTGTGAGGTTGCCATGAGCACCATGACAAGCATGAATTCGTCCGGCGTCGATGCGCTCAATGCGAATTCAGCGGGCATGGTGCCGTCGCTGATCAGCATCATCAAATGCAGCCGCGTGTTGATCGAGCTTCGGCTTGCCGACCTCGGAATCCGTGCCGGCCAGGATCATCTTCTCGTCGCGCTGGACCCAGACGGCGAACCCGTCTTGACATCGCGGCTTGCCGACACGATCGGCGTTCGAGCCTCGACGGCCTCGAAAATGCTCGACCGGCTCGAGATGCGCGGCTTTATCCGCCGGGGCGAGAGCCTCACCGATCGTCGCCATACGACCGTCTGCCTCACTGAGGAAGGCCGGATCATGCGAGAGCGGATCGAGGCGGTCTGGGACGATGTGGAGCGTTACATCTTCCATGGTCAGTCCGACGACGTCGTCTCGGATGTGCGCCGGACGACCGCACAGCTCGAAAGCATTCTCGACGAGCGGCTTCGGCGTTTGCGTTGATGGGGCAGCTCCGGGCGCTTCGAGAACGGGCAGGCCGATGAAACGTCCAAATCGCGCGCCCGGCCCTTGGGTCCGCGGACGGTTGCTTGATTCCGCCGAACAGGTGAACTGATCCGCAGGGCCAATCCCCATTTCGGGAAGGGTTCGAACGCTACTTGGCCTGTCGCCTGTCGCCGGGCCTCTCCGAAACAAGGCCCGGCGGCTGAAGAGCCAGTCTTGTTGCAGCGTGGGCGCGTTGAAGCCCTGAAGCCGATCATAGAGCGGCACGAATGGAATCGGCTGGCGGCAGCGGAATGATCGCTGTGACGTGAAGGCCGGTTCGAGCGAAATCCATCTTCACTCTGCCGTCCATTTCCTGGGCCGCAATCCTATCAATGACGAGCGTGCCAAACCCACGCCGCTCGATCGGTCCGAGTTCAGGCCCGCCGCTCTCATTCCATTCGAGGGTCAGCAGTCGAGCCTCTGCCTCCTCCGCCACGCTCCAGCGCACGTCCACATGGCCGGTCCCGACCGAAAACGCACCATATTTGGCGGCATTCGTCGCCAATTCATGCAGCATCATCGACAGGGAGAGCGCTCCTTGTGGCCAAAGAAGGACACGAGGGCCCGTGATCGTCGCATTTGAGGCTGTCTGATCAAGGAAGGGGGCAAGCGATTCCTGCACCAGCTGCCGGAGGGTCGCGGGTTCGTGATAGTCGCCGGCAAGGGCTTCATGCGCGCGAGACAGCGCCTGGATACGGTCGGAAAAGGACGTCACGAACGTGCTGAGGTCTGTCGCTTGGCGGCTGGTCAGGCTGACTATCGCGCGCACCTTGGCAAGGACGTTCTTAACCCGATGATCAAGCTCACGAAGCAGGAACTTCAAATGAACCTGCTGTTCCTCGTAGCGGATGATCTGGTCGCGGACCTGCCATTGCCTTTGCCGATCGCGGACGAGACGACGAAGGGCCGAGCCGATCTCGCCCCCTCGGGCGGGGCGTTGCATGATCAGACAGTCGATCGCGGGCTCAAGGCTGCGAATGAGCGATAACGTCTCTGACGGCCGGTCCACCTCGTCGAGAAGCAAAAGGGTCGGCATCGAGGCCCAGACCGGCTGACGCCGCAGGCCGTCTCGCAAGACCTCGATCATCTTTCCGCGCAAGCTTTCCTCAGTCAGTACGAGGACGAAAGCTTCGTTGCCGATGGCATGAGCCAGTTCGGTCAAATCCTCGATGGCGACCGCCGCCATGCCGTGATCCTCGGCTATTCGCTTCAAGACCGACGCATCGCGCCCGAACGGCGCGAAGACGACCACTTGCACCTCTTCGTTTGCGGCCTCGTCTCCCTTCATCTTTCGCGTCCCCTTTGCCCGTACCCCGTTTGCGAGCCGGTCGTCGTCTTCGAGACGCGCTGGAAGCACTGTCTGGGCGGGCGCCTATCTGAGGCGCGATCCGAGTGGGTGAAGCGCTCGGCCGGGGCACGGCGCCCCAAAGCCGGGTCGGAAGGATTCGGCTCATCCAACCGGCGAGTGAGACGAGACGTTTGCCTCACGTTGCGAGCGGTCTGACATCGACCGAGCCATCGCCGATATCGAGTTCGCGGACCGCCGTCTCGTGATCCCCATGACGCTTTTTGACGATTGTGATCGTGCGGCGGATATCCGTTCCGGCCTGTTCGTAGCGCAGGAGGATGGCGGTGTCGGAGAGATAGCTCGTATCGATATCCATGGACTGGGGACCGCCAAGCACTCCGTGCTGCGCAACGATGAGTATTGTCAGCACCCCGCGGCGCGAGAGATAGGCGAGAAGGGAATGAAGCTGGGTGATCAGATCCCGCTCCTCGGGCATGGCGCCGAGATAGCCCGTCAGGCTGTCGATGACGACGACCCTTGCACCTCGGTCCTCGACGCTGGTGACCACCGCTTGGGCGAATTCGCCTGGCGAAGTCTCGGCTGGATTGAAGTGTTGAAGCGTTAGCGTTCCCGCCTTTTCCCGCTCCTCGAGATGAAAGCCGAGGTCTCTTGAGCGTCTGCGGAAAATTTCCGGGCGTTCCTCGAAGAGAAACATGGCAGTCGACCGGCCGCTACGAGCACCATGATCAGCATAGGCGGTCGCCAAGGTGGATTTTCCCGTACCTGCCTGGCCGACGATCAGACAGGTCGTTCCTTCCTCCAGGCCTCCCCCCAACATCTCGTCGACGGCGGAGAGGCCGCTTCCCACGATGCCGCTCGCAGGGGAGGCTTCGTGAAGGTCCGGCACGATCCGCGGAAAGATGGTCAGGCCGCCGGTCCGGATCGTCACGTCGTGGTTGCCCTCTATGAACCGATGTCCGCGCATCTTTGCAACGCAGAGCTGGCGATGCGTCTTGCCATAGGTGGGCACCCGCATGGAGAGTTCGATGACGCCATGGGCGAGCGCTTCCAACTGGCGATCGCCCAATTCGCGATCCGCATAGTCGAGGAAAAGCGCGGTGGCGCCCGATTGCAGAACGAGCGATTTCAGAAGAAGGAGATTGCGCCGATAGGACAGGTGATTACCTGCCAGAAGACGGAATTCGAAAAGCGAGTCGAAGACGATCCGGTCGGCCTTCGATCGGGCAAGCAGCTCCCGGATATGTTCCATGGTCCGGGCAAGCTCGACTTCGGCCGTCTGTAGAACTGTTTGACGCTCTGCAACGTCTCGCGCCAGATCCAGCGGCGAAAGTTCCTCGATGTCGAGCAGGTCTAAAGACATGCCATGGGAACGGGCGATCCGTCGCAGATCGGCTTCGCTCTGTGAAATCGTGATGAAAAGGCCTTTCTCGCCCTTTGCGGCACCATCGATAAGAAACTGCAAGGCGAGCGTCGTTTTACCGGTGCCGGGGTTTCCCTGGAGGAAATGCATGGCTCTCGGCGGCAAACCTCCAAAAAGCACTTGGTCGAGACCTGCGACACCGGTCGAGACCGGGCTTGAACCCGACCAAATTTCGCTATCCATATTGCCCCGCTCCGGCTGTGTTCCATTTTTACGCAAAATACGCATATTCGGGCGGCTCTGTATTAACTTGCTTTATAAGCTTATGAATTGAAGGCATTATTTATGTTCGTCCAACGCTTTTCATAGCATTCGAACTGGTTACTTAGAGGGTAGGGACGGACGTGACGATCTCGGACGACGACAAAGCGCCGGAACTTTCGCGTGAAACTCACGTCACTGCCGGTGAATTGAACCGCAATTTCGGTGAAATACAGGATCGTGCGCGCCATGGGCCGGTGGTCGTCACCCATCACGGACGCCCGCGTGTCGCGATCGTCTCGATTGAGGATTATGAGAAGCTGAAGGCCGCCAAGGCGCCGCCTGACGGAACCTATCGCCGCAAGCTCAGCATCGTCCTCGACTGCATCCAGGAATGCTATGTTTCCCTGGACCGCGACTGGACGATCGTCTCGGTTAACCGCATGGCAGAGCTTTTCATCGGCATGAGCCGGGATGAACTCGTCGGATTGGACTGGCGCACAGCCTTTCCCAATACGCGCGGATCGGTTGCCGAGGACCATTTGCGGCGCGTCTTCGCCCATGGCGAGGTCGCCGCATTCGAAACCACCTCGCTCACCAATCCGCATCGGACGGTCGCCATACGCATGTTCCCGCTGCCTTTGCCGGGTGGAGGGGCGGGAATTCTCTTTTCGACAGTCTCAGCGGGGCCAAGCCGTTAGGAGCGGTCAGCCAATGACCGCGCTCTCTGGATTGCGGCGCCCTTGGGAAGAGATCAATGGTCCGTCGCCATATCGAAGCTCAAATCACGCGATGACAGGATGGAGCAAAACGAGGATTGACATGCGCATGACCAGGATTGTACCGATCGGTACAAATGCAAATCTCGTCTGGAGAGCACGATGTCGAGGCCGCCCTTGCCACCTTTCACCCGCGAAACGGCCGCTCAAAAGGCGCGGATGGCCGAAGACGCGTGGAACAGCCGTGACCCGGAGAAGGTCTCGCTTGCCTACACGCCTGATAGCGCTTGGCGAAATCGAGGCGAGTTCCTCACGGGTTGGGAAGCGATCGTTGCGTTTCTGACGCGAAAATGGGCTCGCGAGCTTGATTATCGGCTCATCAAGGAAGTCTGGGCCTTCGCGGATAACCGCATTGCGGCCCGCTTCGCCTATGAGTGGCGCGACGACAGCGGCAACTGGTTCCGCTCTTATGGGAACGAAAATTGGGAGTTCAACGAAGCCGGACTGATGGCTCGGCGTATTGCTTCGATCAACGACCTTCCGATCCACGAAAGCGATCGTCTCTTCCATTGGCCGCTGGGACGTCGGCCGGACGATCATCCCTCCTTGAGCGATCTCGGGCTCTGATCGGTGGCACGCGCCTTCGCCGAACGCTCCGAGGTCGTTCCGCTCCTCGCCGAGGTCTTTCGCGAACATGGGGTCGAGGGCGCGAGTTTATCGCTGATCTCCAAGGCGACGGGCCTTGGCAAAGGCAGCCTCTACAACTTCTTCCCTGGCGGGAAGGAGGAGATGTTGTCCGCGGTTCTCGACGACATCGATCGCTGGTTTGAGACGTCCGTCTTTTCGCCGCTCGAGCGGGCAACTCCGCCAAAGGACGCGATGCAAGACATGTTGCGGGATGTGGACGCCTACTTCCGGTCCGGCGGCAGGATCTGTCTTGTCGGGGTGATTGGTCTCGGCGCGGCGCGCGAGCCTTTCGCAAAGCGAATCGCGCAATATTTTGAGCGATGGGTCGGGGCTCTCAGTGCCTGCCTTCAGACCGCAGGTCTGTCGCCGACCGTCGCATTGTCGCGGGCAGAGGAAGCCGTCGCCGGAATCCAGGGCGCGATCGTTTTGTCGAAAGCCCTTGGAAGCGCGGAGGTGTTCCGGCGCAGGCTGCGCCAGATCGAGATGCACCTGCTCGAAACGATCGTCTGACCGATGCCGATGCGTCCGAGCGGCTCGTCAGGCCGGCATCGAGACCTGAAGGAAACGCCCTTCGCGCACGTCGAAAAGACCGCCGGTCTCGGTGAGGCCGGGCAGAGCCAGCGGCAGCATTGCCTCGGCGACCTCACGCGGGGTCGGCAGCGTTTCCGGATCTTCGCCAGGCATCGCTTCGGCGCGCATCTTGGTCGCTGTTGCGCCGGGATTGACTGAATTGACGCGCAAGGGGAGTTTTTGCGTCTCGTTCGCCCAGCTTTTGCCGAGAGCTTCCACGGCCGCTTTCGTCGCGGCGTAGAGACCCCAATAGGCTTTCGCCGAATGGGCGGCGCCGGACGACATCAGGATTGCGCGGCCGGCATCGGATCGGCGAAGCAGAGGGTCGAGCGAGCGGATCAGCCGCCAGACACTGGTGACATTCGTCGCCATCGTCTTTTCGAACAGCTTTGGATCGATATGACCGATGGGGGACAGGACGCCCAAAAGCCCGGCATTCGCCACCATCACGTCGAGCTTGCCCCAGCGCTCGAAAATGGCCGCGCCCAGCCGGTCGATCCCGGCCGAATCGAGAAGATCGAGCGGCACGAGGGTCGTCGAGCCGCCTTCGGCCTTGATGGCGTCGTCGAGTTCTTCCAATCCGCCGACCGTGCGGGCGACGGCGATCACATGGGCGCCTTCGCTGGCGAGTACCCGCGAAAACTCATAGCCGATCCCCCGCGAGGCACCGGTTACCACCGCCACCCTGTCTGTCAGTCGCCCGCTCATGGATGCCTTTTCGTCCGTCTGGAACTTTGATTGCGTCGTCAGCCGGCGCCGCCGAGCAGCGAGAGCTGGCGCACATTGTCGGCCGTGTCCTGGTCGGTCAGGGCCGTCGGATAATCGCCCGTGAAACAGGCGTCGCAGAATTGCGGCTGGATGGCGTCGCGCCCATCCTCGTCGCAAGCCCGGTAGAGCCCGTCGATCGTCAGAAAGGCGAGGCTGTCCACTTTGATGAACTCCGCCATCTCGGCAATGGTCATGCGCGAAGCGAGCAGCTTTCCCGTCTCCGGCGTGTCGACGCCGTAGAAACAGGCGCCCGTCGTCGGCGGCGATGCAATGCGCATATGCACTTCGCTCGCGCCCGCGTCGCGCACCATCTGAACGATCTTCTGGCTCGTCGTGCCGCGAACGATCGAATCGTCGACGAGGATGACGCGCTTGCCCTCGATCATTGAGCGATTGGCGTTGTGCTTCAGCCTGACGCCCATATGGCGGATCGCGTCGGTCGGCTGAATGAAGGTACGTCCGACATAATGATTGCGGATGATGCCGAGCTCGAAGGGGAGGGCGGCCTGTTGGGCATAGCCGATCGCCGCTGGGACGCCTGAGTCAGGCACCGGCACCACGATATCGGCGTCCACATGGCTCTCGCGCGCCAGCTCCTCGCCGATCTTCTTGCGGATCGTATAGACGTTGCGCCCTTCGACGGAGGAGTCGGGCCGGGCGAAATAAACATATTCGAAGATGCAGAAGCGCGGTTTGCGCTTCTGGAAGGGAAACAGGCTCTCGATCCCCTTGTCGGTGACGATCACCATCTCGCCGGGCTCGATGTCCCGGACGAAATCCGCCCCGATAATATCGAGCGCGCAGGTCTCGGAGGTGAGGATCGGCGCGCCTTCCAGATCGCCAAGAACGAGGGGGCGAATGCCCAGCGGATCACGTACGCCGACCATCTTGCCGGCCGCCAGGCCCACCAGGGAAAAGGCGCCTTCGAGCCGCGACAAAGCGTCGATCAGCTTGTCCTTGAAATGCCGCGCCCCGGAGGTCGCGATCAGATGCAGGATCGTCTCGGTGTCGGAGGTGGAGGAGAAGATCGACCCGCGCCGCTGAAGCTCGCGCTGGACCGTCATGGCATTGGTGATGTTGCCATTATGGGCGACGGCGAAGCCGCCGGCTGAAAGCTCGGCGAAGAAGGGCTGCACGTTGCGCAGGCCGCCGCCGCCGGTGGTCGCATAGCGCGTATGGCCGATCGCCGAATCGCCCGGGAGGCGTTCCAGGACCGCCTGCTTGGTGAAGGTATCGCCGATCAGACCGGGATGGCGCTCCACATGGAACTGGGCGCCGTCATAGGCGACAATGCCCGCTGCCTCCTGGCCTCGATGCTGCAGCGCATGAAGGCCGAGCGTAACCAACGCAGCCGCGTCCGCCCGATTGAAAATGCCGAAAACGCCGCATTCTTCATGCAGCGTGTCGTCGCCGAAGGGCGTCTCGTCCATCAGATGTCTCGTCGCTTGCCGGAGACCGGTCTCCTGGTCGCCGACCCTATATAGACGCTCGCGGCCGCAGTTGCGAGTGATTCCAAACACCCATGTGACAGCGATACGACTTCGACAGGGGCAATAGGCCGACGCGCCGGCCTTTGCAACCGTTCCAACGCGGCTGATGATTACTGACTGTTTTGGATGACGCCCTCGACCGTGTCCGGCTCGCCGGTGGCGGGTTCCTCGTCGGCGCCTCCCGCCAGACCGTCCAGCTGATCGAAGATCGCGCCTTGCGGATTTTCGGGAAGAGCGGCGACGAGCTGTTGGCCCAGGTCGTCGAGGAACGGTTTGGACGCGGCATTGGCGACCCAGCCCGGCTGATTCTCCGGCGCGAGCCAGTTGAAGAACAGCATCGCCACGACGACGAGGAGAAGACCGCGGACTGCGCCGAAGATGAAGCCGAGCACCCGGTCCAGTGCACCAATTCGGCTGTCGATGATGAAATCGGCGATTTTCAGCGTGATGAAGGAGACGATGATAAGTGTGACGAAGAAGATGCCGGCCGCAGCGATCGCCATCGCGGCCTTCTCATTGTTCACATACTGGCTGACGAACGGCGTCAAGGACTCGAAGAAATAGTAGGCGGCGAAGGCCGAAACGCCCCAGGCGACCACCGATAGGACTTCCCGGGAAAAGCCGCGGACCATGGCCAGCAGCGCCGAGACGAGCATGATGGCGACGAGGATCGCGTCGAGAATGGTGAGTGTCATCGCTTATGATCCGTGATCGATCGTTTCTGGGCTCCGCAGGCCGCGCCCAATGAAGTTGGACGTGCCTTAACGCTCCGTTTCGCACAAATCCATTGCTCGAACATCAAGACTTCGCGGCGAAGGTTCAGAGAATGGCCGTCAATCCTCCTCCGAGAGGCTCGCCGAACCGGCTGCGATATGGGCGACGAGGTCGCCCAGCGTCTCGACCGCGCGCACGGATATGCCCGATTTCGGTAGGTCGGCGCTGGCCGACGGGACGGTCGCGGCGGAAAAACCGAGCTTTTCCGCTTCCCTCAGCCTCTGGACGGCATGGGCGACCGGGCGAGCCGCCCCCGACAGGCTAACTTCGCCGAAATAGACCGAATCGGCGGGAAGCGCGGCGCCCGAAAGAGAGGAGACAAGCGCGGCGGCAACGGCAAGGTCGGCCGCCGGTTCGGAGATGCGGAAACCGCCGGCGACATTAAGATAGACGTCGTGACTGCCGAGCCGCACCCCGCAGCGCGCTTCGAGAACGGCGAGCACCATGGCAAGGCGCGCCGAATCCCAGCCGACCACGGCCCGTCGCGGCGTTCCGAGCGACGAAGGGGCGACGAGAGCCTGAATCTCGACGAGAACAGGGCGCGTGCCCTCCATGCCGGCAAAGACCGCAGCGCCCGGCGCCTTGTCGTTGCGCTCCCCGAGAAAAAGCTCCGAAGGGTTCGCGACTTCCCTCAGGCCGGTATCGCCCATTTCGAATACGCCGATCTCGTCGGTCGGTCCGAAGCGGTTCTTGACGGTTCTCAGAATGCGGTAGTGGTGACCGCCTTCGCCCTCGAAATAAAGCACGGCGTCGACCATGTGCTCGACGACGCGCGGGCCGGCGATCTGGCCTTCCTTGGTGACATGGCCGACGAGGACGACAGCCGCGCCGCTGGCTTTGGCAAAGCGGATCAGCGCCTGAGCGCCCGTGCGGACCTGGGTGACGGTGCCGGGCGCCGATTCGGCGGTGTCGCTCCAAAGAGTCTGAATGGAATCGACGACGACGAGGTCGGGCCGGCCGGCATCGGCGAGCGTCGCCAGAATGTCTTCCACATTCGTCTCGGCCATCAGCTGGACGGAGGTATCGGCCGCCTTCAGACGCTCGGCGCGCAGACGGACCTGGGCGACGGCTTCCTCGCCAGATACATAGATGACCTTGGCACCGCGCCGGGCGAGGGCGCTCGCGGCCTGCATCAGGAGCGTGGACTTGCCGATGCCGGGATCGCCGCCGATCAGGATCGCTGAGCCGCGCACGATGCCGCCGCCGGTCGCGCGGTCGAGCTCGGCAATGCCGGAAGCGATGCGGGGCGCTTCCTCATTCTCGCCGGCCAGCGGCAGAAGGGCCGAAGGACGGCCCTTGCGCCGCGATCGCTGCGGCCCACCGGCGACCCCGCCCGCCGAGGACTCCTCGACGATCGTATTCCATTCGCCGCAGGCGTCGCATTTGCCCTGCCAGCGATTATAGACCGCGCCGCAGGCCTGGCAGATGAAGGTGATTTTCGGTTTCGCCATGAGCCTCGTTTAGGGCCCTCGAAGACAAAACGGAACCCGGCTCGCTTGCCGTGATGCGGCTAGCCGAAATGCCGGACGAGAAGCTCCGACATCTTCATCAGTGTGACGATCACAAGAGCCACACCGATGGCAGGGGCGCCGTGCTTGACAACATATGCGATCGCCTCGCGAAGGCCCTCGCTCCAACTCTGGTCCTGGTAACGTCGCTCAGAGTGCCTTGCCAACACGTCCTCCTGAGATGCCGAGGCTGATCGCCGCAAGTATGCCCGGCATATAGACCTGCATCACGCTGCTCTCAATCCTGGCTTTCGCTGTCCCCAATGCGAGGATCGTACACACCACGAAGCAAAGTGCCGGAAGGGCCGCAAAAACCAATATGTCGGTCTTGTTGACGGTCGGTTGCGAGAGCATGGCGGTGATGCCGATGACGAAAGCAGTGACGAGAAATTCGATCCAAGCCGGAGCGAGATAGGTCGAGTAGAAGTGCTCAAAGAGGTCTTGCCCTGGCTTGTCGATCAACGCGAATTTGAGCCCAATGCCGATGACGACAGGAATAAAGGGCACCAGACCACGCAGGAAATCGTAACGGCCTTCCACGTGCTTTCCACTCGAAGCTATCTCTATTCGCTATATCGCGCCTCTCGGCTGTGTTCAACACGGGCGATCGGCGACGACCAGCTCCGCCTTACCCTTTGCCCGAGCCCCGTCAGCAACTCATAGCCGATGGTCCCCGCCGCTGCCGCCACCTCGTCCAAAGCGACGTTCGGGCCGAAGAACTCCGCGCGGTCGCCGGGTTGGATCGCGTCTTCGGGCAGGTCGGTCACGTCGAGAAGGGTCAGATCCATCGAGATGCGGCCGAGAATTGGGACGCTATGACCTGCGAGGACGGCATGGGGGCCGGGAGAGAGGCCGCGCATGGGAATGCCTGCCCCGGACAGGGTGCGAAGATAGCCGTCGGCATAGCCGAGACCAACGGTCGCGATCCGCGTCGGGCGTTCGAGACGCGCCGAGCCGCCATAGCCCGCGCGCTCGCCGGTTCTTGCCTCACGAATCTGCAGGACCGCCGCCGAGAGTGTCGCGACCGTATTGGGACGGCCATCCGACTGGGGCCCGGCACGCCCGCCATAAAGGGCGATGCCGGGGCGCGTCAGGTCGAGGGTGTAATCCGGGCCGAGAAAGCACGCCGCGGAATTAGCGAGCGAGCGTTCGGCGCCGGGAAAGCGGTCGGCGATCCCCATGAACCGGGCGCGCTGATGTTCGCTCTGGTCCGGGTCTTCATCGGCGCTGGCGAGATGGCTCATCACCATCGATACGTCGAGCGCGCCATGCATGGCGGCTTCGACAATTGGCAGGGCGCTCTCGTCGAGGCCGAGCCGGTTCATGCCGGTCTCGAATTGAAGCGCGGCGGGCGCGCGTCTATCCGCCCGCTCCAGGCCTTCGCCCCAGGCTGCGATCTGGGCGAGAGTGGAGAGGACGGGGGTCAGCCGCGCGTCCAGGCAGAGAGGGATGTCAGTGAGATCGACGCCCTGAAGGATGTAGATCCGTGCGTCTCCGATCCCCGCCTCGTCGAGGGCGGGACGCAACTCGGCGCCTTCTTCGACCCAGGCGGTGAAGAAGTCCCGGCACCCGGCTTCGGCCAGGGCGAGGGCCACCGGCACGGCGCCAAGGCCATACCCGTTTGCCTTGACCGCCGCGCCCGTGCGCCCTGTTCGATTGAGCCGGGCGAGCGTCCGCCAATTGGCCTGAAGCGCCTCTCGGTCGATCGTCACGCGGGGCAAAAGGCTGGATCGATTGTCGGCTTCGAGATGGTTCATTCGGGACGAACGCTCTCCTTTTGCGATCACTCGTAGCGTTCCGGAAGATAAGCCTCCTCGGCGAGATCGGAAAAGCGGGTGTATTCGGCCTGGAAGGCGAGGGATACCGTGCCGACAGGCCCGTGACGCTGCTTGGCGATGATGACGTCGCCCTTGCCGCGTGCCTCGTTCAAGGCCTGTTCCCACTTCAAATGCTCGTCCGTTCCGGGCTTGGGCTCGCGATTGGCGAGGTAATATTCGTCGCGATAGACGAAAAGGACGACGTCGGCGTCCTGCTCGATCGAGCCCGATTCGCGCAAATCCGCGAGCTGGGGGCGCTTGTCCTCGCGGTTCTCCACCTGACGCGAGAGCTGGGAGAGCGCGATGATCGGCACCGAGAGCTCCTTGGCGAGCGCTTTCAGGCCCGTCGTGATCTCGGTGATCTCCTGCACGCGGTTCTCCGAGGACTTCTTGGATGAACCGGTCATCAGCTGGACGTAGTCGATCACCATCAGGTCGAGGCCGCGTTGGCGTTTCAGGCGCCTTGCCCGAGCCGCGAGCTGGGCGATCGAGATGCCGCCGGTCTGGTCGATATAGAGCGGGATTTTGCTCATCATCTCCGTGCAGGCGATCAGCTTCTGGAGATCGGCATCATTGATCTCGCCGCGCCTGATCTTGGAGGACGAAATTTCGGTCTGCTCGGAAATGATACGGGTGGCCAGCTGTTCGGCTGACATTTCGAGGGAGAAGAAGCCGACCACGCCGCCATTCTTGGCCTTGAACGTGCCGTCGGCCTGTTCGGCCGGCTCATAGGCGGCCGCGACGTTGAAGGCGATGTTGGTGACGAGCGAGGTCTTACCCATAGCGGGGCGGCCGGCCAGAATGATCAAGTCGGAAGGCTGCAGGCCGCCCATCTTGCGGTCGAGGGTCTGAAGCCCCGACGAGATGCCGGAAAGGCCGCCATCGCGATCCTTGGCGGCGGTCGCCATTTGAACCGCCAGATCGATCGCGTCGCGGAAGGACTGGAAGCCGCCATCATAGCGTCCGGTCTCGGCGAGTTCGAAGAGCCGGCGCTCGGCATCCTCGATCTGCACCTTCGGCTCCATGTCGAGCGGCGCCTCATAGGCCAGATTGACCACATCCTCGCCAAGGCGGATCAGCGAGCGTCGAATGGCGAGATCGTAGATCGCGCGACCATAGTCGCCGGTATTGATGATCGTTGTTGCCGCCGCCGCGAGACGCGCGAGATATTCGGAGACCGTGATGTCGCCGACCCGTTGGGCGGCGGGCAGGAAGGTCTTGATCGTGACCGGATTGGCGATCTTGCCCATCCGCACCATCTCGGAGACCTTCGCGAAGATATCTCGGTGCAGCGGTTCGTAGAAATGCTCGGGTTTCAGGAAGTCATGGACGATGTAATAGGCATCGTTGTTGACCAGAATGGCGCCGAGCAGCGCCTGTTCGGCTTCCAGATTGTTGGGCGCCTCGCGATAAAGCGCCTGCTCGTCCTGTTCGAGCTTGCGTAATGCCTCCGCCATGGCCTGACCTTCGTCCTCGTCGCGCCAAACCCTGCCCTTTGTCGGCAAGGCGCATGACGCCGTCTTTCAATCGGATCGCCGATCGTCCGAGCGCCGGCTCGCAGGGCCGGCGGCCATGGGGACGCCTCGGCGGAAGAGGACAGCGATACACGAGGTGCCCGATCCTTAACAGGGCCGGGACGGCACGGGTGCCCCGTCCCGGTCGGGCTTTCGATCAGCGGGGAACGCTGTGGATAAGATTGGGGAAAGCTATTCGGCCGCCTCGCAACATTCGCGCCGCGCTAGCGTGCGTGCCGGGTCGGAGCCGTCGAGCTGTCGCAACCGTTCCTCGGCGTCGCTCATGTAACTTCGCGTGATCGGCAAAGCGTCGACCCGCTTTGCGAATTGCAGCTGGAAAACGACGCAATCCTGCCAGCGGAAGGCCGCTTCGGATGCTGCGAGGTAGAATTCCCACATGCGGCAGAACCGCTCATCATAGAGCGACTTGGCTTCGTTCCGCCTTTCGGCGAACCGCTCCCGCCATGCCTCGAGGGTCTTGGCATAATGAAGCCGCAACACCTCCACATCGGTGAGGATCAGCCCGCTTCGCTGCACCGGCTCCATGATTTCCGACAAAGCTGGCAGATAGCCGCCGGGGAAAATATAGCGGGAGATGAAGGCATTGGTGTTGGCCGGCGCGCCGTAGCGGCCGATCGTGTGGAGCAGCATCACACCGTTCTTATCGAGAAGCCGATCGGCGTGCTGGAAGAATTCGTCGTAATAGTCGCGGCCCACATGCTCGAACATGCCGACGGACACGATGCGATCGAAGGGACCCTCGGTCTTGCGATAGTCCTCGATGCGAAAGCGCACCCGGTCGCCGAGCCTTTCCTTCATGGCCCGGCGCGAGGCGAGCTGATGCTGTTCGTCCGACAGCGTGATGCCGGTCACGTCCGCCGACAGATGGCGGCCGAGATAGAGCCCCAAGCCACCCCAGCCGCAGCCGATATCGAGGGTCTTGAGGCCGGGTCGATCAAAATTGAGCTTGGCGGCCACATGCCGCTTCTTGGCGAGTTGGGCCTGATCAAGATCGTCGCCCGGACTCTCGAAATAGGCGCAGGAATATTGCCGGTCGATATCGAGGAAGAGGTCGTAGAGCTCGGCCGACAGGTCGTAATGATGCTGGACGTTCCGGCGTGCGCGCTTTGGCGTGTTGTGCTGGACGAAGCGCCGCCAGGTGAGGCGCATACGCTCGATCGCCCGCATCCAGGGCTGGGCCGAAGCCTCGTTTCCAGCGTTGGAAAAGATCAGGGCCAGCGCGTCGTAGATGGTGCCTTCGACCATGTCGACGGCGCCATTCATATAGGATTCGCCGAATTTGAGCGCTGGGTTGACAGCGATCGCCCGTTCGGCGGCGCGCGACTTGATGTGGATGTGTACGGGGTCTCCGGCGCCATCGCCGAAACGATGGGTCTCGCCGTCCCCATCGGTGATGAGAAGATTTCCGTCGCTGACGATGCGGCGAAGATAAAAAGACAATAGGCTGTTCATGGCCAGTCTCCGGCCTCGACAGACCGAGCCTCGGAAATGGCGGTCAACTTCGCGTCGTTTCCGGCCGGTCTCCAATAACGATCTGTTGAGACACTAAGACGCGATCGGCCAAGGAAAAGGGCCCCGCATCGACGAGGCCCCAAAAATATTCCAGTGCGAGACAAGGAAATCTCGCATTCGATGAACCGACTAGCGAAGTCAGGCGGCCGGTGTCGTCTCGTCTTCGGCTTCGCCCTCGGTCTCGGCCGCCTCGTCCTCGACCTCGGCCTCATCCTCGAGGATCTCGTCTTCCTCGTCGGAGCCGTAGATCGCTTCGTAGGAGGTCAGATCCTCACCAGCTTCCTGACGCTGAGCCTCGTCCGGCGAACGGGCGACGTTGACATTGATCGTCACCTCGACCTCCGGATGGAGGGCGATCAGCACCGGATGGACGCCGATCATCTTGATCGGCTGCTGCATGGCGACCTCGTTGCGGCCGACCTTGAAGCCTTCGGCGGCCATCAGATCGGCAACGTCGCGCGCCGAAACCGAACCGTAGAGCTGGCCCGTCTCGCCGGCGGAGCGAACCGCGACGAAGGTCTTACCCTCGAGCCGGTCGGCGACCGTACGGGCATCGGCCTTGCGCTCTTCATTGCGCTGGATGATCTGAGCCTTCTGGGCCTCGAAGCGGGCGCGGTTGGCGTCGTTGGCGCGAAGGGCGCGGCCCGTCGGCAGAAGATAGTTGCGGGCATAGCCGTCGCGCACGCGCACGGTGTCGCCGATCTGGCCGAGACGGCCAATGCGTTCGAGAAGAATGACGTCCATTGTTTTGTCCTTTCGATGATCCGTCGATTGTCTTTTCGGGTTCCGGGTCGAGGTGCTGCGACCCGCGTCAGCGCGGGCCCGGCCTCGTGAGCGCCTCACCACGACGCCATGTCTCGACGATGCCCATGACGACGAAGACGAGAAGCGGGAAGGTGAGGAGAAGGATGGTGGCATAGACCGTGAAGAGCACGAGGCCACGGGCCGGGCGCCCGCGTGTGCGTCTGTGAAGGCGTGCCAGCCCGACCAGCGCGAAAGCGATGCCAAATGCGCCGGTAAAGACGGTCGCAACAAGATGCGCCGCGCCTGGAATGAAGGTGCCGATCAGCGAGACGACGAAGATCAGCAGCGCGCCCTGCGGCAGATTGGCGACCTGGGGCAGGTCGTCCTGGGGGCGCGGGAATTTGCCGGAGGAGCGCGCGATCCGAGCACCGAGATAAAGGCAGATGACGAGAACCAGCGTCAGCACCGCCGGCTGGATCAGCGGCACCAGAGCGACGATCAGCCCGGCCATATTCTCCAGCTGGACGCGAGCGGCCGGATCGAGATCGTTGGCGCCTTCGGTCAGCGAGGCCGTCAGAGCCGGCAGGATTTCCTGCGGATCGTAGGCGAGCATCCAGCCAAGCAGGACGCAGGCGACGGCCGCCGCCACGGTCAGGACGAACAGGATCCGCGAGACGGGAAACCACCGGATGGCCGGCTCGGACATCGGGACGTCATGCGGCGAGTGAGGCGTTTCCGCCGTGCTTTCCGTGACGCTCGCACGTCCGCCAAGATGGGCTGCGACGGCGATCGGCAGGGTCAGGGCGATGGCGAGCGTGAAGGCGCTCGGAACGTTCTGGGTGATGAGGAAGATGACGAGAGGCCCGACGAGCGCGGCAATGTAACCAGCGCTTCGGCCCCAGCCGAGACCTGCGATCGCAATGGGCAGCGGAGCGGCGAGTGCCAAGCCGACGGCACTGCCGGACTGCAGCGCAAGCCCCGCAAAGAGGAGCGCGCTTGCAAGGCCCGAAAGACCGGCCACAAGAAGGGTCGAGGGTGTCATCGTCTGGTGTCGCTGTCCTGCGTCTTTTGCAGTTAGGGGCCGCTCGGGCCCCAGCTTGGCTCTGTAAAGTCTTGCAGACCCGACCGCCGCCTGACTGCGGAGGGATCAAGGCCCGGCGCGTCATGCGCGCCGGGCTTTCAATCTCGTCGGACCGACCGCTGTATGGGCGGGGTAGCCCGGAGCCCTTTCAGGCTATCACTTCACCACATAGGGCAGAAGGCCCAGGAAGCGGGCGCGCTTGATCGCCTTTGCGAGAAGACGCTGGTTCTTCTGCGAAACCGCCGTGATGCGCGAGGGAACGATCTTGCCGCGCTCGGAAATGTAGCGCTGCAGGAGACGAACGTCCTTGTAGTCGATCTTCGGCGCCTCGGCCCCGGAGAAGGGGTCGGACTTGCGGCGACGATGGAACGGACGACGGGTCGGAAGCTGTGCGATATCGACCATGATGATTACTCCGAGTCGCTATTGCGTTCGCGGCGGGGACCACGGTCCTCGCGGTCGCCACGGGGGCCACGGTCGTCACGATCACCGCGCGGACCACGATCGTCGCGGTCACGGCGCGGGCCACGATCGTCACGGCCACCACGGCGCTGGCCGCGGTCGTCGCGCTTCTGCATCATGGCGGACGCGCCCTCTTCATGGGCGTCGACGCGGATGGTCATGAAGCGGATGACGTCCTCGTTGAAGCGCATCTGGCGCTCCATCTCCTGGACGGCCGACGCCGGGGCGTCGATGTTCATCAGCGTGTAATAGGCCTTGCGGTTTTTATCGATGCGATAGGCCAGGGACTTCAGACCCCAGTTCTCGACCTTCGCGACCTTGCCGCCGCCAGCTTCCAGAATGCCACGCAGGTTTTCGACCAACTGATCAACCTGCTGGTTCGAGATGTCCTGACGCGCAAGGAAGACGTGCTCGTAAAGAGCCATATCGTTTCGCCTTTCCGGTTTCGTTTTCCTGTCGTAACGGAGCCGGATCCCAGCGGCTAAGCCTCTGCGACCTTTCCAGCCGGCGATAGGCCGGAAACGGAAAGGCGCAAATAAAGGGAACGGTCGAGAGCGGAGACACGGGAAGCCGGGACGTTTTCAGGGCCCCTGCATCCGGCTCAATCGAGCCGGGCGCCTTCCGTTCAGCCCCCAGCTGGGTCCGGACGTTCGACGAGGCGGCACATAGACCATTCCCGCAGCTTTCGCAACCGCAATGGCTGAGGGTTCGGTTCGTCCCTCCGACATCGATCGGCACGGCGCTGATTCGGGACCTTGCCGGCGGACGCCGCGCTTGACACGGCCGGTTTTTGTGAAACATGCCCCGGCGAAAGGGCCGGTGAACGCAACGCCAAGACGCAAGGTCGTCGATCGACCTGCGTTCGATGCCGGGCGGTGAGGCAAGGATCAGGAGCGAAACGCATGACGACGGCACTCGTTTTTCCGGGGCAGGGCAGCCAGCAGGTCGGCATGGGACGCGCCCTCCTCGAGGCCTATCCGGCCGCCCGCGCGGTCTTCGAGGAGGTCGACGAGGCGCTTGGCGAAAAACTGTCCGCGATCATCTTCGACGGACCGGCCGAGACCCTGACGCTGACGGCCAACGCCCAACCGGCGCTGATGGCCGTCTCGCTCGCGGCGATGCGCGCGCTCGAGAGCGAGGGCTATGCTGTCGACAAGGCAGCTTTCGTCGCCGGTCATTCGCTGGGCGAATATTCGGCCCTCGCGGCAGCCGGGGCCTTGTCGGTCACCGAGACGGCGAAGCTCCTGCGCATTCGCGGCAGCGCGATGCAGGAGGCGGTGCCAGCCGGCAAGGGCGCAATGGCGGCCATTCTCGGATTAGAGAGCGATGCGGTCGCCGCCCTGTGCAAGGAAGCGGCGGCCGATGGGGTTTGCGAGCCGGCCAACGACAATGGCGGCGGGCAGATTGTGATTTCCGGCGAGAAGGGAGCGGTCGAAAAGGCGATGGCGCTCGCTTTGGAACGCGGGGCCAAGCGGGCCATTGCGCTGCCCGTCTCTGCGCCCTTCCATTGCAGTCTGATGCAGCCGGCCGCCGATCGGATGGGCGAGGCTCTGAGCGAAGCACGCATCGAAGCGCCGAGAATTCCGCTCGTCAGCAATGTGACGGCAACTTCCACCAGCGATCCCGAAGCCATCCGCACGCGCCTCGTGGATCAAGTGACAGGTCAGGTGCGCTGGCAGGAATCGATGGTCTTCTTGGCCAATGAGGGCGTGACACAACTGGTCGAGATCGGCGCCGGAAAAGTCCTGTCGGGTCTCGCTCGTAGGATCGATAAAAGGCTGTCGGCACGAGCGGTTGGAACGCCGGAAGATATTGCGGCCTTCTTGCAGGATGGCGCCTGAAGCGGCATCTAGCGCAAAAACGACGCGGCGAACGGCCACGGAAACGTGGCGAGAATTGCCCGACAAGTCGAGTTCGATGCCATGACGGCCGTCTCGACAAGGCCGAGAGGATGGAAGGAAGAGACATGTTCGAACTGACGGGTCGCAAGGCACTGGTGACCGGAGCGAGCGGTGGTATTGGCCGCGAGATCGCCGTCGCTCTGCATGCCGCCGGGGCGACGGTCGGTCTTCACGGCACGCGCCGCGACGCGCTGGACGCTCTTGCCGGAGAGCTCGGGGAGCGTGTCCATGTGCTTCCCGCAAATCTTGGCGATCGGGACGAGCAGAAGGCGCTGGCCGAGACGGCGGAAGAAACGCTGGGCGGCGTCGACATTCTCGTCAACAATGCCGGAATCACCAAGGACGGTCTCTTCGTACGCATGTCGGACGAGGACTGGGACAAGGTCATTGAGATCGATCTGACGGCGGCCTTCCGCCTGACTCGGGGCCTTACCCATCCGATGATGCGTCGCCGCTTCGGCCGCATCATCAACATCACCTCGGTCGTCGGCGTGACCGGCAATCCGGGACAGGCGAATTACTGCGCGGCCAAGGCCGGTATGATCGGCTTTTCGAAGTCTTTGGCGAGCGAGATCGCCTCGCGCGGCGTGACGGTCAACTGCATTGCTCCGGGCTTTATCACCAGCGCGATGACCGAGAAGCTGAACGACAAGCAGAAGGACGCGATCATGGGGGCGATTCCCATGAAGCGTATGGGCGAGGCGAAGGAGGTGGCGTCCGCCGCCGTCTATCTTGCCTCCAACGAGGCATCCTACATGACCGGCCAGACGCTGCATGTGAATGGCGGCATGGCGATGATCTGACGAGTTTCGGGCAGCTCCGCCAGCCGCTAGCCGCGCCATTTTGCGGCGTGATCTGAGCCGGCCCAGGCGACAGACTGCCCACCGAGGAGTGGCCGGCCAGAAAGGCCGGCGCTTGATAATCCCTTGTCGCACGTCTAACGAGGGCGACGACGGGTCAATCGCAATAGAGGACTGACAATGAGCGATACCGCTGAGCGCGTGAAGAAGATCGTCGTCGAGCATCTCGGCGTCGAGCAGGAGAAGGTGACGGAGAACGCCAGCTTCATCGACGATCTGGGCGCAGACAGCCTCGACACCGTCGAGCTGGTCATGGCCTTCGAAGAAGAATTCGGCGTCGAAATCCCCGACGACGCTGCCGAGACGATCCTGACGGTCGGCGACGCGGTGAACTTCATCGAGAAGAACAAAGCCGCCTAAGTCTGGTCTTCGGACCTGAGGTCGGCGGACGATTGAGCAGCGAATGAGACGTGTAGTCATCACTGGCGTCGGCATGGTTTCGCCCCTCGGGGCGAACACCGGCGTGACTTGGAAGCGCATTCTGAAGGGCGAGAGCGGCGCAGTCCGCGTCGAATCCTTCCAGGCCGACGATCTGGCCTGCAAGGTGGCCTGTCAGATTCCACGCGGCGACGGCGAAAACGGGACGTTCAATCCCGATTTGTGGATGGAGCCGAAGGAGCAGCGCAAGGTCGACGACTTCATCGTTTTTGCGATGGCCGCGGCCTCCGAAGCGCTCGACGACGCCGACTGGCACCCGGAAAGCTACGAGGATCAGATCACCACCGGTGTTCTGATCGGCTCCGGCATCGGCGGTCTTCAGGGGATCGAAAAGACCTCCCTGATTCTTGCCGAAAAGGGACCGCGCCGCGTCTCGCCTTTCTTCATTCCGGGCAGCTTGATCAATCTGGCTTCGGGCCAGGTGTCGATCCGTCATGGATTGAAGGGCCCCAACCATTCGGTGGTGACGGCCTGCTCGACGGGCGCCCACGCGATCGGCGACGCCTCGCGCCTCATCGGGCTCGGGGATGCCGACGTGATGGTGGCCGGCGGTGCCGAGTCGCCCGTCTGCCGCCTTTCAATGGCCGGGTTCGCCGCCTGCAAGGCACTGTCGACCCATTTCAACGACGATCCGACGCGCGCCTCCCGGCCTTACGACCGGGATCGCGACGGTTTTGTCATGGGCGAGGGCGCAGGCGTCGTCGTCCTTGAGGAATACGAACACGCTAAGGCCCGTGGCGCCCGCATTTATGCGGAAGTCATCGGCTATGGCCTGTCGGGCGACGCCTATCACATCACGGCGCCGGCCGAGGATGGTGATGGCGCCTATCGCTGTATGACGGCGGCGATGAAGCGTGCCGGGATCACCCCGCACGACATTGACTATGTCAACGCCCATGGCACCTCGACGCCGCTCGGCGACGAGATCGAGCTGCGCGCCATCGAGCGCCTGGTCGGCGATGCGGCGGACAAGATCACCATGTCCTCCACCAAATCCGCGGTGGGGCATCTGCTTGGCGCCGCCGGCGCCGTGGAGGCGATCTTCTCGGTTCTCGCCATTCGCGACAATGTCGCGCCGCCGACGATCAATCTCGACAATCCTTCGGTCGAGACGAAGATCGATCTCTGTGCCAAATCCAAGCGCGAGAAGCCGATCAATATCGCGCTCTCCAACTCCTTCGGTTTCGGCGGCACCAACGCGTCCCTCGTCTTCCGCCGCGTGACCGACTGATCTCAGTGCCGCGCCCTTTGTCGGCGCGGCGTCTCCGGCGTCGGTCTTTCGCCACATTGCCGTGGTCGTGGAAGCCCGAGAAGATCATCGTCTTGGGGGTCGATCGTTGAGCAAGGAATATCCGTCCGACACCGCGAATAACGGGGATCGCGAGCCAGGCGGACGTGGCGGCCGGGCCGGCAAGCCCAAACGGCGCTCGCGCGCCGCCCGTAGCCAGATCGTCATCTTCCTCAATCTCTGCCTGTCGCTCGCCTTTTTCGGCGTGCTGACGATCGGCGCCATTCTGTATTGGGGCAAGGGCGAGTTCGAGGAACCCGGTCCTTTGCGCCAGGAGGCGACTTACGTCGTTCCGCGCAGCACCTCATTGGGTGCGATCGCCGAGGGGCTGGAGCGCAACGGCATCATCTCCAATGGCGGCATCTTCAATTACGGCGTTCGCCTTGCGGGCGCTGCCGGCGATTTGAAGGCCGGAGAATTTCTCTTCCCGCCGGGCGTTTCCATGCGCGGCGTCATGGAAAAGCTGCGAAGCGGCAACTCGATCCAGCATTCCATTACGATTCCCGAAGGTTTGACGGTGCATCGCGCCTATGAGCGCATCGCGGAAGCCGACGTCCTTGCCGGACCGATGCCGGGCGAGGTGCCCGAGGGTATGCTTCGCGCCGAGACCTATCTTGTTCAGCGTGGAATGCAGCGATCCGCTCTCGTCGAGCGCATGCGCAAGGAACAGGAAGCGATGGTCCGGGAGATTTGGGAGGGCCGCGATGAGGACCTTCCGATCGAGGATATTGGCCAGTTCGTGACTCTCGCCTCGATCGTCGAGCGGGAAACCGGCATCGCGTCCGAGCGCCCCCATGTGGCTTCGGTCTTCGTCAACCGGCTGCGCAAGGGCATGAGGCTTCAGTCCGATCCGACGTTCCTCTATGGCGTCTATGGCGGCGCCGGAAAGCCGAGCGGCGCGCCGGTGACTCAGTCGGACATCGACAGCGACACGCCCTATAACACCTATCGCATCAAGGGTCTGCCTCCAGGACCGATCGCCATCCCGGGCCGTGCGGCACTCGAAGCCGTTGCCCATCCGCTCGATACGGACGATCTCTATTTCGTGGCGGATGGAACCGGGGGGCACGTCTTTTCCAAGACGTTGGACGAGCACAATCGCAACGTTCAGAAATATCGCCAGATCGAACGCGAGCGGCGGGCCCAGGCGCAAGAATAGCGAGGTCCGGCTGCGTTCGGCGCGGGCGCGGTGCGCGTTTGTTCCGATTGACCAGGGACATCGTTTTGCTGGCTTGATGGAAGAGAGGACCGGTCTTTGGCCTTGAGGAGCATGACGGGATTTGCCCGGCAGGAAGCGGTCGCGCAATCCGTCTCGCTCGTCTGGGAGTTGAAGAGCGTCAACGGGCGTGGGCTTGATCTTCGGCTTCGCATGCCGCCCGGCTTCGAGGGGCTCGAAAACGGATTGCGAGCCAAAGCCTCGGCCCGCCTCTCACGCGGTAACGTGCATGGGGTTCTCTCTGTGGGGGCGGGAACCGGAGCCAGCCAACGGGTGGTCGACGAAGAACGGCTGGCCCAGATCCTTGCGATCACCGATCGCCTCGTCGCTGAAGGGCGCGCGCGGCTTCCAACGGCCGATGGCCTGCTTCAGCTGAAAGGCGTGCTCGATTTCGGCGATCGCGACGACAGCGTTCGGCCCAACGAAGCCGTTCTGGCGGCTGCCGACGACGCCTTTGCCGCAGCGCTCGAAGGACTTGTTGCCTCTCGCGAGAGCGAGGGCCGCGCGCTCGAAACCCATCTGTCGGGACGGCTCGAGCGCATCGAGGCGTTGATCGAGGCTGCCCGGCAGGACGATGCCCGCCGCCCGGAGGTGATCCGCGCCCGGATCGCCGAACAGGTCGCCCGTCTCCATGGGGAGTCGTTCGACGAGGCGCGGCTTCATCAAGAGGCGGCGATCATCGCGGTCCGGGCTGATATCGGCGAGGAGATCGACAGGCTTGCCAGTCATGCGAGCGCAATCCGCGACCTTCTGGCAACGGACGAGGCCGTAGGTCGCCGTCTCGACTTTCTGACGCAGGAAATGAATCGCGAATCGAACACGATCTGTTCCAAATCCAACGCGGTCTCCCTGTCGGCCATCGGCCTGGAGCTGAAGGTGGTGGTGGACCAGTTTCGTGAACAAGTTCAGAATGTGGAATGACGATCGTGGCGAATAGGGAACCGGGTGCGGAGATCGAACGGCGCGGATTGATGCTGGTGATCTCCTCACCATCCGGCGCAGGCAAATCGACCATCGCCCGAACGCTTCTGGAATCCGATCAGGGCTTCGCCCTTTCGGTTAGCGTGACGACGCGCAAGCGCCGGGCGAGCGAGATTGATGGCGTCCATTATCGCTTCATCGATCGCGACGAGTTCGAGCGGCTGCGCGACAGCGGCGCGCTGCTCGAATGGGCCGAGGTCCATGGCAATTTCTACGGGACGCCGCGAGCCCCGGCCGAGCGCGCCATGCGCAACGGCCAGGACATGCTCTTCGACATCGACTATCAGGGCGCCCTGCAGCTGCAGGAACAGGCCGGCGGCGACGTCGTCTCGATCTTCATCCTGCCCCCCTCCATGCGCGAATTGAAGGCGCGGCTTCTGCGCCGGGCGGAGGATTCGGGCGAGACGATCGCGATCCGCCTCGCCAATGCCCGGATCGAGATCGAACGATGGCGCGACTACGACTATGTCATCGTCAACGAAGATCTGAACACGGCTTTCGAAGCGGTGCGTTCGGTAATCGCGGCCGAGCGCCTGCGCCGTGAGCGCCGGCCTGGCCTCTTCGACTTCACGACGAAGTTGTTGGAAGAGAGCTTCGACTGAGAATGGCTGCTGGTCTTAGGGCCGCAGCGCTCAGATCGCGTTTGCCAGCTTTAAGAATTCCTCGATCGACAAGGTCTCGGCGCGCCTTTGCGGATCGATGCCGACGCTTTCGAGGAGCGCCGCTCCACCGAGGCTCTTGAGGCTCTGGCGCAGCATTTTGCGGCGTTGGCCGAAGGCACTCGCCGTCACCCGCTCCAATGCGTCGAGTGGTGCCGGCGCTGGTTCGGGGCGGGGCGTCAGATGGACGATCGCCGAGGTCACCTTGGGCGGCGGGGTGAACGCCTCGCGTGGAACCTCGAAAGCGATCCGCGCCTTCGTGCGCCATCCGGCGAGAACGGCAAGGCGCCCATAATGGTTGGTGCCGGGCGCCGCAACGATCCGCTCGGCCACCTCCTTTTGAAACATCAGTGTCAGGCTTTCCCAGCGCGGCGGCCAAGCGGGCACGGCGAGCCAGTCGAGAAGCAGCTGGGTTCCGACATTATAGGGAAGGTTTGAGACGATCTTCAGTGGCCGGTCATCGGCGACCGCCGAGAGATCGAGGCCGAGAGCGTCGAGTTGTCGGATATCGAGGCGGCCGGGATAGCGCTCCGCGATCTCATCGAGCGCCGGCACGCAGCGCGGGTCCTTTTCGACCGCGACGACACGGGCAGCCCCTTCCGACAGGAGGGCGCGCGTCAACCCACCGGGGCCGGGTCCGACTTCGAGCACAGTGCATTCGTCGAGGGGCTTCGCCTGACGCGCGATCTTGGCTGTGAGGTTGAGATCGAAGAGGAAATTCTGGCCGAGCCGCTTTTGCGGGGCGAGGTCATGGGTGGCAATCACCTCGCGTAGCGGCGGCAGATCGTCGATGGTGCTCACGAAGGTCTCGTCTTCATCGAGATATCGCTGCGCCTCGCCATGTCGGCTGCCGTCTCGATCGCGGCCAGGAAACTGTCGGGTCGCGCAACGCCTTTTGCTGCGATGTCCGAAGCCGTGCCGTGATCGGGCGAGGTGCGGATGATCGGCAAGCCGAGCGTCACATTCACCGTCTCGTCGAAGGCAAGCGTCTTCGCCGGAA
The DNA here is from genome assembly GCF_900176465.1 of Fulvimarina manganoxydans. Taxonomy (GTDB): domain Bacteria; phylum Pseudomonadota; class Alphaproteobacteria; order Rhizobiales; family Rhizobiaceae; genus Fulvimarina; species Fulvimarina manganoxydans. Next base: position 60,887 of record NZ_FWXR01000003.1, read on the forward strand.
TCAAGGCCTGATCGTGATACATGCAGATGGCGACATCATAGGTTTTTCGCGCCCGCGCATTGAACATCGTGTCGGCGGGAAGTGGGCCGAAGGCCTCGATACCGGCAAGGCGCAGGCGTTCGATGGCGGGGCGAATCACGCGCTCGTCTTCGAGGCCGATGGCGCCGCGCTCGCCCGCATGTGGGTTGAGGCCGGCAAGGGCAAGGCGCGGGGATTCGATCGCAAAGCGCTCCCGCAGATCACGAGCGACGATCTGGCAGGTTTCTTCGATGAGCTCGGCGGTGAGTGCCTCCGGCACATCGGCGAGCGGAATGTGGATAGTAACGGGTACGCATGAGAGCTCGGGCCCGGCAAGCAGCATCACGGGCGTGAAGGGTTGGCCCAAGCGCTTGGCGCAAAGATCGGCCAGATATTCCGTATGTCCGGGATGGCGGAAGCCGACATCGTAGAGCGCCTTCTTGTCGATCGGCGCTGTGACGACGGCGCTCGCATGCCCGTCCAGGCAGAAACCGACTGCTCGGTCGATTGCCTCGATCGTGCCTGGTCCATTCGCCGGATCGATCTTGCCCGGTGTGTCGCCATGGTGATTGACCAGCGGGAGCACGGGAAGCTGCCCGGTCGCAACGGACATGGCGTCTTCAGGCTTTGCGATGACGACGACATCACAGCCGAGACCGAGCCGGCGCGCGCGGCTCTCCAGCATCCCGGGATCGGCGATGACGAAATGCGGCGGCAACGCATCCGCGCCCACCGCCTGAAGCGAGAGAATGAGGTCTGGCCCGATCCCCGATGGCTCGCCCACCGTGATGGCGAGCGGGGCGTGGAGCGAACGCGCAGACGCTTGCGTGTCGAGGCCGGTCACTTGCGGATGATCTGCGCCTCTTTGCGCAGGTCGGCCAGCACTTTGGCGTCGGGACCCTTTTCGCTGTCGTTCAGCGCCTCGAGATCGCGGGCCTGGAAGACCATGGCCGCCGCCTTGTCGTCGGAGATTTTGCGCGCCTGGCAGACGGCGATGAATTCAACGCCGCGCTCGGTCTCCTTGGCAGGGGTGGTGCGACCGGGCGAGGTCTGCATGACCGCGTCCTTCCACAGGCCAGGCAGCTCAGGCTGAGCGACACGGCCGAGATCGCGCACCGTCACGTCGCGCAAGCCGCCGGCGATCTGATAGGTCGAATCGCAGGACTGGAAGCGGGCGCGCATCGCCTCCGCCTCGCGCTTGCGATTGCCAAGCAGCGCGCCGCGCTGGCCATCTGGAATGACGAAAATTACCTGCTGCAGGGTATATTCCGTGGTCGTCGGCTTTTTGCCGCCCTGAGCCAACATGCGCTGGACGACGTCCTGCTCGCTCAGTCGCTCGGTGGCGCGGACGCGCTTTTGGACCGCCTGACCCCAGCCCATCTGGACGCGAATATAGTCCTTGAAGCCGTCAGGTGAGAAACCGGCGCGGCTCAGGACCTGCGCGAGCTGCGCTTCGGTGAGCTTGTTGCCTTTGGCGAAGTTCGCATAGGCCGCGTTCACCGCGTCGTCCGGGATGGATACACGCTGGCGCCGCATCTCCTGCTTCTTCAGAGCCTCGTCGATGAGCTCGTCGGTTGCCTTTTGCGTGGTGTTTCCGCCGACACGGCGCAACTTCAGAAAGGCCGCGCGTTGGCGGATCTGATAGGTGGTGATCGGCTCACCATTGACGACGACGGCGATAGAAGAGGCGGCAGCGGCGCGTTCCGGCATGACCATCGTGGAGCCAAGCGTCGTCAGGCCGAGAATGGCGACCAGAACGCCGCGCGTCATCAAGGTGGTCATCCGTGCCATCGTCACTCCATCCCCCCGCATTGCGGTCCCGGCTCGATCCAATCCGTTCGTGCCGCGCCGTCTTGCTCGAAATCTTCAAGCCGCCCGATAGCCCACGGTTTTGGCAAAACCGTGATGGTCGAAGCAGAGCCCTTCGCGCCTGCCTATACGATGGCGAAAGCCCGCCTGCCAGCCTCTTCACGCGAGAAAGGCGCTTCCATCGTCGCCAGAAGGTCCGCCCAAGGGAGCGGACCTCATGCGGAGCGGCGCGGATCAGAAGCCGCTGACGTCGATCGACTGATTGAAGTCGGAGATCGTGCGCAGGCCAATCTTGAACATCACCGTCTGGGACGAGGCATCGAGCGAATAGCGATCGGTCTCTTCCCGATAGCCGACGAGCAGACTGAAGCACTCATCGGCATAGCGGATGCCGTAGCTCTGCTCGATCAGCGCGCTGTTGTCGATGTCGTAGGAGACGGCGGCAAGAGCCGACCAGTTGCGGGCGAAGTTCAGGGAACCCGTCCCTGTCACCTGGCTGCGGTCCTCATTCGATCCGTAGAGCGGCTGAGCAGCGATGTTGGAATAGCCGATCGAGGCCGATCCGCGTTCGAAATTGTAGGTTCCGAACAAGTCCTTGCGCCGAAGCTCGAAGGTCTTTTCGTCATATCGGCCTTGGGTGCCCAAGGTGACGCCGAAGGGCGTCGTCAGGGACAGGGAGGCGACGTAGTCGGAGCGATCGGTCTCCAGGCCGGAATCATAACCGACGAAGGACAAATCGCGACCTGCGAAGGAGTTGACGCCGCCCAGATGATAGGATTGGCCGACGAGCGCGTCGATCACCCAGCCGCCGCCGAAGTCGCCGGCATAACGCACGCCCACATTGGCGCGGCTGCCGCCCTCGATCCGGTCGTAACCGGAGAATTTGTCGAGCGAGAAGAGATTGCTCGCATTGAAGACCAGTGTCGAGGCGTCCTCATTCGGCAGAAGGCCGATTCGCTGCTCGTCAGGCCGCGCGATGAACTGGGCGATCGGCTCGATGATGTGGGAGGCCGAGGCGGTCTCGATCAGATAGGGATAGCGCGCTTCGAGAGCGGCGGTCACCATGCCGCGCGTTCCGTCCTCGTCGATATCCACGCCGCCGCCGAATGCCCGGAAATCCGACGCCTGCATGTCCGCCGTATAGATGTCGCCGCGCGCGGCGAGCGTCGGCGACAGCACCAGCCCGACCGGCGTGTACCATGTGTCGCGCCAGGACAGGCGACCCGTCGCGCGGCTATAGTCCCCGTCGAGTGCCCGGTAGCGGTAGAAGGTCTCGTTGCCGAAGACCTGTGCGAGCGAATCCTCCTTGTCGCGCGTCAGCGAAGCGACGTTCAGATCGAGCTTCACCTCGCCGCCGAACAGGCCTTCCTGCTCGATGCGCTCGTAATCGAAAGTCGGGCGGACGAAGGGCTGCTGGTCATCGAGCAGCGGATCGGTCGACTGATAGTCGAATTGCTGGGCGCGCAGGTCAAAATAGCTCTGGTCGCCGAGACCGGTCAGATAGATCTCCGAAGTATGGATCTTCTGATTGAAGCCTTCGATCTCGTAGGTCCGAGCGAAATTGTCGTCGCTCTGGAAAAGCCATTCCCAACCAAAGGTCCAGCGATCGGACAGGGCGAACTGGCCCTTGGTCCCGATCATTCCCCGATCGGTATTGGCATAGTCCGGAGACAGGACGCGCGCGCCGTTGCGCACGAAATTGTCGTCCTCGAATTCGAAGCGGTCGTTCTGGCTGATGCCGGCGGCCTGAAGCGTGATGATGCCGTTTTCGAAGGCCTGCCGATACTCGACTTCCCCAAGAAAGCCCTGCTTGGTGTAATAGGTGCCCGCGACGGTGAAGTCTTTGTCGTCGGACAGCGCGACGAAATAGGGAACACGTACGCCGTAACCGAGCTCGCTCGAGGAGTGAAAGCTCGGTGCAAGGAAACCGGATTTGCGCTTCACCGTGGGGTCCGGTGAGACAAAATAGGGTAGGTAGGCGATCGGCGCGCCGAAGAATTCGAACTGGGCGCCGTAATAGCGGATTTCCTTGGCTTCCTGGTCCCAGACGATCTTGCGCGCTTTCACCTGCCAGAGCGGGGCACGATCCGGGTTCTCGCGACACGCCTCGCAAGCTGTGTAGACGCCGCGCTCGAAGGTCGTGACGGTGCCGTTCTCGCGCGTTGCGGCCGCGGCGGCGAAACGGGTGTTGTCCGGCGTCTCGATTCGCAAGGCCTGAACGAAGCCGTCGCGGAAATCGTCGGTCAGATCGAGCTGATCGGCATAGATGCGATTGCCGTCGGGCTGTTGCAGTTCGACATCGCCACGAGCGATCAGGCGCCGCGTCTGCTGGTCGTAGACGAGTTCGCGGGCGACCACCTTGTAGCTGCCATAGTCGATCTGGACGCCTCCGGTCGCGGTGACGACGCTGCGGTCGCTGTCATAGGTGACCGTGTCGGCTTCCAGAAAGAGCTGGGCGTCGCTCGGCACGCCCGTTGCACCGGCCGCGTCCAGCGGCACCTGCGCAAAGGCAGATCCCGTCGGCGCGCAGATCAGCACGCTGAGCACGGCAAGCGCCGTCCCGGCCCATAGGCCCGTTTTCAGTGGCGGAACGACCTTCCCCATCGGCCGCATTCCGCTCCCCCTCGTACTCGTCACTCTAACCGTCCTCCTGGTGGAGCAGGATCGTCACCCCGAACAGGCCGGCCGCAATGACCGGAAACCAGGCCGCGACGACGGGCGGAACGATGTCGTTGCTGCCCAAGGCTTTGGCCAGAAACGTCACCACGTAAAGAACGAAGCCGGCGATGATGCCGCCGGCGATCGTCCTGCTGGACTGGCCGGTTCGCGAGAACCGGGTCGCCACGGTCGCTGCGAGCAGCGTCATGGCGATGAACAGAGCCGGCCGGGCCAAGAGCGTATGATACTGCATGGAGAATGCCATGGAGTTAAAGCCCAAGCTCGCCGCGATCTGGATCTTTGAAGACAAATCCCAGATCGAGATCGTTTCCGGATCCGCCAGTCTCTGTTCGATATACTCGGGTCTGAGCCCTGTCGGGAGCCTGTATTCGACGACATCTCGCGGAGTGTAACCTATTCGCGTCACTCTCGGCCGGTTCAAAACCCATGCGCCATCGGTCAATTCGGCCCTCGGCGCGTCGAGCCGCTCGCTCACTTCCCCGTCATCGTCGAGGATGAAGGCGGTCACCTGGCTCAGAATTCGGCCGCCATCGGAGACCATCTGCGCGCCGATGATCGACGAGACTCCGTCGGCCTTCTGGCGCAGCCAAGGGGTTTGGAGAGGCTGGTTGGAGGAGGTGAGACCCCGCGCGTCCGATTCGATTTGGGCTGCCACGCCCTTGGCCGCTGCCGAGAGCGGATTGTAGGCGAAGGTCGCCACCAGACCGAGGATGAACGAACCGAAGAGAAACGGCACGAGGAGTTGCCAGATCGACACGCCTGCCGCCTGCGCGACGACGAGTTCGAGTCGCCGATTGAGGGACAGAAGCGTGAAGATCGACGAGAACAGGACGATGAAGGGGAAGGCCTGTTCCATGAAGGCCGGTACCCGAAGCGCGGAAAAGGCCAGAAGTGCGGTGAAGCTCGCATCCTCCAGGATACCGCGGCGGCTCATCTCGATGAGATCGATGAGGAAGATCAGCACGAAGATCGCCAGGAGCGTCGAGACGAAATTCACGATGTAGAGTTTGAAAAAGTAGCGGTTGAGGGTCCAGCGTTTCACTTGCCCGATCCTCCCGTCGCCGTTTTCAACCTGCGTCCCTGCAGGCGCTCAAGGAGCTTGGCGAACCGAATCGGAAGGTCGCCGATCACTTGGAAGATCCGAAGCTGGCTCGGATCAATGCCTCGAACGATGAGGATCGCGTCGAACAGCGCTGCGCTCAAAGGCAGGGCAAAGACCACCAGCACGAAGAGCCGATTGTCGTTCACGAGGCTGAGGGCGAGGAAGCCGAGCGCCTTGAGCACCACCGCGCCAGCGATGCCAAGCGTCATCGCCAGATTTGTCGCCTTTCGATTGGTTTGCGGCTGTCCGGCCACCGCAACCGCCCAGAGCGCGAAGGCGATGCAGAAGAGCCAGGACGAGAATCGGTCGGTGAGCTCTTCGTCATAGCGACCGGGATTTCGCTGAAAATCGGAATTGTCGAGATTGGGCTGCAACAGCGCCCATGTCGACATTTCCGAACTTCGAATCCAATCGCGACCGCCGGACGGTTTCAGATCGGACAGATCGAAAGCATAGGTCTGGAACTCGATGATGGAGACCGCGCTGTTGGCGCGATTCTTTCTGTGGAGCTGCCCGTCGAACAGCATCAGAACCTGCTGGCCGTCCTGGGTCTCGACGATGCTCGCTTCTCGGGCGAAATAGGTGAGATCCAGGTTCGGGTCGCGCGTATCGTGAATGAAGAGACTCTTGACCGTCGACCCTTGCGTCTCGCCGACCGAGATCACCAGATCGTTGCGAACGCGCTCGAAGCGCCCCGGTTGAAGGAAGAGCGTAATCGTATCGGCATTGATCGAGCGAATGCCGTTCTGAAATGCGCTCGATGCCATCGGGCCGATTCCATGGGCGACGAACAGCATAAACAGGCCGCCGAGAAAGCCTAGGAGCAGGATCGGCCGCGTGATCATCGCATTGGAGGCGCCGGCGGCTGCCATTGCGGACCGCTCCGAATCGGCGTTGAGCGCATTCAGCGCCTGGACCGAGCCGATCAGGATCGCGAAGGGCACCACGCCCGCCGCCAGATCCGGCAGGAGCATCAGGGCGATCCAGAAGATATTGCCGGCAGCCGACGCGCTCGTCTTTACGATGTCGATCCGCGACAGCGCCTGAACGATCCAGACGATCAGCACCAGGGAGACGAGAGATCCCGCCGAAGCCGTGAAGGCTCTCCGGAAGATGTAGCGTTCGATAAGCGTCATGCGGACCCAAGACGAAATGGCGAACGTCCTCCTCTCCCCCAGAGGCGTTCAAATTGCGGCGCTCGGCCCGAAAGCCGCGCAGCCACAGAGGTATGATCGAGTTTCGCCCTTCTTGGCTAACGCTCCCTCAAGCAAGATGATGAACCGTCTCTAAACCGATGTCTCCTTTGGTGCAAAGGCTTCTGACGGTCCCTAGATCGCAAGGGTGTGTTCACATCGCCGCCGCCTTGTTTCCGTGCGCGGCTTCACCATGATAGGCACCAAAGACAGGCGCTTCGGCGCGACGATCCATATGACGAAAGACAGGACGACCATGGGAAGCCTTCCGACAATCCGTTTCGAGAGCTTGCGTGAGACCGGCGAGGGCGTGCTCGTCGTGCCGGCGGGGAAGGATGCGAAGGTCGCGGACGCCCATTCCGGCCTGTCCGCTCTGATCGGCAGGGCGGCGGGGACTGCCAAGTTCAAGGGCAAGGCGCTTTCGACGCTGGATCTCATCGCTCCGGCGGAGACGGGTCTCGATCGCCTTCTCATAATCGGCACCCATTCCGATGATTCGCCGCAGGAAGAGGATTGGCTGAAGCTCGGCGGCACGATCGCGGCCAAGACCAAAGGCAGTGAAGCGGTGACGATTTCGACCGCCATGCCCGGCGAGCGTCAGGCCGAGCCGAGCGAACTCGCCGCGCTCGCGGCAGGTCTACGCCTGCGCGCTTACGAGTTCGATCGCTACAAGACGAAAAAGGGCTCCGACGAGGAAGACAGCGAGAAGGCGGCAGCCTCGGCGACCACCTATACGATCCTGGTCACCGATCCGTCCGCGATGGATGCGGCGCTCAAGCGCGAACTCGCCATTACCGACGGCACCATGCTCGCCAGAGACCTCGTCAACGAGCCGGCCAACGTGCTCGGGCCGGTCGAATTCGCCGAGCGTATCGCCGGTCTCACCAAGGTCGGGGTCGAAGTTGAGATCCTGGGTGAAGACGAGCTTCGCGATCTCAAGATGAACGCGCTTCTCGGCGTTGCGCAAGGGTCTCCGCGCCCGCCGCGCCTTGCCATCATGCGCTGGAACGGCGGAGCAGACAGCGAAGCGCCGATCGCCTTCATTGGCAAGGGCGTCGTCTTCGACACCGGCGGCATCTCCATAAAGCCCGCCGCTTCGATGGACGAGATGAAGGGCGATATGGGCGGGGCGGCGGCCGTCACCGGCCTGATGCATGCGCTTGCGGCGCGTTCGGCCAAGGTGAACGTCGTCGGTATCGTGGGCCTCGTCGAGAATTCCGTCGACGGCAATGCCCAGCGCCCCGGCGACATCGTCACCGCCATGTCCGGCACGACGATCGAGGTGCTCAACACCGATGCGGAAGGCCGCCTCGTTCTGGCCGACGCGCTCTGGTATTGCCAGGACCGCTTCAAGCCGAAATTCATGATCAATCTCGCGACCCTCACCGGCGCGATCATCGTGGCGCTCGGCAATCATCATGCCGGCCTCTTCTCGAACAATGACGAACTGGCCGACCGCTTGATGGCCGCCGGCAAGACGTCCGGCGAAAAGGTGTGGCGCCTGCCGCTCGCGCCCGAATATGACAAGATGATCGAAGGCAAGTTCGCCGACATCAAGAATATCGGCGGCGGTCGCGCGGCCGGCTCGATCACGGCGGCGCAGTTCTTGAAGCGCTTCGTCAACGACGTGCCCTGGGCCCATCTCGACATCGCCGGCACGGCGATGGGGTCTCCCTCCAACGCCTACAACCAGTCCTGGGCCTCGGGCTTCGGCGTGCGTCTTCTCGAACGCCTCGTCGCCGACCACTACGAGACGCGCTGAGGCGGGAAAGGGGCTCCGTGGCGGAGGTCCTGTTCTATCATTTGACCGAGAGCCGGCTCGAGGAGGCGCTGCCCGACCTCCTCGAACGCTCGCTGGCGCGCGGCTGGCGCGTCGTCGTCCAATGCGTCAGCGAGGAGCGGCGCGACGCGCTGGACCATCACCTCTGGACGTTTCGGGACGACAGCTTCCTGCCGCATGGCACCGACGGGCAGGCCTCTCCCGAACATCAGCCGATCCTGATCACGACCAGCGCGGATGAGGCGGCCAACAAACCTGATGTTCGCTTCATGGTGGAGGGCGCGACGCCCGGCGATCTGAGCGCTTATGTGCGCGCCATTTATATGTTCGACGGTCATGACAGCGAGCAAACCGACCACGCCCGCTCTCGCTGGCGCGTTGAGCAGGCGGCCGGCCATCAATTGACCTATTGGCAGCAGAGCGAAGACCGCAAATGGGTGAAGAAGCGCTAGGAAACTGTGGGATGCGAGGCGGCCAAACTCATACCGCCGGACGAATGAATTGACCCGCTGGGTCAATCCACGCCCGGCAAGGGGCTCAAACGCCGCTCAGGCTGCCAGCGGACATTCGAAAGCGATGCTTTCATATGTCCGCTGGTATCAGCCCGCAACGCCTTCCATCGCGGCCTCGTGCTCTTCCGACAGCGCGAGCCATTCCTCTTCCACCGAAGCCAGCGTGCGCTCGGCGTCGGCCTTCTCCTTGCCGAGCTTGGCGACGGCCTGCGGATCCTTCTGGTAGATCGCCGGATCGGCGAGGCGTGATTCGACCTCGGCGATCGTCTTTTGCAGACGCGAGATCTGAATCTCCAACTGGCTGATCTTCTTCTTCAGAGGCTTCAGCTGGTCGCGCCGCTCCGCGGCGAGCTTGCGCTGCTCTGCCTTGGTCGGACCGGCCACCACCGGCGCCTGGGCCGGCTCGTCCGTGTCCGCCTCGCCGGTCGACGATGAGCGTGCCTTGGCCAGAACCAGCCGCTTATAGTCGGTCAAATCGCCGTCGAAGCGCTTCACTGTGCCTTGTTCGACCAGCCAGAGCCGATCGACCGTTGCCTCGACAATATGCCGGTCGTGGCTGATCAGGATGACGGCGCCCGGATAGTCGTTGAGGGCGTGGATCAGGCTGTCGCGCGCCTCGATATCGAGATGGTTGGTCGGCTCGTCGAGAATGAGGAGATGGGGCGCGTCGATCGTCGCGAGCCCCATCAGAAGCCGCGCCTTCTCACCGCCCGAAAGTTTTTCGGCCGCCGTGTCCATCTTTTCGGTCGCAAGGCCCATCTGGGCAACGCGGGCGCGGACCTTGGCTTCTGGGGCCTCCGGCATCTCTCGGCGCACATGTTCGACGGCGCTCTCGGCCGGCCTCAGATCGTCGATCTGATGCTGGGCAAAGAACCCGACCTTGAGGCCTGGCGCCTTGGTGATCGAGCCATCGCCCGCGCTCAGACGCTCTGCGAGAAGCTTGGCGAAGGTCGACTTGCCGTTGCCGTTCTGGCCCAGAAGGGCGATGCGGTCGTCGGTGTCGATGCGCAGGTCGAGGCCGGACAGGATCGGCTTGCCGGGCTCGTAGCCGACGGAAACGCTCTGCATGGCGATGATCGGAGAGGCCGGCTGCTTCTCCGGTTCCGGAAAGACGATCGGCGTCACGCTGTCTTCGACGATCGCCTGTAAGGGGCCGAGCCGCTCCAGCGCCTTCAGCCGCGACTGAGCCTGGCGTGCCTTGGAGGCTTTCGCCCGGAAGCGGGCGACGAAGGCCTCCATATGCTTGCGCTTGTCTTCCTGCTTGGCCCGCTGCTTCTGCAGGAGTTCGATTTTCTCGGCCCGTTGGCGCGCGAAGGAATCGAAGTCGCCGCGATAGAAGGTCAGCTTCTTCTGTTCCAGATGAACGATCGAGGTGACGGCGTTGTTGAGGACGTCCCGATCGTGGCTGATGACGATGACCGTATAGGGGTAGCGCGCGACGAAATTTTCCAGCCAGAGCGTGCCTTCGAGATCGAGATAGTTGGTCGGCTCGTCGAGAAGCAGAAGGTCCGGCTGGGAGAAGAGGACGGCGGCGAGCGCGACGCGCATGCGCCAGCCGCCCGAAAAGGACGAAGCCGGACGGCGCTGCGCGGCGGCATCGAAGCCGAGGCCGGAGAGGATCGCGCCAGCACGCGCTTCGGCCGAATGGGCATCGATATCGGCAAGCCGCGTGTGGATTTCGGCGATGCGATTGGGGTCCGTCGCGGTTTCGGCCTCGGCCATCAGCGCGGTGCGCTCCGCGTCGCCTGCGAGCACGATGTCGATCAGCGAGTCCTCGGTGCCTGGGGCCTCCTGGGCGACCTGACCGATCCGCGTGTTTTTCGGGATCTGGACCGAGCCGCTTTCGGGCGCGAGATCGCCGGTGATGACGCGGAACAGGGTCGACTTGCCGGCGCCATTGCGCCCGACGAGCCCGGCCTTCGTGCCGGCGGGCAAAGTCAGGCTGGCATGGTCGATGAGCAGGCGTCCGGCGATGCGGGCGGACAGGTCGGTGATCTGGAGCATGGACGCCTTTTGACATGGCGCAGGGCGCGAAGAAAGCTTATTTCAATCGGGAATAGATCAGGAGAGTTCTGATGGCGACACTCGAGATCGACGACGCCCTGCTCGAGGAAGCGACGACGCTTCTAAGGGCAAAAAACCCAAAGATGCTGATCGAAGAGGAACTTCGCGCCTCCGTACGCAGACGCAAAGCTCAACTGGAGCTTCTCGATCTCGGCGGGACGGTTGAATGGGAGGGTGATCTCGACGCCATGCGGCGAGACAAGTGATTCTGATCGACACCTCTGCCTGGATCGATCATCTGAATGGGCGCGCTACGCCGCAAATGGCCCTCGTCAGACAGGTGCTGGCAGACGAGGATATCGTGATCGGCGATGTCGTTCTTGTGGAACTGCTTCAGGGCGTGCGCGAGGATCGAGAGGCGGAGCGAATTCGAGCGTTGGTCCGGCAGCATCGAATGGAGGTCCTAGGCGGACCTCGAATCGCCGAACTCGCCGCCGCCAATTACCGCACCCTGCGCAGGCGCGGGCTCACCATTCGCGGGACGATCGATGTCGTCATCGCCACTTGGTGCATCGTCGACAGGGTCCCGATCATCCATCACGACAAGGATATGGGCGTGAGGGAGCGGGACCTTGGTCTTCTGGTCTATCGGCCGGAGGCGTGACGTCAAAGGGCCAGCACCGTCGCATTGCCATAGGCCGGCGTGATAGACACGGGGACTGCCTCAGCGCCTTGCGCCGGCGCTTCCGAAATAAGGACCAGACCCCTATGGCCATCAAGCTCTACGAACTCTGCGGACGCGATCCGGGACAGCTGTTTTCGCCCCATTGCTGGAAGGTTCGGCTCGCGCTCCGCCACAAGGGTCTCGATTTCGAAACCGTGCCGGTGCCGTTCACCAAGATTCCCGACGTGGAAGGCGGCGCCTCCAAGACGATTCCGGTCATTCGCGACGGTGACAAGGTCGTCGCCGATTCCTTCAAGATCGCCGAATATCTCGACGAGACCTATCCGAGCGCGCCGACGCTCTTTGGCGGGGAGGGCGGGCGCCAGCTCTCGCGCTTCGTCGAGAGCTGGTCCCAGCGGGTGATCCATCCGGCGCTCGCCAAGATGCTGATCCTCGATATCCACGACATCCTGAGCGACACTGATCAGGCCTATTTCCGCCAAAGCCGCGAAAAGGCGATCGGCAAGCCGCTGGAAACCATCGTCGAGGGACGGGAGGCCCATGTCGAAGCCTTTCTGAAATCGCTGGAGCCATTGCGCGGGCTCCTCGGCTCTCGCTCCTTCATCGGCGGCGAGACCCCGCTCTTTGCCGATTTCATCGTCTTTGGGCCATTCCAATGGGCACGTGTCGCCTCCGCCTTTTCGATCCTGCCCAAGGCCGACCCAGTCGCCGAATGGTTCGAGCGCTGCCTCGATCTTTACGAGGCCGAGGGGCGGAAGGTGCCGGCGGCCGCCTGACAACGGTCAATCCTCGCGGCGAAAGGCAAGCGCAGAGCCCGGCGGTGCTTGTCGCTGCGCCGCATCATCGTTATAGGGGCGCCAAATTCCCGTTCTCACACGAATTAAGGATTTGGACGATGGCGATCGAACGCACCTTCTCGATGATCAAGCCGGACGCGACCCGGCGCAACCTGACCGGCGCCATCATCAAGATGCTGGAAGAGGGCGGCCTGACCGTCGTCGCTTCCAAGCGCGTCTGGATGAGCCGCCGCGAGGCCGAAGGCTTCTACGCGGTCCACAAGGAGCGTCCCTTCTTCGGCGAGCTCGTCGACTTCATGTCGTCCGGCCCGACGGTCGTCCAGGTTCTCCAGGGCGAGAACGCGATCGCCCGCAACCGCGAGATCATGGGCGCCACCAACCCGGCCAACGCCGCCGAAGGCACGATCCGCAAGGAGCATGCCCTGTCGATCGGCGAGAATTCGGTCCACGGCTCCGACGCCCCCGAAACAGCCGCCGAGGAAATCGCCTACTGGTTCTCCGAGACCGAAATCGTCGGCTGAGGCTGGCGAGGGGCGTTTTAGGCGCCTTTCGGATGGACGTCTTACGAAAACGCCCGCCGGTCGCATGACCGGCGGGCGTTTTCATTTTCAATTTGCTGGTGAATCAGTCGAAAGCCTTGCGCACGGCGTCCTTGGCCTCACCGACTTTATCCTGCACTTTGCCCTTGTTCTTCTGGGCTGCGCCTTCTGCTTCGACGCGTTCATTTCCGGTGACCTTGCCGATTGCCTCCTTCACCGACCCGACAATCTCGTCCTTCTTTCCTTCCATGCGATTCTTGTCCATTTTCATCTCCTAAGCTTGATCGAGCAGCGCCCCGAGGAGATGGGCTTACTTGCTCGCATGCTTTCAAAGATATGATCTGAACAGTCTTCGCGTAGGTTTGTTTGCATCAGGCACACAGATGCCAATCGTTCTTTTTGCATCTTTCGCGCGGCAAGCCTCGTCTCATCGAGTGCTGCGGGTGAGGGCGAGCCTATCGCCTTTTCGCTCCTCGCTGGCGTTCTGGGTCCGGACCGTCAATTCCTCGCTCGCGAGCCCAGACGATAGCTTCGCTGCGTCGATGCACATCGATCTTGCCGTAGATCCGGGCGACGTGATTGCGGATCGTGCTTTTGGCGAGACAGAGCCGATCGGCGATTTCCGCGTCGGCGAGCCCCAGAGATACGTAACTCAGAACCTCGCGTTCCTTGGCTGTAAGATCCGACAGACCGGCCTTCGTCTTTCCGTCCGGCTGCGGAGAACGCATATTGGCGAGCTTGTCCATCACGTTCCGGCTGAACCACTTCGTGTCGCTCATCACGGCCTCGATGGCGTTGACGAGTTCAGTCTCGGACGTCTTTCGCCGCGTTATATCCTGGAAGACGTCGAGCACGCAGGTCTCGCCACCGATCACCACGGTCTCGGCGGATACGAGACAGTCGTGGATCGTACCATCCTTCGATTTGAGCTTTGCTTCGTAGCCGCGAAAGCCGCCCGTCTCGACGAGTTCCTTCTCCAATTTGCGGCGCGTTTCGGATGTATCCCAGAGTTCGATCTCGGCGGGACTGCGCCCGATGACTTCCTCCACGGACCAACCGGTATCCTTCAAGAACGCGTCATTAACATCGAGAATGCGAAAGCCGTCCAGCGTCGTGATCTTCATCGGCACCGGGGCAAGACGAAACGTCTTGGCGAACTTCTCCTCGCTGTTTCGAATAGCGCTCTCAGCCTTTCGGCGCGGTTCGAGATCGGCAAATGTGAAGAGCATGCATTTTTCATCGCCGATCTCGATCGGCTGGCCGGCTACGATGACGAGTTTCGACTCGCCTTCGGGCAATTGCAGGCAGGCCTCCATCTGGGGGACCGTCGCCCAATCGGCGAGGCGCTGCTTACCGAGATCGCGCTTCTCGGCCGCCTCCATCACATCGAGGTCGTAGACCGAACGGCCGATGATGTTCTCGCGCGAATAGCCGGTCATATCGAGAAACCCTTGGTTTGCTCGAATGTAGCGCAGGTCGGAAATGCGGCAGATCAGGGCGGGAGCGGGATTCGCATTGAAGGCTCGTTCGAAGCGATCAACCGCTTGGATTTCGTCCGTCGCATCGGTGATGACGAGGACGAGGCAGTCCGGTGCATCTTCCGCATCGGTCAGGACGAGGCTGCGGACCCTGTGGACCCATTCCGGTTCGTCGACGCCTGCTCGCGAGACTTCCACGATGACATCGGCGAAGATTTCGCCCGCAACGACCCGGTCGGCCGGGTAAGCGCCGTCGACGACAGTATGGTTGTTGCGGTAGCGAAGCCGGAAGCGGTCGCGGTATCCATCGACGGTCTTTCCGAGGTCGTCGACGGATGAGACACCATGCATCAGAAGCGCAGCCTCGTTTGCCCAGCTAATCGTCTGATCGGGGTCAATGAGAATGACACCCTCGTCGAGACCTGCGATGATCTGCTGCAATTGGCGGCGTTCCACGGCCGCCCCGACGCTGATCGCGTCCATGACTTCGTGTTCCTTCGTAGCATTTGTATAGTGAGGGCTGAAATCCGGCCGGCCCAACTCCCTTGGTCGGCTATGGAAATGGGGGCCTTCGACCCTTGGGCCAGAAACGAGGCTCGGCGATCTGGTAGCCAGACCGCCGAGCCAAGACGACACGCTATTTGAAGCGAAGTTTTAGTAGCCGCGTGCGCTGTAGCGAACCGGAACGGCGCCGCTGCGACCGCCAAGGAAGCCGGCTCCGGCGCCGAGCACGAGGCCTAGAGCGGCCAGCAAAGAGCCCGTCGAGATGACGGACGCCGTGGCTTCGGCTGCCTCGGTCGCGGTCTGTTTCGCGGACTGGACGGCGTCCTGGTACTGCTGCTCCATCTGGGTCACCTGTTGGCGTGCCTGATCGACAGGGATGCCACGCGCTTCCGCAAGAGCCTGTGCGGCCTGATTGCGTGCCTGCTCCGCGCCGTCTTCGCCCGCCGTTACGACGGATCGAATGGCATCCACCGCCCTTGCCTGAAGCGCTTCAGGATCGGTGCCGGTGGAGCGGACCTGTTCGCGGATCGCATCGAGCGGATTGGCATTGGCGAGGGCAGGGGCCGCCGACTGGATGGCACTCTGGCCAAGGTTGCCGACAGCGGATGTGACGCCGCCGATGGCTCCGCCGACGAGCGAGCCCACGGTCGTCGTCAGGAGATAAAGAACGAGCAACGTCGTAAAGGCCCAGGTCGTCAAGCCATGCAAGCCCGCAGCCAGTCGGTCGGCGCGGCCGGACATGCGCGCAGCGATGTAGCCACCAGCAAAGGCGGAGATCAGCGCGGATGCGACCGTCCATACGGCCGCGCCGATCGAAAAGCCCGTGGCGGACGGGTTACTTGAAGCAGATCCGGTCGGATCAATTGCCGCGATGCCGATCCCGGCACCCAGAAGCGTCAAGATCACCTGTGTCACAAGCGCGATCGTCACGCCGGCGAAGATCGCACCCCATGACACCTTGTTCAAAAGCGTTGCCTGCATTCCGGCATCGGAGGCTGCCGCTCGGGCTGGGCTGTTGACGATGAGCGTATCGGACGTCGTCATTTCCATTTACTCCTTCATACTCAGGGGTTCCGTCACATCGGAACGTCCTGACCAAAGATGGAATGACATTCAGGCCTACACAGAAGCGCCTGCATCAGTTGGATTGATGCGGATGGTTCTTTTTTAGGCAGCCACGGACAATCGATCCGCCTTGGCGAAATGAGGGCTCGTTCTGGCTTAAGAGTCCGTCCCGGCGCCACGAACATCGGTTGACAGAACGACGCATGTCCAGGATCAGCCACGGCCATGGCGGGGCAGCGGTGTGTTTCATGAGCCGGTTACTACCGGTCGACCATCTGCGCGATCTGCATCGAATACTCTCTTTGCGCCTCTCCTCGTCTCACCCCCGCCCCATCGCTGCCCGCAATTCCTTGATCCACGCGGCCGCGCTGGAATCCGACGGCGCGCGCCAGTCGCCTCTGGGCGACAGGCTGCCGCCGGCCGAGACCTTGGGGCCGTTGGGGATCGCCGAGCGTTTGAATTGCGAGGTCTGGAAGAAGCGGAAGAGGAATTTCTCGAGCCAGAATGTGATCGTATCGAGGTCGTATTCGCGCTTCTTCGCGTCTGGAAAGCCGATCGGCCAGCGGCCCGTTGTCTTGTCCCGCCAGGCTTGATGGGCGAGGAAGGCGACCTTGGAGGGGGCGAAGCCGTAGCGCAGGATGTGGAAGAGGAAGAAGTCGTTGAGCTCGTAAGGGCCGATCTTCTCTTCCGTGCTTTGAAGGCCGCCTTGGGCGTCCGCCGGCACAAGTTCGGGGGAGATCTCCGTGTCCAGAATGGCGGTGAGGACGGCGTCGGTCGTCTCGTCGAACTGGCCGGAGGTGACGCACCAGCGGATGAGATATTGGATCAGCGTCTTCGGAACGCCGCTATTGACGGCGTAATGGCTCATCTGGTCGCCGACGCCATAAGTACACCAGCCGAGCGCGAGCTCCGACAGGTCTCCCGTGCCGATGACGAAGCCGTTCCGCTGATTGGCGAGGCGGAAGAGATAGTCGGTGCGCAGCCCCGCCTGGACGTTTTCGAAGGTGATGTCATAGACCGGCTCGCCATCGGCGAAAGGATGGCCCATGTCGGACAGCATCTGGCGCGCCGCCGGGCGGATATCGATCTCGGCGGCCGAAATCCCCATGGCCTCCATCAGCTTCCAGGCATTGGATTTCGTCGCATCGCCGGTCGCAAAGCCCGGCATGGTGAAGCCGAGAATGTTCTTGCGCGAGACGCCCATCCGGTCGCAGGCTTTCGCCGCGACGATCAAGGCATGGGTCGAATCGAGGCCGCCCGAAATGCCGATGACCATCGTGTCGCCCGGCGTTGCCTCAAAGCGGGTGACGAGCGCGTCCACCTGGATGTTGAAGGCCTCATAGCAGTCCTGGTCGAGCCGCTCGGGCGTGTTCGGCACGAAGGGAAAGCGCCGGATCGGGCGATGAAAACCGATATCGCCGGACGCCAAACCCTGTTCGAAGGCGATGCGCCGGAAGCGCGTCTCGGGATGGCCGCGCCGCGCCGCCGCATCGTTGAAGGTCGGCATGCGCATGCGCTCTTGGAGAACCCGGTTGCAGTCGACATCGGCGATCAGAAGCTCGCCCCCACGCGAAAAGCGCTCGGATTCGGCGAGGAGATCGCCAAGCTCGTAGATCTCCCCCTGGCCGTCCCAGGCGAGATCGGTCGTGCTCTCGCCATGGCCGGCCGCCGAATAGGCATAGACGCCGAGACAGCGCATGGATTGGGAGGCAGACAGAAGATGGCGGTCGTGGCTCTTGCCGATGGTGATGTTGGAGGCTGACAGGTTGCAAAGCACCGTCGCGCCGGCGAGGGCACCATCGATCGAGGGCGGGAAGGGCGCCCAATAATCCTCACAGATCTCGATATGGACGACGAAGCCCGGCCGGTCGCTGGCGGCAAAGAGAAGGTCCGGGCCGAAGGGCACGGTCTCTCCGCCGATCTCGATCGTTAAGCCGTCGGTGCCATCGCCCGAGGCAAACCAGCGCTTCTCGTAATATTCCCGATAGTTCGGCAGATAGATCTTCGGCACGACGCCGAGAATGCGGCCGCGATGGATCGCAACGGCGCAATTGTAGAGCCGGCCATTGCGGCTGAGCGCGGCGCCGATCAGGAGGACCGGCTTAAGGTCTTCACTGGCAGCGCGGATCGACTCGATCCCGGCAAGCGTCGCGAGAAGCGTCGCCTCCTGAAGATGGAGGTCGTCATTGGCATAGCCGGTGAGAGAGAGTTCGGGAAAGACGACCACATCCACGTCGCGCTGGGAAGCCTCCCGCGCCTGCGCCTCGATCGCCCTGCCATTGCCCGCCGGGTCGCCATTGCGGGCCGACGGCGTTGCGACGGCGATCCGGGCAAAGCCATGCCGATGGATCGAGAAGAAGCTGTCGGGGACGGGGGGCTGCGCTGTCATGAAGCATCCGGATCGTCGAGACTTGCGTTACGCCTCTTATATGGCCTGGCTTGGGCGCCCGTGAACCTTTTCATGGCTGGCTCTGAAAAGGCCGAGCGCCATGACCTCGATCATTGTTCCGTCGCGCGATGGCGCTAAGTTGCAATGACAAAAGGCGCTGGCTCGGGGAGGAAGAGAAGCGCAGAGTTCCGATCGCAGAGACAGGCGAGACCTTTATGAGCATCCGCAATTTCGACGCCCTGTTCCGCCCGAAGTCGATCGCGCTGATCGGCGCTAGCAATCGGCCCCATTCGGTGGGCGCGGTCGTCGCCGACAATCTCTTCACCTCAGGGTTCAAAGGGCCGGTCATGCCGGTGAACCCCCATGAGACCGCGATCCGCTCGACCTTGAACTATCGCTCGGTGGCTGATCTGCCGACGACGCCAGACCTGGCCGTGATCGCGACACCGGCGCCCGGCGTTCCCGCAATTATCGCCGAACTCGGCGAAAAGGGCTGCCGCGCCGCCGTCGTCATCACCGCAGGCTTTGGCGAGGTCGAAAGCGGCCATGAATTGCATCAGGCGATGCTCGATGCGGCGCGACCCCATTTGATGCGGATCGTCGGGCCGAACTGCATCGGGCTGATCTCGCCCCATGCCGGCATCAATGCGAGCTTTGCCCATGTGACGCCCGAAAAGGGCGACATCGCGCTCGTCTCCCAATCCGGGGCGATCGTGACCGCTATGCTGGATTGGGCCTCCGAGCGCGGCATCGGCTTTTCCCATGTGATCTCGCTCGGGGATATGAGCGACGTCGATTTCGGCGATCTTCTCGACTATCTGTCGACCGACCGGACGACACGGGCGATCTTTCTTTACGTTGAGAACATCACCCACGCGAAGAAATTCATGTCGGCGGCGCGCACCGCGGCGCGTGCCAAGCCGGTCATCGTCATCAAATCCGGCCGCTCGGCCGCCGGTGCGAAAGCCGCCCTTAGCCATACGGGCGCGCTTGCCGGCTCCGACGTCGTCTATGACGCGGCCTTTGCCCGGGCGGGGCTCCTACGGGTCTCGAAGCTCGAGGAAATGTTCGAGGCGGCGGCGACGCTGGCCACCGGCGTGCGCATTCGCGGCGACGGGCTGACCATCGTCACCAATGGCGGCGGCGCCGGCGTCATGGCGGTCGATGCGCTGGACGCCTTTGGCGGCCGGCTGTCTGATCTGGAGCCAGAGGCGATCGAGGCGCTGGACGCGTTTCTTCCCGCCAACTGGTCGCGGGCCAATCCAGTCGATATCATCGGCGACGCGCCGGGCGAGCGCTATGCCAAAACGCTGGAAACGCTTCTCTCCCGCAAAAGCGACGACGCGACGCTCGCCATCTTCTGCCCCTCCGCCATCACCGATCCCCATGAGGTCGCCCAGGCGATCGTCGACGTGGCGGGGCGCCATCGCGGCGCGCCGGTCTTGACCAACTGGCTCGGCGGGCGCGGCGTTCAGACGGCCCGCGACCTTTTCGCCGACAACCGGATCGCCACATTCGAGAGCCCCACCAAGGCGATCCGCGCCTTCATGCATCTGGTGCGTTATCGGCGGAACCAGGAAAATCTCATGGAGACGCCGGCGGCGGGCGTCGCGATCTCGCATCATGCGATCAAGGCCGCCCATGACATGATCGCGGCCGTTCTCGCCGAAGGGCGCACGGTGATGACCGAGCCGGAGGGCAAGGAGCTTCTGTCCCTCTTCGGCATTCCGATCGTCGAGACCTTCCGCGCGGCAACCCCGCAGGAAGCCGCCGAGCGCTTCGAGGCGATCGACCATCCGGTGGCTCTCAAGATCCTGTCGAAGGATATCAGCCATAAATCCGATGTGGGCGGGGTTCGGCTCGGCCTTCGCAGCGCCGAGGAGGTGCGCGAGGCGGCCGAGACGATGCTCGCCCGGATTTCCGCGGCCTTTCCCGACGCCGATATCGAGGGCTTCACTGTCCAGCGCCTCGTCGACATGCGCGATGCCCATGAGCTGATCGCCGGGATTGCGACCGACGTCACCTTCGGCCCGGTGCTTCTCTTCGGCCGAGGCGGCAAGGCGGCGGAGGTCATCAACGACCGGACCATCGGCCTGCCGCCGCTCAACTCCGTCCTGGCACGCCGGATGATCGATCGCACGCGGGTCTCGAAACTCCTCGCCGGCTATCGCGACGTGCCGGCCGCCGCGCCTGGCACGATCGAGGATGTGCTGGTGCGCCTGTCGGAGATGATCGTTCATCTGCCCGAGATCACCGAGCTCGACATCAATCCCTTCCTGGCGACGAGCGAGGGGGTCGTCGCGCTCGATGCGCGCGTTGCTGTCCGCCCTTGCGCGCCCG
Organism: Fulvimarina manganoxydans; assembly: GCF_900176465.1. Lineage (GTDB taxonomy): Bacteria > Pseudomonadota > Alphaproteobacteria > Rhizobiales > Rhizobiaceae > Fulvimarina > Fulvimarina manganoxydans. Next base: position 81,781 of record NZ_FWXR01000003.1, read on the forward strand.
GTCGCGACCGTCTGGCGATCCATCCCTATCCCCACGAGCTGGAACGCGAAATCACGCTGAAGGACGAGCGCCGCTTTCTCTTGCGCGCGATCCGCCCGGAGGACGAGATCGCGCTCGCCGAAATGGTCTCGCGCTGCACGCCCGAGGATCTGCGCCTGCGCTTCATGGGGCCGATGAAGGTGTTTCCGCACCAGACGGCCGCCCGCTTCACCCAGATCGACTACGACCGCGAAATGGCCTTCGTCGCCACCGATCCGGGCTCGGCCTATGGCATGGGCACGATCTATGGCGTCGTGCGCGTCGTCTCGGACCCAGAAAACGAGAAGGCCGAATATGCCGTCCTCGTTCGCTCAGACATGAAAGGCCAAGGCCTCGGCTACGGCCTCATGCGCGCCATCCTCGCTTACGCTGCAAGGCGGGGCCTCAGGGAAGTCTATGGCGAGGTCCTTCGCGAAAACACCGGCATGATGCGCATGGCCCGCCATCTCGGCTTCGAAACCGGCCGCTACGAGCTTGGCTCCGATACGGCCCATGTGGTGTTCGATGTGGCGAAGGCGGCGGAGTGGGATGGGGCGGAGGTGTTGGAGTGAGGGGGGCGTGGAAGGGCCGGAAGCGGAACGCCAGCTTCTGGACTGGAATTGTGGCGATCGCTCTTCGGCTCCCGCCATACCCACGATCAGGGTGCGATACGATCGCAGCGCTGCGAGGCTTGTTCTGTTGCCCTTCGTCAGAGACGGAACACCTCGATCCGTTCGACACGTTTGCGCCGAATTAGGCCGAAGAGCGTGCCGTCCGAAAGGATACTCAAAGGTTCGGCCTGTTCTCGCTCTTCGCGGCGATATGGTTGATATTCGATTAGCGCCTTTGGTTCGCCTGCAATAGAGTCGCTAATGGCACGCAGTGCGCCGACCTCGATCCCGATCACGAAGCTCATCTCAATCAGATTGATCGATGGTTCGGACAATCGCAGAATGCCGTATCGCCTGCCGTCAATGGCGACGACAGGCATCAAGACATCGGACGGCCCACCGGTTATTTCCGTATCACGATTGCTCTTCAACCGATTTGAGGCGTCGTGCAGCCCCATCACGCGCAACCAAGCTGCATAATTCTGTCGCCGCACCCAATCCTTGGGAAGGTGAACTTGTGGTCCATCATCCTCCTTTCCGGGAGGGTCGACGAAGACGATAGCGGAGCGCGTCGAATTGCCAGTTTCGCGGAGGCAGGAATAGGCAGCATAGCCTTTGCTCGGCGTTGGGGTGACGGCCCCCAACCATGGGATGACCTGTTCAGACAGCGCCCTTTTGAGAGTTCGCTTGATCGGTGTGCAGACATTGTCCTCGAGCGTGAAACTCGCCTTTGATTCCAGAATCATCCGGCTGCTGTCCTCATGCTCGAACAGGAAATCAGCCACCCTCTCGGACCCTGTCGCCGCAAGATAGGCCAAAACGGTTGGGTCCGAACCGAGGTGGCCGAGAAAATTGTATCCCCTCGCCTCGGCAAAAAGGATCGAAAGGCCTTGCCCGACGCGTCCAGCAAGGCTGCTTTGGGTGACGTCGGCGAGGATCGACGAGGCACCTGGCATTAACTTGATGTTCGCTGACGATCCAAAGTCGATGATCCGGTCCATCTGGAGTATGAAGCCTAGGCTCGGCAACGCAAAATTGCGCTTGATCAGATAGTCAGCCTTTACGACAGCATGTGCCAGCCGGATCCCGGTAAACGGAAGGATGCCTACCGACGTCGCGAGATGCGACCAGAGTGGCTTATTACTTAACCGTTTTTTGAGCACGTCCGCGCGCTTCCACTCATAGAGGTCGATAGCACTCGGCCCCATTGAGGCCATCACATTACAGACATACTTGAGCACGCTTTGAATCCCCTCCACACGAGTTAGACGCCGTCCCTCAGTGTGCTTACATACTGCGATTGCATTCTGATGCGACGCTCGTCACCTGCGAAGTTGATCGCAGTGTTCTCGAGCGCGGGGCGAGCCTGCTCTTTGGTTCGGAGGAGATCCCCACCAATCCGATCGAATTGCGGTTTTCGGCATTGATCTCTTCGCCATTGGATGACCGATTAGGGCGCAAAGCAGATGAACGCTCATCCTTTCGCGTATGATCTACGGACAATCGAAACCACCCACCAAGGCACCCCATGGCCCTTCGTGAACGCTTTCCCGACCTCCCGCCGATCTGGGCCGCTGGCTTTGCGCTGGCTGGTTGGGGGCTCGCGCAGGTTTTGCCGGTCGTCGATTTCGCTTCGAGCCTTGCCGCTGCGATCGGTGTTGTCTTGAGCTTGGCTGGCTTCTTGCTCGCAGCCTGGGCTGCGGTCTGGTTTTCGCGGAAGAAGACCTCGATTGAGCCGGGCGAGCGGCCGACGAGCCTCATCGTCGAGGGGCCGTTTCGGGTCAATCGCAATCCGATCTATACGGGCATGGCGCTGGTTCTGATCGGCATCGCCTTTTGGCTCGGGGCCATGAGCGCGTTGGCCTTGGCGCTTTTGTTTCCTTTCGTCATCACCGCCCGGTTCATTCGCGACGAGGAGGCGTCCTTGCGCGTAGCCTTCGGCGCGGAGGCGGAGGCCTATCTGCGGCGGACGCGGCGCTGGTGAGGGTCCGGCCGGCTCAGGCGACGAGAAGACCGCCGAGGCCGGCGAGGAGGACGACGGCCCAGGGCGGGGCCTTCCAGACGACGAGGGCGACGAAGGCAGCGCTCGCCAGCGCGAAGTCGTTCAGATCCTTGATGCCAGAGACGAAGACCGGCTCATAGAAGGCGGCGGCGAGGACGCCGACCACGGCAGCGTTGGTGCCCGAGAGAGCGGAGCGCAGGTGCGGCAGGCTCGAGAGCTTAGCCCAGAACGGCAGCACGCCGACGAGAAGCAGCATGCCCGGCAGAAAGACCGCGATAAGCGCGCCGAGGGCGAGCGGCAGGCCGCCGGCCACCGCGCCGAGATAGGCCGCGAAGGTGAAGAGCGGGCCGGGCACGGCCTGCGCCGCGCCATAGCCGGCGAGAAAGGTGGTTTCGCTCATGTAGCCGGGCGAAACGGTCTCGGCCTGCAGGAGCGGCAGCACCACATGCCCGCCGCCAAAGACGAGGGCGCCGGAGCGATAGACGCCGTCGAGGAAGTCGAGCACCGAACGCTCGCCCAAAGCCAGAAGGGGGAGGAGCACCAATAGCGCGGCGAAAGCCGTTAAGCAGGTGATCGAGGTGATGCGCCCGATCGAAAAGCGCAGCCCCGTCTCGCTGGGCGCGGCGCTGGGTTTGAGAAGCGCGAGACCCGCAACGCCCCCGGCGAGGATCGCGGCGATCTGACCGAGCGAGCCCGGCAGTATGGCGAGGATCGCGATGACGGCGGCGGCGATCGCCGCCCGCTCTGCGTCGGGCGCAAGGCTTCGCGCCATGCCGAGAAGCGCCTGGGCGACGACGGCGACGGCCGCGATCTTCAGCCCCGCGACGATGTCAGCGCCGATGCCGTCGGTGAAGCCCGCGACGCCGAAGGCGAAGAGAACGAGCGCGATGGCCGAGGGGAGGGTGAAGGCCGTCCAGGCCGCGAGTGCGCCGAGAAAACCCGCGCGCGACAGGCCGATGGCAAAGCCGACCTGGCTGGAGGCCGGGCCGGGGAGGAACTGGCAGAGCGCGACGAGCTCGCCATAGGCACCATCGGAAAACCAGCGGCGGCGCTGGACGAATTCGTCGCGGAAATAGCCGAGATGGGCGACCGGGCCGCCAAAGGCTGTGAAGCCGAGCTTGAGGAACGCGGCGAAGACTTCGCCGGCCGAGCCTTGTGGCGCAGCCTCTTTGGCGGCCTCGCCATTCGGCCCGACGCCGTCGTTCTGCGCATTTTTCATGTCATGCCGGCCCATCGATCAGGGATTAAGATCGGCCAGACGGTCTCACGCCTTCATGACAGTTCGACGACGGCATCGGCCGCCAAGATATGCAGAGCGGATGTCTGCCCAAGCGGTCAGCGCGAACGCTTCGGCGTGATGTCCTTCATCGGTCTGTCGGCGTCGACCTCCGCCATCAAATGCTCCTCGCCGAAATGGTCGAGAATGAGGTCGAGATTGCGGCGATTGGCCTTGAAGACCACGTCGAAGATGTCGCCGAGAAGCGGCACGGAGCCGACGGCGACATCAATGCCGACATTGCCGAGCATCTTGGCGATCTTGGCATTGGGCATTCCGAGGCGGCGAGCCTCGTTGACAATCCAGAGCGCGATGACGGCGCCGCCCGCATCGCCGATGCCGGGAATGAGGCCGACGACCGAATCGGCGCCGAAGCGTATTCCGGTGCCGGGTACGCGGATGGCCGTGTCCATCAGGCGCGCGACGCGGCTGATGCGTCGCAAGCGCCGGAGTCGATCGGCGGCGTGGTGGGAGTCGGCGCTCATGCGAAGGGTCTGTCCTTTCAAAGGATTGGTTTCGCAAGGGATATGGTAAGCGGCCGACAGCTCGTAAAGATGGCGGTCTCAGGACGGCGCTTTCGTCTCGAAGCGGGCGACATTCCTCCCCCGGCGCCGGCCGCGTTGCCTTTTCCTGGCTATGTTCTGCCCTTAGACGTTGCGGCGTGCGACGGAGAATGCGGAACGCGGATCGATGGAACACGCAGCAGCCCGGGCCCATGAAACGGGTCTCATCGAAATCGCCTTGGTCATCGTGCTCGCGGTGTCGGTGGGCCTCCTTCTGATGCGCCTCAAGCAGCCACCACTCGTCGGTTTCATCTTGGCGGGCGTGCTGCTCGGCCCCTCCGGCTTCGGTCTCGTGGCATCGTCGAACGAGAACATCACCATGCTCGCCGAACTCGGCGTCCTGATGCTGCTCTTCTTCATCGGCATGGAATTGTCGCTGAAGGCCTTCGTCGCGGCCCTCAAGCCAGCGGTGCAGATCGCCTTCGGCCAGCTCGCGGCCTCCATGGCGATCACCTTTGGCCTGATGGCGATTTCCGAGGCGACGCTCGCCGAAGCCCTCATTCTCGGCTTCATCATTGCGCTGTCCTCGACCGTCGTCGCCATGAAGATGCTCGACGATATTGGCGAGCTACGCTCCGAATCCGGGCGGATCGCGGTCGCCGTCTTGATCGCCCAGGACCTTGCCGTCGTCCCCATGTTGATCGTCGCGACATCGCTCGGCGGGGAGGGCGAGATCGGCTGGGTGGGGCTAACCATCAAGATCGGCGTCGCCGTGGCGGTTCTGGCCGGTCTCCTCTGGTATCTCGGCCGGCGCCCCAAGCTGAAGCCCGCTTTCGCGCCGGCGGTCGAGGACAATGTGGAGATGCTGGCGCTCGGCTCGCTCGGCTTCTGCTTTGCGGCGGCCGCGATCTCCGGCTTCATCGGCCTGTCGCCGGCCTATGGCGCCTTCATCGCGGGCCTCGTCGTCGGCGCCTCGACCCTGCGCTCGCCGGTCATCCATGTGGTCGAGCCGATCCAATCGATCCTGCTTGTCGTCTTCTTCCTCTCCATCGGCCTTCTCATCGATATCGATTACATCGTCGAGAACTGGGTGCTGGTCGCCGTGGCGAGCTTCGTCGTGATCGTCGCCAAGACGGTCTGGAACGTCCTTCTCATTCGCTTGGCGGGGCTGAAGCACACGACGGCCATGGAAGCAGGCCTTGCCATGGCCCAGATCGGCGAATTCTCCTTCGTCCTCGCCGCCGCCGCTTTCGCCTCGGGTGCCATCGGCCTCGACGTCTATCGTCTGGCGCTCGCCGTCACCGCCGTCTCGCTCCTCGTCTCGCCGGCTTGGATGATCGTCATGCGCCAGATCGAGGGCGAAGCCCGCTTCGGCTATGCCGAGTTCAAGCAGGCCTTGGCGGAGCTCTACGAGGATCAGGTCGAAACGGTCGAGGATGTGGGGCAATGGATCCGCGTCCGCCTCAGGGCCCTTCGCCGCGCCGCTCGCCGCCGCCGCGTCGCAAAGCTGGAAGCCCGGCAGACGCCTTCCTCCGAAAAGGCACCCGCCGAAGCGTCCGAGAAGGCGCCGGCCGAATGACAATCCGCGCGTCGAAAGACCCTCCGCAAGGCGAAATAGCGCTTGCACGGAATGGAGCGGCTGATGTTCGATGCGGCGCACAAGGGCCGGCGTGACCGGCACCGATTTCAACAAAGCAGTCTGGAGGCCGATCGATGGTTACGAGGGTGGCGCCGTTCGAGGCGGTCGCAGGGCAGCTCGTCGATGTGGCGATGGGCCGGAGAAAGGCCGATCTCGTGGTGCGCGGCGGGCGCTGGGTGAATGTCCATTCCGGCGAGATCATTCCGGACACGGACATCGCGGTCACCGCCGGTCGCTTTGCCTATTGCGGGCCGGATGCCTCTCACGCGATCGGCCCTGAGACACAGGTCGTCGAGGCCGAAGGACGCTATATCGTGCCAGGTCTCTGCGACGCCCATATGCATGTGGAAAGCGGCATGGTGACGGTCACCGAATTCTGCCGCGCCGTCATTCCCCATGGCACGACCTCCATGTTCATCGACCCCCATGAGATCGCCAATGTGCTCGGCTTGCAGGGTGTTCGCCTGATGCATGACGAGGCGGTTGCCCAGCCGCTCAATGTCTGGGTCCAGATGCCGTCCTGTGTGCCCTCGGCGCCTGGGCTGGAAGAAGGGGGGGCCGTGCTCGGGCCGGACGACGTCGCCGAGGCGATGGGCTGGCCGGCGATCATCGGGCTTGGCGAGGTTATGAATTTCCCGGGCGTCGCGGCGAATGACCCGGTGATGGTCGGGGAGATCGCCGCGACCCGCGCGGCGAACAAGACCGTCGGCGGCCATTATGCCTCGCCCGATCTGGGGCTTCCCTTCCACGGTTATGTGGCTGGCGGACCCGAGGACGACCACGAAGGCACGCGCATGGAGGATGCGGCGGCGCGGGTGCGCCAGGGCATGAAGGCGATGCTGCGGCTCGGCTCGGCCTGGTACGATGTGGCGACGCAGGTGCGGGCGATCACCGAAATGGGCCTCGATTCGCGCCACTTCATCCTTTGCACCGACGACTGCCATTCGGGAACGCTGGTGCGGGACGGCCACATGGACCGAGTCGTGCGTCACGCGATTAGCCAGGGCTTGAGGCCGTTGACGGCGATCCAGATGGCGACGATCAACACCGCCGAACATTTCAAGCTGGAGCGCGAGATCGGATCGGTGACGCCGGGCCGAAGAGCGGATTTTCTCCTCGTGTCCAATCTCGCCGAACTCACGATCGACGCCGTCTTTGGGCGCGGTGTGAAGCTCGCCGAGGGCGGTCGGCTTGTCGCCGATATGCCGGCCTATCCCTATCCGAAAGAGGCGGTGGACACGGTCAAGCTCGGACGTGAACTCACCGCAGAAGACTTTATGACGCCGGCGCCAAGCGGGGCCGGGGAGACGGCGGAGGTCCGCGTCATCGGCGTCGTCGAAAATCAGGCGCCGACCAAGGCGCTGACCACATCGGTGCCCGTGCGCGACGGCGTCGCCTGGCCCGATCCTTCGAGCGATGTCTGCCGCATCGCGCTGGTCGAGCGGCACCGGGCGAGCGGCGATGTCACCAATGGTTTCGTCTCCGGCTTCGGTTATCGGGGATGCTGCGCCATGGCCTCCACCGTCGCCCATGACAGCCATCACATGATCGTCGTCGGAACGAGCGAGGCGGATATGGCGCTCGCGGCCAATCGCCTGGGCGATGTTGGCGGCGGGGTCGTCTTCTTTGCCGATGGCGAGGAAAAGGCCCTGATCGAAATGCCGATCGCCGGCCTGATGTCGAATGAGCGCGCCGAGATCGTCGCCGAAAAGGCGGATCGGCTGATCGCGGCGATGGGTGCGGCGGGCTGCAAGCTCAACAACGCCTATATGCAGCACTCCTTGCTCGCCCTGGTCGTCATCCCCTCGTTGCGGATTTCCGATAAGGGGATCGTCGATGTGGATCGGTTCGAACTGGTCGATCTGTTCGTCTGATGTCGTTGGCGGCTGACCGGACATGGCGGCGTTGCGCTTAACCAAAGCTCCTGCCGAAGCGGCGGGGATCGGTCTATAAGCTTGCACCGGCTTGGGCCGTCATAAGAAATCCGTTTGATCGCTTCGCGATACGGATTTCCAAGACGCTCAAACGCCGCGCGGGCTTTGATGCGGGATGAGTCTGAATCAGCCGAATCCCGTATCAGTTGCTGGTTTTAAGGATGATTGCCGAGCTGTCATTCAGCCATCGTTCCACACGGCAGTGAAATTCGGCGAGAAGCGGTTCGAATGAGGCGGCCTCGATCGCTGGAAGGTTCGAGGCTTCGACACGGTCTCCGATGGCGAGACGGACAAGGGTCTCTTCCAACCTCTCCGTCGCAGCGTCGGCGGACAGGCCGGAAAGATTGAGCACATGAACGACGTTGGAGCGGAAAATGCCGCTCATGCCGTCGTCGTAAGAGTGGATCAGCGGTTCACTCATGGTCTCTCCAGGCTTTGAGGGGTGATAGCATTGACCTAATGGATGAGCCGACAGATCGACCGTCTCGATTATCCTGCTTAACCTTGGGGGCGAGCGCCATCACCAGTTTCATCTCATCGCTGGAACGTTTGCGGCGTTATCAACCTCGTATCAGTGCGGTGTAACGACGACTCATACTAAATCCGTTTGATCGCTTCGCGATACGGATTTCCAAGACGGTCAAACGCCGCGCGGGCTTTGATACGGGATGAGTCTGAAACAGCCGAACCCCGTATGAGACTTGCTTGGCGGGACGAGAGCCGTGACGCCCCCGCGGGACTTGGGGGCGGGAGCGATCGTCGTCACTGGTGATGCGGCCCCGTCAGCGGGATCTTTGGTGGAGAATTTCGACGAGAATGCAAGACCAGGATCGAGTGCCGGGCGCAATCCTTGCCGGTGGCCTGGCACGGCGCATGGGCGGCGGCGACAAGCCTTTGCGTCTGCTTGCCGGGCGCCCTTTGCTGTCCCATGTGATCGAGCGGCTTCAGCCCCAATGCGCGCCGATCCTTCTCAATGCCAATGGCGATCCGGCTCGCTTTTCTGACTTTGCATTGACGGTCGTCGGCGACAGTGTTCCGGACAACCCAGGGCCGCTAGCGGGTATCCTGGCGGCGCTCGAATGGGCGGGCGCGCAGAGTCGAGGCACGGGTTACGTTCTGATCACGCCGGGCGATTGTCCCTTTTTGCCCCCCGATCTCGCCCTGTGCCTGAGGCAGGCGGCTGACGATTGCGACGCGTCGATCGTGCTTGCGGCCTCCGGTGGCCAGCGTCATCCCGTGGTTGGGCTTTGGCGTGTCGATCTGGCAGGCGCGCTGCGGGACGCTCTCCTCGAGGAGGGGCTTCGCAAGGTCGGCCAGTTCGTCGATCGCTATCCGAATGCTTCCGTTTCTTGGACGAAAACGCCGATCGATCCGTTTTTCAACGCCAATAGCGAGGCCGAACTCCAAGAGGCCGAGCGGCTGATCAAGCACCGCGAAGTCGAGCTCTGAATCCTTCGCAGCCGGACTCGTCCCCGAGCTGCGACGAAATCGTCGATTGCGAAGCATTTTTCTTTAGCTGCGACCGATCCGATCGTCGGTGCCGGCGCTGAATTCGCCGAGGAGCTTGCGCATTTCTTCCTCTAAGGACAGCCGGCGCTTCTGCACGTTCTGCTGCGAAGCCGAGCTTTCCGATGCGGACAGGGTGACGTCCGGAGCCTCGCTCTCACCGCTTGGCGTCGTTTGGGCGTCGATTTCCGGCGCCTCAAAGGGACGGGAACGGTCGTCATTGGCGTGAGCGGGCCCGAGAACGGCGTCGTCCTCGCGCCCGTCGGCGGAAATCGCTGGCGTCTCCGTCTCCGGCCCCTGAGGTGCCTTGGCCGTCAAGGCGCTCTCGAGGCTTGCGGGTCTCGCCTGATGGGAGGCCTGCGGACGAAAGCTCGGAGCCGGCTTGGTGGACTGGAGCGTCTCATCCGGCCCGTCCGGTGGCTGGCTTGCCGACAGTTCCCTCGCAACCGCTTTCCGCCCCTGATACTGGCGATCCTGGATCATGGTCACGAAGCTCTTCACCGATGTCGGCCGCTTCTCCTGCGGGCCTTCGTCTCCCGCCGGGACGGGTTCGACAGGCGCAGTCGCACCTGCCACATCGGTTTCGCTGCGCTCTTGGGATCGATTCATCCGGTCCCGCAAGTCTTGCGCGGCTTCTGCTTCCTCAGGGCCGGCCGCCGAGATCGTTGGCGCCGGGCCTGGTGCTCCGGGTTCCCCGTCACGGCTCGGCGTTTCTCTGTCGGCGACAGGCTCCGCTTCGTGCTCCGCAACGTCGGATCCGCGTCCGCGCCGCAGGATGTTCGCCACATCCGGTAAGCGCCTTTCGCTGGGTGGCGCTTGCGATTCGGTCGGGGCGAGCTCTCCCTCGGCGACGTCGAGCCCCGCCCGTTCGGCACGGGCTCGGGCCACGGCCGGGATTCGGACGATACTGGGTTCGACCAGAAGGTCGTTCTGGCCACCGATGAGAATGAGATGTTCGACTTCGTCGCGTCTTACCAGAACAAGCTGCCGCCGGTCGCCGACCCGCGCCATGTCGACGACGGACAGGCGCGGGGCTCGGCCACGCACCGCTGAAAGCGCTCGCAGTCCCGTCGCCTTGCGCGACAACCCGATGAGCAGCACCGCCAACCCGCAGACAAGCACCGCCACGAAGGCGACCCACAGGATCGGCGCCAACGCCTCGCCGGTGATGGATACGAACCATTCGGGCATGCCCACGCCTCTTCGTTGAACATCCAATATCGTCGAACGCACCATATCGGTTGAACGATGCGTGGACCAAAGGCAAGGGTCGGACCAGCTTCGGATCGCTATGAAGGATATCGTGTCGGGTCTGTCGGGCGGTGAGTCTCGACTTTCGGGCAACAGGTCGAGACCGGCGTCAAGCCATGGCTCGCAACAGTGCGTCGAATGCTTCACAATGGGTTGCGCCGGGTCGGGCTTGGATAGGTCCTTTTCGGACAGATTGGCCTGGCAGCCTAAGAAAACCGGCGGATGGCGCTCACGATCGGCGCGTTATGACAGAATTTGAGCGCATCAGGCGGTCCCAGTCGATCGTCGGATGTTTCAGGCGGGCGGAGCGGCGAAACACATGAACCAGACAGCGGGTACGGTCGACAAGCCGCTGATCGATCGCACGGAGCGCGCCGGCAGCGTGCGCCGGCTGCTGCTTCTGGGCGGCTGTCTGATCTTGATCGCTGCCGGTCTCGCCCTGTTCGGCCATGCCTATGGCGGGCTCGCGCTGATCGTCACCTTCGCTCTGGCGGGCGTGGTGGGGATTATCGCGCTTTTCGGCCTGGCGCTCGGCCTCGTCTCGATCGGCTCACGCGCCGACGAGGGCGCGGCCGCGCGCAGCTTCCTTGATGGCGCCAGGCAGGGCGCGATGTTCATCGACGTTAAGGGGCGCGTCGTCTACAGCAACAGCGCCTATGGCCGGATCACCGGAATATCGGCCGGGCCGGTCCACTCGCTCGAACAGCTTCTTGCCCGCCACCCGGAAGCGGCGGAAGACGTCTATCGCCTCGCCAATATCGCAAGGGGCGGGGGCTCGGCCCAGCGCGAACTTCGTCTCAATCGCGCACTTAACGGGATGAGCGATCAAGCCCATTGGTATCGGGTGTCCGTTCGGCCGATCCGCGGCCCGGCCGGGGTTCTGGAAGCATGGCAGATCGCCGACATCACGGGCGATCGGCGCGAGGAGGAAAGCTCCTTCCGCATGCTGCAAAATGCGATCGATTATCTAGACAAGGCGCCTGCTGGATTCCTGGCGACCGATGCCGATCTTCGCCTGTCTTACGTCAATGCGACGCTCGCCAACTGGCTGGATATCGATCTCGCCGGTTTCGATCCCTGCCGGATCCCTCTTTTGGACTTTTTGCCCGAAACTGCGGCATCGCATTTCCTGTCGCGCTGCGCAGCGCTCCCGCGCGATCAGGCGCTTTCCACTGATCTCGATCTCGTGACGCGGCAGGGACGGGTGTTTCCGGCCCGGATCGTGCTCAAAACCGTTGAAGATGCAAGCGGGCGTCCGGCCCTCAGGGCGATCGTCGTCGCGCCTGGAGAGCGAAGTGATGCCTCCGGCGGCGAGGGGGCGGAGGCGCGCTTCACCCGCTTCTTCAACTCCTCTCCCATGGCGATCGCATCGCTCGATGCGAGCCGTAAGATTCAGCGTTCCAACGCCGCCTTCCGCCGTCTCTTCGGCGATGCGGCCGCCGATGGCGAAGAGGCCGTTGTTTCCGCTTTGACCGAAGATTCGGGCGAGCGGTTGAGCCAGCGTCTCGAGGGCTCGCTCAACGGAGAGGCGGATATCCCGCCCGTCGATGTGACGCTGAGAGGGGAAAAGCCGCGCTCCGTCCGGGTCTATCTTTCGGCGATGCCTGATTCCGGCGGCTTTGAGGATGAGCGCGCCATTCTCTATGCTGTCGACATCACCGAGCAACGATCGCTGGAGGAGCAGTTCGCCAAGAGCCAGAAGATGCAGGCGATCGGCAATCTCGCCGGCGGCATCGCCCACGACTTCAACAATGTGCTGACCGTCATCACTGCCTCGGTCGACTTCCTGATGATGAATCACCGCTCCGGCGATCCATCCTTCCAGGACCTTCTCCTCATCAAGCAGAGCGCCAACCGCGCAGCATCGCTCGTGCGGCAGTTGCTGGCCTACTCACGGCGCCAGACCATGCGTCCGCGCATGCTCAACCTGACAGACGTCATTGCCGATCTCGATCTTCTCCTGAAGCGGATCGCCGGCGATCGCACGCGGCTCGAACGGCGTCATGCGCGTGATCTGTGGCCGGTCATGGCCGATATCGGCCAGCTCGAACAGGTGATCACCAATCTTGTCGGCAATGCGCGCGATGCCATGCCGGACGGTGGCACGATCACGATTTCGACCCGCAATGTGGATGCCGAAGAGGCGATGGCCTTCGGGCAGGTCGAAATGCCCAGGGACGACTACGTCCTTGTCGAGGTGGCCGATACCGGCACCGGCATGCCGCCGGAGGTCGCCGAACGAATTTTCGAGCCCTTCTTCACCACCAAGGAGATCGGCAAGGGCACCGGCCTCGGCCTGTCCATGGTCTATGGCATCATCAAGCAGTCGAACGGTTTCATCTATGTGGACTCGACGTTGGGAGAGGGCGCGACATTCCGCATCTTCCTCCCTCGCTTCGTGGTGGAAGAGACTCAAGGGACAAATACCAATGGCAACAAGGACATCATTCAGCCTCAGGCGAAGATGGACCTCTCCGGCACCGCGACAATCCTTCTCGTCGAGGACGAGGACTATGTCCGCGCCGGCAGCGTCCGCGCCTTGAAAATGAAAGGTTACGACGTCCACGAGGCCGATTCCGGCATCGAAGCGCTTGAGAAGCTGCAGGAGCTCGACGGCAAGGTCGATCTCGTCGTCTCGGATGTCGTCATGCCGGAGATGGACGGGCCGACACTCTTGCGTGAAATGCGCAAAATTCGCCCCGACATGAAGTTCATCTTCGTTTCAGGTTATGCGGAAGAGGCCTTCGCCAAGAATCTGCCCGAGGGGGAGAGCTTCGGCTTCCTATCAAAACCCTTCTCGCAGCGCGATCTCGCGGTGACCGTAAAGCAGATGCTCGATTCGAAGGACTGACCCGACGCCTTCATCGTGGCGGTTCAAACAGCGGCCTTCCCGAGCAAATTCGGAGAGGCCATTAACGTTTTATTCATCGTCTCGCGGGCGCCTTGCCGATTCGGATGACGCTATAAAAGAGGGAACAGAACAGGAATATCCTTGTAATTGAGAACAAAAGTGGTACATTGGTTTCATCGCCGGGCGCCGTTGCACAGCCGCCGCGGGATGACTTAAGGAGCGACCGATGGCACAGAATGCCCTGAGACTCGTCGAGGATAATTCCGTGGATAAAACTAAGGCTCTGGACGCTGCGCTTTCGCAGATCGAGCGTGCGTTCGGCAAAGGCTCGATCATGCGCCTTGGCCAGAACAATCAGAGTGTCGAGGTCGAAACGGTTTCGACCGGTTCGCTCGGTCTCGATATCGCGCTCGGAATTGGCGGTTTGCCCAAAGGCCGTATCGTCGAGATCTACGGACCGGAAAGCTCGGGCAAGACGACGCTCGCCCTTCACACGATCGCCGAGGCGCAGAAGCGCGGCGGCGTCTGCGGTTTCGTCGATGCGGAGCATGCGCTCGATCCAATCTATGCCCGCAAACTCGGCGTCGATCTGGACAATCTCCTCGTCTCCCAGCCCGATACCGGTGAGCAGGCACTCGAAATCACGGACACGCTGGTGCGATCCGGTGCCATCGATGTTCTCGTCGTTGATTCGGTCGCGGCTTTGACGCCACGGGCGGAAATCGAGGGCGAGATGGGCGATTCCCTGCCCGGCATGCAGGCGCGTTTGATGAGTCAGGCGCTTCGCAAGCTGACCGGCTCAATCTCACGCTCGAAATGCATGGTCATCTTCATCAACCAGATCCGTATGAAGATTGGCGTCATGTTCGGCTCGCCCGAGACGACGACCGGCGGTAACGCGCTCAAATTCTACGCTTCGGTTCGGCTCGATATCCGCCGCATCGGCTCGGTGAAGGATCGCGACGAGGTGACGGGCAACCAGACCCGCGTGAAAGTGGTCAAGAACAAGCTTGCGCCGCCCTTCAAGCAGGTCGAGTTCGACATCATGTATGGCGAAGGCGTTTCGAAGATGGGCGAGCTTGTCGATCTTGGCGTCAAGTCGGGGATCGTCGAGAAATCCGGCGCTTGGTTCTCTTATAACAGCCAAAGGCTGGGCCAGGGCCGCGAGAACGCCAAGACGTTCTTGCGCGAAAATCCGGAGATGGCGAACGAGATCGAGATCGCGATCCGCCAGAGTGCCGGCGTCTTGGCCCAAAAGCTTCTGGAAGACGGGCAACAAAGCGAATCCGGCGAGGAATAAGCGCTCTCATCGGTTTCGTTTATCTCTGGCTGATTTACACTGGGGACGCGCCTTTGTAGAACAGCCGAAAAGCTGGACCCGGCTTCAAGCCGGGTTCGGCCTTCGATTTTCGATCTCCGAAGGTTTCATCGATGAGTGGCGTCAACGACATCCGGTCCGCGTTTCTGGACTATTTTGCGCGCAACGGACATGAGAAGGTCGCGTCTTCTCCACTGGTGCCGCGCAACGACCCGACATTGATGTTTACCAATGCCGGCATGGTTCAGTTCAAGAACGTCTTCACCGGCGCGGAGAAGCGACCCTATTCGACGGCGGCTACATCGCAGAAGGTGGTTCGCGCCGGCGGCAAGCATAACGATCTCGACAATGTCGGCTACACCGCGCGTCATCACACGTTCTTCGAGATGCTCGGGAATTTCTCCTTCGGCGATTATTTCAAGGACCGGGCGATCGAACTGGCCTGGAATCTGATCACCAAGGAATTCGATCTTCCGGCGGATCGCCTGCTTGTTACGGTCTATTCCGAGGACGAAGAAGCGGCGGATCTCTGGCGCAAGATCGCCGGGCTGTCAGACGACCGGATCATCCGCATCCCGACTTCCGACAATTTCTGGACGATGGGCGAGACGGGGCCCTGCGGCCCGTGTTCCGAGATTTTCTTCGATCACGGCGATCATATTCCCGGCGGCCCTCCTGGCAGTCCCGACGAGGACGGCGATCGCTTCATCGAGATCTGGAATCTGGTCTTCATGCAATACGAGCAGGTGACGCCGGATGAGCGTGTCGACCTGCCGCGTCCCTCGATCGATACCGGCATGGGGCTCGAGCGCATCGCCGCTGTGCTTCAGGGCGTTCACGACAATTACGACATCGATCTGTTCCGGGTGCTGATTGCGGCGGTGGAACAGGCGATCGGCTCGCGTGCCGAAGGCGCTCAGCGGGCGAGCCATCGGGTGATCGCCGATCATCTGCGCTCGACCGCCTTCCTGATCGCCGACGGCGTGCTCCCGTCCAATGAAGGGCGTGGCTATGTTCTGCGTCGGATCATGCGTCGCGCCATGCGCCATGCGCGGCTGCTTGGCGCGAGTGAGCCTGTCCTGTACAAGCTCCTCCCCACGCTCGTTTCCGAAATGGGCCGCGCCTATCCTGAACTCGTGCGCGGCGAGGCGCTGATTTCAGAAACGCTGAAGCTCGAGGAAAGGCGCTTTTTGCAGACGCTCGATCGCGGACTGGCGCTCCTTGCGGAAGCGACGGATGGTATGGAAACCGGGGCAAAGCTGTCCGGCGAGACCGCCTTCAAACTTTACGACACTTACGGGTTTCCGCTTGACCTTACCCAGGATGCGCTGCGTCAACGCGGGATCGCCGTCGATCTCGACGCGTTCAACACCGCCATGGAGCGGCAGCGGGCCGAGGCGCGCAAGAGCTGGGCTGGCTCTGGCGAGGCTGCGACCGAGACCGTCTGGTTCCCGATCCGCGAGCGCGTCGGGGCGACGGAATTTCTCGGCTATGAAATGGAAGAGGCCGAGGGTTCGGTCGTCGCGCTCGTGAAGGACGGTGCCGAAGTCTCCAACGCCGGGGAGGGCGAAACGGTTTTCGTCGTCGTCAATCAGACGCCTTTTTATGGCGAGTCTGGTGGTCAGCTGGGCGATGCCGGCGTGATGACCGATGGCGAGACGACCGTCCGCATCGAAGACACGCAGAAGCTTGCCGATGGTCTCTTCGTTCATCGTGGCCGCGTCGAGGCCGGCACGGTCGAGGTGGGACAAGCGCTCGATCTCAAAGTCGATCATGAGCGTCGCACAAAGATCCGAGGCAATCATTCGGCGACCCATCTCCTGCACGAAGGGCTGCGCGAGGTTCTTGGGAACCATGTGGCTCAGAAGGGCTCGATGGTCGCGCCGGAGCGTCTGCGCTTCGACTTCTCTCATCCCAAGCCCATGGACCGTTCGGAGATCGAGACGGTCGAGCGGCTGGCCAATGGCATCATTCTGCAGAACGCGCCGGTCGAGACGCGCTTGATGGCCGTCGACGACGCCATTGCGTCGGGAGCCATGGCGCTGTTCGGCGAGAAATATGGTGATGAAGTCCGCGTCGTCTCGATGGGAACGGCTGAGGTCGGCGAGAAGGCCGGCAAAGCCTATTCCGTGGAGCTGTGCGGCGGCACGCATGTGAAGGCGACCGGCGAGATTGGGCTCGTCCATGTACTTGGCGAAAGTGCGGTCGGTGCTGGCGTGCGTCGGATCGAGGCGCTCACCGGCGAGGCGGCGAGGGCCTATCTGCAGGAGCAGGACGTAAGGGTCCGGCGGATGGCTTCCATTCTGAAGACATCTCCTGACGAGGCGCTTGACCGACTGGAAGCGGTCGTCGATGAGCGCAGGCGTCTGGAGCGCGAGCTCGCCGAAGCAAAGAAGAAGCTTGCTCTCGCTGGCGATGGCGCTGGCGGCGATGCCGGTTCGAGCGTCAAAACGGTGAACGGCATCGCCTATCTCGGCCGGGTGCTGAGCGGTGTTTCTGGCCGTGATCTGAAGGGGCTTGTCGACGAGGCCAAGGCTAGCCTGAAGTCCGGCGTCGTGACCTTCATCAGTGTCGATGACGGGAAGGCGTCGGTGGTGGTCGGCGTGACGGACGATCTGACCTCACGCTTTGACGCCGTCGCATTGGTCCGCGCCGCGAGCGGCGCGATTGGTGGGAAGGGCGGTGGCGGGCGTGCCGATATGGCGCAGGCCGGCGGTCCTGAGGGCGACAAGGCCGATGAAGCCTTGGCCGTCGTCGAAGCAGAGATCGGGCGAGCGGAAGCAGCTTGATCGGAGCAGTCGTGAAAAGCAATTTCAGCCGAATGGCTTAGATGTTCAAAAAAAGGGGCGCCACGTCGTGCGCCCCTTTTTCTTTTCAAGGAGGCCAAAGCAGGCTTGGTTCAAAGAGCTTGCGAGGCCCCTCTGCGATCGTTCGTCGTAGCGTTCGAGCTCCTGGAGCGCCTCCTGATCTAGCCGGATCACCAGCCGGTCGGACTCGAGCGCTGTATCGGCGATCTGAACGATCCGATCATGCTCAACGATGTGGTCGTTGAAATCGATCACGATCGCTGTTGGCGTGCGCTCGTCCGAACCGAGCACTACTTCCACTTCGCCGATCTCTCGCCCGCCGACGTCATAGACGTCCTTGTCGTCGAGGTTTTCCACCGAGATATTCAGAACCGCGACGCGGGCGTCGTCTGCGACGTCGACATAGGATTGCTGAGCAGACGCGCTTGGGGCGCCGAGAAGAGCGATGAGGGTGGTCGTCGTCACAAATCGTTTCATCGGCTTTTTACTGATCCTTCGAGATGAGCGTGCAGGGCTTCGTGCCCTCGCATGGTGCGAGTTCAACCCGTCGACCGCTTGTCCGGTTGCCTGCTTTTGGGCTCGGTCAGACATCGTCTACGCAAAGGGAATTTCTCCCGCCGCCGCCCCTCGCTATCGTAGCCACCGACGAGAAACGCCCGGCGCGAAGGCCGGGCGTTCCAGACGATGTGCCGTTCCTTCGAACGGTTTGTGGATATTTCAGATCAGACCTGAGCCATTTTCCGCTGCAGGTTCTCATCGACCTTGTCGAGGAAGCCGGTCGTCGAGAGCCAAGGCTGATCAGGACCGATCAGAAGCGCCAGATCCTTGGTCATGAAGCCGCTTTCGACGGTCGACACGCAGACCGCTTCCAGCGTGTCGGCGAAGGTCTTGAGATCGTCATTGCCGTCGAGCTTAGCGCGATGGGCAAGGCCACGCGTCCAGGCGAAGATCGAGGCGATCGAGTTGGTCGAGGTCTGCTCGCCTTTCTGATGCTGGCGATAGTGACGGGTGACGGTGCCGTGGGCCGCTTCCGCCTCGACCGTCTGACCATCCGGCGTCATCAGGACGGAGGTCATCAGGCCGAGCGAGCCGAAGCCCTGTGCGACCGTATCCGACTGAACGTCGCCGTCATAGTTCTTACAGGCCCAGACGTAGCCGCCGGACCATTTCAGGTTCGAAGCGACCATGTCGTCGATCAGACGGTGCTCATAGGTGATCTTCTTCGCCTTAAACTGGTCGGCGAACTCGCTTTCGTAGATCTCCTGGAAGATATCCTTGAAGCGGCCGTCATAGACCTTCATGATGGTGTTCTTGGTCGAGAGATAGACCGGATAGCCGCGCTGCAGGCCGTAATTCAGCGAGGCGCGGGCGAAATCCTTGATCGACTCGTCGAGATTATACATCGCCATGGCGACGCCCGAGGACGGGGCGTCATAGACCTCGTGCTCGATCGTCTCGCCGTCTTCGCCGACGAATTTGATCGTCAGCTTGCCCTTGCCAGGGAACTTGAAGTCCGTCGCGCGATACTGGTCGCCGAAGGCATGGCGGCCGACGATGACCGGCTTCGTCCAGCCCGGAACGAGACGGGGCACGTTCTTGCAGATGATCGGCTCACGGAAGATGACGCCACCGAGAATGTTGCGGATCGTGCCGTTCGGCGAGCGCCACATCTTCTTGAGGCCGAATTCCTCGACCCGGGCTTCGTCCGGCGTGATCGTAGCGCATTTCACACCGACGCCGTGGCGCTTGATGGCATTGGCTGCATCGACCGTGACCTGATCATCGGTCGCGTCGCGATGCTCCATGCCAAGGTCGTAATATTCGAGGTCGATGTCGAGATAGGGATGGATCAGCTTTTCCTTGATGAATTGCCAGATAATCCTCGTCATCTCGTCGCCGTCGAGCTCGACCACCGGGTTCTCGACCTTGATTTTTGCCATCGGTGCCTTCCTTGGATCGTTGCATGGTGACCGTTGGGCCACCTGGCTTTGGAGATTTGAGCATCTCCGCCTCAGCGCGCCTATATCACTGCAATGCACTGACGAAAAGCGAAGGACCGGACGGCGACATGCGACCATGGCCCCAATTTGATGGTTTGGACCGCGCAGTGGGGGAGAGGCGCAGAACCAGTGGACAGACATTCGAGGTGGAAGCGGCCTGTGGCCCGGTTCTCGGACGGTGGCGGGCGGGCGTCCTCGAATTTCTCGGGATTCCCTATGCGGAAGCGCCTGTCGGCCCGCTTCGCTTCGCGGCGCCCGTGAGGAAGCGCCGTTTCGAGACGGTTTTCGCGGCCCTGGAATACGGTGATGCCGCGCCGCAGCAGAGCCCTCTGCCGCAATCTCTTGGGCGGCTGTTCGGCATGGCGACCAGCCAGAGCGAAAAATGTCTCAATCTCAATGTCTGGACGCCGGGCACCGAAGGAAAACGCCCCGTCCTCGTCTTCGTGCATGGCGGCGCTTTCGTCATCGGATCGGGCGCCCAATATCCGGGCGGTGATCTGGCGAGGCGCGGGGATTGCGTCATTGTCACGATCAATTATCGGCTCGGCCTTGCCGGCTTCAATGGCTTTCCTGAATTGTTTCCGGGCGATGAGCGTTTTGCGGCCAATCCCGGGCTCCTCGATCAAAGATGCGCGCTGCGCTGGGTGCAGGACAATATCGAGGCTTTCGGCGGTGATCCGGGGCAGGTGACGCTGGCGGGCGAGTCGGCGGGGGCGGCGTCGGTCGCGTTCCACCTCGTCGCCGAGGACTCCAAACCGCTTTTCCACCAGGCGATCCTGCAATCAGGCGGTCTCAACCTCTTCTATCCGCGTGATCATGCTGGCTCTTTGGCGGCGCGCGTGGCCAAGGCCTTGGGCGCTTCTGGCGATCCGGACCGCTTGTTCGACGTTTCGGCTCTCAGGCTCGCCTCCAGTCTCGATGATGTGGAAGGAGAAAAACTTGGCGTTGTCGCGCGACCTTACGTGGACGGGGTCGATATCCCGGACCGGCCGCTCGGCGAAATTCTGACGCTGATCAAGCCATGTCCAACCATGATCGGGACCAACCGCGACGAACTCGCCTTCTTCATCGATCTGCCGCTGTTTCCCTTCGAATGGTCGAAGCCGGCAATGGAAGCTTATGTAACCTGGGTTTCCGATGCCGATCAGGCTCGCACGATCAGTGATCTCTACCAGGACGATCATGACGGGCTCATCGGCTTCGGCACGGATCTATTGTTCCGAATGCCGGCGATCCATGCTGCCGATTTTCAGGCAAGCCAAGCCAGCACGTTCATGTACCGGCTCGACTGGAAGGCGAAAGGTCTTCTCGCCCGGCAAGGCGCGACCCATTCGGTCGATCTGCCGCTGCTCTTCGAGGACTTTCTCAAGCCGTTTCGCAGCGTCTATCTCGGCGTGATGCCCGATCATCGAAGGCAGGCGCTCGCTCTGCGCATGCGCGATCACTGGCTGTCCTTCGTCCGCGAGGGGCGACCGGGCGTCGATTGGCCGGCCTATGAGACAGGGCGCCGCGAGACGATGATCTTCGATCTTGAGGACAGGGTGATGCACGATCCCGAAAGGGTTCATCGCATCGTCTGGAAGGGCATCGACGGCTGGACCTATTAAAGCGTAACGCGAAGACTTTGCATGACTCTTTCGGGCACATCAGGCAGCAAATCAAAGATTTGAGGGAATAACGATCCCGACTGATCCCGTTTCGCTCAGCGCGATGCGCAAGGCGTTCTCCCCGTTTGATCCGTATCAAAGTGGAGACGCGCCGAAGGGCTAGGCTCCGGTCATCTCAGGAGAAGAGGATCAGCCATGACCCATATGATGAAAGCCGCCATCGTCCACGAATTCGGTCGACCTCTTTCGATCGAAGAAGTGCCGATTCCCCAGCCCGGTCCGGGCGAGGTTCTGGTCAAGGTCGCGGCATGCGGCGTTTGCCACACCGATCTTCACGCTGCCGCAGGCGACTGGCCGGTCAAACCGACGCTGCCCTTTATCCCAGGCCACGAGGTGGTCGGCACGGTGGCGGCTCTTGGAGCGGGCGTCTCCGACTTGCGCATCGGCGAGCCGGTCGGCGTTCCTTGGCTGCACGATGCGTGCCGGGCGTGCGAGCATTGCGAGACCGGCTGGGAAACGCTCTGCGAAAACCAACATAATACCGGCTACAGCGTGAATGGCGGTTTCGCCGAATATGTGATCGCATCGGCGCCCTTTGCGGCGCGCCTTCCCGCAGGCGTTGACTTCGCCGAAATCGCGCCGATTCTCTGCGCCGGTGTCACCACGTACAAGGGTCTGAAGGAGACGGAGGCAAGACCTGGCGAATGGGTGGCGATTTCCGGGATCGGCGGCCTTGGCCATGTCGGCATTCAATATGCCAAGGCGATGGGGCTTAATGTCGTCGCGCTCGATATCACGCCGGACAAACTCGATCTGGCGCGGCGCGACGGGGCCGATATCGCCATCGATGCGTGTGCATCGGACGCGATCCAGCAGGTTCTCGACGTAACGTCCGGCGGTGCCCATGGCATCCTCGTCACAGCGGTCTCTGTGCCGGCCTTTGCCCAGGTTCTCCAGATGGTGCGCCGACGGGGGACGATCAGCCTGGTCGGTCTGCCGGCGGGCGAGTTCCCGACGCCGATCTTCGATGTCGTTCTGAAACGAATCACAGTGCGAGGCTCGATCGTCGGTACACGCCGCGACCTCGACGAGGCCGTGGCCTTCGCGGCTCAGGGCAAAGTGAAGAGTTCGGTGAAAACGGCGCCGCTCGAAGAGATTAATCACATTTTCGAGGATATGAAGGCGGGCAAGATCGAAGGGCGAATGGTTCTCGATATCGATCTCGCAGGTATGGGCCGTTCCACGCAGGATGTCGCTCAGGCCGCCTGACATCGGGAAACCGGCTCACAAAGCCTCGATCGTTGATCCGTCGTCCGTTCTGGGGGAAGCGGTTGGAGGAAGCGCGCAGCGGACTTGCCTCCCATCCTCTCCCCGCACTAGACAGGAACGCGAATGGTCTCGTCGCCTCAGAAGGCGGGATGCCGTATGCCTCGTCGATCTCTTGCGCTTTTTGCGAGCCGAGGATCGAGACGAGAGCGATCAGACTTTGAAAACCCGACAGCTGCGAGCCGTTTTGGTCTTTGGCTCGCCGCCGTCTTCAGTGAGCCAGAGTGTCCGAAACCGTGCGCCAAACCTCGACCCGTCCACCGGCCATCATTCTGGTCGAACCTCAGATGGGCGAGAATATCGGCATGGTCGCTCGGGCCATGGCCAATTTCGGCCTGATCGATCTGCGTCTCGTCAAGCCGCGGGATGGCTGGCCCAACGAGAAGGCCCGCGCAACCGCGAGCCGGGCGGATCACGTTCTGGATGCCGCACGCGTCTTCGAGACGCTTAAGGAGGCGCTGGCCGATCTCAGCCTCGTCTATGCGACGACGGCGCGCGCCCGTGACAGTTTCAAACCCGTGCGAGGGCCCGAAGAGGCGGCCGAGCGGTTGGTCTTGCATGGGGCGGGGGATTTGAGCTCCGGCATCTTGTTCGGCCGTGAGAAATACGGCCTCGAAAACGAGGAGGTCGGCCTTGCCGACGAGATCGTGACCTTTCCGGTCGATCCGAGTTTTGCCTCACTGAATATCGCGCAGGCAGTCCTTCTGATGAGCTATGCTTGGCGAAATGCAAGCCAACCGGGGCGAGCACCGCGCTTTGCCGCGCCAGAGGCGCCTCCCGCATCGAAGGCCGATCTTTACCGCATGTTCGAGCATCTGGAGGGCGCGCTCGACGAGCGCAACTACTTCTTTCCCCCCGAAAAGCGGGAGGTCCTCGTCCAGAATCTGCGCACCATGTTGACGAAGGCTCAGTTCACCGAGCCGGAAGTGCGCACCTTGCGGGGCGTCCTTCGATCGTTGGAACGCCCGGCTTTTCGTAAAGACGAGGGATGAGCGAGGTGCGGGGCCCCCAACCGATCCTCATTCTCGATAGCGGGGTGGGCGGTTTGACCGTTCTGCGGGAGGCGCGGGTTCTCATGCCCGATCGTCGCTTCGTCTATGTGGCGGACGATGCCGGCTTTCCTTATGGCGGCTGGGAGGAGGACGCGCTGCGCGAGCGGCTCGTCTCGCTGTTCGGCCGTTTGATCGAGGATCACGATCCGCTCGCTTGCGTCATCGCCTGCAACACCGCCTCGACGCTCGCCCTCGACGCGCTTCGCGCGGCCTATCCAAAGATGCGCTTCGTCGGCACCGTGCCGGCAATCAAGCCGGCGGCCGAGCGTACCCGCTCAGGACTTGTCACGGTTCTGGCGACACCTGGAACGGTGAAGCGGCAATATACGCGCGATCTCATCGTCCAATGGGCCTCGAAATGTGAGGTCGAGCTTGTGGGCAGTGTCGCTCTCGCGGGGCTCGCCGAGACCTATATGCGTGAGGGCTTCGTCGACGAGGGCAGGGTGCTGGCCGAAATCGCGCCCTGCTTCATCGAGCGAGATGGGCGGCGGACCGACATCGTCGTTCTCGCCTGCACGCATTATCCGTTCCTGGTGAACCGCATGCGCAAGCTCGCGCCCTGGCCGGTCGATTGGCTGGATCCGGCCGAAGCGATCGCCCGCCAAACGATGCGCGTCGTTGGCGAGGAGGGCGAGCGCTCGATGGACTGGGGGTTCGATCCGGCGATCTTCACCTCCGGCGCGGCCGACCAGGCGAGCCGCCGCATCGTTCATGGATTCGGCCTCACAACCTAGTGATACGAAATCCGTTTGATCGCTTCGCGATGACGGATTTCAACACGCTCAGGCGCCGCGCAGGCCTTGATACGGCATCGGCCTGATCAGCCGGACGCCGTATGAGCCCAAGCGGTCAGACGTCCCGCGGTTCCTTGTCGAGGATCATGTAATCGAGTGGCAGTTCCGTCGTCGATTTGATCTGCTCCATGGCAAAGGCCGAGGAGACGTCGCGAATCTCGATCTTTTCGATGAGCCGCTTATAGAAGGCGTCATAGGCCGCGATATCGGGCACGACGACGCGCAAAAGATAATCCACGTCACCGCTCATGCGGTAGAACTCGACCACCTCGGGGAAGGTCCCGACGACTTCGGAGAATCGTCTCAGCCATTCGGTGGAATGGGAATTGGTACGGATCGAAACGAAGACGGTGACGCGCGTATTGACCTTTTGCGGGTCGAGGACGGCGACGCGGCGTTTGATGACGCCTTCCTCTTCCAGCTTCTGGATGCGCCGCCAGCAAGGCGTGGTCGACAGCCCAACGCGCTTAGCGATGTCGGCGACTGCGAGTGTCGCGTCTTCCTGAAGGAGGCGGAGGATCTTCTTGTCGAGACGGTCCATGAACCCAAGTCGTCGCCCGAGACCAGACAAGGCCTTTGGCCTTTGGGTCCCGATGGCGCTCCCATCTTGCGATATGCGTTTGCGGATTACCTCCGCCTTCGACGAAGCGGATGCGGAAGGCTGAACGCCCACGGCGCAACGGATACAGAAACGCGGCTCGATCCGATAGGGGCAGCCGCGTTTCTTCAGAGCATGACGCGAAAAGATCGCGCGCCTGCCTGGATTGTATCCTCCGTTAAAACAAAGACTTGAGCGGAATAACGATCCCGGCATTGGGGTCATGACAGTCTTTTCAGACGGCATATATCGAGGGCTCGGCACTCCAAGGTTAGGCCTTGGCTTTCATCGCGCACTGGATTTTCGGTCCCCGTACCGAGAATCCAGTGCGGCGCTTAACCTGCTGGAATATCTGCGAATTTGATTCTGAACCGCTTTTAATGGCGCCCAGCCTGGATTTTCGGCCAGGTGGCCGAGAATGACGAAGCGTCGACGGGTTCGACTTTGCGATCACCTCGGCGCCTGCGATCGAGCGCCGTCTCCTTCATCATGGCCATAGCTGTCGTTGATGGATTTGAAATGGTCTAGATCGAGCACCACAAAGGCGAGTGGGCGGCCGATCCGATCGAAGGCCTGCAGATAGCGATGCACCGCTTCGTCGAAGAACCGTCGATTGTGCAGGCCGGTTAGGGGGGTCGGTGACCGCAGCGTGTTCCAGATCCTGTGAGCGCTGTTCCAACCTGCCGGTCAGCGATTTCAGTTCGCCCTGCTCTTGGGATTGTCGACGCATGGCGGGCAGTATCCAGAAGGCGGCAATCGCGAGAGCGGCGAGGGTCGAGAGCCCCGCCACCACGGCCGCCGACATAAGGTCAGCCGTTCGAAAACAGCTGCCCTGGCGACCAGCGGCTACCCCACGACGACAAGACAAGTCGGTGCCAGTGCCGCAACGCATATGGCGGCGATGGCTAATCTGGTCGACAGGTCTGAACGCGCTACGGTCGTCCCAATACTTTAATGGATCAAAAGGCATTCCAAGTCGTCTCATTTAAGAGAGACATCGTTAAGGACGCATTGATAGGTGGCCAAATTTCACTGCCGAGATCAGTCGAGTTTGCCCGCCTATCCGCCAATGGGCCAGGGATCAGGCGCTTCGTCACCAGCTGGGGACAGAGTTGTGGAGACGTCCAAGAATTCGGCCTTTTCCGCGTCCTCGACACGTGTCCAACTCTCATCGAATTGATGACGGAACCAGGTTTCCTGGCGTTTAGCGTATTGGCGCGTTCGGGTGATCGCCTTTTCTCGTGCTGCCGCAAGATCCAGATTCCCGCGATGGACGTCGACCAGTTCCTTAAAGCCGATCGCTTTGGCTGGACCGCCGTCGAGCGCGCCGTGCAACTCGTGGAACGCAGCCGCTTGCGCGAGCGCGCCCGCGTCCAGCATGGCGTCGAAGCGCAGTGCAATACGCTGGCGCAGGAGCGCGCGATCCGGTGTCAGGACGATCTTCAACGAACGCTTTGGATCGACGAGCGGTCGACCCGCGCGCCGTTGAAAGCTGGAAAAGGGCTGCCCTGTCGCCTCGCTGACCTCGAGCGCACGTGCGATGCGCTGACCGTCGGCGGGGCTGAGACGTTTTGCACTTACCGGATCGAGCCGACCCAGCGTCTCGTGCAGGGCCGCAGGCCCCTCTTCGGTAAGCCGCTGACGCCATCTGGCGCGCACGTTGCTCGGGACTTCGGGCATTTCGTCGAGTAGTCCGAGCAAGGCCTTGAAATACAGGCCTGTTCCCCCGCAGAGGATCGGTAGCGATCCTGTTTCTCGGCATTCGTCGAGGATTGGCGTGATCTCGCGCAGGAAGCGACCGGCGGACATCGTCTCCTGCGCCGAAAGAGTGCCGTAGAGCCGATGGCGTGCCTTGGCCTCGTCCTCTTCTGTCGGGCGGGCAGTCAGAATGGACAGGTCCCGATAGACCTGCAGCGAGTCCACATTGATGATCGTGCCGCCATGGCGCTCCGCCAGCCGCAAGGCCAGGTGCGACTTGCCGCTCGCCGTCGGCCCGGCTATCAGGACAACGCTCATCCGTTCCCCGTCTCTCGTCTCCAGCGTGCGATCCCCCATGTTTGTCGCTACCTTGATCGCCGCGCCCGCCGGGCCCGGCCTCGACCGCCAGCTCGTTTCGGACATCGCAGCGTTGATCGGCGCCGATCTAGGCCAAGCCGACTGGCTGAGTGAAACCCATGCCGTCGATCTCCCGGTTGGCGAAGCGGTTGCCAAGCCCATTGTCGCCAAAGCCCAGCAGCTTGCCTGGGACAAGCGCGCCGATTTCGTGGTGCAACACGCGGCGGGCCGCCGCAAGTCGGTTCTTCTGGCCGACATGGATTCGACCATGATCGAGCAGGAATGCATCGACGAACTGGCGGCGGAGATCGGCATCAAAGAGGCCGTGGCCGGCATCACCGCCCGGGCGATGAACGGCGAGATCGATTTCGAGCCGGCGCTTCGCGAACGCGTCGCACTGTTGAAAGGCCTCTCCGAAAGTGTCATCGCCAAGGTGATCGACGAGCGTATCACGCTCGCCTCCGGTGGCCCGACGCTGATTGCGACCATGCGGGCGAATGGCGCCTATACCGCTCTCGTCTCCGGCGGCTTCACCGCCTTCACGCGCATCATCGCCGCGCGGCTCGGCTTCGATGAGAATCGCGCCAATGTGCTTCTGGCCGAGGATGGCGCGCTGACGGGTTTCGTCGCCGAGCCGATTCTCGGCGCCGACGCCAAGGTCACCGCTCTCGAAGAGGTCTCCGCTGCCCGAGGGCTGAGCCTCTCAAAGACGATCGCGGTCGGTGACGGGGCGAATGATTTGCCGATGCTGCTCAAGGCCGGGTCGGGCGTTGCCCTGCATGCCAAGCCATCGGTTGCCATCCGTGCGCCCCACCGCGTCGATCACGGCGATCTCACGGCGCTGCTGTATCTTCAAGGCTATCGCCAGAGCGAATTCGTGCCGGCCTGATTGGGCTTGAGATCATCAGTTACAATCGGTGCCAGCGATCGCCCGCCGCCTCGTCGGTCGCCTTCGACTCCACCCAGCCGCCGACGCTGCCATCGGCTAAATGTTCGCGCTTCCAGAAGGGGGCCTTGCTCTTCATGAAGTCCATGACGAATTCGGCGGCCTCGAAAGCTGCTTGGCGGTGAGCCGAGGCGCAACCAACGAAGACGATCTCTTCCCCCGGTTTGACGAGCCCATAGCGATGGACCGCCCGGATGGACAGAAGCGGCCAGCGCTCGGCCGCTTCGTCGAGGATCGCGCCGATTGCGCGTTCGGCCATGCCCGGATAATGCTCGAGTTCGAGGGCCGAAAGCCGCCCGTCTTCGTCGCGGCAATAGCCGGTGAAACTTACGGTCGCACCGACCGAGCCGGCTGAGACGAGTGCGGCACTTTCCTGTGCAAGATCGATCCGCTCCGCCTGAACGCGGATGGACCGTTCTGCAATCTCGGCCTTGCTCGACGATCGAGGCGCCTTCTCGTCCTGCTTCGCAGTCACGCGGCTCGCGGCATCATACATGGTCGACGCCATCCTCGCCGTGTCGAGCGTTTCGGGCTGCCGCTTTTCGCGATCGCTCATGGCCTCAACCTCCGGTCATGGGCGGGAAAAGTGCGACTTCCTTCGCACCAGCCAGGGGCTCGGAATGGTCGACATGCTCCTGGTCGATGGCAACCCGGATCGTCTCAGGAGATTCGAAGGCATGAGCGTAGTTTTCGCCACGACCTTTCAGCCAGGCGATCAGATCGCCGACCGTCCCGACCCCGGCCGGCAGCACAACCTCTTCCTCGGCCAGTCCGATGCGCTCGCGCACCCAGGCGAAATAGGCGAGCTTCATGGTCGGTCTCCCAAAGCGATAGATTGTCGTGAGTCCCTGATTTGGCGTTTTGTCACCAGCGCGTAAAGGGTCGAGAGGCGCATGAGCGTTCCACCGACCGGTCAATCCTCGATATGGCGCAGGCCAGCACGAAAATAGTCGTAGCCCGTATAGAGGGTCACGATTGCCGCGGCCCAAAGGCAGGCGATGCCGACGGCCGTAACGCCCGGGATCAGCTTGTCACCGGCGGGACCTGCCAGAAGGATGCCGATCGCGACCATCTGAATGGTCGTCTTCCATTTGGCGAGGCGGGTGACAGGAACCGAGACCTTTAATTCGGCGAGATATTCCCGGAGCCCCGAAACCAGAATCTCACGACACAGAATCACGATGGCCGCCCAGAGCGTCCAGCCGGCGATCGTTCCATCCGCGGCGAGCAGGAGAAGGACCGCCGCGACGAGGAGCTTATCGGCGATCGGGTCGAGCATGCGGCCGATCGTCGATGTCTGCTTCCAGGCGCGTGCCAGATAGCCGTCGAAATAGTCGGTGATCGATGCGATGACGAAGATCACGAGCGACGTCCACCGCGCATAGTCAGGGCTGCGCAGAGAGCCCTCCACGAAAAAGCATAGAACGACCAGCGGCACGCAGACAATGCGAGCATAAGTGAGAAGGTTCGGCAGGCTATAGGCTGTGGAACGCATGAAACCGGTCTGACATCGGATGGGCCGCGCGGGGACTCAAAGCGCGCCGCGGGCTCCGGGTCAACCATCTCCTTCCCAAGAGGTGTCGAAAGATCGGAACGCTCTCAAAGTGACCGGTCATTTTCCTGGTCGATGAAGAGATAGAGATTGGAGGAGAAGGGCCCGAGCGGCAAGCCCGTCCGCCCGATCTTTGCCCCTGTCGGAGCCAGCGCTCGCAGGCGGCTTTGTGTCATCAGGATCAGATTCTCCTCTCGCAGCCAGCGCTCCTTCTTCAGAAGGCGGCAGCCGAGCCGGAAAGTCGGGTCGGAAAAATGCAAGACAGGGATCGCCGTATGGTGCTCGACGGGGAAATAGCGATGCGGAACGGTCAGGAACACTTTGTGCGCGACGCGCATGAGCTCGCTGACGAATGCGCGCTGCTTCTCGGTGCTGCCCACATGTTCGAGAACCGCGTTGGCCACCGCGACGTCGAACGCCTTATCGCCAAAGGGCAGCGGCTCGTTCGGTACGATCTGCGTATAGGCGATTTCTGGGAATGCTTTGCGAAACTCGGCGCCGGCTCCGAGCCCGCAGGCATTCATGCGCGCCTTGTGGGGATAGACGCTCTCCAAATGGTTCGCGCCACGCATCTGAACGTCCGACACACCGACATCGAGGATCGTCGTCGAGGCATCGGGCGCCACCAATGCCATGAAATCGGCGGCCATTCTTTCGCGGGCCTTTAAGAGCAGCTTTCCCGCCAGACCGGTCTCGCCGACGACTTCGTAATATTCCGTGTCGATCGTCTCGGGCATTGGCCGCCTGTCCTTCGATTGCCGTCCTCGACCCTGGCCACGAGAGCGAAGGATCATCGGACGATCCCTATAACAGGAAGCGGTGCGGAAAAACGACCAGTGCCGGTAGCCGACGAAAAAGGGCTTTGAGCTATTCACGGCGACGAGCGACTGTTCGATGACGATCACTCGGGCAAAAAAAGCCGACGCAGAAACTGCGCCGGCTCAAATATGGAGGTCATTGACTGGTAAGCGTCGAGGCTGACGTCTTTCTAGTTGAATTTGTAGGAGATCTTCGCTGTCACCGTGTGGAAGTCGAAATCGTCGTCCACCACGAAATCCGTCGATCCGCCGACACCGCCGCCGAAGGGGCCTCCGGACAGACGCGTGGAGCCAGAACCGCCGAGATTGACGTATTGATACTCGGCGCCGAAGGACATGTTTTCGGTGAACATCACCTCCATGCCGGCGCCGACCGTGTAGCCGAAGTCATCCTCGTCGTCGTTGACGATCGGGGCCGGGTTGGCGCCGCGCGCGGCTGGCGAATTGGTCGAGAAGGAATAATCGACCTCGCCATAGGCAAGACCGCCCGTGACATAGCCAAGCGTCGTCGGCGTTACGAGATAACCGGCGCGGGCGCGCACGGTGCCGAGATAGTCCAGCGAACGGTTCGTGCGATAAAAGGCCGGTGTCGAGGAATCGGCATTCGAGGAGCGGCTCACGTCGACCGCGTTGATATCGGCGACGACACCCAGCACGACATTGTCGATCTGATAATCGTAACCGATATGCGCGCCGCCGATGAAGCTCGAATCGAAGTTGGAATCGAAGTTCGAACCGAACGCGCCCTGGATCACTGAACCGGCGAAGGGAAAGCCATTCGGGCGGAGCGCGACATCGTCTGGATCGTCCGGATTGAAGGCGCCGCCACCCTGAACGCCGAGATAAAGCCCGGTCCAGCCGGATGAAACCGGGGCGACGTCCATCATCGGCGCGGGCTCCATGACCGGCGCGTCATAGAGGTCGGCAGCTTGCGCGAGCGACAGGCTCGACACGAGGCAGGTCGTCGTCAGAAGCGAGAAGGTTGCGAAGCGCATCATGTCCTCCAGGTTGGGATGGACTAGTGATGCTCTGTAAGACGAATAATTCCTATGACTTAACTGCAACAGTATAAAGCAATAGCCTTTTCACCATCACGTTATCTTTATTTAACGATCACGCCGAATTTACTGCGGAGGCCATTGATGCTTTGCGTCGATCTCTATGCGCGCAAAAGAGCATTCTGCGAATTTGCTCAGCGAGCGTCCGCCAGTCCGTTTGATCAATTGCCGACTGTCGGTTCCGCTCCGTCCTTGGTGCCGATCTGGGGCGGGCCCTGATCGATCGCATCGTCAGAGATCAGTCCGTCGATCACGATCGCCGCGACGATCAAGACGAGGATGACGACAAGCAGCGTATAGACACGTTCGCGCGGCCGTTCCGGCCCCCCGCCATTCACGCTCATCGAAAGCCTCCCCACGCAAGGATGTCCCTTAGCAGACGAAATAAAGACGCATCGCCCAACCGCGACGCCCAATCTCGATGAAGTGATCGCGTCCCGCCTATTTCTCCCCAAATGAGCGTTTGTCTCTCGAATGAGGGTGCATGAACGGGTAGGCGATATCGGAAAGACTGTCGCGATCCTCAGCGCTCGCCAGGAACCTACCGCCTATTCGGGTCGCTATTTCCCGGAGACCCGAATTGTTACGCGGGTCATCGAAAGCGTTACACAAAGGGGGAATGGTGGGCGCGCAGGGACTCGAACCCTGGACCTACAGATTAAAAGTGGCGTCGAAGAGAACAAACGCGAACGCTTTGAAACGCGAATGATGCCGCAAAGCCTTGCGAAATATGGATTTATATGTTCGACGTTGTTCGCTTCGGTTTCTTCGAGTTTTGCAGATTTGGAACCCCCTCGGAACCCCGGCGCCAAAATTTGAAAATTTGTCGGTAGGTCGAGATGCCACGGAAGAATCTGACGAGCCGGTTCGTCGAAAGCGTCACTGTCGAGACCCGCACCGATTTTTGGGACGACGTGGTCAAGGGTCTGGTGCTCCGCGTCTCGCCCACGGGCGTGAAGTCTTGGACAGTGGTCTACACGCGCGAGAGTGACGGCGAGAAGCGACGCGTCACCCTCGGTAAGTTTCCAGCGCTCACTCTCGAGAAGGCGCGACGGAAGGCACTCGATGCGGTCGCGGCCGTGTCTGATGGTCACGACCCCGCCGGCGACAAGCGGGCCCGTCGCGAGGCGATGACAGTCAACGATCTCGCCGACCTCTACATCGAACGATACGCGAAGCGGAATAAGCGGAGCTGGAAGGAGGACGAGCGAACCTTGCGGGTCGACGTCCGGCCGACGATCGGCGGCATGAAGGCGATGGCGGTCAAACGTCGAGACATTATCGATATTATCGATCGCAAGGTGGAGGAGGGGAAGCTCACCCAATCGCGCCATGTTCTGGCGATCGTGCGGAAGATGTTCGCCTGGGCGGTCGACGAGGATTACCTCGAGGTTTCGCCTGCCGTTGGCGTTAAGCCGCGTGCGAAGGCCGCACAGCGCGATAGAGTGCTCTCGGTTGAAGATGTCCGGATGATCCTGAAGGCGCTGCCGGCGGCCGCTGTGAGCCCTGCGATGCGGGATATCATCATGCTCCTCTTCCTGACCGGCCAGCGCTCGGGCGAGGTCTGCGGCATGCGGGCCAGCGAGATCGATCTAGAGCGCGCAGAATGGACGATCCCCGGCGGGCGGACGAAGAACGGGCTCACCCACGTTGTTCCGCTATCGCCGCCAGCGCTCGAAGTCGTCGAGCGCCGGCTCGCCAATGTAGGCGAAGAGCGGGAGGCGTTTCTCTTCTCGCGCACCGGGGCCGCAATCGAGAGCAACGCGGTCGCTCATGCCGTCCGACTGAAGCTCCAGGTCGTCGACGAGCGTTGGACGCCGCATGACATACGGCGGACCGTGGCGACCATGATGGCGGAGATCGGCATTCTCCCGCACGTGATCGAGTCGGTCCTCAATCACATCAGTGGTTTCCGCGCCGGAGTGGCCGGGATCTACAACAGAAACCGCTATGAGCCGGAGAAACGACGCGCGCTGGATCAATGGGCATCGCGGCTCCAAGAGATCGTCGCAAACAAGGCGGCGAAGGTCGTTTCGATCCGCCGCGGCGAGGTGGCGTGATGCGTCGAGGTCATTTCCTATCGCCTGACCGCGAAAGCATTCTGGGAAGTTTGCCGAAAGGCGTGACCCTGACCGCTATCGAGGCTGACGAGTTGGTGAGGCGCACAGAGGTCGCGCTCGCACGGCATGCTGAAGGTTGGATCGACTTCTACGACATCCAGATGCGAAGTATGCAAGACGCGATCGCACACATCGACGATGCGCTTGTCGCTTTGGAGAGAGGGGCGCGCGAGATTTCGGCTCTTGATCCGGCAAGCAAAGCCACTCTCGATTTCGAGCTCGGGCCTGATGAGTTTCCGACGATCGAGAGTTTCGCCAAAGCGTTGGCCGATTGCCACACTCAGGAGCCTCCCGCTTCGTTTGCCGCCCGGTTCAAGCCGCAGATCGGACCGAAAGCCGATCTCTGGTCATGCAGGGAGCGCCTGAGATTGGATCTGGCTCGGGTGATGAAGATCGAGGAGATCGACAGGGCTCAGATAACGCCACTCCTTGAGGCTTCGCGCTGTCACATATCGAACAAGAGCTGCCG
Organism: Fulvimarina manganoxydans; assembly: GCF_900176465.1. Taxonomy (GTDB): domain Bacteria; phylum Pseudomonadota; class Alphaproteobacteria; order Rhizobiales; family Rhizobiaceae; genus Fulvimarina; species Fulvimarina manganoxydans. The sequence continues at coordinate 115,892 of NZ_FWXR01000003.1, forward strand.
GCTGATCGCCGAGCTTTGCGCTGCCTGGTTTGATTGCCTGGGAGAGCTTGGTCTCCCGAGGAAGGATCGAGGACGCGAAAACCCGCTCCTCAGATATCTGACTGTCACTTTGAAAACCGCATTGGACGAAGAGCCTCCCCGATCCGAGGCGCTGATCAATCTCATCGCAAAGAGAGTGCGGCCACTATTGGTTGAGCGTAGCCGGGTGGACCATACGCGGCGAAAATCGGCAACGAAAAGTCCACGGTGACGAGCAAATTCTAATGCATAAAGTCCGTGTCCGAACTCGAACGAAGGAGATCGGACATGCGGAGACTTATCACGCGGCAGGCGTTTCGCGAGCGGCTTGGCGGCTGCGGGCGCACGGCCTTCTGGAAGATGGAAAAGAACGATCCGCGCTTTCCGAGGCCGGTCAAGGTCGGCGACGGCCTGGAGCGGTTTGCGGAAGACGAGGTCGACGCGTTCATTGAGGGTTTGCTTGCTCAGCGTGATGCTGGGAGGGCTGCATGAACACGAACCAAGACCCCGCCTGGGCGCTGGAATTTGACACACCCGACCTCATCGAAGCCGTCACAATCGTGGCGATCCAGCTCTCGTGTTGGGCTCGGCGAATGGAAAAGATCGAGCAGAACATGGATGGGCGAGGCATGCGCCATTTACGCCCGTTCGGCGCTGATCGGTATATTGAAGTCGCTGGCCCCCTGCCGATGCCAAAGGTCGCATTTGCAGGAAGAGTGCAGGACATGCGTTGCGTTGCCGCCCTCGCGGTCGGCATCAGACGACCCGCCGGGCCACTTCTCCGGATTGCGTTCGATCTCTGTAATGTCGGCGGGGACGAGCACGATGGCACGATCGGCGACATAGCAGAATTTCTGGTCGCCTGGATCGATGGGCACCTCGAAGAGCACTTCGCTGGGGAAAGCGCCGTTTCCGCCCGCGTCTATGACGCTCCCGAGCCGTTCGCTCCCCCTGAAAATCCGTACGACTACGGCCGCGCCGTCGCCGACCGCGTTCCCGACCCGGTCGATACGATCGACTCCGACCCATTCGACCTGGAGCGGCGGCTTCGCAAGGCGGTCCAGGTCATGACGGAGGGCTTGAGCAAAGAATTACGCGAGAGCGTCGAAGATGGTGCCGTCAGAGGTCTTCAGCACCGAATGCGAGAGCGGGGGGTGCTGCCATGGTGACCTCCGCCATCGACGAGGCGGCGGAAGCTGTCGGAGGGCAAGGCCGTGCCGTCTGACAGCTTCGAGGCTCGCCGCAGTCGTTGGCTCGAACAGGTCGCGGGCGATAACGCTCTTGCTCCCATCGCCGCGCGGATCGCGATCTTCATTTCCAAGTACATGAACCGGCATGAGGGCTGCACGTGGGTCGGGGTGGACCGGCTCGCGTCTGACGCGAAGACGACAGATCGGACGGTCCAGCGCGTGATGCGGCAGCTCGAAGAAAGAGGCCACCTCGAAACCGAAGCGCGGGGAGGTCGGAAACAGACGAACCGCTATCGGTGGATCATCAAGCCAAAGACAGAAAAGGGTGACACCGCTGTCACCCTTTCGGACGGTCAAAACGGTGACACCCGTGTCACCCTTTCTGAGGAAAAGGGTGACAGCCAGCGTCGAAAAAGGGTGACAGCTCCGTCGCAGAAGGGTGACGGCTGTGTCACCCGAACTTCTGAAGAACCTCCGATAGGAACCTCTGATGCGGGGCGGGCCCCATCGGGCCCCGCCCCTCACGCATCTTCTGAGACGTTCGTTCCCTACGATCATAGTGCAGACGTTGAGGCTGGATCTCGTGCTCCTCCTCCACGCGTCGAGACCGTGTCCGACTCCGGCCCTGAAAGGCCGGGTCGGCCCGAACGAAGGGATCTCTTTCCCGATGAGGAAACCGCGACGGAGTTCGAAGAGATCTACCGACGACGCGAATGGGATGAGAGCTTTGCCAAAGCAGCGGGCCTCTACCTCGAAGCGCGTCGCGACCTCTCTCACGAGGTCATTCTCGACAGCATCGACTCCAATCAGTTTCCAGACATTCGCGATCTCGAAACACTCCTGACCTGTGCAAAATGGTGCGCAAGCGATGACAGCGACGATCAAGATTTTTACTCCGCGTAGATGCCGAGGATGGCTCGACGCGATGGTCGAGAAGTGGGCGTCTCTTCGGACGGCGGGCGAGAGGCGCGCCTATCTGAAAATGCGAGCCCGTACCTACGAAAATCGCCTGCGCCGTGTCGGCTTTTCCGAGGATGAAATCGCGGACGCTATCGATGAGCTTCGCGATGGCGTGAGGGTGGCGATGGAGAAGCGCCGACAACGGCTCGTGTGTGAGTTCCGCGAAGAGAAGCGGGCGGCAGCGGCCGTGATCCCTGTGGACTTTGGCCGATGGCAACGACTGGCCGAACGGCGCAAGGCGAAAGAGGATGTGAGCGATGCGACCGGGTGAGGTCGCCGGGCGTGCAGCCGTCGCGGTGATGGTTCGGGCGTACCGCCTGCCCACCCCCACGGTTGGGTCCTTTCTGGCCCTCGGCGGCCGACCGCGGGGCGGGCGCAGCGCAGTATTCGCGAGTTTTTCGAGTTTCCGAGTTCACACTTCGTCTTCGCCAGGAGGCAATCATGACCAAACCCAAAGCCAAGATCCCCGCCGAGGTGCCGGCGGCCGAGATGGCGCGCTTTCTCCAGATCTCTGTGCGGCAGCTCCAGGCCCTTTCGAGGCGGGGCACCCTGCCGAAAACGTCGCGCGATTCCTATCCGATGAAAGCGACAGCGGACGCGTTCTACAACCACCAGCTCGCGGAGATCCGTCGTCGGGCAGGATCGACATCGGCGGACGCCCTTCGCGAGCAACGCGCCGCCGAAATCGCGGCGCGCATGAGGAAAGAGGATCGCGAGATCATCATGCTCGACGAGGCAATCGAGACCTTCGACGACATCCGCGATGCGATGTCGGACACGATTGACCGCCTCGACGAGAGGATCCCGAAAGGCGGTGCCAAGATCGGAGAAGCAAAGGCCGAATTCGAAGAGCGCGCGGCCCGGCTCCGGCTCCGCCTGGAGACCGGGCAGGCCGAGCCGGACACTTTCGACGATGGAGAAGAGGACCGATGAAACTCACCTTTTCAGCCAACACGAAGAACCTGAAGGCATTCGCAAAGCTCTCCGGGCGCCTGGCCGATGGTGCCTGGAAACGGGAGGCGCACAAGGGCGTCATCGACGCCGGCCGCCGGGTAAAGACACAGGTGCAGCGCGAGACCTTCAAGCAGGCCGCCTATCGCCCCGGCAGCTACACGAAGAACGTCGCGAGCGAGACGCGCCAACGGAACGACGAGGCGTCGCTCTCGACCGCGATCTTCGGCGTCAAAGGCGGTCTGAAAATCGATGAGTATCGAGGCCTGAAAGTGCTTCGAGGCTCGAAGACGCTCACCTCCGGCACCATCCGGTCAGGCGTCTGGCAGAATCCCCGCGTGTTCGACCGGTCCTTCGCGACGCCCTCTGGATATTTCGCGACTCTTCCCAGCGGGGGGCAGAGCACGACCGCACCAATGGCCTTCTGGACGTTCGGCAACAAGCCGAACCAGCCGCGCGATGCGGGCGGCCGGTTCGGCTCAACGGGCAAAACGTATGGGCCAGTCCGCCGGCTCGCAGGGCCTTCGCTCCGCAAAGAGCTTGTGCAAGGCGAATCGGCTCGGGTTTTCCACAGAGAAGCGCCAGTTCAGCTTTCTGAAAAAGTCAATAAGCGTCTAGAAAAGATCATGAGGTTCTAACAGGAGCGTGTGTGGTGGCCGAAAAAAGCGCCGAATTGATCTTGAGGTTGATCGACCAGGTTACCAGCCCGGCGAAAGCCATCAAAGGCGAGCTCCACGATCTCGATCGGCTCGCGTCCGGATTCCGACGCGGCGGAGGCGTTCAACTCATGACAGCGCCGCAGGCGCGCGGGCTGCGCGCCTTCTCTGCCGGCCAGGCGGCGGCGGGGGCGCAAACCCGTCAAGTCGCCGCGTCGCTCGCCGCGCAAGAGAGGGCGGCAGCTTCCGCTAGCGCCGGCATGCTCGCCTATGCGCGCGGCATGGCGCCGATCGCCATCCCGGCCGCCGCCGCCCTCGGCGTGAAGTCGGCGATCACACAGGCAGCCGACTTCGAGTCCGCGCTCACCAAGATCCAGCAGAAAGCAGGCCTGTCTGACGAAGCGACCGCGAAGCTCGGTGAGGAGATCAAGGCGCTCGCCGTCTCCGGTGACGTAGCCGTCGGCATCGATGAGATCGCGGCCGCCTATGAGCGCGCCGCCGCTGCTGGCGTGAAGATCGAGAACTTGAAGGCGGCGGCCACGCTCTCGGTGAAGGGCGCCGATGCCTTCGGTATGGCGGCGGAAGAGGTCGGAAATTTCGTCGCGAAACTTCAGACCGCCCTCGGCATGACGGAGCAACAAGTTCGCCAGACGCTGGACCTGACGAACGCCCTCGCCGACGCCGGCATCGCCGACGAGAAAGACCTCGTCAACTTCATGGATAGAACCGGCGCGACGCTCAAAACCCTGGGCATGACGAAGGAGGAGACGCTCGCTCTCGGGGCGACCCTCCTGAACATCGGCATGCCGGCGGAAGTGGCATCCACCGGCATGGGCGCGCTGGCCGGGAAACTCCTCACCGTTGGCGAGCTGACCGGGAAGAACCGCACCGCTTTCGAAAAGGTCATGGGACCAGTCGGCGACTTCGCCGAGCTGGTCGACAAGGACGCGAACAGCGCCCTCATGAAGATGCTGGACACGCTCCAGACCCTCGACAAGAGCGATCGCGCAGCCTTCCTGAAAGCGTTTGTCGGGCAAGAATGGGCCGATGAAATGATCCGCCTGGTCGAGGCGACCGGCGAGCTCAGGCGCAATCTGGGGCTCGCTCGAAATGAAGCCTCATGGCTCGACAGCCTGGATCGGACTTACAAGCTCAAGCTCGATGACTTTTGGTCTCAATGGCAAGTCATGAAGAACGCGCTTGCCGAGCTCGCGATCGATGCCGGCACAATGGGGCTTCCGGCCGCACAGGCGGCGCTCCGAGGCGTGCGCACGCTGATTGATGAGATCGGCAAGGGCCTCGACGCCTTCGAGCTGAGGCTCGACGTGAAGGGGCTTGCGGAAGCGAAGCAAGCGGTGACCGACCTCATGGGCGCGATCACGGGCTTGCTCGGCATGGGCGGCGAAGGCACGATCCTCGAACAGACGTTCACCCGGCTGGCCGATCTCATCAACACCGTCTCCAGCACGATCGAGACGGCTCAGGAGGTTCTGCAAGCCCTCGGCATGGTTGAGGACAAGACGCCGGAGAAGGGCGTCGGAGACGCGGTCAACAAGACCATCGACGGCCTGGCGGGCGTGTCGCCCGCCGGCAAGGCGCTCGCTGGCGTTCGCGACGTGGTCACCGGTCGACGGACTGAGGAAGAAGACCAGACAATTCGCGATGATACCGCCCGTCGTCGTGAGCGGATGGCCGCCGTTGGAGGCCAATCGGTCGAAGATCTGGATCGAGCGCGGAGAGAGCATTGGCAGCGGCGGAACGCCCGGCTCGGCGAGAACGCGGTCGTTCCGATGGCGGGGACGATGAAGCTTCCGAAGCTCGAGCTTCCGACCTCTGCCCCCGCCGACCTTGTGAAGTCCATACCAGTCCCCCGGTCGCGGCCAGCGAAGCCAGTCGCGGCGGCTGTGCCGGCGCCGACGCCAATCGAAGTGCCGATGGTGCCCAAGATCGACGAGGCGGCGGCAGCGGCGGCAGCGGCGGCGATCGGCCAGGCGCTCTCGACGATGAGCACGAAGGCGTCAGAAGCCGCCACGATGATGAAAGGCCTACTCGGCTTTGCCACAGGCCCGACGGTCGACACCACGTCCATCGACGCCGCCACCGGCAAGGCGACGGTCGCCGGGCCGGCGATGAAGGCGGCGCTGGACGTGGCCGCCACAGTGCAGGTGAACAGCGGCCAGATCGACAACGCTCTCGGCAAGGCGAACGCTCTCCGCCAGGCTCTCGCCGGTCTCGGCGCGGCTACGGGCGGGCTTCGATCGGGTGGAGCGGGGAAGCCGAGCTCTGCCGGCTCGGCGATCGGCGCCATGGTGCCGCCCGTCGATGGGGCGAGAGCGAGCGGCGGGCCGGTCCGGCCCGGCAATTGGTTAGTAGGCGAGAAAGGACCGGAGATCCTGCAACTCTTTGGTCGTGGATATGTCCACAACGCAAAGGACTCCCGCGCCATCCTCCAAAGTCCGAAGTACCACGACCCAATGACCGCCTTCATGCGCGAACCGCACGACGGGGCATCCTCGGGGCGTGGCGGGCCATCGCTGGCGGGGGCGATTGGGAACACGCACAACACCACGAACCACTGGAACCCGACCTTCAACATTCGGTCGACCGATCCAAAGGGCGCGGCCGATGAGGTCAGTCGGGCGCTTTTACGAGCAAATCGGCGATCTCAATCGACCGAATTGAATGGCCGCATAGCCTCGTGGGAGTCCTGAGCGCACCATGCCTATCCCGTTCTTCGAGATCTCCACGCAAGGCGGCATCGTCGTCACAGATCGGACAGCCGGCGGCAATATCGAGCTCACCGTGACGGACGGTGTCGGCGCCAGTACCGACACCGTCCAGTTCCGGATCGATGACAACGAGGGCATCATCGCCCCGCCTCGAACGGGCGAGGTCCTGTCCATCGTCGGCGGTTATCGAGACGGCGCCAAGCGCAACTTCGGGAGCTTCGTCGTCGATGAGGTCACTCTCGACGGCTACCCGCAGACGATCGACGTCCAATGCCAGTCGCTGGCCGCGAAGGAGATGGGCAAACAGCGGGAGCCCAAGGCGTACAAGCCGCCGGAATACCAGACCTATGGCGACGTGTTCCGCGAGATCGCCGGCAAGATCGGGCTCACGCCCGCCATCTCGCCCGCTCTGGCCGAGGTCCCGCTCCGGTACGAAATGCAGGCCGAGGAGAAGGCGGCCGAGTTCCTGACCCGCATCTTCGCCAAGCTCGGCGGCGCGATCTCGGTGAAGGACCAGCACCTCATCGCGTCGGAGAAGGGGAAGGGAACATCCGCGACCGGCATCGTCCTCCCGCCGATCTACGTGGCGAGCGGCAAGAACCTGATGAGCTACAGCGTCTCCGTCCGCGACAAGCCGCGGCACGGCACCGTCGAGGCGACTTTCTTCGACCGCGATGACGCTGAACGGAAATCCGTCGAGATCGAGACCGGCGATGACGGCCCGACCTTTCTGATCCGATCGCCGTTCCCCGGCGAGGACGAAGCCAAACGGGCGGCGCAGGCGAAAGTCGGCGATCTCCGCCGGGCGACCGGCAGCGCGAATTTCGTCATCGATGGAGATCCTGATGCTCGCGCCGAGGCGGAACTTTACGCTTACGGGATTCGGTCGTTGGTCGACGGCGTCTGGCGGGCAACGAACGTCGTCCACTCATGGTCCGGGTCGTCCGCCTACACCACGGCAATCTCGTGCGAGCTGCCGACGTCGGCACAGGGCGCGAACGGCCCGTCGGCGGGCGGGGCGGAAAGGGTGCCGATCCCAACGCCGAGGCCAGCGGCATAAGGTGACTGGCAATCACGTTCCACTGTCCGAAAATCGGATATTGCTTCAGGTCCCCCATAAAGTGGGGACCCTACCGACCGGCTGACGATTCAGCCCGTTGGCCGGGGTACGCACAATCTGCGTACCCTCCCCACTCTCCGCGAAGGCAAGGGGGTCCATGTTGTGGACCCCCATGGGTGTTCACATTCTGAACACCCCTCGATCGGAGTAGCCGGTTCTCGTGAAATCGGGTGCATTTCCGACGTAACCCCCTGGAAGGACTGCGCAAATCGGAGTGGCCGGTTTTGGCGATCGGGTTCCCGGTTTCGAGCCGTTTCAGGCGTTTTCATCCGTAACCGTCTGGCAGATATGGGCGGATCGGCTTCCGACTTCAACGCCCCCGTTGGGGGGTTGGGTGTTCCCCCATCGGGGGATTACCTCTTCCGCCGTCGGATCATGCTGAGCGCAAAATTGCGCCGACGTTCACTCGCCTGAAATCTCAGGGCAGCACCAGGCGGTACGCTCTCACTAGCTCGCAAGTCTCGCTGATGCCGTAAAATCGTAGACCGTCCTGCCGCTTTCGTCCGCTACCTGGACGCCCCAAACACCGCTCTCGACGACACGCTCGGCGTGGCACTGGAGCTCACCCGCAGCAAGAAGAACAGCCTCGCGCTGTGCGATCTCAACCGAGGGAAGATCGGTGCCTTCATTATCCGCCGACCGGCCGAGAGCATCGGTTACATGAAAGAAAAAGCGTGGCATTGCCGTCTCCAAATTCGATGAATGGCTGCGCAGAAAGACACCGTACACACAATATGTCACGGAAAGAGAGGGGAGACGGCACCACTTTAAGGCTGAGGCTTGTCATTCGCGAGCTGCGCTAGTGGTGCAAGTTCGCTTTGCGAGAGGACGCACTGGTGCGTTGTTCTGTGAGCGGCCGCGCCTTTGGCGAGAAATAATCTGTGTTCACAAAACTATGCGTATTGGAGGGTGGTCATCGCAGACGCCGAACTCTGTCATTCAAGATCGCTTCCAGGCGTTGCGTTGAATGCCGTAGTTTCTCCGCATCGTCTGGATAACCGTCCAGCAGATATGTCTCGAATTCGGTCCAGACCGTTTGAACTTCGTTCCGGGCGGCTTTCCCCGTGTCGGTCAAACGCACAGTGGTGAGTCGCTGATCAGTCTTGTGTTCACCTCGTAGAATTAGACCACGATCCGCAAAACGTTCGATCGATTTCGAAACTGTCGATGGTCTTACTCCGAGACGATCCGCCAACCGCGACACGGTAATTGGCTGACCTTCTGGATCCAGCTCCATTAGGAGGTGATCTTGTCCAGAGCGTAAGCCTAATTCTTGCAATCGAAGATCAAGCAGAAATCTCCCGCTCTTGATAATTCGGATCAAGCAAGGAACGAATTTGTTGTCTGTCATGCGACTTTTACCGGAACGCCTCGCGCACGGGCGGCTTCGATGATTTTCCGTTCGACATCAGAAGTGGATAGTTCATCATTGCTTGGAATGCGCCGGGTTACGGCTCGTGCCGCTTCGCTTGCCGTGAGGTCGAGCCTTCGTTCCAACGTAGGCTCGATTTCGGCCTCGATTTCCTCGGCAAGTCTCTTTTCCACTCTGCCTTTCCGTCACCGCATAACGGTTCGTTTAGAAGAGCCGGCGGGACGTCCGCCACTCTCCTCACATTGCCGGAAGCGCGCGCAAGCGTCCAGCCCCGCCCGTCTCCGCATAGCAGTTCGCCCCTGAAGGCCCGCCGGACGTCTGCGGTAAAGCGGATGATACGCCAGCTTCGGACAAGCGCAAGCGGTCGCCCCGGAGAGGGGGCGGCTTGCAATCCAAACCATGTTCGAAGATTGTGCTCTGTGGAGCGTGGAACCTCCCGACACGGAGCCCGCCAAGGCTTTGCGTGTCAGTCACAGAGCGCAGAAACGATCTCGCCAAAGATCCGTCCTGCGAAAAGAACGCGGCCGATCTAATCGTCGGTGCGCGAACACCGGCACTATGTCGGGAGTCCGGCCGTCATGCAAGAGCCCTCACGGGTAAAAGCGGTCGGGCCATTCTCTGTGATGGTTTCCACACTCCCGGCGCCAGCGCCGTTCGCTGGCGAGGCGCATAGCGCCGCCGGCCGTGGAAAGCCGGTTCGTGCACAGAGAACCATCATGATCAGCAATTCGAATTCCGCTCGCATCCACCGCCGCGCCGTTCTCGCCGCGCTCGCAACGAGCGCGGCCACCGTCACCCTGCCGGCCAGCGCAGGCCAGGTGCCGAGCGAGGTCTCCGCAGAGATCGCCGCGCTCATGACGCGCTTCGTCGACCTCAAGCGCGCCTATGCCGAACTCGACGAAGCCCACGACCTTGCCCACTTCGCCCTGCCTGAATGGGCAGCGGAAGGCGAGATGTTCGTCATCGCCGACGGCTCATTCGTCGGCGCCATGTCACCATATCCGCAGGTGGCGGACTGGACCGCACCCGAGCACAATATGGAGCGCGTCCTCATTCGCCCGTCGCTCGACGACGTGGTGAGCTTCCACAAGAAGGTGGCGGACTTCGCCTGCCGAACGCCAGAGCGGCGGCGCGAGGTGCGCCGCAACGCCTTCGCGGCGATCCGCAAATGGATCGCCCGTCGCCGCGAACAGAAGGCCGAAATGGAAAAGGTCGGCCTGCCGAAGATCATCGCCATGCAGGCCGCGATCGATCGGGAGATCGCATCGGCCGATCGGCTCATCGAGGCGCTTGGACGTGCCGAGCCGGGCAACCTGGACGTCGCAGTGGCGCGCCTCATCGTGACGTTGCATGAGGCGTACATGCTGGACGATCACATTGAGGTCGTCTGCTTCCGCACGCTCAATAGCCTGATGCCTCATCTGCATGAGCCGGTTCGCGAGATCGCGGCGGACGTGGTCCGGCGCTTGGCTCCGGCGGGCGTCTGACCTTCACCAAACCGACGACGAGGGGCCGGCAATCCGCCGGCCCTTTCGTTTCTGTGGATAACTCGCAAAATCATAGAAGTCATTGCGGTACGTCCTGAGACGTAGTGAGACGTGACTGCACACCAATGCACAGTATTGGATATTGCCGGTAATATTCGCTGCCGGTATCGCCTCTTTCTTCAAAAGTATTTTCGATCCACGAATAGCCCGTGCTTTCCAAAACGGGACAAATCAATGCTCTCCCTCCGAGAATATTCAAAAAAGCGCAGTCGCGCCGAACAGACAACGCGTGATTACCTCGCCCGAATGGGCGCCAAAGCGATGTACGTCGACGGTGAGCGAGTGCTGTCGACCGGCGACATGATCCGGATCGAGGCTTCGCTCTATCTCGTGGAATGCGGCCTCGCGGTCTCGACAGCCTGCCGGCTCGTCGAGATGGCCGCCGCCGAGTTCGAAGCCCTCACCGTCAATGAGGAGCACTCTGCCTGGATCGTCTGGCGCCCGGCCGCCGACGAGGTGACGGTCGACGAGCACTGGATCGTCCACACTGCGGATGAAGCGGTGTCGCTCATGTATCAGCACGACGACGCCTTCATCCTCCCGATCCGCCGCATCCTCCGCGCCGCCCTCGATCGGGCCCTCGGCAAGGTGCGCGCCGATGCCTGAGATCGAAATCCCTGCCGTCGATGGGGCCATCATCGACGAGTTCGGGCGAACGTTCGTCGTGGTCGACGGCATGCCGCTCCAGCTCGTCCTGTCGCCCGACGAAATGAGGGCATGGGCGGTGCGCTTGATTGAAACCGCCGATCGCCTTGATGCCCACGCCCTCCGTGTCGCCGATGACGCGATCCAGAAGGCGAGGGTGCATTGATGGCGATCAAGTACGAAAAGTATGACCGGCTCGCCTCTCGCGCGGTGGACAAGCTCTATGGCGAGCCGTCCACCATCCTGCCCATGACCGCCGCAGCGGCCAACGGGCGGGCGGCACGTGATCCCGATCGCGAGCCGCACGAGGCCAAGGGCGTCTTCGATCGCAAGGCGGCCGACGCGGCGGTCCAGTTCGGCAGTCGCGGGCCAGGACGCGGCAACGATCTCAACACCACAGCCAATGGCGTGAAGATGACCTTCAGCGTCGATCGCGCCGAGCTTGTCGACGAAGCCGGCAACGAGGTCCCGGTTCGCGTCGGCGACGTGATCGAGCTCACCGATCGCCCGGGCTCGCCGAAGTATCGGATCGCCCGCGTCCTCCCTGGCAACTCCGTCCGCGTCGATCTCGAATTGGAGGTGATCCATGCCTCATGACCATCTCACACGCCGTCTGCCGGGTGTCAGATCGGCTTCGACCTACAATGAGGACACCGGAACCTTCGAGGCGGTGATCGCGACCGATGCACCGGTCGAGCGATACATGCCGGGCGAAGGCCGGGTGAACGAAGTCCTCGACGTGCGCGGCGCCAATCTCGACCGCGTCGCCGGCGGCATGGCGCTCTTGGACAGCCATCGGGCGGGGACCTTCGCCGATCGCCTCGGCACCGTCGAGACGATCAAACGCCAGAGCAACACGCTCGTGGCGACGATCCGCCTGTTCGACGACGAGCGGGCGGCCCCGGTGCGCTCGGCGCTCCGGGCCGGCCATCGCCTCGGAATCTCCATCGGCTATCGAGTGCGGAAGTACGAAGCCGACGACGCCGATCCCCCGAACTTCAGAGCCACGGCATGGGACCTCCTGGAGGTCTCAGTCGTCAACATCCCGGCCGATGCCGGGGCATCAACCCGAGCATTGGAGAACGAAATGCCTCAGGCAAACGCCACCGGCCGCCGACCGGAAGAGACGACCACGACTGCCGATCCCGACACCGCCGCCCGCAGCGCGATCGAGAACCCGCCCGCGTCGAACCAGACGATCGCGGCCGAAGCGGCGCGCGCCGAGCGCGCCCGTGTCACGACTGTCCAGGCTCTCGGACGCCGGTTCAACATGACCGATGAATTCACCCGCGCCCATGTCGACGCCGGCACGACGGAAGCCGAGTTTCGAAGCGCCATCACAGAGCACATGATCCAAGAGCAAGAGCGGACTGCTTCCTTCCCGCATATCGAGACACGCGGCATGCAGGACGAGACGGTCACCCGCCGATCGCTCGTGACCAACGCGCTTCTTCACCGGACGGGCGTCGTCGACGAGTTGTCGGAAGGCGCCCGCGAATGGCGCGGCATGACCGCGATCGAGATCGCCCGGGCGATGCTGCGAGCCTCCGGCGAGAGCGATCGCGGATCGCCGAATGAAGTCCTCAAGCGGGCGATGCATTCGACCTCGGACTTCACCTTCATCCTGAACCAGGTGACGGAACAGACCCTCCTTTCCGGCTATCAGAGCTATCCGAACACGTTCGACTTGATCGCCACCCGCAACGTCGTCAGCGACTTCCGCGAAATCCGCGTCATCGACGTCGGGTCGGCGCCGAACCTTCTCCCGGTGAACGAGCATGGAGAGTTCAAGCGAGGGACCATCCGGGAATCGCAGGAGAGTTTCCACCTCGCGACCTTCGGTCGGGTGATGGCGCTGACGCGTCAAACCCTGATCAACGATCGCCTCGGCGTTTTCACCCGCGCCGTCCAGGAATGGGGCCGAAAGGCCGCCAAGCTCGAGGGCGACATCGTGTGGGCGCAGGTGATCGAGAACGCGAAGCTCGCGGACGGCAAAGGCCTCTTTCACGCCGACCATGGCAATCTCGGCTCGGCCGCGGCTCTGAGCCTCGCCTCGCTCAAGGCGGCCCGCACGACTTTCCGGAAGCAGAAGGACCTCGACGGCGAGCCGATCAACATCGCGCCGCAGTATCTCTTCGTCGGCTCCGACCTCGAGATCGAGGCGCAGGCGATCGTATCGAGCACGACGACACCGCAGACGATCGACCAAGTCATTCCGGAAGCAATTAGGTCGATCACGCCGGTCTATGAGCACCGCCTGGACGCCCTCGGAACGACCGCCTGGTTCCTCTTCGCCAGCGCGCAACAGACGATGGGGAGAGGCCTCCAGTACGCCTATCTGGCCGGCCAGGAACAGCCGTTCTTCGATGAGCGCGTGGGCTTCGACATCGATGGCATCGAATACAAGCTCCGGCATGATTTCGGAGCCGGGCTCACCGATTACCGGTTCGCCTACAAAAATCCTGGGGCCTAATCCCAGCTCAGAGATCGTCCGGAACCTATGGCTGGGGCACCGGACGAAATGCCCGATCCTCCTCTCGGGCAGGGCCCTCGGTCTCACGACCGAGGGCCTTTTGCGTTACGCCATCAGTGCCAGAACGAATCCGATGAGCGGCAAGGGAATGATGGCGGCGGCCGGGCGCCAAGGCGCGCGAATGCCGGTGTCCCTCTCAAAGCAATGCGCCACCACGGCAGCGGTGATGCCGGCGACTTCAACAGCGATCGTCATGACCAGAAGGAGAGGGGTGTCGCGTGTGGATCGCGGTGAACGCGACATAGGCAAGCACGATCCCAAGGCCTGCCCATGCTGCGGCAAGTGGGCAGTATAGGCCCCGGAAAAGCGCGCTCGCCTCGATTCCGTTTGACAGTCCAGCACGCCGCGCCGCTTCCCGGTGATGAGGCTGAGGGCGATGCCCAAGACCGTACTTGGCGGCGAAGACGAAGAACGCGATCGTGGTTATGAGAAAGCATGCGACGGAGCCGTAGACCATCTGGACGCCCTTTCATCCGAAGGGGCGAAGGATAGCACGGCTTCGTCGGTCTCGATCCATGGAAGAGGCTCTTTCATCCGGCTCGAACAGCAAGCCCCACATCGCCCTTACCTTTCACGTCGGAGATCATGCGCATTTTCCGGAAGTCTACCGCTATCGCGGATTGTCTTTCGCATGACCTTCTGGCTTCCTTAGCAAGCGGAGCCAAGGAGATTCTATGCCAACGATTTATGAACTTGGGCGCAGCATGCGCGATCGGATGCCTTGGACGGTGGGGCGAAAGATTCTCGAGCAGCATGATGTCTCCAGAGGTCGTGGATGGGACAACACACTCGAAAAGCTTGCAGACGAGGATATCGACTTTTCCGGCGTGATCGAGCCGGTCCGGCTCTCTCTGTTCGAACATACGCTGTGCGGCGAAAAGCTCTCGCGGTTCTATCGCGTGGACAGCCGAACCATGTCCGAGTTCCGCGAAGCGGCCTTCGATCTCCGTCCGAATGACAGCATTTTTCGCGACAAATTTCCTATAGTCGTTGATGAAGACGATCTACGAGGCGCACCTCTCGGTCATACTCTGATCGACGTCTCGCAGACAGATACTGGAACTGCGATAATCTTCTCTTCCGTCCGAAGCGTGATGGTTCGGGAAGAGCTCCACCCAGAGGATTTCCCGTTAGGTTCGGCCGCGGCGAAGGGCAACTACGATGAAATTATCGGGATAAAAAACAAACGAGTGCAAGGGTTGGATATCGTTTGGTTGCCTGAGCAGGGAGACATCGCAGAGGTTCGGGTAGACTACCCCCATGGAATGCTTCGGAACGCTGGTGAATATGCGCACGACAAAGTTCGCTCTCATCTCATGGCTGAACTCGGAAGAGACTACCTCGGCGAACCTATAAACCTGTTCCCGCTGATTTCCCGAATGTATCACGATCATGCGGAGGGGTCAGTCGTTGAGCTTGCATTTGGAACAACCACAGCTTCTCTGAAGCATGAGAAAATGCGTCGTGGCTCTATCTCGCTGCGTGATGAGCGCTATCATCGTGGTGGCCTTGCCGCCCTATCTGCGCCGATATCTCCGTTCAAAGTGAGTATTGAGTGGGAGAGAGCGATCGATGAGCGGATGCGTTCGAAGCCAGAACTAAACCTACATTCAAATTCCCGAACCAGTGGGTCGGAACAGCCTGTGCTCCTTGATGCAGTTATTAGGAACTGTATGGGCGTTGAGGATTACGAATTTGTTCGGGGACGTATCTTACAACATTTAGCGTCCGTGATTTCACTCGAATCGGCTGAGGCATGAGCGTTGAGGATATCAAGGTAGAAGTGCGAACCGGCTGGAGCGATGTGCCAGCTGCTGATCTATGCTTGCGCATCATCGACTTTCTCGCAGCCCGTCGCGAGGACGAGCTGCGAATGCTCACGTTTCGAGAGCTCTCCGTCGCCGCCGGGGTTGACGATGTAGATGCTGAGCTCCTCACGGCCGTAGCAATCCTTCGAAATCTCTCCGTGCTCGATGCACGAGCCCTTCTCGTTGACGCTGATGAGATGGAGTATGAAATTGATCCGTCTGATTTGGCGGAGGCCCATCTTACTGGAGAGCTCGTTCACCCTCACACTGGAGAGTTGGTGGAGAACTACGCCGGAAGGCTAGTTCCATTCTTTGTGCCTACGAAGCGCTTCCTGGCAGAGTCGAACAGTGTCTGAACATTACACTCTGCGTGAGATACAGGCGCTCGCCGGTGACTCCGAACCCAATCGTATACGTATTGGACTGATGTTCGCCGAGACGAATGAGCAGCGAGCCAGGCTTGTTGAAGACGCGATAGACCATATCGCTATTGAATTCGGCGAAACACCCCATCACAGGAAAGATCGAGACGAAGACGGCATTACGATCGATGTTGTAAGTAGCTTAAAAATGATGGGTTTTCGAGCTACACATGACGAAGATATTGGTGGACATTGTGATATCGTTGTGCGCGACCGCGACAACTTCTTATGGGCCGCTGAAGCCAAGATCCACTCGCGTTACGGTTGGCTAGAGAAGGGCACCAAGCAAATCATCGATCGGTATTCGACTGGTGTGCCCGGCCAGGATGCTGGCGGACTAGTGGTATACGTAAAGGTCGCCAACACCAAGGCGGTCATGGAGACGTGGCGGAAGCATTTTGTGGAAGCCTTTCCCCACGCGTCTACCGTTCAATGTGAACGAAATCCGCTCGCTCTGGTCTCGACATTCACCCACCCGCGATCAGGTCTGCCTTTTCGGCTTCGGCACGTCCCCATTTCCTTCTATCATCACCCAACTGATAGCCTCTGATCAGTGCGTGAGCCTATCGTCTGATTCCCGTTCAGCGGTCTCGGCGTGAACACCCTATCGGGCAGCATGCCGCCGTCGACGAACTCGCCGCTCTCAGCTGCGCGGACGAGCCGCAGCTCGTCGAGCGCAGCCTGGCGCTCGGCGAGCGTCATCGAGGCACGCGGCGGGTAGGGCGCTTTCTGGCAGAGCGATAAGGCGCTCTTCCGCGTGCGTCCGAGAAAGAGCGCGATGTCGCCGGCCGATAGGCCATGCATCCACAAAACAAGGGCAACGAATCGATCGCGATCGGACGGGCGGGAGGAGGTGGAGGCCATGGCGCATGATAGCGCAGAACTCGTCAACTGGAACCCTATCGGAACCCTGCGGGCCTTTTGCCTCTGAAGATCAGTAGGTCGCGAGTTGCAAGCCGCTGATCTTGTTGGGGGAATTTGGTGGGCGCGCAGGGACTCGAACCCTGGACCTACAGATTAAAAGTCCGTTGCTCTACCAACTGAGCTACGCGCCCGAAGCGGCTCTCGCCGCCGACAGGCGGGAGGTATAGGAACCCTGTAGCAAGGTCAACGCCGGAAAGAGTGCCTGGGGCAAAGCCCCACAGGATCGGATGATGGTTCGGGGTCATCCTCACCCCGCCGCCCAGCGAATGGAAGTCAACCCGTATCCATCGCCTTGCGGATCGCATTCCTATCCGACGAATTACCGCCGGCATCGAACAACTCGGTCGCACGATTGTTCAGCATCGCCGAAACACCCGGAACCGAGTCGCATTTGTCTTCGTAAGCTGCGCCGAAGGCCTTGGACTTTTTATAAGTCCAAATCTCTCGTTCAGGTCGCTCCGCCGAACACATCAACAACCGCGTCCTGACGAGCGCGGCGGGTCGTCTCGTCGGCGGTAAACGCCGAGACGACCCGTAGAAACGTCTCGGCATCATTCTTCTGACCCACCGCGGATGTTGCGGTCGGCCATCCACCGTCATCGGTTGCTTTCGTATAAATCGCTGACGCTGAGCATCACACCTTCGACGCGTTGGAAAATAGCGGCCGGTCCCGTGGATCGGAAAAGCGGCCGCCCAGAACAGATCGCCTCGAGACGCACCAGTGAGGGTGAGCAGAGCGATGACAATTGCGCTGGAAGGCTTCGATGTCCGCTGGCTCTCGCGTGATTTGCGGGCGCGGGTTCGGCGCGCTAGAGAGGCCTCGTCCTGGTCGATCAGGTCGAGACCGTGTTTCCGGCCTTAGCCTCATCGCCAGGGCGGCCGCGCGATAAAAGGTCGGTGCGCTCAAGTCATGGGCACGATCATTTGCGAAGCCTCAACACCGATAAGCTGCGGGAGCCCACCATCCGTGCTGACGGAATTGTCCTATCCGACGGCGGTCCTTGCCGGTGCCCTGTCTTTCCTGTCGCCCTGCGTCCTGCCGCTGGTTCCGCCCTATCTGTGCTACATGGCCGGTGTCTCGGCGGATGAGCTTCGCAGCGGGCCGGCGGTCGCCTCCACAGGTTATGCACGCCTGTTGGTGAGCGCCTTTTGCTTCGTTCTCGGCTTCTCCACCGTCTTCGTGGCGCTTGGGGCGGGGGCGAGTTCGATCGGGCAGCTCTTGCGCCAGAATCTCGATTGGCTCGGCATCGTCGCCGGCATCGCGATCATCGTGATGGGGCTGAATTTCCTCGGTGTCTTCCGTCTCGCCTTCCTGTCGCGGGAAGTGCGCATGACCGCGCCCGACAAGCCGAAGAGCCTGATCGGCGCCTATCTGATGGGGCTCGCCTTCGCCTTCGGATGGACGCCTTGTATCGGCCCGGTGCTCGGCGCGATTCTCGGTCTTGCCGGTGCCCATGACACGGTGGGCGAGGGCGCCCTGATGCTGGGTTTTTATTCGGCGGGGCTCGGAATTCCGTTCATCATTGCGGCGGCCTTTTCCAGCGCTTTCCTTCGTTGGCTCGGCGGTTTTCGTCGCCATCTTGCGACCGTCGAGAAGGCCATGGGCGGTCTCCTCGTGGTCACCGGGGTCCTCTTTCTGACGGGCGGCATGCAGACCTTTTCCTTCTGGCTGCTCGAAACCTTCCCGGCGTTGCAGACCATCGGTTGACGAGCACCGAACCTGATTTTCACCAGACCACAAGGCTTGGGGCCTTAAGCTCCGCGCCGACGGTCACCACATGCATGGAGCGGACCCCGCAATGGCGCGAAGCTGTCTTTCGATCATTCTCGCCGCCGGAGAAGGCACAAGAATGCGCTCCAAGCGCTCCAAGGTGCTGCATGAAGTCGGGCGCCTGCCTCTCGTGCGTCATGTGGGCCGTGCAGCGCTTCAGGCCGGCGCGGATCGTCTGGCGCTGATTGTCGGCCGAGATGGAGACGAGGTGGCTGCGGCTGTCCGGCGCGACAGCGAAACCGTTGCCGTCTTCGAACAGCGCGAACGGCTCGGCACCGGCCATGCGGTCCTTGCGGCCCGCGAGGCGATCGAACAGGGCTTCGACGATATCGTCGTCCTTTTCGGCGACACGCCGCTTCTGACCGCGAACACGATCGAGCGCGCGCGGGCCGAATTGTCCAAAGGCGCCGATGTCTGCGTCATCGGCTTTCGACCCGCCGATCCGACCGGCTATGGCCGGCTGGTCGAGACCGATGGCGAACTCGTCGCCATCCGCGAGGAGAAGGATGCAAGCGAGAGCGAACGGCTGATCGGCTTCTGCAATGCCGGCATCATGGCCTTTGCCGGCCGCGATGCCCTCGACCTGTTGAATGCGATCGGCAACGAGAACGCCAAGGGCGAATATTATCTGACCGACATCGTCGAGATTGCGCGGGGGAGAGGCCGCCGCGTCGTCGCGATCGAGGCGCCCGTCGCCGAGACGATCGGCGTCAACAATCGCTCCGAACTCGCCGAGGTCGAAGCTCTGTGGCAGGCCTTCGCGCGCGAGCGGATGATGATTTCGGGCGTCACTCTGATCGATCCGGGCACGGTCTTCTTCGCCTATGACACCGAGCTTGGCGAGGACGTCACCGTCGAGCCGAATGTCTGGTTTGGACCCGGTGTCAGCGTGGGCGAGGGCGCCGTGATCCACGCCTTCTGCCATCTGGAAGGCGCGCGGATCGGGCCGGACGCCTCGATCGGGCCGTTCGCCCGGCTCCGTCCCGGAACGGACCTTGCCGAAACCGCCAAGGTGGGCAACTTCTGCGAGGTCAAGAACGCCAGCGTCGCGCGCGGCGCCAAGATCAACCATCTCAGCTATATCGGCGATGCGAACGTCGGTGCCGAGGCCAATATCGGCGCTGGAACCATCACCTGCAATTACGACGGCGCGCTGAAGCATCTCACGGAAATTGGCGAAAAGGCCTTCATTGGCTCGAACTCGGCCCTCGTCGCACCCGTTCGGATCGGCCGTGAAGCCTATGTGGGCTCGGGCAGCGTGGTCACCGAGGACGTGCCCGACGAGGCGCTCGCCCTCGCGCGGGGCCGGCAGGTCAACAAGGACGGCCGCGGCAAGGCGATTGCCGAGAAAAACCGCGCGGCCAAGGCGGCCAAGAAGGCAACCAAGTCAGATCGCTGACGCGTCAGGCTCGAGCCTCGGCGAACAGTAAGGTTCGGAAACGCAAATTGAGAGGCTCGCCGGCGGACTTCGTCTATGGTCGGCGCGATTTGAAACGGACGGTCCCCTGGGCGGATCGGCCAGAGACCACAATGGGGATCTTGCGCCATGTGCGGCATCATCGGCATCATCTCGAAGGAGCCCGTGGCCGACCGGCTGATCGACAGCCTGAAACGGCTGGAATATCGCGGCTATGATTCGGCAGGCATCGCGACCCTGGAAGACGGGGCGCTGACGCGGCTGAGGGCCGAGGGCAAGCTCGTCAATCTGATCGAGAAGCTGAAAGCCGAGCCGCGCGCCGGCACGATCGGCATCGGCCACACCCGATGGGCGACCCATGGCGCCGCGACCGAGGCGAACGCCCATCCGCACCGCTCGGAACATCTCGCGATCGTCCATAACGGCATCATCGAGAATTATCGCGAGCTGAAGGCCGAACTCGAAGCCGACGGCGTCACCTTCGAAAGCCAGACCGACACCGAGACCGTCGCCCATCTCGTCTCGCGGGAGATCAAGCGTGGCGCGAGCCCGAAGGATGCCGTCCATGCGGTTCTCGGGCGGCTCGAAGGCGCCTTCTCGCTCGGCTTCCTCTTCGACGGCGAAGAGAATGTGCTGATCGGCGCTCGGCGTGGCTCGCCTCTGGTGGTGGGCGAAGGCGAGGGCGAGATGTTCCTCGGCTCCGACGCCATCGCCTTGTCGCCTTTCACCGATCGCATCCGCTATCTGGAAGAGGGCGATTTCGCCGTGCTCAGCCATCACGGCATCGAAATCTTCGACGAGCATGGCAA
Source organism: Fulvimarina manganoxydans (assembly GCF_900176465.1). Lineage (GTDB taxonomy): Bacteria > Pseudomonadota > Alphaproteobacteria > Rhizobiales > Rhizobiaceae > Fulvimarina > Fulvimarina manganoxydans. Next base: position 136,764 of record NZ_FWXR01000003.1, read on the forward strand.
GGAAGTCGTGCGGCCGATCAAGCAGTCGACCGGCAAGTCCTTCTATGTGGACAAAGGCAATTATCGCCACTTCATGCAGAAGGAGATCTACGAGCAGCCAGAGGTCATCGGCCACACGCTCGGCGCCTTTGTCGACCTGACCACCGGGCGCACCCGGCTTCCCGTCGGCCAGTCGCTCGATTTCTCCAAGATCCGCCGCATCGCGCTGTCGGCCTGCGGCACGGGCTTTTATGCCAGCCTCGTCGGCCGGTATTATTTCGAGCGCTATGCCCGCATCGCCTGCGATCTCGATGTCGCCTCCGAGTTCCGCTATCGCGAGAGCCCGCTGGAGGACGTCGATCTGGCGCTCTTCGTCTCCCAGTCGGGCGAAACCGCCGACACGCTCGCCTCGCTGCGCCATGCCAAGGGCGAGGGGCTGACGACGGCCGCCATCGTCAATGTCGCCGAATCGACCATCGCGCGCGAGGCCGATGCGGTTCTGCCGACCTTGGCGGGCCCGGAGATCGGCGTCGCGTCCACCAAGGCGTTTACTTGCCAGCTGATGGCTCTGGCCGCCCTCGCGGTTCACGCCGGCGTTGAGAAGGGCCGTATTTCGGCGCAGGACGAACTCGCCTTCACGCGCACGCTTCAGGAGGCGCCGCGCCTCGTCAATGAGGCGATCGCGCTCGAAGGGCAGATCGAGACGCTGGCCCGGCGCATGGCGACCCGCAATCACGCGCTCTTTCTCGGCCGGGGATTTTCCTATCCGCTGGCGCTCGAAGGCGCGTTGAAGCTGAAGGAAATCAGCTACATCCACGCGGAAGGTTATGCGGCGGGCGAACTGAAGCACGGGCCGATCGCCCTCATCGACGAGACCATGCCCGTCGTCGTCGTCGCGCCCCATGATCGCAGCTTCGAGAAGACCGCGTCCAACGTCCAGGAGGTCGCGGCGCGGGGCGGAGAGATCATCCTTTTCACCGACGCCAAGGGCGCGGCGAGCGGGATCGTCGACAATGTCCACACGATCGTCATGCCGGAAATGCCGGAAATCTTGACGCCGATCGTCTATGCGGTGCCGCTGCAGCTTCTGGCGTATCACACCGCAATCCAGATGGGCACGGATGTGGACCAGCCGCGCAATCTCGCCAAATCCGTTACGGTGGAGTGACGCTTCTGGCCCAAAGGTGTGAGCCGCGAATAGGCGAAGGGATCGGGTGCGGCGGATCGCTTCGCGAGCATGCGCTGAACCGCGGCTCGCGCAGCGCGTCATGTGTCACGTCATGGTCTTTTCATCTCGGCCGGACATTGCATCGGGTGTCTTGCATTTGTCGCTTTCGCCGCCGATGCTTGCCGCACTGCACACCTGAAAGGTGGGCGCGAGGGTGAATGGTGATTCGGGGTCGGTTGTGTCGTCTGCAACGACATGCGGCTGGATAGCGTTTGCTCGTGGCGCCCTGCAAAACCGACCATCCCGGTCGGCCGGGCATCTTGCGCAGAGGGTTTCGAGCACATGGCGCGGCTGCGCAACTATTTCCTGACCGGGTTCATCGTCTGCGCGCCATTGGCGATCACCGCCTGGATCACATGGTCCTTCATGCAGTGGACCGATAGCTGGGTGAAGCCTTACATCCCGACGCGCTTTCTCCCGGACTCCTATCTGCCCTTCGCGGTGCCCGGATTCGGCCTTCTCGTCGCGCTGATCATCATCACCTTCATCGGCTTTCTGACCGCGAACTTCATCGGACGGACCATCGTCGGCTGGGGCGAGAACGTTCTTGGCCGCATGCCACTCGTGCGGACAGTTTATACGGCGCTGAAGCAGATCTTCGAGACGGTCCTCGCCGATCGCTCATCCTCCTTCAAGACCGCTGCGCTGATGGAATATCCCCGCAGGGGCGTCTGGTGCCTTGTCCTCGTCGCAACGACCACCAAGGGCGAGGTCGCGCGTGTCCTGTCGGATCAGAGCGAGGAGATGCTGGCCGTCTTCCTGCCGCCGACGCCGAACCCCACCTCCGGCTTTCTTCTCTTCGTCCCGCGCGAGGATGTGCGTATTTTGAATATGAGCATCGAGACGGCACTCAAGCTCGTTGTCTCGGCCGGCCTCGTGACCGGCGACGAAAAGGAAGCGCCGATCAGCCTGAAAGAGGCGAGCCGCATCGTCGAGAAGCGGCTGCGTGAGCCGAGCTGAGGGCGGCGGCGGTATCCGTCTCTTGAGAGCGAGACAGAGGAAGATCAGCCCGTGCGCATGGCGCCGGGTCTCCGCCTCGCATCCGGCGAGATGAGAATGGAGAGTGCCTCGTCGCCTTCCACCATGTCATCCTCGTTCGATCCGGCCGTCTGCGAGGCCGTGACCGCGCGTCCGTTCACCATGCGGACGGAGCCATTGAGAACGAGCCGCAAGGCGTGCGGATAGAGTCTGTGTTCCGCGCGCAAGAGCCGCTCGGCCAGACGGTCCGGCGTATCATCGGCTTCGACGGCGATTGCGGCCTGGGCGATGATCGGCCCCTCGTCCATCCGCTCGGTCACAAAATGCACCGTGCAGCCATGCAGCTTCATTCCGGCAGCCAGAGCCCTCGCATGGGTGTCGAGACCGGGAAAGAGCGGCAGGAGCGAAGGATGGATATTGATCATCCGCCCTTCGAAGCGGCGGACGAATTCGGGCGACAGAAGCCGCATATAGCCGGCAAGGCAGATGATGTCCGGGTTCAGCCTTTCGAGCGCTTCGAGAACGGCCGCCTCGTGGGCCTCGCGGCTGGCATAGGCCTTGTGATCGACCGCAACGGCCGGGATGTCGTAGCGCTCGGCGGTCTCCAGACCCTTCGCGTCGGGCCGGTTCGAGAGGACGCCGACAATCCGGCCCGGATAGGACGGGTCCATCGCCGCCGCGATCAGGGCGCTCATATTGGAGCCGCGACCGGAGATGAGAACTGCGACGCGCTTAGTGGTCTTGCGCGACATCAGAGCGAAAGCTCGCCGTTGAAGGTCACCCGCTCGCCCTTGTTCTGAAGAATGCGGCCGAGTGGGACCACCTCTTCGCCGGCAGCCTGGAGCATCGCACCGATCGAGGCCGCTTCCGCCTCCGAGACCACGACGATCATGCCGATGCCGCAATTGAAGGTGCGCAGCATTTCCGACGTCTCGATGCCGCCCTCACGCGACAGCCAGCCGAAGACCGGCGGCACATGGATCGCGTTGATGTCGATATCGGCGCGTAAGTGCTCGGGCAGGACGCGCGGAATATTCTCGGGAAAGCCGCCGCCGGTGATATGGGCGAGAGCTTTTACGCCTGTGGATTGCGCAAAGACCTCCAGAAGCGGCTTCACATAGATTCGGGTCGGCTGAAGAAGACTTTCGCCGAGCGAGACGGAAGCGTCATAGGGGGCCGGATCGCCATAGGAGAGGCCGGCCCGCTCGACCACCCGGCGCACCAGCGAATAGCCGTTGGAATGCACGCCGGAGGAGGTGAGCCCGAGAATGACGTCGCCATGGGCGATGGTGCCCGAGGGCAAAAGGCGCTCCCGCTCGACCGCGCCGACGGCAAAACCGGCCAGATCGTAGTCGTCGCCTTGATAGAGGCCCGGCATTTCCGCCGTCTCGCCACCGATCAGGGCGCAGCCGGCCTGGCGGCAGCCCTCGGCGATGCCCTTAACGATCGCCTCGCCCTGAGCCGGATCGAGCTTGCCGGTCGCAAAATAGTCGAGGAAGAACAAAGGCTCTGCGCCTTGAACGACGAGATCGTTGACGCACATGGCCACGAGATCGATGCCGATCGTCTCGTGCAGCCCGGCCTCGATGGCAATCCTCAGCTTGGTGCCGACCCCGTCATTGGCCGCCACTAGCAGCGGGTCCTGCATCCCCAGGGCTTTCAAATCGAAGATGCCGCCAAAGCCGCCGATCTCGCCATCGGCGCCCGGCCGGCGCGTCGAGCGCACATGGGGTTTGATCCGCTGGACGAGTTCGTTTCCGGCATCGATATCGACGCCCGCGTCGCGATAGGTCAGGGAGTTTTTCGGGTGCATGGCGATACGTCCTTGTTCGGCTTCGCAAGTCGCACGAAGACGTGAGAGGAGCAAGTCGAGGCCGTAATACCACGCTGGACAAGCCGGAGCGGCCCCTTTCGCTCCCTTGACCCTTCTGGCTGCGGTTGCCTATCTCCTCTTTGGCACTGCGGGAGGGGTTTCGAACTCTTTGCCGCTGAGCGCGTTTTTGGGCCGAAGGACCGGCCGGAGAGGGAACGAGATGGGCGATCGCAGCAGCTCTTTCCGGCGACAGGTCTATTTCTGGACCGGGACGCTCTTTCTCTGCGTGCTGCTCCTTTGGCTGTTCTCCAGCATTCTCCTGCCCTTCGTCCTGGGCATGGTCGTGGCCTATCTTCTCGATCCGGTCGCGGACTGGTTCGAGCGGCGCGGATTCTCGAGGCTGATGGCGACGATCATCATTCTCTTCCTGTTCATCTCCAGCTTCGTCGCGGTCCTTCTGATCGTTGTGCCCGTCATATCGAGCCAGATCGCCAATTTTGCGCAAAGGGTGCCCGAATACCTCGATCGGCTTCAGGATCTCGCGGTCGCCGCCCGTTCCGGACCTCTGGCCTTCCTTTTCACCTCGGAAGAGTCGACGCTGGAACAGGACTTTGCGCAGCTTGTCTCCGACTCGTCGGCTCTTTTCACCTCCTTCCTGCAGCAAGTCTGGTCCTCCTCGCTCGCGGTCGTGAACTTCGTCTCGCTCTTCGTAGTGACGCCCGTCGTCGCCTTCTACATGCTCCTCGATTGGGACCATATGGTCGCCAAGGTAGACAGCTGGGTGCCGCGCCAGCATAAGACGACGGTGCGGCGCATCGCGCGCGACATGGATCGCTCCATCGCCGGCTTCGTGCGCGGGCAGGGCAGCGTCTGCCTCATTCTCGGCACCTATTATGCCGTTGGGCTGACGCTCTTGGGGCTGAATTTCGGCCTATTGATCGGGCTCTTCGCCGGGCTGATTTCCTTCATTCCCTATATCGGCTCGATGCTTGGTCTCGTCCTGTCCATCGGCGTTGCCCTCGTGCAGTTCTGGCCGGACTGGCCCTGGATCGTCGGCGTCGCGGCCGTTTTCTTCTCTGGCCAGTTCTTCGAGGGTAACATTCTTCAGCCGAAACTCGTCGGCGCCTCCGTGGGGCTGCATCCGGTCTGGCTGATGTTCGCGCTCTTTGCCTTCGGCGCGCTCTTTGGCTTCGTCGGGCTGCTCATCGCGGTACCGGCCTCGGCGGCGATCGGTGTGCTCGCCCGCTTCGGCCTGTCTCAATATCTCCAGAGCGAACTCTATAACGGCCAGGGCGGATCGAACGGCCGTCTGACCGCTACGCAACGCACTGAGCAGATCGAAGCCATGCCTGCCACGACGACCGATAAAGACGGTCAGGCGACGCGCGGTTCGCTTTGAGCCAAGACGCGATGCGACAACTTCCGCTCGACCTTCCGCCGATCGAATCGCTCTCTCGAGACGATCTCGTCGTGACCCGGTCCAACCAGATGGCCGTCGAGGCCATCGATCAATGGCCCCATTGGCGCCACAATGTGCTTCTGATCGTCGGGCCGGAGGGCGCCGGCAAAAGCCATCTGGCGCAGATTTGGGCGGATGCGGCCGGTGCGACGATGGTTCGTCCGCATGACGCAGGGCAGATTGCGGGGGACGACGGTTTTCGGGCCGTTATCGACGATATCGATCGCACGGACCTGTCCGACGAAGAGCTGTTCGGCATCGTCAATGCCGCGCGGCTCGGCCGTGGTTGGCTTCTGGCGACTGCACGAACACCGCCCGGTGAATGGCGCGGGCGCCTTAAGGACCTGGTCTCGCGCCTCTCGGCTGCGGCCTTTGCCCGGCTCGATCCGCCGGACGATGCGCTTCTTTCGGCGCTCCTCGTCAAGCTCTTCGCCGATCGCCAGCTGGCCGTCGATCCGCAGACTGTCGACTATCTCGCGACCCGGATCGAACGCTCGGCGGGCGCTGCGCGAAAGGTTGTGGCCGAGCTCGACCGCGCGGCACTCTCGGAGAAGCGCCGTATCACGCGACCCTTGGTGCGTCAGGTCTTGGGGATTGGCGAAGGGCAGACGTGAGCGTCACAAAACGGTAGTCTGACCTCGTTACCTGCGCGGGTTGGAAACTTGGGCACAAGAAGGCGAAGCACCGATGATGAACGAGACGGATCCGAACACGGTCGCAGCCGGCAGGGACCAGTCGAAGGTCGAGAATGAGACGCAGGCGGCGGACGCCAGCCAGGTCGAGGCCGATCTCGCCCCCCATCGCGAGCCGGAGGACGGCGAGCCGATCGATCGTCCATCCGATATCGAAGTGCTTCTGGAAAAAGCGGCCGAATCGGAGATTGCCGCCGCCCCGGAGACCGTCGAAGGACTGCCGGAAATGCCGGCCGACCGCTACGTCAATCGGGAAATCTCCTGGCTGCAGTTCAATCGGCGCGTGCTGGAGGAATCGCAGAACCCGAACCATCCGATCCTGGAGCGCCTGCGGTTTCTCTCGATCTCGGCCGACAATCTCGACGAGTTCTTCATGGTCCGCGTCGCGGGCCTTGCCGGTCAGGTGCGCGAGAAGATCGCGGTTCGCTCGATGGATGGGCTCACCGCCCAAGAACAGCTCGACCGCATCCTGGCGGAAGTCCAGTTGCTTCAGGAGGAGCAGCAGGCCTCGCTCGCCGAACTCGTCAAATGCCTGCGCGACGAAAAGATCACCATCATCTCGGCCGGTGAGCTGAAGGGCGCCGACAGGGACTGGCTTCAAGGCCATTTCATCGAAACGATCTTCCCGGTTCTGACGCCGCTTTCGATCGATCCGGCCCATCCTTTCCCCTTCATCCCCAATCTCGGCTTCTCGATCGCCCTAGCCCTCGTGCGCGAACGCGACTCGGAGCGTATGAACGCGCTTCTGCGTCTGCCCCCGGCCTTGCAGCGCTTCGTCGAGATGCCGCGCGGGGCTGACGGGACCCATCGCTTCGTGCCGCTTGAAAGCGTCGTTGCCGCTTTCATCGGCAAGCTGTTCCCCGGCTACCGCGTCCGGGGTTCGGGCACCTTCCGCATCATTCGCGATTCCGATATCGAGGTCGAGGAAGAGGCCGAAGATCTCGTCCGCCTGTTCGAATCGGCCTTGAAGCGCCGCCGCCGGGGCTCGGTCATCCGCATCGAATTTGATCACTCGATGCCCGAAGCCCTGCGCAACTTCGTGGCGGGCGAACTCGACGTGCCCGATAACCGTATCTCGGTCCTCGACGGCATGCTCGCCCTCGATTCCTTCTCGCAAATCTGCAAGGTCGACCGCGACGATCTGAAGTTCACGCCTTACATCCCGCGATTTCCCGAGCGCATTCGCGAACACAATGGCGACTGCTTCGCGGCCATTCGGGAGAAGGACATCATCGTCCATCACCCTTATGAATCCTTTGACGTCGTCGTCCAATTCCTGAGGCAGGCGGCGCTCGACCCCAATGTGATTGCGATCAAGCAGACGCTGTATCGCACCTCGAACGACTCGCCGATCGTACGGGCCCTGATCGACGCGGCGGAAGCCGGCAAGTCGGTGACGGCCCTCGTCGAGTTGAAGGCACGCTTCGACGAGGAGGCCAATATCCGCTGGGCCCGCAATCTGGAGCGGGCGGGCGTTCAGGTGGTCTTCGGCTTCATCGAGAAGAAGACCCACGCCAAGCTGAGCCTCGTCGTGCGGCGCGAGGACGGCAAGCTCGTTAATTTCTGCCATCTCGGCACCGGCAACTATCACCCGATCACGGCGAAGATCTACACCGATCTCAGCTACTTCACGGCCGACCCGGACATCGCCCATGACGTCCAGCTCGTCTTCAACTACATCACCGGTTATGCCGAGCCGACCGATGTGAAGAAGCTCGCCGTCTCTCCACTGACCCTGCGCGACCGCATCCTGAAGCATATCGACCAGGAGATCGATCACGCTAGGGCGGGCCGTCCGGCGCAGATCTGGATGAAGATGAATTCGCTGGTCGACGCCAAGACGATCGACGCGCTCTATCGGGCGAGCCAGGCCGGCGTCGAGATCGATCTCGTGGTGCGGGGCATCTGCTGCCTGAAGCCGCGCGTGCCGGGCCTGTCCGACAATATCCGCGTCAAATCGATCGTCGGGCGCTTCCTGGAGCACAGCCGCATCTATTGTTTCGGCAATGGGCACGGCCTGCCGTCGGAAGAGGCGATCGTCTATATCGGCTCGGCCGATCTGATGCCGCGCAACCTCGATCGGCGGGTGGAAACGCTCGTGCCCTTGACGACTCCCACCGTCCACAGTCAGGTGCTGTCGCAAATCATGCTGGGCAACATTCTGGACAATCAGCAAAGCTGGTCCCTGGCGTCCGACGGGACCTCGCGCCACATCACACCGAACGAAGGGGAACAGCCCTTCAACGCCCAGCGGTACTTCATGACCAATCCGAGCCTGTCGGGGCGCGGAAAAGCACTGAGGACGGATGCTCCAAAGCTCATCGCAAAACAAAAAGCCGAGCACGCACGATTCGATTGAGCCCTTGGGTCAGGGGCGAATCATCGGCCGCCGGCCCGTCGGCGTCGTCGATATCGGGTCGAATTCGGTCCGCCTCGTCATCTATGAGGGCAATAGCCGCGCCCTGACGGTCCTCTTCAACGAAAAGGTCCTGAGCGGGCTTGGAAAGGGCTTGGCTCAGACCAACCGGCTGGACGGGCAGGCGGTTTCCAGCGCCCTCAATGCCCTCAAGCGGTTCCGTCGCCTGGCCGACCAGGCCGGCGTCGAGGCGCTCTATCCGCTTGCCACCGCCGCGAGCCGCGAGGCCGTCAATGGCCCGGAATTTTTGAGCGCCGCCGAGGCGGCGATCGGCAGGCCGATCGCGATTCTGTCCGGCGAGGACGAGGCCCGTTATGCCGCCGAAGGCGTGATGAGCGGTTTCCACAAGCCCGACGGCATCGTCGGCGATCTCGGCGGTGGCAGTCTGGAACTGGTTGAGGTGGCCAATGGCCAACTCGGCCAGGGCCTGACCTTGCCGCTTGGCGGGCTTCGGCTTCGCGACATCGCCGGCGGCGACCTGAAACAGGCCCAGTCGGTCGCCGACAGCCATGTTGCGTCATCGGCTCTCGCGCGCCAGGGCACCGGCCGGCCTTTCTATGCGGTCGGTGGTACCTGGCGCAATCTTGCCCGGCTCCACATGGAGCAGGCGGGTTATCCGCTGCATGTCATGCATGGTTACACGCTGGCCGCCGGCGGGTCGCTCGACAAGTTTCTCGACAGCGTCGTCTCCGGCGATCCCGACCGGTTGCCGGGCATCGCGGCGGTCTCGAAATCGCGCCGGGCGCTTCTCGCCTATGGCGCGGTGACGATGCGCAGCGTGATGAAATTCCTGAAGCCGAGTTCCATCGTTACCTCCGCGCTCGGTGTGCGTGAGGGCTATCTCCATTCGCTCCTGCCCGAGGAGGAGCGCGATCTCGACCCCTTGATCGAAGCGGCGCGCGAGCTTGCGGTCTTGCGCTCGCGCTCGCCCGACCATGCCGAGGAACTTGTCACCTGGTCCACGCGGACATTCGAAGCCTTCGGGATCGTCGAGAGCGAGGAGGAGAAGCGTCTGCGGGCGGCCGCCTGCCTCCTCGCCGATATCGGCTGGCGGGCTCATCCCGATTATCGTGGGCGCCAATCGCTCTCGATCATCACCCATGCGGCCTTCCCGGCGATCGATCATCGGGGACGGGCCTATCTCGGCCTGACCAACTTCTTCCGCCACGAAGGGACGTTCGAGCAGACGCAGGTGCCGGACCTGGAGACCTTGGTCGACAGCCATCTCCTTGAGCGGGCGCGTATGCTCGGCTCGCTCTTCCGGGTGACCTATCTTCTGACGGCGTCGATGCCGGGCGTTCTCGATCGCTTCCGCTGGGCGCAAGATCCTCGCGGCGGCTTTACGCTGGTCATTCCCGCCGAGCTCGGCGATCTCATCGGAGAGCGGCCCGAAGGACGGCTGCAGCAATTTTCCAAGCTGGTTGGGCAGCCCCTACGCCTGGAAGCCCGTTGAAGAACGGCCTTCGTCGCGATGGACGTTGAAACGGTGGCACCCGGAGCGGGTGCCACCGCATTCGTAACGGTCATCGTCCTTAAAGGGCGATGATCTCGACGCGCTTGTTGCGATAAACGAGGGCGCTTTCGCCCTCCAACAGTTTCAAAGCGCGCGCCCCGAAAATGTCGCGGCGCCAGCCGGTCAGCGCCGCGATTTCTGCAGCCTCGCCTTTCGAAGCGAGCTTTTCCAGATCGTCCGAATTGGCGATCAGCTTGGCGGCGACGCCTTCCTCTTCCACGACAATCTTCAAGAGAACGCGGAGAAACTCGACGGCGGCCTGCGTGCCTTCGGGCAATTGGGGTGGCCGTGGAATCGCCGGCAGATCGGATTTCGGAACCGCATGCGCCTTTGCGACGGCGGCGAGGATCGCCCGGCCCGCCGCGCTGCGCTCGAACCCTTTCGGGATCGTGCGGAGGCGGGAGAGGGCCTGTTCATCGCGCGGCTGCTGCTGGGCGATCTCGTAGATCCCATCGTCTTTAAGGATCCGCCCGCGCGGTTTGTCCTGCTCGCGCGCCTCGCGTTCGCGCCAGGCGGCGATCTCTTTCATGATCTGCAATTCGATCGGCTTCTTGACCCGCAGCTTGAGCCGCCGCCAGGCGTCGTCCGGGTGGAGATCATAGGTCGCCGGGTCGGAGAGGACCGCCATCTCTTCGTCGAGCCAGCTGAGACGACCGGTCTTTTCCAACGTCTCTCGCAGGGACTTATAGACGTCGCGCAGATAGGTGACGTCGGCGAGCGCATAGACGAGTTGTTGATCGGACAGCGGGCGCCGGCGCCAATCGGTGAAGCGCGATGTCTTGTCGATCCGCCCGCTGGTCAGGCGTCCGACCAACTGGTCATAGGCGATCGACTCGCCGAAGCCGCAGACCATCGCCGCGACCTGGGTATCGAAGAGCGGGGCCGGGACGATGCCGCCGAGCCGATAGATGATCTCGATATCCTGACGGGCGGCGTGGAACACCTTGGTCACCGATGGATCGCGCATCAAAGCGAAAAACGGCGCCAGCGACAGCCCGTCGGCCAGCGGATCGACAAGCGCCGTCGTGTCGTCCGATGCCAACTGAACAAGGCAGAGCTCGGGCCAGAAGGTCGTCTCCCGGATGAACTCCGTATCGACGGTGACATAATCGGACCGGGCGAGCGCCTCGCAGGCGCGCTCCAGCTCGGAGGTGCGCGTGATGACTTCCATGACTGGCTTCATAGCCCTGCCTGTCCCAAGGCGAAAGACGCGCGGGCGATCATCCCCGACAAAACTTGACAGACGGGAACGCCCATGCGCTTGTCCGCCGCGATTTTCCAGACCGATCGGGCTTCTCGCCGGCCTGCCTCGATAAGGGGCCCGCAGCCGGCAAAAGCGCCCGAAAACGCTTGAGAGAGAGTGACATGCACCGCTACCGCAGCCACAACTGCGCCGCCCTTCGTGCCGACAATGTCGGCGAGAGCGTTCGCCTGTCCGGCTGGGCGCACCGCATCCGCGATCATGGCGGCCTGCTTTTCATCGATCTGCGCGACCATTTCGGCCTGACCCAGATCGTCGTCGATCCCGACTCGCCGGCCTTCAAGACGGCCGAGACGATCCGCGGCGAGTGGGTGGTGCGCATCGATGGCGAGGTGAAGAAGCGCTCGGACGAGACGATCAACGCGAAGCTCCCGACCGGCGAGATCGAAATTTTCGCCCGCGAGATCGAAGTCCTGTCGCCGGCCAAGGAATTGCCGCTGCCGGTCTTCGGCGAGCCCGAATATCCGGAAGACATCCGCCTCAAATATCGCTTCCTCGACCTGCGCCGCGAGACGCTGCACAAGAACATCATGAAGCGCACGCGCATCATCGCGAAGATCCGCGAATTGATGCAGAACGCCGCCTTCACCGAGTTTCAGACGCCGATCCTGACCGCATCCTCGCCCGAGGGCGCGCGCGACTTCCTTGTGCCTTCGCGCCTTCACAACGGCATGTTCTACGCGCTGCCCCAGGCGCCGCAGCAATATAAGCAGCTGTTGATGATGTCGGGCTTCGATCGCTATTTCCAGATCGCCCCCTGCTTCCGCGACGAGGATCCGCGCGCCGACCGCTTCTATGGCGAATTCTACCAGCTCGACGTGGAAATGAGCTTCGTCGAGCAGGACGAGATCTTCGAGACCATGGAGCCGGTCATTCGCGAGGTCTTCGAGACCTTCGCCGAGGGCAAGCCGGTCTCCGAGACCTTCCGGCGGATTCCTTATGCCGAATCCATGCGCAAATACGGCACCGACAAGCCGGATCTGCGCAATCCGATCGAGATGCAGGCCGTCACCGAGCATTTCGCCGGCTCGGGCTTCAAGGTCTTCGCCAATATGATCGCGAGTGACGACAAGGTCGAGGTCTGGGCGATCCCGGCCAAGACCGGCGGCTCGCGCGCCTTCTGCGACCGGATGAATTCCTGGGCGCAAGGCGAAGGCCAGCCGGGACTCGGCTACATCTTCTGGCGCGAGGAGGGCGGCGTCATCTCCGGCGCCGGTCCGCTCGCCAAGAATATCGGCGAAGAGCGCACCGAGGCCGTCCGCACCCAGCTTGGCCTCGAGCCGGGCGATGCCTGCTTCTTCGTTGCTGGCCGCCCGGAAAAGTTCACGGCCTTTGCGGGCGCAGCCCGGGCCAGGGTCGGCGAGGAGCTGAACCTCACCGATCGCGACCGCTTCGAGCTTGCCTGGATCGTCGACTTCCCCTTTTTCGAATGGGACGAGGACAACAAGAAGGTCGAGTTCGCCCACAACCCCTTCTCGATGCCGCAGGGGGGTATGGACGCGCTTGAGAACCAGGAGCCCTTGTCGATCAAGGCCTTTCAGTACGACATCGTCTGCAACGGCTATGAGATCGCCAGCGGCGGCATTCGCAACCAGCTGCCCGATGTGATGGTCAAGGCCTTCGAGATCGCCGGCTATTCCAAGGAGACGGTGGAAGAGCGTTTCGGCGGCCTCTATCGCGCCTTCCAATATGGCGCGCCACCCCATGGCGGCATGGCGGCGGGCATCGATCGGATCGTGATGCTTCTGTGCGGGGTGAAGAATCTGCGCGAGATCGCGCTCTTCCCCATGAACCAGCAGGCCTACGACCTGTTGATGGGCGCGCCGGCCGAAGCTTCGCCCGCGCAGCTGCGCGAGCTAGGACTTCGAGTCGCGCCCCAGGCGAAGGACTGATCGCACGCTTCGAAGGCCGGCCGGGCGCTTTTTGCGTCGGTCAGCCTTCGATCGATGGATTTACGGGCCTAGTTCCTAGTTCCGCGCGGCGCCAGCGTTCGGCGCCGTGCCGCTGTCGGCTTCGCCGAAATCGAAGGTTTCGACCGCTTCCCACGGACCGCCGCGATAGCGCCATAGGAGGAGGCCGCAGGCCTCGAAGCCGAACGGCTCGAAATCTGCATCCATCCGCTCGAACAGGCTTTCGGCGCGCTCCGGCTTCACCTTGTTCTGGATCGTCACATGCGGTTTGAAGCGCTGACGGTCCTGGGTCGTCAGCCAGTCGAACCAGTCGCTTGCCAGATCGGTGCGAAGACGCTCGAGGTGGGGGCATTCGACGGTGAAAGCAACGCCTTTGCCGAGAAGTCTGAGGCCCGACACGCGGCAGGAAAAGACTTCCTCTTCGCTTGCGAGCGAGCGCAGATGATCCGTGATCTCCTCGATCCGCTCGGCCGGAAGATGATGGAACAGCGTCAGATGGGCCGGGATGAGATTCAATTCGGAGGGAAAATGCTCCCGCCGAAGCGCGTCGAAGCGCTCGAACGCTTCGGGATCGAAAAGGAGCGTCAGAATCAGCGGCGCGTCATCGGTCATCGGCGGCTCCTGACGGTCAATTGCGCGTGGGCGATCCGACAGGGGTGGCCAAACTGTCGCGCGCCATGCGTCTCAGGCAAATGGACATCAATGAAGGGCCGGCCGGCACCCTCTTTGGAGCGAGTGCCGGCCGGATCGGATTGATTATTGCGCGGTTGCGTTGCTGCTTCCCTGATCGCTATCGCCATTGGCCGAAACCGAGAGCGACAGAACCTGCGGTAGGGTCTGCGGCGCACCCATCACGGAGCCCATGATCTGCATGAAGGGAATCGGCTGCGCGGGTTCGGTGGCCACGCGGATCGACTGGGGATCTTTCAGGAAGCTCTGAACGGCGCTGACCACCTGATCTTGAAACGCCTTGTCGCCGATCTGGCTGATATTGGCCTGAACGATTTGGGTCGCCATGTCGATGACCGCCTGCGGCGACTGGTTCATCTCCTTGGCGTAATAGTCGATCAGGCGCTGGGTCAGCGAATCGTCCTCGAAGGACAGCGAAACATTGGAGAGGCTGAGCTGGGCCAGGATGCCCATGATCGCCATGCCGGAATTCTGCTGGTTCTCCGGGTTCTGCCGCATGTCCTCGCTGATCTTCTGCAGCGACTGGATCACTTCTGGCGTATAGCCGTCTACGACAAGATCGGTCCGCAGCGTGCCGACATTGTCGATGTTGAGAACGGTCGGTGAAAGCGCGAGTTTGCCTTGGTCCGACGTCCAGTTGACCTCGGACTGCATCGAACCAGTGAGAACGTCGTAACCGAGTTCCCGGCCCATATTCGCCCCGTCGTCACCCTTCTCTTCAGGAAGGATAACGCGGAAGTTGCCGACGTTGAAATCGCTGTCGAAACGATTCTGGTCGCCGATCGTGCTGGTGACGGTCACGTCGCCGACCGAGAAGGTCTCCTCGCCGTCCTCGCTCAGCTTGACGGTGTCGACCGAGGCCCGCTCGAAGTAGAACGGCGTACCCTGGAGCAAAGCTGGCTGATTGCTCGACGGCTGGGTGCCGTTGATCATCAGGCTTTCAATGCTCATGCCCATGATGTCGTAGGCGATCGTGCGGTCACCCGAGGCCTTGTCGGTTCCTGAAATATCCTCGAAGCCGACCCGCGCGACCTCGTAGCCCGTATCCGGCGCGCCGGTGACGTCCTCGAAATTCACCTGACCGAAGTCGACTTTATTGGAGCCCTCACCGATTTGAACGCCCCGC
Organism: Fulvimarina manganoxydans; assembly: GCF_900176465.1. Classification (GTDB taxonomy): domain Bacteria; phylum Pseudomonadota; class Alphaproteobacteria; order Rhizobiales; family Rhizobiaceae; genus Fulvimarina; species Fulvimarina manganoxydans. The sequence goes on from NZ_FWXR01000003.1 coordinate 151,829, forward strand.
ATGATGACCGTATCGCCTTCGGAAACCGCATCGTCATAGGTCAGGGTCGCGCCCTGGGAAGCCATCGCCTCCTTGACCCTTTCGGCGAAGGCGTTGGCGTCTGCGGCGAGGGCGGTGCCGCAGCTGAGCATGGTTGCGAATGCGGCGGCAGAGAAGCCGGCGGTGATCCTACGCATCGATGATAACCCTTTCTGACGTGCGTCCTCTGCGGAGGAACGGTCAAATTTCCAGCCAATGTTAGGGCGCATTTGCCGGTCCGACAGAGCGCCTTCGTCGCGATAGTAAGGCGAGTCGGCTCGCATCGCGCGCCACAATTCGAGAAAAACCCGACGATTGTGTGCTTTAGCACCCGCGAAGTCGTGTTCCGTCCTTGTTCCGCCCCGCATCATCGTTCAAAACGGGGCTATGGGAAAGCAAGCCGATCCACCTGCCGGCGGGGGTGACATCCAGCCTGTCGATCTGAAGGCCGCTCTCGAGGAGCGTTACCTTGCCTATGCGCTTTCGACCATCATGGGTCGGGCGTTGCCGGATGTGCGCGACGGTTTGAAGCCGGTGCATCGGCGCATCGTCCACGCCATGCGCGTTCTGCGCCTCGATCCGGGCCAAGGCTACAAGAAATGCGCCCGCATCGTCGGCGACGTGATGGGCCGCTTCCATCCTCATGGCGATGCTGCCATCTATGATGCCCTCGTGCGGCTCTCGCAGGACTTCTCAGTCCGTTATCCGCTGGTCGACGGGCAGGGCAATTTCGGCAATATCGACGGCGATTCGGCCGCCGCCATGCGCTATACTGAAGCGCGCATGACCGAGGTCGCGACGCTGCTTCTCGAAGGGATCGACGAGGACGCCGTCGATTTTCGCCCGACCTACAACGAGGAAGACTCAGAGCCGGTCGTCCTGCCGGGCGCCTTTCCCAATCTTCTAGCCAATGGCTCGTCGGGCATCGCCGTCGGCATGGCGACCAATATTCCGCCGCACAACGCGGCTGAACTCTGCGACGCGGCACTGAAACTCATCGACAATCCCGAGGCGAGTGTCGAGCAGCTGTTACGCTTCGTCGAAGGCCCGGACTTTCCGACGGGCGGCGTCATCGTCGACGATCGTTCGACGATCCGCGAGGCTTACGAGACCGGGCGTGGCGCTTTTCGGGTCCGTGCGCGCTGGGAACCTGAGCCCTTCGGGCGCGGCGGTCAGGTCGCCGTCGTCACAGAGATCCCCTATCAGGTTCAGAAGTCGAAGCTGATCGAGAAGATCGCCGAGCTTCTGGCGGCGCGCAAGCTGCCGCTCGTCGCCGATATCCGCGACGAGTCCGCCGAGGATATCCGGGTGGTCATCGAGCCGAAGAGCCGCACCGTCGATCTCGCGATCATGATGGAATCGCTCTTCAAATTGACCGATCTGGAAGTCCGCTTCCCGATGAACATGAATGTTCTGTCGGGCGGCAAGGTGCCGAAGGTCATGTCCTTGAAGGACGTGCTCGCGGAATGGCTGGAACATCGGCGCGATGTGGTCGTTCGCCGCGCCCGCCATCGGCTCGGCCAGATCGAGCGGCGGCTCGAAATCCTCGCCGGTTATCTGATCGTTTTCCTCAATATCGACGAGGTGATCCGCATCATCCGCGAGGAGGACGAGCCGAAGCAGGAGCTAATGCGCACCTTCGAGCTGACGGATGTGCAGGCCGAGGCGATCCTCAACATGCGCTTGCGCTCCTTGCGCAAGCTCGAGGAGTTCGAACTGCGCAAAGAGTTCGACCAGCTCACCGAGGAAAAGGCTGATAAGGAAGCGCTCGTCGGCTCCACCGAACGGCAGTGGTCAAAGGTGGCGGAGGAAGTGCGCCGGGTGCGCGAGGCCTTCTCCAAGAAGACCACGCTTGGACGCCGCCGCACGCGGTTCGCCAATGCGCCGACCCATGACATGGGCGACATCGCCGAGGCGCTGATCGAGAAGGAGCCGGTCACCGTCGTTCTGTCCAACAAGGGCTTCCTGCGCGGCATGCGCGGCCATTTAACGGACACGTCGGGCCTCACCTTCCGCGAAGGCGACGGGCTCAGCCTCGCCTTTGCGGCGATGACGACGGATAAGCTTCTTTTCATCTCCAAGCTCGGCCGGGTTTTCACCATGTCGGCCGACAAGCTGCCGGGCGGACGCGGCCATGGCGATCCGATCCGCCTGGCCTTCGAGCTCGACGACAAGGACGACATTATCGCCGGATTTACGGCCGATCCCGATCGCCGTCGCCTGATGATTTCCAGCGACGGCACGGGCTTCATCGTCAGCGAGGCCGACCTGATCTCGACGACGCGGAAGGGCAAACAGATCGTCAATGTCTCCGGCAGCGCTGAAGTGGTGCTATCGGTGGACGTGGGCGAAGGCGACAGCGTCGCGATCGTCGGCGAGAATCGCAAACTCCTCGTCTTTCCCTTGGCCCAGGTCGCGCAAATGGCGCGCGGCAAGGGCGTGCGTCTGCAACGCTACAAGGATGGCGGCGTCTCGGACGCCAAGGTCTTCAAGATGGCCGATGGCCTCGGCTGGGTCGATGCGGCCGGCCGCGTCTTCAACCGCTCCAAAGCCGAGCTTCTGGAATGGCGCGGCGACCGGGCCCAGGCCGGGCGTCTGGTGCCGAAAGGCTTTCCCAAGAGCAACAAGTTCACTGGGTAAGCCATTGCCCGGCCGAGATGTGAGTTTCGGGGACCGAAACACGCAGCCATCGGACGATGGATTTCTTGAAGATCGACCGTTGAGCCATTGGCCGCTCTGGCAGCTGTCTGCGGGTAGAGCGTCTTGCCCTCCGATACATATGATCTCAGCGCGAGTGCTTGTCGGCCCTAAGGTTTAAAATCCCGTTCGATCAGCTTCCGCAGGTCAAATAGGTGGCTTCACTTGCAAAGGGATATTGGTTCAGCCGAGTTTCGCTGGTGCGCCATTGCTGTTTGACCCTGCAAGCGAGGCGAGCGATTGGACGAGCAGGGCTGCGACGATGAGTGCGCCGCCGCAGAGGGCGAGATTGGTCGGTCGGTCGCCGAACAGCATCCAGAGCCAGATCGGCGCGAAGACGGTTTCGAGGAGATAGGCCAGCGAGACGAGCGGCGCCGGCACGAAGAGTGGACCGGCGGCGAGCAGGATCATCGCCAGGGGAATGACCACCGCGCCGTTGAGGAAAAGCCAACCGAACGTCTCCGACTCGAGACCTGTCCCGGCGAAGAAGGGAAGCGCGACGATGGATGGACCGATGGCGGCGATGGCCGAGGTGTAGCGGAAGTCTTGGCGGCTGCGCCTTGCGAGCGTCAAGGCAAGCGCGATGAGGCAGGCGGTGGCAAGTGCCACGAGATCGCCGATCCAATTCCCCGTTTCGAGGCCGGAGCCTATGATCATCGCAACGCCGACGATCGTCACCGGGATCACGAGAAGCGTCGTCCTCGATGGCCGTTCACCGGCGATCAGCCAGCCGAACAGGGCGGCGAAGACCGGATTGAAGGCGAGGATGAAGACGACATTCGCCGGATTGGTCAGATAGATCGAGAGGACGAAGCCGGCATTGGCGAAGCAGAAGATGAAGGTCACCAGCGCGCCGATGCGCCCGGGGATGAGCGGGATCTTCCGTCCGCGCAGCATGCGATCGGCGGCCCAGATCAACAGGGCGACGACGGACGTCATGATCCCGCGAAGGCAAAGGACGGTCCAGAAGCCACTCTCAGACAATTCGATCAACGGAATGTCGAAGGAGAGTACCATGCCGCCGGCGCCGACCACCGCGAGGCCTGTGGCGGTCTGAGCGCGGCTGTCCATGGTGGCGGCGAGAGGAGACGGGGCGGCGATTCCTCCGGTCGCGGACGGCCCGTGATTGGATGCGCTGGTCATGCCTGCCCTTCGAGACTGGTCCGCTAGCCACATCAGATTGAGCGCCGGAACGATCGGCGTCGCGCATCATCCGCAAAGATCGAGAATTTGCGTGGGGCAGCGAGCGGCCGAGCCGTCAGCCCTGATAGCGCTCCCAACCCTTCGGTGTGAGATGTTCCTGCGGCTGAAAGCGGATCTTGTAATCCATTTTCTTGGAGCCCTTAACCCAATAGCCGAGATAGAGATAGGGCAGACCCATGCGCCGCGCCTTCTCGATATGGTCGAGAATCATGTAGGTCCCGAGGCTGCGCTCCTGGGCTTCCGTCTCGAAATAGGAATAGACCATGGAGAGGCCGTCGCTCATCACGTCTGTGAGGGCGACCGCCATGAGTTCGCCGCTGCGGTCATCGGTGAAGCCGGAATCGGGTCCGCGCTTGCGATATTCCACCACGCGCGTGTCGACCTGGCTGTCCTCGATCATCATCGCATAGTCGAGGACGCTCATCTCTGCCATGCCGCCGGAGGCGTGACGCGATTCGAGATAGCTGCGGAACAGCGAATATTGTTCGCTCGATGGCTCGGCGCCGCGCAACTCGCCGACAAGGTCGGAATTCGTCTTGAGAATGCGCCGCATATTGCGGCTCGGCTGAAATTCGTCGGTGAGGATGCGCACGGAGATGCAGGCGCGGCATTTTTCGCAGGCCGGACGATAGGCGATGTTCTGGCTGCGTCTGAAGCCGCCCTGGCTCAGGAGATCGAGGAGACCAGGCGCGCGCTCGCCGACCAGATGGGTGAACACCTTCCGCTCCGCGCGGCCCGGCAGATAGGGGCAGGGGGAGGGCGAGGTGAGGAAGAATTGCGGCGACTGCGGATGGTGGACCGTCAAGAGCGATCACCTGCCTTCAGAGCGTGTAGTAGAACGGCGCGACGAATGTGAAACATAACCATACCAGAACGACCAGCGGAAGACCGGCTTTGATGTAGTCGCCGAAACGATAGCGTCCCGGCCCCATCACCAGAAGATTGGTCTGGTAACCGATGGGAGTCGCGAAAGATGCGTTGGCCGCGAAGATGACGCAGGCGAGGAAGGCGTCGGGAGAGGTGCCGAGCCGGCTGGCGAGATCGAGGGCGACCGGCGTGAAGAGAACGGCCGTCGCGTTGTTGGACAGGAAATTCGTCAGCACTGCGATCAAGAGGAAGAACCCCGACAGGATGACCGGCGTCGGCGCCGCGGAGAGAAGCCCGACGAGACCCTCCGCGAGAAGCGAGGCGCCGCCCGTCTGTTCGAGCGCGGTTGCCGCCGCGATCGACGCGCCGACCAGCATCAGGATCTGGCGGTCGACGGCGCGGGCTGCCTCGCCAATGGTCAAACAGCCGGAGGCGACCATCAGGCAGGCGCCCGACACCGCCAAGACCTCGATCGGCAAGACGCCCGATGCGGACATCAGCACGATGGCGAAGAAGATGCTTGCGGCGATACCGGCTTTCGCCGATTGCGGGACCGTCTGGGCTGAATATTCCAGAAGCAGAAGATCGTGATTGCCGCGAAGGGCGTTGATCGATGATTGGCGTCCGCACAAAAGAAGCGTGTCGCCCGGTTCGAGTCGGATATCGGACAAGGCCGAGCGGGCCATGCGGCTCTTTCGCTGCAAGCCGAACAGCGTGATGCCGAATTGGGTGCGAAGACCGGAATACTGCATGGTTCGGCCCGAGTAGCGGGAACCCGGCGCGACCACAGCCTCTGCCATCACCATGTCCGGTCCGATCTTGCGGGTTCGCTCAAGATTGAGTTCGCCCGTCGGATCGATGGTCCGGATGGCGAGATTGCCGCTCGATAGGGCTTTGGAAAAGGCCTTGCGCGACGCCGTGACGATCAGGCGGTCGCCGGGGCTCAGCGTCACGTCGTCGAAAGGCGGCAGGATCGTTTCGCCATCGCGCAGGATCATGCGCGGCATCAGCTCGCCAAGCCCTGGGAAGAGGCCTGCGCGCGAGGTCAGCCCGACAAAGGGATGGGCGTCGTCAATATCGATCTCACCGAGAAACTGTTTGCCGCCGGCATCGATCGGCCGTCCGCCGTTCGCCTCGCGGGGTTTGAGCATGCGCGGCATGATTTTGATGACATAGAAGCCGCCGACGAAGGCAAGGACGATGCCGGGCATGGTGATGTCGAAGAAGCCGATCGAAATTCCAGACCGTGCCGCAACGCCCGCAACCAAAAGATTGGTCGAAGAGCCGATCAAGGTCGTCATGCCACCAAGGATCGTCAGGAAGGACAAGGGCATGAAGACATGGGCGGGCGCGACCGCTCGCTGAGTCGCGAGCATGGTCAGGATCGGGATGAAGATCACGACGACCGGCGTGTTGTTGAGAAACGCCGAAAGAACCGCGGCCGAGACGAGAACGAGGATGATCGCTCCTGCGCCCACTGACCCACCGACCCGCATGAGCATCTGGGCAGGCCGCGCCATCGCGTCTGTGGCGAAGAGGCCCTGGCCGACAATGAGGAGAGAGAGCACCGTGATGAGGGCGGGATCGGCAAATCCGGCCAAAAGCTCTGCGCTGGTCAGCCTGTCGCCGCTCGGCCCGACATAGGGAACCGCGGAAAAGAAGAGAAGAAACAGGCTGAGCGAGGCCGCCGCCACCGCTTCGATCGGCCAGCGCTCGAGCGCGTAGCCGATCACGCTGAGCGCGATGAGACCGTATGTCACCCAGATGTGTATGGAATCCATTGGCCGCCGTAACCCTCGATCACGACGACCTTATCCTTTTGTGAGGGAGAGGACACAAGGTGCGAAGCGCCCAAGAGTTGCGCTTTGGACAGAATGCCTTTCCCGAAAGAGGGCAATGGGAGAAAGGTCCATCGCCTCTAGCAGCGCCTCTCGACGTCAGTGGCGCCGGATGACCACGGTGCCGAGAAGGAGGTCGTGGAGAAGCTGCTTGCGCCGCGTGAACAAGCTGACGAGCAAAATGAAGGGCGTCAGCACGGAGGTCGAGGCCCAAAAGAGGACACCGTGAAGCACTGCGAGAGGCGGATCCATCGCCTCGCCGTCGAGCCGCCGCACTTCGACGCCGGCCATGCGCATGCCAGGAGTCGCCTGGGTCCGACCGCCCATGGTGAAGCCAACATAGAGAATGGCGACCACCGGCAGAAGCACCGCATACAGGCCCCAGCCGAGACCGAAGGAGACTATCCCGAGCAGAAAGACGACAAAGGCCGCCGGCAGGGACAGGAGCAAGACGAACGTATAGTCGAGAATAAAGGACATGATGCGGCGCGTTCGCACGCCCCTGTAGCGGCGCCAGTCGTCAAGGGCGCCGGTTCGAAGATCGGTCTGCGGATAGGCGGCTGTGTCGGTCATCGCAATTCCATGACGGTGAGCAAGAAATCCTGCTCTTGAAGGTGGCGATGGTTCGCCGCCTTCGCAATAACCTCGGCTTCCGCCGCTTTACGGTTCGGTTCTACCAAGCGAACTCAAAGCGGGGTTTTGAGGCCACTTGCCACCTGGGGCGCGAAATAGGTGAGGATGCCCGAGGCGCCGGCCCGCTTATAGGCGGTCAGCACTTCCATGGTCGCCTTCGGCCCGTCGAGCCAGCCATTCTGGGTCGCCGCCATCATCATCGAATATTCGCCGGAGGTCTGATAGGCGAAGGTCGGGATCTGCAATTCGCGCACGAGCCGGGCCAGAACGTCGAGATAAGGCAGGCCCGGCTTGACCATGATCATATCCGCGCCCTCGGCGAGATCCTGCGCGGCCTCACGCAAAGCCTCGTCGCTATTGGCAAAATCCATCTGATAGGTGCGCTTGTCGCCGCGCAGAAGCGCATTCGAGCCGACCGCATCGCGGAAGGGGCCGTAAAAGGCCGATGCGTATTTGGCCGAATAGGCCATGATCATCGTATCGCGGAGGCCATGGGCGTCGAGAGCCTCTCGGATACAGGCGACGCGCCCGTCCATCATGTCGGACGGGCCGATGATGTCGGCGCCAGCTTCGGCCTGGACGACGGATTGCTTTGCGAGGATCTCGACAGACTCGTCATTGAGAATGCGCTCGCCGTCCATGACGCCATCATGGCCGTGGCTCGTATATGGGTCGAGGGCCGCGTCGCACATGACGCCCACATTCGGCGCGGCCTTCTTGATGGCGCGCGTCGCGCGGCAGACGAGATTGTCGGGATTGACGGCCTGGCTGCCGCGTTCGTCGCGCAAGGCCGGGTCCGTATAGGGAAAGATCGCGACGACCGGAATGCCGAGATCGGCGGCCTCGCGAGCCGCGTCCACGCAACCGGCCACGGAGAGGCGCGAGACACCCGGCATGGAGGCGACCGGCTCGGGCTCGCCATCGCCGTCGCGCACGAAGATCGGCCAGATGAGGTCGTTCGCCGTCAGTTGCGTCTCGCGGACAAGGCGCCGGGACCAGTCCGCCTGGCGCAGGCGCCGCATGCGGGCACCGCCCGTCGCTTCGTCGATCCGGCGGGTAACGGCTTGAAGCCCAGTCTCGCTCATCGTTCTGCTCGTCCCGTTGTCTCGTTCCGATTCATTTTCTCCGGCTTTCGAAGCGATTCGCCCGGGCCCGAGAGGATGATCGAGGTCCGTGCTACACCCAAGGCGCACTCGCTCAAAAGCTCTTTCGGGCCGAACAGGCGCTTTCGCTCCTCTGCGAGCCGTCTTTACAGCGCCTGAGACAAATCCATTGCTTGGTGGCAAGGGCGCTCGTTGAAATAATCCGGTTCCCCTTTCGTCTTCTGCACACTAGCTTGCCGATCCTGGCGGCCCGATGGTCGCCGGCCCAACGAGCATGAACGAAGGTGTTGCAAGGCCAGGCATGACGATCGAGCCGCCCAGGGAGGATATCGAGACCGGGCTGAATCGCCGCCTGACCGTGATCCTGCTTCGGATCTGCTCGCTCGTCCTGTTCGCGCTCGGCCTCAGCTATTGGGCGCTGATCGTGGGATTGGGGTCTCCCTTGCCCTCTCTCGTCGCGCCTTTGCCCCGATTTGATTTGATGACGACGCCTTGGAAGGTCGCCGCGCCGACGCTGGCGGTCCTCTATCCGGTCGGCGGGGTAGGCCTCTGGATGACCGCGCGATGGGGGCCGGTCGTCTGGGGCCTGATCCTTCTCGTCGAATGCATCATGCAGTTTGCCTTCGCTCCGCTTTTCGGCGACCGCATGACCATTATAGTCCTCCATGGGTGGGGATTTTTGATGCTCGGGCTTCTGCGTATGGTGGTCTGGCGTGGCAAGCGAAGCGGTCACGGGGTGGGACGGCGCGGGCATTTGAAGGGGTGATGCGAGAATTCATTAAGCAAAGAAACGCGTCATACTTCTGTAAAGGCTTGTTAAGGCTGCGGTTTAAGTCGAATTTTAGAGGCGCGGCCTAATGTCGAATACAAGATGAGGCGAAAAAGACCTCATAAACTCGACAGTGGAGCCCGAACATGACCCAGAACCTTGCGACCCAGACCGCCCAGCCGACAGAACAGAAGCCTGAGCTCAAGTCTCTTTACCTGGAAACTCTGCAGCTCGTCGAGCGTCTGCATCGCCGCCTTCTCGACGTCGTCAAGGACGAGTTCGAGCGCGCTGGCCGCACCGACATCAACGCGGTTCAGGCTCTGCTGCTCTTCAATATCGGTGACTCGACGCTGACGGCGGGCGAGCTGCGGTCGCGGGGTTTCTATCTCGGCTCGAACGTATCCTACAATCTGAAGAAGCTGGTCGAACTCGGTTTCATCAATCATCAGAAGTCCCGCGTTGACCGCCGGGCGGTGCGCATCTCCCTCACTGAGCAGGGCCAGGAAGTCGCCGTCATCGTCGCCGAGCTCTATGAGCGCCATATCGGCTCGATCGATAAGGTCGGCGGTCTCGACGAGCAGGAATTCCAGACGATGAACAAGGCTCTCCAGCGCCTCGACCGCTTCTGGAACGACCAGATCCTCTATCGTCTCTGATCCATCCCTTTCATTCGATCTCCATGTCGACGAGGGCGTTCGGCCGGGCTACCGGGTGGGCGCCCTTGTCGATTCCAGCGCTTGGCTCTCCCGGCGATCACCTCGCCGTCATGCGATCTTGATACCCGGTCCACGCGTCCGTTCCTTCGTTTCGCCGCAAAGCTTTCCTTATTCGAACCAGAGGCACTGATCGTACGCGCGCGAAGGCGAGGGGAGCCAAACGCGCCGGCGAACGCTCGTTCCCGAAGGGAGCCGGGCACCGGACAGATTTCGATGGGACGAGCGCGGTGCGGCCGTGCGATCGTTTCAGCTCAAGTATGACGCCAGACCGTTGACCGGCGTTCTGGATGTCGGCTTACGAACACGAATGACCAGACGAGGGGCAGTTCAACGATGACGTTTCACCACGCCGGAAGGCAAGCCTTGACCCGACGCCGCTTCCTGATGGGTTCGGCCCTCGTGGCCGCGGCGAGCGCGCCCGGCGCGGCTTATGCCCAGAACGCGCTGAACGATCTCCTCAACGCGCCAGGGCGCGGTAATTGGGATGATCAGTTCGACACGCGCGGCGCGTCCGTTCGCCAGGTCTCGTCTCTGACGCCGGTTTTTTCCCAGCAGACCTTCGCCTCGACCCAGAGCGCCATCGGCACCTATTCGCAGATCGCCGCCAATGGTGGCTGGCCGGAGGTTCCGGAGCGCCAGGTCCTGAAGATCGGCGTTCAGTCGCCCGACGTCGCCCAGCTTCGTCAGCGTTTGATCATCTCTGGCGATCTTGAGCAGGAAGCGGGAACTTCGCCCGCCTTCGACAGCTATGTCGACGCGGCCGTGAAACGCTTCCAGGCGCGCCACGGCCTGCCGGCGGACGGCGTTGTCGCCGATCACACGTTCAAGGCTCTCAACGTCTCGGCCAATCTTCGGCTCGGGCAGCTGCAGACCAATGCAGCACGCCTTCAGGAGCGTCTTGCCCAGGAGCTGCCCTATCGCTTCGTGATGGTGAACATTCCGGCAGCCGCTATCGAGGCGGTCGAGGGCGGGCAGATCGTCCAGCGTCATACGGCCGTCGTCGGCAAGGTCGATCGTCAGACGCCGATTCTCGAATCGCAGATCACCAATCTGAACCTCAATCCCTATTGGCACGCGCCGGAATCGATCGTTCGACGGGATATCATTCCTCTGATGCAGAAGGATCCGACCTATCTGCAGCGCAACAATATCCATATCTTCGGCCCGGACGGGCAAGAGATTCCGCCTCAGGCGATCAACTGGAACAGCGACGAGGCGACGAAATATCTGTTCCGCCAGGATCCCGGCGCCAACAACGCTATGGCATCGGTGAAGATCAACTTCCCGAACAAACATGCGGTCTATATGCACGATACGCCGCAGCAGGGTCTGTTCTCAGAACTGATGCGCTTCGAATCCTCGGGCTGCGTGCGGGTTCAGAATGTGCGCGACCTGATCGTCTGGCTCGCCCGCGACGAGCCGGGCTGGGATCGCCAGACGATCGAGCGCGTCATCTCCGCGCGCACCCGCCAGGACATCGACCTCTCCCATCCGGTCCCGGTCTTCTTTGCCTATGTGAGCGCCTGGGCGACTGATCCGACCGTCGTCCAATTCCGCGACGATATCTATCACCTCGACGGCTCCGAGCAGCTCGCCATGAGCGAACTCACCACGACGCCGTATCAGGGCGATCAGCAGAATCCCTATGTAAGAGGGGACGACGGCTATTGATGTCGGCGATGCGGTCGCGCTCTGCTGCTTGGCCCGATGATGTCGGTCAGATACCGGACTTTGGCGCTTTCCTGGTTGGAAGCGCCGAAAATTCCATGTTATCTCCCGCTCGCTGAACTGAACCAGCTTTGTCTTTCCAGGCGTCGATCCGCTCGTGTCTCGAACCGTGGCAGCGGCGTCGCATTCCATGAAGGAGTGAAATCGTCATGAGCCAGGCTCTCCGTCACGCCTCGGCCGATTCGTTCGGCGATTTCTTCAACCAGGGTCTTGCCGACCGAGACGATGCGGTCTTTTCCGCAATCGGTCGCGAGCTGGCCCGTCAGAGCCATGAAGTCGAGCTCATCGCTTCGGAGAACCTGACGTCCCGCGCCGTCCTCGAGGCGCAGGGCTCTGTCCTCACCAACAAATATGCCGAAGGCTATCCGGGCCGGCGCTATTATGGCGGCTGCGAATATGTGGACGTGGTCGAAGAGCTCGCCATTGAGCGCGTCAAGCAGCTCTTCGGTTGCGGTTTCGCCAATGTGCAGCCCAATTCCGGCAGCCAGGCCAACCAAGCGGTGCTTCTGGCCCTGTCCAAGCCCGGCGACACGCTGCTCGGCATGAGCCTCGATGCCGGCGGTCACCTGACCCATGGCGCGCGTCCCAATCTATCGGGCCGCTGGTTCAATGCCGTTCAATATGGTCTCGACCTTTCCACCGGCCTCATCGACTACGACCAGGTCGAGGCTCTGGCCAAGGAGCACAAGCCGCAGATCATCATCGCGGGCGGCTCGGCCTATTCGCGTCACATCGATTTCGCGCGCTTCCGGGCGATCGCCGACGAGGTTGGAGCCTATCTCTGGGTCGACATGGCGCATTTCGCCGGCCTCGTCGCCGGCGGCGAGCATCCTTCGCCCTTCCCGCATGCGCATGTGGCGACCTCCACGACCCACAAGACCCTGCGTGGGCCCCGTGGCGGCATCGTTCTCACCAATGACGAGGACATTGCCAAGAAGATCAATTCGGCCGTCTTCCCGGGTCTTCAGGGTGGGCCGCTGATGCATGTCATCGCGGGCAAGGCGGTGGCCTTCGGCGAAGCGCTTCAGCCGGGCTACAAGTCCTATATCAAGGCGGTCTGCGAGAACGCCAAGGTGCTGGCCGAGACTCTGCGCGAAGGCGGTCTCGACATCGTTTCGGGCGGAACCGACACCCATCTGATGCTCGTCGATCTGCGCCCGAAGAACCTGACCGGCAAGGCCTCCGAAGCCTCGCTCGGCCGCGCCAACATCACCTGCAACAAGAATGGCGTGCCGAACGATCCTCAGAAGCCGACGATCACCTCGGGCGTGCGTCTGGGGACGCCGGCGGCGACGAGCCGTGGCTTCGGCACGGCCGAGTTCCGCGAGGTGGGTCAGCTGATCGTGGAAGTGCTCGACGGGCTGCGTCAGGCCAATTCCGAAGAGGGCAACGAGGCGGTCGAGACGGCCGTGCGCGAGAAGATCGTCGCCCTGACGGATCGCTTCCCGATCTACCAGAACATGTGAGGCGATGCGGCCGGGGATCATGGATCGAACCGCAGTCATTGAAATGCGTGCGGAACGGGCGGACATCATGTCCGCCCGCTTTGCGTTTGTGCGCCCTGCGACGGGAGCGGTCTGATGCGCTGTCCCTATTGCGGTTCGCAGGACAGCCAGGTGAAGGATTCGCGCCCCGCCGAGGATGGCGCCACCATCCGCCGGCGGCGGGTCTGCCCGGATTGCGGCGGCCGCTTCACCACCTTCGAGCGGGTGCAGCTCCGCGAACTCTTCGTCCTGAAGAAGTCGGGACGGCGCGTGCCCTTCGATCGCGATAAGCTCGCGCGCTCGGTCGAGGTCGCCTTGCGCAAGCGTCCCGTCGAGCCCGAGCGCGTCGAGCGTCTCGTCTCCGGTATCGTGCGGCGCCTCGAACAGTCGGGTGATCAGGACATCGCCTCCGAGGCTATCGGAGAGATGGTGATGGATGGGCTGAAGCAGCTCGACGACGTCGCCTTCGTCCGCTTCGCCTCGGTCTATCGAGACTTTCGCGACGCGCGGGACTTCGGTGATCTCATCGACGAATTGGCCGCGAGCGGCCGGGACGGGGAGGCGTCTTGATGGATCGCGATCCTTTTACGGCGAGCCGTCCGGCGAACGAGCGCCGGGCGACCGACGAACGGTTCATGGCCGCCGCCATCCGCCTGGCGATGCGCCATTCCGGCATTACCGGCACCAATCCCTCGGTCGCGACGCTCATCGTGCGTGACGAGAAGGACGGGCAGGGGCCGCGTATTGTCGGCAGGGGGATTACCGCACTCGGGGGACGTCCCCACGCCGAGGCGCAAGCCCTTCGCGAAGCCGGCGAGGCGGCGCGCGGCGCAACCGCCTATGTCACGCTCGAGCCCTGCGCCCATCACGGCCGAACGCCCCCTTGCGCCGAGGCGCTTGTGGCAGCGGGTGTCGCGCGCGTCGTCTCGGCCGCGTCCGATCCCGATCCGCGCGTCAATGGAAAGGGTCATGCCATCCTTGCGGCGGGCGGTCTTGAAGTGCAGCCTGGCATTCTGGCCGGCGAGGCGGCGTCGGATCTATCCGCCTATCTCACCCGACACGCGAAGAACCGGCCAGAAGTCACTTTGAAGATGGCGCTTTCTGCCGATGGTTGTCTCGGTGTTCGAGGCGGAGGACAGGTCCATATCACTGGGCCGGTCGCCAATCGTCAGACCCATCTCGTACGCGCCCGACATGATGCGATCCTGATCGGCGCTGGCACCCTTTTCGACGACGATCCAGGCCTCGATTGCCGCCTGCCGGGGCTCGCGGCGCGCTCTCCGAGGCGGATCGTCATCGATCCCGATCTGAGGACGCCGCTCGATATTGGGTTGGTGCGCACTGCCCAAACGACGCCGACCTTTATCGTCGCGCGGCCCGATACGGATGGCGAGCATCGCGAGGCCCTGCGCCGCGCCGGTGTCACCCTCGTCTCCTGCGACACGGACGCGGAAACCGGCCGGGTGGCGCTTCCCGAACTCATAGATGATCTTGGCGCCATCGGCATTCTCAATGTGCTCGTCGAGGGCGGCGCCAAGGTCGGCGAGAGTTTCCTCAAGGCGGGATTGGTCGACAGGCTTATCCTTGTTCAAGGCTCTGTGACGATCGGCGAAGCGGGCCTGAAGGCTCCGATCGACCTTGAGGAGGCGAAACGGGCCTATCGCCCGACCCGGCGCTATCGATTCGGCGCCGACGATTGGCATGAATTCGTCAGGAAGGACTGAGACCCATGTTTACCGGGATCGTCACCGATATCGGCCGGATCGCCTCGATCGAAGCGCTCGCCGAAGGCCGTCGCTTCCGGGTCGAGACGCAATACGATCCGAGCACGATCGACATCGGCGCCTCGATCGCCTGTTCCGGCGTTTGCCTCACGGTCACGCGTTTGCCTGACGACGGCTCCAATGAACGCTGGTTCGAGGTGGAAGCCTGGGAGGAGGCCCTGCGGCTGACGACCGCTGGCTCCTGGCAGGATGGTACCCGCATCAATCTCGAACGCGCGCTGAAAGTCGGCGACGAACTCGGCGGCCATCTCGTTTCCGGTCATGTGGACGATATGGCGGAAATCGTCGGCATCGAAGAGGAAGGCGAGGCGACGCGCTTTCGTGTGAAGGTTCCCGCCAAGGAGAAGCGTTACATCGCCCGCAAAGGCTCGGTCTGCCTTGATGGGACCTCGCTGACGGTGAATTCGGTCGAGGACGACGTCTTCGATGTTCTCCTCATCCGCCACTCGCTTGAAGTCACGACATGGCAGGATCGGCGCGTTGGCGACAGGATCAATCTTGAGGTGGACCAGATTGCGCGCTATGCCGAGCGCCTGTTCGCCGGCCAGTAAGAGTGACATCGCGTTCCGGGTCCGGTTCTCGTCGAATTGACGTGGATCGGGATGGAGCGATGACCGTTTCGTGGCCGGCATGATTTTGGCCGGCCTAGAGAGATCTCTCAAGGTCGGTTTGTCCTAACGCACCTCAAGGAGGTCTCGATGGCCGCCAAGCTTCACGTTCTGATCGTCGAGGCCCGCTTTTACGACGATATCGCCGACCAGCTTCTGGCCGGCGCCAAGGCCGAACTCGACGCGGCTGACGTCACCTATGACATCGTCACCGTTCCCGGCGCCTTGGAGGCTCCGGCCGCCATCGGTTACGCGCTGACCGGCGCGGATGAGGGCGGCACGGAATATGACGGCTATGTCGTTCTCGGCTGCGTCATTCGGGGCGAGACCTACCATTTCGAGATCGTGGCGGGGGAATCGGCGCGCGGTCTGATGGCTCTTTCGATCGATGAGAGCCTCGCCATCGGCAATGGCATTCTGACCGTCGAGAACGAGGAACAGGCGATCGTCCGCGCCGATCCTGCCCAGAAGAACAAGGGCGGCGCGGCGGCGCGAACGACCCTGGAGATGATCGCGCTCAGAGAGCGACTCGGAGCCTGATAGGATGTCATCGACCGACCAACGCGGGTTCAAACCGGCGAACAAGCGCGGCGTCGCTCGACTGGCTGCCGTCCAAGCCCTCTATCAGATGGATGTGGGCGGCACGCCGCTCGTCGAGACCGTCGCCGAATACGAAGCCTTTCGGCTCGGCCGCGAGATCGACGGGGAGACTTACCGGGTCGCCGACGCGGCCTGGTTCCGAGACATCGTCTCGGGTGTCGTTCGTCGCCAGAAGAGCATCGATCCGATCATCCACTCGCATCTGCCTTCGGGCTGGCCGCTGTCGCGTCTCGATTCCACCCTTCGCGCCGTGCTGCGCGCCGGGGTGTACGAGTTGGAGACGCGGCTCGACGTGCCGACGGCGGTGATCGTTTCGGAATATGTGGACGTCGCCAAGGCCTTCTACGAGGATGAAGAGCCGAAGCTCGTCAATGCGGTCCTCGACCGCGTGGCGCGCGAGAAGCGGAGCGATACGCGTCCGAAGCGCGACGGATAAGGATATCCCGCCCATGCAGGCTGGCATCGATGTGAGGGCCGCGCGCCGCAACGCCGTCGTGCTCGCCTTTGCCCAGGCGCTGGTCGGATCGGCCGCGCCGGTCGCCATCTCGACCGGGGGCCTCGCCGGAACGTTTCTTCTCGATGCCGATAAGACGCTGGCAACGCTTCCGGTGACCGCCTTCAATGTGGGCGTCGCCATTGGCGCCTTGCCGGCTGCGGCCTTGATGCGGGCCATTGGCCGGCGCTACGGTTTCATATGCGGCACCTTCGGCGCGACCTTCGGCGGTCTCGTTGCCTCCTTCGCGCTGTTCCAACTCAGCTTCTGGCTCTTTGCTCTCGGCCTTCTCATCATCGGCCTCGGCAACGCCTTCACCCAGCAATATCGCTTCGCGGCGACGGATGGGGCACCGCGTCATTACCAGTCGAATGCGATCTCCATCGTGCTGATCGGTGGCATGGGCGCGGCGGTGGTCGGACCTCAGATGGTCCGCTTCACCTCCGGCGTCTTCATGCCCTTCGAATTCGCCGGCTCCTTTGTCGGGCTTGCGATCCTCGGGCTGGCGGGTGCGGCGGTGCTGTCGCTCCTGCGCACGCCGCCGATCGAGCCGAGCGGAACGGGCGGCGAGCATTCGGGGCCGGCACGGCCCCTGATCGAGATCGTCACCCAGCGGCGCTTCATCGTTGCGCTCATCTGCGGCGTCGGATCTTTTGCCATGATGAGTTTCGTCATGACCGGCGCACCGCTCGCCATCGTCGGCTGCGGCCTGCCCCAGGACGTCTCCTTTCTCGGCATCCAGTGGCATGTCCTCGCCATGTTCGCGCCGAGCCTCGTCACCGGACGGCTGATCAATCGCCTCGGCGTCGAGCGCGTCGTGGGCTTGGGTCTCATCCTAACGGCGACTGCAGCCCTCGTTTTTCTCAGTGGGCTCGCGATCTGGAATTTCTGGCTCGGCCTCGTGCTTCTCGGCATCGGTTGGAACTTCGGCTTCATCGGAGCGACGACCATGGTCGCCCAGACCCACGAGCCGAACGAGCGCGGCAAGACGCAAGGCTTTCACGACTTCGTCCTGTTCACGACGGTCGCCTGCGCGTCGTTCCTCTCCGGGCGGACCTATGTGACGGCGGGATGGGACGTGATGAACTGGATCATCCTGCCGATTGCGACCGTCTGCCTTCTGACCCTGGCGAGCGAGATGATCGCCACCCGTCGCAAAGCACGCGCCGTCTGACGGCCGGGCTCGCACGAGCCGTCTTCCCGATGATCGGCGCTTGACGCCCTTGCGGCCTCCTATACGCTCGCCTTCGAGCCGAAAACGGCCGGGATCGATCCGCTCTCAAATCCCTGGCGGATGATCTTCAGGAGGGAATGGGAGAGGAAAGCCATGCAGTCGATCATTTTCGGCGTAGGCCTTTGCGGTCTCGCCGCCTTGGCCTATGCGGCCTGGGCGACCCGATCCGTCTTGGCGGCAAGCGCCGGCAACGCCAAGATGCAGGAGATCGCCGGCGCGATCCGCGAGGGGGCGGAGGCCTATCTGACCCGGCAATATACGACGATCGCGATCGTCGGTCTCGTGGTCGTGGTCATCACCTGGCTGCTTCTCTCGATCCATGCCGCCATCGGCTTCCTGGTCGGCGCGGTTCTGTCGGGTGTCGCCGGCTTCATCGGCATGCTGGTGTCCGTGCGGGCCAATGTGCGCACCGCCGATGCGGCTGCCAAATCGCTGTCGGCGGGTCTCGACGTCGCCTTCAAGTCGGGTGCCATCACCGGCATGCTCGTCGCCGGCCTCGCCCTTCTCGGTGTCGTCTCATACTTCGCGGTCCTCACCCTCGGCCTCGGCTTTTCGGTGACCGATCGCACCGTGATCGACGGCCTCGTCTCGCTCGGCTTCGGCGCCTCTCTCATTTCGATCTTTGCCCGTCTCGGCGGCGGCATCTTCACCAAGGGCGCCGATGTCGGCGGCGATCTGGTGGGCAAGGTCGAGGCCGGTATCCCCGAGGACGATCCTCGCAACCCGGCGACCATTGCGGACAATGTGGGTGACAATGTCGGCGATTGCGCGGGCATGGCGGCCGATCTCTTCGAGACCTATGCGGTGACGGTCGTTGCGACCATGGTGCTCGGCGCGATCTTCTTTGCCGGTTCCGAGCTCGCCGCAACCTTCATGATCTATCCGCTGGCGATCTGCGCGACCTGCATCCTGACCTCGATCGTTGGCACCTTCTTCGTTCGGCTCGGGTCCAACGGCTCGATCATGGGCGCGCTCTATAAGGGCTTCTGGGCGACGACCGGGCTCTCCGTCATCGGTCTGGCCCTTGCCACCTGGGCCGTGATCGGCTTCGGCGATGCGGGCCAGACGAGCGCGGGGCTTGTTCTCAACGGCACCTCGCTCTTCCTCTGCGGCATTGTTGGCCTCGCGGTGACGGCCCTGATCGTCGTTATCACGGAATACTACACCGGCATCGATTCAAGGCCCGTACGCTCGATCAGCCAGGCCTCGGTCACCGGCCACGGCACCAACGTCATTCAGGGCCTCGCCGTGTCCTTGGAGGCAACCGCGCTGCCGACCCTCGTGATCGTAGCCGGCATCGTCTCGACCTATCAGCTAGGCGGACTCTATGGCACTGGTATCGCGGTCACAGCCATGCTGGGCGTTGCCGGCATGATCGTCGCACTCGACGCCTTCGGTCCTGTGACCGACAATGCTGGTGGTATCGCCGAGATGGCTGGCCTGCCCGAGGATGTCCGCAAATCGACCGATGCGCTCGATGCCGTGGGCAACACGACCAAGGCCGTGACCAAGGGCTATGCGATCGGCTCGGCCGGTCTCGGGGCTCTGGTTCTGTTCGCGGCCTATAATTACGATCTGCAATATTTCATCCAGCAAAGCGCGACGAGCGACGCCTATAGCTATTTCCGGGGCGTCGAGCCGGACTTCGCGCTGACCAATCCCTTCGTGGTGGTCGGCCTTCTGCTCGGTGGCCTCATTCCGTATCTCTTCGGCGGGATCGCGATGACGGCTGTCGGCCGGGCCGGCAGTGCCGTCGTCGAAGAGGTGCGGCGCCAGTTCCGCGAGAAGCCGGGCATCATGGCCGGCACCGAGCGGCCGGACTATGCGCGGGCCGTCGATCTTCTGACGCGGGCGGCGATCCGCGAAATGATCGTGCCTTCGCTGCTGCCGGTTCTCGCGCCGATCGTGGTCTATTTCGGCGTCTATCTGATCGCCGGCAAATCGGAGGCCTTCTCCGCCGTCGGCGCGATGCTTCTCGGCGTCATCGTCACTGGTCTCTTCGTGGCTATCTCGATGACCTCGGGCGGCGGTGCCTGGGACAACGCCAAGAAGAGCTTCGAGGACGGGTTCGTCGATGCGGCGGGCGTCACCCATCTGAAGGGATCGGAAGCCCATAAGGCCTCCGTGACCGGCGATACTGTGGGCGATCCCTATAAGGATACGGCGGGCCCCGCCGTGAATCCGGCGATCAAGATCACCAATATCGTGGCGCTGCTGCTCCTGGCCGTGCTGGCCCATGGCTGAAGCGGTTTAAAGCTCTCTCCGGCAAACGAAAACGCCCGCGGACATCCGCGGGCGTTTTCGTGTTAAATATCGAAGGGTCGGAACCATGGCTCTTCGGCGAGCGATGGCACGACTGGAAGATATCGACCGGCCTAACTGCCCGCGGCGCCTTCGACAGGCCGAGACGCCTTGTGCGAAGCGTAAAAGCCCGTCAGTTCGTGCTGACGCGCGGGCCGGCGCCGCCGCCGAGCGTGTCACCCAGGATCTGGCCGAGGAAGGAGGCATCGCGCCCGCCGGTCGGTGTCGTCCGCGAGATGAAGTCGAAGACCCGGCCGTCCTGCAGGCCGTAATTGGCGATGCGCGCCACGCGGTTGTCGGCGTCGAAATAGACGGCGAGCACCCGCTGATCGACAAGGCGCGGATTCATGAAGGCGACCGGGCGCTCGCGGGTCTGGGAGATGTAGTAATAGACCTCGTTGTCGAAGGTCGCCTTGGTCGAGGGCGAGCCCAGCGCCAGCTCCACCTGTTCGCGGCTGGAGCCGACGGGCACGAGCTGCAGCGTCTGCTCGTCGACCACATAGCCCTGGGTGAGGACTTCCCTCGTCGTACAGGCCGCGGTCGCGCCGAGCGCGAGGATAAGAACGAGAGACGAGACGGACTTCGTCAGCTTCATGCCGGAGATCACCTTCGCAACCCTCTTCGCGTCGCTTCGGGCAGGGAGCTATCGGCGAAGTGCTTCGCGACGGATGGCCCAGATGCGACGAAATCGATACCCCGAGCCTCCGTAAAGCAGAGGCCGCGCCGTTGCAATCGCCTCGTCCTTATGTCACCGCCCATGCGAGAAAACGGAAAGAACCGGCGGACAAACATGCTGTTCAAGTGGCGCGCGCAGAAGCGTCGCAACGAAGCGATCGTCGACGCGCTCTACGCAGCGGTCACGGATTGGGCGAGGCAGCCGAAGCTTTACGAAGATGGCGGCGTGCCTGATACCGTGATGGGGCGCTTCGAGGCCCTGGCGATCGCCATGTATCTCTTCCTGCGCCGTTGCCGGGACGATGCACGGCTCGCCCCGCTCGCCCAGGACGTCGTCGACCGCTTCGTGACCGATATGGATCACTCGCTGCGCGAGATCGGTATCGGCTATCAGGCTGTGCCCAAGCGCATGCGCAAGCTGGCGGGCCAGTTCTACGAGCGTGTCTCGGCCTATGATGCGGCGATGGAGGTGGGCGAGGGCGCTCGGACCGCTCTTGGCGATGCCTTGGCTGGCCGAGCACTCGGGGACGATACGCCCGAAAACGTTCGGCTGCGTTTGGCCGACCACATGCTCGTCGAAGCCGGGCGTCTGTCGTCCGTGCCGTCCGACCATATCTTGTCGGGACGATTGAAGGAGGACGTAGCGCGATGAGCCAGACCAGGGAGACGCAAGTGCTGTCGGTATCGATCGCCGCCAAGAAACTGCCGCAGGACGGCATGCCGATCGATTTCGAGGCGAGCGAGACGGAGCGCCAGCGACTCGCCGAGGCGCTGGACCTCGTCGGCGTTCCAAGCTTCAAGGCCAAGCTGACGGCCCGCGCCTGGCAGCGCGACGGGGTTCGCGTCACCGGCGATTTGAAGGCCGTCGTCGAGCAGACCAGTGTCGTTACGCTCGAACCGCTGCGGCGAACCTATCCGATCACCTTCGATGCGACCTATGTGCCGGAAGGCTCGAAGCTTGCACGCATTGCGCGACCGGACGAACATGAACTCCATATCGACCCCGAAGGCGACGATCCGCCGGAAACCTTTGTCGGCGACGAGATCGATCTCGGTCCACTCATGATGGAATATCTCGCTCTCGCCCTCGATCCCTATCCGAGAGCCGGCGAGGAGCGCTTCGAGGCGGTCGATACCGATCCCGAACCCGAAGCCGGCAAGGTGTCGCCCTTCGCAAAGCTCGCGACCTTCAAGGCCGGGCGGAAGGACGAAGAGTGAGCGGATGAGTTGCGGGACTGCGCGAAATCAATATGGTCCGCCCGGAACCACACCCCCGAAGCGTGACGAGGCGGGACGGAATTGACTGAGCGAAACGAGACGACGATCGCGATCGACGCCATGGGCGGCGACCACGGACCGAAGGTCACGATCGCGGGCGCGGCGCTCGCGCTCGAACGGCGCCCAGATACGCGGTTCATGCTGTTCGGCGACGAGACGGCCATGCGAGAGGCTCTCGCCGATTATCCCGCGCTTCAAGCCGCTTCCAGCCTTCACCATTGCGAAGTCTCCGTCCGGATGGAGGACAAGCCGTCTCAGGCGCTGCGCCAGGGTCGGCACAAATCCTCCATGTGGCGGGCAATCGACGCCGTGAAGACCGGCGAGGCCGATGTGGCTGTCTCGGCCGGCAACACCGGCGCGCTGATGGCGATGGCGAAGTTCTGCCTACGCACCATGGCCGAGATCGAGCGGCCAGCGATTGCCGCGATCTGGCCGACGCTTCGCGGCCAGTCGATCGTTCTCGATGTCGGCGCGACGATCGGCGCGGATGCCCAGCAGCTAATCGACTTCTCGATGATGGGCGGTGCCATGGCCCGCGTTCTCTTCGGGCTCGAGCGCCCGACCGTCGGCCTTCTCAATATCGGTGTCGAGGAGGTGAAGGGGCAGGACGAGATCCGCGAGGCGGGCCGGCTTCTCAAGGAGACGCCCATCGAGCGGATCGACTATCACGGCTTCGTCGAGGGGGACGATCTCGGCAAGGGAACCGTCGATGTCGTCGTCACCGAAGGCTTCACCGGCAATATCGCCCTGAAGACCGCCGAAGGCACCGCCAAGCAGATCGCCGCCTATCTGAAGGCGGCGATGACGCGGACATGGCTTGCCAAGCTCGGCTATATCCTGGCCAAGAGCGCCTTTGACCGGCTTCGCGACAAGATGGATCCGCGAAAGGTCAATGGCGGCGTCTTTCTCGGCCTCAACGGCATCGTCATCAAGAGCCATGGCGGCACCGATGCCGAAGGCTTTGCGGCGGCCATCGATCTTGCCGACGCCATGGCCCGCCACGATCTGATGAACAAGATCGCGGCCGATCTCGAGAGCTTTCATCGGCGCCTTAGCGCCGAGACGAAAGACCAGAGCGAAAGCACTCAAACATGACAGACATACGCAGCTCGGTTGTACTCGGAACAGGGTCCGTCCTCCCGGCCCGGACCATGACCAACCGGGATTTCGAAGGTGTCGTTGAAACCTCCGACGAATGGATTCGCCAGCGCACCGGAATTGCGGAGCGCCATATCGCGGACAAGGACGAGACGACGGTCTCGCTTGGCGAGGCTGCGGCGCGCAAGGCGCTGGACGCCGCCGGGATCGACGCGCAATCGATCGACCTCATCATTGTCGCGACCGCGACCCCGGACAACACTTTTCCCGCCTCGGCCGTCCAGATCCAGAACCGGCTCGGCATTCGTCATGGCTTTGCCTTCGATATGCAGGCCGTCTGCAGCGGCTTCGTCTATGCGATGACGACGGCCGATCTCTATCTGAAGAGCGGCATGGCCAAGCGCGCCCTCGTCATCGGATCGGAGACATTCTCGCGCCTTCTCGACTGGTCGGACCGCACCACCTGCGTTCTATTCGGCGATGGCGCCGGGGCGGTCGTCTTAGAGGCGCAGCCGGTCGCTGACGAGGGAGAGAAGCGCGGCGTCCTCGTCTCGCGCCTGCGCTCGGATGGCGTCCATAAGGAAAAGCTCTATGTGGATGGCGGGCCGTCGACGACGGGAACGGTCGGGCATCTGCGGATGGAGGGCCGCGAGGTCTTCAAGCATGCGGTCGGCATGATCACCGATGTGATCGAGGAATCCTTCTCGCTTTCTGGTTATGACGCCGATGATATCGACTGGTTCGTCCCCCATCAGGCGAATCGCCGCATCATCGACGCCTCTGCCAAAAAGCTCGGCATTGCCGCCGAAAAAGTGGTCGTGACGGTCGATCGCCATGGAAACACGTCGGCCGCCTCGATTCCCTTGGCGCTGGACACGGCTGCGCGTGACGGACGGATCAAGCGGGGCGATCTCGTTCTTCTCGAGGCGATGGGCGGTGGATTTACTTGGGGAGCCTGCCTAATTCGTTGGTAGTCAGCTACCTTGATTCATATGAGAAAATGGATAGGCTTGAGCGCCTGACATATGGGAAGAAAATTTCCATTCTGCCATGGGGAATGGCGCGCTAGAGGGGAACGATGGGCGGCAAGACACTGAAGCGAGCAGATCTCGCAGAAGCCGTGTTTCGGAAAATCGGATTGTCCCGAACCGAATCGGCGCACCTCGTCGAAATGGTGCTGGAAGAGGTCTGCTCGACCATCGCCAAGGGCGAATCCGTGAAGATTTCGTCCTTCGGCTCGTTCCTGGTCCGCAGCAAGAACGAGCGCGTCGGCCGGAACCCGAAAACCGGCGAAGAGGTGCCGATCTCTCCGCGCAAAGTGGCGGTCTTCAAGCCATCCAACGTCCTCAAGGAGCGGATTCTCGCCGCCCATGAGGGGCGTCCCGCCGCGGACAACGACGATTCCGAAATGGAGTTGGAGGATCTGCGCGCAGCCGAATAAGGCTCGATCGCGCCCTCTCAATGGCTTGACGTCGGACTCGGCCAGACGATCTTTTCGGCCTCGTCTCACGTCGGAAAAGACATACAATGAACGACAAATCCACCGAGGCCTTCAAGACCATCGGCGAAGTCGCGAGCGAACTCGGCATTCCGCAGCATGTACTGCGCTTCTGGGAGACCCGATTCGCGCAAATCCGCCCTCTGAAGCGAGGCGGTGGGCGGCGCTATTACCGCCCGGAGGATGTGGCGCTGCTCCACGGCATCCGCTTCCTCCTCTACAACAAAGGGTTCACCATCAAGGGCGTTCAGCGTCTCTTGCGCGAGCAGGGTGCTCGCTTCGTGGCCGCTGCGGGGCGGGGCGACCTCGATATCGACCCCAACGACCTGCCCGAGCCCGTGGCGGACGAGGCGCCGCCTCAGCGTCAGCCGGTGCTGGCGGCCGTACCCGACGATCTCGACCTCGTCGTTTCCACGCCGCATGCGCCGAGTCCCGCGCGTGAGGCCACACCCACGGGCGAGGAGCGGCGCACCATGTTCGGTCCGTTCCTCAAGCGTCGCCCCCGGGACGACGGGATGGCCGCCTCCCATCTTTCCGCAGTCCAGGCGGACGCTCTCCAGAGCGTTATTCTCGACCTTCTGGAATGCAAGAGGCTTTTGGATCAGGTCCGGTAGGGTGGTTGTAAGGCGCGTCTAGCGGGGATCGGCCAGCGTCATGGACCATCCTCGATCTTCGGCAAATCGGCTGGTCTCGCCCCTTACGTCGGTCTAGCATGGTCCCCATGGATTCGATCGAGACCAATCACGGTGTCATGCAGGGTGAAGACGGTTTGGCCCGCTGCCGATGGGCCGGCCATGATCCGCTTTATCAGGCCTATCACGACACGGAATGGGGTCGGCCGTTGGGTGACGACAGGCGGCTCTTCGAAAAACTGTGTCTGGAAGGTTTTCAGGCGGGCCTTTCCTGGATCACCATCCTGCGCAAGCGAGAGGCGTTCCGCGAGCTTTTCAGGGATTTCGAGATCGATCGCGTGGCCGGTATGTGCGAGGGCGATGTCGAACGCCTGGTAAAGGACGCGCGGATCATTCGCCATCGTGGGAAGATCGAGGCGGCGATCCAGAACGCGAAGGCGGCGAGGGCGGTCCAGGATGCGCATGGTTCGCTCGCCGCGTTCTTATGGCGCTTCGAGCCGCCCGCGAGTGAGCGGCCTCCTGAGCCAACCCATGAATGGCTTATGGCCAACCCGATAACGCCAGCCTCGACGCGCATGTCTAAAGCTCTGCGGAAGGCCGGTTTCGGGTTCGTGGGGCCAACGACCTGCTATGCCTTCATGCAATCCATGGGCTTCGTGAACGACCATGCCCCGGGATGTCATGCTCGAACGGGATGCGAGGAAGCCAGAGCCGCATTCGAACGTCCCATCTGATGCGGCGCATTTGGCCGCTTCGTTGGTGGGTCTTTCAACCTGTCTTAGACTTCGCTGGCATCTTCACTCGCTGCTGGACCCGGCTTGAACATCGGTTCCAACGCCCTTGCTGATGGGGCGGGATGCCGGACACTATGGCGTCTTAGAAAAGCTTACGGAGGGACGACATGGAGGACCATCATCGCGAGACCGATTGGAAGCATGACGGCGTGCGGGTGATCCGCGGCGATCAGTTGGACTCCAACACCGCGCAGACGCCGGGCATGTTTCGCCAGGCTGCGATCAATCAGGCGCGCGTCGGCGCCCAGAAGATCTGGGCCGGCACGGTGAGCATTCAGCCGGACGCCAAGACCGGTGTCCACCATCATGGCGCGCTCGAAAGCGTGATCTACGTGGTGAGCGGCAAAGCGCGCATGCGCTGGGGCGAGCGTCTCGAATTCGTCGCCGAAGCCGGGCCGGGCGACTTCATCTATGTCCCGCCTTTTGTGCCCCATCAGGAGATCAATGCCGATCCCGGCGAACCGCTGCAATGCGTTCTGATGCGCTCAGACAACGAGGCGGTCGTCGTAAATATCGACGATGTCGATCCGGTCGAGGCGCCAGAGACCGTCTATTGGGAAGACGGCTTCCATGAGCGGGGTTGAGGACGCCGTGAGCCCGCCGCAGGACTTGGCTCTAAATGCGATAGATCAAAGCGCTATTCACTCAGAATCGTTGTTTTGCCGCGAGCAGCATGATGAGAGAGCGAAACCTATTGCCACCACCTGAAGGTCCAGTTCGGGGGCAATACCCCATTTCGGCACAGCCAATGATCACGGAGCCGAGCGCCGTTATGGTCGGGCCTCTAGGACGGCATTCTGTATCACGTGATGAGTGCTCCGTTCCGCTTTTACCAGGTTAACCTTGTGTTCGGAATGCGTTTGCCGCACCTATCCGGTTCGCCTAGATCGTCACGAGGACATATGCTCTCAGATCAAGCAGCACGATCGATCAGGGCTTTCGAGCACCACGAATTTTTCAACCGCCCGGCGAGTGATCGCATGGGCGGTTTTTTTGTGTTCCGTTGACATTTTGACGGTCGGTACGATGGTCGCGTAAGGCGAGAACGGGCATGATTTGGAGCAGGGGCCGGCAGTCAGGCCGGATCGCGCGCCTCTCTCGCGCCCGCCATGAGCGGCGTCGGGCCGCCATTCTTGTTGCTAGGAGTATGCGTGAGCGCCGACCCTTTTCGTGAACCGCCTCTCCGGCGTCCCTCCCCCCCCGCCTTCAATGTCCCCTCCGTGGTCCTCGTTTTTATCGCGGCTCTCGTTGCGGTGCATCTCTTCCGAGTGATGGTCGCTGGGCCGACGATCGAAGGCTGGATGATCCTCAATCTGTCCTTCATTCCAGGCTGCTATTCCGATCTGGCCGAAATCTGCACCGTCCGCGCGCCAGGCGCTGATCTGTGGACGCCCGCGAGTTACACCCTGCTCCATGGCGACGCGATGCATATCGGTCTCAACAGTCTTTGGCTTCTAGTCTTCGGAACGCCGGTCGCCCGGCGCCTCGGCGCTCAGCGCTTCCTCGTCTTCTCGATTGCCGGGTCCGTCGCTGGCGCGGCGTTGTTCTTCGTCATCAATCCGACGCTGCTTCAGCCGGTCATCGGCGCATCGGGAGCCGTCTCCGCCATGATGGGTGGAGCCAGTCGATTCGCTCTCAGCCGGGGAGATCGCTTCAGCATGATGCGCGCCTATCGCCACCAGCCGTTGACGCCGATCGCAAGCGCGCTGTCCGATCGGACGGTTCTCGTTTTCGTGATCGTCTTTTTCGCCACGAACCTTCTGTTCTCGGCTGGAATGGGCGGCGCCTTCGGCGAGGGCAGCGTCGCCTGGGAGGCCCATCTTGGTGGGTTTGTCTTTGGTTTCCTTGGCCTTGGCTTGTTCGAGCGGCGGCCGAGCGACGGCAATCCACACTGAGCGTCAGGGCAAGGGTTTCGTTTCCCTTTGAACCGTTCGCGCAAGTCTTGCGAACGTCATGGACTTGATGGACGCGCCCGCTCGTCGCACGATGGACTCGGGCGACCGACTGTTGGGAGATGTCGATGACCATCAAACGCATTTTGGAATCGAAGGGCAGCAATGTGATCACCCTTCACCCGGACGTCACCTTGGCGGATGTGGCGAAGGTGCTTTCCGAAAAGCGGATCGGTGCGATCGTGCTGGTGGAGGAAAACGGCACGGTTGCCGGCATCGTGTCTGAGCGCGACATCGTTCGCGTCGTTGGTGCCAATGGTCCTGAAAGCCTGCGCCGTGTCGTTCGCGACGTCATGACGCTCAAAGTGACGACCTGCACCGAGAGGACGACGGTGGACGAAGCGCTGCAGACCATGACATCGGGGCGATTCCGCCATTTACCCGTTCTCTCGGATGGCCGGCTGGCCGGCCTCGTGTCCATCGGCGACGTGGTCAAGCGCAAGATCGAAGATGCCGAGGCCGAGGCCGAGGAAATGCGCGGCTATATCGCGGCGGGATAATGAAACCGCCGGGTCTGCCCGACGGGCGCCCGGATATCCGAAATCGCCAGAAGAGCGACTGGATATTGGCTCAAACGCGGTGGCGGCTGAGTTCTTCCGCCATCCGCCGTATTTCGCCGATGCGTGCGGTGGCGACCTCATAGCCGAAATCTATCGCTTCCGCGGCTCGGTGAAATTCCGACAGTCCGATGTCGCGCACCCTTGGCTGAAGCGTCAGATCGGGCGGATCGCCGGCGAGGCGCGATCTGGAGATGCGGTCCTGGATGATGTTGAAGGCATCGACCATGGCGCGCGCCATGCCGAGCGTCTCGCGTCTCTGCTGTGGGCTGCCGGGGACGCTTTTGTCGTTCGTGCCGGCCAGATCCGCCTCGCTTGCCCGCATTCGCACGACGGCTGCGCGGCCAAAAAGATCGTAATTGAGATTGACCGCGACGACGAGACGCTCCTCCATCATGCGGCAGACATTGACCGGAACCGGATTGACCAAGGCTCCGTCGAGAAGACGGCGCCCGCCGCAGGACACCGGCTCGAACACGCCGGGCAGGGCATAGGAACTGCGCATGGCGAGGATGAGCGATCCGCGATCGAGCCAGACCTCATGGCCGGACCGCGCCTCGGTTGCCACTGCGACGAAGGGTCGGCCGAGATCCTCAATCTGCATGTCGGCGAGCGCTTCCGTCAAGCGCCGGCTGAGCCGCATGCCGCCGATCAGTCCGCCGCCCCCGAATTGGAAATCGAGAAAGCGCAACATGCCGCGCCGGGTAAGGGACCGCGCGAAGCTTTCGAGTTCGTCGAGCTTGCCCGCGAGATAGCAGCCTCCGACCAATGCGCCGATCGAAGTGCCGGCGATCATCGAGACGCGGATACCGGCCTCGTCGAGGGCGCGTAGAACCCCGATATGGGCCCAGCCTCGCGCTGCGCCGCCACCCAGCGCCAGCGCGATGCCGTCCTTGTCATTAGGCGCCGGCGGGCCGTCGCTCGTCGCGCGATCGGTGATCATTGCTTGGGATCCGGCATCGGTCGCAACCGATGCTGGGTCTGACCAGTTCAGAACGCGCTGGAACATGGCGACCGTTCGAACCTCCCTCGTTCGGGCAGCCGAAAAGACCACCCCGGTCGAGGCAGTTTAAACCATCAACTATTGCTCGAATCTGAAAGAACGAGTCCGCCGGTCTCGCGATCGATCCGCCGATAAAAGCAACTCGCTCGTCCCGTATGGCAGGTGTCTTCCGGCTTGGGGGTGGTGACGCGAAGCCAGACAGCGTCCTGATCGCAATCGGTCCAGATCTCGTGGACCGTCTGGAGGGCTCCCGAGGTCTCACCCTTCTTCCAAAGCGTCTTTCGGCTCCGCGACCAATAATGCGCTATCCCGGTTTCGATCGTGGCTGAAAGGGCTTCGGCATTCATATGCGCGACCATCAGGGGGCGCCCGGTATCGCGATCGGTGGCGATCGCCGTCACGAGCCCGTTCGCGTCGAACTGCGGCCTGAATGTCGAACCTTCTTCCTGCTCCGCGCCGGTCGTCGCTGGCGCGAAGGTCGCACCGCTTTTTTCAAACGTCATGACATCGTCTCAGGAGGCCTGACCGACGAGGCGCATGAAGCGCTGTGCGAGGTCCTTGTCGTCGCGGAATTGGCCATGGAAGGCGCTCGTGATGGTCGTCGCGTCCTTGGAACGGATGCCGCGCATCGACATGCAGAGATGGGACGCATCGATCATGACCGCAACACCCTTAGGCTTCAAAAGGCTTTCCATGGCCGTCGCGATCTGCGCCGTCATGGATTCTTGCGTTTGCAGGCGTCGGGCATAGATGTCGACGAGGCGGGCGATCTTGGACAGTCCCAGCACACGGCCGTTCGGAACATAGGCCACATGAGCCTTTCCGATGATCGGCACCATGTGATGTTCGCAATGGGAATGGAAATCGATATCCTTGACGAGGACCATGTCCTCATAGCCGGACACGTCCTCGAAGGTGCGGCCGAGAACGTCGCCGGCTTCCATCTTATAGCCGCCGAAAAGCTCGCTATAGGCTTTGACGACTCGTGCCGGTGTTTCCAAGAGGCCTTCTCGGTGAGGGTCCTCGCCCATCCAACGCAAAAGCGTGCGCACGGCCTCCTCGGCCTCCTCGCGCGAAGGCCGCTCCTGATCGGTGGAGGCGGGCTCGGGGAACTTCTTGACAACCGCTTCCATCGCCATTCCTTCTCTGAAACTCGGGATTCTCGCCGCAACCCAAAGGGAGTGGATGTCGGGCGCGGAACTTGCCGTTCGGGCTGTGCTCTTCTTCGTTTCGTCCGTCAATTCGATCCCCCGCGCGGCGCTTGAAGCCTGTCCGCTGTCTTCCCGCTTTCCACTCACGTCCGCAGCCATGGCGGAGCCAATGTCTTTCGATTAGGTGCCCGGGCGCCTATATAATCGTGCGAAACGCCAATTGATAGGCATCTGCTTGCCATGCTCTCATGCGGTGAGGCGCAGCTTTGCCGGAGAAGTTTGTCTATGATCGACGACGTCTACAACGCCCATATTCTCGAGCTTGCCGGCAATATTCCCCGGATCGGCCGGCTGGACGCGCCGGATGCTAGCGCCTCGGCCCATTCCAAACTCTGTGGTTCGACGGTCACGATCGATCTGAAGGTTGAGGACGGTCGCGTCTCGGATTTCGCCCATGAGGTGAAGGCCTGTGCGCTTGGCCAAGCCTCGTCCTCGGTCATGGCGCGCAACATTCTGGGCGCGACGCCGACCGAATTGCGGACTGTGCGCAACGAGATGCGCGCGATGCTGAAGGAGAATGGGGCGCCGCCGGAGGGGCGGTTCGCTGACCTCAAATATCTCGAGCCGGTCCGCGACTACAAGGCCCGCCATGCCTCGACCATGCTGACCTTCGACGCCGTCGTCTCCGCCCTGGACGAGATCGAGGGGCGGGGCGAGACGGCGGCGGCTTGAGGGAGAACCTGCTGTCTCGTGGTGTCTTTGAACGGAGATGAGGTATGAAGCCTTCCGAAGCGCTGGCCCTACACCGCGAGACGATAAGGCAAATCCTGTCGCGCTATCCGGTCATCAACCCACGCATTTTTGGATCGGTGGCGCGAGGCGAAGATACGGAAGAGAGCGATCTCGACATCCTCGTCGAGCGACAAGATCCCCTCAGCTATTACGATGTCTTTCGGATTGAAGACGAAATCAGAGAGCAGATCGGCATACGCGCCGATCTTCGACTGACCGGCGAATTCTCCGAGCGTATACTCAAGCGGTTGGAACGAGATTTGCAGCGCCTGTGATGGCCGACGACTTCGATCATGAACTCTACGATCTGCTTTTGATCATCGATCAAGCTTGTGCGCGCTGTATGCGCCTCACTACGCGCTATTCGCTCGGCAGTTTCCTGCAAGACGAAGGAGAGCAACTGGCCATTGCCAAAGCGATCGAGCAGATCGGCGAACACGCAAACCGGCTGATCCGAAAACGTCCAGATTTCAACGATCGTCATCCGGAGCTGATGCTTGGCTACGCCGTGCGCATGCGCAACCGGCTTGCGCACGGCTATGAAGACATCGACTATCCCACCCTGTGGGAAATCGCCACGACCTCGGTTCCCGATCTGCAAGGGCGGCTGGAATCGATATTGCGCGAGGCCGGCGACGATGTCGCGTAACTTTACGGGCCACTGGCGCCGCACGCCTGGTCGCCTCTTCGGCATCGGGATCGTGCGCCTCTATCAGTTGACCTTCTCACCGCTCGTCGGTGGCCATTGCCGTCACCTGCCGACCTGCTCTGAATACGCCTATGAGGCGATCGCCCGACATGGACTTTTGCGCGGCGGATGGCTTTCCGCGCGCCGCGTGGCCCGCTGCGGCCCGTTCGGCAGGGGCGGCATCGACAATGTGCCCGACTGATCGCGAGTGATCGGTGCGAACCAAGCCTCGCTTGAGGTTTCGTGGTTTTGTGGCTATTTCCGCGTCTGCGGCGCAATGCGCCGCCGATCACAAAAGCCACCCGCGCTCGTAGGCGGGACTGGACGACAGGAGACATGACCGATGGCCGAGGCCGTTTCGCTTTCCTTCCCCGATAATTCCGTTCGCGACTATCCGCCCGAGACCACCGGCGCCGATATTGCCTCAGGGATTTCCAAATCTCTGGCCAAAAAAGCCGTTGCCTATGCGCTCGATGGCGAGGTGCGCGATCTGGCCGATCCGGTCAGACGGTCCGGCGCGCTCGAGATTCTGACGCGCGACGATCCACGCGCCCTCGAACTCATCCGCCACGACTGCGCCCATGTTCTTGCCGAGGCCGTTCAGGAACTTTGGCCGGGCACCCAGGTCACCATCGGCCCGGTGATCGAAAACGGCTTCTATTATGATTTCGCGCGCGAAACGCCTTTCACGCCCGACGACTTGCCGGTCATCGAAAAGAAGATGGCTGAGATCATCCAGCGGAACAAACCCTTCGCCAAGGAGGTCTGGGACCGTCAAAAGGCAAAGGACGTGTTCGCCGAGAAGGGCGAAGGGTTCAAGGTCGAGCTGGTCGATGCGATCTCGGAAGACCAGGACGTCAAGATCTACAGCCAGGGCGAGTGGTTCGATTTGTGTCGCGGCCCGCATATGGCCTCGACCGGTCAGGTGGGTGATGCTTTCAAGCTGATGAAGGTGGCCGGCGCCTATTGGCGCGGCGACTCCACCCGGCCGATGCTCTCGCGCATCTATGGCACGGCCTGGGCCACCAAGGATCAGCTGAAAGCCTATCTCCATATGCTGGAGGAGGCGGAAAAGCGCGACCACCGCAAGCTCGGCCGCGAGATGGATCTGTTCCATTTCCAGGAGGAAGGGCCGGGCGTCGTTTTCTGGCACTCCAAGGGCTGGCGCATGTTCCAGAGCCTTGTCGCCTATATGCGGCGGCGGCTGGATGGCACCTATGAGGAAGTGAATGCGCCTCAGATCCTCGACAAGGCGCTATGGGAGACCTCCGGTCACTGGGGCTGGTATCAGGAGAACATGTTTGCGGTGAAGTCGGCGCATGCCTTCACCCATCCGGATGACGAAGATGCCGATCACCGGGTTTTCGCCATCAAGCCGATGAACTGTCCGGGGCATGTCCAGATCTTCAAGCATGGTCTGAAGTCTTACCGCGAACTGCCTATTCGCTATGCCGAATTCGGCAATGTCCATCGCTACGAGCCCTCCGGCGCACTGCATGGGTTGATGCGGGTGCGCGGCTTTACGCAGGACGACGCCCACGTTTTTTGCACTGAAGATCAGCTTGCCGCCGAATGCATGCGGATCAACGATCTGATCCTGTCGACCTATGCCGATTTCGGGTTTCAGGAGATCACGGTGAAACTCTCGACCCGGCCGGAAAAGCGCGTCGGCTCGGACGAGAATTGGGATCATGCCGAGCGCATCATGGCGGGCGTGCTCGACGAGATCGCCGCCAAGTCCGGCGGCCGGATCAAGACGGCGGTCAATCCGGGCGAGGGCGCGTTTTACGGGCCGAAATTCGAATATGTTCTGCGCGACGCGATCGGCCGCGACTGGCAATGCGGCACGACCCAGGTCGATTTCAATCTGCCGGAGCGTTTCGGTGCCTTCTATATCGACGAGACATCGGAGAAGAAGCGCCCGGTCATGATCCACCGCGCCATCTGCGGTTCGATGGAGCGCTTCCTCGGCATTCTCCTGGAGAACTATGCCGGCCATATGCCGCTTTGGTTCGCGCCGGTCCAAGCGGTGGTCGCGACGATCACCTCCGACGCCGATGATTATGCGCGGGAGGTCGTCGAAGA
The DNA here is from genome assembly GCF_900176465.1 of Fulvimarina manganoxydans. Lineage (GTDB taxonomy): Bacteria > Pseudomonadota > Alphaproteobacteria > Rhizobiales > Rhizobiaceae > Fulvimarina > Fulvimarina manganoxydans. The sequence continues at coordinate 186,108 of NZ_FWXR01000003.1, forward strand.
GTTGCGGGCGGCGGGACTCAAGGTCGAGCTCGATCTGCGCAACGAGAAGATCAACTACAAGGTCCGCGAGCATTCGCTGGCCAAGGTCCCGGCGATCCTCGTCTGCGGCAAGCGTGAGGCTGAAGAGAAGACGGTTAATATCCGCCGGCTGGGTTCCAATACACCGTCTTCCAAGACGCTCGCCGAGGCCGTCGCCGCCTTGAGCGAGGAGGCGGTGGCACCGGATCTTGCCCGTGGTATGAGCCGCAAGGCCGCCTCGAACGACGCATGAGAGTGGCGAGGCGTCGCCGCTCAGTCGACTTGCCGTTCAGCGTGGCATCTGCATAACCTCAATCCCATGGCGAGAGTTCTTGCCATGGGATGTCTATTCGGCGAGCTGCACCGGGCGATGGACCGCGCGACACCTAATCTAGAAGAACGGAAGGCCCTTGAGGCAAACCGCCGGCGGGCCGCCGCCGACAGCGTGATGGACGCATTGGAGCGTTATGCAAAAGCCCATGGGGGGCGCTTCCATGTCGTCGGCTCGGCGGTGACGGGGCAGATGCGCTATGACAGCGATCTCGACGTGCTCGTCGAGTTTCCTCCCAACCATGAGCATGATGCCTTCACCTTCGTCGAGGATCTTTGCATTGAGCACCGTCTGCCGCTCGACGCGCTTGCATTCCGTACGATGTCGGCACGCTTTCTTGCCCGCAATGCCGACAGGATGGTGACGTTCGGATGACGGACGCACGCTGGCTTGACGTCGAGGATGATTTCACGTCGGCCAGTCGGCACTTCGCGAATGCGGTTTTGCTCTTTGAGGCGAACGGCTTTGCGGGCGAGGAGCTCGAAGCTTATCGAGCTCGCATGGCTTTGATGCATGCGCTTCAGTCGGGCTATAGTTCGGTTGAAGCTGGGCTTGTCCGTGTCCTTGAAATCATCGGCGAGGAATTACCTGTCGGCGCCGACTGGCATGCCGTCTTGATCCGTCGGTTCTCCCGTGCCCGTAATGGTGATGCTCCAAGGCCTGCTTTGATCAATGCCGCAATTGCTCGCGATCTCGATGAAGCACGGCGCTTTCGGCACCGCGCTATGCACGCTTATGACGACTTCGAGGTTGAACGTGCGCGCCCCACGATCGAAGCGGCGAAGCGTCTGGCAATTGCGCTGAGGCCTCTGGCCGCGAATCTCCGGACAGTCTTTTGAGCCACTCCGCAGGGTGCTCAGCGTCCTGTCGGCCGCTATATCGCTCCCCCATCCTCCTAGCCCTTGATCATTCCAACCTTAGCTCTGCAGAGATCGCCGATGACCGAGTTCTTCGCATTCTACGGATCGCTTCGCCGCGACGCCGTCGATGCCATGGCGCCTGGAAAGGCCGATCTAGCAGCCTATCGCGGAACCTGCCTTCTCGCCGGAACTCTCAGGGCGCATGGTCCCTATCCAGGCTATTTTCCGTCGGTTTCGGCGGGCCTTCAGGCCGATCCGCTCAGTGCTTCCGCAATCGGTCCGGGGGGTGTGGTCTTGGCCGATCTCTACGAGGTTCTACGCCCCGAGGCTTTCCCGGTCTTCGATGGCTGGGAAGACTACGACCCGGCGAACGAAGAGGCCTCTCCCTATCTGCGCCGGCTCGTGCGGCCGATCGATTCTGGCCTTGATGTCTGGGTGTATGTGTCCCGCCAAAGCATGCACGATCCGCTCGTGCCGGACGGCGACTGGTTGGCATATTTGGATCGAAGGGGACATTGAGACTGTCCGGCCCGATGACGCGTCGTCGAAGCAAAAGTGGCCGGCCGGTCATCCCGCGGCGGTACGAGGAAACCACCTGAGCAGGAGACCGACCGACCGCCCCACGGGACCCAGGAGATGCGGCGGACCTGAGCATTCCATGGGGTAGCGCTGAATTTCTTCTAACCCCGCCCTTGTTCCGGGCACTGTCGAACGTCGCTGATAACAGGCGCGAATGCAACGACCTTTCATTCAATTCGATTGCAAGTTTGAAGACTTGGTTAACGAAGATGGGTGATCGCCCATGTTCGGCTCGACGCGATTGCGGCCCGCATGCTTGGCCCGGTAGAGCGCTTCGTCGGCACGGCGCATCAGCGTAAGAGGGCTTTCGCCATCGTCCGGAAAGACGGCCACACCGGCACTGAGCGTCACATCCAAGTTCTGGCCGTCTGGCAAAACGACCGGGCACGTCGAGATGGTTTCGCGCACACGCTCGGCACCGGCGATCGCCATACGGATGTCCGCATTCGGCATGAGGACCGCAAACTCCTCGCCACCCACGCGGCAGGCAAGGTCGCTCGCGCGGATGCTTGTCTCGAGACGGCGGGAAAATTCCCGCAAAACTGCGTCACCCACATCATGACCGAATCGATCATTGATCGATTTGAAATGATCGAGGTCGGCCAAGAGAACGGCAAAAGAGCCATTGCGCCTCGATGCCTGTTTGACGGCGCGATCGAGATGAGCGTCCAGGAAACGTCGATTGTGAAGCCCGGTGAGACCGTCGATGACGGCGAGTTCGAGCGTTCTTTCGACTGTCTTTCTGAGGTTTTCGCTATAGCGTTGGCGCGCGAGCTGCGTCCGAATCCGAGCCACGAGCTCGTTGGGATCGATGGGCCGTTGCACATAATCATGGGCGCCGAGTTCGAGGGCCCGCGCGGCCGTGGCGTCGTCTTCCGTTGGGGTGATTGCGACGATCGGAAGGCTGCGGAGGCGCTCGTCGGAGCGCGCCCTGGCGAGAAATCGCAATGGATCGCCGCGATCGCGATGGACGAGATCGATTATGGCCAGGCTCACGCCGCCTTCGCGAAGGTCGTTCAACGCTTCATTGGGATCGGATGCAGTCGCGGTGATCGCAATCTCGTCGATCATGAAACCAATCCTCTGGGCTTCCTCCCGCCGCTCGCTGAATGTGAGGATGCGATGACGATGAAGACTGCCTCGTCCGTCCGGATTGTCGGAGACGATCAGCTCGCTCGCCGTTTCGGCGCGCCTGCGAAGCTCGTCCGTCATCTGCTTCAGGCGCGTCAGGCTGCGCACCCGGGAAAACAGCGGCAGATCGCGAACCGGCTTGGTCAGAAAATCATCGGCGCCCGCCTCAAGGCCCCGAACGCGATCCGACGGATGATCCAGCGCCGTGATGAGGACGACCGGCAGATGCTGCGTCTGCGGATCGGATTTGATTCGCGCGCACAATTCGAACCCGTCCATTCTCGGCATCATGACGTCGCTGAGCACGAGATCGAAGGATTCCGACTGGCACAGCCGGAGCGCGTCCTCGCCCGATGTGGCGCTGACGATGTCGAAATATTCCGCAGACAGCCGCGCTTCGAGGAGGCGCAGATTGATCGGGTTGTCATCGACGATGAGGACGCGGCCGCTCATCCTACTCTCCCGTGTCAGCCGTCCTTCAGAAACGATTTGATCGTCTCGATGAATTTCGGCACCGATATTGGTTTGGAGATATAGGCTTCGCATCCACCTTCGCGAATGCGCTCTTCGTCGCCTTTCATGGCGAAAGCCGTCACCGCGATGACGGGGATGCGCCGCAGTTCTGGATCGTCCTTGAGCTTCCGAGTGACCTCAAGACCAGAGATTTCAGGCAGTTGAATGTCCATGAGGATCAGATCTGGCCGGTGCTCGCGCGCGAGTTCGACAGCGTTCAGCCCGCTGCGCGTCTGAACGGTCTCGTAACCATAGGCCTCGATCAGATCGCGAAAGAGCTTCATGTTGAGCTCGTTGTCCTCGACGATCATCACGGTCTTCGCCATCCGCGCTACTCCTGCCTCGACCGACGGCCGAATGTCCGGTATCGATCTCTCCGGTGTAGACTCATTTCATTGAATAATTCGCAATGGTACCGTTGCATTCGATTAAGGATAATGGCGCTTTGAAGGTCCACCGCACCAGCGAAGCAACGCGCGAGGTCGCCGAGGCCATCGCCGTGGAAGCGCTCGGTTTCATCGCCTCCGATCCAATCCTGTTCGACCGTTTTTGTGGTGTGACCGGGCTCAGCGCCGACGAGATGCGCGCTGCCGCTGGCGAGCCGGGTTTTCTCGGGGGAGTGCTCGACTTCGTGACCGCTCATGAGCCGACCCTCATGGCGTTCTGCGAGAGCTCGGAGCGGTCGCCTGAGCTTGTCGCGCGTGCTGGCCACCTCATCGGTGGTGACGTTCCGTGGGATGACGCATCGTGACAAAAGCGAGCGCCGGACCCCGGATCGACGAATTGGAGCGCCGCCGGGACGCCCTTCTCATTCTGGATGTCGACGAGGTCGTTCTTGAATTCATCGCCCCGTTCCAGAAAATTCTTTCGGACCATGGCGCCCATCTTCATGCCGACAGCTTCAAACTGACCGGCAATGTCCGTTCGATGTCGACGGGCACGGCGTTGACGGGCAACGAACTCGATCAGATCACCTTGCGCCTTTACGAGGAACAGGAAACGCGCCAGCCCGTGGTCGAAGGCGCCCATGCGGCTCTTCGCGCCCTCAATCAGGACATCGATATTCTGTTCCTGACGGCCATGCAGCCGAGCTATTACGATCACAGACGCAGACTTCTCGACCGGGAAGGCTTCACCTATCCAATGATCGCGACCGAGCGATCCAAAGGCGCCGTGGTCAGTGATCTTTCCGAAAGATGGGATGGACCGATCGTCTTCGTCGACGATCTTCCGCCCAATCTTCAGTCGGTTCGCCTCAGCTGTCCGTCGGCCCATCTCGTTCATCTCATGGCCAACGACGTGTTTCGCCCGCATCTGCCGCCACTTCCGCCCGGCGCCACGCCGGCACGCGATTGGAGCGAGGCCGAGCGGATCATCCGACGGGTCATATCCGCCTGACCGCCGCGTTCGCGGCGGCAAGGCTCTCCAAGCGCGAGCGTCAAACGAGTTCCACATCGATGACGCCCGTCGCCGCCTTTACGGCACTCGCCATTTGCGGGGAGACCCGATATCGGCCGGGCAGGGTGATCTCGACCTCGCGATCACCGTCTTCTCGGAGCAAGATGATCGCAATCTCGCTGTCGCCCTGAGTCTGAAGCTGATCGCGAAAGGCGGAGAGGGGCGTCTCGTCGCGCATCGTAATGCGCAGAGCCTTCTGCATGCGCACGGCTTCATCTTCGAGCGATTGGACCGACTGCGCGCGGAAGGAAACACCTTCCGGTCGCTCTTCGGCTGCAGCGGTGACGATCACCGACGCACCGGGCTCCAACTGATCGCGGAATGTCGAGAGCGCCTCCGAGAAGAGGACCAGTTCATATTGTCCGCTCGGATCGGACATTGCCACGATACCGAGCTTTCCGCCATTGCGCGTCTTTCGTTCTTGGCGGCTGGTGACTGTGCCGGCCATTCGCACCGCGGTCGCCCCGCGCTTGACGGCCGCGATCGCTTCCGAATGGGACAGGACGCGAAGCCGTTTCAAGGTGGCCCGATATTCGTCGAGCGGATGAGCCGAAAGGTGGAACCCGATCGCCTGGAACTCTCGCAATAGCTTTTCGGAAGACGTCCACAAAGCCGTTGGCCCGAGACGCAAGGGCTCGGGCTCCGAGGACAGGCTGCCGAACATGTCGGACTGGCCTGAGACGCGCGCTTCGGCGATGCGCGCCGCATAGGCCATCATGCGCTCCACATTGCCCATCAACACCGAACGCTCATGGCCGAAACAGTCGAGCGCGCCGGCCGCGATCAGGAATTCGAAGGTGCGTTTGTTGATGATTTTCGGATCGATCCGCGTACAGAAATCCTCCAACGAGGCGAACGGCTTGTTCCCGCGCCGCTCGACAATATGCTCGGCGGCATGTTCGCCGACGCCCTTGATTGCGGCGAGCGCATAGAAGATCCGGTTTTCCCCGACCTCGAAGCTGCGATGAGACGTCTGCACCGAGGGGGGCACCACTTCGATCCCCAGCCGTCCAGCGTCCAAGCGGAAATCGTTGAGCTTTTCGGTGTTCCCGGCATCGAGCGTCATGGATGCGGCCAAAAATTCGGTCGGGTAGTTCGCCTTCAGATAGGCCGTCTGATAGGCGACCAGCGCATAAGCGGCGGCATGGGATTTGTTGAAGCCGTAATTGGCGAATTTGGCGAGCAGATCGAAGATCATGTCCGCCTGCGCCTTGTCGATCCCGCGCTCCACGGCGCCTTCGACGAAGCGGATCCGTTGTTTGTCCATTTCCGCGCGGATCTTCTTGCCCATGGCTCGGCGCAGAAGGTCGGCTTCGCCTAGCGAATAGCCGGCAAGCACCTGCGCGATCTGCATCACCTGTTCCTGATAGATGATGACGCCCTGGGTCTCCTTGAGGATCGAGGCGATCTTCGGATGAATGAAGTCCGGCTCCTCCTCGCCATGCTTGCGCGCATTGTAGGTCGGAATGTTCTCCATCGGACCCGGGCGATAGAGCGCGACGAGGGCGATGATGTCCTCGAATTGGTCCGGCCGCATACCGATCAGGGCTTTGCGCATCCCGACCGATTCCACCTGGAACACGCCGACGGTTTCACCACGCGTCAGCATCTCGAAGGTTGGCTTGTCGTCGAGCGGAATGGCGGACAGGTCGATCTCGACGCCGCGGCGCGCGATCAGAGAGACCGCCGTCTGCAGCGTCGTGAGGGTCTTCAGGCCGAGAAAGTCGAATTTCACGAGGCCAGCCGGTTCAACCCATTTCATATTGAACTGGGTGACGGGCATGTCCGAACGCGGATCGCGATACATCGGGACCAGCTTATGGAGCGGGCGATCGCCGATCACGATGCCGGCGGCATGGGTCGAAGCGTGGCGATAGAGACCTTCGAGCTTCAAGGCAATCGAGATCAGCCGATCGACGACCTCCTCCTTCTCGCGCGCTTCCTTCAGACGCGGCTCTTCCTCCAGCGCTTGGGCAAGCGTTACGGGGTTGGCGGGATTGGCCGGGACGAGTTTGCAGAGCTTGTCCACATGGCCGTAGGACATTTCGAGAACGCGGCCGACGTCGCGAAGAACGGCGCGGGCCTGCAGCGTTCCGAAGGTGATGATCTGGCCGACTTGCTCGCGTCCATATTTGGCCTGGACGTAGCGGATCACCTCTTCGCGACGATCCTGGCAGAAGTCGATGTCGAAGTCCGGCATCGAGACGCGTTCGGGATTGAGAAAGCGCTCGAAGAGAAGCGAGAAGCGGAGCGGATCGAGATCGGTGATCGTCAGCGCGTAGGCGACGAGGGAGCCCGCGCCCGAACCACGGCCCGGGCCGACGGGAATGCCTTGCGCCTTAGCCCATTTGATGAAGTCGGCCACGATCAGGAAGTAGCCGGGAAACTGCATCTTCTCGATAATCGACAGCTCGAAATCGAGCCTCTCGCGGTAGTCTTCGACCGTGTATTCGGGCGCCATTCCGAGCTTTTCGATGCGCGCGTCGAGACCTTCGAACGCCTGACGGCGCAACTCGGCGGCCTCGGCCCGTTCAGCTTCCACAGGATCGGCATCGGCGCCGGCAAAGCGAGGCAGGATCGGATTTCGCACCCGCGGGCGATAGCTGCAGCGCATGGCGATCTCGATCGTCGAGGCCAGCGCTTCGGGCAGGTCGGCGAAGAGCTCCGCCATCTCGGCCTGGGTCTTCAGACAGTGATCGCGTGAAAGCTTGCGGCGCTCCTCATGGCTGACGAGTCGGTTGTCCGCGACGGCGAGCAGTGCGTCATGGGCGGTGTAATCGTCCGGACAAGCGAAGAAGGGTTCGTTGGTCGCAACGATCGGCAGCTCGTGATCATAGGCGAGCCGCAGTGTCTCGGCCTCAACCCGCCGACTATAGCCTTCCTGCCGCTGCAACTCGACATAGAGCCGATCCCCGAACAGGGCTTTCAGACGGCAAAGCCTCTCTTCCGCCATGGCATCGCGATCGGCCGCCAGCGCGATACCCAGCGGGCCGCGCGGACCGCCCGTCAGGGCGATCACATCCTCCGTAAGCTCGTCGAGCCACGCCGCCTTCAGGTGAGCGCGCGCATGGCCGTCGTGCCGCAGATAGGCCATGGATACGAGTTCGATGAGATTGGCATAACCCGCTTCGCTCGCCGCGATGAAAACCATCGGCGCGGTCGATAGGGACGCGCGATCGCGGTCTGTTTCGCCGTCTTCGAAATCGATGTCGAGCTGGCAGCCGATGATCGGCTGGAGACCGCTCTTGGACGCCTTCTCGGAGAATTCCAGGGCCCCGAACAGATTATTGGTGTCCGCGATTCCGACCGCCGGAGCGCCGTCGGCGACCGCGAATTTGATGATTTGGTCGAGCTTGATCGCGCCTTCTAAGAGCGAATAGGCGCTGTGGGTGCGCAGATGCACGAAGCTGAGTTTCGGATCGGTCTCGGCCATGGCATGTCCTGCAATATGTCTGCGACCATTCCGCCAAATGCTCGATGGGACGTTCGAGCTCGGAAGACGCCGATCGCGGAGAATGAGTGCTCGAACTTAGCTCCCCGGTAGCCGACGAGCCATAGGCTCTCGCTGCCGTTTGGCTGTGGTCCCCAGTTTTTTGCAGCCAATCTCCAAACGCACATTCGGCCGTCCTTGTGCGAGATCGTGGTCTTGGGTGTCGAACTGCCAAGCGATCAGGCGGCTACATGGAATGAATGAAGATCGTCAGAGACAGGACAAAGCCGGTCACCGCAAACAAGGACACCACGTCTTTCGCCAAATCACGCATGCTGCTCTCCTCGGTTTGTACGGTATTTGTTCCTTTCTTGTTCTCTTTTGTCAAGCCGGTTGATTCGTTTTGGCCCTTATCGCCTGCCTTTTAGCAGCGCGTCGGGACGCTAACGCTCTGTCGAGAAAAGGGAATTGGCGATCACATCAATGAGAACAAAATGAACTCGAAAGAGAGGCCGACGCATGCGCTTCGACGAGCTTCGTTGGATTGGCGGCGCCATCATGTCCGCTTAGCATGGCTCTTGGTCGGGGCCGCAAATACAAAAAAAGCGCCGCTCGATCGGAGCGACGCTTTTCGATTTCTATCGATTTCGACTGCGGAAGCAGCTGAGGTCCTGGCAAAAGGCCTTACTTGATCTTCGTCTCGCGGAAGTCGACGTGCTTGCGCACGACCGGGTCGTATTTCCGCTGAACCAACTTCTCGGTCATCGTACGGCTGTTCTTGCGCGTGACGTAGAAATAGCCGGTATCGGCCGTCGAGAGAAGCTTGATCTTGATCGTTGTCGCCTTGGCCATGGCCCTGTCCGTTCGCTTGATGCCGGTTCGCCTCGGCCAGTCCTGACGGATGCCGTCGGGGCGGAGAGAAGCGGCTGAAATTGGTTGTTGCGCCCGTTCTCCCCAAAGATTTCGCGAGGGACGAACGCAAAACCGCCGACGCAACGCGTCGGCGAATTCGGGCGGACCTTACTCATGCGCCCTTGGAAGTCAAGGGCCTCGCCAGCGTCAAGCGCAATTCAGCGCATGATGCGACGCCCGACGACAAGCATCAGATAGAGGCCGAAGAAGAGGGCAAGCGACCAAGCAAAGCCATCGGGGCCGAAGAGATCCATGCCCGACCCGATGATTTGGGGGCCAAGCAGCATGCCTGCGGAATAGCAGAAAATGAAGGCCGCGTTGGCGGATGCGAGGTCCGATGACGAGACGCGGGTGCCGAGATGGGCGAGGCCGACCGTATAGAGGCCGGCAACAACACCGCCCCAGACGAAGAGAAGGCATGCCATCACATACCAGTTCGCCGCGATCCAAGGCAGAAGAAGCGTGCCGCATAGGCCGACGGCGGCGAAGAGGAGGAGGAGATTGCGGCGGTCCTTCACGCGGTCGGACAGGAGCCCGATCGGAATCTGCATAACGACATTGCCGAGACCGATCACCGTGAGGAGCTGGGCGGCCGAGGCCTCGTCATAGCCCATCCGATTGCCGAAGACGGGAAAGAGGGCAAAGCCGCCGGCTTCGACGGCGCCGAAGACGAGAACAGCGCCGGTCGCCGTAGGAATCAACACGATATAGCGCCAGAAGCTTTTGAAATGGCTGGCATCCTCGATGATCGGATGGCGGTTCCAAGCCAAGATCAGCGGAATGGCGGAGGCAAGAATGACGCCCGCTCCGATCCCGAAGGGAAGGAAACCAGTCGAGCCGACCTGGCTGAAGATCCAAGGGCCTGCTGCAAAGCCGAGCGACAAGACCGTCGCATAGATGCCGAGGACGAAGCCACGGGAGCGCGGCGGGGCGGCGGCATTGATCCAAAATTCGGACAGAATGAAGAGGGCGGTGATCGAGAAGTGGAAGACAAGTCGGAGGGGAAACCAGACCCAAAATTCAGTGAAGATATAGAAGCCGACCGCCGAGGCCGCCCCGCCGACGATCGCCATCAGCATGGCGTTGCGAACGCCCACATAGCGGGCGATCGGCGTGACGAGAGGGGCGGCGATCAGCGAGGCGATCCCGGCGACGGCGGTATTGGCGCCGATCATCGTGGCGGAGATGCCGCGACGCTCCAAAATTACGCTGAGAAGGGGAAGACCGAGGCCGAGCGCGATGCCGACGGCGCTGATCGAGGCGATTGCGGCGCCCGCCGCCACCCAATCGACACGTTCGAGCCGGGCCTCGGCCTCTTCGAGAATGTCGTCGGGTTTCCTGCGCTGATCCATGGCGTCGAACTCCGCCCTTTGCTGCCGTCAAATCAGATCGCGAAGGAAGGCCTGGCCCTGCCTGCGATAGAAGGGAATCGGGTGATTGGGGTCATAGAGTGTCCCGGCGACAAAGCGAGACTGAACGTCCTGTAGGATGGCGCGCGTGATCGCGGCAAGGGGCATGTCGCCGGTCTCGCTGAGGCGCACCCAGCCAATGTCCTCCAATTCCAAAGTGGGCGGATCGAATTGCGGTGCATCCGGCTCGACGAGATTGGAACGGCAGGTGACGAAGAAACGCGTGTCATATCGATGGCTTCCGCCCGGCGGGGTCACTGCGCGGGCAAGAGGCGTCAGCCACTGAGGGCGCGGATGGAAGCCGGCGGGCGCGTTATAGGGCCAGCCCAAGTCGGGTTCCGCGTCACCATGCTCTTGCGCCCCGATGAGCAAGCCCGTCTCCTCGAAAGTCTCGCGAATGGCCGCCAAAGCGAGAGCCGAGGCTTCGACAGTATCGATCGACGATTCGATGTGGAGGCGATCCAGCGCCGGTTGGTTCAGCCTATGATGCTTGGCCAGCTTGCGGTCACAGGGCTCAACGCCGCCGCCTGGAAAAACGAAGACCCCGGGCATGAAACGATGGTGGCGCCCCCGGCGGCCCATCAGAACGGCGGGACTCTCGCTTTCGTCCAGAATGACGAGAGAGGCCGCAGGCCGGATCGCGACAGGCGGGTGACCGAGCGCTTCGAGCTCGGCCGCTTCTTTGAGGAGCTTTTGCCACAAGGGGCCAGCGCTCACTCACCCTCCTCGGGCTTGCCGCCGAAGCCACCGAGCTTCAAAGCGTATTGCAGACCGATGGTCGCGCCCTTCAGGGGCTGCAGCAGGACGAGAGACATCAGCGCCGTGACCGGCACCCATACGGCGAGATGGGTCCACATCGACCATTCCACCATCTCTTCGGCCGCCATGAACAGCGCGACGACCACATGCCCGACGATGAAGATCGTGAGATAGGGCGGCAGATCGTCGGCCCGATGGTGATGGATTTCCTGGCCGCAGGCTTCGCAGGCGTCGACACTCTTCAGGAAACGCGCGAACAGATGGCCTTCGCCGCAATTGGGGCAGCGACAGCGCAGGCCCCGCAGCATGGCACTGGAAACGTCGCGCGGTGCCTGAAGATCGTTCGCGCGATCGATCGCATCGCTCGGAGCGGAGAGAGCCGTTGCCTGGGTCATCATTTGCGTCTCGTCTTTCTCTGGCCGGCCATCGCAGCCGCGCGCTTGGTCTTGCGCGATCGTGTGGCGCTCTTATGGAACGAGGCCGATCCTTTCGGCAATTTGCGCGGCTCGGTCAGCATCTCGAACTGCATCGAGCCGGCTAGAGGCAGGATATTGACGAGGCGAACCGAAACAGGGTCCCCCAATCGATATCCGTGGCTGCTGCGTTCGCCGACAAGGCAATGGGCCGCCTCGTCATAGCGGAAATACTCGTTTCCGAGCGTTGAGATAGGTACGAAGCCGTCTGCGCCATAGGTTGGCAGTGCTACGAAAAGGCCTGCTTTCGTCACCCCCGTGATACGGCCTTCGAAGTCCTCACCCACCTGGTCGGCCAGATAATGGGCGATCAGCCGGTCGACCGTGTCGCGCTCGGCCGCCATCGCGCGACGTTCGGCACGTGAGATCTCTTCCGCCGTATCGACGAGCGAGGCTTCGTCCTCTTTCGAAAGCCCGTCGTCGCCGAGATTGAGCGCCGTGATCAGCGCCCGATGGACGATGAGATCGGCATAGCGGCGGATCGGCGAGGTGAAATGGGCGTAACGCGCCAGATTGAGGCCGAAATGGCCGATATTGTCCGGTTGATAGACGGCCTGGGATTGGCTGCGCAACACCACCTCGTTGACGAGGCTCTCGTGCTCGGTGTCCTTCACCTGGGTGAGGATGCCGTTGAAATGGGAGGGTCGCAGCGCGCCGCTCTTGGCAAGCGAAATCTCGATCGTGCGCAGGAAATCACGCAGGGATTCGAGCCGCGCGAGGGACGGCGAATCGTGAACGCGATAGATCAGCGCCTGACGCTTCTGTTCGAGCGTTTCGGCCGCGGCCACATTGGCGAGGATCATGAACTCTTCGATCAGCCGATGGGCGTTCAGCCGGGGTGGCACGACGACGCGCTCGACGCGGCCCGCGCTGTCGAGCTTCAGCTTGCGCTCGGGCAGATCGAGGGCGAGGGGGCCTCGCTTGTCTCGTGCCGCCGATAAAAGTCCATAGGCTTCATAAAGCGGTCGCAGAACCTCGTCTCGGATCGCCGGCGAAACCTCGTTCGGCAAATCATCGATCGCGGCTTGCGCCTGTTCATAGGCGATGCGCGCATGGCTCTTCATCCAGATGCGATGAAAGCTGTGGCCGCGCTTCAGCCCATCCTTGCCGATCACCATACGCACGGCGAGGGCTGGGCGGTCGACGCCGTCCTTCAAGGAGCAGAGAACGTTCGAGATCACCTCGGGCAGCATCGGCACGACGCGATCGGGAAAATAGACCGAATTGCCGCGAAGCCGCGCTTCCGCGTCGAGCTTGGTTCCTGGCCGCACATAGGCCGCAACATCGGCGATCGCGACGGTGAGGATCATGCCGCCCGGATTGGATTCGTCGGGATCGGGCTCTGCATGGACCGCGTCATCGTGATCCTTAGCATCGGCCGGATCGATGGTGACGAGGGGGAGGGTGCGCCAATCCTCCCGCTTTTCGGAAAGCTTGCGAGAACGAGCGGCCTCGGCTTCCTGGAGTACGGCCTCCGGGAAGACATGCGGAATGCCATGGACGTGAAGAGCGATCGTCGAGATCGCGCGCTCGGAGCGGCCTGATGCGACCACTTCGACGACGCGCCCGATCGGCAGGCCAATGCGTCGCTGACGACCTGTGTCCACTTCGACGAGATCGCCGTCCTTGGCGCCGTTTTCGTCGCCCGGTCGGATGAGCACTTCGTTCTGCTTGCGCTCGACCGGCTCGATCCGCCCGCCGCCATGCTCGGCGGTCCGGAATACACCGAGCGCCAGCTTGTTGCTCTTTTGCAGGACGCGGATCACCCGCGCCGAGCGGGTGCCATCCTCGGCCTCGTCGATATGAGCGAGAATGCGCTCGCCGAGCCCGGCCGCCGGGCCTTTGCCGGTCTCCTGACGGACAGGCAATTGGGGCCGCTCACCCTGTTCGTCCTCGTCCCAATCGGCCGGTTCGGCGATCAGGCCACCTTCGGTGTCGCGCCGGCGGATCTCGAGGACGGCGACCGGCGGCAGGCCGCCAGGGCGCACGAAGCGCTTGCGCGTTCCGCCGAGGAGGCCTTCCGACTGAAGCTCGGCCAAGATGTCCTTCAGCGCGACCCGGTCGTCGCCTTTGACGCCGAAGGCTTTGGCGATATCGCGCTTGGTCGCGCGGCCAGGATTGTCCGCAACGAACCGCAGGACGGCCTCACGGCTGAGTTCGGGAGCCTTGTCCTGGGTTCGGTTGCGTGCCATCGATCAGCTCGCGTCCCAGGGCACGGTCTCGTCGCTCGTATCGACGGCTTTCTTCGAGCGGGACGATGAACTCGTCTTCTTGGTCGAAGCCGCGCTCTTCTTTGCGCTGCTCGCAGACTTGGCCTTGGCACCGCCCTTCGCCTCGCCATCGGCTTTGGCCGTCTTTTTCGATGCGGTCTTCTTGGCCGCAGACGGCTTCTTGCCGGTCTTTTCGGCGCGCTCATTGATGAGCTGGATAGCCTCTTCCAGCGTCACCGAATCCGGGTCTTTGCCCTTGGGCAGGGTGGCGTTGATCTTGGCGACCGAGACGTAAGGTCCGAAGCGCCCGTCGCGAACGGTGATATCGCCGCCGAAGGTCGGGTGCTCTCCAAGTGTCTTCAGCGCCGCTGGCGCCGCGCGGCCTTTGCCACCCTTTTCCCGCTTCTCGGCGATCAGCGAGACGGCACGGTTGAGACCCATTTCGAAAAGGTCGTCGACGCTCTCCACATTCGCATAGGTCTTCTGGTGCTGAACGTAAGGCCCGTATCGTCCCAGATTGACGAGGATCGGCTCGCCGTCTTCAGGATGCTTTCCGACCTCGCGCGGCAGGGTGAGGAGCTTCAGGGCCTTGTCGAGATCGATGCTCGACGGGTCCCAGCCCTTCGGCACGGAGGTCCTGGCCGCTTCCTTGCCTTCGCCGCGCTGAACATAGGGGCCGAAGCGGCCGGTGCGCAGGGTGACCATCTCGCCCGTATCGGGATCGGTGCCGAGCTCTTTCGGGCCGTCGCCAGCCGGATCATCGGCAGCATCGGCCGACAGGCTCGTGCCGAGCTGACGGGTGAAATTGCATTCGGGATAGTTGGAGCAGCCGACAAAGGCGCCGAATTTGCCGAGTTTCAAGGACAGCTGGCCGTCGCCGCAGCGCGGGCAGGCGCGCGGATCGGTGCCGTCCTCTCGCTCGGGGAAGACAAGCGGCGCGAGATCCTCGTTCAATGCATCGAGAACGTCAGAGACGCGCAACTCCTTGGTGCCGTCCACATGGGCCGAGAAGTCGCGCCAGAACTCGCGCAGAACCTCTTTCCAGTCGAGCTCGCCGGCGGAAATCTTGTCGAGCTTCTCTTCGAGGCTCGCCGTGAAATCATACTCCACATAGCGGTCGAAGAAGTTCTGCAGGAAGGCGGTGACAAGCCGTCCCCGTGCGTCAGGGAGGAGCTTACGCTTGTCGACCACGATATAGTCGCGGTCCTGCAGGGTCTGAAGCGTCGCCGCGTAGGTGGAGGGCCGGCCAATGCCGAGCTCTTCCATCTTTTTGATGAGCGAGGCTTCCGAGTAGCGCGGCGGCGGCTCGGTGAAATGCTGGGTGGCGTCGATCGAGCGGCGCTCGGCCCGCTCTTTCGCGCTCATTTCCGGCAGACGCTTGTCGTCGTCGTCTTCGTCGCTTTCGCCAGCGCTCCTGGAGTCGTCGCGATGGTCGACATAGGCGGCGAGGAAGCCGTCGAAGCGGATGACCTGACCGCTCGCCCTGAGCTGTGCCGTCTTGTCGCTCGAGGTCGCGAGGATCTCCACCGTCGTGCGCTCGATCTCGGCCGAGGCCATCTGGCTGGCGATGCCGCGCTTCCAAACCAGTTCGTAAAGGCGCAGCTGGTCGCGGTCCAAGAAGCGCTCGACATCCTTGGGCGAGCGGGCAAAGCTCGTGGGACGGATCGCTTCGTGGGCTTCCTGGGCGTTCTTGGCCTTGGTCGAGTAGTGGCGCGCCTTCTCCGGCAGATAGCGCTTGCCGAAGCCGGTTTCGATCGCTTCGCGGGCGTTGGCGATCGCCTCGGGCGCCATCTGGACGCCGTCGGTTCGCATATAGGTGATGAGGCCGACCGTTTCGCCGCCGAGCTCGACGCCCTCATAGAGCTTCTGCGCCACCTGCATGGTACGCGAGGCCGAGAAGCCGAGCTTGGCGGAGGCCGCCTGCTGGAGGCTGGAGGTGGTGAAAGGCGGGCCGGGATTGCGCCGTGTGGGCTTG
Source organism: Fulvimarina manganoxydans (assembly GCF_900176465.1). GTDB lineage: Bacteria > Pseudomonadota > Alphaproteobacteria > Rhizobiales > Rhizobiaceae > Fulvimarina > Fulvimarina manganoxydans. The sequence goes on from NZ_FWXR01000003.1 coordinate 202,166, forward strand.
GCTTCGACGCTCTCGATCCGGAAAGCGGCGTTCTCCAGCATCCGCTTGACGGTGCCGGCCTTGTCACCATTGCCGATCGACAGGCGCTGGATCTTCTCGCCGTCGAAGGCGGTCAGACGCGCGTCGAAGGCGTCTCCTCGCTCGGTCGCAAGATGCGCGACGACCTGCCAGTATTCCTCCGGCTTGAAGCGCTCGATCTCCGATTCCCGGTCGCAGACGAGCCGGAGGGCGACCGACTGGACGCGGCCCGCCGAACGGGCGCCCGGCAGTTTGCGCCAGAGGACCGGAGACAGCGTGAAGCCGACGAGATAGTCGAGCGCGCGGCGGGCGAGATAGGCCTCGACCAGCGGCTCGTCGATCTGGCGCGGATTGGCGATCGCGTCGAGCACCGCCTGTTTGGTGATCGCGTTGAAAACCACGCGGCTGATCGGCTTCTTGCCGAGCGCCCGCTTCTGGCGCAGCACCTCGAGGACGTGCCAGGAAATCGCCTCGCCCTCTCTGTCGGGGTCGGTGGCCAGAACGAGGCTGTCGGCGCTCTTCATCGCCTGGGCAATTTCGCTCAGGCGCTTCTGAGAGGGTTTGCCAACCTCCCAGCTCATCGCGAAGTCTTCGTCCGGCCGCACCGAACCGTCCTTGGGCGGGAGGTCACGCACATGGCCGTAGGAGGCGAGCACCTTATAGCCGCTGCCGAGATACTTGTTGATCGTCTTCGCTTTAGCCGGCGATTCGACGATGACGAGGTCCATGGATGGCGTAGTCCCGCAGCTTCACTGAAATCATCGCGGAAGTGACCTCCCGCACGGCGGGCTTCGCGCCCAAGCCGCCTCGTCACATGGACATAGCGCAACGGCCGGTCAAGTGCGGGCAAAAAACGAGCCGTCGCCTGTTGCAACCAATAGTAGATTCGATTTATTGGTTTCACCTCAGCATTGAATGCTGCATCCTGAATTGCGCATCGACTCCTGCAAAGAGGTTCGGCATGGCAGACGCGAATGAGCGCTCTGGCGAGGACGCGTTGAGCCGTCTCACCTATGTCAAGGACATGCTGCCCCAATTGCGGGCGCTGGCCTGTGGATCGGAGCCGAGTTTCCTCGCCTATCTCTTCGACATGACCCGAGCCGAGCTCGAAGCCGAAATCCGGCGTGCGTCGGGCGAGGAGGAAAGCGGGCGACGTAAGACCGGCTGATCGAGCGCCAAGCGGCGACGCGCATGTCCGTCTAAAGAAGGATCGAGACCGTTCCGTCGGAATGGCGTTCCAGGCGCCCGGCAAGGTCGAGTTCGAGAAGAACGAGCTGTACCGCGCCGGGATTGGCCCCCGTATGATCCACGATGTCGTCGATCGAGACCGGCGTCGGTCCGAGGGCCTCGACGATCTTGTCGCGCTCCCCTTGAACTGGCTCCTCCGAGGCGCTTTCGTCGATCGGTTCGTCGAAAACGTCGCCCGACGGAGGCGACATGCGCGCGTCGAGCGGGCGGAGGCCGTCGATTACGTCGGCGGGCTCGGTCGCGACGATCGCCCCGTCTTTCAAGAGACGGTTGGTCCCTCCCGCTCTTGGATCGAGAGGCGAGCCGGGCACGGCAAAGACGAGGCGACCCATTTCGCCAGCCAACCGCGCGCTGATCAGCGAGCCGGATCGCATCGCCGCCTCGACCACGAGAAGACCCAGGGAGAGGCCTGCCACCACCTTGTTGCGCCGGGGAAAATCGACGGCGCGCGGTTCCCAGCCGAAGGGCATTTCGGAGACGAGGCAGCCGCCGCCATCGACGATCCTGCGCATCAGCGGCTTGTTTTCCGGCGGGTAGGGGCGATCGAGTCCGCCTGCGAAGACACCGATCGTGCCGGTTGAAAGGGCCGCCTCGTGGGCTGCGGCGTCGATCCCTCGGGCAAGGCCCGAGACGACGGCATAGCCCGCCTTGCCGAGTTCGGCCGCAAAGCTCTTCGTCAGCTTGATACCCGAGAGCGAGGCATTGCGCGCACCCACGATGCCGACCGTCGGACGCGCCAAGACGGCTGCGTCACCCATGATGGCGAGGATCGGCGGGCATTGGTCGCTGATGCGCAGGAGCGACGGGAACTCCGGTTCGCCGAGGCAGATGAAACGCGCGCCGAGCCGAGCCGCCTTCGCCATTTCCTCCTCCACAGCCGCCCGGTCGGCGATGCGGATGCGGCGACCGCCGCGCGCGGCAAGCTCGGGGAGGGCGGCGAGCGCGGCCTCCGCCCCGCCGAACCGATTGATCAACTGGCGGAAGGTGATCGGCCCGACATTTTCGGAGCGGTAGAGCCTCAGCCAGGCCAGCCGCATCTCGTCGGTCATCGCAATGCCCGAAGAGCGGCCACCCGGCTGCTTCATGATTTCGCGCCGATGCGGCCTTCCGTCCCGGCGACCAGCCGACGGATATTGCCGTGATGCTTCAAATAGACGAGGGCAGTCATGGCGGCGGTGAGGATCGCCGCGACCCCGTAGCCGAAGATCCAGGCGGCGAGCGGCACGGCGAGCGTCGCCGTCAGGGCGGCGAGCGAGGAATAGCGGCTCGCCCAGGCGACCAGCAGCCAACAGAGGGCGAAAACGAGGACGAGGCTCGGCGCGAAGCCGAGAAGCACGCCGAGATAGGTCGCAACGCCCTTGCCGCCCTTGAAGCGCAGCCAGACGGGAAAGAGATGGCCGCAAAAGGCTGCAAAGCCCGCGACGGCACCGGGGATCAGGCCGAAAGGCAGAAAGACGAGGATCGGAACCGTCCCCTTCAGGACATCGCCCGCCAGCGTCGCGGCCGCCATCTTCTTGTTGCCGGTCCGCAAGGCATTGGTCGCCCCGATGTTTCCTGAACCGATTTTGCGAATGTCTCCGAGCCCGAAAAGCTTGGCGAAGACGAGGCCATAGGGCACCGAGCCGGACAGATAGCCGATCAGAGCGGCAAGGAAGAGAAGGGGCGCGCCCGCCTCGGTCATGGCTTTGCGTCCTTATCCGATTCAGCCGAGAACACCTCCCGGCCCGCGACGAAGGTCTTTTCGACCCGCCCTTGGAAAAGCGCGTTCTCGAAGACCGTGTTCTTCGACTTCGAGCGGATCATGGTTTCGTCGAAGAGGAAAGGGGCGTCGAGATCGATCAGGGCGAAATCGGCCGGACGCCCGGCCTGAAGCGTGCCGCGATCGAGGCCGAGAAGGCCGGCGGGCGCGCTGGTGACGGTCTCGATCAGGCGCATCAGCGGAATATCACCGGAGTGATAGAGCCTGAGGGCACCTGCAAGAAGCGTCTCCAGACCGATGGCGCCGGCTTCCGCCTCGGCGAAGGGTCGGCGCTTGCCGTCGGCGTCCTGCGGATCGTGAGAGGAGACCAGAATGTCGATCGTGCCGTCCCTCAAGGCCTCGACCATGGCGAGCCGATCCTCCTCACCTCTCAAAGGTGGCGAGAGCCGGAAGAAGGTGCGGTATTCGCCGATATCGTTCTCGTTGAGCGTGACGTGATTGATCGAGACACCGCCGCTCGCGCGCACGCCCTTGTCTTTGGCGACCCGCAAAACGCGCGCCGATTCGGCCAGCGAGATTTTCGCGGCGTGATAGCGGCAGCGGGTGAGGGCGGCGAGGCGCAGATCGCGCTCCAGGGGGATGATCTCGGCTTCTCCCGGCGCGCCGGGCAGGCCCAGCCAGGAGGCGAGAAGCCCTTCATTCATGACGCCGCGACCGGTCAGGTCCGCGTCCTGCGTCTCATGCATGATGAGCGCGTCGAGATCGCGCGCATAGGTCATGATGCGGCGGAAGAGGGCCGGGTTCTCGATCGTGTGCTGGCCATCGGTGAAGGCCGGCACGCCGGCATGTTTCAACAGGCCGAGCTCGGTCATCTCGCGCCCTTGCAGCCCCCGCGTCATGGCAGCCGCAGGGAAGACGTTGACGATCGCCGTCTCGCGCGCCGTGCGCATGACGAATTGTGCGATCGCCACATCGTCGACCACCGGATTGGTGTCCGGCATGGTGAGGATCGAGGTGACGCCGCCGGCAGCCGCAGCACGCGAGGCCGAACGGATGGTCTCGCGATGCTCGCCGCCCGGCTCGCCGATGAAGACGCGCGCATCGACGAGCCCCGGAATGGCGAGGAGGCCCGAACCGTCGATCCGTCTCGCCCCGTCCGGCGCGCCTTGATTGGCGGCGCCGCGTCCGGCCTCCAGGATCGAGCCATCGGCGGCGATCAGGGTTCCGACTTCGTCGATCCCGCGCGACGGGTCGAGAACGCGCACATTCTCGACGACGAGAGGGGCGTTGTCCGAATTCGACGCGGCGGCGATCATCGCGGCTCTCCGTTATGGCTGACGAGCGCCTCGATCACCGCCATGCGCACGGCGACGCCCATCTCCACCTGTTCCTCGATGACGCTTTGAGGGCCGTCGGCAATGTCCGAGGCGATCTCGACGCCTCGGTTCATCGGGCCGGGATGCATGACCAGCGCATCGGGCTTGGCCGCTCTGAGCTTCTCGCCGTCGAGGCCGAAATAGCGGAAATATTCACGCACCGAGGGCACGAAGGCGCCCTCCATCCGCTCGCGCTGGAGCCGAAGCATCATCACGACATCGGCCCCGGCGAGGCCGTCCTCCATCCGATGGAAGACCTCGACGCCCATCTTCTCGATACCGCTCGGCAGAAGCGTCGAAGGTGCGACGACGCGAACACGGGCGCCGAGCGCGTTGAGGAGAAGGATATTAGAGCGTGCGACGCGAGAATGCAGAACATCGCCGCAGATCGCCACCGTAAGGCGCTCGATCTTTCCCTTGTGTCGGCGGATGGTCAGGGCGTCGAGAAGGGCCTGGGTCGGGTGTTCGTGCTGGCCGTCGCCCGCATTGACCACCGAACAGGCGACCTTCTGGGCGAGCAGCGCGACGGCCCCTGCCGCATGATGGCGCACGATCAGAATGTCGGGCTGCATGGCGTTCAGCGTCATCGCCGTGTCGATGAGCGTTTCACCCTTCTTCACGGAGGAATTGGCGACCGACATGTTCATGACGTCGGCACCCAGCCGCTTGCCGGCGATCTCAAAGCTCGCCTGGGTGCGGGTGGAGGCCTCGAAGAACAGATTGATCTGGGTGCGACCCTTCAGGACCGAGTTCTTCTTGTCGGGCCGCCGGCTAATGGCGACGGCCGTTTCGGCCCGGTCGAGGAGATCGACGATCTCCTGGGGGGCAAGGCCGTTGATGCCAAGAAGATGGCGACGGCCGGAGGGCGTGTTGGACGGTGTCATCGAGGATTGGCCTATAGGCAAAGACAGTCCGCCGGGCAAGAACGCAGCGCGGCGGTTAAGGTTAATAAAGAGTTACGCTTGCGGGCACCGGACCTCATCCGCGAGAAGAGCATTTAAGGGTTTAGTAACCTCAATCTCCAGCGGGAGGCGCGTATGCGACGCACCGCATCCATCGTCCTCATGTGCGCATGGGGCTCGTTTGCATTCATAGGCGCTCTTCGGCTTCTGGCCGAGGGCGCGATCTTTCCAGCATCGGTCCAGCTGCAGCTGGAAGCTCTTCTCGATGTCCTCGTTCTCGGCGAGCGCATCGCTCTCGATCCGACTTCCGCCGCCTCCTTTGCCGGTCTTCTCTTCGGGGTCGTCGCGCTGATCGGGGCTTCGGTCCGTGATCTGGCGAGCGAGGGCGCGACGATTGCCGAGCGAGGCGAGCGGCTCGCCGCCGTGTCGCTGACGGCGCTTCTTGCCTTCTGGGCGGCGGCAACCATGGCCGGCTCGCCGGCTGCCACCTTGTTTGGAAGCGGCGCGGCGCTTTGTTTCGCCTTCGCCGCGACGCTCGGCGCGCTCGTCTTCGACCATGCGATCTATGCGGATGAGACCGAGAGCGACGAAGCCTTCGACTATGTCATGCGCAAGATCGAACTGGCGCAGAAGGCAGCTCAGCGCGACGAGGCGCAACGACACGACCGGAACGAGGACCGCTGATCGATGCGCGCTTTCTGTCTTTTCTGGGTCGCCCCGCTCAGCTTCTTTTGGAGCTGGTACTTTCTGGCGCAGGCCGATGTCGGCGGCGTGTTGTACACACGAGAGGTCTTCGACCAGACCTTTGCGATCTATGGCGCCATTCTTGGCATGTCGCCGGACGAGATCGCCTGGCTGATCGCCAAGGCCATCGTCGTCGACAGTCTGATTCTTCTGGCGATTATCGCCTTCCGGCGACGCCGGAAGATCGCGGCCTTCATCGCGGAGCGCCGCAACGCCGGGAAGGCCGAGTCGCAGGACGATATGGACAGCCTTTCTGGAGCGGGCCTTTTCCCGGACTCAGTTGCTGCCGGCCGAAAAGAGATAGGCCAGTCGGTCTAAGGCGCCCTGGAGAATGAAGGCGGCGGCCGCCGAATCGATGCGTGTCGCACGTTTGGCCCGAGACACGTCGGCCTCCAAAAGGCCGCGCTCGGCGGCAACGGTGGAGAGGCGCTCGTCCCACAGCAACATCGGCCGAGGATCGAGCGCGCCATAGGTGCGGGCGAACGCCTTCGTCGATTGGGCCCGGGGGCCGCTCGATCCGTCCATGTTCAGCGGCAGGCCGAGAACGATTCCCGTAACGTCTTCCTTGTCGAGCGCTTTGCGCAACTCTTCGGCGTCGAGCGTGAACTTTCGTCGCTTGATCACCGGGCGCGGCACGGCGAAGCCGAGCGAGCGATCGGAAATCGCGAGCCCGATCGTCTTGGTGCCAAGATCGAGCCCGGCGAGGGGCCGCCCCGTCTCGATCGCTTCGGCGAAGTCTTCGATCGTCAGCACGGGCATGATGAGCGCGATCTCCTCGCATTTCGGTTTCGAGATGATCGCATTGGAGCGACTTGACGCTTTCGCTCCGACCCGCACTTAGCCAAGCCAATGGCGGGGCGGCGACGATGCGGCCTCGGCTCTCCCGAAATGTCGAAGAACGAGGCAGCTCCTGATGAAGATCACCTATTTCGGCCATTCCGCCTTTCGCATCGACACGGACCATTCGTCCATCCTCATCGATCCGTTCCTGTCCGATAATCCGCATTTCAAAGGCGATGTCGCGGATGCGACCGAAGACGTGACCCATATCGCGCTGACCCATGGCCATTTCGACCATGTGGGCGACACGGTGGAGATCGCTAAGCGCACTGGCGCCAAGGTGGTCGCCACCTTCGAACTGGCGCAGTGGATTTCGAAGAAGGGCGTCGAGACCATCGAGCCGATGAACACGGGCGGGACGGCCCGCTTCGAGGATTTCTCGATCACCTTGACCCAGGCCTTCCACTCATCCGGCCATGTGGAGGAGGACGGACGCGTCACCTATCTCGGCCAGCCCAACGGCCTTGTCTTCCATTTCGACGACGGGCCGACGGTGTACCACATGGGCGACACCGACATCTTCGGCGACATGGCGTTGATCGAAGAGCTGCACCATCCGAAGATCGCCATGGTGCCGGTCGGCGATCGGCTGACCATGGGCGCGGCGGTCGCCGCGATCGCATGCCGCCGCTATTTCGACTTCGAGACCATCATCCCCATCCATTGGGGCACGCTGCCGATCCTCGACAAGGATCCCAAGACCTTCGTCGAGGCGATGGAAGGCGAGTCCTCAAAGGTGATGACCCCGAAGATCTGCGAGCCTTTCGAGGTCTGATCTTCCGCTTTCCGAACGCGCGCCGCCTCCTTTGTTGCGTGGGGGCGGCGGCGTCGTTATAGCTCGCGGAAAGGCCATCGGGCCATCGACACCGCACCATCGATTACGACAGGAATCCGGCATGTCCGTCGACGCCGCAACCGTTCGCCGCGTAGCCAAGCTCGCCCGTATCGCCGTCTCGGAAGACGACGTGCCGGCCATTGAGACCGAGCTGAACGCCATTCTCGGCTTCGTCGAACAGCTTGGCGAGGTCGATGTGGCCGATGTGGAGCCGATGACCTCCGTCACGCCCATGGCGATGAAGAAGCGCAAGGATGGCGTGACCGACGGCGACAAGGCCGACGACATCGTGGCCAATGCACCGGCGAGCGAAGACCATTTCTTCATGGTGCCGAAGGTCGTCGAGTAGGATCTCGCCATGGCCTTCACGATCGGCGCCGAAACGCCCTTGAGCGACGATGTACGCGCTATGGTCGCGGCATTGAACGCGCATTTGCGCCCGCTCTCGCCGCCGGAATTTCAGTTCCAACTCACCGTGGAGCAGATGGCGGGGGCCGATTCGACGGTCTTCATCGTCCGCGACGAGACCGGAGCGGCCGTCGGCATGGGGGCGCTCAAGGCCCATGACGCCGAGCTTGGCGAAGTCAAGCGCATGTGGACCGATCAGAGCCTGCGCCGCGCCGGGATCGGCCGGCTTGTGCTGACGGCTATCGAGACCCATGCGATCAAGCTCAACTTGAAGCGCCTCGTTCTGGAAACCGGCAATACGGCCGGCTTCGAGCCGGCCTGGGCGCTTTACGAGCGCGCCGGCTTTCGCCAATGCGGCGCCGTTCTCGACTATCCGTCCTCCGATTACAGCCGATTTTACGAAAAGCAGCTGACATCATGACCGAACCGACCGCCCTGACGATCGCCGAAGCGCGCGACGCCCTGAAGGCGAAGACGCTTTCCGCTGGCGAACTGACCGAGGCCTATATCAGCGCCATCGAGGCCGCCAACGGTGCGCTCAACGCCTATGTCGCGGTGACGCCAGACAAGGCGCGCGCGATGGCGAAGGCGTCCGACGAGCGGATCGCCAAGGGCGAGGCCGGCGCGCTCGAAGGCATCCCGCTCGGCATCAAGGATCTTTTCGCGACCGAAGGCGTCCACACCCAGGCCTGTTCGCATATCCTCGACAAGTTCGAGCCGCGCTACGAATCGACCGTCACCAGCAATCTCTGGTCGGCCGGCGCGGTCATGCTCGGCAAGCTCAATATGGACGAGTTCGCCATGGGCTCATCCAACGAAACCTCCTATTATGGCCCGGTGAAGAACCCCTGGCGCAAGACCGGCTCCAATGTCGATCTCGTCCCTGGCGGCTCCTCTGGCGGCTCGGCGGCGGCTGTCGCGGCCCATCTTTGCGCGGGCGCGACGGCAACCGACACCGGCGGCTCGATCCGCCAGCCTGCGGCCTTCACCGGCACGGTTGGCATCAAGCCGACCTATGGCCGTTGCTCGCGTTGGGGCATCGCCGCCTTCGCCTCCTCGCTCGATCAGGCCGGTCCGATCGCGCGCGACGTGAAGGACGCGGCGATCCTCCTGAAGACCATGGCCTCGACCGACGCCAAGGACACGACCTCTGTCGATCGGGACGTGCCGGATTACGAGGCGGCCGTCGGGCGCTCGGTGAAGGGCCTTAAGATCGGCATTCCGAAGGAATATCGCGTCGAGCGCATGCCGGAAGAGATCGAGGCTCTTTGGCAGAAGGGCATCGAATGGCTGAAGGACGCGGGCGCCGAGATCGTCGACGTCTCGCTGCCCCATACGAAATACGCCCTGCCGGCCTATTACATCGTCGCCCCGGCTGAGGCTTCGTCCAACCTCGCCCGTTATGACGGCGTGCGTTACGGCCTGCGCGTGCCCGGCGAGAACATCGCCGACATGTATGAGAAGACCCGCGCCGCCGGTTTCGGGCGCGAAGTCAAACGCCGCATCATGATCGGCACCTATGTGCTTTCGGCCGGCTATTACGACGCCTATTATCTCAAGGCCCAGAAGGTCCGCACGCTGATCAAGCGCGACTTCGAGACGGTCTATGCCGATGGCATCGATGCGCTTCTGACGCCGGCGACGCCCTCCGCCGCCTTCGGCATCGCCGATCAGGACATGGCTTCCGATCCGGTGAAGATGTATCTCAACGACATCTTCACCGTCACCGTGAACATGGCGGGGCTGCCTGGTCTCGCCGTGCCGGGAGGGCTGTCCCAGGACGGTCTTCCGCTCGGCCTCCAGCTCATCGGTCGCCCCTTCGACGAGGAGACGCTGTTCTCGGTCGGCTCGGCGATCGAGAAGGCTGCTGGGCGCTTCACGCCGAAGAAATGGTGGTAGGCGGAAGACCATGAAGCCGGCCGAAGCCTGCCAATCCATGGAGGAGCTGCGCCGCGAAATCGACCGCGTCGATGGCGAGCTCTTCGACCTGTTTGCCGAGCGCATGAGCTATATCCGTCGTGCGCCGGCGCTGAAGGCGCCGAGCGGAATCCCGGCCGACGTGCCGGCGCGGGTCGACGAAGTCGTGCAGAACGCCAGGGCTCATGCCGAGCGACGAGGCCTCGATCCAAACCTCTTCGAGACGATCTGGCGCGCGTTGATCGCCCACGCGATCTCGGTCGAAGAGGACGCCCTCGGCCCGTCGGAGCAACGCGAAGGGGAACGCTCGTCCGACTGATGGATTTGTCCTCCTAAATTACGAGATAATGAGGAGGAAACGACCATGGCCCATCATCTGTCCGAAGCCTTGGATGCGCTGCAAGCCGGCCAGTGGGACCGCGCCCATTCAATCGTGCAGTCCGACGCCTCGGCCGATGCGGCGTGGATTCATGCCCATCTCCACCGCATCGAAGGGGACGAGGGCAATGCCGCCTATTGGTATCGCCGCGCCGGACGACCGGCCGCTCGCGGCTCGCTGGACGAGGAACGGCAGGCGATCGTCCATTCGCTGACGCAACATTGAGCTGGGCGCCGCGTTGTCTCCCGAATCCGAGAGGCGGCGCGGCTTGCAAGGCTGGAGGGATCGGTGCGGGATACGCCTATATTCAGCCCAGTTCCCGCTCCATCTCGATGTCGATCAATAAAGACCGGAAGACCGGACGGCGTTTCGCTCTTCCGCAGGAGGCGATCAGCGCACGCGAACCATGTTCGATCATCCTCGCTCGACTTCAAAGGCCGGCGATGATGCCGGGCATTATCCAAAGCTCTTCCATCTGTGCGGCTGGCTCGGCATTGCCGGCTGCGCGATCGTGGTGATCGCCAATCTCGTGGCGGTCATCGTCCAACCCCAGACGGGTTTCATCGAAGATACGATCAGCGATTCGGCGGCTGGGCGCTATGCCGTCATTATGGATGTCGGCCTCTATGCTTTCGCCGCCGCGATTTTCGCCGTTTCGATCGGCCTTGCCAGGCTGCGGTTCGGGCGGTGGGCTTGGCGGATCGGCTCATGGCTTCTAACGCTCATGGCGATCCTGATCGTCGTGATCGGCGCCCACGGGGAATATGGCGACAACGAAGTGGGCGGTTTGGTGATCCATCTGCCGCTCGTCCTCGCCATGGCGCTGACCTTCACGGCCGCAGCCTGCCTGACCGCGGCCGGCTTTCGGCGCTATCGTCGTCGGTGGATGGTCTTCAATCTCGCCTGTGCCGCGGTCTGGGTCGTGGGCGCAGCGATCTTCTGGTTCTCGCCCACATCCATTGATGGATTGATCGAGCGGCTCGTCGGCATGGTGCTGATCGTCTGGACGCTCGCCTTGTCCAAGCTGCTGATCGACAGGTCCAAAGCACTGGTGAATGAGGGCGCGGCTTAGATTCCGGCGAACCACTCATAGCCACGATCTTCCCAATAGCCGCCTGCGCCGCCACCGAAGCCGGACAGGTCGTCGGTCACGGTGATCGAGCGGATATATTTCGCCATCTTATAGCCGAGCTGGCGCTCGATACGCACGCGTAAGGGAGCGCCATTCGAGACCGGCAAGCCCTGATCGTTCAAGCCATAGGCGAGGATCGTCTGGGGATGGCGGGCATCCCGCATGTCGATCGATTCGTAGTATTTCGCCGCGCCGGCCCCACCTCCAAGCGTGTCGAAACACTCGAAAACGACGAAGCGCGCGTCCGCGCGCGCACCAGCTTCATCGAGAACGTGCGAGAGCGGTACGCCCGTCCATTTGGCGATACAACTCCAGCCCTCGACGCAGTCATGACGGGTGATCTGGGTGCGGGCCGGCATGGCGCGCAACTCACCGAGCGACAGCGAGAGCGGCCTTCCGACCGCGCCTTTCACCTCCAGCCGATAGGGCGAAAAATTCGAAGCTACGAGCGCCAGATAATCCGGATCGCGCGGGTCTGTGGAGCCGTTCGGCCGTTGCGGTTGACGGATCTCGCTCTCGGAATATTCGCGGGCGAGATCGTCCATGCCGAGCAGCATGCGCTGGACCCGATAGGTCAGTGAATTGGCGGTCTCCATCACGTTGCGGATCGTTCCGTCCCGATCGCCTAGACCGTCGAAACAACCAGCTAAAGGTGCCGTCGCCGCAACGAGCCCGGCGCCGCGCAGGAAGCCGCGCCGGCCTAGACGGACGGAGCGGCCATTCGGGTCGTGCTTGGGATTGTGGGTCATCGCGCGGCGTCACCTTTCGTGTCCTTACGCGGATCGGTCCGGTACCAGCCGGTGACGATGGAGCGCAGTTCGTTGAACGGTCCCGCTACGAGCACCATCAGAAGGTGGACGAGAACGAACAGGACGAGCAGGAGCATTCCGGCGAAATGGAGCGTCCGCGCGGTCTGCCGCCCGCCGAAGAGATCGAGCATCCAGGGGGCGACCGCATTTACGCCGGGAGACATGGTCAGCCCTGTCAGGATCATGAGCGGCAGGACGATGAGAAGGATGACCGCATAGCTCAGCTTCTGAAGGACGTTGTAGTCCGCGCTTCGGTGAAAGCGCAACCGCAGATGATCGGCCGCATCACGGGGTAGGTGTTTCACATCCCGCAGGGTCGGAATGAGTTGGCGTATATGTCCGTTGAGAAGGCTTGCGGCGAGCCAGACACTGAGCGTGACGACAAGGATCCAGGCGAAGAAGAAATGGACGACGCGGCCGGTCGCAAGATCGCGATAGCCGGGGGCGGTCATCCAGCCGGGAAAGGATTTCACCTGCGTCTGGCCGTTCTCGGTCACGACGCCGAGCCAGCCCGTCGTATCGAATGTCTCGCCAAACAGCGTCGTTTGGCCGCGCAATTCACCAGCCTCGCGAACCGCGCCGATCGAAAAGACGGTGTTGTCGAAGGCGAACCCCGATTGCTGCCCGATGTAGAGGTCCGGGCGGGCCATGAAGATCTGCAAGCCGCTGAGAAGCAGGAAGAAGAGAGCAAGCGCCCAAAGCCAATGGGTCAGACGGGTCGTCAGGCGCTGACGATAGATCAGGGGACCGCGCCGCGCCTCCGTCCCTGCCTCTGCGGCGATTGTCTCGGCCATGCCGTGGGTCCTTTCGATCGCGGCTGCACCGCGAAATGACGGGCGAAACGAGAGCCCGAAGGCGTCTTTTCACCTTCGACGATCCTCGTCGATCCGTCCTGCTGCTGCCATCCTATTCGGAGCCGAAGCTCGCGCCGTTACATCGCGATGTCCCCGAGAATGGGGCGAGTCCCGCTCGCGGGCGCGCGATCTTTCGTCGCCATTACGACGAACGTCTTACATCTTGGCGCATATACACGTCAGGGCTTCTATTTGTTTATCTGAGTTCGTATCCTTTTGCATTCTCAACGGTTTGAGTTGCCCGTTTAAGGTGTTTTCGGGTCTAGTGAAGTGGAATCGCCCATGGCGGCTCCACTTCGGGGATACTTGTTCCTGTCCGCACACTCCCCTACGCTAAACTTCATAGGCGAATTGGGAGATTCGTCGGCGTCGTCTTCGGGAAAAAAAGGCGCGATCGGCCCCTTGCCGCGAGGGCGCGAAGGGCCGTGAAGTGTGTTGGTCGCGATGCTTTTTGAGCGTTCGTGGCCGGGAGGAGCCGGACGGGACACTCCGTGCCGGAAGGAAGAGCCGGACGAGAGAGATCGTCAGGCCATGGGAGGAAAATCAGTGACAGACAGCCAGGTTCAATCCGTAAGCCGCCGCTCGTTTCTGAAAAAGGGCGTTGTCGGTGGCGGCGCCGCAGCCGCTGCCACTCTCGCGGCGCCGGCCGTTCTTGCCCAGTCTCCAGTCGTCGTGAAGATGCAGACCTCCTGGCCTGCCTCCGACATCTGGATGGATATGGCGCGCCAATATGTCGAGCGCGTCGAGAAGATGTCGGGTGGGCGCATCAAGGTCGATCTTCTGCCGGCCGGTGCGGTCGTCGCCGCTTTCCAGGTAATGGATGCGGTCAATGACGGCGTCATCGATGCCGCCCATTCGGTGTCGGCCTATTGGTACGGCAAGAACAAGGCGGCCTCGCTTTTCGGAACCGGCCCGGTTTTCGGCGGCAATCCAACCACGATGCTTTCCTGGTTCTATCAGGGCGGTGGCCGCGAGCTTTACCGTGAGCTGACCCAGGACAATATGGGTCTGAACGTCGTCGGCCTTCTCGGCTTTCCGATGCCGGCTCAGCCCTTCGGCTGGTTCACCAATCCGATTTCCGGTGTGAGCGACATCAACGGCCTGAAATATCGCACGGTTGGTCTTGCCGCCGATCTCATGCAGTCGATGGGCATGAGCGTCGCCCAGCTTCCGGGCGGCGAAATCGTGCCGGCTATGGAGCGCGGCGTCATCGACGCCTTCGAGTTCAACAATCCGTCCTCGGATATGCGCTTCGGCGCCCAGGACGTCGCAAAGAACTATTATCTCGGCTCCTATCACCAGGCGTCGGAAGCGTTCGAATTCCTGTTCAACAAGGATTTCATGGACGATCTCGACGACGATCTGCGCGCCATCATGGAGCATGGCGTCGAAGCCGCCTCGACCGCGAACACGGCTTTTGCGCTCGACAACTATTCGGCCGATCTGCAGAAGCTGCAGAACGAGAGCGGCGTGAATGTGCAGCAGACGCCGCAGGACATTCTCGAGGCTCAGTTGGATGCCTGGTCCGAGATGATCACCGAGCTGGAAAGCGATCCCTTCATCAAGAAGGTGCTCGATTCCCAGCGCGAATGGGTCGAGCGAGTCACCTATTACGAGCTGCTCAATTCGCCGGACTATCGCTTGGCTTACAACCACTTCTTCCCCGGCAAGCTGCCGAGCTGAGGTTCGTCTCTCAAATTATCTGAGATCGCCTGGCAGCCCTCAGGCTGCCGGGCCTTGGCTGCGGTAAGGACCCCTTAAGTCATGCTCGCTTTCATCCGCTTTGCCGACAATCTGTCGGCCGCGTTCGGCAAGGCGTTCGCCTGGCTGATCATCCTCATGACGTTCGGCACCAGCTACGAAGTCTTCGTGCGCTATGTGTTGAACGCTCCGACGCCATGGGCTTTCGACGTCTCCTTCATCATGTATGGTACGCTGTTCATGATGGGCGGCGCTTACACGCTGTCGCGCAACGGCCATGTCCGAGGAGACTTTCTCTACCGGCTTTGGAGCGCACGCACGCAGGCCAGCGTCGATCTCGTCCTCTATCTTATCTTCTATTTTCCCGGCGTGACGGCGCTGATCGTCACCGGCTGGAAATATGCGGAGCGCTCGGTTCGCTATGGCGAGGTGAGCGTCAACAGCCCCGCCGGTATTCCGATCTTCCAGTTCAAGGCGGTGATGGTCGCCGCCGGACTGCTTCTCTTCGTCCAGGGGATCGCCGAGATCCTGCGCTGCATCCGCTGCATCCGTGACGGCTATTGGACGCGCGCCGAAGAGGATGTCGAGGAAACCGAAAACACGATTCTCAACAAGGCCACGGCCGCCGAGAGCGACGCGCACCCATGACCGAACCGCAAATCGCCCTCTTCATGCTGGGCCTGTTTATCTTTCTCGTCTTCCTGGGCTTTCCGATCGCCTTCACGCTGATGGCGATGGGCATTGGCTTCGGATACTACGCCTATTTCGACGCCGACCGGATGTGGCGCTCCTTCAACCGTCTCGACGAGATGGCGTCCAGCTGGGACAGCTTCAGTCTCTGGATCGAGGGCTTCTTCAACAACCGCATCTTCGACCTTTTCATCAACCAGACCTATACGGTGATGTCGAACGAGGTTCTGACGGCGGTGCCGCTGTTCCTCTTCATGGGTTACGTGGTCGAGCGCGCCAATATCGTCGATCGCCTGTTCACCACCCTCAACATCGCTTCGAAGAATGTTCCGGGCTCGCTCGGCGTCGCTGCGCTCATCACCTGCGCGCTGTTTGCGACCGCGACCGGTATTGTCGGCGCCGTCGTGACGCTGATGGGCCTTCTGGCGCTGCCCGCCATGCTGAAGGCACGCTACGATCCGTCCTTCGCATCGGGCATCATCTGCGCGGGCGGCACGCTCGGCATCCTGATCCCGCCGTCGATCATGCTGATCGTCTACGCCGCTGCATCCGGCACATCCATCGTGCGCCTTTATGCCGGCGCACTGGTGCCGGGGCTCATTCTCGTCGGGCTCTATCTCACCTATGTCATCGGTCGCTCGCTCCTTCAGCCTTCGGTCGCGCCGAAGCCGAAGGAAGGCGAGGTGCCGGACATGCCGACAGGGCAGCTGATCCTGCTTCTGATCACGTCCTTCCTGCCGCTCGCCTTCCTGATCCTCGCGGTTCTCGGCTCGATCCTATTCGGTCTGGCAACGCCGACCGAGGCGGCCGCGATCGGCGCACTGGGCGGCATGCTGCTTGCCGTCGCCTATCGGGCGCTAACGTTCCAGCGGCTGCGGGAGTCCGTCTATCTGACGGTCCGGACCACGGCGATGGTGTGCTGGCTTTTCGTCGGCTCCTACGTCTTCTCCGCGGTCTTTTCCTATCTCGGCGGCGAGTCGGTCATTTCGGAATTCGTGTCCGGCCTGAACCTCACGCCGCTGCAGTTCCTGCTCCTGGCCCAGCTGATCATCTTCCTGCTCGGCTGGCCGCTGGAATGGTCGGAGATCATCATCATCTTCGTGCCGATCTTCCTGCCGCTTCTGGAGATTTTCGGGATCGATCCGCTGTTCTTCGGCATTCTTGTTGCGCTCAACCTGCAGACGTCGTTCCTGACGCCGCCTATGGCGATGAGCGCCTATTATCTGAAGGGCATCGCGCCGCCGGAGGTTCGCCTGACCCAAATCTTCGCCGGCATCCTGCCATTCCTGGCGATGGTCTTCATCTCCATGGCGATCGTCTACATCTTCCCGCAAGCGGTCTACGGCCTGCCGGAACTCTTCTATGGCCGTTGATCAGAGTGCAGAGACGCCACCGATCGCGCTTTTGCGCGATCGCTTCGGCGAAGGAGCGATGCGGGTCTCCCAGCTGGGCGAGAGCCTGGCGGCACGTCTCAGTGCGCCAGGCGACGAGCGCGATCTCTTTGCCTGGTGCGACCCGGACCACCTGCGGCGCCAGGCCGCGGCCCTGGATGGATGGCGAGCCCGGGGCAGGGCGCTCGGCGACCTCCATGGGGTTCCTCTCGTCCTCGACGACACGATCGATGCGGCGTTCGTTCCGACCGGGAACGGGCTTAGCCCGGATCAAGCCCGCAGGCCCGAGCGGGATTCGGCCATCGCCGAGGGGCTTCGCCGGGCAGGGCTCATGATCGTCGGCAAGAGCCGGTGTGCGGAACTGCGCTATGGCGCTGGTGAGGCGACGCTCGGCGCGATCGTCGCGCGAGGCCTGGCGCAGGCCGGCATTGGGGTCGAGGCCGATGGTCACGTCATCCGTCAGGCCGCCCATTCCGGCCTTGTCGGCTACCGCCCGAGCTTCGGCAGCGTGGCACGCCGCGGGTCGCTCGCTCTTTCGCCGAGCCTCGATTCTCCTGCGGTTCTTGCCCAAAGTGTTGCCGAAGCCGCGCTTGTTGCGGACGCCATTATCGGCGCCGATCCGGACGATCGATCGACCGTGGTCGCGCCCCATCCCGCGCTCCACCGCCAGGCGGCGGGCGAGCCGCTGGTCAAGCCGCTTTTCGGGTTCGTTCGCACGGGCGATTGGGGCGAGGCCGACGCGGCGGTGCAGGCAGGGCTCCAAGAGCTGGTGGCGCATTTGGGTTCGCGCTGTTTCGAAGCCGAGCTTCCGCCGATCTTTGCCGAATGTGATATCCATTACGACCGTGTTCTCGGCCCCGAGGCGTCCCGTTCTCTAGCGGGGTTTCGCGAGCGCTCGGGCGAGGCATTCAGCGCGACTTTGCGTGAACGCCTCGATGCTGGTGATTCCGTTCTTGCCCGCGACTATCTCGCTTCGAAGGATTGGCAGGGCGTCTATCGCGCCGGCATCCATGCCATTCTCGATCGCTGCGACGCCATTCTGACGCCGGCGACCGCAGGGCCGTCGGCATGCGACAACGCGGGACGGACCTTCCGGCGCATCTGGCAATTCGCCGGCCTGCCCGTCGTCACGCTTCCGCTTCTTGAGGATGAGGCCGGTCGCCCGGTCGGCGTCCTTCTTGTCGGCCGTCATGGAGAGGACGGGCGTCTACTGCGCACGGCTCGATGGCTCGAACAGCTTATCCAGACCGGAGATACTGCATGACGGGTTCGATTCTCGAGCGTGGCCTGACGCTCTTCGCTTTCGCGGTGCTTCTCGTCTTTCTAGGCGTCCTCATCGCTTATGTGCCGCGCCTCGATCTCGGCGGCGTGATCCTCGCAACCGTGCTTCTGGCGGGATACGACCTGTTTCTGCATCGCCCACCGAAGTGAGTGAGCCGAGACCGTTTGGCTGGCAACATCATCCCTTGACCTCCCCATAAGCCTCGAGCGCGCGTTTGCGGCCGTCCGAATGATCGATGATCGGCTTCGGATAGGTCTTGCCGAGCTCCACCCCTGCCTTTTTGAGGGTGCTGGAGTCGGCTTCCCAAGGCGCATGGATCGCTTTCTTGGGCAGATCCTTTAGCTCCGGAACGAAGCGCCGGATATAAGTGCCGTCGGGATCGAACTTCTCGCTTTGGGTGATCGGATTGAAAATGCGGAAGAACGGCTGGGCGTCGGCGCCGGCCCCGCCGATCCACTGCCATTGCGCCGTGTTGGACGCGATGTCCCCATCGACCAGCGTATCCCAGAACCAAGCCTCGCCTTCCCGCCAATGGATGAGCAGATCCTTGGTGAGGAAGGAGCCGACGATCATCCGCACCCGGTTGTGCATCCAGCCCGTCTCCCAAAGCTGTCGCATGCCGGCATCGACGATCGGATAGCCTGTCAGCCCCTTCTGCCAGGCTTTGAGATCGCTCGCCGAGGAGCGCCACGGAAAGTCGTCGAACCGGCTGTTGAAATTCTTCGTCGCCAGTGCGCCGAAGTGGTGGAGGAGATGATAGTTGAAGTCCCGCCAGACGAGCTCTTGATGGAAGGTGCGCAAAGCCTTGTCGGCAATCGTGTTGCGTCGCTCGGCATAAGCGCGCGCCGTGTGCCATAGCCGATAGGGTGAGATTTCGCCCCAGCGCAGATGCGCCGACATGCGCGAGGTCGCATCGTCGAAGGGGCGCTCGCGGCCCTTGTCGTAAT
The DNA here is from genome assembly GCF_900176465.1 of Fulvimarina manganoxydans. Taxonomy (GTDB): domain Bacteria; phylum Pseudomonadota; class Alphaproteobacteria; order Rhizobiales; family Rhizobiaceae; genus Fulvimarina; species Fulvimarina manganoxydans. The sequence goes on from NZ_FWXR01000003.1 coordinate 221,338, forward strand.
CCTGAAGATGATCGTCGCAAAAACATTCGAAGCGCTCATGGGCGGCTTTTTCGCCGATCTCCCAAAAGCTTGCCATGCCGCCCGACCAGTCGGGCTTTGTCGGCAGCAATCCCCAATCATCGAGCTTGTCCGATTTCGGAAAGGTCGCGGGTTGCTTCAGCCCATTGGGCGGATCGACCGGATCGCGGGGTTCGGTCTCCGAGACATTCTTCCAGAAGGGCGTATAGACCTTGTAATAGCCGCCGGTCTTTGTCTGCACCTTGTCCGGGTCGTGGAGGATATTGGCGGTGAAACGCTCGACCGCCACAGTCTCGCCGAGCGCTTCGACGACCGCATCGTCGACGGCGCGTGAGGCTTGATCATAGCGGCGATTGAAGAAGAGTGCCGTGGCGCCTGTCGTCTCGACAATATCGAGAACATGGTTCTTCGCCTTGCCTCTGCGAAGCGTCAATTCCGATCCCTTGCCGCGCAAGGAGCGGGCAAAACTCTCCAATGAATGATGCAGCCACCATTTATGAGCGCCGCCCAATGAGCGCACCCCATCGGACTCTTCGTCGAGTACGACAAGCGGAATGATGGGGCGATCGGTCTCGGCCGCGAGCGCGAGTGCCGGATTATCGTCGAGCCTCAGATCGTCGCGCAGCCAGACGACGATTGGGCCGTCATCCGCTTGCGCCGTTTTCGCCTTCGGCTCACCGCTCGCTGCCATGGTCGATCGCCCTCTATCCAGTTCCATTGCCCCCTATCTGTCGCGCAGGGACGATGGGAAAAGTTGGAAGGGATCGACATGGTCCAGGTTGCGGCGAATGGGCACAAGCGCGGGGTTGTCACACGCTCACGTCCAATCGCCTCGCCAACGGAGGCGATCGGCTGCCCGCAGCGCCTCGTCTCGCGTGATGCCGAGATCCCGAAGCTGGTCATCGGTGAGATCCAGGAGCTGGTGACGCATTCGTCTGCGCTGATGGACAGAAGCGAGGAAAGCCAGGCCCCGGGCGAGCAATCGCCGTGTCATCGCTTGAATGCTGGGCTTCGGGCGATGGCTCGTGCGGATTGTGTCGAGCATTGTCATGGTAAGGTCTCGTCTTTCAGAGGGTCAATTGGATTGTCCCTCTTGTAATGAAGTGGATGATCGATACAATCGACAAGGCGTTTGGGTGACAAAGAGAGGTGTTGCGGTGACAATCGCGTTCCAGGTCGAAGAGGACGGGGATACGCCGTTCTATCTGCGCCTCGCAGCCGCGATCGAGCGGGCGATTCTCGATGGCGCATTGGCACCGGGCGACAAGCTACCGCCCCAGCGGGATATCGCCTTCGATCTTGGTGTCACCGTTGGGACAATTGGACGAGCCTATCAGGTTGCGCGCGAGCGGGGACTGACGACAGGCGAAGTGGGTCGCGGCACCTATGTGCGCGACCCGAAAGCATCGTTCCTGGAACGTCACGAGCGACCACGCGCTCCAGAGAGCCTGCGTACACGCCATACGCTCGATAGCACCCCGCTTCTGCGGCTCGATTCGACATCGGCGCCAGATATCGGGCAGGCCGCCGAAATCGGGCAGACGATCGCCGACGTTGTTCACGATGAGCCCCACCGTATCATCGACTACGTTCGCGGCGTCCCACACGCCTGGCGCGAAGCGGGGGCCGAATGGCTTTCCTGCGGCGGCTATCGGCCATCGCCCGACGATGTCGTGCCAACGGTCGGCGCCGACGCGGCGATCCAGGCGATCATCGGCATGACGACCCATCCCGGCGACCGGATCGTTCTGGAGGACTTGTCCTACTCGGCTGTCGCCCGCGCCTCCACGATGATCGGGCGGCTTCCCCTGACGGTCGGCATGGACGAGGAGGGCATGCTGCCCGACGAACTGGACCGCTGCGCCGCCCGCCAGCATCCCAAGCTTCTCTTTCTGATGCCGGCGGCCAACAATCCGACCGGCCGACGATTGTCCCCCGAGCGGCGTGAGGCGATTGTCGCCGTCGCACGGCGGCACAATCTGACCATTGTGGAAGATCACGTCTATGGCGCTTTGACCGGCGACGAGGCGGCGCCCATCGCCGCGCTCGCGCCCGAACGCACCTTCATGGTGGGCGGTTTGTCGAAAGCCGTGGCCGCCGGGGTTCGAGCGGGCTGGATCGCGACGCCGCGCGGTCAGGCCGTGCGGGCCAATGTCGCCCATTCGATGCTTTCGGGAAGCCGGTCCTTTCTCAACATGGAAACGGCGGCGCGCCTCGTTCTGTCCGGAGATGCCGACGCTATCCGTGTCCGGATCATCGCAGAATTGAAGGCGCGAGGCGCCGTCTTCGATCAGGTGTTTGGTACGACATCGGAAGGCCCTGCCGCCGTCATGCCGTTTCGTTGGATCGAATTGCCGCAACCTTGGACCTCCCCGGCCTTCCAGATCGCGGCTCGCAACAACGGCATTCTGATCGACGGCGAGGACGAATATCGATCGGTGCGGACCGATCGGATGACCCATGGCGTTCGGATCGGCCTGTCCTCCGTGCCGGGGCGGGACGAACTCGGCTCGGCCTTGCAAATCCTCAAAGGTCTCTATGACAGCGGAAGCGTTTCCTTCGACAGCGTCGCTTGATCCTCTGCTCTCTCAGGCGACCCGGAAATAGCCGGTCATTCCGGTCTTCTGATGCTCGATGATGTGGCAGTGAAAGACCCAGTCGCCGGGATTGTCGGCGACGAGGCCGAGCTGAACCGTCTCGTCCGGGAAGATGAGATAGGTGTCGGAGGTCAGTTTTGGCGCGTCTTCGCGCGTTGAGCGCAGCACGGTGAAATTCATGCCATGGAGATGGATCGGATGGGCGTGCGGCGTCACATTCTTCATGGTCAGAACGTAGCTCTGGCCAAGCTTCAGCTCCTCGATCGGCGCCAGGGGATCGGCGGTGTCGCCTGGCCAGGGCACCTTGTTGATCGCCCAGAAGGAATAGCCGAGCGAGCCACAGATCGAATTCTTCGCCGCTTGTTCGGCCGTCGCGCTGAGGAGAAGCGGAATTTCGGTCGCGCTCGACAGGTCGAATTCCGGTTGGGGATTCGGCGCGAGCGGCCCCACATCGCCAAGCGCATGGTTCAGGCTTGGCCCGACCGATCTGAGCGTCGCGACCGTGGCCGGTGTCGATGGGCGGTGATCGGTCAAGGTGACGCCGCGCCCTTCCTCAGCGGGCATGCGGATGGCGATGTCCGCCCGTTGTCCCGGCGAGAGGATCAGGAGATCGAGCGGGACCCGTTGCGGTAAAGGCTGGGCGTCGATGGCCAGGACCTCGGCCTCTGCGCCCTCGAGCTTCAGTTGCAGGATTCGCGTGACGTCGGTGACGGCGATCCGCAGCCGGACGACCCCGCCGCTCGGGGCGTCATAAATGGGCTCGACCTGCCAATTGGCCGTCCGCACGGTGCCGAATGTCCCGGACCTGGCGGCCTCGCGCGGCTTGAACTGGCTGATGAACTGCCCGTTTCCGCCGAGCCGCCAATCGCGCAGATTGAGGACGATCTCGGCATCGAAAACAGGGTCGGCAGGGTCTTCGACCACCATGACACCTGCGAGCCCATGGCCCATCTGCTCCAGCGTGTTGCAATGGGGATGATACCAGAACGTGCCGGCATCGGGCGGCGTGAAGGCATAGTCGAAGCTGCGGCCCGGCGAGACGTTCGGTTGGGTGAGAAACGGAACGCCGTCCATCTTGTTCGCAATGCGAAGCCCATGCCAGTGAATGGTCGTCGGCTCGTCGAGTTGGTTGACGAGACGGGCGGCGAACGGGTCTCCGCGCTTCAGGCGCAGAACCGGCGGCATGGCGCCGGGCGCCTCGCCATAGGTGAAGACGTTCTTGGTCGGGATCTCGCCGAAGATCCGCGCGTCGGTCGGCCTTGGCTTCAATTCGATCGGAGCCGGGCCGGCGAAGGCTTGCGGCCAGCGGACCCCGAGGCCGGCGCCGGCTGCACAGCTTGCGCCGATCACGGAGGACTTCAGAAAAGCGCGGCGGGACAGGTGGGGCACGGCGGCACCTCGCATCTCAGGTGATGGGAGAGATGTCCCGCATAGACCTGATGTACGATATCATCAATAAGGGGCGTCCACGGATTTTCGGTAGCGACTTATCCGGTCTGGCCGCCGCCAACCTTTAGTGAAAAGATGCGGTGATAGATCTCGGCAAGGTCCAACTCGACACCAAGCACAGCGATTGGAATGGCCCCTTCATCGATCAATCGGGGCTCGGCGTTCCACGTCCCCTCCGTGTCTCGCAAGAACAGCCAGACGAAGGGCCGCGTCTGGTCGACGATCATATAGACCTGAAGACTGGGCAAAGCTTGGTATTCGAACCGCTTGATCCCGAAATCCAACGGTGCCGTCGAATGGGACAGCACTTCAACGAGAAGTAGGGGCGAGTCGCTCTTCCTCGCCATCAAATCGTCGTTGGTCTCTTCGACCATGAGATCGGCATAGCGAACCGTCTTTGGCCCAGTCTGAACCGCGAAGTCGCCCTGCGTGACCATGTAGCGCGAACGGTCGAGCCGGCTTTGCAACGCATAGTCGATATTGCTGACGATGTTGGCATGGGAGCGCGTGACATTCGGAAGCATTCTCACGACCCCTTCGACGAGTTCGAAGCGCTCTTCGCGGTGCTCGATCCAATCGAAGAACGCCTCGACAGTCAGGGGCTGCGCCGCTTCGTCAATCTTACGGTCATCTGCAAGCGCGCTCATGCCGGCCTCCTGATCCGTCCTTCAGTCCCATATATAGCAGATCGGCCTCGCCTTCAGCACGAACAAGCCGACGCCAGCGCCGAGGAGACCTAGGCGAGCGATGGCAGACGAGCCGAACCGCTTGATGCCTTCGCCCCTTTCCTCTAGCCAGCTTAAAAGAAGATTTTGCATTCAGCGGAAACCGCCATGACCCTCGTCGATACGCGTGAACCCGATCCGAAGAGTTTCATTTCCGGCGCCACGGGCGATTGGGAGATCGTCATCGGCATGGAGGTCCATGCCCAGGTGACGTCGGAGGCCAAGCTCTTCTCCGGCGCCTCCACCGATTTCGGTGCGGAGGCCAACGCCCATGTCAGCCTCGTCGATGCGGCCATGCCAGGCATGCTTCCGGTGATCAACGAGGAATGCGTGCGGCAGGCGATCCGCACCGGGCTCGGGCTGAAGGCGCAGATCAACAAGCGTTCGATCTTCGATCGCAAGAACTATTTCTATCCCGATCTGCCTCAGGGCTATCAGATCAGCCAGTTCAAGGATCCGATCGTCGGCGAAGGCATCGTCACGGTCTCGGTCGGCCCGGACAAAAGCGGCGAGTTCCGCGACATCGAAGTCGGTGTCGAGCGGCTGCATCTGGAACAGGATGCCGGCAAATCGATGCATGATCAGCATCCGACGATGAGCTTCGTCGATCTGAACCGTTCGGGTGTCGCGCTGATGGAAATCGTGTCGAAGCCGGACATGCGCTCGGCCGAAGAGGCGAAGGCCTATCTCACCAAGCTGCGCACGATCTTGCGTTATCTCGGAACCTGCGACGGCAATATGGACGAAGGCTCCATGCGTGCCGACGTCAATGTGTCCGTCCGGCGTCCCGGCGGTCCCTTCGGCACGCGCTGCGAGATCAAGAACGTCAACTCGATCCGCTTCGTCGGTCAGGCGATCGAATCGGAAGCCCGTCGCCAGATCGCGCTCATCGAAGATGGCGGCGTCGTGGATCAAGAGACGCGGCTCTTCGATCCGGTCAAGGGCGAGACGCGGGCCATGCGCACAAAGGAAGATGCGCATGACTATCGCTATTTCCCCGATCCCGACCTTCTGCCGCTCGAATTCGACCAGGCCTATATCGACGCCCTTCTCGCCGAGCTGCCGGAGCTTCCTGACGACAAGAAGGCTCGCTTTGTCAGCGAATCCGGTCTGTCGACCTATGACGCCTCGATCCTCGTCTCCGACAAGGCGATCGCCGACTTCTTCGAGAAGGTCGCCAAGGGCCGCGACGCCAAGCAGGCGGCCAACTGGGTCATCAATGATCTTCTGGGCGCCCTGAACAAAGCCGGCAAGGACATCGACGAAACGCCCGTTTCGGCCGACCAACTCGGCGCGATCCTCGATCTCATCCGCGAAGGCACAATTTCAGGCAAGATCGCCAAAGACCTCTTCGAGATCGTCTGGAACGAGGGCGGTGATCCCAAGGAGATCGTCGAGAGCCGCGGCATGAAGCAGGTGACCGACACCGGCGCGATCGAGAAGGCGGTGGACGAAGTGATCGCCGCCAATCCCGAAAAGGTCGAGCAGGCGAAGGCCAAGCCCTCACTCGCCGGTTGGTTCGTCGGCCAGGTGATGAAGGCGACGGGCGGCAAGGCTAACCCGCAGGCGGTCAACGCCCTCGTGAAGGAAAAGCTGGGGGTCGAATGACCTTCTTCATTCGCACGGCCGGGCGCGCCGATCTGCCGACGATCAGCGCGCTTCTCTCCGAAACGTGGCACGACACTTACGACGGTATCTATGGTGTTGACCGCGTCTCGGAGATCACCAAGTCCTGGCATTCGCTGAAAGCGCTCGAACCGCGATTGGGTCGCCCGGAATCGGAATTTGTCGTCGCCGACGACGGTCGGCGTCTGGGCGGCATGGCCTTTGCTGCCTCCTCGGACGCGCAGCGAAAGCTGGTCGTTCTGCACCAGCTCTATGTGCATCCGAGTGTCCAGGGACAGGGGATCGGAACCGAGCTTCTGCGGGAGATTTTCGAGGCGTTCCCGGATGCCTTGACGATCCGGCTGGAGGTCGAGGAAGCCAACGAAAAGGCTCTGAATTTCTACAAGAGCCACGGTTTCGTGGCGACGGGACGGACCGACAATTGCGGTGATCGGACGAGCGGAATTCCCGCCCTCGTTATGGAGCGACCTCTCGGCTAAGCTCTTTCGCCGGTCGCCCCCTCTTCCGCACCGCAAGGTGGACGTCGCATTCCGCTGCGCCAACTCGTCAGGCACGCGTCGCTTCTGGCGCGAACCGAGGAGTCGAGGCACGAAGATGCGCCTACTCAAGCTTTATTTCGGTTTCGAACGGGTGATCTCGCACCTCCTTCTGGTTGGGATGGTCGGCGTGGTTCTGCTCGCGGCCTGGAGCTTCTTTCGGGCAACGGCGCTCGCGCTGTTCGATCTCGGTCATCCGCTCGATTACTCGGCCTTCCAGACCTTATTTGATCGGGTTCTGGCCGCCATCATCGCGCTGGAACTCGCCCATTCGATCCATCAGATGGCGCTAGGCGACCATCGTCTCGCCCAGGTTCGAACCGTTGTCGTCATCGGCATGCTGGCTGTGGTGCGAAAGCTGATACTCCTCGAGGTCGACAGCACCTCGGGGGCGTTCCTCGTGGGCCTCGCGGCAACGATCCTCGCACTCGGTCTCGTTCTTCTGATGATCGGACATCTTCAAAAACGGGACGAACGGGAGCGGCAGAGCGCAAACCAGATCAGCACTGATGAAAAGGGGGAAGCTTGAGCGTTGCGCCGCGCCACAAGCTTTCCTCGTTGCAAAGCGACCTTTCGGCTGGCCTCTCATGGGTGGACAATGGGCGCGCGCCGCAGCATAAGACCGGTAACACAAGCGACGGGTGGCTCGATGAAAGAGTGGCTTCTGCAGATCTTCACATGGTGGAACGGGCAGACGATCGGTACCCGCTTCTACACATGGCGGCATGGCCGGAAGGTCGGTGAGGACGAATTCGGCAACGTCTATTACACCAATGCCGACAATACGCGCCGTTGGGTGATCTTCAACGGTCCGGTCGAGGCGACGACGATCCCCACGGGTTGGCATGGCTGGATGCATCACCGCGTGGCGACGCCGCCTTCCGAGGAGAACTATAAGCCTAGGGACTGGCAGAAGCCCTTCGTGCAGAATTGGACGGGCACCGGCAAAGCCTATCGGCCAGCCGGCTCGCTTCTGCGCCCTGGCCAGGAGCGCCCGCGCGTCACCGGCGAATACGACGCCTGGACCCCGTGATCGTCATCTGCGGTATACGGTTGTCTGGGCCGAGAAGCCGCATCCTGCCTGCGCGTTTTCAAATCCGTTGTCGAAAGGTGGCGAGGTGGATGCCCTAACAAGGCTCTTATCTCCACTTCGCCTTTCTTTGGTCCGGCTCGGTCGCTAGATCGGGAATGATAAGGGGAGCCGGTCCGTTCGGTTTCCCGGCACAATCTCGATTGGCTCTAAACCGTTTTCCTGAGCCCGGTCGAGGGCGAGTTGCCGCCCGAATGTTCCTTGCGCAAAGTCGACCATGCCGAAGCTTTCATCGATCCTCTTCCGATTTTCTCTCGCAGGGCTCGCCAGCTTAGCCGCATCCGGCCTGACATCAGCCGAAGCTCAGACGCGAATCGAGAATCCGGTCGCAGTCTTTTCGGGGCTCGACAAGATTACGGGCCGGCTCACCACATTCGACGTGTTCATCAACGAGACGGTTCAATTCGGCGCGCTTCAGGTCACACCAAAGGTCTGTCTGACGAGCGCCGAGGGCGAAGCGGCCAGGACCGACGCCTTCGTGGAAGTGGATGAGATTACTCTCGACCGCGATATCCAGCGCATTTTCTCAGGCTGGATGTTCGCCGCGTCTCCCGGGCTTAACGCGATCGAGCACCCGGTCTACGACGTCTGGCTCAAAGCCTGTAAGACGGAAACAGACGTTCCGGCGCCCGCCGAATAGAACGTCGCATCCGCTTCGATCGCCTCGGCAAGCCGTGCCTGATACACATCCCGCGTGATCTCGATCGCACCGAAGCGGGCGAGATGGCTGGTCAGGAATTGCGTGTCGAGGAGCGTGTAGCCCCCACGGACCATGCGCTCCCACAAAAAGGCGAGGGCAACCTTCGAGGCGTCCGTCTCGCGCGAAAACATGCTCTCGCCAAAGAAGGCGCCGCCCAGCGAGACGCCATAGAGACCCCCCACCAGAAAGCCGTCCCGCCAGGTCTCGACGGAATGGGCGTATCCCTCTTCGAAGAGCGCCAGATAGAGATTGCGAATGGTCGGGTTGATCCAGGTCTCGATCCGACCCGGTGCCGGCTCGGCGCAACCATCGACCACGGCCGCAAAGGCGGTGTCCACGGTCACGGTGAAGGTCTCGCGTTTGATAACCTTCTTCAGGCTTCGCGGGCAATGAAAACCGTCGAGCGGCAGGATGCCGCGCTCGTTCGGATCGACCCAGAAGAGGCGCGGATCGGTCGATGACTCGGCCATCGGGAAGATGCCGCAGGCATAAGCCTTCAGCAACACCGCCGGCGTGATCTCGAATCCTTTTCCGCGCCCGGTGCGGGCCATCTCCGCCCCTTAGTGCTTGTCGCCCTTGAGGAAATGCTCCAGCCAGTGGATGTCGTAACGACCGCGCTTGATGTCCTCATCTTCCACCAGATCACGGAAGAGGGGAAGCGTCGTCTTCACGCCATCCAGCACGATCTCGTCAAGCGCACGCTTCAATCGCATCATCGCTTCCTCGCGCGTGCGACCGTGAACGATCAGCTTGCCGACGAGGCTGTCGTAGAAGGGCGGAATTCGGTATCCGTGATAGGCGGCCGAGTCGATCCGCACGCCGAGCCCGCCGGGGGCATGGTAATGGGTGATCTCGCCGGGCGAGGGGGCGAAGGTTCGCGGGTCCTCGGCATTGATCCGGCATTCGATCGCATGGCCGGAAAAGACCACGTCCTTCTGCGTGACGGACAAGCCGTCGCCACTGGCGACACGGATCTGCTCATGAACGAGATCGAGGCCGGTCACTGCTTCTGTCACGGGATGCTCGACCTGCAGGCGTGTGTTCATCTCGATGAAATAGAACTCGCCGTCCTCGTAGAGGAATTCAATCGTTCCCGCGCCGCGATAGCCGAGGCCCTGCATCGCCTTTGCGCAGACCATCCCGATGCGCTCGCGCTGCTCGTTGGTCAGGGCCGGCGAATTGGCCTCTTCCCAAACCTTCTGGTGGCGGCGCTGAAGCGAACAATCGCGTTCGCCGAGATGGATCGCATTGCCCATACCGTCGCCGAAGACCTGCACCTCGATATGGCGCGGCTTTTCGAGATATTTCTCGATATAGACGGCGTCGTCGCCAAAGGCGGCGCCGGCTTCGGAGCGGGCGGTGGCGAGCGACACCGGCAATTCCTCGGCGTTTCGCGCGACCTTCATGCCGCGTCCGCCGCCGCCGGCCGAAGCCTTAACGAGCACCGGATAGCCGATCTCGGCCGCGATCTTCGCGGCTTCCTTATCGTCGGTGACTGCGCCGGGGGAGCCGGGCACCACCGGAATGCCAAGACGCTGCGCCGTCTTCTTGGCCTCGATCTTGTCGCCCATGACCCGGATATGCTCGGCGGTCGGGCCGATGAAGGTCAATTGATGGGCTTCGAGAATGTCGGCGAAACGAGCGTTTTCCGAAAGGAAGCCGTAGCCCGGATGGACGGCATCGGCGCCGGTGATCTCGCAAGCCGCGACGATCTGGGGAATGTTGAGATAGCTGTCGCGGGCGGGCGGCGGACCGATGCAGACGCTTTCATCCGCGAGGCGCACATGCATGGCCGAATTATCGGCCGTCGAATGGACCGCGACGGTCTGGATGCCGAGCTCTTTGCAGGCTCTCAGCACGCGGAGCGCGATCTCGCCACGATTGGCGATGAGGACTTTCGAAACCATGGGGTCGCGCCTTTAGCCGATGACGATGAGGGGTTCGCCGTATTCGACCGGTTGCGCGTTTTCGACCAAGATCTTGCGCACTGTTCCGGAGCGCGGCGAGGGGATGTTGTTCATCGTCTTCATCGCTTCGACGATGCAGATCGTGTCGCCTTCCTTCACGCTCTGGCCCACCTCGACATAGGCTTTCGCGCCGGGCGCCGGAGCGAGATAGACCGTCCCGACCATGGGGGAGGGAACAGCGCCCTCGTCGACGGCGGGCGCAGGAGCCGCGGCTGGCGCGCCACCCTGTTGAGCCGGTGCCGGCGCCGCGTGTTGCGGTGCCATCGGCGCCTGGACCTGAAAATGTTGCGGATAGACCATTGGGGCCGCTTCGACCTTCCGTGTCAGTCGGACCCGAAGCTTGTCGTGTTCTACCTCGATCTCGGTCAGTTCGCTCTCTCTGAGAATGCCCGCCAGCTGGCGTACGAGATCGGGGTCCACGCTTTTATCCGTCATTGTTTGTCCCTGTCGCTATCGCGTCGGCCGTTTCCCTCGGCACTTGAAAGTGGCCGCCCTCAGCAATTGGGCAAGGGCGATCAGGAGGGCCCGCGAGGCCGGTTTTCGTCCATCGCGCCGGTGCATGCACTCTTGGCGTCGCGATTTCAACGGTTCTAACCCGGCTTTCGACGACTTTGCGCCGGTTTTGGGGCGGTTTCGCTGTTTTTGATAGCCGTCAGCAGGAAGAGACCTGGCAGAGCCGCCTCGCCCCATCCCGTCTTCAGCTTTGGTTCGGCGTCAGCTGCAATCGGCCTTCCCGCATTCGCGCATGTTCCCGACAGCTTGTTTGAGCCCATCGATCCCGACGCGCGCCTGGATGACCTCGCCGCCGATCACGTAAGAGGGCGTCCCGTTGATCTGAAGATTGGCGGCGAGATCCTGGATCGCCTGCAGCTCTTGGATATGGCCCGTGTCGTTCATCTTCGCTTCGATCGCGTCGGCTTCGACGCCAAGATCCTTGGCGACTTCGAGGGCCGCGGCCTTGTCGGCCATCGACCGCCGGGCGAGCAGAGCGCGATGGAATTCGGGGTATTTCTGCGGCGCCAGATCGCGAAAGGCAAGGCTCACCCGCGAGGCTTCGATCGATTGCGGCCCGAGGATCGGAAATTCCTTGAGCACGAATCGCACATTGTCGTCGGCCTCGATCAGGGCGTTCATGTCTTCGAGCGCCTGCCGGCAATAGCCGCAATTGTAATCGAAGAACTCGACCACCGTGACGTCGCCATTCGGATTGCCGAGGACCATGCCCTCCGGGGCGTCGGTCAGCGTGTCACCGGCCTTCGCGATGACGTCGGCGCGTGCTTCGCGCTGAGCATTGGCCTGTTTGGTCTGCAGCGCATCCATCGCTTCGATGAGCACTTCCGGGTTGGCGATGAGATAATCGCGGATGATCGTCTCGATTGCGGCTTTCTCCTCGCCCTTGAAGGGCACCTCGGCGAGCGTCGGAGCGGTTGCTGCGCCAAGAGCGATCGCGCTCGCAAGCAGGGTCTTCGTCAGTAGCGATCTCATCGGATTATCCTTTTCGTCTCGTCCCTCGTCAGGGCCTGGGCGTCGATACGATATCGCGGGCTCTGCGTCCCGCAGGTGTCGAGGGCGCAAGTTTTTGGGCCGCGCGCGCAGCGAAAATGCGCGCATCCGTCAGGCGGCCTGTGTTCCAATATTGCTCGGCCGTCGCAAGTTCGGCCCGACCGATATCGCCTTTGCGGCCATAGGCCATAGCAAGGAAGCGATAGGCGTTGGCATTGCTCGGATCGCGTCGAAGCGCTTCCTCGATGAGATCGATGGCCTCCGGCAGCACGGCTGGATCGCCGCTGACGACCAGCGCCTGGCCGATCTCGGCTCGCAAAAGGCTGGAATTGGACCGATCGAGCTTGGTGGCCGTGCGATAGGCCTTGGCGGCTTCCGCGCCCCGCCCGGCTTCTAGAAGGATCTCGCCCTTCAATTCGGCGAACCAGGGATTTTGGGGGCGAGCGGCGATGAGCGCGTCGACCTTCTTCAGTGCTGAACTCGACGAGCCGGCGAGATGGGTCTCGATCGCGTCGCCGTAAAAGGCCGCGATCGATCGCGGATCGCGGGAGAAGAGACGCTTGGCATCGCCAGGACTCCCCGTATAGGCGGCGATCTTCGCGCGCGCGAGTTGATGGCGTTCGACAAGGCGGGGATCGTCCGGCTTGCTCCAATAGGGGCTGCGCCGCGCGGCATCCTCGATCGCGGCAGCGCGGTCGTTCGGCATGGGATGGGAGGAAAGGTAGTTGCGCCCGCTGGAGCGCGAGAAGAAGCTCTGACGATCGAGATTGCGGAAGGAATCGACGAGGCCGCGTCCGGACAATCCGGCCCGTTCGAGATAGGTGAGGGCGGCGCGGTCTGCGGTCATCTCCTCTCCACGCTTGTAGGCCATCAGATCGCGGGCCGCGAGACCCGTGCCGCCGGCCATGATGCCGGTGCCGGCCTGTGCCGCTTCGCGCGAACCGGTGGCGGCGCCCGCCGCCGCGACGCCAAGCCCTAAGAGGCTGGTGACGGCGGTCAGCACCTTGGCGTTTTCGATGCGCTCGCGAAGACGGAGCTGATGGCCGCCGGCGAGGTGCCCCATCTCATGGGCGAGCACGCCTTGTAGCTGGCCGGGCGTCTCCGTCGCCAGGATCGCGCCAGTGTTGACGAAGATGCGGCTGCCGGACACGAAGGCGTTGAAATCGGACGAATTGACCAGAATGATCTCGATGCCCGAACGCGACAGACCGGCGGCCTTCAGGAGCGGCGCGGCGTATTCCGTGACGAGCTGTTCGATCTCCGCATCGCGGACGATCGGCAGATTACCCTTGGACGACGGAGCGGCTTCGGCAACGGGGCCTGTCAAGGCGACGCAAGCTGCGGCCATGGCAGACAGGCCGGTCCGGGCGAGCGAGCTGATACGTCGGAACATGTCGAAAGAGACCTCCGGCTTCGATTTCGACAGGGGTTGCATTCGGCCGGTCGAGACCGTCAAACCATCGTCGAGACGACCACTCCTCGTCACCTCAAGGTGGCGAAAGGACGGCATCACGCTTGGCCGAAGCCGATTGCGAGCACAAGAGAGGCATTATGGATACACCTGGTTTCAAGCCTTCGGCCCGGGCCCATGTGGAACCGTTTCGGGCGATGGCGGTCATGGCGGCGGCGAACCGGCTGAAGGCCGCCGGGTCGAAGGTCTTGTCCCTGGCCGTCGGGCAGCCGGCGGCGCCGGCTCCACGCGCAGCAAGAGAGGCGGCTCAGGCGATGCTCGCCCATGGCCGCGTCGCTTACACCGATGCGATGGGGCGGGCCGACATCCGTGAGGCGATCGCCGGACACTATGAACAGGCGCATGGCGTCGTTATCGATCCCCGGCGGGTGATGATCACCTCGGGTGCGTCCGCCGGATTCAACATCGCCTTTCTGGCGGCGTTCGACGTCGGCGCGCGAATCGCCATCGCCTCGCCGGGCTATCCGGCCTACCGCAACATCATGCGCGCGCTCGGCATCGAGCCGGTGGAGATCGCCGTCGGACCCACCGAGGACTATGTCTTGACCGCGGACCGGCTCGAAGGCGTCTTTGCCGAACGGCCTTTCCAAGGCGTTCTGATCGCCAATCCCGCCAATCCGACGGGCACCATGACGTCGCCTGAGGACTTCAGGGCGATCGTCGAATTCTGCGACCGGCGCGGTGTGCGCTTCATCTCCGACGAGATCTATCATCGTCTGGGTTTCGGCAAGCCGGAAGTGAGCGCCCTCGAATTTACTCAAAGCGCCGTGGTCGTGAATTCCTTCTCGAAGTATTACGCCATGACAGGCTGGCGGATCGGCTGGGCGGTTTTGCCGGAGGACCTTGTCGAGGTCTCGGAACGCATCGGCCAGAATCTCTATATCTCCGCGTCCGAAATCTCCCAGGTTGCGGCGCTCGCCGCTCTCGGGGCGAGCGAGGAACTCGATGCGGTGCGCGAAACCTATCGACGCAATCGCGAGCGGATGATCGCCGAACTGCCCGGCATCGGCTTTCGCGACATCGCGCCGATCGACGGGGCGTTCTATGCCTATGCCGCGATCCCTGACGGTGATTGGAACGCGACGCAATTCGCCAAGGCACTGCTCGACGAGAGCCTTGTGGCGGTGACGCCCGGCATCGACTTCGATCCGGTGAGCGGGGCTCGCTTCGTTCGTCTGTCCTATGCTTGCGACGAGACGAGCCTTGCCGAAGCCTTGGAGCGGATGGGGCACTTCGTCACCCGTCGCTAAGGGCCCTCATCATGAGAAAGGCGGGGGCCGAAGCACCCCGCCGTCCTGTGTTTTCAGTCATTTCTAATCCGGTGGGGGGCCGACGCCTATGATGCGCGCGGCCGCCGCTTTCAGCCGCCGGATCCGCTCAAAGAAACCCCCGACGAGACCACCAGCCGGTGCGGCGCGGCCGCTCATCCTCGCCCTCGCTCTCGCTGCCAGAGGTGACGACCGGTTGGGTCAACGGCGCCGCTGTCGCCGCGGGCTCGTCGACCGTCTCGCTTGTCATATCCGCGTCAGCCTCTGCCACGTTCTCTGCGACCGGAGGCGTTTCGGTATCGGCGGATGGCTGCTCTTCAGACGCCGCTGCTTCAACCTGCTGAGGCTCTTTCTCGCCTTCGGCGGACACGGAGACAGCAGCGGCCTCGGCGCGATCGCTTTCAATTACCGCAGACTTGGTCTCCAGAACCTCGACCTCATCGGATGTGTCGTTGTATGCCGCGACTGGCGCTGCGCTTTCATCCTGATTTGTGGGCTCGACCAATTTCGCGACCGGCTCGTCGAGCCGTTCGTCGGCGTTGGCCGCCGGCGTCGGAGCCGTTTCGGCTTCCGGAGCCTCGTCCAAGGTCGACGTCACGACCGGTTCGCTCAAATCCGGCTCGACAACACCCTTTTCGGCTGGCGTCTCGGTGTCGGCTGCGCTGACCGGTTCCTCCGCCTCAGGGCCCTGGTCCGAAGTCTCGCCGCTCTTCTGTTCACCCGGCTTTGCATCGTCAGACGGTGCCTTGGCGCTTGAAGCCGCGACGGCGTCGCCGTCATGGCGCTCGTCATTGTCGTTCGCCTGGTCGTCGCGATTGTTGGTCCCGTCGCGATGACGACGACCGCCGCGACGACCCCGACGGCGCCGGCGCCGACCAGAGCCGTTCTGGCCGTTTTCGTCATTGTCCGAGTCGCTCGTCTCATCGTCGCTGTCGTCATCGGAATCGTCATCGTCGGACGCGCTCTCGGCATCGCCGTTCGTCTCGGCTTCGTCTCCTTTGCCGCCGCGCCGCCGCCGCCGGCGTCGTTTGCGCCGCTTGTTGCCGCTGTCGTCATCCTCGTCGCTCTCAGCGATCAAATTCCGGGCCTCAGGCTCCGAGGCTTCCACGCTTTCGTCCTCGGCCTCGAGAGCCGCGGCCTCGCGCGCCAGTTCCTCGTCGATCGCATCTTCCGCGCTCATCGAGATCGGGCTGACGAATTCCTTGGTGATCGGCTGGGTCGAGGGGCCACCCGCCTCGATCGTCAGGCCCTGATGGCCGATGGAGGCGTCGGCCTCGATCAGGATGCGCAGGCCATGCGTTTGCTCGAGATCGTCGATGTGATGACGCTTCTCGTTGAGGATATAGAGCGCCGTCTCGATCGGCACTTTCACGATGATGTCGTTGCTGGCGTTCTTCTGGATATATTCCTCGATATGGCGGACCGCATGGAGCGCCAGAGAGGAGGCCGAACGGATGAGCCCTGCGCCTTCGCAGACCGGGCAGGCGCGCATGGTCGATTCCAGGACGCTCGCGCGGATACGCTGACGGCTCATCTCCAGAAGGCCGAAATGCGAAATCTTGCCGACCTGGATTCGCGCCCGGTCGTTCTTCAGGCAGTCCTTCAGCTTCTTCTCGACGGCGCGATTGTTGCGCTTCTCGTCCATATCGATGAAGTCGACCACGATGAGGCCGGCGAGATCACGCAGGCGCAGCTGGCGCGCGACCTCCTCGGCCGCCTCCAGATTGGTCTGGAGAGCCGTCGATTCAATCGACATTTCGCGGGTCGAGCGACCCGAATTGACGTCGATGGCAACCAGCGCTTCGGTCTGGTTGATGATGATGTAGCCGCCCGATTTCAGCGTCACATGGGGCTGCAGCATCTTGTCGAGCTGGCCCTCGATCCCTTGGCGCGCAAAGATCGGCACGGGCTCGTTATAGGGCTGAACCGCTTTCGCCTGGCTCGGCATCAGCATCCGCATGAAGTCCTTGGCTTCGCGGTAGCCGGCTTCGCCGGAGACGAGAACCTGGTCGATGTCCTTGTTGTAGAGGTCGCGGATCGACCGCTTGATGAGGCTGCCTTCCTCGTAGACGAGGGCGGGCGCCGTAGACTGCAGCGTCAGCGTGCGCACCGACTCCCAAAGCCGCATCAGATATTCGTAGTCGCGCTTGACCTCGGCCTTGGTGCGGTTCGCTCCGGCCGTGCGCAGAATGATGCCCATGCCGCGCGGCACGTCGAGTTCGCGCACGACGTCCTTCAGACGCTTGCGATCGGCCTGGTTGGTGATCTTGCGCGAAATGCCGCCGCCGCGCGCCGTGTTCGGCATGAGAACCGAATAGCGTCCTGCGAGTGACAGATAAGTGGTTAGTGCGGCGCCCTTGTTGCCGCGCTCTTCCTTGACGACCTGGACGAGCAGGATCTGTCGGCGCTTGATGACCTCTTGGATCTTATACTGCTTGCGGGGACGAGCCTGACGGACAGGCACCTCCTCCATCGCGTCCTCGGACCCGATCTCGTCGATGTCGTCGGAATCGTCGTCCGAGCCGTTGTCGTCATCGCCGTCCTGGTCGTTGCCGTTGCGCGCCTCGGCATTCGGCTTGCGCCGACCGCGCCGACGTCCGCGCCCACGGCGAGCGCCATTTGAGCGCTCCGAGGAGGGGCCACCTTCCTCGTCTTCAGATGATGAATCGTCCGAATCGGAGTCGTCAGCCTCCTCGTCTTCGGCGTCCTCGTCATCATCCTCGTCGGAGCTGTCGTCCTCGTCCTCGGCGCTATCGCTGTCGTCGTCTTGGTCGTTGTCCCGATCGTGCTTCCGCGCCTTCACTTCACCGGAGGCGTCGTCGTCGGCTTGGATGCCTGCTTCGTCCGATGCGCCATCCTGCTGCGCGTTCGGAGCATCGTCACCCGCCGTAATTGCGTCTGCGTCGCCATCATAGGAAGACGCAACCGACGTCTCGTCCGAGCCGTCGCTATCGATCTCGACACCATCCGTGTCGACGCTCTCGGAAACGCTATCCTCGTCGGAACGCTTGCGCGCGGCCGCCTTGGCAGGCCGGCGCCGACGCTTCTCAGGCCGCTCGACGACGTCGTCTTCGTCGTCGTCTTCGTGACCACGAGCCAACTCCTCGGCCAGAAGCGCTTCGCGATCGGCCTTGGGGATCTGGTAATAGTCGGGATGGATTTCGCTGAAAGCCAAGAACCCGTGACGGTTCCCACCATATTCCACGAAGGCGGCCTGCAGGGACGGTTCGACCCGGGTCACTTTCGCGAGATAGATATTTCCTTTCAGCTGCTTCTTATGCTCGGACTCGAAATCGAATTCTTCGACGCGATTACCGCGGACGACGACGACGCGCGTCTCTTCCGGATGGGACGCGTCGATCAGCATTTTGTTGGCCATGGACACTCTCCAAGGCCCGGTCGCTACGATCGGCTAGGCTTCTGAACGATGGCAAGGCGGAATACGTAAGGCGCCGGGCCGCAAGCAGATCCGTCGCTCGATCCCCCGCTTCCGCTCTCAGCCGCGAGACGCTTCTGTCCGCTCGTGCGGACTGCGTTTCCTGCGGCGATGGTCGGAGCATCGTGGTCAAGACGGACCCTTGCAAATACGACTGGGTGGCTGCTTTCACAGCCGATGGATGGCCGACCCCATTTGATATCCAGGGCGAGGCCGTATGCCGGGCGAGGGCTCATAAGCACGCTCCCGGCAGGAATTCGGGAAGCCTTCTTCGGACGAACGGGACGAATGGCGTGACCAGACGAGCGGCATGGATCGCCGTTCTCGTCTCCGCCGAATAATCGTCGTCGCGCTGCCGATCCCTTTGATCGTCATCCCGACTGGGGCTTCTGCGTTACTCTTATGCGTTGCCTGGAAAAGAAACAAGGGCACAAAACCCCGTGGCTGGCTTCGCGCAAGCTAAGGCATCACAGTATGGCGATGGTGGCCTTGTATCGCTTTAGCGCCTTCCGACTGCCGACGGGACAGGCCGACGACGAGGTGAGACGCGTCAAGCCCTGGCCACATTCCTCACGGATCGGAGCGGGGAGCGGCGTCGATGTCCTTGAGAGATGCGCTCGGTCAGAAGCTGTCTCTCGTTGGCTTTCGCAATTGACATTCTTTTGAGGGGAGGCGGTGAATTGTGATACGGGCTTCAAATCCAGGAGATGAATTGTCGAAACGTCGGGCGCGTTCCAATTTAAGACGCGGCTCGGTGCGACCTTAAGGAAAGCGAGAGGGACGCGATCCATGCGGGGACGCGATCTTTGGCGGCGCGCACTGACGGCTGCCCGGCGCGGATCATGCGCCAAGAGGCGGGCTGCAGCTGTCCTATTGCTTTCGCTTGCGGCTTTGCTGGCGTGCCTCCCGCAATCGGCAAGTGCCGAAACTGCAGTGGTCACGGCCGTTGACATTATGAAGGCGAGTGACGGCGAACAGGTCATCCGGTTCGAATTCACGACAGCGCCGGCGGCCCGGCTTATCCTCCTCAAGCATCCCGACCGGATCGCGCTCGATTTCAGCGACGCAATTCCGGCGGTCGAACCAAACGGCACGGACGCGGCGACGCTCATCGAGACGCTGCGACATGGGGCCACCGGTCCCGAGCGCTATCGCTATCTCCTGACGCCGAGCCGCCCGGTGGAGGCCAGTCTCGTCGATGTCGGTGCTCCGGCTGGACGCCCAACCTATGAATTGCGACTATCGGAATCGGGCGCCGATACCGCCATAGTCGGCGCAAACGCTATTTCCCCCAATGTGACCGAGGCTAATGCCCGTGCGACCGGTGTAACTGCCGGTGAGGCAACGGGCGAGGGACATCATTTCACCATTGTCATCGATCCCGGCCATGGCGGCGTCGACAATGGGGCGATCGGCGAGAACGGCGTCAAAGAGAAGGATATCAATCTCGCAGCGGCCAAAAGCCTGCGGGACAGTCTGGAGACGGTCTCCAGCATCCGGGTCGTCCTCACCCGCGAGGACGACCGCTTCATTGCGCTCGGCGAGCGCACGGCCTTTGCCCAGAAGAAAGACGCCGACCTCTTCATTTCGCTCCATGCCGATAGCATCCGCTATCACGGGCTTCGCGGCGCAACGATCTATACGTTATCCAACAGGGCGTCCGATGCTTTGTCGCGCGAGATCGTCGAGAACGAAAACGCGGCCGATCAATATGGCGCTCCGGACCTTGCCGCCGAAGCCCCGGAGGTCTTTGACATCCTTCTCGACCTGACGCGCCGCGAGACGGTCGGTTATTCAGAGCATTTCGCCACGGCGCTTCTGGAAGATTTTCGCAAAGCCGGGATCCGGCTCATCAACAACCCGAAACGCTCCGCCGGTTTCCGGGTGCTGAAAGCGCCCGACGTGCCGTCCGTCCTCGTCGAAATGGGGTTTCTTTCCAACGAGAAGGACGCCGAACTCCTGATGAGCGAGGCTTGGCGCGAGAAGACGATGGGGACGCTGGCTCATTCCATCATTAGCTTTTATCGGCTGGACAAGACTGCCGAAGCCCGGGAGGCCGGAGGCGAAGATGCGGATCGGCGCCAGCTTTCGGCGGCCACTGTGTCAGACGAGTAACAGGTGGCGGAACGAAGGCGAATGAGGCGCCATCGGTTCACGCCCGCGCCGCATTTTCCCTGCATGGGAGATCGGGCGAGGGGCGCGAAAGTCTAGGGTCAGCCCATTAAGGGCGCGTTGACGACGTTTACCGGGACGAAATTAGCCGGCAGCGAAAATCGGTTCTGGCGGGGGCTTGGGGCTTGGCGCCTAGACCCGCGACCCCGCAGGGTGACAATGATAAAGATCGCGCCAAGGCGAGCTCCGAATCGTGGGTTTGCAAGGCGTTGACAAGGACCTGCGGCGAGGGTCCGCATGGGTTGAGGCGACAGATTCATGATCAGACTGATCGGCTATTTCTTCGGGATCGGATCCGTTCTGTTTCTCCTCGTGGCAGGTGGTGTAGCCTGGTATGTGGAGAAGATCGGGGACGGGTTGCCGGACTACCAGGTCCTGGCCGACTACCAGCCGCCGGTTACGACCCGCGTCCATGCCTCCGACGGCGCCTTAATGGCCGAATATGCGCGCGAACGTCGCTTGTTCCTGCCGATCCAGGCGATCCCGAATCGGGTGAAGAACGCCTTCCTGTCAGCGGAGGACAAGAACTTCTACACACATCCGGGCGTCGATATTGAAGGCATTGCGCGCGCTGTCATGGTGATGGCCCAGGGCCAACGCATGCAGGGCGCTTCGACGATCACCCAGCAGGTCGCCAAGAATTTCCTTCTGTCGAATGAGCGGACCTTCGACCGCAAGGTCAAGGAAGCGATCCTTTCCATGCGGATCGAGCAGGCCTATCCGAAGGACAAGATCCTGGAGCTCTATCTCAACGAGATTTATCTCGGCATGGGCTCCTATGGCATTGCCGCCGCGTCGCTCGCTTATTTCGACAAGTCGGTGAACGATCTGACCATCGAGGAAGCGGCTTATCTGGCCGCGCTTCCCAAGGCGCCGGAAAACTATAATCCCTATCGCAACCCGGACGAGGCGAAGAGACGGCGCGATTGGGTCATTGGCCAGATGGTGCAGAACGGCTTCATCACCGCCGAGGAAGGCGACGCCGCAAAGGCGCGTCCGTTCGAGGTCAACCCGCGGCCATCAGGCACTTATCTCGCCACGGCAGAGTATTTCACCGAGGATGTGCGGCGCGAGATCATTCAACGCTATGGCATCGATGCGCTCTATGAGGGCGGTCTGTCGGTCCGAACGACGCTCGATCCCCAGCTTCAGAGCTTTGCCCGCGCAGCGCTGCAGAAGGCGCTTGTCGATTTCGACCAGAAGCATGGCTGGCGCGGTCCGGTGAAGCATGTCGAACTCGGCAGCGACTGGGGTGTGGCGGTCGGCGAGGTGCCGGCCTTCACCGACGTGCCCGAATGGCGGCTCGCCGTCGTTCTGTCGGCAAACGACGGCGAAGCGAGTATCGGCCTTCAGCCGGAGCGCGTAGGCGGCAACAAGCTGTCCTCGGCGCGCGAGATCGCCACGCTCGACAAAGCGAATATGAAATGGGCGATGACGCTCAACACATCGGAGAGAAAGGGGCGCGTCGGCAGCGTTTCCGACGTACTCTCACGCGGTGACGTTGTCTATGTCCAGGCCGGCGACGATGGCTGGAAGCTGCGTCAGCCGCCGGAAGTGCAGGGCGCATTGGTCGCCATGGAGCCAGAGACCGGACGCGTTCGCGCCATGGTCGGCGGGTTCTCCTATTCGGAATCGGAGTTCAATCGCGCCTCTCAGGCCTATCGCCAGCCGGGCTCCTCCTTCAAACCCTTCGTTTATGCGACCGCGCTCGACAATGGTTACACGCCGGCTTCGGTGATCCTCGATGCGCCGATCTCCTTGCCCGATGGCACTGGTGGATTCTGGACGCCTTCGAATTACGGTGGCGGTTCGGCGGGTCCCTCGACATTGCGCCTCGGCATCGAGAAAAGCCGCAATCTCATGACCGTGCGACTGGCGCGGGATATGGGCATGAAGCTCGTGGCCGAATATGCCGAGCGCTTCGGCATCTATGACAAGCTGAAGCCCTATCTTCCGATGGCTCTCGGCGCCGGCGAGACGACGGTGCTGCGCATGGTCGGCGCCTATTCGGTTCTCGCCAATGGGGGACGCTCGATCGAGCCGACCCTGATCGATCGCATCCAGGACCGCTACGGTCGCACCATCTACAAGCACGACCGCCGCTTCTGCGCCGAGTGCAATACGCCGGACTACCAAGGCCAGTCCGAACCGGAACTCGTCGACGAGCGCGATCAGGTCCTCGACCCGATGACCGCCTATCAGATCACTTCCATGATGGAAGGCGTCGTTCAGCGCGGAACCGCGACCAAAGTGCGCGAACTCGGCTTCCCCGTCGCCGGCAAGACCGGCACGACGAATGAGGAAAAGGATGCCTGGTTCGTCGGCTTCACCCCCGATCTCGTTGCCGGTATCTATCTCGGCTACGACCAGCCGCGTCCGATGGGGCATGGAGCGACGGGTGGTGGCCTTGCGGCGCCGGTCTTCATCGACTTCATGAAGGAGGCAATGAAGGGCAAGCCGCCGGTCGATTTTAAGGTGCCGGAAGGTATGGAGCTCGTCGCGGTCAACCGCAAGACAGGCATGCGCAGTTCGGGTGGCGGAGCCGACGTTATCATGGAGGCCTTCAAGCCCGGAACGGGGCCAGCCGACAGCTACAGCGTCATCGGCATGGATGCGGTCGCCTCGGACGTGCAGCGCGGGGTCGTCTCCGAACAGACACGCCAGGCCATCTCGGCGGGGGCGGGCGGCCTCTTTTAAGGCCGGCTCGTGTGAAGCCTTGGAGCGCTGAGCAGCGAAAGCGAGAGCTCGGCCCCTCACCCGGTGGTGGTCAAAGCGATTGTCGATCCCTATAAGAACGTCTTAATCCGCTTTGAGGCGAGGCGGGCGCGTTTCACGCCCGCCTTCGTCATGTCCGGTGCCGCCTGATTGGTCTGTGCGGCTGGATGGACCTCGAAGTCGGACGTCCATTGGCAGAAAGCGAAAGGGAGACTTGGGCTTGCGCGCCGAGATCGAACATATTGTCGACGAGACCAAGCAGGCCATTGGCCTGCTGAGGAGGCATCTTTGACTGGGATAAGTCTCTCAAGCGTCTCGATCATCTGAATACCAAGGCCGAGGACCCTTCCATCTGGGACGATCCCATGGAAGCCCAGGGGCTGATGCGCGAGCGCCAGCAGCTCGAGGAAAGCATTGCGGCGATCCGACAACTCGAGCAGCGTCTGACGGACAATGTCGAACTCATCGCCATGGGCGAGGAGGAAAATGATGAGGGCATCGTCGCCGAGGCCGAAACGGCTCTGAAAGAGCTGAAGGTCGAAGCCGACAAGCGTCAGATCGAAACGCTTCTCTCGGGCGAAGCCGATTCCAACGATACCTATCTGGAAGTTCATTCGGGCGCCGGCGGCACCGAGAGCCAGGATTGGGCCGAGATGCTGGAGCGGATGTATATTCGCTGGGCCGAGCGCTCGCGCTTCAAGGTCGAAGTCTTGGAAGAACAGGGTGGCGAAGAAGCCGGCATCAAGAGCGCCACGCTCCTGATCAAGGGCCACAATGCCTATGGCTGGGCGAAGACCGAGTCCGGCGTCCATCGGCTCGTGCGAATCTCGCCCTATGACAGCCAGGCGCGCCGTCACACCTCTTTCGCGTCAGTCTGGGTCTATCCGGTGGTCGACGACACGATCGACATCCAGGTTTCGGAATCGGATGTGCGTATCGACACCTATCGGGCGTCCGGCGCGGGCGGCCAGCACGTCAACACGACGGACTCGGCCGTTCGCATCACTCATATCCCGACCGGCATCGTCGTCGCCTGTCAGCAGGAGCGCTCGCAGCACAAGAACCGCGCCACGGCGTGGAACATGCTGAAGGCCCGTCTCTACGAGGCGGAGCTCGAAAAGCGCGAGGCCGAAGCGAATGCGGAAGCAGCCTCCAAGACCGATATCGGCTGGGGCCATCAGATTCGCTCCTATGTCCTTCAGCCCTATCAGCTGGTCAAAGATCTGCGGACGGGCATCGAGCACACGACGCCTCAGGAAGTGCTGGACGGCGATCTCGACGGCTTCATGGAAGCCGCGCTCGCTCACCGCGTCCATGGCAAGGAAAGCGATGTCGAGGATGTCGACTAGAGCAAGGTGAAGGCCTGCATGCCGAGTCAATGAATGCAAACGGCCTCCGGACTGACATCCGGGGGCCGTTCCATTGGTGAGGTCCGCTCGTCTGGACCAAGGCGTGGCCAGGGTTTGAGCGGCTTTCAAAATCCGTATCGCGAAGCGATCAAACGGATTTCGTATCAGATGCGCACGCCTATGCGCAGGCCACCCCAATGGCGGCCATGGACTATAATCGGCGCTGAGAGGTCCTTCATCAGGACGAAGACGCCGCCGCCCATGTCTCGGCGATAGGTCTGCATCAAGAAGGGCTCGGTGTTGCGGCCGGCGGCGAGCCCCGTCCGGTCGTTGAAGATGCGGCGGTTCCGGCAATTCGCCGCGTTCCAGACCGGGTCAGCGCCTTGCGGCTGCGAATAGATGCGGTTGTGTGTCGGAATATAGCCTTTGCGATCGATGGCGGCGCAGAAGGCAACGCGACTGTCAGCTTCCAACATAGCTTCCTGGATGTCGGGCATGATGCGGTCGGTCAATTCGGTGAAGCGGGTTATATACTGAACGGGATCGGAGCCTTCGATGGGCCGATAAGCCTCGTCGAACAGATCCTCCATGCGAATGATGCCGTTGTCGACGGCCTCTTCGATCAGCTTGCCGGCGTGAGCAGCGTCGGCCATGCATCGCGCGATGAGAGCGCTGTCAGGCGTTTCGACGCCGCTATGGGCGACAAGACCGACCAGGCGCTCGGCGAAGGAAACCAAGCCGTCAAAGCTTTCCGCCGCTATGCCGAGATGGGAAACGCTGGCTTGAACGTCTTCATTCAGCTCGTTGGCTTCATGCGTCACCTGTGCGACCAGACGGCGGGTCAAGGCGAGGGGATCGGAGACGCTCTCCATCCGTTCGACCATCGTCCCGATCGAGGCGGTGACCGTGTCGAAGGCTTTCAGATCCGTCTCGATCTGAGCCGCCCGCTCCATCGCGGTTCCGGCGGCCGCGCCATTTTGGGCGTTCAGGGCCTGAAGACGCTTGACCGTTCCGCTCATCGCGCCCACCCGGCCGATGATTTCGCGAGATGTGACGGAGGTTCTGTCGGCCAGCTGCTTGATCGATTCGGCGATCACGGCAAAACCCTTGCCTTCTTGACCGGCACGCGCCGCCATGATGCCGGCATTGATGGCGAGCAGCTGGGTCTGGGTCGCGATTTCCTGGACTGTCTCCGAAAAGCCGTTGATCGCCTTGAGCTCGCCGACGACCCGGTCGAGATCCGTGGTGAGTTCGGCGGCGACCTTCGCCATGCCGGCAATCTCGCGGCTGGCCTGTTCAAGCGAATGGCGGATCGTGCCCGATTTTTCATCCACCTCGCGATGAGACTCCACCGCGATGGTGATCGCCGTCCGTGTCGCATCATCGACCATTCGATTGGCCTGATCGATTTCGCCGACCGCATGAGCGAGGTGATCGAGCGTCGCAGCCTGGCCTGAGAGCGTCTTCGAGACATCGCCGACCGTGCCGTTCAATTCGGCGATCGTGATGGAGAGTACATCGACGCTGCCACCAATCTCGACGAGGGCCTTTGCGGCTTCGTCCGCCGGCGCCATTCGAACTGAACCGGCGGCACCGAACGGGGTGGCGACAGGCTCCGCATCAATATCATCGATGTGCCGAACGGCTGCAGTATAGGCCATGAATGAGGTCTCCCGATCGATCAAAATATTGCTTTGGTATCCTGACAATTTTGTTAATTCGCAGAAAACTCATTGTGGTTCTTGCCCTTAAGTCCAATCCGGGGGCACCCCTTTCTCTATGATTCTGTGAATACTGTTCGAGCTCGCTGCGGCGGCTAGGTCCGCCACGGCATGGCTCAGTTTTAGAGATCGGATGGGGTGACTGGACGATTGCGATGTGAGTCTTAGTCCGTCCAGTGCCTGCTATCGTTTAGGAATCTGGTCGTATGAACGAATGCTGGTAAATCTCATCGCGCACCAATATCTTCACGCGAATTGGAAGTAGCTGGAAAACGGAACCGTCCATGATCGTCGGAACTTCGATCGTCAGCCGTGGCGCATGGCAGGACGCTGCCGATACGATCACACTCGACGAACAGGCGCGCCATCGTCGCCGAATGGCCATGGTCTCGGATGGCGGCATCGCCTTTCTACTTGATCTGGCCGAGGCAGTTTTGATTCGCGATGGCGACGCCATTCTCCTGTCCGATGGGCGTCATGTGGAGGTGAAGGCGCGGCCTGAGTCTCTTCTCGAAGTGCGCGGGCGCAATGGAGGCCATCTCGTCGCTCTGGCTTGGCAGATCGGCAATCGGCATCTGCCAGCCGAATTGCACGAAGACCGGATCGTGATCCGCAAGGATCGGGTCATCGCCGAAATGCTTGAGGGCCTCGGGGCGCGTTTGACGGTGGTCGAGGCCAGCTTCGATCCGGAAGGCGGTGCTTATGGCGATCGGCATATGCCGCATCATCACCATCATACGGACCACCCCGAGGCCGGACAGACTTTGCCCCGGCTGAACCGCGGCCTCACTGGCTACGAGCCGAAGGCATGAGCCAAACGAGCGCTCTTGGCGCGCCCGCGACGAGGACGCCAGAGGCCCCGAACGATGCCGACGATCTGCGGCGTTTGACGGCGCTCATGACGCTTTTTTCGCCAAGCTTTCCGATTGGGGGCTTTGCTTGGTCCCACGGTCTCGAATCGGCCATCCGCGAGGGTCGGGTTGAGGACGCCGCGACGACGCGGGACTGGATCGCCTTCCTGTTGGCGCATGGGAGCGGCTGGACCGATGCGGTTCTTTTCGCGGAGGCTTGGCGGGCGAGTTCGTCAAACGACACTTCGCGCTTGAGAGAAGCGAACGCCTTGGCCCTCGCACTTCCGGGCGCAGCGGAACGGCGCCTGGAATCGGAGCATCTCGGAGAGGCCTTTTGCCGGGCATCGCTTCCCTGGAGAGGCGATATGCCGGCGATGCGTGATCGCGCTATTGCCTATGCGATCGCGGCGGGATGGCTCGCCGCAAAGCTCGACCTGCCACTTCAGGCCTCGCTTGCTGCCTTTCTCAACGGATTCGTTTCCAATCTCGTCCAAGCGGCATCTCGACTGGTTCCCCTTGGCCAAAGCGAAGCCGTTCAAATCCTCCACGACCTGTCCGAAAAGATCGTCGCCAGCGCACGAGAGGCGAGCGGGGCATCCCTGGACGATCTCGGATCGGCGGCGCTAGTCTCGGACATTGCCGCAATGCGGCACGAAACGCTTCAACCAAGGCTCTTCCGCTCATGATCAAAGCTCACGGCCCTTTGCGCGTCGGAATCGGCGGTCCCGTCGGTTCGGGCAAGACCACGCTCGTCGAAAAGCTCTGCAAGGCTGCCCGAGACCATTGGTCGATCGCCGTCGTCACCAACGACATCTATACGCGTGAAGACGCCGAGGCGCTGGTGCGCGCCCAGGCGCTGACGTCCGATCGCATCGTCGGTGTCGAGACCGGCGGCTGTCCCCATACGGCGATCCGCGAGGATGCCTCGATCAACATGCGCGCGATCCGCGATCTGACGGACCGGCATCCCGATCTCGACCTGGTCCTCGTGGAATCGGGTGGTGACAATCTCGCGGCGACCTTCTCGCCGGATCTCGTCGATCTCTCGATCTATTTGATTTCGGTCTGCCAAGGCGACGACATTCCGCGCAAAGGCGGCCCGGCGATCACGCGGTCCGATCTTCTCATCGTCAACAAGACTGATCTCGCACCCCATGTGGGCGCCGATCTGGACCGCATGCGGACCGATGCCGCCAAAGGGCGCGGCGAGCGTCCGACCGTCTTCGCCGACCTCAAGCATGGCCGAGGCATCGGCGATATCCTGGCCTTTCTCGCCCGAACGGGTGGTCTTTCCGCGATCGAGAGCGCTGCATGACCCGTCTTTGGC
Source organism: Fulvimarina manganoxydans (assembly GCF_900176465.1). Taxonomy (GTDB): domain Bacteria; phylum Pseudomonadota; class Alphaproteobacteria; order Rhizobiales; family Rhizobiaceae; genus Fulvimarina; species Fulvimarina manganoxydans. Next base: position 249,859 of record NZ_FWXR01000003.1, read on the forward strand.
TGAAAACGCCGCTCGCCGTCCTGGCCGATGGCGGAGATGGTGGGATCGTCATCGAGGACGGCCGGATCGTCGAAATCCTCGCCTCGGGCGCGAACCCGTCGGCGCCGGTGGACGAGACCTTCGATGCCTCTCGGCATGTGGTTCTTCCGGGGCTCGTCAACACCCATCACCATTTCTACCAGACCCTGACGCGGGCCCATCCGCAAGCAATCGATAAGGAGCTCTTCCCTTGGCTCCAGAGCCTTTATCCAATCTGGGCGCGTCTCGACCCTGACAGTTTCCGTCTCTCCGTCCGGCTCGCTTTGAGCGAACTTCTCATGTCGGGCTGCACCACGGCGGCGGACCATCATTATCTTTTCCCTGGCGGTCTCGACGATGCGATCGACATCGAGGCCGAGGAAGCCCAAAGCGTGGGCATGCGCGTGACGCTGACACGCGGTTCGATGGATCTGTCCGAAAAGGATGGCGGCTTGCCGCCGGACAGCGTCGTCCAGGATGCCGACACGATTCTTGCCGATTCCGAAAGGCTGATCGGCCGCTATCATGACCGTAGCGAAGGCGCGATGGTGCAGATCGCTCTTGCGCCCTGTTCACCCTTCTCGGTGACCAAGCGGCTGATGATGGAGAGCGCCGCGCTCGCCGAACGCCATGAGTGCCGGCTTCACACCCATCTCGGCGAAACCGAGGACGAGAACGCCTTTTGCGAAGAACGATTCTCCTGCCGGCCGGTGGATTATCTTGAGGAGGTCGGCTGGCTCGGTCCCCGCACCTGGCTCGCCCATGGCATCCATTTCACCACCGAGGAATGTGCGCGGCTCGGTCGGCACAAAGTCGGCGTCTGCCATTGCCCGGCATCCAACGCAGTGCTGGCCTCGGGTTTCTGCCCGGTCAACGAATTGAGGGCTGCCGGTGCACCGGTGGGGCTCGGTGTCGATGGCTCGGCGTCGAACGATGCATCCAATCTGATGGAGCAGGTTCGCCACGCCTTGATGGTCGGGCGGCTGAACTATCGTTCGGCGACGGCGATCACGGCACGTGAAGCGATCGATCTTGCGACCGTTGGCTCCGCCTCCTGCCTTGGCCGCACCGATATCGGCCGCATCGCTATCGGTCTTCAGGCCGACTTTGCGCTGTTCACCCTCGACGAGCTGCGCTTTTCCGGCGCTCACGATCCGATCGCGGCGCTCGTGCTGTGTGGGGCGACGCGCGCAGATCGGGTGATGGTCAAAGGGACCTGGCGCGTCTTGGACGGTTTGCCGGTCGGTCTGGACCTTGCCCGATTGCGCGACGAGCATGGCGCGGCGGCCTTGCGCTTCGCATAAGGCCGAACTTTGCGTCAGCGGTCCTGCGTCACCGGAACTTGCCGGATCTGCACTCCGCGCCCGCCATCGTCGAAGAGGAGGTCGACCGTCGGGAGGTGGCCGTCTTTCGGCGCCTCCTCGATCGGGACGGTGAAACGCGCCGTCCCGGCACTCGCCTCTTCCGCTTCCGGTTCGCCGAAATACCAGCCCTTGGGACCCATCACATAAAGATCGCGAAGGTTATCGGCATCATCGCCGGTCCGGGTGACATGAAGAATTTCGTCATCCAGGGCGACGGTGACGCCGGATATGTCGGCAAGCTCTGGAAGCTTGGCGAAGGCTTCGGTCACCTTCGCTCTCGACGCCTTGCTCGGTGCAGCCTCCAAGCGCGCTTGAATGGGGATGCAGATTTCGTCGCAAACGCCGATAAAGACATCCGCGACGATCGGCGTCCCGCTCGCATGGCCTTCCGCAAGCGCAATTTCGAAGGGGAAATCCACCGCCGTCTTGAACCCGTTGGCGCGCGCAAGATCCTCGCCGAATCGGTGGGGCAGGGGCGTTTCGATCCGTGCCGAGGCGATGCCTCCCGTTCGCGAGAAATCGATCGTCGGCGGAATTCCCGATGCACCGGGATCGAGCCAATAGGTCTTCCAGCCCGGGCGAAGATCAACCGTCAGCGTTCCACGGACCACATCGGCTCCGTCTGCTTCGTCAACCTGCAACGTCAGGATCGCTGGTTCCTCGATATGCCGTTCGCTCGCTACGGACTTCACGGACGAGCCGAAGAGAAAGAGGAGGCCCGCCGCCAACCTTGTCATCCGAGCGCGGGCAAGACGGGAGCGTCGGCATGTGAAGGTGGACAGCACTTGCGTTCATCCTTTGCGCAAATTCTCGTCACTGGACCAATATTGACCGGATCGGTCTCTCCCATTCTTATGTTATCATCTGTGAGATGACGAACCGGAGACGGGGCCGAACGGGCAAAGACCAGCGGTCGATGGCACTTTCAGGGCAGAGGCTCGATCCGGTGACGATGGTAAGGAGTGACGTCATGAGCGAAGGCGAGTTCGACGATGCGCTGACGACTTCCCTGGAGGGGCATTTCCTGATCGCGATGCCCGGCGTCGACGGCGAGCCCTTTGCCCGTACGGTCGTCTATCTCTGTGCCCATTCCCCGAATGGTGCGATGGGCTTTATCATCAATAAAGCCCAGCCGACGAGTTTCGCCGAACTTCTCACGCAGCTCGGCGTGGTATCGAGCGCGAGCGACATTCGGCTTCCCCGGCGGGGGTCCGAGGTCTCGGTCTGCATGGGCGGCCCGGTCGAGCAAGGTCGCGGCTTCGTTCTCCATTCGGCCGATTACGAATCGGAATCGACGGTCATCGTCGACAAGGACATTTCCCTCACGCCCACCACGGATATTCTGCGCGCCCTTTCGCAAGGCATCGGGCCGAAGACCGCCATCATGGCCCTCGGCTATTCCGGCTGGGCGCCAGGCCAGCTTGAGACAGAGATCGCGCAGAATGGCTGGCTGACCTGCAAGGCTGACCTGTCCATCGTTTTCGGAAACGATCTCGACCGCAAATATGATCGCGCTCTGGCCCTGCTCGGCATCCATCCGGCCTTCCTGAATTCCGAAGCCGGCCACGCCTGACCGGCCAGCATCGGTAGGCACTGCTGAAGATATCCGCTCGCCTGATCGCAAGGAGATCGACGGCTTCGGTTCACAACCGAGGCCTTTCTCATGTTCAGGCGCTACGACGCAGCATCGTCTCGCCCTCGACGAGAACCCGCCGGACAGCCTCTCGGGTCATGGGCGGCGAGAACAGGAAGCTCTGGGCATATTCACAGTTCAACTGCCGGAGCTGAACGACATCCGACTCGCTTTCGACGCCTTCTGCCACGACCTTCAATCCCAGATCGTGCGCCATCGTCACGATCGAATGCAGGATGATTGGGCGTTGCGGCTGGGCATTGTGCCTCAGGAAGGACTGATCAATCTTGAGCGTGTCGAAGGGGAATCGCATCAGATAAGCGAGCGAAGAATAGCCCGTTCCGAAATCATCGAGAGACAGGCCGATGCCGCGATCGCGCAGCTTTGTCAGAAGCTGGGCCGAGCGCTCGGGATTATCCATCACCAGCGATTCGGTCAGTTCCAGCTTCAAGGTGTGCGGCGGGATGCGATAGCGCTTCAGCGCGGCTTCGACATCGGCGATGAGGTCCTGGGAGATCAGCTGGCGGCTCGAGACATTGACCGACATGAAGAGCTTGGAATTACCGGTGGCGCGCTGCCAGTCGCTCAAGCGTTTCGTCGCTTCGTCGAGCGCGAACTGCCCCAATTCGACGATGAGGCCGGAGCTTTCGGCGATCGGGACGAATTCGGCTGGCGATATCGCGCCTCTGCGCGGATGCTCCCAACGCATCAAGGCTTCGAAGCCGGCGATCGTCTCGCTTTCCAGATCGACGATCGGCTGGAAGGCGAGCGACAACTCGCTGCGCTCGAAGGCGCGGCGCAAATCCGTCTCCAAGGCGAGGCGGCTGGAGCTGATCGTCTTATAGGCTGGGCGGAAGGGCTCGATGCGATCGCCGCCCATGCGCTTGGCCTGATACATGGCGAGTTCGGCCTCTTTGAGCGCTTCCTGCGGCGATTGTTCGCCCGACCAGCCGGTGAGGCCGATCGATCCCGTCAGCACGATCTCGCGTTCGGCAAAGCTGATCGGCGCGCGGATAGCGTCGCGCAGGCGCTCGGCGAAAGCCGCAACGCCGTCCGGCGTCGATTCGGAAACGAGGATCAGACCGAACTGGTCGCCGGAGAGGCGCGCCAGGGTATCCTGCGGACGCAGAGTGCGGTTCAGTCGCCGTCCAACGGTCAGGAGAAGTGTATCGCCAGTCGCAAGGCCGTAATCGTCATTGACCTGTTTGAAGCGGTCAAGGTCGATGACAAAGACCGTCGGCGAGACGTCGGCCCGGCTTGTGGCAAGGACCGAGATGGCGTCCAGCCGGTCCTTGAAGAGCTCGCGATTGGGCAGGCCGGTCAGCTGGTCGGAGAGCGCGTCCTGTAGAAGCCGCTCCTCGGCTTTCTTCAGCGCCGTCACGTCCTTCAGTGTGCCGACGCAGCGCATCACCTCGCCGTCGCTGCCGAGCATTGGACGGGCACGGAGAGCGAGCCAGTGATAATGGCCGTCGGCGTCGCGGACACGAAAATCCTGGTGGATGCGGCCACGCCGATGCTCAATGATCGTGTCGAGGGTCAGCTTGAACCGATCCCGATCGTCTGGATGCAGGATCGGCAGCCAGTTGCGCGCCGGTCCATTCATCGAATCAACCGGCAGGCTCGACAGAGTGTCGCTTTCGCCATCGGCAAAAATCCGGTCGCGTAGGATATCCCAATCGAAAACCGCATCGCCCGAGCCGGCCAACGCAAGGGACCGCCGCTCCAGGTCGGAGACGAGCCCTTGAGCGAGCGTGCCGCCGGCGAAGCCATGCTGCATGACGGTAAAGCCGATGAGCAGGACGATGAGAACGAGACCACCGCCGAGCGCCGGCTGGATGATGTCGTTGTCGATTCGGCCGGTCACCGTCATCCAACCGGCCCAGAGCCAGGCGATCAAAAGGCACCAGGTGGGCAGAAGCATGATGGCGCGGTCGAAGCGCTGCAGAGCGAGTGTCAGTATCGCGCCAAGACCGAGCAGGGCGGTCGCTGCGAGCGAGACCCTTGCGAGGCCAGAGGCGAGAACCGGGTCGAAGGCGGCCAGGACGCCGAGCCCCGCGATCGCCGAAAGAAGCACCACCGCAAAGACCGACAGAATCCCATGCCATCGGTTCAAATTCAAATAGGCGAAGAGGAAGAGGACCAGGGTGAAGAGAAGCGAGACTTCGATGCCCGCTCGCCAGATTGGCTCCTGGCCGGCCTGGAAGGCGACGAGTTTTTCCCAGAATTGGAAGTCGACGCAGATATAGGCGAGAACTGACCAGGCGAGGGCGGCTGCCGCCGGAAACATCGCCGATCCCTTCACCACGAAAAGAATGGTGAGGAACACGGCAAGAAGACCGGCAATGCCAAGCACGATGCCGCGATAGAGGGTGAAGGCGTTCACTGTGTCGCGATAGGCGTTTGGCTCCCAGATGCGGACGTCGGGCAGGCGCTCGGCCGTCAGTTCGGCGACGAAGGTGACCACCGCGCCCGGGTCCAGCGTGACCAAGAATTCGTCCGCCTCGCTGGAAGGCTGGCGTTCGAGCGCGAAACCCTGGCTCGGCGTGATCGCGGCGATGCGTTGGGAGCCGAGATCGGGTTCGAAGATCCCTGAACCGACAAGCCTGAAATGAGGGGCGACGATCAACCGGTCGATCTGTTCGTCGCTGTCATTGGTCAGCGCGAAGACGGCCCAATTGCCGCTGGCCTGGGGAGAATTCGCCTCGATCTCGATGCGCCGCACGATGCCCTCCGGGCCGGGGACGGCGGAGACCTGAAAGCTGCGGCCCGCATTGCGATAGACTTCCATCGCGGGTCTGAGATCGATCACGGTCTCGTTCGGGCCGACGGGGACGACATCGATTGCATAAGCAGGCGCCGCGCAAACGCCGGCAAGAAGCGTTAGCCAGAAGAGGAGCGTCAGGCGCAAGGCGGAGAAACGCGCGCCAAGGCCGATCAGTCGCGACATGGCATGCCGGACGGAAAGCAGAAGCGCGACAATAGGGGGCGGCACCGACACGGCGTAGTCAAACTCCCAGCTCGTCAATCCGCGCCCGCATCGCGTTGGATCGCGGCCATTCTTCGGCAAGCAGCGCATAGAGGCAATGGTCTTCCCATCGCCCGGCAATCTTAAGATAGCTGCGCAGGCGCCCTTCGCAGGTGAAGCTGCAGCGGGATAGGAGGCCGATCGAACGCTCGTTCTGCGGCAAACAGGCTGCCTCGATGCGATGGAGCCTCTCGCTGAAAAAGGCAAACCGAGCCACTTCCTCGACTGCCTCGCGCATCAGGCCCATACCCGCAAATCGCTCTCCCATCCAGTAGCCCAGCGTGCCGCTTTGCGCGACCCCGCGTCGGATTTGTCCGAGGGTGATTCCCCCGTAAAGGGTCGTCCGGGTCCGATCGAACAGGAAGAAGGTGAATCCCGTCCGATGTCTGGCCTCCGCATAATAGCGATGCAGACGCGCCGCGAAGGCACGCGCGGACAGCTCGTCCGGAGCCCATTCCGGCTCCCAGGGACGCAGGAAATGGGCGCTTTCGCCCCGCAGATCGCGCCATGCCGTGTAGTCGCCGCGCTTCGGCAGCGACAGGCTGACGCGCTCGCCCTTGAGCACCGGCACCTGCGGCCGCAGCAAGGCGTCGACGAGGTTCATCCCCTCGTCGTCAATGACGGGCGCCCGCCGCGATCGCCGTTGGCTTGGCGGACCGGTCCAGCGGTTCCGTCAGCGCCGCGACGCTCGGAAGCTTGTCGACCGGACCGATGGTGGCCATGGTCGCGGGCGAACCTCGGAATGTGCGGTCGGCGAGTTCGATCAAGCGCTTGGCGTCGATTGCCGAGAGGCGGTCGAGCAGTTCCTCGTTCTCGATCGTGCGACCGGCGAACAAGAGCTGCCGTGCCATCTGACCGGCGCGCACGGTCGGGCTTTCCTGGCTCATCAAAAGACTGGAGCGCATCTGCGCGCGGGCGCGTGTCACTTCCGGTTCGGTGATCTCCTCACTCGCCTTCAGAAGCTCTTCGACAATGACGGTTCCCAGTTCGGCAAGTTCATCCTCGCCGGTTGCGGCATGAATGCCGAAAATGCCGGAGTCCGAAAAGCTCCAATGGAACGCATAGATCGCGTAGCACAGGCCGCGACGCTCGCGAATCTCCTGGAAGAGACGCGACGACATGCCGCCGCCGAGGACCATGGAGAGCACCTGCGAGGCGTAGAAGTCGCGCGCATAATAGGGCCGACCTTCGAAGCCGAGAACGAGCTGGGCGTCGGCCAAGTCCCGGGTGCGCCGGAATTCGCCTCCCGTGTAGGAGGCGCCCGCTCGCGGTGTTGCCGCCGGGGTCAGGATGGGGTTCGCCGTCATGCCCTCAAAGATCGCGGAGACCTGCTTAACGATCGCTTCGTGATCGACGGCGCCGGCCGCCGAAACGATCATCTTGTCCGGGCCGTATTGGCGGGCGAGATAGCGTCTGAGATCAGCCGGCGTGAAGCCCTTGACGGTCTCCCGCGTACCCAAGATCGGCCGACCAATGATCTGACCGGTGAAGGCCGTCTCCTGGAAATGGTCGAAGACGATGTCGTCGGGCGTGTCCTCGGCGGCGCCGATCTCCTGCAGGATCACATGCTGCTCGCGTTCCAGCTCCTCCTCGTCGAATTTCGAATTGACGAGAATGTCGGAGAGCAGATCAATGGCGAGCGGGACGTCGTCCTTCAGGACGCGGGCGTAATAGGAAGTGGATTCGACGCTGGTGGCGGCGTTGAGTTCGCCACCGACATTCTCGATCTCCTCGGCGATCTGCCGGGCACTGCGCCGATGGGTTCCCTTGAAGGCCATATGCTCGAGGAGATGGGCGATGCCATGCTCGCCCTGTTCCTCGTCGCGGGCGCCGGTCTTCACCCAAATGCCGAGCGCCGCGCTGGAGAGCTGCGGCATGGAATCGGTGGCGATGGTCAGCCCATTGGAAAGCTTCGTGATTTCAACGCTCATGCGGCCTCCGCGCCGTTCTTGGCCCGGGAACGGCGCCGGACATAGTCCTGCAACTGGCCGAGATCATTGGCGATCCGGTCGAAGCTTTCCGATTTCTGCATCAGATCGGAATGGCTCGGCGGCAACTCCGGCGATTTGCCGCAGGCCTTCTTGACCGAATCTGGGAATTTCGCCGGATGCGCGGTCCCGAGGGTGACCATCGCAGCATCGCCCAGATGGGATTCTGCAACGCGGACGCCCACGGCGGTATGAGGATCGAGAAGATAGGCCTGACCGTCGAGAACCGTGCGGATCGTCTCCGCCGTCTCGTCCTCTCCGGTGCGCCCGGCGTCGAACTCCGCGCGGATCGTCGCCGCGACATCCTCGGGCAGGTTGAATGAGCCCGACTGGGACAATTGCGCCATGAGCCGGCGGACCAAATCGCCATCGCGCCCGGCCGCCTCGAAGATGAGGCGTTCGAAATTGGAGGAGACCTGGATATCCATCGAAGGCGACATGGTCGCTTCGACGCCGGAGGTCTCGTAGCGGCCCGACTTCATCGTCCGGTCGAGAATGTCGTTGGCATTGGTCGCGATGATCAGGCGCTCGATCGGAAGGCCCATCCGCTTGGCAACGAAGCCGGCGAAGATATCGCCGAAATTGCCTGTCGGGACCGTGAAGGAGACCTTGCGATCCGGAGCGCCAAGGCTCGCGGCGGCGGTGAAGTAATAGACGATCTGGGCCATGATCCGGCCCCAATTGATCGAGTTCACGCCGCTGAGTGCAACTTCGTCGCGGAAGCGGCGATCGTTGAACATCGCCTTCACAAGCGCTTGGCAGTCGTCGAACGTCCCGTCGACTGCGACGGCATGGACGTTACCAGCGCCCGATGTGGTCATCTGGCGCTGCTGGACGGGCGAGACGCGGCCATGGGGAAACAGAATGAACAGATCGGCGCGCTCGCTATGGGCAAAGGCCGCGATTGCCGCTCCGCCCGTATCGCCCGAGGTCGCCCCGACGATCGTCGCACGGCGGCCACGCTCGGTGAGCGCGTGATCCATCAGCCGGGCGATGAGTTGCATCGCCACGTCCTTGAAGGCCAAGGTCGGCCCATGGAAGAGTTCGAGCACGAAATGGTTGGCGCCGAGCTGGACGAGCGGGGCAACGGCCGGATGCGGGAACGTCGCATAGGCCTCATCAATCATCCGCTTCAGATCGGCCGCCGGGATGTCATCGCCGACAAAGGGCGCCATGACCTCGAAAGCGACCTCCGAATAGGGCCGACCCGCAAAACCGCGGATCGTCTCTTTAGAAAGCTGGGGCCATTCGCTTGGCACATACAGGCCGCCATCGGCGGCGAGCCCGGTCAGGAGAGTATCGGCGAAACCCAGTCGGGGTGCCTCGCCCCGCGTGCTCACATAATCCACGTCTGCTCCCATGCGCGTTCGACGCACGCCTCACCATCACGCTATTGGAGAAAGGTTGCGCGCATCCTGCGATGTCGTTTTCCGGGCGGCGCCTGAAGCGGGTCGCATCCGGCAAGTCGGGCTGGTATAGACCCTCAAGCCATGCAAAGGGAAGAACGGATTGATGCTGATGGTGAAGCCTTATCGGGCGATGGCGTTCCTCGGACTGGCGGCGATTGTTTCGGCTTGTTCGTCGACGGGGCCGGGCGAGGGCTTGGAGGAGACGGCCGCGAGCGTCGCTCCGGCGCAAAGCGAATGGGCGCCTGGCGGCCTCGAAGCGGCCTATTGCCCGAAGATAACCCTGCGCCAGGGGACGGCGATCCTCGACAAGAAGAATGGCGAGGAGCTCGCCTATAGTGCCAACATCACTGGCACGAACCGCGATTGCCGCATCGTTGATGGCCAGTTGCGGATGAAGATCGCGGTCTTCGGCCGCGTGATGCCCGGTCCGGCCGCGCCCGGCGCCGTGACGCTGCCGATCCGCATTGCGGTTCTGCGCGGCGAAGACGTGATCTATTCCGAGCTCGGCCAACGCCAAGTGAATGCCCAGAGCGGGCAGTCCGCCCAGACCTTCGAATATGTCGACGACCGCATCGCCTTCGCCGAGCCGAAGGAGCGAAACATCATCATTTATACCGGCTTCGACGAAGGCCCGCCGGAATAAGCCCTTTGGCTTTCAGTCGTCTCTTCGTCCGATGCCGATGGACGTTTCACCGGCGTCCGGCGCCGGCGGCTTTCGTCAGCCTTGGGTCTAGTCCTACTGCGTTAGAGGGAAACGGCCGACGATTGGATGAGGCTTCGATACCGGTGGGCATCCTCGGCCCTTTAGCGCCGTGGACCCATGCTTCGAACGCTGCTCACATCCACAGACGGATTGCGGTCTGCTTCATGCAATTCCTCAGCCGGAATGCTTGTCTGATGGTGATAGCATGGGTCCCCGCTCTCTTGTGAGAGTGAGGATGGCGAAGCGTTGGGGGAATCGGTCTCACCGTCGAACTCTACAGACCCGACGGTTATTTACGAACTGACGCAGTCGGACCAAAGGCTCAGAGCGTTGGCTTTGAAACCATGAGGTGGAAGACGACGAGCATGGCGCCGAAGGCTGGCCAGCCGAGCGCGAACCACCAGCGGAACAGGCGGTGATATTCGGCCGGCAGATCCTGCCCCGTCTCGGCCGCGTTCCGGGCCAGATCGCGCAGGCGATATTGGATCCAGACGACCGGCAGCCAGCATGCGCCGGCAAGGCCGTAAAGCAGGATCGATCCGAGGATCCAGTCGTCCCAAAGGCTATAGCCGGCGAGGAGGGCGAGGGCGGTCCCGGTGATTGGCTGCAGAATGACGGCCGGCGTCGTGAAGACCCAGTCGGCGCTGACGACGTTGCGGGCAACGAGCGCGATCCCCGATGGATCGCCGCGGCGGTGGGCGGAAAGCATCTGAAACGCCGTGCCGAGCCCGGTTCCGAAAATGACCGTCGCGCCGAGAATGTGCAGCGTCTTGATCAGGAAATAAGTGTCCATCGAGTTTCGGTGCTCCTATGCGTCGGCTTTGGAGAGATGGGCGAGAAAGAGCGTGAGAAGGACGATCGGTCCGTTCTTCAGAAGCTGGCCGAGCGGATCGGCCCATGCGCCGGGCACCAGGATCGTGGCGATCGCCGTATAGAGCAGGATCGTCGCCGCTTGGAGGAGCAACGCCTTCATCCGCCAGCGGCGCGGGAAGGTCATCAGGCCGAGGGCGACATCGAGCGCACCGCCCGCCAGTATCAACGCGATAGCGACACCGCCTGTGATGCCGGCCGACGCGAGAAGGCTGAGGCCGTTCTCGTGAGCGGCAATCGAAATGACGCCGGTGACGATCCAGAACAGGCCGAGAGCCGGGGCGAGAGCTTCGATCCAAGGCTTTACAATCGCGGCGATGCGATCGGCCTTGGTGGCTGGATGGCGGGCGAGTCCCTTGTCCAGCGACGCGAAGCGTTTTCCAGTCAGCCGACCGAGGGGCGCCGGATCGCCATCGGCGCCGCGCGCCAGCATGGCGGCCGTGTCTGGATTCACGAAGCGCTGGCCGAAGAGACGCCCGAAACGCATCAAGCCGTTGAGAGCAATCGGGCTCTTCCAGCGCTGGCCGACGGCGAGCCACCGGCTGAGACCGTCCACATAGTCGCCGATCGTCATGGCGTTTGGGCCAACAGCTTCCAGGATAGGCGGCAGGGGCTTTTTACTTTCCAAGCAATCGACGATGGACACGGTCAGATCGTCCACTGCAATCGGCCTCACTGGACCGCTTCTGATCGTGAAGCGGACCGGAAGGGCGGCGAGGCTGGCGAGAAACGCCATGCTCTCGCCGCCAGGCCCATAGACGAGCGATGGTCGCATGACGGTCCATCCAGGCCGGCCATGTTCGAGGACTAAGGTCTCGCCAACGGCTTTGGTGCGCAGAAAGGCCGTTGGTGCGTCAGGACTTGCCCCGATCGCCGAGACATGGACGAGGCGCGCGCAGCCATGGTTGGCCGCCGTCTCGCATATCTGCTTCGGTCAATCCTGATGAGCGGCCTGCATGGTATTGGGGTCGAGGGTTCCGAGGGCGATAAGGACGGCGGAGATGCCCTCTAGAGCCTCTTGCCAAGGACCTGCGAGATCAATCGTCTCAACATTTGGTAGGGCGGTGAGGTGTTCGAGCTGTCGGCGGTTGCGGCCGAAAGCGCGAACATGATGGCCCCGGTGGACGAGCTCGAGGACGGCTCGCCCGCCGATGAAGCCCGTGGCTCCGAAGACGGCGACGATCATTGGCCCTTTCCCATGAGCTGGCTTTCGCCATTGGCAAAGCGCATGTGCTCGGCCTCGCGAAGCTCGAAGAGGCGGTTGCTTGAGATCCAAAGCATGAAGCGGAAGACGAGAAGCGCGAGCATCACTCCGGTCCCCGCCCAGAAGACGCATTGTTGCAAAAGGAGAAAGTCGTCGCGAAGAAAGTCCTCGGACAGCGCGGCCCAGCTGATCATGAGGATCGGCGAGAGCACGATCATGATGCCCGAATAGATCGTCCAGAAGCGGTCGCGATTCTCGGTCCCGCAGAGATCGATTACGCTCTTGAGGAGCGGGCGATAGAGAATGGAGAAGATCAGGGCGGCCGCCGTACCCGATACGCCGAGGACGAGAGCGAATGTCAGGGTCATGGGTATACTGATTCTCCTGTTATTTCTGTAAGAAGAGAAATAACGCGACGTGAAGAGGGGGATGAAGCACTGCGGCGTTCGAGTTATTGACGAATGAAGGCCGAGATCCGGCTTCCGAGCTGCACAAGGATCTTCAGTTTCGAGCGTGGCAGACGGTTCATCTCGCCATACCAGGCCGATAGGTCGGAGATGAAGGTTTGCATATCAATCACCCGTTGGCGCACGACCTGATCCTCCGAGCCACCCTTCTGCGCTTCTTCCGCGCATTCATGCAGCATGGTCAGGAGAGGGTCGATCTCCCGGCGTTTCCGCTCGTCCGCAATCCGCAGCATGATTTGCCACGGGTCGGTCTCGGCCGAAAAGTGATCGCGCCGGTCGCCGCGCAGATGGACGGTCTCGATCAGCCGATAGGCCTGCAACTCCTTCAGGCTGTTGGAGACGTTGGAGCGGGCGATGGCCAGGGTCTCCGCGATTTCCTCGGCAGGAAGCGGGCGGTCGGAAAGATAGAGCAAAGCGTGGATCTGGGCGACGGAGCGGTTAACCCCCCAGCGCGATCCCATCTCGCCCCAGTGAAGGATGAATTTTTCCATGACCGGCGTCAGCAGCATCGTTGTATCCCATAATTTCTGTAAAGACAGAAATAGCAGATTGCTGTGCCCGTCAAGAGGCTTTCGAAGGCGTTGCGGGAGGGGGCTGTCTGCCGGAATCGAATAATCCGCCTTCCCAGACCGATCGCCCTATATTGCGAGGCTTCGGCGCAAGGTCGGCTCCCGATCGTCGCGCTCTTTCGTCCTTGAGAAAGGCAGGCGCCACTCGTGAATCTCGAACATCTCCTTTCCGAATACGGGCTCTGGACTGTTTTGATCGGTTCGGGCTTGGAAGGAGAGACCGTGGTCCTGCTCGGCGGTCTGATGGTCCATCGCGGGCTTTTGCCCCTGCTGCCCTGCATCGGCGCTGCCGCGCTCGGTTCCTTCATCGCCGACCAGGCCTTCTTTGGCCTGGGACGCCGCTTTCGCAACCATGATTTTGTAAAGCGAATCCAGGCGCGCGAGGCCTTTGCCAGAGCCCTGGCCGCCTTCGAGAGACGCCCGACGCTTTTCCTTTTCGCGTTCCGCTTTCTCTATGGTTTGCGGACCGTCAGCCCGATCGCCGTCGGCACGACCCGGTTGTCGCTTGTCCGCTTCATGGTGATCAACGCGATTGCAGCCGTGGTCTGGGCGAGCGTCTTCGTGACGCTCGGCATGGTCTTCGGCCATGCGATCGAAGCGGCATTCGGTCGTCTCGGGCAGGTGGAGCATGTGCTCGTGATCGGCATCGCGATCGTTCTTGCAGGCGCGGGCATCGCGTTTCTCGTCCGCAAATGGCTGCGTTCGAGAGCGTGAGAGGCTTTAAAGAAGCGGGCTGACGAGGCGCGCGAGATTCTCCGCGAGCCGGGCGCTTTTGGGTCTCGATCGCCACTCCTGAAGAGTTAGAACATCGCTTGATGCGAGATAGGCCTCGTGGATAGCCGAGAGGCTGCTGCTTGCCTCACCCCCGTAGAAGATCAGGCTGATCTCGGCATTCAGGACAAACGAACGGACATCGGCATTGCTCGATCCGACAATGCCGACCGTCTCGTCGATCAAGACATTCTTCGCATGAAGAAGGCGTTCGCGATATTGGTGCAGCCTCACGCCGGAGGCGAGGAGTTCGTCGTAATAGGAGCGTTGAGCGAGACTGACGAGCCGTTGGTCCACGACACTCGAAATGACGATGTCGACCCGGACACGGCGCGCGACAGCGTTGCCGATCGCCGTCAGAAGCGCCTGATCAGGGATGAGATAGGGCGAGACGATGGTGACGCGCTGCTCGGCCGAATGGACCATTTCGACGAGGAGCCGCTCATATCCCGGCGTGCCGAAATCGGGACCGCTTGGCATGGCCTGCAAGACGCAGGCTTGCTCCGTTGGAACAGGCGGCAATGCGCTGAGCTCCTCACGCGTTTCAAGATACCAGTCGCTGGCAAAGACCGCGTCGAGCGCGGCGATGCAGGGGCCTTCGACGCGGGCGACGAGTTCGTCATTGACGACGCCAGGGCGGAAATCGCGATCGACGATGTTCTGTGAGCCGACAAAGCCGAGGCGTCCGTCGATCAGGCAGAGTTTGCGATGATTGCGCAGATCGCCTCGGGCTCGGCGAAGGGCGGCGAAGCGAAAGGGTAGGACCACTCTCGCTTCGATCCCCGCGAGAGCTAGCATCGCCTTCGTTTTCTCGGCCCACGGCCGCGAGCCGAGGGCGTCGAACAGGACGCGCACTTCGATACCGCGTCGTTTCGCCCGGGAGAGAGCGTCGGTGATGGTCTGGCCGGTCGCATCATCCGCAAAGATGTAAGTGAGGATATGGACGCGCGTCTCGGCGCCGTCGATCGCCTTGACCATTGCCCTGATCGACGTCTCGTAATCGGTCAGAAGCTCGATCCGATGACCGGCCGAGGCCGGGAAGCCGCCCAGCGCTTCGGCCAGGAGCGACAGGCGCGATTGCGGAATATCCGGGTCCCAGAGACGCTGAGCAATCCGCGCGCGCTCAGGCTCCGTCTTGGCGAACCGGTTGCGCCGCCAGGTGGGAAAGCTCGCGCGGCCGATGAGGCGATAGAGAATGAAGGCGGGGATTGGGAGAAAGAGAACCAGCAGGAGCCAGCTGCGCGCAGCTTCCGGCGGCCGTCGCAGGGGGATCACGACGATCATCACCAATCGGATCGCCCATTCGGCAAGCAGATAGAAGAGCGTGAGGTGGGAGGCGTCGAACATCGTCATTCCTCCCAAAAAGATCGGCCTTCCAAAGGGATCGGCGCGCGAGCGCTAGACTTGAGCGCCCGCGCCTTTCGTCAAGCCTCATCCCAATGGGCCAGCGCCTCGATCATTGCGGGAAGGTCCTTGAAGCGGCTAATCACGGTGGTTGCGCCAGCTTCGGTCAAGGCGTCGGCATGGCCCGGATAGCTATGGCTCGCTCCCGTGAAGCCGATGACCCGGCACCCAGCGGCCACGGCTCCGCTGACACCATGGACCGAATCCTCGATGACGAAGGCGCGGGACGGCTCGACGCCGAATTCCTTGCAGGCATGGAGGAAGACGTCGGGAGCCGGCTTGCCCTTGCCACTCGCCACTTCCCGTGCCGGGAAGACGAAGGGCGTGAAATAATCCCACAGCCCAACGTGATCGAGCTCCAGCTCCAGCCGCTTCATCGAGGAGTTGGAGCAGATGCAGCGATGCAGTCCGGCCGTGGCCGTCGCCTCGATCGCCTCGCGCGCACCGGCGATCTCCTCCACCTCTTCGGCCAGGCGTCGATCAATCTCGGCCTCGGCCTTTTCCGTCAGATCGTCGGGAAAGCGGATACCGCTTTCTTCTGACAGGCGCGAAAGGATGGTGGGCCAGGTTAGACCGGCGAAGCGGATGGCGAAGTCCTCCGCGCTCATCTCCAGCCCATAGTCCTTCAGCATTTTCGCTTCGACATCCGCGGCGATGATTTCGGAATCGACCAGGACCCCGTCGCAATCGAAAATGATCAGAAGGGGCGTTGCCATGCGTCTCGTCTCCAGGCTGTTTCGGGCGGGGGCCCCAAAGGGGCATCGCCGCGTGGGCCGGTAGCATGCCCGCACCGCCGTGACAAAGTGCGGGGCAGGGCAGAGGACAAAATCGACCCTCCATTCGATCCGCCGCACCGCATCTTCATCGCTTGTTTACCCTGTTCGGTAACCTTGTTGGCAGAAGTTTTTCGAAGCGTCGCGCAATCGGTGATGAGTATGAAGCGTATCCGACCCGTCCTCGTTCACACCCAGGAAGCCCCCCATTCGGGCTGGAAAGACAAGATCCTTCAGGGCCATTGCGTGTCCGAACTCGCCAAGCTGCCGCCGGCCTCGGTCGACGTCATCTTCGCCGATCCGCCCTATAATCTTCAGCTTGGCGGCGATCTTCTGCGCCCGGATCACTCGCGTGTCGATGCGGTCGACGATGCCTGGGACCAGTTCGAGAGCTTCGAGGCCTATGACGCCTTCACGAAGGCCTGGCTTTTGGCGGCACGCCGCGTCCTGAAGCCCAACGGCACGCTCTGGGTCATCGGCTCCTATCACAACATCTTCAGGGTCGGAGCGAGCCTCCAGGATCTCGGCTATTGGATCCTCAACGACGTCGTCTGGCGCAAGTCGAACCCGATGCCGAATTTCCGCGGCCGGCGCTTTCAGAACGCCCATGAAACGCTGATCTGGGCTTCGCGCGACAAGGACGCCAAGAGCTACACCTTCAATTACGAAGCGATGAAGGCGGCCAATGACGACGTGCAGATGCGCTCCGACTGGCTGTTCCCCATCTGCTCGGGTTCCGAACGCCTGAAGGACGAGGATGGCTGCAAGGCTCATCCGACCCAGAAGCCAGAAGCGCTGCTGGCGCGCATCATTCTGTCCTCCTCGAAGCCGGGCGATGTGATCCTCGATCCTTTCTTCGGCACCGGCACGACCGGCGCAGTCGCCAAGCGACTCGGTCGTCATTTCGTCGGGATCGAGCGCGAAGACGAATATGTGCGGATCGCGAAGGAACGGATCGATGCGGTCGAGCCGTTGACGGACGAGGTCCTGCGTATCGCCGCCGGTAAGCGCGCCGAGCCGCGCGTTCCCTTTGCCAGCCTCGTCGAGTCAGGCCTCGTCGCGCCGGGGACGGAACTCACAGATGCCAAACGCCGCTACCGCGCCTATGTGCGGGCCGACGGCACGATCGCCGTCGGGGACGATGCCGCCTCGATCCATCGCATCGGGGCGCGGGTTCAGGGGCTCGATGCTTGCAATGGTTGGACCTTCTGGCACGTCAAGCGTGGCAAGGACTTGATGCCGATCGACGAGCTCCGCCGCACCGCGCGCGAGCGCATGCAGGTTGCGGCGCCTGCCTGAGCGCTCAAAGCCTATATTGGCTTTCTTGAAAGGCGATGGCGAGATCTATCGCCTTTCGCATGAGGGTCGGCAGGCCTTCGGCGCCAAGCCTTTCGAGCTTCGCCCACCACCCGTCGCTCTCGGGCGTCTCGTCAATGACGGCTGCAAAAACCTCGAGCGTCAGATCGAAATGGGTGAACCCATGCTCGACTTCGCCGATCTTTCGCCAATTGGCGGCAAAGGGCGCCCCGTTCGGACCTGTCGCGCCATCGCTGCGCGAGGACCATTGGGAGGACGGCACCTCGACCATCCCTCCGAGCATGCCCTTCGAGACCCGGCGCCGCAGCCAGATATGCTGACCGCTCCTGTCGAAGGCGGCATAGGCGGCGCCTCGGCGTTTCGGCTTGGCCTTCTTGGCCGCTTTGACGGGGTAGGCCGTCTGGTCGCCGGCCGTCTCCGCCTCGCAGTCGGGGCGCAAGGGACATAGGAGACAGGCCGGCCGGCGCGGCACGCAGATCGTCGCGCCGATATCCATCATCGCCTGGGCAAAATCGCCGGGCCGTTCGCCCGGCATCATCTCGGCGACCTTGGCGCGGACGATCGGCTTTGCGCCGGGCAACGGCTCGCCGATCCGAAAGAGCCGCGTGACGACCCGCTCGATATTGCCGTCGACGACCGGCGCTGGCTCGCCGAAGGCGATCGCCGCGATGGCCGCGGATGTGTAGTCGCCGATCCCCGGCAGGCGTTTCAGCTCCGCCGCGCTCTCGGGAAACCGCCCGCCATAGTCGTTCGCGACCATGCGCGCGCATGCATGGAGATTGCGGGCTCGGCTGTAATAGCCAAGCCCGGCCCAAGCGGCGGTCACTTCGGTCTCGTCGGCTGCAGCGAGCGCCTCGACAGTCGGCCAGCGTTCGGTGAATGCCTTGAAATAGGCCGCCACGGCAGCGACCGTCGTCTGCTGTAGCATGATCTCCGACAGCCAGATCCTGTAGGGATCGGGCAGGGGCGCCTGGCCAGTCGGGTCCGGCGGGCGCCGCCATGGCAGGTCCCGGGCATGGGTGTCGTACCAGGCAAGCACGGCTGCGGCGGCTCCGCTTCGCCCTTGCGCACCGGCCGTGTCTCGCACGCGTCGCCTCATGGCCGGAGCCTGTGCCTTATGGCGTCCGGCGCAACCCCATGATCGGCCTGCCAGCGCACAAAACGGCAGTAAAAGGCGAAGGCGCCGGCGATCAGCATGAAGGATTCGCCAAGCGCAAGACGGTTGTTGGAATTGGTCAGAAGGGTCAGGCTGAAATAGACCGTGGACGCCGTGAAGAGAACGTGGGCAGCCGGCGCGATAAGCCGGCGTCTGGCGCAGAGGTGGGATTGGTAGAGGCCCCATAGAAGGAGGAGCGCATAGAAGGCGAGGCCCACCAACCCATAACGGACCGCGATCTCCAGATAGCCGTTATGCATCAGCCGATAGCCCACATCGGCATAGCTCGTGCCGTCCCAAAGCTGGTCCCAGGAAAGCCCGGTGCCGAGAAGAAGATCGGTCTGCCAGATCTCCCAGGCATTGACCCAGATCTTTAGGCGCTCCTCGAAGCTCAAGGGAACACTGCCCGAGGCAATGGCGGCTCGAAAGGCATCGGCCGGATCGCCGCTTTCACCGATCGATGCAGCGAGGCCGGTCGCGCTCGTCACGCTCGGTCCGATGATTTGAACGATCTCCTGGCGCGAGAGGATGGCGAACAGGGTGAGCGCCAGGAGCGTTGCACCGACGAGCAGTCCGGCCCCCCGGCCGTTACGCCCGGCGATGACCATGATTCCCATGATCGGAAGCGCCAAGGCGAGGGCGATCCAGACGCCCTTCGATTGGGCCCCCAAAATGCCGATGATGGTCAGGGAGACGAGAGTGCCTGCCAAGGCCAGGCCGAGGATCGTTTTGTGCAAACGCCAGCATCGGCGCCACTGTCTCAGGCAATCAAGGGCGAACCCGATGGCTGCAAGGACGATGAAGCCGCCGGCGACGGCCGAATGAATCGGGTTGTGATGGATCAGGAAGGGCGCCCGCAGACCCGACATTGCTATAAGGGGATGAAGTGTCGCCACGACCATCACGAGGCTTATGAGGATGAAGGCGAGCGAGATCACTCGCAAATGTCGCCGATGCAAGAGAAGCGCGTAGCCGAGCGTCGGATAGATCAGCGGAAACAGATAGATCCCTTCCGACGAGCCAGTCGTCGCCAAAGGGTGGATCAGATAGCCATCGGCCAGGCGATAAGCGACGAAGGCGCCCCAGGCCGCGCAAAGCCATCCCATAGGCCCGATCGGCGGACGTTTCGGATCGACGAAATAATAGATCAGAATTGCTTCGAGGAGGAGGAAGGGCGCCGTGTAGCGATAGAAGTCGCTCTCGACCCAGACCGCCGAGACGAGGCCGAACAGGCATAGCAGGTTGAGAAGCGAGAGACCACGCAAACCGCGGGCGGCGAGACCCCTCATCGCAGCGCGTACCTCGCCCGGGCCAGATAGTCCATGCCGCGAAAGACAGCCGTCGGCGCCCGTTTCAGCCAGAAGAGCTTCGTCGTGCGATAATTGATCTTCGGGCCCGAAGAGATCGTCGAGCGATAGCGCTTCTTCACGATGTCGACGGCGTCATTCTTCAGCGTATAGACCCGCGTATTCATCGCCCAGCCGCGTTCGAAAGCGACGTCATAGGGCAACCACATGGTCGCCAGGGCCGCTCGAAGCTTCTTTGCGCCCTCCTTGGTCACCACATAGGCAGCGGCCGAGCCTTGGGGCCCGTGGACGCATCGGCCGAACGTCGCCGCTTCGCTTGCCCCGCCGTGGCGGATGAAGCCCTGAATCCGGTGGTTGGCGAGCTTGAGAAGGTGGAGATCGGGCTTCTCGGTCAACACTGTCCGCACGATGTCGATCATGTCACGATGGGGCGCGATATCATCCTCGCAGATGATCGCATGGCGATCGTCTGATGCTATGATCGCGTCGAGCGCTTTCAGATGGGAGCGGTAGCAGCCATATTCGCCCGGCAGGATCGTGCGGCCATGGCATCGGACGAAGCGCTTGTGATCGACATCGATCCAATCGTCGCGATCGACGGTCCGCCCATCGACGGCGGACAGGCGCGTGATGACAGCGTCCATCCCCTCGGCGGCTTCCTGAAAGCCGTCCCATCGATCCGTCGATCCATCGAGATTGATGACATAGAGCCGCAATGCGCGATGGTCCCTGCTCTGGACGATGGCCGATCCGCGAAGGGCGCGGAGCGGCGATGGTTGAGAGCGCCTGCGCTCATGGTCTATGTCTTCGCCTAGACCATGAGGCGGCCTCTGTGAAGCGCGAGAACGCTGCCTTCGGCGGCTTCTTCGGCGTCGGACACGCCGATAATTAAAGGACGATGCGTTATGGCCAGTGATCGGCGCTTCGGTGCACGGCCTTTGGCGGACATTGCCTCCAAGGTCATGGATCCGGTCTTGCGCCGAAAGGCCGGAATGACGGCCGATCTTCTGGCGGCCTGGCCGGTAATCGCCGGCCTTCGACTGGGCGACGCGTCTCGCCCAATCAAGCTCGCCTGGCCGCCGGCGCGCGGTAATCCCGGCGAGGAGAACGCCTTCGAGCCGGCCACGCTCATCGTCGCCTGCGAGGGCCCAGCGGCGCTTCGCCTCCAGCAACAAGCCGGCGAACTGGTCTCGCGCGTCAACCGCTTCTACGGATATGCGGCAGTGGCCCGTCTAAAAATCGTCCAGGGCACGGTTCGGGAGGCCCCGATTAATCGACGCGTCTCGATCCGACCTTTGAGTGCCGCAGACCGCGAGAGTATCGAGGCGATGACCGGCCATATCGAGGACGAGGGCCTGCGCGAGACGCTGAAGGCCTTTGCCGAAGCCACGCTTTCGCGCAAACGCCGCGATGGGGACTGAACGCAGATCGCGAAAGCGCGCTGCCCTCGCCATGACGCATTCGTGACGCTTGCTCGTCGCCCAGGTGCCGAATAGCGCGGTTGGAAAATGGCGATCCGCCCTGTACATCCGAGCCAAAGACCATTCCTGACGCGACGACGGAGAATTCCGGTGACGAACGCTTCCTCCAGATCCACCTCGACCCTCGCCAAGCGGGCCGCGCTTTTGATGACGGGCGCCGGTTTGCTGGCGATGACGGCCTGCAGCGACGAGAAGACCTCGGCCAACGCGCTTGTGCAGCCCGACTCAGTGCTCATCGCCCAGGCCGATACGGGCAATGCAGCACCGGCGAGCGACGGCGCAGCGGATGCGTCGAAGTCGGAGACCACGATCACGCCGGCCTCCGAAGTGCCTGAAGCCGATGGTTCGGTCGACGTGAAAGACCTGATGGCCGAAGAGGCGCTGCCGGACGTCGTGATCGGCGATCCGAATGCGCCGGTGACGATCGTCGAATATGCCTCGATGACCTGCAGCCATTGCGCAAACTTCCACGAGACGACCTATCCTGCGATCAAGAAGGCCTATCTCGACACGGGCAAGGCCAAGCTGATCATCCGCGAATTCCCCTTTGATCCGCGTGCATTGGCTGCCTTCATGCTGGCGCGTTGCGCCGGGGACGACGCTAAGCGGACCGCCATGGTCGACGTATTGTTCGATCAGCAGCGCGCCTGGGCCGGTGCCGAGAATGCCTCCGAGGCTCTCTTGAAGATCTGGCGCATGGCGGGACTGAGCCAGGACGAATTCGTCGCCTGCCTCAACAATCGCGAACTTCAAGAGAAGATCGTTGCCGTCCAGCAGCGCGCTCAGAACACGTTCGGTGTCAGTGCGACGCCGACATTCTTCGTCAATGGCAAGAAATATTCAGGCGAGATGAGCGCGCCTCAGATGGCGGCGGTGATTGAGGCCGCGACGCCCTCGAACTGATGCAGAGGAGCCGGGGCCCTCGTTTAGGAATGGGGCTCGGTCTCAGACGAAGACATCACCGCCTCTCTGACGTCGTGGATGACCGAGATGCGGTGATTGGCCTTTCGTCTGATTTCTTTTAGGGAAGAGCCTGCGGCGTTAGGGTTTCGCCGCCATTGAGAGGTCATTCCCGGCGGTCCGCATGCCCAAACGCATTTTCACATTTCGCAAAGGCGAGGCCGAAAGGCCGGCGGACGCCATCGAATCCCTGGGGTTGAAGGGCGCCAATCTGGCGCTTTTGGCCTCCCTCGATCTGCCGGTTCCGCCCGGCTTCACGATCTCGACCGCCGCCTGGCGCGAAGCTAAGGCAAGCGGCGAATCGATGCCGATCGCGCTGCGTTCGGACCTCAACGCCATGGTCGAATGGCTGGAGCGCGTGACGGACCGGCGTTTCGACGGGGATCGGCGGCCCCTGCTCCTGGCCGTGCGCACAAGCGGACCAACGGCGATGCCGGGGCTGGCCGACAGCGTGCTCGATATCGGCCTCAACGACCGGACGGTGGAGATTCTCGCCCGGGAACTGAGTGATACGGATTTCGCCTTTCGCAATTATCGCCGTTTGGTCGAAAGCTACGCCCAGATCGTTCATGACGCCGATCCGACCGAGTTCGAAGAGCTTTCCGATGCCGAGGCGGCCGAGCGCGGCTGGAGCGGTGAGCCTTCGACGATCGAGGATTGGCGAGCCCTAATGGCACGCTATCACGCCTTTCTCGACAGCGAGCTCGGCGTCGTCATGCCTCAGACGCCCTTCGAGCAGCTGGTCGAGGTCGTCTCGGCGAGCTTCGCCAGTTGGCGCAGCCCGGCGGCGGCAGCGCACCGGATTTTGCATGGGATCCCCGAAAATGCGGGTCTTGCGGTTACGGTCCATGCGATGATCTTCAACGAGCGCAACCGGCATTCGGGTCGGGGGCGTGCGTTATCCCGTGATCTCGCGACGGGGCGCTCACGACTGACCGGCGAATTCTTGCTCGGCTCGCGCGATCTCCTGGAGAAGATCGAGCGCGCGGCCCCCATCGACCTCGGCGAGCTGGGCGGCAAGACGTCAGAGCGCTTTCCGGGCGAGGTCGGCGAGCTCACGCGATGCGTGAAGGTTCTGGAGGCCCATCTCGGCGATGTCGTCGAAGTCGACTTCATGGTCGGCGACGGCGAACTGTTTCTCCTCCAGTCCCGGATCGCGCGCCGCTCGGTCGCCGAAGGCGTTCGCCTTGCCGTCGAATTCGTCCGCGAAGGCCTGATCGAGGAGGAGGAGGCGCTTCTGCGCATCGATGCCGCCTCGCTCGACCAGCTTCTTCATCCTACGATCCAGCGCCCCGCCGATTACCGCGTCCTTGCCCGCGGCATGCCGGCCTCGCCGGGCGCGGCGACGGGGGTGATCGTCTTTTCGTCCGATGCCGCGCAACGGCTCGCGTCGGATGGGCGAGGTGTCATTCTGGTGCGTCACGAGACCCATCCCGAGGATATCCACGGCATGCACGTGTCCGAGGGCGTCCTGACCATTCGCGGCGGCACGACGAGCCACGCGGCGGTCGTTGCCCGGGGCATAGGCAAGCCCTGCGTCACCGGTGCCGGTACCCTGCGTATCCTCTCCGATGCGCGTGAACTCCACGCGGCCGGCACGATCCTGA
This sequence comes from Fulvimarina manganoxydans, assembly GCF_900176465.1. Classification (GTDB taxonomy): domain Bacteria; phylum Pseudomonadota; class Alphaproteobacteria; order Rhizobiales; family Rhizobiaceae; genus Fulvimarina; species Fulvimarina manganoxydans. The sequence goes on from NZ_FWXR01000003.1 coordinate 273,885, forward strand.
AGGAAGGCGCCGAGATCACCATTGACGGAACCTCCGGCGAGGTCATCGAAGGCGCCGTGCCGCTGGTTCGCCCTTCGCTCGATGGCGATTTTGCGACTTTGATGGAGATGGCCGATAGGGCTCGGCGCATGGGCGTGCGCACCAATGCCGAAACGCCGGCGGAGGCGCGGGCCGCGCGCGGCTTCGGCGCGGAGGGTATCGGCCTGTCGCGGACCGAGCACATGTTCTTCGAGGGCGACCGAATCCGCGCCATGCGCGAAATGATTCTCGCACCGGACGAAAAGGGTCGCCGGGCCGCCTTGAACGGTCTTCTGCCGATCCAACGCGCCGATTTCATCGAGCTCTTCGAGATCATGGCGGGCCTTCCGGTAATGATCCGGCTCCTCGATCCGCCTTTGCACGAATTTTTGCCGCAAGGGGAAAGCGATATCCTCGAAACGGCCGAGATGCTCGGCATCGACGAAGCTAGCGTGCGCCAGCGGATCGCCGCTCTCCAAGAGTTCAATCCGATGCTCGGCCATCGGGGATGTCGCTTGGCGATCTCCCACCCCGAGATCGTCGAAATGCAGAGCCGTGCGATCTTCGAGGCGGCGATAGCGGCGGGAGAGAAGACCGGCAGCGCGGTTGTGCCGGAAATCATGGTGCCGCTGGTGAGCCTCAGGCGCGAACTCGACTTCGTGAAGGAGCGGATCGACCGGGTGGCCGCGGAAGTGACGGCCGAAAGCGGCAGCCGCTTTACCTATACGGTCGGGACGATGATCGAGCTGCCGCGCGCCGTCGTGCGGGCCGATACGATCGCCGAGGTCGCCGACTTCTTCTCTTTCGGCACCAACGATCTGACCCAGACCGTCTACGGGATCTCCCGCGACGATGCCGCCAATTTCCTGTCCACCTATGTGCGCGAAGGGATCATCGAGCGCGATCCGTTCCAAACGGTGGATGTGGAAGGCGTCGGCGAACTGATCGCGATGGCGGTTCAGAAGGCCCGGCGCACCAAGCCGGACATCTCTCTCGGCGTCTGCGGCGAGCAGGGGGGCGATCCCGCCTCGATCGCGTTCTTTGAACAGGCCGGGCTGGACTATGTGTCGTGCTCGCCCTTCCGCGTTCCGATCGCGCGTCTTGCCGCCGCCCAATCGACGATCCGCGAGGCGCGCGCTTCGCGCGGACGGTCGTGGCGCTGAGGCTCAGGGCCTTAGCGCACCGTGCGATAAAGTGGATACCGTTTTTCGACAGCCCTGCGGATTATCAAAGATTTAGAGGGCACCGGGCGAGTCTGATTTATCGCCTGGCGCTCTAGGTGCCGTAATAGAACGAAATGGCGATGCAGCTCGCAATGCCGACGATGATGTTCATCGGCGCTCCGATCCGCACGAAGTCCATGAAACGGTAGTTGCCGGACGCATAGACGAGCGTATTCGTCTGATAGCCGATCGGGGTCGCAAAGGAGGCCGAGGCACCAAACATGACCGCGACAACCAGCGCGCGTGGCTCGATCCCAACTGAGTTGCCGAGGCTTATCGCCACGGGCGTTATAATAACGGCGACCGCATTGTTGGTGACGATCTCCGTCAGGAGCGATGCGAGGGCATAGATCAGAAGTAGGACGACGAAGGGCGGAGCGTTCGCGATCGCTGGTTCGACGATGGACACGATGAGGTCGACCGTGCCTGTCCTCGCAAGACCCTCGCCAATGGCGAGCATGGCAAAGATGAGGATGAGGAGATCGGCCCGGATCGAACGCCAGGCTTCGTCCGAATCGAGGACACGCAAGAGGAGAAGGCCGGCAATGGCCACAAAGGCGAGACCCTGGATGCTCGCCACATTGAAGGCGGCAAGGGCCACGACGGCGACGAGTGCTCCGATTGCCAGCGGTGCCTTATGGCGGCGAAAGGGCCGGGCCCTGGCAATATCGACGCCGATCAGATCATTGGCCTCGGCAACTTGGGCGATGGCATCGGCCGGACCTTCTAAAAGCAGCCTGTCGGCCGGGCGAAGGCGGGTTTCCTGCAGCGACGGGCCGGGGCTGTGGCGATGGCGCTGGACCCCAAGAACCGCGACGCCGGAGCCGGAAATTCCGATCAGTTCGGCAATCTTGCGGCCGATCCCTCGCCGATGGGGCGCGACGGTCGCTTCGACCACGACCCGGTCTTCGCTCTCGTTCTGGCGCGAAACGCGGGCGACCCGATAATTCTCGCTGTTATTGAGGGTCAACAACTCTTCCGCCGTGGCGAACAGCACGATGCGATCGGCTTTTTCCACGACGATATCGGCGATCTCGCGTCTGAAGGTGGCGTTGCCGCGCTTGACGGCCACCACCTTGATGCCCCGGGCGGCCAGACTGCCGATATCCTTGACCGCTCGGCCGATGGCGTTGGACTTGTCCCGCACGACGATCTCGGTGAGGAACTTGTCCTCGCCGGTTTCGTCGAGGGTCTGATCGGGGCTCGTGCGGTCCGGGAGAAGAAGCGGGCCGGCGATCGTTAGATAAACGAGGCCAACGGCGGCGGAGAAAAGGCCGATCGGCGTGATCTCGAAGATCGAAAAAGCTTCGAGGCCCTGTTGCCGTGCCACACCATCGACGAGGAGGTTTGTCGAGGTGCCGATGAGGGTGCAGGTCCCGCCGAGAATGGTGACGAAGGACAAAGGCATCAAAAGCCGGGATGAACCCATGTTCAGCTTCCGCGCGATCTCGACCATGATCGGGATCATGACGATGACGACCGGCGTGTTGTTCATGAAGGCCGAGGCGATCATGACGCCGATCGTCAGGATGATCAGCGTCCCGGCCGGACGTTCGTCGACGCGCGATACGAGCCAACTGGCCGCCGCTTCGAGGGTTCCCGTGCGCAAGAGAGCGCCGGACAGCACGAACATGGCGGCGATGGTAATCGGCGCCGGGTTGGCGAAGACCGTCGAGATCTCGGCACTGTTCATATAGCCGAGCACCATGAAGGAGACGGCGCCCGCCAAAGCGATCACTTCCGGCGGGAAGCGCTCCAAAGCAAAGCCGACGAAGACGGCGACGATGATCGCAAGTCCCACATAGGCCGAATAGTCGGTCAGAAAGTCAGCCATCAATTGCCCGAAAAGCGAAGCAGGAGGTGAGATCAGGCTCGAAAGCGGTGCGATGCGAAGCGTTCGGCCGGCATCGGCACGCCATGACCTGCGTGACGGGTCAAACCTCGCGCGATCTCGCCAGCCGGCAAGGGGCCGAGCCGCCGCAAATCTTCGGCATCGCTACCCATATCTTCGGGTTTTGATCGATCGAGCGATCGTTTGGGATTGGAAGCGGCGTCTGAGCCGCTTTCCCTCATGCGGGCAAGACGCTGACCACCATTCGTCCGCACTTCGAGACGCAACGAAAAGGGGCCACGAACGCGTCGGTTCGCAGCCCCCTATGCTGAATGGTTCAGACCGCTGAGGATTTTCCGGTCTCGGAACCGAGCACCCGAAGCATGAGCGCAGACGGTGTCAGCCGGGCGCGCTCGACCGAGAGGTGGTGATCGGCTTATCCGATCAGAATTCTTCCCAGCTGTCCTCGGCGCGTGCGGTCGCGGCCCTTGCCGCGCCGCCGCCGGACCCACCGGCCGGACGCCCGCCCGAAAAGGCGTTTTCCAGGGAGCCGACCAGCTTTCGGGCCGGCGATGCGGCCGGCCGCGAGACGGCGGAAGCCGGCTTGATCGCCTTAATGGCAGTCGGTTTTGCCGCCGGCAGTTTCGGCTTGGCAGCGGCGGGCGTAAAACCCGATGCCGCGCGAGGCGCCGATGGGCGTGCCAGGCTTGCCGCCTTGGTCTGGGCGATGTCGAAACGGCTCAGAAGCTCGGTCAGATCGCCGGCCTGAGATGCCAGATGCCCGCAGGCTGCGGCGGTCTCTTCGACCATCGTGGCGTTCTGCTGGGTCCCTTCGTCGATGGAGCCGACCGCCTTGTTGATCTCCGAAAGACCCGTCTCCTGATTGCGGGCATTTTCGACGATCGCCCGTACATTCTCGTCGATCGCTTTGACCTCGGCGACGATCGTCTCCAAGGAGCGGCCGGTTTCGCCGACGAGGCCGACGCCTTCCTTGACCTGCTCGCTCGACTGATTGATCAGATCCTTGATCTCCTTGGCCGCATTCGCCGAGCGCTGGGCAAGCTCACGGACCTCCTGGGCGACAACGGCAAAGCCCTTGCCAGCCTCACCTGCACGCGCGGCCTCGACGCCGGCATTCAGCGCCAGAAGATTGGTCTGGAATGCGATGTCGTCGATCATGCCGATGATCGAGACGATCTGATCGGAGGAGGCTTCGATCTTGCTCATCGCCTCGACGGCGTGGCGCACCACCTCGCCGGATTTCTCCGCGCCCGATTTGGTGCGCGTAACGAGATCGCCGGCCTGGACGGCTTTCTGGGTCGACTGACGGACGGTATCGCTTAGTTCCTGAAGCGCAGCAGCCGTCTGTTCGACCGAGGCCGCCTGTTGTTCGGTGCGGCGGGACAGATCATCCGACGCGACGCGGATTTCCGAGGTTGCGCCGCTGATCGAGGAGGCGGTTTCGCCGACCTGGCGAAGTGCGTCCTCCAAAGCCTGCATCGAGGCGTTGAAATCCGTCCGCAGCTGTTCGAGTTCGGAAATGAAGGGGGTCTGGATACGCTGCGTGACCTGGCCAACGGCAAGGTCGCGCAGACCGTTTCCGATCGCCCTGACGGCGATCACTCGACCCGTCACCTCGGTCGCGTATTTCACCACCTTGGCGACGCGCCCTTGCATATCGAAGACGGGGTTGTAGGAACCTTGGATGAAGACCTCCCGTCCGCCCTTGCCGATCCGCCGGAACTCACCCGTCACCGCTTCACCGCGCGTCAGCTTCTGCCAATGCTCCTGATATTGAGGCGTCCCGGCCTCGGCAGGGTCGATGAAGAGCGCGTGCTTCTTGCCGACGATCTCGTTCTGTTCATAGCCGATGCAGTCGAGGAACTTGCGATTGGCCCTCAGGATCGTCCCGTCGATCGAGAATTCGATGATCGCCTGGACCTTGTCGATGGCGTCGATTTGGCTTTGCGCCTCGGCATGCTGGACCTTTTCATAGGTCACATCGGCGGCGAGCATGACGATTTTGTAGGGCTTCTGGTTTCGACCCAGGATCGGGTAGTACCAGACCTGCATCCAGACCCATTCGCCCAAGCGATTCCGGCGCTTGGCTTCGCACCACTGGAATTCGCCTGCCGCGAGCTTTTGCCACATCGTTCGATATTCGGCGCTCGCCGCATAGTCGGCGTCGTGAAAGGTCGAATGCGGTCGGCCGGCGATCGTCTTCGCATCGAAGTCGAAATAGTCGAAGAACATCTTGTTGGCGGAGCGGATCGTCCCGTCGAGATCCATTTCCATCATGATCAGCGTCTTGCCGACGGCTTCCAGGATATGCTCGGCGTCCGAGCCCGAAAAGGGAGTCTTGAATCGCATTGTCGTACCGTGTCCCACCCTCATCGCCTGACGGATGTGGCTGCTAAGAGCTTCGATCGAGAAGTTGCAACAGGGTCTTCGCCATCCGCCCGGCTGGTCCCATCGGACATCCTGCCTTCTATTGGTTAAGAAAGCTTGCCTTTAGACGGTATTGCTTAGCATTGGGCGGAGCAGGTGGGTAACTCGTCTGTCTATCGACACATCCAAAAAGAGATGAAAAACGCTGATCGACGAGGCATGCTGGCCAAAACAAAAAAAAGGCCGCCGGTCGGAACCGACAGCCCTCTTTTGCTTGATCGTCTGAGCGACGATCGGCCGTTCATAAAAGCCGATCAGGCCGCGGCCTTGTTGATGCCGCCGGTCGCGAGCTCCGTCATGGTCTTGTCGCCATGACGCGTGGCTTCAAGCGCCTTTCGCAGCTTCTCGGCATCGTCCTTGAGGCCAAGACGATCGGCGAAGGCCAGGAGGCAACCATAGCCGGCGATCGCATAATGGGTCATGCGCTGATATTGGGTGATGATCATGGCGTCCCGGACGTGCGGATCGCTGATCTCCTCCTCGATCCCATGGGCACGCGCCTCCTTTACCAGGCCTTCCATGCCCTTGCAGAATTCGCCCTTCGGATCGCCGCCGTGGCTGCGGATGATCTCGGTCAGCGTCTTCATGCCGTCCTCTATGCCATCGACGCCGGCTTCGAGCGCTTTCTTTAGGTCGCTGTCATTGGCGGCCGAGGCGAGCTCGCGCGTCGCGGCCTCGGACTGCTTGCACGCGCTGAATATGTCCTCGGCCTGGTCGAGATAGAGGTCCTTGAGACTGTCGAGGGCCATGAGTGGGGCCTCCCTTCGATTGGTGTTTGCGTGCCCCGTTAGCGCCTCCGAGGCCGATTGGTTCCACTTCGCAAGGGTCGGTCCGGAAAGTGCGTCGCGGGCGGCCGGTCATGGGTGGGAACGGTAAAGTCGTCCGCATCTGAGGAGAGGAGGGGTCCTGGCGCCTGCGCCTTTGCGCCCCATGTCTGCGGGACGCGGAAGCCTGTAGATCCTGCGACTGCCTATCGCTCGCGCATCGGGCGCCCGTCACCGCCGCCGGTTTGCCATATAGGGGCCCGCCATCCATGGATGCGACCAATCGCGACAGTTTCAATCTGAGCCTGCCGAGCTTCACCACGACGATGCGGGAAAGCCAGCGTCTACGGCTGGCGACCCTCGTGCGCCTGCGTTGGCTTTCGGTCGCCGGGCAGGTCGCCACGATTGTCTTTGTCGCCTGGGGTGTCTGGTGGCCGTTCCCCGTCTGGGCCTGTCTCGGCCTGGTCGCGATGTCCATCGGCCTCAATCTTTGGCTGACGGCACGATACCCGGCGAGTCGGCGCCTGTCGCCGATGGCGGCGGCTGGGGTTCTGACATTCGACATTCTCCAGCCAACCGGCCTCCTCTTTCTGACCGGCGGCATCCACAACCCATTCTCGGTCTTTTTGATCGTCCCGACTCTGATCGCCTCGGCGACCCAGCCCCCCGCGACGACGCTCGGCCTCGGTGTGCTGGCCGCGCTGGCCGCGACGCTTCTCGCGGTTTTCCACTTGCCATTGCCATGGCCCGATGGCGTGATTTTCTCCCTGCCGCCGATCTATGTTGCGGGCCTTTGGTATGCGATCGTCGGCACGCTGATCTTCTCGGCGACCTATGTCTATCGCGTCGCAGCCGAATCCCGAGCTCTCGCCGACGCGCTCAGTGCCACGGAGCTCGTACTCCAGCGCGAGCAACATCTCTCCGCGCTTGACGGCCTTGCTGCCGCGGCCGCCCATGAGCTGGGCACGCCGCTTGCGACGATTGCGCTCGTCTCGAAGGAAATGGCGCGGACGGTGCCACGCGAGAGCCCGATGCGCGAAGACGTCGATCTTCTCTTGCAGCAATCGGAACGATGCCGCGAAATCCTGCGTCGGCTCTCCTCGCTCTCGTCATCGTCGGAGAGCCATATGGCGCAATTGACGATGCTCGCCTTGATCGACGAAGTCGCCGAGCCCCATCGCCATTTCGGCGTCTCGATCTCGGTCGAAGTCGAACGCGACGGCCCCGAACCCGTGACGCGTCGCAATGCCGGCGTCGTCTACGGCCTCGGCAACATCGTCGAGAACGCGGTGGATTTCGCATCAGGCTCTGTCACGATTCGGGCGGCCTGGAGCCACGAACGTGTGACGATCACCGTTGCCGACGATGGACCGGGATACGATCCCGACGTGCTCGCCCGGATCGGCGATCCCTATATGTCCGACCGCTTGCGCGGCGAGCGGCGCAATGGCGGCGGTCTTGGCTTGGGCCTTTTCATCGCCAAAACGCTCCTGGAGCGATCTGGGGCGGACATCACCTTCGCCAATCGCGAATATGATGGCGCATCGGGTGCGATCGTCACTATCGCCTGGACCCGATCGGCTTTCGAAGCCGTACACCCCTATGGGATCGATCTCGACGAACCCGACGTCTGAGCGAGCGAATGGGCTTAGACAGCGCCGGAACGGTTTTGGGGCCGTCTCGACGCGCATTGGGATCAAACCTCGCTCTTCATCGAAGCGAAATGTCCCTGAACGAATCAAGTTTCGGTTTGCGATCACGGAACATTTAGCCGGAACGGTCGCATCCAAACGAATTTACCCATTGAACGGAGCGGTTGCATGGACCAATTCAGACATGAACAGTTCTTTGCTAGGAGCATTGGCGGTCTGGGTCTTGGCAGTCCGTCGCTGCCGAAGGCACGTTGAACCTCGGCAGTCGTGCTTCGTCCTCTCCGGCGATACTGCTCGACCGGGCCGCGAATGGGAGTTGACCATGCAGACAGAAACAGCCTTCGCTCCACGCCCCGCCATGGCGCCTACCGGTGACATGTCGATGCTTCTCGTCGATGACGATCGACCCTTCCTGCAACGGCTCAGCCGGGCTCTGGAACAGCGCGGGTTTGCGGTGACCACCGCCGAAGGCGTCAGCGAGGGCATCGCGGCTCTCAAGGCGTCAGCTCCCGCCTACGCGGTTGTCGACATGCGGCTTGGCGACGGCAACGGGCTCGATGTCGTCCAGGCTTTGCGCAGCGCGCGCGAGGATGCGCGTGCGGTGGTTCTCACCGGCTATGGCAATATCGCGACGGCCGTGACTGCAGTGAAACTCGGTGCGATCGACTATCTCGCAAAGCCAGCCGATGCCGACGAAGTCATTGCCGCCTTGATGCGCGAACCGGATGAGCGACCGGAGCCGCCGGAGAACCCGATGTCTGCAGACCGCGTTCGCTGGGAGCATATTCAGCGCATCTACGAGCTCTGCGACCGCAACGTCTCTGAGACGGCACGGCGCCTTTCCATGCATCGCCGGACCTTGCAGCGCATTCTCGCCAAGCGCGCGCCGCGTTGACCGTAGTCGGAAGCATCGCCTGACGTTTTGGCGGGGCCGTCAGTCCGTAAAGAACGGATTGGCGGCCCATTCCGCGTTCAGGAGCCTGTCTGCCGAGGCCTTGGCAAAGCGCAGCGTCATGGCGCGGCGCGTCGCGGGAGCGAGTTTATCTTCCTCTGCCTCCCGCAGAATCTCGGCGTCATAACCATCCGAGACGATGAGCCCGCAGCTTTCGGGAAAGATCTCGCGCGGCACGCCGGGATGGGTGGCGAAGTAAAGCTTGTCGCAATGGAGGCGGTAGTCCGGCCATTTCGTATCGACGCGAAAGTCCTCGATCGACGTCTTGATCTCGACGATTGTGATCTCGCCCTTTTCCGACAGGCAGACGAGATCGGCGCGCCGTCCCGAAGCGAGCGAGAGTTCGGGAAGCACGGATACCCGCCGCGCAATCATCAGACGTTGGACACCCCTGCGGACCATCATGGCACGATCCGATTGGCGACCGTCGATTAAAGGCTCGTATGGGAAAGGCGAGACCAGGGGCATGGATCGTTTATGGCGCAAGACGAATCACGCGGCAAGACAAAAGAAGAACGAACGTCCGATTGTCGAAGGGCCGGAGCCGCTTGTCAGAGTTTCTTCGCACCGCCGATTTCTTCCAGGATCGGACAGTCGGGAGCGGCGTCTCCGTGGCAGCGCTCTTCGAGTTCGGCAAGCGCGCGTTTTAGGCTCTGTAATTCCTCGATCTTCCGATCGATCTCGCTAATGCGTCGCCGGGTCACGGTCTTCACGTCCTGGGAATGGCGATTCTCGTCGGCGTAGAGGGAGAGGAGATGGCGGGCTTCTTCGATGGAAAAGCCGAGCGAGCGCGAGCGCTGCAGAAAGCGAAGGATATGGATGTCCCGATCGCCATAGTCCCGATAGCCATTGGACGCGCGGCGCGGACGCAACAGCCCTACCTGTTCATAGTATCGGATCGTCTTCGGCGGCAGGCCCGAGCGCTTCGACGCTTCGCCGATGTTCATGATCGTCCTCGTCTTTTTCGGCTGCCGCGCGTCTGGCGACCCTCTGGCGTGAGATGAGGCGAAAGTGGGGGGCGTCAACTGTGTCGGCATCGCAACAAAACCTTTCTTAACCATGGAATGCCATGCTCTCGACATTGCCTCGCAAGTCGCAGGCGCCTATCCAGTTTCACGAAGGCTTCGTCCTGGATGCGCCTTGTTTCTCGCGTTGCGTAACGACCAGGACCCGTAGAGCGCGCTTCTAATGCGCGGCCCATCACCTTAAGTGGCCAGACTGATGACGACTCATTCCATTCTCAGGGCCAGTGCGGTCCTCCTTGCGCTTGCGGCGCTGTCGGCTTGCTCGGCGACCAATCGTTCGAAGGTCGTCAGCGTCCCGCCAATGTCCGCGGAGGTCGCTGCGGCCTATACCGCGCCGACGTCCATGCCGGTCAGCGGCAGCGTCAATGCCGTGACCAATCCCGACTACGCCGCCATGGTCGACGATGGCTATGCGTTGCCGGCCGTGCCCGCGCAGAAGATCGATCCGCAATATCTGCGCCAGCGCGTCTCCTTCCCGGAGGGTGCTCAGCACGAGCCCGGCACGGTGATCATCGACACGCCGAATCGCTTCCTCTACCTCGTCGAAGGCGACGGCATGGCGATGCGTTACGGCATCGGCGTCGGCCGCGCCGGCTTTTCCTGGGCGGGCGATGCCTACGTGAATTCGAAGCAGCATTGGCCTAAGTGGCATCCGCCTGCAGAGATGATCGACCGCAAGCCGGAACTCGAAGAGTATCGCAATGGCGGTATGGAGCCAGGCCTCACCAACCCGCTCGGCGCCCGTGCTCTCTATCTCTTCCAGAACGGTCGCGACACGCTCTTCCGCATTCACGGCACGCCGGAATGGTGGACGATCGGAACAGCCGCTTCGTCAGGTTGTATCCGCATGATCAACCAGGACGTGATCGATCTCTATGAGCGCGTTCCGCTCAAGGCCAAGGTCATCGTCAAGCAGGGCAATGAGCGGCTTGCGCAACGTTGAGGCCATGTTCAGCTGATAAGGCTGACGGCAACGAATCGACGGCGGGGGACGCCGTGGCCGGGCATCTCGGGGGAGATGTCCGGCCTTTTCATGTCGGCGCGCCTCCCATGCAATTAGACTCGCCGCCTGTTCTGCCGGTCGCGTTCGGGTCCAAGGGTGCCATTCTCATTGGCGCAACTTGCTTTTTCTCCCGATTCTTACGATCTAGAGCCCAATCCCCGTTTAGATGACGCGCTGAATGCGCGCCACAGATGGATATTCGCGGGCCGCCTTGGGCGGCTCGTCGTCGTCAGGATATGAGTTAGGATAGCGAATGGCTAAAGAAGAAGTCCTGGAATTTCCCGGTGTCGTCACCGAGCTCCTGCCCAATGCGACCTTCCGCATCAAGCTGGAGAACGACCACGAGATCATCGCCCATACGGCGGGCCGCATGCGCAAGAACCGCATCCGCGTTCTGACCGGTGACAAGGTCCTCGTCGAGATGACTCCCTATGACCTGACCAAGGGTCGGATCACCTACCGCTTCAAGTGAGAGCCGTTCGGATCGGACCGCTCTTTACTCGCTCAACGACGCCCGAGGCCTTTCATGCTCGTTCTCGCATCTGCTTCGCCGAGGCGCCTGGCCTTGCTCCAGCAGGCCGGAATCGAGCCCGACCAGATGATGCCCGCCGATCTCGACGAGACCCCGGCGCGCGGCGAACACCCACGTTCGCTGGCCAAGCGCCTGTCAAAGGATAAGGCCTTGGCGACAGCCAAGCGCGTCGATCAGCTGAATTATGCCAACGCCTATATTCTCGCCGCCGATACGGTGGTCAGCGTCGGCCGAGATATCCTTCCCAAGGCCGAGATCATCGACGATGCGGTGGCGAGTCTGCGAATGCTGTCGGGGCGCTCGCATCGGGTCTATACGGGTGTGGCTCTGATTACGCCGCGCGGCGCCTTGCGCCAGCGCTTGGTGGAGACACGCGTGCGCTTCAAGCGCCTCTCGCGGATCGATATCGAGCGATATATCGCCTCGGACGAATGGCGGGGCAAGGCGGGCGGCTACGCAATCCAGGGGCGCGCGGATTCCTTCGTCGTTCGTCTGGTGGGATCTTATTCGAATGTGGTCGGACTGCCTCTCTATGAGACGGTCAATCTTCTGTCCGGCGAGGGCTACGACATCGATTCACGGAGCGGCCTGTCGCTTGATGAGGACGACGAGGTCGGTCCTTCGCAGGCGCTCCGTGAGACGGAGGACGAGCGCGTCACCGAAACGGAAGAAACGGACGCCGCCGAGATTCGAGGCGATCAGGAGGTGCGAGCATGAGTGGTGACAACGCCAAGGTGACGCCGCTTCGTCCGAAGCGCCGTTGTCCGGAATGCGGCCGCGCTGCCGATCGCGTGCATTTTCCGTTCTGCTCCGATCGCTGCAAGTCGGTCGATCTCAATCGCTGGCTGTCTGGGCGTTATGTGATTCCCGGACCCGCGGTCTCATCCGATCAGGGACACGACGCGGAGGACTAAAGCGTCAGGCGATCAATCGGCGCCGGCAGATGCTGTTGATGGCTTTGACGCCTCGCCGGGTGGCCGACAAACCGGCACGCACTTCTTTGCCCTGCGTTCCAATTCCGTCGGCTTGGCGATTGGTTGAAAGAGAATGGTCGAGGGACTGCAGTCGCATGACCTCGGCGGAGCCGGTCAGGGAACGTTCGGCTCGTTCGTCAGCAATCGATCATGAACACGCGAACGATCAAGAAGCCGCGCCGTTTTCCCGATCTGCTTCGGCGGGAACGATCGACGTCACTTCTCCGCCATCGGCGAGTTCACCGAGGATGCGGCCATAACTCTCGTCGCTTTTGGGGGCTCTGACGATCTCCAGGGATCGAAGCGCGTCACCGACAAGCTCGGCCAATTCTCGATCGGATTCGGTGGACACGGGCGGTCTCCATCGCGCGAGGTTCGGGTAGATTCGCACGCTTAATCCGTCGCGTCTTTCAACTGGTTTATGATTTGAGCGCTTATATTCCGCTGCTCCGCGTCATCTGGCTCCAGCTCCGCTCGAAAGGGTCGATTTTGGCCCTTTGCCGGGTGTATAGCTTTGCAGAGAGGAATGGTGCGGAAAGAGAGGCGCTTTGACGCTCGACGTGAAAATTTGCGGCTTGAAGTCCCCTGAGGCACTGGATGCGGCGATTTTGCGCGGCGCGAGCCATGTGGGTTTCGTCCACTTCGAACGAAGCCCGCGCCATCTGGCTTTGAGTGCGATGGCGGAGCTCGCCGAGATCGCGCGCGGCCGGGCGCAGATCGTTATCGTGACTGTCGATCCGGGTGACGATCTCGTCGACAAAATCTGCGGTGAGGTCAGGCCGGATTGGTTGCAACTGCATGGCAAGGAAAGCCCCGAGCGCGTCGCCGCCATCAAGGATCGCTCTGGCCTGAAAGTCATGAAGGCCCTGGCCGTCTCCACCTATGACGATCTCTTGCCAGTCGACGCCTATCGGCCGGTCGCCGACGCGCTGCTTCTCGATTCCAAGCGCCCAAAAGGCTCGGTGCTGCCGGGCGGCAATGGGCTGTCCTTCGACTGGCAGATCCTTGCAGCGCTTGACCCCGCGATCGGCTTCATGCTCTCCGGTGGTCTGAACGCCGACAATGTCTCGGATGCGCTGCGGATTGCGCGTCCGGCCGGCCTCGATATTTCGTCTGGCGTCGAAAGCGCGCCGGGCGTCAAGGATATCGGGCGCATTCATGCGTTTTTCGACGCTCTCGAACGCTCGCTTGAGCGCGCCGCTTGATCGCCCATCATGTCGTTTGCCAAGCGCCCCTTTTGAATTGAAGGTCTCCAAGACGATGAACCAGCCTCTCACACCGAATTCCTTCCGCGCCGGCCCCGACGAGGATGGTCGCTTCGGCATTTTCGGCGGCCGCTTCGTTGCCGAGACGCTGATGCCGCTGATCCTCGATCTGCAGGAGGCTTGGGAGACGGCGCGAAAGGACCCTGAGTTCGAGCGCGAGCTCGACGGCCTCAACGCGACTTATACAGGCCGGCCGTCGCCGCTCTATTTCGCGGAACGGCTGACCGAGAAACTCGGCGGCGCGAAGATCTATTTCAAGCGCGATGAGCTCAATCACACCGGTTCGCACAAGATCAACAATTGCCTTGGCCAGATCCTGCTCGCCCGCAAGATGGGGAAGACGCGGATCATCGCCGAGACCGGGGCCGGGCAGCACGGCGTGGCGACGGCAACGGTCTGTGCCCGCTTTGGCCTGCCTTGCGTCGTCTATATGGGCGCCACCGACGTGGAGCGTCAGGCGCCCAATGTCTTCCGCATGAAGCTGCTCGGCGCTGAGGTGAAACCGGTGACGGCTGGCCATGGCACGCTGAAGGACGCCATGAACGAGGCGCTGCGCGACTGGGTCACCAATGTCGATTCGACCTATTATCTGATCGGCACGGCCGCCGGCCCGCATCCCTATCCCGAACTCGTGCGCGAGTTCCAGTCGGTGATCGGCAAGGAGGCCAAGGAGCAGATGCTCGCCGCTGAAGGCCGGTTGCCGGACATGCTCGTGGCCGCCGTCGGCGGCGGTTCAAACGCGATCGGCCTGTTCCACCCCTTCCTCGACGACAAGGACGTTTCCATCGTCGGCGTCGAAGCCGGCGGCAAGGGCCTCGACGGCGAAGAGCATTGCGCGTCTCTGACGGCTGGCTCGCCGGGCGTCCTCCATGGCAATCGCACTTATCTCCTGCAAACGGGAGATGGGCAGATCAAGGAAGGCCATTCGATCTCCGCCGGTCTCGATTATCCCGGCATCGGGCCTGAGCATTCATGGCTGAAGGAGACCGGCCGCGTCGATTATGTGCCGATCATGGATGACGAGGCCCTATCGGCCTTCCAGCTTCTGACTCGCACCGAGGGTATCATCCCGGCACTGGAGCCGGCCCATGCGCTCGCAGAGGTGGTCAAGCGCGCTCCGCAGATGGACAAGGACCAGATCATCCTGATGAATCTGTGCGGGCGAGGGGACAAGGACGTCTTCACCGCCGCCAAACATCTGGGCGTCGATCTCTGACGCCGGAGACCTGCTTCATCCCTTACGATAGCGGAGAAGGCGTCTTGTGACGTCAATCTCCGGCCGTCACCCTTGGCTGAAGGATTGAACAGTCTCATACCGATCTTATGTCCGGTTTTGACCCCTTGGGTGGCAGCAAACCGAATGGCAGCCGATCATGACTGAAATCGTCGATATCCACGTGACCTGCTCGACTCTCGAGGAGGCGCGTCAGCTCTCGCATCAATTGCTGGACGCGAAGCTCGCGGCCTGTTGCCAGATCGGCAAGGATATCGACAGCCGCTATTGGTATGGCGGCAAGCAGCATCGAGGCGATGAAAGCCCGCTGGTCATCAAGACGCGTGGCGACTTTTTCGACAAGGTCGCGGCGGTGATCCGTGAAAGCCACAGTTACGAGACACCCGCTATTATCGGTTTCAAGCCCGATTATGCGGACGAGGCGACAGTCGCCTGGATCGTCGAGACCTGTACGGGCGAGGCTTGAACACCTAACCCGAAAGCTAATGTCCGCGCCATCAATGCCAAATGCGAATGGTGGGTTGCGTTCGGGCGAAAGCATGAGGCCAAAGGCGGCTTATGCTTGGCATGGCTGCGGCGAATGGCGTAAGGAGCGCATCACACAGACTGGGCCGGTCGCATCAAGGCGACCTCCAAACCGGCCCTGGTTCGCCCGAAGACAGCGCCTGAAAGACAGCCATGACGACACGCATCGAGGACCGCTTCGCGAAATTGAAGAACGAGGGACGTCCGGCGCTCGTGACATTCGTCATGGGAGGCGATCCTGATCATCAGACGTCGCTCGACATCGTCAAGGCTCTGCCGGGCGCCGGTGCGGACATTATCGAACTTGGCATGCCCTTCTCCGATCCGATGGCCGATGGTCCCTCGATCCAGAAAGCGGGCCTTCGAGCGCTTCAGGCCGGTGCGAGCCTGAAGAAGACGCTCGACATCGTCCGCTCCTTCCGGGACGACGATGCACAGACCCCGCTAATCCTCATGGGCTATTTCAACCCCATCTATATCTACGGCGTCGACGCTTTCGTCCGTGACGCGTTGGATGCCGGCGTTGACGGCCTCATAGTCGTCGATCTGCCGCCGGAAATGGACGAGGAGCTCTGCCTGCCGGCTCTGAAGGCCGGGCTCAACTTCATTCGCCTTGCGACCCCGACGACCGACGACAAGCGCCTCCCGGCTGTGCTGAAGAACACGTCCGGTTTCGTTTATTACGTCTCGATCACCGGGATCACCGGCGCAGCTGCCCCGGACGCCGGCAAGGTCGCGGCTGCCGTCACACGGATCAAGGGCCATACCAGTCTTCCCGTCTGCGTCGGCTTCGGCGTCCGGACGGCTGAACAGGCCGAGGAGATCGGCAAGGGAGCCGATGGCGTCGTCGTCGGCTCGGCGATCGTTTCGGCGATCGAGGCCTCGCTTGTGAACGGACATGCGGGCGAGACGACAGTTTCCGACGTCCTGCGCATCGTGGGCGAGCTCTCGAAGGGTGTTTCTGCCGCGCGACTTGCGAAAGCCTGACGGATAGACCACATCCGCACACTGAAACGAGACATGCTGACGAAGGCCTGAGCCCCGTGAACTGGATCACCAACTACGTCCGTCCGAAATTCTCCAGCCTTCTGGGTCCTCGGCAAGTGCCGGACAATCTCTGGATCAAATGTCCCGAGACCGGTGAAATGGTGTTTCACAAGGATCTCGAAGCCAATCAGTGGGTGGTCCCGTCCTCCGGCTTCCACATGAAGATTCGCGCGAAGGACCGGCTGACGGCCTTCTTTGACGACGGCGCCTTCGAGACGATTGATCTGCCGCCAGTCGCGAGCGACCCGCTGAAATTCCGGGATTCTAAGCGCTACACCGATCGCTTGAAGGAGTATCGCGCCAAGACCGAGATGGATGATGCGGTTCTCGTCGCAAAGGGTGCGATCGAAGGTCTGCCAATCGTCGCGACGGTTCAGGATTTCGCTTTCATGGGCGGCTCTCTCGGCATGGCGGCGGGCGAGGCTATCGTCCGCGGCTTCGAGACCGCGATCGAAGAGCGCCGTCCGCTGGTCCTATTCTCTGCCTCTGGCGGCGCCCGCATGCAGGAGGGCATTCTCTCTCTCATGCAGCTTCCACGCACGACGGTCGCCGTCGAGATGCTGAAGGAAGCGGGACTTCCCTATATCGTCGTGTTGACCAACCCGACGGCAGGCGGCGTGTCGGCCTCCTATGCGATGCTTGGCGACGTGCATATCGCCGAGCCCGGCGCGGTCATCGGCTTTGCCGGGGCCCGGGTCATCGAGCAGACGATCCGCGAAAAACTGCCGGAAGGCTTCCAGCGGGCCGAATATCTGATGGAGCACGGGATGGTCGACATGGTCGTCCATCGCCATGAGTTGAAGGCGAAGATCGCCGGGCTTTTGAAACTCCTGACCAAGACGCCGGCGGATGCGGCCGCGTCGAGCGACGGCAGCGTTGAGGCGGCGAGCCTGACCGAGAAGGACGTCAAACAAGCCGAGGCGCAACCGAGCTGATATCCTGCGGGGCGCGATCTTGCGCCGCCTTTCAGGCTGGTCTTCCGCCGTGTCTTATCGCGATGCGACCCTCCGTCACGGCGTGGTTTGAAAACACCCCAATGGCGATCTCTTGAAGGGGTTTGCGCTTTGCAAACCCTCTTCGGCTGGCATAAGTCGTGAGGATATGACGACCACTTCCCTCGCCACCATGGAGATCGAGCGGCTCCTTGCCCGCCATCCGAAAGGTTACGATCTTTCGCTCGATCGAATTCGCCAGCTGCTCGCCAAGCTTGGCGATCCGCAAAAGCGTCTGCCGCCCGTGGTCCATGTGGCGGGAACCAACGGCAAGGGGTCGGTCTCCGCCTTTTGCCGCGCGATCCTCGAAGCCGACACCCGTTCGGTCCATGTGCACACCTCGCCCCATCTCGTCTCGTGGCATGAGCGATACCGGCTGGGCCGCCAGGGCGAGCCGGGCCGTCTGGTCGCCGACGATGTCTTGGCCGACGCGGTGATGCGCGCTGCCCGGGCCAATGGCGACGATTCCATTACCGTCTTCGAAGTGCTGACGGCCGTGACGTTTCTCCTGTTTTCGGAAAACCCGGCCGATGTGGCCGTAATCGAGGTCGGACTGGGCGGGCGCTTCGACGCGACCAACGTCTTGGAACGCCCGGCCGTTTCAATCATCACGCCGGTATCCCTCGACCACCAGTCCTTCCTCGGCGACCGGGTCGAACTCATCGCCGCGGAAAAGGCGGGGATCATCAAGCCCGGCGTGCCGCTCGTCATCGGCCAGCAGAGCGAGCGGGTCGCCGTCGACGTGATCACATCGATCGCCGACCGCAATGGCGCGCCTGTCAAACTCTATGGCGAGGACTTCTTCGCCTTCGAAGAACGCGGACGTCTGGTCTTTCAGGACGATATCGGACTGCTCGATCTTCCCCTGCCGAGGCTTCCCGGACGCCACCAGCTGTCGAACGCCGCCACGGCCATCGCGGCGCTTCGCAGCGCCGGCTTCGATCCAAGCGAAGACGCGATCGCGGCTGCCATGGGAACCGTCTCATGGCCAGGTCGTCTACAGAAAATCACCTCGGGCCCGCTCTTCGACGCGATGGTTCCCGGCGGCGAACTTTGGATCGATGGCGGGCACAATCCGGGCGCCGGGGCGGTCATCTCGGAGGTTTTCGCCAATCTCGAAGACAAGGTGTCCCGGCCGCTCTTTCTCATCTGCGGCATGCTTAACACCAAGGACCCGACGGGGTTCTTCGAGGCGTTCGGCGGGATCGCCCGGCGCGTCCTGACCGTGCCGCTTTCGACGACCGACGCCGGGATCGATCCGGAAGAGCTTGCCGAATTCGCTCTCGATACAGGCCTCGACGGCGAAGCAGTCGAGAGCGTCGAGGCCGCACTGCGCCTTGTTTCAGACAACTGGCAGGTCCAGCCTGCCCCCCGCTTCCTCATCTGCGGCTCGCTCTATCTCGTCGGCGAGGTCTTGGAGAAGAGTGGGCTGGCGCCGGAATAGTTTGCCTCTTTGGCTCAGCCAAAATGCGGTGCTGGAACCTCCGTCAACAGTCCCCGCCGAGAACCCGTAATGCTTCCTTCGTATCGATGCGGCCGTCATAGAGAGCGCGGCCGGAGATGGCGCCTTCCAGGCGGGCGGCGTCCGGCATCGTCAGCCGAACCACATCGGCCATCGAGGCAAGGCCGCCCGAGGCGATGACCGGGATTGAGACGGCTTCGGCCAGATCGATCGTCGCCTCCCAATTGATGCCGGCAAGGACGCCGTCGCGGTCAATATCCGTATAGACGATCGCGGCGACGCCGGCGTCCTCGAAGCGTTTGGCGAGTTCGATGGCCGAAAGTTCGGACGTCTCCGCCCAGCCTTCCACCGCGACCTTGCCGCCTTTGGCGTCGATGCCGACGGCGATCTGACCGGGAAAGCGGCGCGAGGCCTCGATGACGAGATCGGGGTCGCGCACGGCGACCGTTCCGAGAATGACGCGCGCCAAGCCCTTGCCGAGCCATCTTTCGATATCGGCCATGGTGCGGATACCGCCGCCGAGCTGGACCTTCATCAACCCGCCGACCTCGGTGAGAATGGCATCGACCGCCTCGCCATTGATGGCGGTGCCAGCGAATGCGCCATTGAGATCGACCACATGAAGATGGCTGAACCCATCAGCCTGAAAGCTACGGGCCTGGGCC
Organism: Fulvimarina manganoxydans; assembly: GCF_900176465.1. Classification (GTDB taxonomy): domain Bacteria; phylum Pseudomonadota; class Alphaproteobacteria; order Rhizobiales; family Rhizobiaceae; genus Fulvimarina; species Fulvimarina manganoxydans. The sequence goes on from NZ_FWXR01000003.1 coordinate 293,497, forward strand.
GCGGGATCGGCATTGTACACAGTTGCCTCGTCCATCAGGCCGAGTTTGAGGCGCACACAAGCACCGTCCTTAAGGTCGATGGCTGGGAAGAGAATTGGCATAGCTTTCAAGGCGTCCAGGTCAGGAAGTTGGAAATCAGCTTGAGGCCGAGCGTCTGGCTTTTTTCAGGGTGGAACTGCGTTCCGACCTTGTTGCCGCTCGCCACCATGGCAGTGACATCGCCGCCGTAATCGGTCGTTGCCACCAACTGGTCGGCGCGTGCCGCGGCCAGGTGATAGGAGTGGACGAAATAGGCGTGGAGCCCGTCCGGGCCGGTCTCGATTCCGTTCAGAAGCGGGTGGTCGGTGACGACGGAGAGCGTGTTCCAGCCGATCTGGGGGATTTTCAGCTTCGCATCGTCCGGCTCGATCTTGACGACATCGCCGTCTACCCAGCCGAAACCCGCCGTTGTCGCTTTCTCCAAGCCCCGTTCGGCCATCAGCTGCATGCCAACGCAAATGCCCAGAAAGGGGCGGCCAGCGGTCTCGATCACCTCTTGCAGGGCTTCAGCCATTCCAGAGACCCCGTCGAGCCCGGCGCGGCAGTCGGCATAGGCGCCGACCCCCGGAAGCACGATCCGGTCGGCCTTGCGGGCGACCTCGGCATCGTCGGTGAGGATGATATCCGCATCGACCCCGCTTTCGCGGGCCGCTCGTTCGAAGGCCTTGGTCGCCGAGCGCAAATTGCCGGAGCCGTAGTCGATGATCGCAACGGTCTGCATGAATGTCTCCGATGGGCTTCAGGCGCTGGGGGGCGAGGCGGGCGGCGTCGGTGCAGTCCAGGGCAGGGTGACTGGCGGGCTTACCGGTGGCGGCGTTCTCTTCAGCGCGCGCTTGTTGCCGGCCCCCTCCAGCACGGGGCTCTGCCCGTGAAAATAGATCGTCTCGGCCTCTGACAGATTGCCGGCATGGATGACGGTCGCCTCGCGCCAACCTTTGCAGCGCAGCCGCTCGCAGACGAGGTTTCTGCCTTCTAGGCCGATCAGAAGCGCCAGACCGATCTGGATGGCGGAGGAGAGAAGTTCAAGATCCGACCCGGCCATCAGGACATAAAGGCCGATGTCGAGGCCGAGGACGACGAGACCTGCGATCCAGAGACGGTGCCAGAAGAGCCAGAGAAACGTGAAGAAGAAGGCAAGCGGTGAGAAGCGATCCTTGATGAAGCGGGCATTCTCGCTTGGCTTCGCCCCTCCGCTGTCGGATGGCCCGCCACCAGGCGGCTCCAAGACAATCCAGCGCGCGAGCCTCACGCCAGCATTCCCTTCGTGGACGGGACAAGGTCCGCCTGGCGCGGATCAATGGCGATGGCATCGCCCAGCACCCGCGCCACGGCCTTGAAGCAGGTCTCCGCAATATGATGGGCATTCGCGCCATAGAGGTTTGTAATGTGGAGGGTCACGCCGGCATTCTGGGCAAAGGCCTGAAAGAACTCGCGCACGAGCTCCGTGTCGAAGGTGCCAATCTTCTCTCGCGGGAACTCGGCTGAAAACACCAGGAAAGGCCGCCCTGAGACGTCGATCGCCGCGCGGGTCAGGCATTCGTCCATGGCGAGATCGAGCGAGGCGTAGCGGCGAATCCCGCGCCTGTCGCCCAATGCTTGGCGAATCGCCTGACCTATGACGATACCGGTGTCTTCGACCGTGTGATGATCGTCGATATGCAGGTCGCCCTTCGCCTCAATCTCCATGTCGATCAGCGAGTGGCGCGAGAGCTGGTCGAGCATATGGTCGAAGAAGCCGATGCCGGTCTCGATCGTCGAGCGGCCGCTCCCGTCTAGATCGACTCGCGTGCGGATCGCCGTTTCCTTGGTGGTCCGCTCGATCGTGGCATCGCGCCGCCCGGCATTGCCTGCCATAATGATCCTCTTACGCCTTTGATTGTCCTTCGTGCTTCTAGAGCATCGAGCGGAAGCGTGAAAAGCGCTTTCGCATCATCGCAAGGATGCGATCGCATCATCTTGCGCTGAGTGAAGTTTCAGGGATGATGCCGTCGGGCGTCATATAGCCGCCTACGGAGTGTGGAGGCGACGCGTTGCAGCCGAGGCTGCACCTTCGCTATGGAGACGGTATCTCTTAAGTGCCGACCGGAGTTCCAATGCCCGCAAGCCGTTTCGAAAGCGATCGCAAGAATTGGGGTCCAGTGCGGACGGCCCTCGAGCATTTGATCGGCACCGGCGAGATAGAGGCGGACCCGGCCCAGCGCCTTCTGGCCGATCGCCTCGACCGGCTCGACAAGGACCTTTCGGCGACGAGCCTTGCGACCAAGTCGAGCGCGCTTGGCTGGCTGTTCGGCAAGAAGAGTAAGCGCGAGCCGGTCCGCGGCCTCTATGTCCATGGATCGGTCGGGCGCGGAAAAACCATGCTCATGGACATGTTCTTCCGCCAGAGTTCGGTCTCGAAGAAGCGTCGAGTCCACTTCCACGCCTTCATGGGCGACGTCCATGATCGTATCGGCGCGCATCGCGACAAGGTTCGCGACGGTACGGCCAAGCAGGACGATCCGATCCCGCCGGTCGCCGAACAGATTGCTCGAGAGAGCCTGCTCCTTTGTTTCGACGAATTCTCCGTTACGGACGTTGCTGACGCAATGATCCTTTCGCGGCTCTTCGACGCCCTCTTTGCCGAGGGTGTCGTCCTCGTCGCGACCTCCAATGTGGCGCCGGACGATCTCTACAAGGACGGCCTCAATCGCGGCCTCTTCCTGCCCTTCGTCGACAGGCTTAAGGACCATGTCGAAGTCTTGGCCCTGGACGGCACCGAGGATTATCGGCTTGCCGCAATCGGTTCGGAAGACCTTTATGTCACGCCGCTCGGTGAGGAAGCGGTTGCTCGGATCGACGCGGTCTGGACGACGCTTCTTTCGGGCGAGAAGGAGGGGACTGCCTCATTGTCGGTCAAGGGCCGGACAATCCCGGTGCCGCGCGCCGGCAATGGTGCAGCGCGCTTCTCTTTCGGTGATCTCCTTCAGCGACCGCTTGGCGCCCAGGACTATCTGGCTCTCGCACGCCGATTCCATACGGTCGTGGTCGAGAATGTCCCCGCCATGGACGTCTCCCAGCGCAATGAGGCCAAACGTCTGATCAATCTGGTCGACACCTTTTATGACGGGCGCCGGCGTCTCATCCTCTCGGCGGAAGTGCCGGCCAAAGAGCTTTACACCGCGCCATCGGGGACGGAGCGCTTCGAATTCGAGCGCACGGTGTCCCGACTCTTTGAGATGCGCAGTGAGGATTATTTCAGCCACGACAAAGGCGAGGCATAGCCCTTCCGGGGAGAGGCGATTGTCGAATCGACTCACCTCGAAGCACGTGTCGGATGCGATGTGCCGAAATTTCGGGGAGAATTCCGGCGAATGAGGGTCTCATAGGCCTTGGGCAGGTCCTGCGCCGCTCGGTCGAACCCTTGTCGCTCTGCGCTGAAGAAGCGCTTGTCGAGCCTTCGAACCCCTGCCGCTCCAACGGTGATGAGCCACCGGTCAGCCTATGAAGGAACGCGATCCGACCTTTCCTCGTAAGCCTCAATTCGATTTTTGAGGCGTTTATCGAAAAAACTTAAAGCTCCTTGCGGATTACCGCTGTAGCCGGCTTCCCACTGACATCATTGACGGTTCATATTGACGTTTACGTAAGTCCCGTTGTCTCTAACCGATTGAGTTTGTTGAAGCGACTTTTGGGGCGGTTGATTGCATTTCAGGTGCGGTATATTGCGACGCCGAATAGGTGGCGCATCGTTGGAGTCCAACTTTCGACAGTTGGGTTCAGGCCTGCTTCGGCCGGCCGTCTCTTGACGGATCGCCACCTGACGTAACGGCGCACCTGTATTGAATGCGGGCGCGGCACTGGTGTCAATCGCAGAAGGTGCCCGGCGTGGATGTCGATCCATGGCCCTTGGGCATCGCCTGAAAGAAGGATGGCTCGACCTTGGCCCGCAATAAAATCGCATTGATCGGTTCCGGCATGATCGGCGGAACGCTTGCCCATCTCGCAGGTCTGAAAGACCTCGGCGACGTCGTTCTCTTCGACATCGCGGAAGGCACGCCGCAGGGCAAGGCGCTCGACATCGCCGAGTCCGGTCCGGTCGAAGGGTTCGATGGCACTTTCTCCGGCGCGAACGACTATGCCGCGATCGAAGGCGCCGATGTCTGCATCGTCACCGCCGGTGTCGCCCGCAAGCCCGGCATGAGCCGCGACGATCTTCTCGGCATCAATCTGAAGGTCATGGAGCAGGTCGGCGCCGGCATCGCCAAATATGCGCCGAACGCCTTCGTCATCTGCATCACCAATCCGCTCGACGCGATGGTCTGGGCGTTGCAGAAGTTCTCCGGTCTTCCGACCAATAAGGTCGTCGGCATGGCTGGCGTCCTCGATTCGGCGCGCTTCCGTCATTTCCTCGCATCCGAATTCAAGGTCTCGGTCGAGGACGTCACCGCCTTCGTGCTTGGCGGCCATGGCGATACGATGGTTCCGCTCGCCCGCTATTCGACCGTTGCCGGCATTCCGCTGACCGATCTCGTCAAGATGGGCTGGTGCACCAATGAGCGCCTGGAAGAGATCATCCAGCGCACCCGCGACGGCGGCGCCGAGATCGTCGGCCTTCTGAAGACCGGCTCGGCCTATTACGCGCCGGCCGCCTCAGCGATCCAGATGGCCGAGTCCTATTTAAAGGACAAGAAGCGCGTTCTGCCCTGCGCCGCAGCGCTCAAGGGCGAATACGGCCTCAACGACATGTATGTGGGCGTGCCCTGCGTCATTGGCGAAGGCGGCGTCGAGCGCGTGATCGAGATCGAACTCGACACGGACGAGCGCGCCAATTTCGACAAGTCGGTGGATTCGGTGAAGGGCCTGATGGAAGCCTGCCGCGGCATCGCGCCCAATCTCGGCTGATCGAACCTGTCCGGGCCGCCTCTTGTAGGTGGCCCGTTTTTAACTCTGCTCGCCGCAAGGGACGAGGACACTTTCATGAACATTCACGAATATCAGGCCAAGGAAGTCCTGAAGGGCTATGGCGCGCCGGTCGCTTCCGGTGTTGCCATCACCAGCGCGGACGAAGCCGAGGCTGCTGCCAAGCAGCTTCCAGGCCCCCTTTATGTGGTCAAGAGCCAGATCCATGCCGGCGGTCGCGGTAAGGGCAAGTTCAAGGAACTCGGGCCCGATGCCAAGGGCGGTGTTCGCCTCGCGAAGTCCGTCGAAGAGGTCGTCGCCAACGCGAAGGACATGCTGGGCAACACGCTCGTCACCAAGCAGACGGGCGATGCCGGCAAGCAGGTCAACCGCCTCTATATCGAGGATGGTGCCGATATCGATCGCGAACTCTATCTCTCGCTGCTCGTCGACCGTACGGTCGGTCAGATCGCCTTCGTCGCCTCCACCGAAGGTGGCATGGACATCGAGACGGTCGCCGAAGAGACGCCAGAGAAGATCCTCACTCTGCCGATCGATCCTGTCGCGGGCGTGACGGCGGCCAATGCCGAAGAGCTCTGCAATGCACTGAAGCTCGGTGGCGCGGCCAAGGTCGATGGGATGCAGCTCTTCCCGATCCTCTACAAGGCCTTCGTCGAGAAGGATATGAGCCTTCTGGAGATCAATCCGCTCATCGTCATGACCGATGGTCATCTGCGGGTGCTCGACGCCAAGGTCTCTTTCGATGGTAACGCGCTGTTCCGTCACGACGACATCAAGGCGCTGCGCGACGAGAGCGAAGAGGATGCCAAGGAGATCGAGGCGTCGAAATACGACCTCGCTTATGTGGCACTCGACGGCAATATCGGCTGCATGGTGAACGGTGCCGGCCTCGCCATGGCGACGATGGACATCATCAAGCTCTACGGCAAAGAGCCGGCGAACTTCCTCGATGTGGGCGGTGGTGCGTCCAAGGAGAAGGTGACGGCCGCCTTCAAGATCATTACCGCTGATCCGAACGTCAAAGGCATTCTCGTCAACATCTTCGGTGGCATCATGCGCTGCGACGTTATCGCCGAGGGCGTCGTAGCGGCGGTGAAGGATGTGGGCCTGCAGGTGCCGCTGGTCGTGCGTCTCGAAGGCACGAATGTCGAGAAGGGCAAGGCGATCCTCAATGAGAGTGGCCTCGCCATCACGGCGGCCGACGATCTCGACGACGCGGCCCAGAAGATCGTCGCGGCTGTCGGCTGAGGCGCTTTTCGATTTGAATATGGGAGCCACACGGGTTATGTGTAGCACATAATCCGTGTGGGGTTGCCATGGCGAAAAACATCACTCTCGCGATCGATGAGGACCTGCTCGACAAGGTCCGGGTTCTCGCTGCGATGAAGCGCACGAGCGTCAACGAGATGGTGCGCAGTTATCTGCAGCGGCTCGTGGCGCTGGAGCAAGAGCATGACGAGATTACCGAAGAGCTTCTGAAGCTCTCTCGTGAAAGCAAGGCGGATATGGGGAGCTGGCGTCCCAGTCGTGAAGAGACCTATTCCGGAGAGCCGCGTTTTGATCGCTGGCGCTGATGTCTTTCTTGACACCAACATCCTCATTTACGCTGCGAGCGCTCAGTGGAGCGAGCCGGCGAAATGGGAAGTTGCCCATGGTCTCCTCACGACGCAGTTCGGTACCAGCGGTCAGGTTCTCGCTGAATTTTATGCAAATGCCGTCCGTACGAAGCCGGTGCCGGTTTCTCCGGAAGAGGCGCGGCGATGGGTTTCGCTGCTTGGGCGAAAGCCGTTTGTCGTCGTTGATGACAGGCTCGTTCTTGCGGGGATCGATTTTTCCCAGCGCTACAAGATTTCCTACTGGGACGGCGCCATCATCGCCGCTGCGGAGCGTCTCGGCGCCAAGACGCTTTACACCGAAGACCTCAGTCATGATCAGGTCTACGGGTCGGTGACCGCGATCAATCCCTTTCTGTAACGCCCTCTTCTTTGAGCTGGGTGACCGTCAAGGAGTATCAACCCATGTCCATTCTGGTCGACAAGAACACCAAGGTCATTGTGCAGGGCTTGACCGGCAAGACCGGCACCTTCCACACCGAGCAGGCGCTCGCCTATCACGGCACCCAGATGGTGGCCGGTATCCATCCCAAGAAGGGCGGCGAGACCTGGACCGCGGGCGAGGGGGCCGGCGCGAAAGCTGGCGCCGAGCTGCCGATCTTTACTTCGGTCGCTGAAGCCAAGGAAAAGACCGGCGCGAGCGCTTCGGTGATCTATGTCCCGCCGGCAGGCGCGGCTGCGGCCATCGAAGAGGCGATCGAGGCGGGGATCGACCTCATCACCTGCATCACCGAGGGCATTCCCGTGACCGACATGGTCAAGGTGAAGGCCAAGCTCGCCAAGTCATCCTCGCGTCTGATCGGCCCGAACTGCCCGGGCGTTCTGACACCGGAAGAGTGCAAGATCGGCATCATGCCGGGCAATATCTTCAAGAAGGGCTCGGTCGGCATCGTCTCGCGCTCCGGTACCCTGACCTATGAGGCCGTTTTCCAGACCTCCAATGCCGGTCTCGGCCAGACGACGGCCGTCGGCATCGGCGGCGATCCGGTCAAGGGTACCGAGTTCATTGATGTCCTCGAAATGTTCCTGGCGGACGAGGCGACCAAGTCGATCATCATGATCGGCGAGATCGGCGGCTCGGCCGAGGAGGACGCGGCGCAGTTCCTCGCTGACGAGGCGAAGAAGGGCCGCAAGAAGCCGATGGTCGGCTTCATCGCCGGACGCACCGCGCCGAAGGGCCGCACCATGGGCCATGCCGGCGCCGTCGTCTCCGGCGGCAAAGGCGGCGCGGAAGACAAGATCGCGGCCATGGAGGCTGCGGGCATCCGTGTGTCGCCCTCGCCCGCCCAGCTCGGCAAGACCCTTGTCGAAGTCCTGAAGGGCTGACCACCATGCGAGAGGCGATCGCGCGTCAGATTCGGGGTGCCCAGGTTCGGGCGCCCTGGCTGTTCGGACTGAAGAATGCCGTCCAGCGGGGCGTGCGTCGCCGCCTCAAACGTCCTTTCGAACAGGACTTCGAAGCGCTGAGGGCGCTCGGGTTCGATCCCAGCGGCCTCATTCTCGATATTGGCGGCAATCGCGGGCAGAGCATCGATGCGGTGCGGCTGACGCTTCCCCGCGCGCCGATCATCTCTTTCGAGCCGAATCCTCAGCTCGCGGACGACTTGAAGGACCTGTTCAAGGCCGATGCGAATGTGGAGATTCGCCAGCGCGCGCTCGGCGATCGCCCTGGTGAATTCACTCTTTTCATTCCCTATTATAATGGCTGGATGTTTGACGGCCTCGCCTCGCTCGATCGAGCCGAGGCGGAAAGCTGGTTGAGCGCCGACAATCTGGCCGGTTTCGACCCTCAAAAGGTGACGATCCGCGAGGTCACCTGTCAGGTTTCGACGCTCGATGCAGAATGTCCGGGTTTGAGCCCTGTCTTCGTCAAGATCGACGTGCAAGGCTTCGAGCCCAACGTTCTCGACGGTGGCCGGGCTCTTCTGGAGCGCGCTCGCCCGGTGGTTATGCTGGAGTCGCGGCACGATGTCGACATGCTCGCCCATCTGCCCGCAGGCTACGAAGCCGCCCATTATGACGGCATGACGCTGAGGCTCGGCGATAGGCAAACCATGAACACGTTCTATTTGCCTGCCGAGATCGCGCGCCGCTTCTAAAATGCGGTTATGGCCTTGCCGTTGCGGCAGGGTTTTGAACAGGATGCAAGGGCAGAACCCAGCGGGTTCTGCATTCGGTAACAGAACGAGGAGGCGGGCCCCTTCGCCGGGCACCGCAACGTCCAGATGGCACGCAGCAATCAAGCCAACGATATTTTTGCCGAGACCTCGTTTCTCTATGGCGGCAATGCCGACTATATCGAGGAACTCTACGCGCAGTATGAAGCCGATCCGTCCTCCGTTTCGCAGGACTGGAGCGATTTCTTCGGCGGCCTGAAGGACGACGCGGCCGTCGTGAAGAAGAATGCGGACGGCCCGTCCTGGCAGCGGACCAACTGGCCGATCGCGCAGAATGGCGAACTCGTCTCCGCTCTCGATGGCGACTGGGGCGCGGTCGACCAGAAGATCGAGACGAAGGTCAAGAAGGAAGCCCAGAAGCAGGGTGTCGAGCTGAGCGAGGCCGCGCTCAACCAAGCGCGCCAGGATTCGGTGCGCGCCCTTATGCTGATCCGCGCCTATCGCGTGCGCGGCCATCTTCACGCCAAGCTCGATCCTCTCGGTATCGCAAAGCCCGCCGACGACGATTACAACGAGTTGTCGCCCAAGGCCTATGGATTCAGCGAGGCCGACTACGATCGGCAGATCTATATCGACAACGTCCTCGGCCTGAAATTCGCGACGATCCGCCAGATGCTGGAGATCCTCCAGCGCACCTATTGCTCGACCCTCGGCGTCGAATTCATGCATATCTCCAATCCGCAGGAGAAGGCCTGGATCCAGGAGCGGATCGAGGGGCCGGACAAGGGCGTCGCCTTCACCGACGAAGGCAAGCGCGCGATTCTCAACAAGCTGATCGAAGCCGAGGGTTTCGAGAAGTTCCTCGACGTCAAATATAAGGGGACGAAGCGTTTCGGCCTGGATGGCGGCGAGGCTTTGATCCCGGCGCTAGAGCAGATCATCAAGCGCGGCGGTCAGCTGGGGCTCAAAGAGATCGTCTTCGGCATGGCCCATCGCGGCCGCCTGAACGTCCTTAGCCAGGTGATGGCCAAGCCGCATCGAGCCATCTTCCACGAGTTCAAGGGCGGGTCTTTCAAGCCCGAGGATGTGGAAGGCTCGGGCGACGTCAAATACCATCTCGGTGCGTCTTCCGATCGCACCTTCGATGACAACAATGTCCATCTATCCCTGACGGCGAACCCTTCGCATTTGGAGATCGTCGATCCGGTTGTTATGGGCAAGGCTCGGGCGAAGCAGGACCAGATCGCCGGCGCGACGCGCACGGATATCGTGCCGCTGGAAACCCGCGGGCGCATTCTGCCGCTCTTGCTTCATGGCGATGCGGCCTTTGCCGGCCAGGGCGTTGTGCCGGAATGCTTCAATCTGTCGGCACTTCGCGGCCATAGGGTCGCGGGTTCGATCCACTTCATCATCAACAATCAGATCGGCTTCACAACCAATCCGCGCTTCTCGCGCTCCTCGCCCTATCCCTCGGACGTCGCCAAGATGGTCGAGGCACCGATCTTCCACGTCAATGGCGACGATCCGGAAGCGGTGGTCTATGCGGCGAAGATCGCGACCGAATTCCGGATGAAGTTCCACAAGCCGGTCGTCATAGACATGTTCTGCTACCGGCGCTTCGGTCACAACGAAGGCGACGAGCCGGCATTCACCCAGCCGAAGATGTACAAGGTGATCCGCAATCACCCTTCGACGCTGGAAATCTATGCCAAGAAGCTTGTCTCCGAAGGCCTCCTCTCGGAGGAGGACGTGGATAAGCGCAAAGCCGAATGGCGTCAGAAGCTCGACGAGGAATTCGAGGCCGGTCAAGCCTATCTGCCCAACAAGGCGGATTGGCTGGACGGGGCTTGGTCGGGCCTGCGCCGCGCCGAGGAAGAGGACGAGCCGCGTCGTGGCAGGACCGGCGTTCCGATGAAGACGCTGAAGGACATCGGCTCCAAGCTCTGCCGCGTGCCGGATGGCTTCAACGTCCATCGCACGGTCCAACGCTTCATGGACAACCGCGCCAAGATGATCGACTCGGGCGAGGGGATCGATTGGGCGACGGCCGAGGCGCTGGCCTTCGGCTCGCTGGTCTCCGAAGGCCATCCCGTCCGCCTGTCCGGTCAGGACTGCGAGCGCGGCACCTTCTCCCAGCGCCATTCGGTTCTCTACGATCAGGAAACCGAGGAGCGTTACGTTCCGCTTGCCAATGTCTCCAAGGGTCAGGCGATCTACGAGGTCATCAATTCGATGCTCTCGGAAGAAGCGGTGCTCGGCTTCGAATACGGCTATTCGCTCTCCGAGCCCAACGCTCTGACGCTCTGGGAGGCCCAGTTCGGCGATTTCGCCAATGGCGCCCAGGTGGTGATCGACCAGTTCATCTCGTCGGGCGAGCGCAAATGGCTACGCATGTCCGGCCTCGTCATGCTGCTGCCCCATGGCTATGAGGGCCAGGGACCGGAGCATTCCTCCGCGAGGTTGGAGCGTTTCCTCCAGCTCTGCGCCGAGGACAACATGCAGGTCGCCAACTGCACGACGCCGGCCAACTATTTCCATATCCTTCGCCGTCAGCTGAAGCGCAACTTCCGCAAGCCGCTGATTCTGATGACCCCGAAATCACTGCTGCGCCACAAGCGGGCGATTTCCGAACTCTCCGAGATGTCGGGCGATACGAGCTTCCACCGCCTTCTGTGGGACGACGCCCAGCGCTTCAAGGATGGTGGGATTTCGTTGGTTCCGGACGACAAGATTCGCCGCGTCGTAATGTGCTCGGGTAAGGTCTATTACGACCTTTACGAAGAGCGCGAGAAGCGCGGTGTCGACGACGTCTATCTCCTGCGCTTGGAGCAGCTTTATCCGTTCCCGGCCAAGGCCCTGATCACGGAACTGTCGCGCTTCAAGCAGGCCGAGATGGTGTGGTGCCAGGAGGAGCCCAAGAATATGGGCGCCTGGTCCTTCATCGATCCCTATCTCGAGTGGGTGCTCGACCATATCGAGGCGGACAAGCGCCGAGTGCGTTATGCCGGCCGCCCGGCTGCCGCGTCTCCGGCCGCCGGAACGATGAGCACCCATATGAAGCAGCTCGAAGCATTCCTCGAAGACGCGCTCGGCTGATCGCCGGCGCGTTTCCCATCAGCCATTATCCGACCGATACGAGACGGCGAGAGACCATTAAGTCATGAGCACCGACATCAAAGTTCCGACCCTCGGAGAATCCGTGACCGAGGCGACGATCGGCCAGTGGTTCAAAAAGGTCGGCGATCGCGTCGAGCAGGACGAGACGATTGCGGAACTGGAGACCGACAAGGTCACGGTCGAAGTGCCCGCGCCGGCCGCAGGCGTTCTGCAGGAAATCGTTGCCAAGGAAGGTGAGACTGTCGAGGTTGGTGCCTTGATCGGCACGCTCGGCGAAGGCGAGGGCTCCTCCACCAGCACGGACAACGCGACCGAGGCGCCTTCGAACGAGGCGAAAGCGGAGGCTGCGTCCGATGATGCCGGCGGCTATGGCGGTGAATCAGCGTCCGGTTCGCAGGCAAGCGGCTCGGGTAGCGGTAAGCTCGTCGAGGTGAATGTTCCGGCGGCAGGCGAAAGCGTGACCGAGGCCCAGGTCGGTTCGATCTTCAAGAAGGTCGGCGAAGCGGTCGCCGTCGACGAGGCGCTCCTCGAACTCGAGACCGACAAGGCCGCTCAGGAAGTGCCGTCGCCCGTCGCCGGTGTCATCCGCGAAGTGCTCGTCTCGGAAGGCGACGATGTGCAGGTTGGCGCGCTGTTGATGAAGATCGAAGAAGGCGCGTCTGCCGGAAGCGGCCAAGAGACCCCGAAGAGTGAGGCCGCCGCGCCGACCCCGGGCGCTGGTGCGACCGCGCGCGAGGAGGTGCGGGACCAAAGTGCGGGTCGCCCGCCGGCACCCTCTGCCCGCAAGATGATGGACGAAAAGGGCGTTTCGGCGTCGCAGGTTTCGGGTTCGGGCCGAGACGGTCAGATCCTGAAGGGCGACGTTCTCGAAGCGGTCGCCAAGGGGGCGCCATCGTCGGCCCAGGAAAAGCCGAGCCAGGCTGCGGCCCGTCCGCAATCGGCGCCAGACGACGCGGCACGCGAAGAGCGGGTCAAGATGACCAAGCTTCGCCAGACCATCGCCAAGCGTCTGAAGAATGCGCAGGACACGGCCGCGATGCTGACCACCTTCAACGAGGTGGACATGACCGCGACCATGGAAATGCGGAAGAAATACAAGGATCTCTTCGAGAAGAAGCATGGCGTGAAGCTCGGCTTCATGGGCTTCTTCACCAAGGCGGTCACGCATGCCCTGAAGGAGATCCCCGCGGTCAATGCCGAGATCGACGGCACGGACATCATCTATAAGAACTTCTGCCATATCGGCATGGCCGTCGGCACGGATAAGGGCCTTGTCGTCCCGGTCATCCGCGACGCCGACCAGATGACCATCGCCGAGGTCGAGAAGGAGCTGGGGCGTCTGGCCAAGGCCGCCCGCGACGGCAAGCTCGGCGTCGCCGACATGCAGGGCGGCACCTTCACCCTGACCAATGGCGGCGTCTATGGCTCGCTGATGTCGACGCCGATCATCAACGCGCCCCAATCCGGCATTCTCGGCATGCACAAGATCCAGGAGCGGCCGATGGCGATCGGCGGCCAGGTGGTCATTCGCCCGATGATGTATCTGGCGCTCAGCTACGACCACCGGATCGTCGACGGCAAGGAGGCCGTGACCTTCCTGGTGCGCGTCAAGGAGAACCTGGAAGATCCCGAGCGGCTGATTCTCGATCTTTGATCCGGGGGTGAAGGATTTTCGAGATGAAGACCCTGGTCGATGTCTCTGAGATCCTTCGCAATCTGACGCTGACGGCGGCCGCCGCCGTCGGCGCATCTCTCGCTTCGAAGAAGCTCGGTCCGGAGACGATCCAGGCTGGCTCCGCGGCTTTTTAGGGGACACTCGCCCGGCGGGTCCATGTGATGGAGCAGCTTCAGACGGCCAGCGTCGACAAGACCACGAAGATTCCCGTTTATATCGACTGCGCGCGTCTGACGCTGACGCCGGTGGATTGACGAAGACGCGAAGGGACATGTCTTGGCCAATGTCATGATCGTCACCGGAGGCTCGCGCGGAATTGGGGCTGCGACCGCGCGCCTTGCGGCAGAGCGCGGCTATGCGGTCGTCGTCAATTACGTGTCGAACAAGACTGCAGCCGAGGATGTCGTCGCCTCGATCAAAACGGCTGGCGGCAGCGCCATCGCGGTCAAGGGCGATGTGGCCGAGGAGCGCGATGTGCTTCACCTCTTCGAGGCTGCCGATCGCTTCGGGCGTCTCTCGGGTCTCGTCAACAATGCCGGGATCGTCTACCGCGCTCAAACCGTCGCCGAGATGGACATCGCGCGCATCGACCGGATGATGCGGGTCAATGTGACCGGAAGTATTCTTTGTGCTCGCGAAGCCGTCCGCCGCATGTCGAAGAGTCGTGGCGGGGAGGGCGGCGCAATCGTCAGTGTTTCCTCGGTCGCCGCCAAGCTCGGCGGATCGGGCCAATATGTCGACTATGCCGCGTCGAAAGGCGCGATCGACACCTTCACGGTGGGCCTCGCCAAGGAGGTCGTGGAGGAGGATATCCGCGTCTATGGCGTGAGGCCCGGGATCATAGATACCGAAATTCATGCGTCCGGCGGTCAGCCGCACCGGGTCGCCGATCTTGCGCCGACGCTCCCTATGAAACGCGCTGGAACCGCGGAAGAAGTCGCAAAGGCGATCCTCTGGCTGGCCTCGTCCGAAGCGTCCTATTCGACTGGCGCGATCCTCGACGTCTCTGGAGCGAGGTCGATCTTGCCATGAGGAAGTGTCCCAAAGCCTTCGATCTTGTTACTCTCATGATCGCGATAAGCGGAGCCACACCGACGCTCGCGGCGGCGACCACAAGCGAGACCATCCCCGAATATATGGACGACCGCTCCTCGCCGGAGACGCTGATCAAGTCGCTCTATAATGCGATCGATCGACAGGAATATCTGAGAGCGTGGAGCTATTTCACGGGCCAGTCTGGCCGCGCCGATTTCGAGACATTCGCTTCGGGCTGTGAGACGACGAAAAGCGTTCGCGTGAAACTCGGCGACGTTGTCTCTGAGGGGGCGGCGGGCACCGTCTATTCGAGCGTTCCGACCGTCATCGAATCGCTCTCCACGAACGGTGATAGAAAAATCTTCGCTGGTTGCTACCAGACCCGTCTCGTCCAGCCGAGCGTTCAGGCGGAGCCGCCTTTTCGTCCCCTGCAGATCGAAGCTGCGCATTTGCAATCGACCGAGCTAAGTTTCGATAAGGCAAGAGGCAACTGTCCTGACGGGGCTTGCAATGAGCTTCGCGTCTCGATCGTCGGATTGGGCTCCTGATCGGTGGTGCGAAAGAGCGAATCGCCGCATTAGGGTCGATCACATAAACAGACACGTTGAATACGAATTTCGAACAGGAACGGCACACCATGTCTGACACCTATGATCTTGTCGTCATCGGCTCGGGGCCAGGCGGCTATGTCTGCGCCATCAAAGCCGCGCAGCTCGGCCTGAAGGTCGCCTGCGTCGAGAAGCGCAAGACCTATGGCGGCACCTGCCTCAATGTTGGCTGCATACCGTCCAAGGCTCTGCTCCATGCCTCGGAGCGCTTTCACGAAGCCGGCCATCAGCTTGCCGATCTCGGCATCAAGGTGAGCCCCGAGCTCGATCTGCCGACGATGATGGGTCACAAGGACAAGACGGTGAAGTCGAATGTCGACGGCATCGCCTATCTGTTCAAGAAGAATAAAGTCACCGGCGTCGTCGGGACCGGTAAGATCACCGGCAAGGGAACCGTAGAGGTGACCAAGGACGACGGCTCGACCGAGACCTTGGAGACGAAAAACATTGTCATTGCGACCGGCTCCGAGGTCGCCGGCATTCCGGGCGTCGAGGTTCAGTTCGACGCCGATACGATCGTCTCCTCCGACGAAGCGATAGCCCTGTCCCAGGTCCCCGGCGAGATGGTGATCGTCGGCGGCGGCGTCATCGGCCTTGAGCTCGGCTCCGTCTGGTCGCGTCTCGGCGCCAAGGTCACCGTCGTCGAATATCTCGACAAGGTGCTCGGCCCGATGGATGCAGAGGTATCAACCGCTTTCCAGAAGCTTCTCGTCAAACAGGGCTTCACCTTCAAGCTGGGCGCCAAGGTGACCGCCGTCTCCAAGGATGGCGACAAGGGTTCCGTCACCTTCGAGCCGGCCAAGGGCGGCGAGGCGGAAACGCTGTCGGCCGATGTCGTGCTCGTTGCCACGGGCCGTAAGCCTTACACCGCAGGTCTCGGCCTCGAGAGTGCCGGGGTCGAGCTCGACGATCGCGGCCGGGTCCATATCGACGAGCATTTCCGCACCAATGTGGGCGGCATTTATGCGATCGGCGACGTGGTGCGCGGCGCGATGCTTGCCCATAAGGCGGAGGACGAGGGTGTCGCGCTCGCCGAAATCCTGGCCGGCCAGTCGGGTCACGTGAATTACGACGCAATCCCGTCGGTGGTCTATACGGCGCCGGAAGTCGCCTCGGTCGGCAAGACCGAGGAAGAGCTGAAGAAGGCCGGCATCGACTATAAGGTCGGCAAATTCCCTTTCATGGCCAATGGGCGCGCCCGCGCCATGCTGGCGACGGACGGCTTCGTGAAGATGCTCACCGATGCCAAGACCGACAAGCTGCTCGGCTGCCATATTCTGGGGGCGGGCGCCGGCGATCTCATCGTGGAAGCTGCGCTGGTCATGGAGTTCGGCGGCTCGGCCGAAGACGTGGCTCTGACCAGCCATGCCCATCCCTCGCTTTCGGAGGCGATGCGCGAGGCGGCGATGGCCGCCGCTTACGGCAAGCCAATCCACATCTGAGACCGATGGCGCTGCCCGAAGGCGGCGCCCGTCACCTCTGAACGACACAAGGCTTCAAGCCGGATCGCGATCGTGATCCGGCTTGAATTTTGTCGACCAAGCCCCGCCAATATCGGTCAGTTGGGCCTCGATCACCTCGACGGAGAGACGGATCGTGGCGCCGCCTGCGAAAACCAGATCGATCACGCCCGATGGGTCTTGCGAGGGCGTGAAACGAATCGCAAGAAGAACAAGGACCGCGTCCGAGTCCTGGCCATCGAAGCCGGTGCTCTTGACCTCATTCACCCTGTCGAAATGCAGGACCGCGCGTCGTCGCTCATAGCTCGGCTTGGAAAACAGGCCGAACCGTCGCTTCTGCGCGGATTCCCAGACGAAGCGGTTGAACTCCATCACGAACTGCTTCTGCCGGCTGCGATGGACGCAGTCCTTCGGATGGACGACGGCGTCCTGGCAGGTGGCGGAAAGAACCGCAAGATCGTCCGGATCGACGGCGAGGAGGCGAAGACGGTCCATGGGCTCTCTGAAAGATCGAGGACTGGATCGCTGCTAGATAGCAGCGGCCGCGCGGGCAGGGCGGCGGCACGGCCACATGTAATTCGCAAGCACGAAGAGGCCAACCGACCTCCCGACGTTTCAGCCTTCGCGGCGACCGCTTTTTTCCGGCCGAATGAAGACGAGGTGCTTCAAGCCGAGAAAATTGGCGAGAAGGCCCACGCCTGCCGCCATAACCAACGCGACAATCGGAATGTCCAACGGATAAGGCAGCAAAAGCACCGCGATGGAGTAGACGGCGAGATTGCAGAGGAAACCGAATCCCTGCACGCCGAGATAGGCTCCGAATTCAGCTATGAGGCTTCGCCCGCCGCCGACAAAGGCAAAGCGGCGGTTGAGGAGCCACGTGGTTACGACCGCGCAGGAAAACGTCGCGAATCGGGACGCGATCGGGTCGGCGTCGAACCCTTCCGTCAGGATCAACAAGCCACCGCCATCGAGAGCGAAGCCGATTGCGCCAATGACCGCAAATCGTAGAAACTGCGCGCGCGATGCTTGCGGCGCCGTCACGTCCGCTTCTTGACCTCTGCCATGCTTCGAATCGATGGGATGGTCAGATAGCTTAGGCATTTCATTTCCTGGCGCACACGCGTGACGAGATCCATGATGAGGCCGGCGACAACCAAAATCCCGCCGAGCAGCACGAGACCGGTCGACAGAACCGCCGTTGGCAGGCGCGGCACGGTACCCGTCTGGGAGTAGGTGATGAAGAGCGGCACGGCGAGGAGCACGCCGAGCAAACCCGATGCGACCCCAAGACCACCATAGAAGAGGCGTGGCCGCTCGATGCGGAGGAGGCGGATGATCGTGCGCAGGATGCGAGCGCCGTCGCGATAGGTCGAAAGCTTGCTGTAGGAGCCTTCCGGCCGCTCGCCGTAATTGGTCTCGATCTCTCCGATCGGCATCCGCAATTCCAGAGCATGGACCGTCAGCTCGGTTTCGATCTCGAAACCGTTGGACATGGCGGGGAAGGACTTCGCGAAACGGCGCGAAAAGACCTTGTAGCCCGACAGCATATCGGAGATCTGGCTACCGAACATGGTTCGTACCATGCCGCTGAGCAGACGATTTCCGAAGCGATGACCCAAGCGATAGGCGCCGACGGCCTCCGATTTCCGCGCGCCGTTCACGAGGTCGTTTCCGTTCTCGACGAGGCAGCGAATGAGATCGGGCGCGCGAGAGGCGTCGTAAGTCGCATCGCCATCGACGAGGACATAGATGTCAGCCTCCACATCGGCAAACATCCGTCGGATGACATTTCCCTTGCCCCGGCGGACGACGCGCGACAGCTGAGCACCATGGGCAAGCGCCACTTCGGACGTGCGATCGCTCGAGGCGTTGTCGAAGACATGAATGGTGGCGGACGGGAGCGCTGTGCGAAAACCGTCTATGACGGCGCCAACAGTGCTCTCTTCGTTGTAGCATGGGATGAGAACCGCGACCGCAAGACCTGCGATGGCGTCGCTCTCATACTCGCTGCGCTCGTGTTCAGACATAGGCATCATGTTCCGATTGGACTTCCAGGCCGGGCAATGCAAGCTCGAAGAGGACAATGGCACGTACTGAAGACCCCGACGGACCGGCAGGTGCGGTGATCGGGCTTTGCGGGCATCAGGCCGGATCCTCGGCCGGACAGTCTTTGGCGGGCTTCATGGTGATGCTGCGCAGGGCGACTGTTAGCGTCCGGTCGTCGGGCCCGTATCCGGTCTCGCGCGGGGTCTTGCCGGGCTTCGCCAGGATGTCGACCGACACTCTCCCATCAGCGTGATCGGTAACGTTTGCGGGTAGACAGACCGGCTGCAGACGTCGCGGACTTCCTTCAATGAAGTTCCTGTCCTGCGGATCGCCACCGTCTACCACGATTCGGATGTCAGGCTCGCCCTCCGGCGTGAGCAACCCCTGGAAGCGTTCGAGATCGAGAAGAAGCTCTACCGGTCGGCCGCGCAGCTCGGGCGGGACGGGAATCGACAACTTGGTGAGCGGGGAGTCCGACCAGATGAAATGGCCATCGATCCAGGTCCAGCCTTCGCCCAGCATGTCATTGAACTCGGGATCGCCGACCGCGATCGTCCAGGATGGGCGATTGTCCGGCCCCGTTTCGCAGACATGCAGGATGTCGGTTTCCAGGTGAACCTCGCGGCAGTTCGATGCCGGCAGCAAATCGAAGGCGCGTAAGCCCCCATCGCGATCCGCATTCCTACCATCGACGGTCACCACGAAGACGCGCCCATTCGGCGCATTGTTCAGATTGCGACGGATCGCCTGATCGAACTGGCCGCCGGGTATGATCGGGAGATTTCCGACTCTTGAAAATGTCGACGCGTCCGGCAGCTTCGTCGCAACCCAGGCCAGACGCGCGTCTCGATCGAAGACGATCAAGGCGGCGGGCTCCTCGAAAGGGGGAGTGTCCGGGACCGCATACCAATCTTCGTCGAACGGGACGTGGCCCCAGTCGGGAAAGCGCGCAGTCGCGACCACGACCAATGTCAGCGCTCCGATCCCATAGGCCGCATAGCGGGCGCGAAGCCCGATCTCGGTGACGATAGCGACGATGAGCCCGAGCGTGAGCGGTCCGATCAGGAGCTCGACCACGACGAGATAGCGCTGGATGTAGAAAAGCTTGGCCCAAAGAAAGTAAGCGATGGCGCAAAAGACGATCAGTCGGACCAAGCGGTCCGGCGCAATTCGAAGACCCGGCCGATCTGTTTCGCCAGATGGGTCTCCGATACCGCTGGCATTGGAAAGGGCGATTTGGGGTCGTGCGCGCGCCCGCTGCCATGCAATGACGACGAGCCAGACGACGGCGACCATGATGGCGACCGCAAATCGCATGTCTCGGAAGTAGAGCTCGTTCGAGCGCTGTTCACCCACCGCCCATCCGAAAGGGGCGGTGATGATTTCGAGAGGACTCTCGATCTGCCAACGTGCGTCGCGAATGTCTGTCAGCGGAAAATCCGGTGATTTGAAGATTTCGTTGAAGAAGGGAAAGACCGGGCTACCGTAGTCGAGATACAGCTTAAGCGACCAATATCCGCCTGTCAGGATGTAGCCGAGGCCGACGCCGACGCCGACGAGAATGGCCGCCTTCAGGCGATCGCCAAAGCGGTGCCAGCCAAAAAGCGCAGCGATCGGAATAGCGACGGCAAAAGTCGCGTTGGTCAGTTTCAGACCGGCCGCCGACCCGACGAGGAGGCCGCCAAGAAGGAGCAGAAGCCAAGCGATCCGGTTCGCGCTCGAGCGATCGTGACCTGCCCGTAGAACGAGCAGAAGGCCGAGAAGGCAAAGAAGACTCGTCGACGAATCCGCGAATGTCGTGCCGATTTCCGATAAAAACATCGGCGCCGCAGCTGCGATCACGGCACCGAAGACGGACAGAAGATCCGCCAGACGCCGTGAACTGGCGGACTGTGCGACCAACAGGATCCGGCCGATCAGAAAGGCTAGCGCGATGTTCAGCGCTTGAACACCGGCGATCAGGGCCGAGGCGACAGCAGGCGACAAGCGATCGATGAGCAGAAAAGGCGGCACATAGACCAGGGGATTCTGGAAGGTCAGAATTCCCGCCGCAGTCACATCGTTATTCGCCCTGTCGTTTAGAAACGCAAAGGCGTCATAGATGTGATAATTGCCTTGATCGTAATTCTGATCCTGACCCTGAAAAAGTGCGAGCGCCACTGCAAAGAGGATCGCCGCCGCGCATACGGACAGGAAGGGCAGGGCGCTTTGCGTCCACCCCTTTGATTGTTTCGTCATGGTCTCGTCCGGCTGGCGGGATGGTTCACGTGTTCGTGTTGCCCTTCGAACGAAAGAATGCGGTCATTCAGTGGTCGAGGCCGTAATTCAATGACCTCAGATGTCAGACCAAATCCCCGGGGCGTCCCGTGTGCTCGCTTTTGCACAAGTTCCAGTCAGCCTATCGCCCGTTATAGACTCAAACACCATAGGGAGATCGGGCAATTCTTGGGAACAGAAGGAATGCCATTTCGCCGGCTTTCCAAGCATTTTCGAGCGATATCGGTGTGTAGGCGAAGCACTGCGATATGGTGTCCAAGGCCCCCGCGCGGCTGAGACGGTGTCAACTCCGAGGTCGACATATACCGAGAATGGCTGAAAGGGGCGCTTGGCCAGCGCACCTTTCGAAGAGCATCGTCGTCAAACGGGCCGTTGCCGGCCTTACCCATCAAGAATGGTAGGCGACCTCGCCGTGATAGCTGAGGTCGAGGCCTTCGCGTTCGGCTTCGACCGACGGCCGGAGGCCTACGATGAGATCGACGATCTTGAAGGCGATAATCGAGACGACGCCGCTCCAGACGATGGTGATGAGGACGGCCGTGACTTGCGCCCAAACCTGGGAGGCCATCGTGACGCCTTCGGCGTAGCCGATGCCGCCGAGTGAGGTGGAGGTGAAGACGCCGGTGAGAATGGCGCCGATGATGCCGCCGATGCCATGGACGCCGAACACGTCCAGCGAGTCGTCATAGCGAAGCGCGTTCTTGACCACGGAGACGAAGAAGTAGCAGCACGCGCTGGCGATGACGCCGAGAACGATCGCGCCGACCGGGCCGATCGTGCCGCAAGCCGGCGTTACCGCGACGAGGCCGGCAACAATGCCGGACGCGCCGCCCAGCATGGAGGCTTTGCCGCGCATCACCGCCTCGATGGCGCACCAGGCGAGAAGCGCGCCGGCCGTTGCCGTGAAGGTGTTGATCATCGCCAGAACGGCCGCGGCCGTCGATTCAAGGTTGGAGCCGGCATTGAAGCCGAACCAACCGACCCAGAGCATGGAGGCGCCGACCATGGTGAGCGTCATGGAGTGCGGCGCCATCATGTCCCGGCCAAAGCCCGTGCGCTTGCCGACCATGATGCAGCCGACAAGTGCCGCGATGCCGGCATTGATGTGAACGACCGTGCCGCCGGCAAAGTCGATGGCAGCGACGCCTCCGGCAAGCGTGCCGTTGAAGATGAGGCCGGCCGCGTCCCAGACCATGTGGGCAACGGGGAAGTAGGAGAACGTCGCCCAGATCAACGTGAACAGAACGACCGCCGAGAATTTGATGCGTTCGGCAAAGGCGCCGACGATCAGGGCGGGCGTGATGACGGCGAAGGTCATCTGGAAGGCGATGAAGAGATATTCGGGGATTTCGACGCCGTCGGTAAAGGTGGCCGAGAGCGTGTCCGTCGTCACACCGGCGAGGAAGAGCTTGCCGAAACCGCCCCAGAACGGGCTGGTGCCGCCGCCGAAGGCGAAGGAATAGCCGTAAAGCGTCCAGACCACGATCATCAGTCCGCAGATGACCGTGCATTGCATCAGGACCGACAGCATGTTCTTGGCGCGCACGAGGCCGCCATAGAACAGGGCCAGGCCGGGCATTGTCATGAAGAGGACGAGGATCGTCGCCGTCATCATCCAGGCGACATCGCCCTTGTTGACGGTCGAGATCGCGGTTTCGGCAGCCGCTTCGACGCCGGCGCCGCCTGCGGCGACCGTATCCTGCGCGAAGACGCTTGTTGTGCTGAGAAATGCGGCGCAAGCCGCGGCGACCGTCGCAAGGGGCCGCTTGAAGGGAGGGGTCGTGAGCATCCGTGCCTTGCTTTCCATAAGGATCGGCGCTGCCAGATCGAGGCGCGTCCAGAAGCCCTGAATCAAAAGCCGTGCCAAAAGCGGTTTGCTGCGCTGCATGATGTAAAACGGCCCACATTCTTGTGATTTTGACGTGATGGCGGCTTGTGCTGCGCGTTTTCTATGCAGGATGCCTAAGTCTTCTGCACAATTTTTCATCTGCAGTGATCCGGCCGCTTTGATGCCCTAACGCAGGCGCGGCTCACGAGACCGATGGCCGATTGGCAGATGTCCGAAACGAGAAAAGGGCCCGCGCGGGCCCTTTTCAAACTTGCCAGGCGATCGAGCGATCAGGCGCGGCCGACCGCGAATTCCGGATATGCTTCGACGCCGACTTCCGTGCGGTCGAGACCAAGGGCCTCTTCTTCCTCCGAGACGCGGATGCCGATGGTCGCCTTGAGGATGCCCCAGACCACCAAGCTGACAACGAAGGTGAAGACGCCATAGGCGACGATGCCGATGAGCTGGACCGAGAAGCTGGCGCCGCTATTGGTCAGCGGCACGGCGATCGTGCCCCAGATGCCGGCGAGAAGGTGGACCGGGATCGCACCCACCACATCGTCGATCTTCAGCTTGTCGAGCATCGGCACGGCGAAGACCACGATGACACCACCGACGGCGCCGATCAGGATCGCGGCGAGCGGCGAAGGCGTCAGCGGCTCGGCGGTGATCGAGACGAGGCCCGCCAGAGCGCCGTTCAGCACCATGGTGACGTCGACGCGCTTATAGATGACCTGCAGCAGGATGAGGGCCGCAACCACACCGCCAGCGGCGGCGAGATTGGTGTTGGCGAAAATCCGCGATACGTCGGAGACGTCGTTGATCGTGCCCATCGCCAGCTGCGAGGCGCCGTTGAAGCCGAACCAACCGAGCCACAGGATGAAGGTGCCGAGGGTCGCCAGCGGGATCGAGGAGCCCGGCATGGCGGTCGGAGCGCCTTCTTTCGGGAAACGGCCCTTACGAGCGCCGAGAAGAAGCGCGCCGGCGAGAGCCGCCCAGCCGCCGACCGAGTGGACGAGCGTTGAGCCGGCAAAGTCCTGGAAGCCCATCTCGTTCAGCCAACCGCCGCCCCACTTCCAAGAGCCGGCGATTGGATAAATGAAGCCGGTCAGAAGGACGGTAAAAAGCAGGAAGGGCCAGAGCTTGATGCGCTCGGCCAGAGTGCCCGAAACGATCGAGGCGGCCGTCGCGACGAACACCATCTGGAAGAACCAGTCAGACGCCGTCGAATAGCCGGTGTCCAGTGCATTGCCGCCGACCGGATCGAAGGCATAGGGCGCGAAGGTGCCGATATAGCCGCCGTCGACCCCCGTATACATGAGGCTATAGCCCACGATCCAGTACATCAGGCCCGCGATCGCATAGAGCGCGATGTTCTTGAGGCACTGCATGGAAACGTTCTTAGAGCGGACGAGGCCCGCCTCGAGCATGGCGAACCCAGCGGCCATCCACATGACCAGGAAGCCGCCGATCAAGAAGAGCAACGTATTGAGAATATAGGCGGTCTCGGGCGAGACCCCGCCGGCGGCAGCCGGCGCAGCTTCGGCGGCCGCGGCTGCGGCATCGGCAGCCGGAGCGGTCGCATCTTGGGCGAAAGCGGCGGTCGCGGCCAGTCCCGCAATCAGGCCGCCTGTGAAGAGCGTCTTTTTAAACGTCATACTCGGCATAATCTCCTTGGGGCTCAAAGCGCGTTTGCGTCGGTTTCGCCTGTGCGGATCCGCACGGCCTGATCGATGCCGAAGACGAAGATTTTGCCGTCGCCGATCTGGCCGGTCTTGGCCGCGCCCTGAATCGCCTCGACGGCCCGATCGACCATGTCGATCGGCACCGCCACCTCGATCTTCAGTTTGGGCAGGAAGCTCACGGCATATTCGGTGCCGCGATAGATTTCGGTGTGACCCTTCTGGCGGCCATATCCCTTGACCTCGGTCACGGTCAGACCTTGGATCCCGACACCCGTGAGGGCTTCACGCACCTCGTCGAGTTTGAATGGCTTGATGATCGCCATCACAATTTTCATGTTCACCTCGAACCTGTCGCGGCGTGGCTCTGCCGCAGGTGGAATGCCAATGAGACGTTGCGCACCGCAGCACGCGACGACTGACTTTGTTGAATCAAGGCCCGTGCCAAACGGGGTGCGGGGCAGAAAAAAATTTTAAATCAGTTACTTGCGGCCATGCACGACGATGGTGTGCAAGGTTGCCACCGATTCGACACGTTGCGAGCGCCACTGCGATGAACAGTGTGCTCAATTTCTGTGCATTCAGAGGAGGTCTGTCTCCGCCTGCAGCCTCGGACGCCTCTCGATGAGGCAGAGAGGCGCGGCAATGGTGATCACTAGGGGGTAGGGGATTGCCGGCATACGGGCGAAGTTGCCTGCTCATCAGACGCATCAACCCACGCTGCCGGCCTCGCGGGCAGAAGACGCAGGCAGGGTGCTTCGCGGAGTTTGAGAATGGCCGGCGTCTGAAGGATTTAGTGTGGCTTCCGCATCAAAGCCCGCGCAGTTCTTGAGCGGCTTTAAAAATCCGCATCGCGAAGCGATCAAACGGATTTCGTATGAAGACGTTTATTGATCAAGGAGTTCGTCGAGCAAACGCCGCACGTAAAGCCCGGCGGCGCTTCGCAACCAATTCTTTCAAAAGTCCGATTGTGTGAGAGCTACCGCAACGCCGAGATATCAGCCCCTGCGCACAGGACGGATCAGACCTTCCTGAGCGACCGAAGCGACGAGCGTTCCGTCTCGCTGATAGAGGCTCCCGCGTGTGAGGCCGCGCCCGCCGGACGAGGAGGGGCTGTCCTGAGCGTAAAGCAGCCACTCGCCCACATCGACCGGCCGATGAAACCACATGGCGTGATCAAGGCTCGCCGCTTGCACCCGTTCATCGAAGACCGACAGCCCATGGGCGAACAAAGACGTGTCGAGCAGCGTCATATCGGAGAGATAGGCGAGAACGGCGGCGTTGAGCGGCTGGTCGTCGCCGACCGACCGATTGCAGCGGACCCAGATGCGCTGGACCGGATCGAGCTTGTTCTCGGTCAGATAGTGATCGAACAGGATCGGGCGGAACTCGATCGGCCTTGGCCGCATCCAGTAGCGCTGCACGGCGGGGGGAGCGTCTCTCAAAATTCGCTCCTTCAAGTCCTTGCCATGCGGAACCTCGTCTGGCCCCGGCACCTCGGCCATTGGCATCTGGTGATCGAAGCCCTCTTCCATGATCTGGAACGAGGCGGAAAGGGAGAAGATCGCGCGCCCATGCTGGATCGCGACCACGCGTCTTGTCGTGAAGGAGCCACCGTCGCGTATTCGCTCCACATCGTAGACGATAGGCGTTGCCGGATCGCCCGGCCGCAGGAAATAGGAATGGAGAGAGTGGCAGGACCGTGCCGGGTCGACAGTTCTTTGGGCCGCGACCAAGGCCTGGGCGACGACCTGTCCGCCAAAGACACGCTGCCAACTCTGATCCGGGCTGACGCCGCGAAATAGATTATCCTCGAGACGTTCGAGATCGAGAATTCCCAAGAGCTTTTCGACCGCGTCCTGCATCCTACCCTTCTCTCTGTTTGTTGGCTTTACCAAGCTCCGACGCCGATTGCGGCGTTGCGGCGCTGGCAAGGCGATAAGCGGACACCTATTGTGAAACGGTGCCCGCGTCGACGGGAGATGGCTGGGCGTCTCGCATGACGGCGCGGCCGACATCTGATGAAGGAGGGCCGAATGGCCGACGAGTGGCAAGAGCGGGCCGTGGCAGGCGAGAGTGAGCGATGTGACATTCTCGTTGCAGGCGCCGGCTATGTGGGCCTGACGCTCGCCGTCGCGGTGAAGGCCGCCGCGCCGCATCTGTCTCTGCGGGTCGTCGATCTCGCGCCCGAGGGCGCCTTCGAGCGCGACGAGCGCGCCTCGGCCATCGCGGCGGCTGCCGTACGTATGCTGGAGCGCCTCGATGTCTGGAATGAGGTCGCCGGTAAGGCCCAGCCGATCAACGAGATGATTGTCACCGATTCGAAGACGAGCGACGTCGTGCGCCCCGTCTTCCTGACCTTTGGCGGGGAAGCGCAGCCGGGCGAGCCCTTTGCCAATATGCTGGCCAACAAGGTCTTGAACGGCGCGCTTCGGAAGCGGGCCTCGGAACTGGGGATTGCGATCGAGCAAGGGGTCGGGGTCAGCGCGATCGATCCGCGATCGGGCGCGATCGGCGTCGACCTCTCCGACGGTCGTCATGTGACGGCCCGTCTCCTCGTCGCCTGTGACGGCGTGCGTTCCGCGATCCGCGACATGGCGGGTATTCGCACGGTATCCTGGCGCTACGACCAGTCGGGCATTGTCGCAACGGTCGCCCATGAGCGCCCCCATGAAGGGCGAGCCGAGGAGCATTTCCTGCCCTCCGGGCCTTTCGCCATCTTGCCACTGAAGGGAAATCGATCATCGCTGGTCTGGACCGAATCGACACGCGATGCCGAGCGGCTGGTGAATGGCGACGACCTGCTGTTCGAATTGGAGCTCGAACAGCGATTCGGACACAAGCTCGGAAAGCTGACGCTTGAAGGTGGAAAACGCGCTTTTCCGCTCGGGCTGACACTCGCCCGCGATTTTGTGAAGCCGCGCCTGGCGCTCGCTGGCGACGCGGCCCATGGCATTCATCCGATCGCGGGCCAGGGGCTTAATCTCGGTTTCAAGGACGCTGCGGCCCTGGCCGAGACCATTGTGGAGGCCGAACGACGCGGCCTCGATATCGGCGCGATCGACGTTCTGGAAGAGTATCAGCGCTGGCGCCGCTTCGACACGATGCAGATGGGCGTCACGACGGACGTGCTCAACCGCCTGTTTTCCAATGACAACAGCCTCTTGCGCTCGATTCGCTCCTTCGGTCTCTCGCTCGTCGACCGGGCGCCGCCTTTGAAGGAATTTTTCATCTCCCAAGCCGCAGGGCTCAGCAGGGGACCGAGCCCGCGTCTCTTGCGGGGCGAGCCGATCTGACGCGGCATGCGCCAATCGGGTCCTGTCGAACGCCGAACGTCGACCTTGGAAGGAAGCTAAGGCCTCTTCCGGCGTCGCGTTGACGTATTATCCTCTTTTGGTCGATT
The DNA here is from genome assembly GCF_900176465.1 of Fulvimarina manganoxydans. Classification (GTDB taxonomy): domain Bacteria; phylum Pseudomonadota; class Alphaproteobacteria; order Rhizobiales; family Rhizobiaceae; genus Fulvimarina; species Fulvimarina manganoxydans. Next base: position 321,299 of record NZ_FWXR01000003.1, read on the forward strand.
GCGCCGCGCAGCCCGGACCGCTACGAGGCTCACCGATCATCGCGTTTGCCGAGGCTCCATGCGGGAATTCTCGCGGAGCACTCCGGCCCTCGTGTCCGACATGTCTTTGGAGTGCCTTCATGTCCACCGGCGGATTTCTCTTCCTCGTCCTTTTGATCGCTCTGATCGTCGCTCTGCCTATCTGGCCGTTTTCGCGCCGTTGGACCATCGGACCGACGATGATCATCGGACTTCTGCTGGTTCTCGTGCTCGTCCTCATCCTGATCGGCACGATCTGACGACGGCCACCGTCAGGTGGGCGCACGACCGCGGCGCGCCCTGAGACTTCGATGCGGCACAGGGCCGGACTTAGAGGGGCCGTGTGACGGTGGGTGATAGGCGCGCGAAACGCTCATTGCCCGCAATCGTCCACGTAGCGCGTCTTCAGAATGCGACATCGCGGCAACCTTGAGTTTCGCCGCGCTCAGCTGTCGGTCTTGCCGAACATGCGCTTCAGCATCTCGGCCATCGGGCCCTTTTCAGGAATGGCGACGGACGGCTTGCCGGACCGGGCCTGGTGGATATGGCTCTTGCCCTTGCGCTTTTCGGCCGAGACCGTCGCCTCGCCTTTCTCCGGAACTTTGCCGGTCGGCGCCAGACGGTTCATGAAAAGCGCGTCGTCGCCTTTCACCAAAAGGCCGAAATGACGGCGCACATTCTCGATGAGGGGATCGAGCCATTCGCGGTCGACCTTGTGAAAGTCGCTCAAGACGTAAGGGCTCACCTGGTCGTTGTGACCAGGATGGCCGATGCCGAGACGCACGCGCTTGTAATCCCGGGTCCCGAGGTGAGCGTCGATCGAGCGAAGGCCGTTATGGCCGCCATGGCCGCCTCCGGTCTTCACGCGAACCCGCCCGGCCGCCAGGTCCAGTTCGTCATGAATGACAACGACGTCCTTCGGCTCGATCTTGAAGAAGCGCGCCGCCTCGCCGACCGAACGACCGGACTCGTTCATGAAGGTGAGGGGTTTGAGAAGCACGATCTTTTCGCCGTCGATCACGCCTTCCGCGATCTCGCCCGAAAACTTCTTGGAGAAAGGCGAGAAGGCCGGATCGCGAGCGATCTCGTCGATCGCCATGAAGCCGATATTGTGCCGATTGCCGGCATAACGACCGCCGGGATTGCCGAGGCCTGCAACGAGCATCATGCCAGTCTCCTTCGGTTGGGGCCCGTATGGAAAGGGCAGGGCGAAGCGGGCGCCTCGATCGGCCGGCTTGGTTTGTCGGCGACAAGCGGCCCATTGCGGTCGTTGCACATAAAGGAAGAGCGGCCGGATCGAAACCCAGCCGCTCTTTGATGTCGATAGGGGAGGGGCTTGAGGCCGCTTACTCGCCCTTGTCTTCGTCCTCGACGGTGTCGTCGGTCTGCTCGATGACCTCGGTCTCTTCCGTCCCCTCGGCCTCGTCCTCCTCGGAGCGCAGAGCCGCCGGCGCCGCAATCGTCGCGATGGTGAAGTCGCGGTCGGTGATGGTCAGCTCGACGCCCTTCGCCAGCTTCAGAGCCGAGGCATGGATCGAGTCGCCAATATCGAGACCGGTCAGATCGAGCGTGAAGGCCTCCGGAATGTCTCCGGCCGGGCATTCGACTTCCACCGCATGGCGCACGACATTGAGCACGCCGCCACGGGTCAGACCCGGAGCCTCGTCCTCGTTCTCAAAATGCACGGGCACCTCGACGGTGACCCGGGTCTTTTCCGAGACGCGCAGGAAGTCGACATGCATGAGGAAGTCGCGGACCGGCTCGAGCTGGTAGTCCTTCGGCAGGACCTTGATCTTCTTGCCGTCCACTTCGATCGTGGCGATATTGGTCATGAAGCCGCCGCCATGAAGCGCCAGGAACGTCTCCTTATAGGGGAGAGCGATCGACAGGGGCTCCTGCTTGTCGCCATAGATGACGGCGGGGATCAGGCCATTATTGCGCAGATGCCTGGCGGCCCCCTTGCCGACCTTATCGCGCTTCTCGGCCTTGACCGTGAAGGTCTGGTGCATGGTTCTTGTCCTTTTTTGATCGAGGTGGTCGCTCAAGGGACGCGCTGTCCCGGAAACGACGAAAAGCGGCACCCGGCCGGGAACCGCTTTCTCCGCGCTGCCTCCAAGGGTGTCCGCGCGGACGCCGCAGCCTATAGCGGAGGCACGCGATCACGACAAGAGCGCGATGGACCGCTTGGCCGGATCGTCCATCACGCGGTTCTGGGCGTCGCGCTCATGGGGCCCGCGAGAGCCGAGTTCACGAGCGCTCGTTCCCAAGCACTTAGGCGTCACCATCGAAACTCTGCGCGTCTCGATAACGCCCGCGTCGCAGACTGCTTGGCGCCGCTTGCGGGCAATCGCATCTCATTATCCGCGACGGTCATACGTCCTCGTGACCACGGCCGAGATACCGACGCACTCCCTCTTCGGATTGTGACGCTCGGCGACAGGCAGAAGCAAGAGCGCACGCGGACCCTTCGTCATCGACGAATTCGATCCGGGCTCCGGCTTCATGCCGTTCTCATGGATGTGGGCTTCTGGATCGATGACGAGCGACGAAACCACGCGAAGGGGAACGGTCAGTGGAAGGGGGGGCGCTCGGGACGCCGAGAGGTCGAGACGCATGGGACAATACGCTTGGCCGTTTCGCACTTCCGTCTAGCCCGGACGCTGAGCAAAAGACGGCGAGAGCGAGCGACGGCCAACGCCGTCCTGAGGCGGGGCCGAGCTGACGGAGCGCCTCGACCACTAAGCCGCAAGCAAGGCGGGGGATTTTGTATGGGGACTGGACGGCTGTCCCCGGCCCTGTGCAAGGGCGGGAGGGCGATTGGGCCTGTTCTTCCCATGGACGCGTCGCGCTCGCGAGCGAGCACGCGCGATTCCCTATAGGCTCCAGCCGCCACACAGCCGCATGGGCGCCCATTCAGACCGTGCCCGAACTTTTTTGAACTTTTTACGAAGAGGGGTGTTGACGGGGCGCGGAGCTGGGGCCTATATGGCGCTCATCGACGACGGCGGTGGCGCCGCGGCGGCCTCGGAAGAGGGAAGCGAGACGGATCGGACGGGTTGCCTTCGGGCGGTTCTGCGGATCGGATGAGCGGCCCTGAGGCAGTCACGAACTGGTTGAACTCCTGAAGGAGGCGGCCGGTTCGGTTTTGCGCCGCTCGTTGTTTGTTTTTTCGGGTTGAATGGGTCGCCTGCACCCCTTGTATCGAGGGGCGGTGGTTTGTTGTCTCCGGCGCCGGATTTCCGGCGGGCTCTTTGACAATTGAATAAAGCGAGAAAGAAAGAGAGACGTGGGCGGCGTTTTGTCGGCCGGGTTTTTCGGACTGGTTCGGATCTTGGTTCCTTTT
>NZ_FWXR01000019.1 GCF_900176465.1 Fulvimarina manganoxydans
GAAAGTCGCAATCATCGCCGTCGCCAGAAAGCTTCTCACCGTCCTCAACGCCATGCAGAGAGACAAAAAGGCCTTCGCATGAACACAGTTGCCATGCCGTCACCATCCGAAGCGGTATTCCAGTCGAGGAAGACCAAGATAGAAAACCGCAATCGTTTGGGACTTTGAAGTGCGTGCGAGGCATGGGTCCCCGGCCTTGACGGGCCGAGGATGACGACCGGTTTCAACGCTTCGACCAATCGTCAGCCGTTTCCATATGCCGTAGTAGGACTCGAGCGTGATGCCGAAAGCTTGCATGACTTTTCGTATCACGGCTTCTGACAAACATCCGGTTAGAGTGAGCATGAGGACCAATCCTGTCGCGTTTCACTCTAACCGCGTTTTCGTCTTGCTCGCCTTCAGGGCTCGTCATGGCAGGCTTCGCGTCAGTGCCTTGTGCTTGAACGGAGCCCGCTCTATCGCGCATCACCCGATGGCGATGAGTCGCCGCAGGGTTCGCGGCAAAATGCAATGCGGCGAGGGATGAAGGCGTGAAGACGATGGGCAGCGCGGAGCGGGGACACAGCGCGGGACGGGGCGCTCGGCGGACGTCCCTGTTCGAGGCGCTGGCCGGGCGCATCATGCTGGCCAGCGGCTGGCGCCGAGCGCTTCTGGCGGCTCTTTCCGGCGCCATCGCGACCCTCGGCTTGCCGCCCTTCGACATTCCCCTTGCCGGCTTCATCGCCTTTCCGGTTCTCGTTTGGCTCCTCGATGGGCTGGGCCGCGATCCGGGGGCAGGCGCGCTCAAGCGTTTCGCCGCGCCCTTCGCCATCGGCTGGACCTTCGGCTTCGGCTATTTCGTCGCTGGCCTGTGGTGGCTGGGCGCCGCGCTTCTCGTCGATGCAGGGAGCTTCGCCTGGTTCCTGCCCTTTGCCGTTCTTGGCCTCCCGGCGATTTTGGCGATCTTTTTCGGACTGGCAGCCGCGCTCGCGCGTCTCGTCTGGTCCGACAGCGCCTGGCGCATTCTGGGGCTCGCCAGCGCCTTCGCTTTAGCGGAATGGGGGCGCGGCTTCGTCCTGACCGGCTTTCCCTGGAACGAGATTGGCCTCATCGCGCTCAGCCATCCGGTTTTGGTCCAGTCTGTCAGTCTCATGGGGCTTCAAGGGATCACGCTGCTTGCCGTTCTGATCTTTTCGACCCCCGCGATCCTTTCGGATCGGCGCGGACGATGGCCGGTCGCGGCGCTGGCGCTCGCCCTCGTCGTCGGCCAGATCGGCTATGGGATCTGGCGTCTTGACGCCCATCCACCGAGCGCGAGCGAGACTGTCGCCATCCGCATCGTGCAGCCCAATATCCGCCAGAGCCTCAAATGGAACGCGCAAGAGGCCGAGCGCAATTTCGAGAAGCTTCTTGAGCTTACGGCCATGCGCCCCGCTCCCGGCGAGGACGTCGTGGACAGCGAGACTCCGGCAGATGACCGCCGGACGCTGATCGTCTGGCCCGAGACCGCCTTTCCCTTCGTCCTGACCGATAGGCCGGACGCCCTCAACCGTCTGGCCGACACGCTCCAGCCGGGCGAGACACTGATCGGCGGCGCTGTACGGGTGGAGCGTTCGGAGGCCGACCGAGCGCGTTTCTATAATTCGATCTATGTGATCGACGATCAGGGCACGATCGTCGAGGCGGCCGACAAGCTGCATCTCGTGCCCTTCGGCGAATATCTGCCCTTCCAAGACCTTTTGGAAAGTTGGGGCGTCTCCAATCTCGTCCAGATGCCGGGCGGCTTCTCCGCTGGCGCCTCGCGCCGAGCGGTGGAACTCGCGGGCGCACCCTCTTTCCTCCCCTTGATCTGCTACGAGATCATTTTTCCGGACGAGATCACCCTCGAAGATCCGGCCCCTGGCTTCATCCTGAATGTCACGAACGACGCCTGGTACGGCGAAACGCCTGGCCCCTATCAGCATCTGCGAATGGCGCAAGTGACAGCCGTCGCCCTCGGTCTTCCCCTGATTCGAGCTGCCAATACGGGCATTTCCGTTGTCGACGACGCCCTTGGGCGCGAGCGCTCGGGCCTTGGCCTCGGCGCGACCGGAACGATCGATCTCGCCCTGCCGACCGAGACCATCGACACTCCCTATCGGCGCCACGGCGCGCTGCTTTTTTGGGGGCTTTGGTGCGTCTTCACTCTCCTTTCTGTGGTTTTTCGGCTAGATTTGCGCCCTCGGATCGATTGACAGTTCTGTTGAGCGGAGCCTACGCCGATAGAGGACCGCCGTTTGGCGCGCATGGATGGATCCCCGTGTTCCCGCCAGCCGGTTGCTCGTCGAGCCAGCCGGGTCTTTGAGGTCTCGGGCTTTGTAAGCAGCGCATTCGGAAGGGCGAGCGATGCAGGTGAACAAGAAGAAGCCGAATCCGATCGACACCCATGTCGGTTCGCGTGTCCGGCTTCGGCGCACGATGCTTGGCCTCAGCCAGGAAAAGCTCGGCGAGGCGCTCGGGATCACCTTCCAGCAGGTCCAGAAATACGAAAAGGGATCGAACCGGATCGGCGCCAGCCGGCTGCAACGCATCTCCGAAGTCCTGAACGTGCCGGTGTCCTTCTTCTTCGAGGATGCCCCCTCCAGCGGCCAGCCGACGCCGGGCTTCGCCGAATCCTCCGGCGGCGACTATGTCGTCGACTTCCTGTCCTCGTCGGAAGGCCTTCAGTTGAACCGGGCCTTCGTCAAGATCTCTGATCCCAAGGTTCGCCGCCGCGTAGTCGAATTGGTGCGCAGCCTTGCCGAAGAGGAAGAGGCGGGCGACGAGGGGTGAGGCTGCCGCCCGCCTGCGTTACCGGTTTCCATTTCAAGGCTTTTTCATCACACCGACAGACAGGCGCCGTCGTCACCTTGACGACGGCGACGTTATCGCCTTCAAGGCACCTCACTTGACGATGGGGCCGCTGCTGGCGGCGTCCGACAGCGGTTTCGTCTTTCAAAGGAACCGTGTTGGGACCAGGCGAAGCCCTCTCGTCCTGAAGTCCGGGCCATTTCCAAGGACCCGTCCGGACTTCGGTCTGAAGGCATCCGATGGATCGCATCGCCGGCATGGATTTCCAGCCCGCAGCGGGGGCGATCTGCTCAACCGCAAGGGAGCATATACGAATATGGCGCATGCCAATTACGTCTTCACGAGCGAAAGCGTCTCGGAAGGTCATCCGGACAAGGTCTGCGATCGGATTTCGGACGAGATCGTCGATCTCGTCTATCGCGAGGCCCGCAAGGCCGGCGTCGATCCCTGGTCGGTGCGCGTGGCCTGCGAGACCCTGGCGACGACGAACCGCGTCGTGATCGCCGGCGAGGTTCGCCTGCCGCCTTCGCTGATGAAGCAGGACACCAAGTCCGACAAGATGGTGGTCAATGCGGGCCGTATCCGCTCGGCCGCGCGCCGCGCCATTCGCGATATCGGCTATGAGCAGGACGGCTTCCATTGGAAGACTGCCAAGATCGACGTCCTGCTTCATTCCCAATCCGCCGACATCGCGCAAGGGGTCGACAAGGCCCATGAGGTGCGTGACCAGGACGGGGTGAACGAGATCGCCGAAGGCGCGGGCGACCAGGGCATCATGTTCGGTTTCGCCTGCCGCGAGACGCCGGAATTGATGCCGGCGCCGATCTATTACGCCCACAAGATCCTCGAGACTCTGTCGACGGCCCGCAAGGCGGGCGAGGGCGATGTGGCAAAGCTCGGCCCCGATGCCAAGAGCCAGGTCTCAATCCGCTATGAGAACGGCGTGCCGGTCGAGGCAACATCGATCGTCCTGTCCACCCAGCATGTGGACGAGAGCTGGGATTCGAAGAAGGTCCGCGAGGTCGTCGAGCCCTATATCCGCGAAGCCATGGGCGATCTTCCGATTGCCGACGATTGCGTCTGGTACATCAACCCGACCGGCAAGTTCGTCATCGGCGGACCGGATGGCGACGCGGGTCTGACGGGACGCAAGATCATTGTCGACACCTATGGCGGCGCGGCGCCCCACGGCGGCGGTGCCTTCTCCGGCAAGGATACGACCAAGGTCGATCGCTCGGCCGCCTATATGGCCCGCTATCTCGCCAAGAATGTCGTCGCCGCCAAGCTGGCCGATCGCTGCACGATCCAGCTGGCCTACGCGATCGGCGTCGCCCAGCCGGTCGCTGTCTATGTCGATCTCGACGGGACCGGCGCCGACGTCACCGAAAGCGAGATTGAAAAGGCGATTCGTGCGACCGTCGATTTGTCGCCGACCGGCATTCGCCGCCATCTCGACCTCAACAAGCCGATCTATGGCAAGACGGCCGCCTATGGGCATTTCGGCCGTAAGCCGGGCCGCGACGGCTCCTTCTCCTGGGAAAAGACCGATCTCGTCGCCAAGCTGAAAGCCGCTCTCAAGGGCTGATCGAGCGGCACCCCTTTTCGACACTTTGCACGCCGGGCCTTTCAGGGTCCGGCGTCGCCTTTTCCGCCACCGGCTTTTCGCATTCTCGAAGGTCTCGTCATGACCGAGCACGACCATCCGACCCGCCAGAGGGAGGCCTTTTTCGGCCGGCTGAAAGGACCGCGCCTGCGCGATCGCCAGCAGAGCCTCGTCGACGAGCTTCTGCCCAGGCTAACCGTCGATCTCTCAAACCCCGCCCCGGACGATCTGAGCGCTCTCTTCGATGGGCGGGTCGATGGCGTGCGTCTCGAAATCGGCTTTGGCGGCGGAGAGCATCTCCACCACGAATCGGGCCGCCATCCGAATATGGGCTTCATCGGTGTCGAGCCGTTCCTGAACGGCATGGCGAAGATGCTGGTCGCGCTGGACGAAGCGCCGCGGCCCAATCTGCGTCTCTTTGACGACGACGCGACGCTCCTTCTCGACTGGCTGCCCGAGGCGAGCCTGTCCGGCATCGACCTGTTCTATCCCGATCCCTGGCCGAAGAAGCGCCATTTCAAGCGCCGCTTCGTTAATCAACGCAATCTCGACCGTTTTGCCCGGGTCTTGAAGCCGGGGGCGCCCTTTCGCTTTGCCTCCGACATCGACACCTATCTGAATTGGACGCTTCTTCATTGCCGCGACCATGCCGATTTCGAATGGCCGGCGAGCGGGCCGGACGATTGGCATCTGCCTTACGAGGGCTGGCCGGGAACGCGTTATGAAGCGAAGGCCAAGAGGGAAGGGCGCCGGCCTGCCTATCTGACGTTCCGACGCCGTTGATCGGCGCGTCGTCGAGATTGCCCAATCGGGATCGTTTTCCAGTTCCTGCGTGGCCACTTGTGCTCTGAGAGGCGCGAGTCATGGCTTGAATTGGGAAGCAAGACGGCGTATATCGACATCATCTTCTCAACGATGGTTTTCGTGAGAGTGGGTCCCCAAAGGTCCCGCTCTTTTTTGTTTGCGACGACCATTTCGTGAGAGCGTCATCGATAGCGGGCCGCAAGTGGCCCACATAAAACGAACGGGTGAGCGTCATCGCAACGAGCGAGCGGATCGTCAAAGAGCAGGGACTGGAGGCGAAAGTCGCCGAGATCATCGAGCCGGCGATCGAGCAGATCGGCTATCGGCTGGTCCGCGTCAGGATCTCCGGCATGAACGGCATGACCCTTCAGATCATGGCCGAGCGACCGGACGGTACCATGACGGTCGAGGGATGCGAGGAAGTTTCGCGCGCCATCTCGCCGGTCCTCGATGTGGAAGACCCGATCGACAAGGCCTATCACCTGGAAGTCTCGTCGCCCGGCATCGACCGGCCGCTCGTGCGCCATTCCGATTTTGAGACCTGGGCCGGCTTCCTCATGAAGCTCGAGACCTCCCGCCTCGTAGGTGAGCGCAAGCGCTTTCGCGGTAAGGTCGTCAAGGTCGAACCCAATCAGATCACGATCGATCGCGATCAGCCGGCCTATGGCGAGCCGGCTTCGGCCGTCATCCCCCTCGATGCCATTGCCGAGGCCCGGCTCATTCTCACCGACGAATTGATCGAAGCCTCGCTCAAGGCCGACAAGGCGCGGCGCAAGGCGCTCGCCGCCGAAGGTGCGTCGGATGAAGACGAGAGCGATGACGAGGCCGCGACGGCCGACGATCGAACGGGCGCAAGCCGCCCCCATTGAACACGTCGCTTTGCGGCTTGGATCGCCCCGAACCGGGCGGGCCGCAGACGACAAACGCATTTCGAGAAAGCGGACGCCCCGTCACGAGACAAGGGAGCGGACCCGATCGGAGGACAAACCCATGGCAGTCAGTGCGAATAGGCTGGAGCTTCTGCAGATCGCCGACGCCGTCGCGCGCGAGAAGACGATCGATCGCGAGATCGTCATCGAGGCGATGGCCGATGCGATTCAGAAGGCGGCCCGCAGCCGCTACGGCCAGGAGACCAATATTCGCTGCGACATCAACACCAAGACCGGTGAGATGAAGCTGCAGCGCCTGCTCGAGGTCGTCGAGCATGTGGAGGATCCGGCCCGCCAGATCTATCTGGAGCTCGCTCGCGACAAGAACCCCGACGCCGAGCCGGGCGACTTCATCGCCGAGCAGCTGCCGCCGATGGATTTCGGCCGAATCGCCGCACAGTCAGCCAAGCAGGTCATCGTGCAGAAGGTGCGCGAGGCCGAGCGCGATCGCCAATATGACGAGTTCAAGGACCGGGTCGGCGAGATCATCAATGGCGCGGTCAAGCGCGTGGAATATGGCAATGTGATCGTCGATCTCGGCCGCGGCGAGGCGATCATCCGCCGCGACGAGCAGATCCCGCGCGAGCTCTTCCGTCCTGGCGACCGCGTCCGCGCCTATGTCTATGACGTGCGCCGCGAGCCGCGTGGGCCGCAGATCTTCCTGTCGCGCACCCATCCCCAGTTCATGGCCAAGCTCTTCCAGATGGAAGTGCCGGAAATCTATGACGGGGTCATCACCATCAAGGCGGTCGCCCGCGATCCGGGCTCGCGCGCCAAGATCGCCGTCATCTCCTCCGACTCGTCCGTCGATCCGGTCGGCGCCTGCGTCGGTATGCGCGGTTCGCGCGTTCAGGCGGTGGTCGGTGAGCTCCAGGGCGAGAAGATCGACATCATTCCCTGGTCGCCTGATGCGGCCTCCTTCATCGTCAACGCGCTTCAGCCGGCGGAAGTCGCCAAGGTCGTGCTCGACGAGGATGCCGAGCGCATCGAAGTCGTGGTGCCGGACGATCAGCTGTCGCTCGCCATCGGTCGGCGCGGCCAGAATGTGCGCCTCGCCTCGCAGCTGACCGGCTGGGATATCGACATCCTGACGGAGGAGGAGGAGTCCCAGCGCCGTCAGAAGGAATTCACCGAGCGCTCCGACATTTTCATGCAGGCGCTCAATGTCGACGAGATGGTCGGCCAGCTTCTCGCCTCGGAAGGCTTTGCGAGCGTTGAAGAAGTTGCCTATGTTGATGCCGACGAGGTGTCGTCGATCGAAGGCTTCGACGAGGACACCGCGGCCGAAATTCAGGAGCGTGCCCGCGAATATCTCGATCGGCGCGAAGCTGAATTCGACGCTAAGCGCGTGTCCCTCGGCGTATCGGACGATCTGCGCGAGATTGCGGGGCTAACGACGCCGATGCTGGTGGCGTTGGGCGAGGATGGCGTGAAGTCGCTGGACGATTTCGCCGGTTGCGCCGTCGACGATCTGGTTGGCTGGACCGAGCGCAAGAATGGCGAGACCCAGCGATTCGAGGGAGCTCTGTCGGGCTTCGACGTAAGCCGAGCCGATGCCGAGCAGATGATTTTGTCCGCCCGTCTGAAGGCCGGCTGGATCGAAGAAGAGCCGCCGGTCGAAGACGAGGTCGAGAGTGACGGTGAGGGTGAGACCGAACCGATGGACGCCTGACCGTGCCCCGGCACGTAAAGGCGATCATGGGCGAAGGCCCTGGCCGGACCGAAGAGGAATGGGAGAATGACGGAGCGGAGGTGAACGACCGCAGCTGTATCGTCAGCCGGGAGCGGATGGACCCGGAACGGCTCATCCGCTTCGTCCGGGGGCCGGACGGCACTGTGGTTCCCGATCTGAAGCGTCGTCTTCCGGGCCGGGGAGCGCATGTGCGGCTCGACCGGCGGGCGGTGGACGAGGCGATGAAGCGTCGCCTGTTCGCGAGAGCCTTTCGGGCGGAGGTGACGGGCCCGGCCGATCTGGGGGGGCTGGTCGACGAGCTCCTCGCCAAGGCCGCCCTCGGTGCTCTCGGCTTGGCGCGTAAAGCGGGGCAGGTGGCGACCGGTTCGTCCAAGGTCGAGGCCTCGGTGCGGCAAGGAAAGGGGCTTCTCGTTCTCCACGCCAAAGAGGCGGCCGAGGACGGCAGGCGTAAGATTGCAGCGGCGCGCACGGTCGCCGCTGCGGAAGGATTTAACGTTCCTGCCATCGATCCATTCTCCGGAGCGGAAATGGATTTGGCACTGGGTGGGGGGAATGTGATACATGCGGCGATCCTTGCCGGGGATGCAGGCTCGTTCGCTGTCAGGCGCCTTTCGGCGCTCATCGAATACAGGGGCGAGAGCTCCGGGCAGGATTTGGCGAGCGCCGAGGAGGCGCTGATGCGAGGTCCCGCGATGAAATAGGCAAACGATCGGGAACGCGCCGATGGCGACGCGATTTCCCCGGAACGAACGAGCACGGCAAAGCGACCCGTGCAGGAAGCGGAAACGTAGATGAGTGATACCAAGTCCGGCGACGACAAGACGCTGAGCGTGAACAACAAGAAGACGCTGTCCCTGAAGCGGAGCGGCGTCGAGCAGTCCACGGTCAAGCAGAATTTCTCGCATGGGCGCACGAAGGCCGTCGTGGTGGAAACCAAGAAGCGACGGATTTCGAAGCCCGAGGACCGCGAGGCTTCTCCGCAGGTGGCTGCGGGGCTGAAGCCGCGCGTCCAGCCGCCTGCGCCGGGAACGGCCGCGCGCGGCGTCACGCCGCCACCGCCTCCGCCGCAAAATTCCGGAAAGCCGCGCCCGATCGAATTTTCCAAGAAGGCCGAGCAGACCGAGGCGGCAGCGCCTACGGCGCAAGCTGCCGAGGTGAGCGAAGCGGCCGCGCCAGCGGTTGAAGCGCAGCAGGCACCTTCGACGCCGCCGGCCGCCGAAGCCCCGGCACCCGTTGCCGAGACGCCGAAGGAGGCCGTTGCCGAGGCGAAGGCGCCCGAGCCCAAGCCCGAGGCTGCGAAGCCGGCTGTCGCAGAGACCCCGGCAGCGCCGGCTGGCGAAGCTCCGAGCGCTTCGGAGACGCGCGCCGAACCCAAGCCTGCCTCGCCCACTCCGGCGGCGACCTCCCAGGCTTCCGCGCCCGCCAAGCCTGCGGCTCCCGCCCAGCCCCAGACACCCGCCCGCAGCGAGCGTCCGGCCCAGCAGGACCGCCAGAATCAGCCCTCAGGCCCCAATCGCGGTGGCGCGCCGGCCGGTCGCTACGGCAATCAGCCCCAGCGTGGACGCGACGATCGTCGCGATGGCCGCGACGGCCAGGGCCAGCGTGGCAACAATCGTCCGGGTGGTCCCGGCGGCCGTGACGATCGCCGGGGTGGTTCCGGCGGTGGCCAGCAGCCGGGCGGTCGCCAGCCCCGTGGCGCCGTTCTTTCCGATCTGTCTTCGCGTGAGATGGATGCCCGTCGCCGGGCGCTCGAAATCGCCAAGCAGCGCGAAGTCGAGGCTCGCCGCGTCTTCCAGGAGGAAGAGGCACGCCGAGCCGCCGACGACGAGCGCCGCCAGCGCGAGCGCGCGGAGGCGGAGAAGCGTGCGGCCGAAGAGGCCGAGCGTATCGCTCGTGAGGCCGAGGAGAAGCAGAAGGCCGAAGCCGAGGCCAAGCGTCGTGCAGCCGCCAAGCCCACCGCTCGTGGCGGTGCCGCAGCCGCGCCGGCCGCTCCGGTCTCACCCGCCGACGCCGAAGCGGCTCTGGCCCGTGGCATCCGTCCCGACGCCCGCCGCAAGGCTGGCGACGACGAGGACGAGAGCAGCCGCAACCGGGTGCGCAAGGGTGCGAAGGCTCCGGCCGAAGCGCCTCGCGCGACCAAGGGCGCGGGGGATCGCCGCCGTGGCAAGCTGACCCTCGACAAGGCGCTTTCGGGCGACGAGGGCGGTCGCAGCCGGTCCCTGTCCTCGATCCGCCGCCGTCAGGAGAAGTTCAAACGCTCGCAGCAGAGTCAGCCGCGAGAGAAGATTGTCCGCGAAGTGATACTGCCAGAGACCATCACGATCCAAGAGCTCGCCAACCGTATGTCGGAGCGCGCGGTGGACGTCATCAAGTTCCTCATGAAGGAGGGACAGATGATGAAGCCGGGCGACATCATCGAGGCCGATCTCGCCGAGCTCATCGCTTCGGAATTCGGTCATACGGTGAACCGTGTCGCCGAGTCCGACGTCGAGGAAGGCATCTTCGGCGTTCAGGACAACCCGGAAAATCTCACGGGACGTCCGCCGGTCGTCACGATCATGGGCCATGTCGACCACGGCAAGACCTCGCTTCTCGATGCGATCCGCAAGACCAAGGTCGTCTCGGGCGAGGCCGGTGGCATCACCCAGCATATCGGCGCCTATCAGGTGGAGCAGAACGGGCAGAAGATCTCGTTCATCGATACGCCGGGCCACGCCGCCTTCACCGCCATGCGTGCCCGTGGCGCCCAGGCTACGGACATCGCCGTCCTGGTGGTCGCGGCCGACGACAGCGTGATGCCGCAGACGATCGAGTCCATCAATCACGCCAAGGCGGCGGGTGTGCCGATCATCGTGGCGATCAACAAGATCGACAAGCCGGACGCCAATGCGGACAAGGTTCGTCAGGGCCTTCTGCAGCACGAGGTCTTCGTCGAGACCATGGGCGGCGAGGTGCTCGACGTCGAGGTGTCGGCCAAGACCGGTCTCGGTCTCGACAAGCTCCTCGAGGCGATCCTGCTGCAGTCCGAAATTCTCGACCTGAAGGCCGATCCGAGCCGCACCGCCGAAGGCGTCGTCATCGAGGCGCAGCTCGACAAGGGCCGCGGTCCGGTCGCGACCGTTCTGGTCCAGACCGGTACGCTAAAGCAGGGCGACATCGTGGTGGCCGGCGACGAATGGGGCCGCGTGCGCGCCCTCGTCAACGACCAGGGCGCTCAGCTCAAGGAGGCTCCGCCGTCCATGCCGGTGGAAATCCTCGGCATGCAGGGCACCCCGGCTGCCGGCGATCGCTTCGCCGTCGTCGAGAACGAGGCCAAGGCCCGCGAGATCTCCGAATATCGCCAGCGTCTCGCCCGCGAGAAGCAGGTGGCGAAGTCGGCCGGTCAGCGTGGCTCGCTCGAGCAGATGATGTCGCAGCTGCAGGATACGGGTCTCAAGTCCTTCCCGCTGCTCATCAAGGGCGACGTTCAGGGCTCGATCGAGGCGATCGACGGGGCTCTGGAGGCGCTCGGAACCGACGAGGTGCGGGCTAATATCGTCCATTCGGGCGCTGGTGCGATCACCGAATCGGACGTCTCGCTCGCGGCCGCCTCGAATGCGGCGATCATCGGCTTCAACGTGCGTGCCAACAAGCAGGCTCGTGAAGCGGCCGACCGCGAGGGCATCGAGATCCGCTACTACAACGTCATCTACGATCTCGTCGACGACGTGAAGGATGCGATGTCCGGCTTGTTGTCGCCCGAGCGGCGCGAGACCTTCATCGGCAATGCCGAGATCCGCGAGGTCTTCAACATTACCAAGGTCGGCAAGGTCGCTGGCTGTCTCGTCACCGAAGGCGAAGTCGAGCGTGGGGCCGGTGTGCGCCTCATCCGCGACAACGTCGTCATCCACGAGGGCACCCTCAAGACGCTCAAGCGCTTCAAGGACGAGGTGTCGAAGGTCATCAGCGGCCAGGAATGCGGCATGGCGTTCGAGCGCTACGAAGATATTCGCCAGGGCGACATCATCGAGTGCTTCCGCGTCGAGCATGTCGCGCGGACCCTCTGACGCTTCGGGAATTCGAAGCGCTATCCGTTGAGATTGGCGGGCGGGCTTTTTAGAGCCCGCCCGTTTTCGTCTGCGTCGTCGGTAGTCGTTTGCGAAATCTCGATATCGCCGAGTGTCTGAAAAATCAGCGTGCCATGATATCTTGCCCGTCCTAGTGGGAATCGATCACAAATATGTTGCCTCAGGCTTCGTTGAGCGCCATCTTCTCTGTCGCTTCAGCCTCACGCCGATGGACGGGACCGGCATGAGATTGGCAGGAGTTTGACTGTCGCACCGGATCGTCGAGCGCGTCGCGCTCGACGAACTAGCTTTGTGATTAGCGGCTGCGGGGCCGGAGGGTAACGGATATGAAGAAGGGGTTGGGCACGGCGATCGACGCGGTCGAAGAGCGCGTCGAGAACATTTGCGGCTTCCTGCACGATCTCGACAAGGGCGAACCGGTCGACGCCGAAGCCTTGCGCGATGCGGTGCATGACTGTGCGAATGTCACCCAGTCCATGCGGAGCTTGAAGCGCTTGGCGGACCGGATGGATAACAACTCCGCGCCTCAGCCCGAATGATAGGGTCTCCGACTGATCCAGTCGGTCTCCGTATCAAAGCCCGCGCGGCGGTACAGCGGCCTCAATAATCCGTATCGCGAGGCGATCAGATGGGTTTCGTATGAGCCGACAACCGGTCGATCTTTGCGATGTCGTCGCCCTTTACTGGCTAGCGAGAACGATCGCCGGGTCGTGGTCTTCGTGCGGCGAAGTTGGCTGCTCGAACGGGTGGGTTTCTTCTCGCCGGCGCCGCTCCGTATGCCGCTGCCAGTCGTCGGCGAAGCGCTCGAAGGCCAGGCCCATGGCGCGGGTTTCGCTGCCGAGCCAGGGAAAATGCCCGTAGCGGAAGGACAGTTGTGCTTCCGCCTCGTCGCGATCGAGGCCCTCGACTACATACCGATAGATTGCGGAGGCAAGGCCCGAGCGATCCGCGCCCGCTTTGCAATGGACGAGGATGGGGCGCGGCGCTTCCATCATCACATAAGCGAGGCTGCGCAATTCTTCCTCTGATGGGATTTGGGTTGCCGACAAAGGCAGGCCGATGAAATCGACATGGAGGTCCTGAAGAACTCCGCGTTCGGCGGAAAGCCATTCGCTGCCTTCGCCCGACCTGAGATTGATGACGGTCTTGATGCCCGTTTCTTCGATGAGCGCGCGTAGCTTCTTCGGGGACAAGGTCCCCGAGCGATAGAGATCCGGGCTGACTTCATGGATGTTTCCGGTCGCCTGAAGATAGGCGGCATAGCCAATCACCGGCGCGGCAATCGCCGCCACCCCGATCCAAAAGCCGACCGTAAGCCGGCCAATCCAACGCAACATGCCACCCTCGCTATCAGACCTTCGCGTTTGAAAGTCTCATAGGGCAGGTCGATCTCGTTCATGCGTCAGCGAGATGACGATTGGGTGTCGCGATATCGAATTGAAACCACACGGCATCCGCTCGATCGGATCGAGAGTTTTTCCAAAGCCGGGCGCGACTTGGGTCGCGGTCCAAGAGCAAAGGCTGCGGAAGCCGCCAATCATCCAAGCGCGGGGCGATTGAGTCCTTTCGGCAATTGACGGTCGGCAAAAGCGGGTTACCTATATTTGCTCGAATATAACGGTCCTTTGGCGCGAAGGACCAGATCGAGGGTTCAGGATGTCGCCTGTCATCACGTCGTTTCGCCGGGCTGCTCCGATGTCTCGGTCCTTGGCCGGCACTCTCTTTGCGGCGATTGTCGGGGGGCTGCTCCTTGCGCCGCCCATCAAGGCAGCCAATGCCGGCGAAACCCATGTGGCGCTCGCGGCGAATTTCACGGATGCGGCGAAGGAGATCGCGGAAAGCTTCGCGGAGACGACCGGCCATCAGGCCGTGCTGAGCTTCGGATCCACCGGACAGCTCTACAACCAGATCGCTCAAGGGGCGCCCTTCGACGTGTTTCTGGCGGCCGATGCGGAGCGCCCCGCCCGTGCGATCGCGGAGGGCTATGGCGTGCCGGGCTCCGCCTTTACCTACGCCATCGGTCGGATTGTGTTGTGGAGCCCCGATGCAGCGATGGTGAAGGGCGCGGAGACCCTTCGCGGGGGCGATTTCGACAAGCTGGCGATCGCCAATCCTGAAACGGCGCCCTATGGCAAGGCGGCGATCGAGACGCTTCAGGCCCTCGGTGTTTACGAGGCCCTTCGTGGCAAACTCGTCCAAGGCAACAACATCGCCCAAACCTTTCAATTCGTCGAGACCCGCAATGCCGAGCTCGGCTTCGTCGCTCTGTCGCAACTGATGGGAATGCAGAACGGCTCTCGCTGGCTCGTGCCCCAGGATCTCTACCAGCCGATCCTCCAAGATGCGGTTCTCCTCTCGAGCGCGGAAGGAAACGAGGCGGCCAAAGCCTTCGTCGATTTCCTGAAAGGGCCGGAGGCGCGCGCGATCATCGAGGCCTATGGATATGGCACCGAAGCGAGCGTGAACTGATCGCCCATGGTGCCCTTCACCGACGAAATCGGGATGGCAATCCGCCTGACCATCGAGCTTGCGGCACTGACGACGATCATCCTCCTCGTCCTCGGCACGCCGCTCGCCTGGTGGCTCGCTCGATCGAAAGCCCGGTGGAAGGAGGTAATCGCGGCGATCGTCGCCTTGCCGATCGTCCTGCCGCCAACGGTGCTCGGCTTCTATCTTCTGGTGGCGCTCGGCCCCGATGGGCTCGGCGGGGTCCTGTCCGCCTTCGGCGGCGCCCGCACGCTTGCCTTCACCTTCGAGGGGCTGGTCATCGGCTCCGTCATCTATTCGCTGCCCTTCGTGGTCCAGCCGATCCGCAACGCCTTCGAGGCGATGGGGGAGCGGCCGATGGAGGTGGCGGCCACCTTGCGGGCCTCGCCGATGGAGGCCTTCTGGCGTGTGGCGATCCCGCTGGCGCGACCGGGCTTTTTGACCGGCGCCGTCCTCGGCTTTGCCCATACGGTCGGCGAGTTCGGCGTCGTTCTCATGATCGGCGGCAACATTCCCGGCGAGACCAAGGTGCTCTCGGTGGCGATCTACGATTTCGTCGAGACGCTGAGATGGCGGGAGGCCAATATTCTCGCGGCAGGCATGGTCGTCTTCGCCTTTCTGGTCATTCTCGCGATGATGCTTCTGGAGCGTCGCATGCGCCAGGTGGCGCCATGAAGCCGGAGGACGAACTCTCAGGCGAGGATGCCGGCGCGATCGACATCGCCTTTTCCGGGCGTCTCGGAACCTTCGATCTCGACATCGCCTTTCGGGCGCCCGGGAAGGGCGTAACCGCCCTGTTCGGGCCCTCCGGCTGCGGCAAGACGAGCGTGCTTCGATCCGTGGCGGGGCTTCAGAGGCTCGCTGGCCACTGCCGGCTCGGCGCCTCGATCTGGCAGGATGAAACGCGATATCTGCCCACCCATCGCCGGCCGATCGGCTATGTCTTCCAGGAGGCGAGCCTCTTTCCCCATCTATCGGTGCGCGGCAATCTGCTCTTTGCCTCCAAAGGCAAGGCGCCGCGCGAGGGCGAGGCGTTGCGGCGCTTCGAGGAAGCGGTCGAGCTTTTGGGACTCACCGCGCTTTTGTCTCGCGCGCCGGACACTCTGTCGGGCGGTGAGCGCCAGCGCGTCGCCATCGGCCGGGCGCTTCTGTCCGATCCGCGGCTTCTTCTCATGGACGAGCCCTTGTCGGCGCTCGACAAGGAGACGCGCGAGGACATTCTGCCCTATCTCGAACGCCTTCACGAAACCCTGGCGATCCCGGTCCTCTACGTCACCCATGACATGGCCGAAGTTGAGCGGCTCGCCGATCATCTCGTGCTTCTGGAAAAGGGCCGCGTGCGCGCAAGCGGGCCGCTGAGCGCGCTTCAGGCCGATCCCGATCTGCCGATCGCGCGCAGCCGCGATGCCGCCGTGAGCCTTGCGGGAATCGTCTGCGGCTTCGATGCCGATTATGGCTTGATGGAGCTCGACGTCGCGGGCGCGTGCTTCATCCTTCCCGATCCTAAGGGCCACGATCTCGCCGATCCCGTTCGCATCCGGGTCGCGGCCGGCGATGTCAGCCTGTGCCGGGAGGTCCCCGGTGCCACCTCCATCTTGAACATCCTGCCGGTCACGATCGTGATGGCGAGAGCGATCAATGAGCGCGAAATGCTGGTGCAGCTCGCTTTGGGCCACGGGGACGAGAAGGCGCGGCTTTTGTCGCGACTGACGCGCAAGAGCTGGGACAATCTCGACCTGACGGAGGGCGGGCCTTGCTACGCCCAGATCAAGAGTGCGGCTCTCGCCCGCCAGTGAATAAGTGGAGAGCGGGGGGCCAGGCGAGCGTTGATGTTTTCTCAATATAACGGAAGGAGGCGGATATGGCCAGGCTGAGCCTGCGCGTCGATCTCGAACCCGGCGGACGGATCGGGCCGGGCAAGATCGCGCTGCTCGAGACGATTGCCGCCTTCGGCTCGATCTCGGCGGGCGCGAGGGCGATGCAGATGTCCTATAAGCGCGCCTGGGATCTGGTGGAGGAGATGAATGCGCTTTTCGGCCGGCCCGTGGTCGCGGCCAAGACCGGCGGGCGACGCGGCGGGGGCGCCGAGCTGACGCCGCTCGGCCTGTCCCTCGTCACGCGATACCGCGCGATCGAGACAGCCGCGCTCGCTGCCGCCAAGCCGCAGATCGAGGCGCTCGAGGCCGAACTCGGCGATGGCCCGAAATCGACCGCATGCAATTGAAGATTGATTTTCGGATCGCGCTGGAGCCCTGGCGAGGCGGGGTCGATCGGGGCTTAGCGCTGACAACCGATCTCGTTCATGATCGCCACCACCGCCGAGCGCGACTTGCAGACATTCTCGCAGGGAATGCCGTCATGATCCCGGTCTGCGCCGGGGTGGCGCCCTTCACACCAGGCGATCACGGCTTGTCGGCAGGTCGAGTAGCTCTTGCAGGAGGCGGCCACCGCCGGACTGCTCGCTGCCATCGTGGTAAGGATGAGCGCCGCGTAAACAAAGCGACTATGCGCCAAAGTCATTCTGATTCCATTCAATAAGTCATTTTTACGAATATACAACTTTCGCGTTTAGCCATCGAAAAGCAAGTCGAATGTCCGGTGCTGGCAAAAGGGGCGACGGCAGGCGGTTCTGACCCGGTGGCGCGGCCATGCGTGATTGCCAAGACGGTCCGGCATTCGCTCGCCAGGCGCTGCTCGACGTCACTTCATCTCGTCGTCGATCTTCCAAACGTCACGATGGCGTGCTAGCAGCCCTTGCCATCCTTTTTCGCGCTGCGGCAAAGCTCCGCCGCGCCTCATGTTCCGGAAGGACTGGCATGGCCCGCATCATCGAAACCGCGACGGGAGCAATGGCTCTCACCTTTGACGACGTCCTGCTGCAGCCGGGCCATTCGGAGGTCATGCCCGGCCAGACGGATGTTCGAACGAAGATCACGCGAGAGATCGCGCTCACCATTCCGATCCTGTCTGCCGCCATGGACACGGTCACCGAATCGCGCCTCGCCATCGCCGTCGCCCAGGCCGGCGGCATCGGCGTCATCCACCGCAATCTGACCCCGATCGAACAGGCCGAAGAGGTTCGTCAGGTCAAGAAGTTCGAAAGCGGCATGGTGGTCAATCCGGTGACGATCGGCCCCGATGCGACTCTGGGTGACGCCCGCGCGCTGATGGCGATGCATGGCATTTCCGGCATTCCCGTCGTCGCCAATGGCGGGGTGGGCGGCCAGACGCGCGGCAAGCTGGTCGGCATCCTCACCAATCGCGACGTCCGCTTTGCCTCCGAGGACAGTCAACCGATCCACGAGCTGATGACCAAGGACAATCTTGTGACCGTGCGCGAGACGGTCTCTCAGGAAGAGGCCAAGCGCCTTCTCCACAGCCATCGCATCGAGAAGCTGCTCGTCACCGACGAGAATGGCCATTGCATCGGCCTCATCACGGTCAAGGATATCGAAAAGTCCCAGCTCAACCCCCATGCGGCCAAGGACGGGCAGGGCCGGCTTCTGGCGGCGGCCGCCACCAGCGTCGGCGAGGATGGCTTCGAGCGCGCCGAGCGGTTGATCGACGCCGGTATCGACCTCCTCGTGATCGACACCGCCCATGGCCACTCCCAGCGCGTTCTGGACGCCGTCGCCCGCGTGAAGAAGCAGTCCAACCGGGTGCAGATCATCGCCGGCAATGTGGCGACACCCGCCGCGGTGAAGGCGCTGATCGATGCGGGCGCCGACGGCGTGAAGGTGGGCATCGGGCCGGGCTCGATCTGCACCACCCGCGTCGTCGCCGGCGTCGGCATGCCCCAGCTTTCCGCTGTCATGGGCGCGGCGGAGGAAGCCTCCAAGCACGGCGTGCCGGTGATTGCCGATGGCGGCATCAAATTCTCCGGCGATCTTGCCAAGGCGCTCGCGGCCGGTGCGTCCGGCGCGATGATCGGCTCCCTGCTTGCCGGCACCGACGAAAGCCCCGGCGAGGTCTATCTCCATCAGGGCCGCTCCTACAAAGCCTATCGCGGCATGGGCTCGGTCGGCGCCATGGCGCGCGGCTCGGCGGATCGCTATTTCCAGGCGGAGGTGCGCGATACGCTGAAGCTGGTGCCCGAGGGCATTGAGGGTCAGGTCGCCTATAAGGGGCCGGTCTCTGGCGTGCTTCACCAGCTCGTCGGCGGCTTGCGCGCTGCCATGGGCTATGTGGGCGCGAAAGACCTTCCCGAATTCCAGCGCAAGGCGGAATTCGTCCGCATTTCCAATGCGGGTCTGCGCGAGAGCCATGCCCATGACGTGACGATCACGCGCGAAAGCCCAAATTATCCGATGGCTGGATAATACCAGCGGACATATGAAAGCATCGCTTTCGAATGTTCGCTGGTAGCCCGAGCGGCGTTTGAGCCCCTTGCCGGGCGTGGATTGACCCAACGGGTCAATTCATTCGTCCGGCTGTAAAAGCAACTCGACGGCCGCTTCAGGCCTTGCTGCCAAGAAGAAGCCCCCTGGCGCGGTGACGGCGCCAGGGGGCTTTGTCATTTCTTAAGGGGCAGGTTGAGTCGAACGGGCCTCAGCCGAGCGTCTTCGACCACTCGGAATACCAGTCCCTGAACAGATTATATTGCGCTTCGACATAGCCCTTCTGAGCGGGCGTCAACGCATCGGTCTCGTTGAAGTGCAGCGTGTATTCCGCGTCGCCGCTCAGCACCATCAGATGCTTGTAATAGAGGACGAGGTCCGGCCCTTCGTCGAAGGAGGCGAGCACATAGAGCGCCTCGTCGAGTTCCTTGGCCTTCACCCGCGCTTTCGCATCGCCTTGTGCAGCCTTCTGGCAAAGCTCGATGAGATGCAGAACCTCGCGGGGCAGGGCATTGCCGATGCCGGTGATCGTGCCCGTCGCGCCGCAATTCACATAGCCGTGGAAGACATTGGTATCGACGCCGGCCATGAGGACGACGTCCTCGCTTCCCGAGGTGATGTTCTCGGCCGCATAGCGCAGATCGGCCGCGCCGCCGAATTCCTTGAAGCCAACCAGATTGGGATGCTCGGCGCGTAGGGCGAAGAAGAGATCGGCACGTGTCGCAAAGCCATAATAGGGGCTGTTGTAAATGACCGCCGGCAGGTCGGGCGCCGCCGAAAGCACCGCTTTGAAATGAGCCTTCTGAGCCGTCGGCGAGACGCCGCGCGACAGGACGCGCGGGATGACCATCAGGCCCTTGGCGCCGACCTTGGCGGCATGGGCCGCATGGGAGACCGCGCTCTTTGTATTGACCGCGCCTGTGCCGACGATGACCGGCACCCCGGCATCCGCGAGGCGCTTCACGCCCTCTTGGCGCTCTTCATCGGTCAGGAGCGGCCAATCCCCCATCGAGCCGCAATAGACGACCGCCGACATGCCGAGATCGACCAACTCGCGGCCCTTTTTGACAAGCGCGTCGAAATCCGGCGTGCGATCGCTTGTCGCCGGTGTCATTAAAGCCGGGATGCAGCCGGTGAAGATCGAATTATCCATCAAGGAAGTCCTTTCTGACGAGACGGGAGCGGCGGGACGGGCTCGTCCGGCACCGCCGCGTGAGGATTGGTCGAGGCGTCGAATGCGGACCGAAAACTCCAGAGAGGGGCGTTCGGCGCGGCATGCGGGTGTTCGAATTCGTGTCTGAGACCAAGGCCTGCGGCTATCGGCTCAAAGTGCGAATGTTAGGGATCGCTGCGCTCAGAAACCGACGATCTGCGACGGAAGCCATGTGGCGAGCGCCGGAAAGAGGGCGACGATCAGAAGCGTTGCCACCTGCAGCAGGATAAAGGGCACCACGCCGCGACACATCTGGCCATAGGTCATGTCGCTCGGTGCGATCGACTTCAAATAAAAGATCGACGAAGCCATGGGCGGGGTCAGATAGCTCGTCTGAATGACGATGATCACCAAAGTGCCGAACCAGACCGGATCGATCCCCGCCGAGCGAATGAAGGGCGTGAAGAGCGGCACGCAGATGAGGACGTTCGCGGTCCAGTCGAGAACGAAGCCGAGCAGGAAGACGATCAGGAGGAAGAAGACGATCATTCCCGCTTCGCCGAGACCCGCACCCGCCACCGCCGAGCGGATCAGGCTGGAGCCGCCATTGGCCGCGAAGGTGCCCATGAACATGGTGCCGGCCGCCACGATCAGCAGGATCATGGCGGAGATGCGAACCGTGATGTGGAGCGATTCGCGCAGCATGGCGAAACTGAAGCGGCGATAGGCGATCGACAGGATCAGGGCGCCGACCGCGCCGACGGCGGCGGCCTCGGTTGGCGATGCGATTCCGGCCAGAAGCGATCCGAGAACGGCGACGATGAGCGCGATGATCGGCGCAAGCGAGGTCGCGGTTAGCTTCAGTTTGTCCGCGAGCGAGACATCGAGGAGCTCGTCGGCCCCGGCCGATCCGGTTTCGAGGGCGCTCGCTCCCAGAGACACTGGCTGGCGGCGCCGGGCGATCGAGCCGTCGACGAGGATATAGACGACGAAGAGAGCGACCATCAGGAGACCTGGCAGCATCATGCCTGCCAGGAGTTCGCCCACCGACATCTGCGCGAGCGAGGCATACATGACAGCGATCACGGAGGGCGGGATCATGGTCCCGAGCGAACCGCCAGCGCAGATCGTGCCTGCGATCAGGCTGTTGTCGTAGCGCATCCTCTGCATGGCCGGAATCGCCATCATGCCGATCATCACCTCGACGGCGCCGACGACGCCGGCGGCGGCGGCAAAGACCGCGCCCATGGCAATGGTCGCGATGGCGAGCCCGTTGGGCAGGCGCGCCATCCAGAGCTGCATGACCTTGAACAGGCGTTCGGCAATGCCCGACCGCTCGAGGATCGCGCCCATGAGGACGAACATCGGGATGGCGGCCAGGATGAAGTTCGTCGAGGCGGAATAGAACGAGCCATAGAGCTGGGCCGGGGCCAGCATGCCGAAACGGGCGAAGCCGGCAGCCGCCGCGACGAGGGCGAGCGAGAAAGCGATCGGAATGCCGGCGAGGACGAGCGCGAACAACGCCGGAAACATCAGGGAGGCGACGAGCATGGTGATCAGGCCTCGATCTCGAATTCCGCTTCAGTGCGGCCGAGAGCCGCGCGAAGGCCATGGGCGAGGATTTGGAGGGCGAGCGCGACGAGACCGAGCGCGATGAAGGAATAGAAGGGCCACATCAGCGGCGCCCAGGGGCTGACCATCTCGACCTCGCCGCTCTGATAGGCGCGCAGGGCCCGACCGATCGCCACATAGGCGAGAGAGGCGAAGATGGGCGCGAGGCAGAAGAGGAAAATCACGGCCTCGATCCCCAAACGCAGGCGTCTCGGCATCCGTTCGGCGAGAAAGTCGATCCGCACATGGGCGTCCTCGCGCAAGGCATAGGCGGCGCCGAGCACGAAAAGAACGCCGGTGCACATATAGGAGATGTCGAAGGCCCAAAGGGTCGGGGCGGCAAAGACATAGCGCGCGACGACCTCATAGATCATCGCGGCTACCAGGATGAGCGTCACAGCTTCCGCCAACCGGAACAGGGCGCGGGAGACGGCGTCGACCAATTTGAGAATGGGGGTCATCGTCGAGTTCTGTCCCTTGGCGGGTGGGGGCTGAGGCGAGCGTCCTGCCGGCCGAGGTGGAACGATCCGACGGGCGGAGGCGCCCCTTCCTCCGCCCGCCATCCAGCAGGATGGATGATCAATCCTGATTGCGGATGAGATAGCTGCTCTCGGCTGCCCAGCTCTTCTCGAAAGCCATGTAGTTGGCGAGAAGTTCAGCCATTTCGGGCTTGCCTTCGCTCTTCAGCGTCTCGGCCTTCTTGGTGATCCAGTCGACGCCGGCCTCCGAAAGCTCGGTGACGAATTCGGGATCGAGCGTGATGATCTCGTTCGGGCCCTTGCGATAGGTTTCCAGCGCTTTGACGTCCTCGGCATAGAAATGCAGCAGTGCCTGCATGGTGGTGAGATCAGCCGCCTTCTCGATCAAGGGCTTCAGCTCGCCGTCGAGCGCGTCCCATGTCTCCTGCTTCAGAACCACTTCCCAAAGGAAGGTGGGCTGATGGACGCCGGGCACGATGATGTATTTCGCCGCTTCGTGGAAACCTTCCGGCAGATTGCCCGAGGGCGGGCCCCATTCGATCAGGTCGACGCCCTTGCGCTGGAGGAGCGTATAGATCTCGCCTGGCGGCACGACGGTCGGCACCGCGCCGAAATAGTCCTTCATGACCTCGGCCCAGGGACCGGAGGTGCGGTATTTCAGGCCCTTCAGGTCCTCTGCCTTGCGCACGGGCACATTGGAATGAGCCATGATCTCGGAGGAGCCGATGCCCACGACGAGGCTCTTGAAGCCTTCGGAGGCGCGGAAGTCGTAGAGCGCTTCCTTACCGCCGCCCTCATAGATCCAAGTGATGAAGGCTTCCGGCCCCATGCCGCCTGGGAAACCGGCGAAGATCGCGTTCATCGGGTCCTGATTGACGCGGTAGCTGGGGGTCGAGTGACCCGCCTGGACGACGCCATCGGCGACGCCCTCATAGACCTGGAGCGCAGGGACGAGAACGCCGGCGCCGAATGGCTCGATGTCCACGCGCCCGTCGGTGAGAAGCTCGACATTGTCGGCGAAGCGCTCGAGGAAATTGACGTAGTAGGGCGAGCCCTCCGGAACGGAGGTCGGGACCTGCCATGTGACCTCCTGGGCGAGGCCGTTGGTGGGGACGGCCGGCATCATGGCCATGAGGATCGGCGCGGCGAGCGCCCAGCGCTTCATTGTCTGGAGCATCGAATGGTCCTTCCGGCTGTTCGAGCACGCGGCTCGCGTTTGACGACATGATCGAGAAAGGCGCGAACGACCCCGCGCAGCCGCCATGGCGGCTGCGTGCGCGAGTGGTTCCTCGCGATCGTCGGCGACCCTTCAGCGGGTCTCGTTCAGTTGATGACGAAAAGCTAACCCAAGCGGGGGATGCTGTCCACGCTGAAAATACAAAAAAAATACATGAAGCTTGGTCAGACAGCCTCGGTCTCGATATCCGGGGTTTTCGCGACGACAAGAGATTCGGCTCAAGGACCGTTCTGCCCGATCGCGACGGTGTCAAATGCCTGGAACCTGCGCGCTGGAAAGAGCTTGGATGCGGCGCCCCGTCGTCAGAGGGCGATGTCGCCATTGATGCGCCGATCGGCCGCGATATAGGCCTGGATCTGGCGAACGATCTGGTCCGCATGCGCTTTCGCAATTCGATCCGCCGCCTCGACATCGCGTGCCTCGATCGCAGCGACCATCGCCTTGTGCTCGTCGAGATAGGCGCGCGGAAGTTCGTCATTGAACGAGGAATAATAGTAGCGCAGGAGCCGTCGTCCCTCGTCGAGCAACCGCTCGAAGAGCTCGATATAATAGGGGTTCCGGCCGGCCTTCGCGATCGCAAGGTGGAAATCGCGGTTCACCTCGATCATCGCGGCGACGTCACGCGCTGCGACGGCTTTGGCGTAGCCGGCTTCGAGGTCGTGGATGCGACCAATCTCGCCATCGTCCCGATGTTCTGCTGCAAGTCGCGTCGTCACCCGGTACATCAACGTCAGCGCGTCGAAGAAGTGCGAGAGTTCGAGGAAATTGATCGGGGCGACCACCGTCGAGCGATTAGGGAGCGTCACCACCAACCCTTCGCTGGAGAGGCGGATCAAGGCCTCGCGGATCGGCGTGCGGGACATGCCGAAGCGCTCGGTCAGTTCCGTCTCGTCGACCGGGCTACCCGGCGCGATCGTCAGTTCGAGGATCTCGCGCTTCAGCATCTCATAGGCCGTGGCGACGCCGGAGCCGCGGCGGGGCCTGGTCGAGGCCTTGAGGGTGACGTCCTTGTCCTGCATGAGCTTCGTCCCGAATCCTGCCGCCGCCGATCTAGAGGACCGGCCATCTGGCGCGACAGATAGGACGGAATCGACGCTCGTTGCGGTCGTTGATGTCAGGAAAGTGCGATGGCACCAAGCACGGATTGCGGAAAGTGGGGACGAGCCCTCTTTCACGCCATCATGCTAGCGAAGGCCGACGGTCTGCCCTAAGGCCGCATGCGGCGCCGGGTTCCGAAAGAGGGTGCCCATATCAGGGAGGACATCCATGAATCTCTACAGGCTGTTGAAGCGCCGGGAGGATGAGGGGCGGCCGGTGCGCGTCGGGCTCATCGGCTCCGGGAAATTCGGCTCGATGTTCCTAGCGCAGCTTCGCCGGACACCGGGCATGCATCTTCTCGGCATCGCGGATCTCTCCGCGACGCGGGCCCGCGAAGCACTCGCTCGCACCGGCTGGGACGTGGAAGCGGCCGTCGCGCCCGATTTCGAGACCGCACTCAAGACCGGCCGCACCGCGATCACCGAAGATCCGGAGGCGCTGATCGCGGCCTCGGGGCTCGATGTCGTCGTCGAGGCGACGGGCAATCCCGCCGCCGGCATTCGTCATGCTCTGATCGCCGCCCGCGAAGGCCGGCATATGGTCATGGTCAATGTGGAGGCTGACGTTCTGGCCGGCGCCCATCTGGCGGGGGAATTCGACAAGGCCGGCCTTGTCTATTCCATGGCCTATGGCGATCAGCCGGCGCTCACCTGCGAGTTGATCGATTGGGCCCGGGCTTGCGGCTTCAAGGTGGTCGCGGCCGGCAAGGGCACGAAATATCTTCCCGCCTATGCGGCCTCGACGCCGGACACGGTCTGGGACCATTACGGCCTGACGCCGGAAGAGGCCGAAGCGGGTGGTATGAACCCGCAAATGTTCAATTCGTTCTTGGACGGGACCAAATCGGCGCTCGAAATGGCGGCGATTTCCAATGCGTCCGGGCTTCTGGCGCCGCGAGGCGGGCTGCTCTTTCCGCCGGCCGGCACCCACGACCTGGCCAATGTCCTGAAGCCGCGTTCGTCGGGCGGCATGCTGGAAGAAGCCGGCATGGTCGAGGTCGTGTCCAGCGTCGAGCGCGACGGTCGCCATGTCTTCGGCGATCTCAGATGGGGTGTCTATGTCACCTTCGAGGCAGCGGAAGAGGCCGGCGTCGGCGCCGATTACGTGCGCCGCTGCTTCCGGGAATATCAGGTGCTCACCGATCGTTCGGGCCGCTATGCGACGCTCTTCCGCCCGACCCATCTCATCGGGCTCGAACTCGGCATCTCGGTCGCGAGCGCGGCTCTTCGCGGCGAGGCGACGGGACGCACGGAAGGCTTCGTCTCCGATGTCGTCGCTGTTGCCAAGCGCGATCTGAAGGCGGGCGAGATGCTCGACGGGGAGGGTGGCTATACGGTTTGGGGCCGACTCGCCCGCGCAGAGGACTCGCTGGCCGCCCGCGCGCTGCCGATCGGCCTTGCCCATGGCATGGCGCTGAAGAGACCCGTCTCGGAAGGCGCGATGCTGAGCTGGGACGATGTGGAAGCGAGCGACAGCGAGGCGGTGTCCATCCGCCGCATGATGGAGGAAAAGGCCCGCGCCGTGTGAGGCGCGAGTGAGCCTGCCTCGATATGAGGTGTGACCTCAGTCCGCCTTCGGGCGCGAGACGATGGCGAGTGCGTCCTGGAGCGTGCGCACCGCTTCGGCCCGTCCGCTTTCACCGAGCCGGTCCGGGTCGATCTCCACCGTCATGCCCGGCATGCGCCTCGACAGGCTCGGCCCGGTTTCGGTTGCCTGACCGATCAGGATCACCCGATAGGGAACGACGTCTCGGCCGATGCCCTTGAAGCGGACCGGCTCCATCGGCTCTGCCAAGACATCCTCGCGCACCAGGGCATAGGTCTCATAGGACAGGACAATACCCCCCGGCTCGGCGATCTGTTCGAGGCGGGCGGCGAGATTGGCTTCCTTGCCGATGATCGTATAGTCCATCCGGCTTTTGGAGCCGAAATTTCCCACGTTGCAGATGCCGGTATTGATGCCGATCCGCGCTTTGAAGGGATGCTCGACGCCACGCTTTCGCCAATAGGCTTCGAGTTCGCCGAGGCGCTTCTGCATGGCGATCGCCATCGCGACGCAGGCTTTCGCGTCCTCCGCGACGCCGCGGCTGGTCGGATCACCGAAAAAGGCGACGATCGCATCGCCGATGAATTTGTCGATCGTCGCACCATAGGCTTCCGCGATGGTCGACATCTCCGTGAAATATTCGTTCAGGATCACCGTCAGGTCTTCCGGTTGAAGGCGGTCGGCCGTAGCCGTGAAATCCTTGATGTCGGAGAAAAAAATCGTCAGCTTCTTGCGATCGGTGGAGATTTCCGTCGGTTTGGTGCCGGAAAAGATCGAGTGGAAGACCTGGAGCGGAATATATTTGGATATGCCGTCAGAGACGCGGCTCAGAAAGGCGTTCTTGGTTTCCAATTCCTGGCTGAGGGCCTCGAAGCGCTTGGCTTTTCGAAACTGCACTGCGGCGACCATGAGACCACAGGCGCCGGCTGCTACCATATAGGTCATCAGCCATTTGAAAGCCCAGAGATTGAGCGTCAGCGGCTGACGCACCCGAAAGACCTGGAGGCCGCGAACGTCGCCAACCTTCCAGTCGGTTTTCGGACTGTCGGGATGGGTGTTGTGGCAGTTGACGCAGGCTTGCTCCATGACGAGCGGCGTCGCGACGGCGATTTGCCGTGTCAGGAAGTTGCCGGACACGTCGATCACGCGCGCGGCTGGATCGCCGGACGCTTCGAAGGTCGCGAGAGCCTCCTCCTCGAAAGGCGATAGTCGATAGGGCTCGCGGTTCAAGAATGGATAGTGAGAGACGAAACTGTATTCGACCTCTTTCTGCCGGGCGCGGATTTCCTGGCCGAGTTCGATCGACAAGGTCGCGGGCACCGGAATGCCGCCGGAAACGGCATGATAGGCGTTGAGCGGCGTCGCCTTGCCGCCCGCTGCAACCACCCGGTCGACGATATTGCGAGCGTAATAGGTTCGGAAGATCGAAATGACCGCATTGAGCGTGTTGGCTTGGCTCGTCAAATTCTGATCGGACAGATTGCGCAGGTCGAGCCAGACGCAGACTGGCAGAGCGAGGATCGCGGTCATGACGACTATGACAAGCGCGAGCGGCTTATCGAGGATCCGTTCGACGGACTTAAGCATGAAGACGGTCCGGCTCGTTCAGATGGCGATCCCGAGAGAGAATACCCATATGACGCTCCTTGAGAAGCTGAAATCGCCGCAGCTCTCTCGCGGGCGCATCTGATTTGAGTGCGCCTCTCGGCTCCTGCGACCTGCCAATGAGCCGGTTCCGCGCGCCAAGCCGGTTCGCGCCCGCCGGTGCCATCTCCTCTTTGCGGCAGCTTTCCTCTATGGCGGGGCCATGACCGACTTCTCCGATCTCTCACGCGAACTCGATCGCTGGCTGGATATGGGGCGCAAGGCGAACCTTTGGTGGCGCGACGACGACGCTTGCCGGGCGAGCCCGGCGCTGACGCGTCTCGTCGCGGCCGCCCGCCGACATCATGTGCCTTTGGCGCTCGCCGTCATTCCGGCGCGTCTCGATGGCAGTCTCGAAACCTTTATCGAAGAGGAGGGTGGCGCCGACGTTACCATCCTCCAACATGGCTTTGCCCATGAAAATCATGCGGCCGCCGGTGGTCGTGCCGTCGAATGCGGCGGCGCACGGCCGGCGGAGGCGGTGATGGCGGAGTGTGCCGAAGGGCATCGCAGTCTTCGCTCGGCCTTCGGCCGGCGTTTCCGTAAGGTCATGGTGCCGCCCTGGAACCGCATTGAGGGCCCGGTCGCCGAGGCGCTGCCGGCGGCGGGCTATGAGGCGCTGTCGGTCTTCGGCCCGCGCCCGGTCGCTCTGGCCCCTGAAGGGCTGATGGAAGTGAACGCCCATCTCGATCTTCTCACATGGAAGGGCGGTGCGCGCTTTGCCGGCGCCGAAAAGCTCGTGCGTCTCTGCGCCGAACGGCTGGAAGACCGTCGGCTTGGCCGATCCGATTCGGCCGAGCCCTTCGGCATTCTCACCCACCATCTCGATCATGACGAGGCGACCTGGGATTTCCTCGATCGCCTTCTTGCCCTCCTCGCCGCTCATCCGGCCGTGCGTTGGCCGAGCGCGGCCGAGCTTTTCGATGCCAAAGAGCGCGCGACATGAGCGCCGTGGTCCGACCGGCGGGCGAGGCGGATATCGAGCCTGTCGCGGCCCTGCTCCACGAAAGGATGAACGCCAAGATCGCGCCGGAGCGCTGGCGCCGTCTTCTCGACTATCCCTGGCGCCCGAAGGGTGTCGAACGGGGCTGGTTGGTCGAGGACGCCGGGCGCATCGTGGGCTTCATGGGGACGATCTATAGCGACCGGCCGACTCGGCTCGGCCCGCGCCGCTTCTGCGACCTCTCCTCCTGGTATCTCCTCGCCGATTATCGCGGCGACGGGACGGGCGATCGTCTGCTGCGCTCAGGCATGGGGCGTCCCGACGTCACCTATCAGACGATGACGGCGCGCCGCGCGACGGGGCGCAAAATCCGAGCCCTGGGCTTTTCGATTCTCGATGCGACCCGCAGCCTGTTCTCGCCCGATCCCACGCGCCCGCCATTCACCGTTATCGACGAACCGGAAATGATCCGCCAGCGTCTGACGCCGGAGGAACGCGATGTCTTCGATGCCCATCGCGGGCTGGCCATCCATCAGGCGCTGGTCGGAGTCGGCGACCCGAAGGCCGATGGAGGACGCGGCATCTGGCTCCTCTGGCAGCGCAAGCTGAAGGGCGATGCGATCGCCTATCACGACGTCGTCCATGCATCCGACGCGCGATATCTTTCGGCTGAAGCTTCGGCGATCGCGGCGAGCATGGTCAGCGGCGATCGTGGCGTCCTCTCCATCGACACGCGTTTCATGAACCCGCGAGACGATCAGGGCACGGTCGAGACGATACCGCTCGCCAGATGGTATCGCTCGCTCGATCTGTCTCCCGGCGATATCGACCATCTCTTCTCCGAGGTTTTGCTCCTCGATCAGAAACTGCCTTGACCGTCGCTCTTAGCTCCATCTGCCTGATTTATTTGGATGGCTTGGTATTCGGCCGGCCGCTCCGGCGGGTGGTCGGATGCGATTGGGAGGCCTTGCGCAGCCGTTCGAGGAGGGGGCCGCCCCTGTCGCTGCGTTGCGCCACTCGCCGGCGAGATCGCACAAAGCCTTCTCTCACGGGCTTGATCGGGCTATCGCGACGCAATAGGACAAGCAAATCCACTTGGCGGAAGATCGATGACGTTGCCAGGAGTGAGGATGCAGGGCCGGCCTCCGCGCGTTTTGATCTATAGCCACGACACGTTCGGCCTGGGCCATCTGCGCCGATGCCGCGTGATCGCCCAGGCGCTCGTCGCCCATCGGCCCGATACGACGGTGCTGATCATTGCGGGCTCGCCCGTCGTCGGCTCCTTCAGCTTCCCACCCCAGGTCGATTTCATTCGCGTGCCAGGCGTCACCAAGCTCGGCGCCGACAGCTATGCCCCGTCCAATCCCGGCCTGACCATCGAGGATCTGACCGAGATCCGGTCGGAGATCATCAAGAAATCGGCGGAGATCTTCGCGCCCGACATCTTCCTTGTCGATAAGGAGCCGCTCGGCATGCGCGGCGAGGTGGAGGCTTCGCTCCACCATCTGAAGGCAGCCGGCACGCGGCTTGTCCTTGGCCTTCGCGACATCATGGACGAGCCGTCGCGCCTTGCCGAGGAATGGCGCCGCAAGGAGGCCTTCGACGCGCTCGAACATCTCTATGATGAGATCTGGGTCTATGGCTTGCCGGAAATCTGCGACCCTCTTGAGGGAATCGGCGTATCCGACAAGGTGCGGCGCAAGGCGGTTTTCACCGGCTATCTCCAGCGGGCCGATGACCCCTCCGGCGCGCTGCCCGAGGGCATGCCGGCCGAGGGCGAGGAAAAGCCCTTCATCCTGGTGACGACCGGCGGCGGCGGCGACGGCGCCATGCTGGTCGACTGGGTGCTGAGGGCCTATGAAAGCGACCCTTCCATCGGCGTCGGCGCCAAGATCGTCATGGGGCCGTTCATGGACTCCTCGAATCAATCGGATTTCCAGCGCCGGGTCGCCCGGCTTCCCGATGTCGACGCCATCACCTTCGCCGCGAGCATCGAGCCCCTGTTCGAGCGCTCCCTCGGCGTGGTCGCCATGGGCGGCTACAACACCTTTTGCGAGATCCTCTCCTTCGACAAGCCGGCCATCATCGTGCCGCGCCGCCAACCCCGACTTGAGCAGGAAATCCGCGCTCGCCAAGCCGAGAAGCTCGGCCTGACCCGTATGCTGAGCCCGGATTTGTCGGATGATGCGAGCCTGATGGCCGCCGGCATCCGGGCCTTGAAGACCCAACCGCGCCCGCGTTCAGCCGCCGTGCCGGACATTCTGGGCGGCTTGTCGGCCATCTGCAATCTCGCCGATGCGGCCTTTGCCACCTCCGGTAAGGCGTCGACGCCCTCTGTCGTGCCCCATCACTTCGAGCCTGTGCGCCGCCCTGTCTCCGGCTCAGGACACGGATGAAAATCGCCTTCTATGCGCCGATGAAGTCGCCGGAGGACCCTCGTCCCTCGGGCGATCGAACGGTGGCGCGACAGCTTCTCGCCGCGCTTCGGCTTGGGGGCCATGAGGTGGACATCGCCTCGACCTTTCGTAGCTGGGACAGCGGTTCGCCCGAACGCCAGGCGCGGATCGAGGCTCTTGGCAGGCGCCTCGCAAACCGCATCGTCAAGCGCGCAAGGGGCGGACCGCGCCCCTACGATCTCTGGTTCACCTATCATCTCTATCACAAGGCGCCGGACTGGCTCGGACCTCTCGTCGCTCAAAGCCTCGCCATTCCCTATGTCGTTGCCGAGGCCTCGGTCGCGAACAAGCGGCGGGAGGGCGCGTTTGCGACGGGCTATCGGGGGAGCCTCGAAGCGCTTCGTGCGGCCTCGCTGGTGGTCGGCCTCAACCCGGCCGACCGCGCCGGGGTCGAGCCCCATTTGCTGCCAGGGGCGGCCTATCGTGACCTGCCGCCCTGGCTGGATGCGCGGCCTTTTCTCCAGGCGTCGTTGAGCCGTCCTGAGGCTCGTAGCGCGCTTGCCGCCCGGTTCGCCGGTTCGGTCGGGCCCGAGCCGATCCTCCTTGCCGTCGGCATGATGCGTAAGGATCAGAAGCGGCTGTCCTATCTTTGTCTGGTAGAGGCTCTCGCCCGCGTCTCCCAGCCGTTCAAACTGGCGATCGTGGGGACCGGGCCGGTCGAGGCTGAGATCAGGCAAGCCTTCGCGCCTTTCGGGGCGAATGTCGTCTTTCTCGGCGCGCAGCTGCCCGAGGCGATGCCGGAAATCTATGCCGGCGCCGATCTCCTCGTCTGGCCCGCGATCAAGGAGGCCTTCGGTATGGCGCTTCTGGAAGCGCAAGCCGCCGGAACGCCGGTGATCGCAGGCGCGAGCGGTGGCGTCGCCGCGATCGTCGAGGACGGCGTCACGGGCCGCCTGACACCGGAGGGCGATGCGGCGGCTTTTGCGGCCGCGCTTCAGGACTGCCTTGCGGCGGGCGATCGCCTGCGGGCAATGGGGGAAGCCGCGCTTGGCCGGGTGGCGGAGCGGCACGATCTGCCGGCCGCGGCGAAGGCACTCGACGCGATGCTTCAGACGCTTGCCCGAAGCACCGACCCGTTCCTCTCAAAGGCGATCTAATGCGCGTTCTCTTTCATGTTCAGCATCTTCTCGGCGTCGGCCATTTGAGACGCGCCGAACTGATCACTGAGGCACTCGCCGACAAGGGCGCGGAAGTGACCGTCGCGCTTGGCGGCCATCCTGTGCGGGAGATCGCATTTTCCCGCTCGCACGTGGTCCAACTGCCGCCGACCCATATTCGTGGCGCCGATTTCAAGACGCTTTATGACGAGGCAGACCGGCCGATCGACGAGGCGTGGCGGGAAAGACGCCGTGACGCGCTTCTCGATCTTTATCGCGCGGTTCGGCCCGACATCGTGCTGCTCGAACTTTATCCCTTTGGACGCTGGCGCTTCGGTTTCGAGTTGGAGCCGCTCCTCGAGCTTGCCGGCCGAGACAAGCCGAAGGTCAAATGCATCGCCTCCGTGCGCGATATCCTGGTCGAGACCAAGCGCCCGGAGCGGTTGGCGAAAGGCCTTGAAATCGCCAAGGCCCATCTCGACGCCGTGCTCGTCCATTCCGACCCGGCGCTCTTCACCTTCGGCGAGACCTATCCCCATGCCGACGAGATCGCCGACATCACCCGTTATACCGGCTATGTGACCGAGCCCGCGAAACGCGGCAGCGGCGAGCCGACGGGCGACGTCATCGTCTCGGCCGGCGGGGGCGCTGCGGCCGGCGATCTCATGCAGATCATTCTCGACGCCCGTCCGCTGACGGCGCTGAGCGATCGCGTCTGGCGTCTCTATACGGGCCCGCGCTGCTCGCCCGAAGCCTTCGAGGCCTTGAAAGCGCGCAGCGGGCCGACGGTGATCGTCGAGCGATTTGCCAGCGACTTCCAGGCCCAGCTCGATCGCGCGGCACTTTCTATCAGCCAAGCAGGCTACAACACGGTGATGAATCTCCTCCGGGCCGAAGTGCCGGCGGTCGTCGTGCCCTATGACGAGGGCGAGGAGACCGAGCAGATTTTTCGTGCCCGGCGCCTGGAAGCGCTCGGCCATCTCACGGTCCTGCCGACGGCGCAGCTATCCCCCGAGACGATGGCCGAGGCGATCGGCCGAACGCTTGCACATGAACAAAGTGTCGAGCGCCGGCCCATCGATCTCGAAGGGGCGGGCCGGACGGCCGACATCTTGATGGAACTCGCGGGATCGGCTTAGCAGGCGGGCGCGATGCCGCCTGTCACGAAGCCCCCATGCGCAGCGTCCTCTCATGGCGCCAGAGGATCGCGAGCCCTGCGAGAACCATCGCGGCGAGGGCGAACCAGGTGATCGCATAGATCAGATGGCTGTTGCGGAAGGACACGACCGTCAGCCCCGGCACCGGATAGCCGCCCTCGCTCATCCCGGCCGCATCGATGAAATAGGGAGCGACGGGACCCTCGATGCCTTCGGCCTTCGCAATCCCTGCGACATCGCGGGAATACCAGCGGCCGGCCACCGGGTCGTTGTCGCGCAGGAAACCGCCGCCGGTCTGGCTCATGCGCAAGAGGCCGGTGACGCGGCTTGTCTCTTTCTCGTCGAGACCCGTTGACGGATCGAAATCGCGCGATGGAACGAAGCCGCGATTGACGAGGACGGTGAAGCCGCGATCCGTTCGAAGCGGGGTCATCAGCCAAT
This sequence comes from Fulvimarina manganoxydans, assembly GCF_900176465.1. Taxonomy (GTDB): domain Bacteria; phylum Pseudomonadota; class Alphaproteobacteria; order Rhizobiales; family Rhizobiaceae; genus Fulvimarina; species Fulvimarina manganoxydans. Next base: position 33,590 of record NZ_FWXR01000019.1, read on the forward strand.
AGCCGCTGCCAAGATCGGTGGAGGCGAGGGCGAATGCGGATTTTGCCGGGAGAAGCCGGCCTTCAGCGGCTACATGGCGATATTCGTCGCCTTCGAAGGAGAGGTTCGGCCAAGTCTCGGGGCCGGGCGCCGGAATGGCCGGGGCGCTCACGCGCTCGTTCACGGCGGCGATAAGATCGAGCTTCCAGGCCCGCCTTTCGATCTGCCAGACACCGAGCGAGACGAAAAGTGCGAAGAGAGCGAGGCCGGCGAGCCCAAGTGCGAGAAGGCTTCCGACCGAGCGCGGACCGCGCTCCGGCTTACGCACGTTTTTCGGATCCATCTCGCGCCGATGCGTCATGAGCGGCGGTCAGCCGCCATGGGCGCCGTGATCCATGCCCGGCATGGCGCCGCCCGATTGGCCCGCGTCCGGTTCGGTGCCGGTGCTCTCCATGGCGCCGCCTTCCGGCATCTCCATCATGTTCATCGGCATCATATTGGTGTTGAGATGGTACATCACCCACAGGGAGCCCGAGACGGTGATGCCGACGAGCACGACCGTGAAGATCAGCGCCATCACCGTCCAGCCGCCTTCCGAGCGGCTGTCCATGTGCAGGAAATAGATCATGTGGACGACGATCTGGGTGACCGCGAAGACGATGACGATCATCGCCGTCGTCGTCGCGCTCTCGATCGGCCGCGCCATGACCAGCCAGAAGGGAATGGCGGTGAGGACGACCGACAGGACGAAGCCGGTCAGATAACCCTTGAGGGTGCCATGGGCGGCGCCGCCCTCGTCATGGACATATTGGGTCGCGCCATGCCCCTCATGTCCATGGTGGGTCGACGTGTCGCCAGCGTCGCCGGCATGCGATCCGGTGCTCATCGAAGGACCCCGAGCAGATAGACGAAGGTGAAGACGCCGATCCAGACGACGTCGAGGAAATGCCAGAACATGGACAGGCACATCAGCCGGCGGCGATTGTCGGCGATAAGGCCGCGCTGCTGGATCTGGACGAGCAGCACGACCAGCCAGATCAGGCCGAAGGTGACGTGTAGGCCGTGGGTTCCGACAAGCGTGAAGAAGGCCGACAGGAAGCCGCTGCGCTGCGGCGTCGCGCCTTCCATGATCAGATGCGCGAATTCGTAGATCTCGATACCGAGAAATGCGAGGCCGAAGAGGCCGGTGATGGCCAGCCAGACCATGACCTGCTTCTGGCGATCATGCTGCATCCCGATCATGGCGAAGCCATAGGTGATCGAGGACAGAAGCAGCATGGTCGTGTTCAGCGCAACCAGCGGGAGCTCGAAGAGGTCGTGGGGGCCGGGCCCCGCGGCATAATTGCCGGAAAGCACGCCATATGTCGCGAAGAGGACCGCAAAGATGAGGCAATCGCTCATCAGATAGATCCAGAAGCCGAGCATAGTGCTCGCGCCTTCTTCGTGCTCGTGCTCCTCCTCGGCGAAGAAGACCGGTGCCGGCCGGTCCGCCGATGCTGCTGCCTGCAATTCGCTCATAGGATCAGCCCCGCTGCGAAATCGCCGCCGCATAGGCGGATTCGGTCGCGCTCACCTTGTCGGCCGGAATGGTGTAGCCGCGATCGTAATTGAAGGTGTGGGCGATCGCCGTGCCGATCAGCGCGATGAAACTGACGATGGCCAGCCACCAGATGTACCAGATCATCGCAAAGCCGAAGACGACCGAAAGCCCCGCCAGAATGATCCCCGCGCCGGTGTTCTTCGGCATGTGGATCGGCTTGAAGCCCTTCATCGGCCGCTGCATTCCGCGCGCCTTCATGTCCGCATAGGCGTCGAGATCGTGGACGATCGGAGTGAAGGCGAAGTTGTATTCCGGCGGCGGCGACGATGTCGCCCATTCGAGCGTGCGGCCGTTCCACGGGTCGCCCGTCACATCGGCGAGGGCCTCCCGGTTGCGGATCGACTGGAAGATCTGGATCAGAAAGGCCGCGATGCCGACCGCGATCATCGCAGCGCCGCAGGCCGCGATAACGAACCAGATCTGCAGCGAGGGATCGTCGAATTCCCGCAGGCGCCGGGTCACGCCCATCAGGCCGAGGACGTAGAGCGGCATGAAGGCAACGTAGAAGCCTCCGACCCAGAACCAGAAGCTGACCTTGCCCCAGAAGGGATCAAGCCGGAAGCCGAAGGCTTTCGGGAACCAGAAATTGATCGCCGCGAACATGCCGAAGAGCACGCCGCCGATGATGACATTGTGGAAATGGGCGACCAGGAACAGCGAGTTATGCACCGTGAAGTCCACCGGCGGCACCGCCAGGAGAACGCCGGTCATGCCGCCGATGGTAAAGGTGACGATGAAGGCGATGGTCCACATCATCGGCAGTTCGAAGCGGATGCGGCCGCGATACATGGTGAACAGCCAGTTGAAGATCTTCGCGCCCGTCGGGATCGAGATGATCATCGTCGTGATGCCGAAGAAGGAATTCACGCTCGCGCCATTGCCCATGGTGAAGAAGTGGTGGAGCCAGACGAGATAGGCGAGGATCGTGATGACCACGGTGGCGTAGACCATCGAGGTGTAGCCGAAAAGGCGCTTGCCCGAGAAGGTCGAGGTGACTTCGGAGAAGACGCCGAAGGCCGGCAGGATGAGGATGTAGACCTCCGGATGACCCCAGATCCAGATGAGGTTGAAATACATCATCGAATTGCCGCCGAGATCGTTCGTGAAGAAGTTCGTTCCCACGTAGCGATCAAGCGAGAGGAGGGCGAGGACGGCGGTCAGCACCGGGAAGGAAGCGACGATCAGGACGTTGGTGCAGAGCGAGGTCCAGGTGAAGACCGGGATCTTCATCATGGTCATGCCCGGCGCGCGCATCTTGATGATGGTAACGAGAAGGTTGACGCCCGACAGCAGCGTCCCGACGCCGGCGATCTGCAGGCCCCAGATATAATAGTCGACACCGACGCCCGGACTGTATTCGGCCCCCGACAACGGCGGGAAGGCGAGCCAGCCGGTGCGCGCGAATTCGCCGACGAAGAGCGACATCATGATGATGACGGCGCCGGCCGTCGTCATCCAGAAGGAGAAATTGTTGAGGAAGGGGAAGGAGACGTCGCGAGCGCCGATCTGCAGCGGCACGACATAGTTCATGATGCCGGTGATCATCGGCATCGCCACGAAGAAGATCATGATCACGCCATGGGCGGTGAAGACCTGATCATAGTGATGGGCCGGCAGATAGCCTTCCGAACCGTTGAAGGCGATGGCCTGCTGCAGGCGCATCATGATCGCGTCGGCAAAGCCGCGCAGAAGCATCACGATCGCCAGGATCATATACATGATGCCGATCTTCTTGTGATCGACCGTCGTGAACCACTCCGACCACAAATAGCCCCAGAGCCGGTATTTGGTGATCGCGTAGAGAAGCGCGCCGCCAGCCATCGCCACGACGAGAAAGGTCGTGACGAGGATCGGATCGTAATAGGGGATGGCATCGAGCGTGAAGCGCCCGAAGATCAGTCGTGCAAGATCGATGTTGCCGAACATGTCTCTGCCTTGGTTCGTCGTCGTGTCGGGTGCGGCACGCTTTCGTCAAGCGCTCGCAGGGTCCGTTTCGCGTCAGTTGTCGTTGAGCTGCGGCGGAGCGACGCTGCCCTCGCCCTCATTGGCATTGTTCTCACCCGCGGGCTGATCGGAATGCGGCTGACGGTCGCTGGCCGGGGCCGTCGCGCCCTGGGGCTCGCCCGTGATGCCGTCCGACCCATGGCCGCCCGGCTCGAACGTGTCGATCGGATGGGCATCGAAGGTCAGCGCCTCGATGGGGATGTTCCGTTCGCCGCTGCCGCCCTGGGCGTTGATGTGATGGATCTCCTGCATGCACAGCTTGCCTTCGCGCACGCACATGCCGAGGATCGCCGGATAGAGCGCCTCGTCGACCGACGAGAAATACTGGACCGGCGCGGCCTCGCTCGGGCGCGCGAGTTCGAGATATTTTGCGCGATCCAGCGTCCCGCCTTCGGTCTTCGCCTTTTCGACCCAGGCGTCGAAATCCTGATCGCTGAGGCCGTGGAACTTGAATCGCATGTCGGAGAAGCCGGCGCCGTTATAATGCGAGGCGAGGCCCTGATAGACGCCCTCGGCATTGATCACGGCGTGGAGCTTGGTCTCCATTCCCGGCATCGCGTAGATCATGCCCGCCAGGGTTGGGACATAGAAGGCATTCATCACCGACTCGGCCGTCAGCTTGAAGGTGATCGGCCGGTCCACGGGCGCTGCCAGCTCGTTGATCGTCGCGATCCCGTATTGGGGATAGATGAACATCCACTTCCAATCGAGTGCGACCACCTCGACCTCCAGCGGCTCGGCGCTCGTGTCGACCGTCTCGCTCGTCGTGATCGCGTCCAGCGGCCGATAGGGATCGAGGAGATGGGTTCCGACCCAGGTCACCGCACCAAGAATGACGATGATCAGGAGTGGCGCGGTCCAGATGACGAGCTCAAGCTTGGTCGAATGGTCCCAGTCGGGATCGTATCCGGAATGGGCCTTGTTCGCCGCGCGGTAGCGCCAGGCGAAAATGAAGGCCATCGCGATCACTGGGATGATGATCAGAAGCATCAGGCCGGTTGCGATCAACAGCATGTCGCGTTGACGCGCGGCAATGTCTCCGGCGGGAAAGAGGACGTCGTAATCGCCGCAGCCTGCAAGGAGAAAGGCGAGCGATGCCAGCGCGAATGTGCGTATGAGTCCCACGCGAACGATCCTGCTTTTTGGACTGTTCAGAGATGGCGGTCGGTGGTTGACTGCCGAACGGCCCTGGTATTGAACAATTTGTGCGATGCCACAAGAGCCGAAGCGCGTATAAGTGCCGCAAGGGGCCGCGCGCCGATGCAATGCGTTTCAATCCCGGCCTCCGTCTTTCCAGGGGCGCCGGCCGCTGTCGGGACAGACCATGAGCCAGGCCACTGCTAACGGATCGTTCGAACGCGATATAGCGGTCACGAATGCCGATCGTCACAGGCTCGATCCGAGCGAGATCGCCATTGGGGTGATCATCGGTCGCACCTCGGAATTCTTCGACTTCTTCGTCTTCGCCATCGCCTCGGTCATAGTCTTTCCCGCGCGCATCTTCTCCTTCACCGACCCGGTGACGGGCACGCTCTATTCCTTCGCGATCTTCGCGCTCGCTTTCGTAGCCCGTCCCTTCGGCACATGGCTGTTCATGACCATCGACCGGCGGCACGGAAAAGGCGTGAAGCTGACGATCGCCCTGTTTGGGCTCGGAACCTCGACGGTCGCCGTCGCCTTTCTGCCCACCTATGACCAGATCGGCATGGCCGCGGTCTGGCTCTTGGTCGCGCTGCGGATCGGGCAGGGCATCTCGCTCGGCGGAACCTGGGATGGTCTGGCCTCTCTCCTGGCAATGAACGCGCCCGAGAAGCATCGCGGCTGGTGGGCGATGGTGCCCCAGCTTGGCGCGCCCTTCGGCCTCATCGTCGCATCCGGTCTCTTCGCCTTTTTCCACGGTTTCCTGCCGAAAGAGCAGTTCCTGGATTTCGGCTGGCAGTTTCCCTTCTTCTGCGCTTTCGCGATCAATGTGGTCGCTCTGTTCGCGCGGCTGCGCATCGTCGCGACGCCGGAATATGTTCACCAGTTCCAGCGTCGGGAGTTGCAGGCGACCCGGTTGCGCCAGACGGTCCGCTCCTATGGCCGCTTCATCGTGATCGGCGCCTTCACGCCCCTGGCGAGCTTCGCGCTCTTCCACATGGTGACGGTCTATCCGCTCTCCTGGATCGCCCTCTTCACCGACGACAACGTCACCCACTTTCTCATCATCGAGGGTTTCGGCGCTGCTGTCGGAGCGATCGCGATCATCACCTCGGGCTTCCTGGCCGACAAATATGGCCGACGTCAGGTCCTCTGGATGTGCGCCGTCCTCATCGCGATCTTCTCCGGCTTCGCGCCTTCAATGCTCGACCAGGGCACGGCCGGCGAGATCATCTTCATGGTCACCGGCTTTGCCCTCCTGGGCGTCACCTTCGGCCAGTGTTCGGGCGCCGTCGCTTCGAACTTCCCGCGCTCCTATCGCTACACGGGCTCGGCTCTCGTCTCCGATCTCGCCTGGCTCTTCGGCGCGGGCTTCGCGCCCTTCGTCGCGCTGTTCCTGTCCGATCTCTTCGGGTTGATCGCCGCCGGCGCCTATCTTCTGTCCGGCGCGATCTGCACCCTGCTCGCCCTGCGCTACAACGAGCGTGTCGAATATTCCGAGGAGTGATCGCGGGCGCGTCCTTGCCGCCCCGCCGGTCGAAGCGTCGGGGCGCGTCATGTCCGAAGAGGGCGGGTCATGGCTGACGGGCTGGAAGGCCTTTCGTGGGACGACATCAGGCTGATCGGGCTGATCGCTGAAACGCGCTCCCTGCCGGCGGCCGCGGCGGAACTCGGCGCCCATCACTCGACCGTCTTCCGCCGATTGCGACAGATCGAGGCGGCGGTGGGCGCGCCGCTCTTCGAGCGCGACGGCACGCAGCTAGTCGCGAGCGGGCCGGGCGAAGAGATCGCGGCCCTGTCGCGCCAGATGCGGGACGCCGTGGATGCCGCCACCTTGAAGCTGAAAGGGCGCGAGGCGCTGCCGGCCGGCGAATTGCGCGTGGCCACGAATGATTCGCTCCTCATCGGTCTGCTCACGCCGATCTTCGCGCGCTTCCGCGCCGCCTGCCCGGATGTCCATCTCGACGTCATCGTCTCGAACCAGGCGCTCAATCTGTCACGGCGCGATGCCGATGTGGCGATCCGCGCAACCGATTCGCCGCCCGAGACGTTGGTCGGGCGCCGGCTGGCACGCATCGCCTGGGCCCAGTTCGGCCCCGCCGGCGGGACGTCTGCCATCGATGCGGGGGGCGATGAGACGCCCTGGATCGCGCTCGGCGAGACCATGGGTGCCATGAAGGTCGTGCGCCACGCGCTGGCGGAAAAAGGCTCAGACCAGCTGCGCTACAGGGTCGATACCGTGCTTGGCCTTGCCGCTGCGGTCGAGGCCGGTATCGGCATCGGCCATCTTCCCTGCTTCGTCGGCGATCGCTCGCCCAGTTTGATGCGTCTTGGACCTGTCGAGCCATCCTTCTCGACTGATCTCTGGCTGCTGACCCATGCGGATCTTCGCCATGCGGCGCGGGTGAGGGCATTTACCGATTTCGTCGCCGCAGAGATCGCAGAGCTGCGGCCGCTCATCGAAGGGGCGCGTTCTGACGAAACGGTGACCGCTTGAGATAGCTTGGTTCGAGAAGAGTTTTCATGCGCCGCTCAGCAAGAAATTCGACCGAAAAGATCGATAGATAGTGCTAAGCTCTTGTTTCGCCGAATAGTCCGTGCCGCAATTCGATAAGGCTGCTCGCGGCCAAGCTCAATCGTCGCCGTTTGATCGCGTGCGACAAATTCCGGGGCCCACCCTGACATCAGTGCGTCAGACCTCTATAAAGGTCAGGAGTGAACGGTCTTAATCGGATTGGTGGACGGGTGAGGGCTACCGATCTTCAGCCAATGACAGCGCTGCTTGCTTCTGCTCGGTCTCAACGACATGACCGGTAAGGTCCGCTGCGTTCGGCCGCCACCGCTCCGCCGTCGGTCGCCTTTCCCGGCCGGCGGAACACAGGACATGCATGATGGATGACGAAGGAAGACCCTTCGGGACAAGCCCGGCGAGTGGTGATCTCGACGCCTGCGCGCGCGAGCCGATCCACGTTCCGGGACATATTCAGCCTCACGGCCTTCTGCTTGTGATCGAGCCGGACTCGCGTGCCGTCTTGCAAGCAAGCGACAATCTGGCGGGCTTCGGGCTATCGGTCGACGGCGCGATCCCTGGGGCGGGGCTGAAAGAGGTCGTCGGGGGCGATGCGGCGACCGAAATCGAATCGGCCCTCAACGCTTTCTCCGCCGGCGAGGGACCGACCCTTCTCGGCCCGGTGACGATCCATGACCGGGTGTTCGATCTCGTCGTTCATCAGGTCGGAGACCGCTTGATCCTGGAATTGGAGGTTGAAACGGCGGACTCGCCGCGCGGCTCTCTCGATGGGCTTTATCCGCATATCCAGGCTTTTGTCGGAAGCCTGCCGGCCTTGTCCGATGAGGAAAGCCTCGGCAGCGCGGCTGCCGCGAAGATTAGGGAGCTGACTGGCTTCGACCGCGTCCTCGTCTATCGGTTCGACGAGGATTGGAACGGCACGGTCGTGGCGGAGGCGCGGGGCGAACGTCTGCCCTCCTATCTCGATCTGCGTTTTCCCGCTTCCGATATCCCCGCCCAGGCGCGCGAGCTCTACAGGCTGAATCGGCTCCGCCTGATCCCGGATGCCGATTATGTGCCAGTCCCGGTTCACCCGGAACGCGATCCTGCGACAGGGGCTTTGCTCGATCTATCGCTTTCGGTCCTGCGCAGCGTCTCGCCGGTCCATGTACAATATATGAAGAATATGGGGACGCCGGCCTCCATGTCAGTCTCCATCCTCGACGAGGGGCGGCTCTGGGGCCTGATTTCCTGCCATCATGGCGAGCCGCGCCGGGTCCCTGCCCATGTGCGCACAGCCTGCGATTTCGTCGGCCAGATCCTCGCCATGCAGATCGGCGCCAAGGCTCGCAGCCAGATGACGAGCGAGCGCGTGAAGCGCCACGAGATCGAGGCCCGGCTCCTCTCGGCCATGAGCGAAGCTTCGAGCTTTGAGGAAGGGCTCGCGGCGATGCCGGACGAGCTCCTCGCGTTAACCGACGCGGCGGGCGCCGCGATCGTTTCAGATGGCCAAGCCTGGCTTCTGGGCCGCACGCCCGACGAGGCGGATGTGCTTGCGATCGGCGATTGGCTCTTTGCCCATCATCCGGCCGAGGGCGTCTATTCGACGCCGTCGCTTGGCCGCGAGAGCGCGCCCTTCGAGGGCCTGGCATCGACGGCCGCTGGTCTCGCGGCCATCGCCATCTCGCAGGTGCGACCGAGCTTCGTCATCTGGTTCCGCCCTGAGGTGATCGAGACGGTGCGCTGGGGCGGCGACCCCCGCAAGCCACAGGAGCCTTCGGAAGGCCGGCTCGACCCGCGCACCTCCTTCGAGATGTGGAAAGAGACAGTGCGCGGCCGATCCGAGCCCTGGAGCCGCCCGCAGATCGAAGCCGCTGGTAGCCTGCGCAACGCCATTGTCGGCATCGTCATGCGCAAGGCCGAGGAGATGGCGGCTTTGACCGAGGAGCTGAAGCGCTCGAACAAGGAGCTTGAGGCGTTCTCCTATTCGATCAGTCATGATCTCCGGGCTCCGTTCCGACACATCGTCGGTTTCGCCGAACTCTTGAAGGAAATGGACCCGGTTGCCGAGGACTCGCGAGCCAGCCGCTATGTGGATACGGTGATCGAATCGGCCCATTCGGCCGGCCGGCTCGTCGACGACCTTCTCGCCTTCTCTCAGATGGGCCGTACGAAGCTGACGCCCATCCGGCTCGACATGAACAAGCTGGTCGACGAGGTCATGCGCATGCTTCGGCCGGACTGGGAGGGGCGAGGCATCGAATGGGAGATTTCGAGCCTCCCGCGTGCTTGCGGAGACCCCTCCTTCATGCGCTCGGTCTGGCAGAATCTCATCGCCAACTCGATAAAATACACGCGCGGCACGGATCCGAGCCGGATCGTCATCGAGGGCGAGGAGCGGGACGACACCTGCGTCTATGTCATTCGTGACGACGGGGTCGGATTCGACATGGCGTATGTCGACAAATTGTTCGGTGTCTTTCAGCGTTTGCACCGTATCGAGGACTATGAAGGCAGTGGTATCGGCCTTGCCAATATTCGGCGCATCGTCGAGCGCCATGGTGGAAAGGTCTGGGCCGAAGGAGAGGTCGGAAAAGGAGCGATCTTCTCCTTCTCGCTGCCGAAACGATCAGAGGGTGACACATGTCAGAACTGAAGCCGATCCTTCTGGTCGAAGACAATCCGAAGGATCTCGAACTGACTTTGCATGCCTTGGAGCGCTCGCAGCTCGCCAATGAGGTCGTGGTCGCGCGCGATGGGGCCGAGGCGCTCACCTGGCTGGCTGGCGGAGGCGCGGATCCGGCCGCTGATGCGCGCGATCCGGCCGTCGTGCTGCTCGATCTGAAACTGCCCAAGGTCGATGGCCTCCAGGTTCTGGAGAACATCAAGCGGGATCCCGATCTGCGACACATCCCGGTCGTCATGCTGACCGCTTCGAAGGAAGAGAGCGATCTCGTCAGCTCCTATTCGCTCGGCGTCAACGCCTTCGTGGTCAAGCCCGTGGATTTCAAGGAGTTCTTCAAGGCGATCCAAGAGATCGGCATGTTCTGGGCGATCCTCAACGAGCCTTTTCCGCGACGGGCGCGTCAAACGCCAATGAAGGTGACCGAAGCGTGACGCGGCCCGTTCAACCCGTGCGCATCCTTCATCTGGAGGATAGCGATCTCGATGCCGATCTCATAACGGAGCATCTGCGGATCGGCGGCGTCGCCCATCGCACGGACCGTGTCTGGGAACGGGCCGATTTCGTGCGTCTCTTGTCGCGCGGCGGCTACGACCTGATTTTGGCGGACTATAAGCTGCCGAGCTTCGACGGTCTGTCGGCGCTCGACATCGCGCGCAATCTGGCGCCGGATCTGCCATTCATCTTCGTCTCCGCGACGCTCGGCGAGGAGGTGGCGATCGAGGCTTTGAAGAACGGCGCGACCGACTATGTCATCAAGTCACGCCTGGGGCGCCTTGCGACCTGCGTCGAACGGGCGATCCGCGAGACCCATGAGAGGCGGCGGCGGGAATCAGCCGAAGCGGAGAATTTCGAGACGAAGCAGCGGCTCAGCGCGGCGCTTTCGGTCGCTCAGATTGGCACCTTCGAGTGGGATGCGGAGAGCGACCAGTTGCTTCTCGATTCTCGCAGCCGGGCGATTTTCGATCTCGGCAATGAGGAGCGCGTGATGGCGGACACGCTGCGCGCGCGTCTCGTCGACGAAGACCGAGAAAATGTGCGCGTCGCGATCAACGAGGCGATGGAGGGGCGCGAGCGGGTCGAGGTGGAGTTCCGTATCGAGCTTCCTAACGGAACGGTCCGTCATATCGGCACGATCTGCGACTGGTATGCCGGTCATGACGGGCGCTATCCGCGCGGCATCGGCGTGTTCAAGGACATCACGGATCGCAAGAACCAGGAGGAGCAGCAGGCGCTCGTCGTGCGCGAGCTTCATCATCGGGTGAAGAACAGCCTGACGACGGCCCAATCGGTGATCAACTTCACCCTGAAGACCTCGCCAAGCTTCGACGATTTTCAACGCAAGATTTCGGCTCGGATCGCCTCGCTCGCCCGCAGCCATTCGCTGCTCACTCAGAACGAATGGGGCGCTGTCAGTCTGGAAGACATTCTGCGCTCCGAACTCGCTCCCTACGATCCGGATGCCATGCGCGGCCAACTCTCCGGCCCGCCGGTCTATCTGCCCTCGGACCTGTCATCGACCTATGCAATGGCCTTTCACGAGATGACGACCAATGCGGTGAAATACGGCTCGCTTTCGGTGCCGCAGGGAGTGGTCAAGATCGATTGGCAGGTGGAACGGCAGGAGGATTGCGAGATCCTCACTCTGTCCTGGACCGAGCGTGGGGGGCCGCCGATCACGACCCCGCCCACCCGGCGCGGCTTCGGCTCAACGCTGCTCGATCGGCTGCTCGCCGTCCAGCTCAATGGGCGGGTCGATACCAATTACGGTGAGAGTGGAGCGCGGATCGTCATCGAGAGCCGGCTCGCCATCCGCAAGCCGCCGGTCGTTCCACCCAGGACCGCAGCCTGAACGTGCGAAGCGTTTGAGCAAGGGCGGCAGACCTGATCGACCGGGCGGTTTCGCGAGCGTCCGATCTTACAAAAATGGAATGCGGAAAACGGGCGATGAGGCCGCCTATCGGCCTTTTGGGATCGTTTCATATTTGTAGTTGAGGGCAGGAAAAGTTGTAAAATAACCCAGCCATGCGGCGAAGATGACGCAACGGAAAATCGAAATCGCTTGTGACGTCAAGCAAATAAATATGCCATCGTGGCGTGGCAAGCCGATTGTCAAGAAATAGAAAGCGATCTATCGATTTCAACCGCTGATGCCCCCACGGTATCATCGGGCTGGGGGAGCCGCTTGGAAGCGGCTCTGGCCCTCGAAGACATCGGTCGATCGAACCATGAATTCCACATCCTTTATGAGCTCGCCGCTCGGTTTCGCGCCGCGGGAAAGCGTAACGCCGCTCGATGCCATCAACTGGACGACCGTGAAGGTCGGGCCCGTCGTCAATGTCTGGTTCGCCCCGGCCTATGAGGCGCCCAATGGCGATCCGGCGGAAACCACTTTGGCCTGGGCGGGCGCCGCCAAGGCAAGCGTCGAAGCTTCGCTGCAGGCGACCTCCAATGTCGCCAACATCACTTTCAACATCGTTCAAGACGCGGCTCAGGCCAATTGGGCCTTCTTTTTGTCGCCCACGATGCCTTCCGATAATAGCGAAGACGAGAGTCTGGGTTTCTTCCAGAATACCCGCAGCGAAATCGATTATGGCGGCGCGAAATACACCTTCGACGGCTACGGCATCTTCAACGCTTCGGCTTCGAGCTGGACCGATGCGGGTCTTCAGATGGGCGGCTCGGCCTTCACGACCGTGCTGCACGAGATCGGCCACGGCCTCGGATTGAGCCATCCCCATGACGACAGCGGCGAAGAGAATGACCCCAATCCGCCGGCAACGATCATGCGCGGCGTAACGGGAGCCTTCGGGTCTTATGGCGACAACGAATTGAACCAGTCCGTCTACACCGTCATGTCCTACAACGACGGTTGGCAGACCTCGCCGGCCGGTCCGCTGACGGATGTGGTCGCTTACGGCGCGAACGGTGGCTTCGGTGCGCTCGATATCGCGGTTCTGCAGGCCAAATACGGCGCCAATACCGGCTTTGCCGCCGGCGACAACGTTTACAATCTCCCGGCGTCGGACGGCGACGGCACCTTCTACATGTCGATCTGGGATACCGGCGGTGTCGACACCATCTCGGCCGCGCGCGCCAGCGCCGGAGCGATCATCGATCTGCGCGCCGCGACGCTCGATTACAGTGACACGGGTGGCGGCGTCGTCTCCTATGTCACGGGTGTCCATGGCGGTGTCACGATCGCCAATGGCGTCGTCATCGAAAACGTCATCGGCGGCCAGGGCGACGACAAGATCACCGGCAATGCAGCGAACAATGTGATCGCCGGCGACACTGGCAATGACACGATCGACGGCGGGGCCGGTCGCGACACCTCGCTTTACGGCCAGTCGCGCGCAAGCGCCGGCGTCACCGTCGAGAACGGTACCGTGACGGTCGCCGCCCAGGGCGGAACCGATACGCTCGTCAATGTGGAGCGTCTTCAGTTCACCGACGAAGGGCTCGCCTTCGATACGGGTGCTGGCGAGAACGCCGGCGTCGTCTTCCGCACCTATCAGGCGGCTTTCAACCGGGCACCGGACGAGCCGGGCATGGGCGTCTGGATCAAGGCCGCAGACCAGGGCATGAGCTTCGAGCAGATCGCGGCCGGCTTCCTCAGGTCGTCGGAATTCGAGACGGCTTATGGCGCCAACCCGACATCCGAGACCTATGTCTCCAAGCTCTATGAGAACATTCTCGGCCGGGCTGGGGAACAGAGCGGTATCGACTTCTGGCAGACCAAGCTGGCCGAAGGCGCGACGCAGGCTATGGTTCTCTACACTTTCGCTGAGAGCTCGGAGAATATTGACCGAACTGCTGCTTCGGTCGTCAATGGCGTGATCTACGATCTCGTTTCGGACGCCCTCGTCGCCTGACGCAGCCGTATCGGACACGATGTTCGAAAGCCCCGGCATCGCTTGGTGCCGGGGCTTTTTCTTTGCCTGCGCCTGTGACAAAGCCTTGCGCCTCATGATCGACCGCCTGTTCGGCGCCGGAAGAAAGACCCATGACGGCAGACCTCGCCATCCTGCTTTTCGCAAGCCTGCTCGACCGATCCGTCGGCGATCCGGATTGGCTATGGCGGCGCGTGCCTCATCCAGTCGTTCTGTTCGGGCGGGTGATCGACAAGGCCGATCGCCTTTTCAATCGCCCCGTCCTGTCGCCCGAAAGGCGCCGCCGCAATGGCACGGTCTTCATCGCCGTTCTTGTCGGTGCCGTGCTTTTGGGCGGGCTCGTCTTGTCGAGTGTCCTTCGACTCTTCGGCCCCTTGGGATACGCCGCCGAAATCTGCCTGGTAGCGGTGTTCCTTGCTCAAAAGAGCCTGTTCGACCATGTAGGTGCGGTGCGCGACGCGCTTTTGGCCGAAGGGCTTGCCGGCGGTCGCCGTGCCGTCTCGCTCATCGTGGGCCGAGATGTCGCGACCCTCGACACGGCCGGCGTTTCTCGCGCGGCAATCGAGAGCCTGGCGGAAAACCAGTCCGACGGCGTCGTCGCGCCCTGGCTGGCTTATCTCATCGGCGGGCTTCCCGGGCTTCTCGCCTATAAGGCGATCAACACCGCCGATTCCATGATCGGCCATTTAAGCGATCGCCATCGTGATTTCGGACGCGCGGCCGCCAAGCTCGACGACGTGGTCAATTGGCCGTCGGCGCGGCTGACCGCGATCCTCTATGTTGCAGCGGCGACGATCAAGGGGCTCGCCGCCTGGCGCCGGGTCTGGACCGTGGTCGAGCGCGACGCGCCGCTTCATCGCTCGCCCAATGCCGGCTGGCCGGAGGCGGCTATCGCGGCGGCGCTTAATCTGTCTCTGGGTGGGCCGCGCCGCTATGGCGATCTCGTCGTCGATGCGCCGAGCCTCAACGGGGAGGGGCGGCGGAGCGCCGGCCCCGGAGAGATCGATCAGGCTCTGTCGCTGACGAAGCTTCTCTTTGCGCTTCTCCTGGCCATCAATGCCGGGCTTCTTGCGATCTCCCTCCTTCTTTGAGGAATAATCATACGAAATCCGTTTGATCGCTTCGCGATACGGATTTCCAAGCTACTCAAACGCCGCGCGGGCTTTGATACAGGATTAGTCTCAATCAGCCGAATCCCGTATCACGCGGTTCCGGCACCGATCGGCTCGACCCGCAGCACGTTTCCATTGGCGCCGACGATGCGCACGCGGGTGCCCTTCGCTAGGTCCGGTCCTTCCACCGTCCACCAGCTGTCGCCGAGCGCGACCCGGCCGCGTCCCGCCTCGATCGCCTCGGAGAGCTTCGCCTCCCGCCCGATGAGGCGGTTGACGGGATTGTCGTCCTCGGAAGGGGGGCCGGTGCGTCCCGCCCGATAGAACCGTCCGCCGAGAAAGATCACGACGGCCGAGACGACGACGAAGGCCACGAGTTGCTGGCCGACGCCGAAAATCGAATCGCCCAGGAAGAAGGCATTGGTTCCGACGATCAGAGCGGCGATCCCGAAGAAGAGGAGATAGACCCCCGGAACCGCGAGCTCGAGGCCGAGAAGCAGGAAGCCGGCGACCCACCAAAGAATTTCGGGCGTGAAGAAGTCTCCCATGGCGCGCTCAGTCGCCTGACGGCATGGGCGGCGGCGCCGACGGGCCGGCGCGGAACTGGACATTCGGGCGCTGAGCCGTCTTTCGGCCGCCAGCCGCGTTTTGCGATCGACCATCGGAGGCATCGTCGCCGAAGGCTGCCCGCGCGAGTTCGGCGATGCCGCTGATTGAGCCAAGAATAGAGGAGGCTTCGAGCGGCATCAGCACGACGCGTTGATTGGGTGCCGTGGCGATCTTGCCGAGAGCTTCGGTGTATTTCTGGGCGACGAAATAGTTGATAGCCTGAACGTCGCCGGCGGCGATCGCCTCGGAGACCATCTGCGTTGCCTTGGCCTCGGCTTCGGCCAGACGCTCGCGGGCCTCGGCCTCGCGATAGGCCGCTTCCCGCTTGCCCTCCGCTTCCAGGATACGCGACGCCTTTTCACCCTCGGCCCTGAGGATCGCCGCATTGCGCGAACCTTCGGCTTCCAGGATTTCGGCGCGCTTTTCGCGTTCGGCCATCATCTGGCGAGCCATGGCGTCCACGAGATTCTTCGGCGGATTGATATCCTTGATCTCGATCCGCGTGATCTTGATGCCCCAGCTTGCCGAGGCCTGATCGACGACCCGCAGGATCTTTTCCGAAATCGAATCCCGGTTCGACAGAATGTCGTCGAGATCCATCGAGCCGAGGACCGAACGCAGATTGGTCATCACCAGATTGAGGATCGCATATTCCAGGCCGGAAACCTCATAGGCTGCCGCGCGCGCATCGAGGATCTGGTAGAAGGCGACGCCATCGGCCGCGACAGAGGCGTTGTCGCGGGTGATGACCTCCTGGGTGGGGATGTCGAGGACCTGCTCCATCATGTTCATCTTGTGCCCGATGCGCTCGATGAAAGGCACGATGATGGAAAGGCCCGGCGTCAATGTGCGGGTATAGCGGCCGAAATTCTCGACCGTGTAGTTATAGCCCTGCGGCACGATCTTGATCGTCGAGGCAAGAACGATCAGTGCCACGACGACGATGACGAGGAGGGCGATCAGCCCTGGCGATAGGATCGGATCCATGGATCGGGTCTCTTCTTATGCGGCCACAGCATGTGGCCGGTTGCCAAGACCCTATCCGATGGCCGGTTCGAAAGAAAAGTCGCACGCGATATGGAGACAAGGAGCGCGTATTGGCCGAAATTTGCGCCGCCGCCGCGTAAGCTCGGTGGGCCAACAGTGCCCGATCAGGCACCTTAAGTTCAAAGATCGGCGATCCAGCCCTTCAGCTCGCGGCGCACCATCGCCTCGATGACATCCATGCCGGGCTCTGAATCATTGAGGCAGGGGATGTGGCTGAACTTTTCGCCGCCCGCCTCGTGGAAGATCTCGCCGGCCTCGCCCGCGATCTCTTCGAGCGTCTCCAGACAATCAGAAACGAAGCCCGGATTGAGCACGGCGATACGCTTGATCCCTTCCTTGGGCAGGGCCTCGACGGTCTTGTCGGTATAGGGCTGGAGCCATTCCTCCGGCCCGAATCGGGACTGGAACGTCGTCATCAGCCGCCCCTCCGGCCAGCCGAGACGTTCGCGCAAGAGGCGCGTCGTCTTGTGGCAATGGCAATGATAGGGGTCGCCCTTGCGGAAATAGCTCTGCGGAATGCCGTGATAGGAGGCGATCACGCGCTCGGGCTCGAAATCGAGCGTTTCGAGATGGGTTTCGATCGAGCGGGCGAGGGCGTCGATATAGACCGGCTCGTCGTGATAGGCGGGCACGGTGCGCACGGCCGGCATCCAGCGCTTGCTCATCATGTGCTGGAAGAACTTGTCATTCACCGTCGCGGTCGTAGACGCCGAATATTGCGGATAGAGCGGGTAGACGAGGATGCGCTCGCAGCCCTGTTCCATCAGGGCGTCGGTGCGCTCGGCGATCGAGGGATTGCCGTAGCGCATGCCCCAGTCGACGACGAGATTGCCATGCATGGCGAGGCGTTGGGCGAGCTTCTCTCCTTGGGCGCGGGTGAAAGTGCGCAAGGGGGATTCGTTCTTTTCGGTGTTCCAGATCTCGGCATAGGCCGCGCCGGATTTCTTCGGCCGCGTATTCAGAACGATGCCGTAGAGAATCGGATACCAGGCGATCTTTGGCCATTCGATGACGCGGCTGTCGGAGAGAAATTCCTTCAGATAACGGCGCATCGGCTTGAAATCCGTGCCGTCGGGCGTGCCGAGATTGACGAGAAGCACGCCGACCTTGGGTTCGCGCACGACCGGATGGCCGTCCGGAAGAGGCCCGATCGCTCGTTCCGCCATGGTCTTCGTCACCGCGTTCATAGTCGCCGCCTCGCTCCTGTTCGTCTCGTCTTATGATGCGCGGGGCCAGAACGAGACCCGCCGCACGACGCTGACCGATATAGTCAATTTCGTGCGGCATGGAACGCGTCGAATCTGCGCGGGGGCAGGAAACGCTGTGTCACCTGCCTTACCGTGCTCGGTCGGTTAGGCGCGGGTCAGCTCGAACCGGCTGCCTGTCGACGTCGCGCAGGCCAGACGGTTGGTCTGAACCTGATTGCAATTGGCCGCGACCTCGTTGTTATTGGTCGTCGACCGATAAACGATGTTGATCTGGCCGGGGCCGAGATTGGAATAGGTGCCGCTCGCCAGGACACCGCCGGTGCCGGTCTCGGTCGATTGAAACCGACCATTTTGCAAAGAGACCGTGTAGGCGATAGGGCCGCCAACGGAGGCCCAGCGGCCTTCGATCCCCTGGGGCTGAGGCGGAAGGGCCTCCTGTCGTGGTTCGCTCACGCAGGCGGCAAGGCCGCTCGAGAGGGCAAGGCTGGCGATCAGGACACTGCGACGCATGATACGGGACCTATCGGTTCGATCCAAGGGAGAGCCTGTCGGCTTTTGCTGCCAGGCCGTTTTCAGGGCATCGGCTGGACGCGGCTGACGCGACCGTCGATCCGAAGCGATGTCCCGGCCGGGGAGGAGGCCGATAAGGCTCCAACTCCACGATCCCCGTCTTGCCGGTGGCGTTCGAATTGGCTCGTATCGCCCTGAATTCCGATTATCGCAATTTTAACGATATGTCATTGCGAGAGCGGACGGCGAAACCCTCCGATCTGAGGACACGGTTAACGTGGCCAAAGGCCGGTGCCGACGCGGAACGGGCGAGAACTCCCTCTTCGCTGTCAGGCGTCGTTCTGGGCGCGCTTCATCGGAATCACCGAGTGGATCGCGCCGAGCGTCTCCAAAGAGCGGATGCGGTCGTCGCCGGTGAAGGCGAACCAATACATGGTCGTGCCGGTCACCAAGGCCCCGGAATTTTCGTCGCGGCGCGACCAGTCGCAGCGGCTGGCCGCTTCGTCGCCTTCGCAGATGACGCCCCGCAGTTCGAACGTCAGATAGCTCGAGCGCTTGAGGAGTTCCTCGATGAAGGCGCGGGTCTCGGTTTCGCCACGCAGCTGGAACTCGCCTTCCATGCGCTCGAACCAGGGTTCGCTGGAGAGGGCGGCGTTGGAGCGCTGCGATACGACGGCGCCAGGATAGAAGTGTCGGGCAATCGTGCCGATCTGGCCCGACATGACAGCCGTCATGACCTCTTCGACCGCGTCTCGTCTCGCCTCTTGATTCGCCATATTGATCTCCGGTCGGCCGGCCCGCTCAGGACGAAGGGTCGGCCAGAAAGAAAGGACCGGCCACTGCCGGACCATCCTTCAACCAGCGAAGCTAAGCATTTGATCCTTATCGGACAAGGATATTGCGGAACTGCCAGGGGTCTTTCTCGTCGATATCCTCAGGAAAGAGGCCGGGACGATCGGTCAGCGGCGTCCAATCGGTGTAATAGCCGTTCACCGGGCCCAGATAGGGCGTCTGAACCTCCAGGCAGCGGCGATAATCCATCTCGTCGGCCTCGACGATACCGGATTCCGGGTTTTCCAGCGCCCAGACCATGCCGGCGAGAACCGCCGAAGTCACCTGCAGACCCGTCGCGTTCTGATAGGGCGCGATGTTGCGGGTTTCCTGGATCGAGAGCTGCGAGCCGTACCAATAGGCGTTCTTGTCGTGGCCATAGAGAAGCACGCCGAGTTCGTCGATGCCGTCCATGATCTCGTTCTCGTCGAGAACGTGAAGCACCGGCTGGGTTTTGCCCGCGGCGCCGAAAAGCTCGTGCAGGGAGAGCACGGCGTCGTTGGCCGGATGGTAGGCGTAATGGCAGGTCGGCCGATAGGTGACCTCGCCATCCTTGTTCTTATGGGTGAAGTAGTCCGCGATCGAGATCGACTCGTTGTGCGTGACGAGGAAGCCGTATTGAGCGCCGGGTGTGGGGCACCAGGTGCGCACACGGGTGTTGGCGCCGGGCTGCTCCAGATAGATCGCCGCCTTGCAGCCCTTTTTGTGCTCCTTGGCGTTCTTCGGCATCCACTTCTCATGGGTGCCCCAGCCGAGTTCCGAAGGCTGCATGCCTTCCGAGAGGAAGCCTTCAACCGACCAGGTGTTCCAGAAGACGCCCATCGGCTTGGGGTTATAGGCGCGCTGGGTGTCGCGCTCGGCGATGTGGATGCCCTTGACGCCGGACTTCTTCATCAGCTTGGCCCAGCCGGCGCGATCGCTGGCGGCAGGCTCCTCGAAGTCGAGACCGGTCGCTTGCGCGATATCGACAAGGGCCTTCTTCACGAACCAGGAGACCATGCCGGGATTGGCGCCGCAGCATGAGACCGCCGTCGTGCCACCCGGATTGGCCTTCTTTTCCTTCCGCACGGTCTCGCGCAGGGCGTAATTGGTGCGCTCGGCATTCGACATGTTCTTGTCGAAATAGAAGCCGAGCCAGGGCTCGACGACCGTGTCGATATAAAGAACGCCAAGCTCGCGGCAGAGCTTGATGAGGTCGAGCGAACCGGTGTCGACGGAGAGGTTGACGCAGAAGCCCTGGCCGCCGCCTTCGGTGAGCAAGGGGGTCAGAACCTCGCGATAATTCTGCTTGGTGATTCCCTGATGAACGAAGCGGATGCCGCGCTGGTCGAGGATCCAGCGATCGGCATCGTTGGGATCGACGACGATGAAGCGTGAGGGATCGTAGTTGAAGTGGCGTTCGATCAGCGGCAGCGTGCCTTTGCCGATCGACCCGAAGCCGATCATCACGATGGGACCATTGATGGTGCCGTGGGTCGGGTAGTCGGGATGGGCCATGAAGAAGAACCTCTCGTCTCGGCGCCGGATGCGGACAGAAGAATGAAACCCGCCTTTAGCTTTATAGACGGGTGGCCGGTCATGCGCTGCGCTAGACGGTTTCTGTGTCAAAGTGAAGGGGGAGCCTGCGGCTTCGAAGCGCCAAAAGGGCCGTGGGCAAGCCGCGACTCAGATCACGGGCTCTTGGAGATGACCGGCCGCGCATCATCGATCCCCTCGTTTCGGCGAAAGGTTGCCGAGTACATACCGCCGGTTTCAACAATGCTCGCGGTACACCTCATATTCGACAAAAGCGTATGACATCGGCTTGATCCAGAAAAATTCCCCTTGTACCGACAGGCGATCGACATCTTCGTTTTCGCGTTCTCACCAAACATTAACGCAACGCCTTCCAAACTTTCGAAAGCATCACCAATGTTCGACCAGCGCGAGAAAATCGCACTTTTTATCGATGGCGCTAACCTATATGCGGCGTCCCGAAATCTCGGATTCGACATCGATTACCGGAAAATGCTGACCTTCTTCCAGAAGAAGGCCTATCTCCTTAGGGCGTATTATTATACTGCATTGATCGAAGACCAGGAATATTCTTCCATCCGGCCATTGATCGACTGGCTCGATTATAATGGCTATCGGGTCGTGACCAAGCCGGCGAAAGAGTTCACCGACCCGTCCGGACGCCGCAAGGTGAAGGGCAATATGGATATCGAGCTCGCCATCGACGCGATGGAGCTCGTGGATACGGTCGATCACTTCGTTCTCTTCTCCGGGGACGGCGATTTCCGCTCGCTGGTGGATGCGCTGCAGCGTAAGGGCCGGAAGGTCTCGGTCGTCTCGACCCTGTCGACCCAGCCGCCGATGATCTCCGACGATCTGCGCCGCCAGGCCGATCACTTCATCGATCTGTCGAGCCTCAAGGCCGATATCGGCCGCAGCCAGGCTGAACGCGAAGCGCGGCTGGCCCGCCGGGCCGAGGCGGAAGCCAATCTGCCGGACGACGAAGACGACGATTATTGAGCGGCTCCGCAATGGCGACCTTTTCGCCTACCGGACAATCGGGTGATATGACCGGCGTTTCAGCCTATCCCGCTCGCGATTGCCCGCTCTGCCCTCGCCTGGTCGCTTTCCGCGAGGAATGGCGCGCAAAGGAGCCCGATTGGCACAATGCCCCGGTTCCAAGCTTCCTGCCGCCTGACGGGGCAGGGGCCGTCGAACTCCTGATCGTCGGTCTCGCGCCGGGTGTGCGCGGGGCCAATCGGACCGGCCGTCCCTTCACCGGCGACTATGCCGGCGATCTCCTCTATTCGACGCTTGCGCGTTACGGCCTCGCCAATGACAAGTTCGATGCGCGGCCCGATGATGGCCTCGTCCTGAATCGCACCGCGATCACCAATGCCGTGCGATGCGTGCCGCCGGAGAACAAGCCGGTAGGGGCGGAGATCGCCACTTGCCGAACCTTTCTCGAAGCGACGATTGCGCGGTTCGACAACTTGTCGGCGATCGTCACCTTGGGCAAGATCGCCCATGACTCGACGCTACGGGCGCTCGGGGTCAAGCTGAAGGATGCGCCTTTCTCCCATGGCGGGCGCTTTGAGATCGGCTCGGTGACGCTATTTTCGACCTATCACTGTTCGCGCTACAATACGAATACGGGCCGGCTGACACCTGAAATGTTCCATGCTGTCTTCGAGGCAGTGAGCACGCATCTCGTGCACTGATCCGGCTATCATCTCATCGCTTGTGCGCTTTGGATTTGGATTCAGCCGAGGGTAAACGGCTTGCGCTACGCCCGCGACGCATCGTCATTCTCGCTACGGAGACCGAGACAGACGATGCGCGGAAGGCGGGTCTGCAGGTTCAGCAGTCGGGACGAATTTCGGATGGCTTGATTGTTCAAGCACGCTGCTGAAGCGCGATGATGTGCGCAGGAGGGAAGCGTTATCCGCGAGCCCGGAGGCTGACATCCGCTTGAAGCTCCGACAAGTCTCGATCATTCCCGAATAGAACGGCGTCGGCAGCGCCCACGGGGCTGACGATGACTGGACGCCGGGGCCGTCCCTTCGCAGCGTCTATCGTCTCAAAGATAGGCTTCGAAGCGAACGCAAGACGCCGGGCGCGGAAGGAGACATCCCGTCTCCTTCCGCGCCCGGCTTTCTTTGCAACATTCGATCAGTTGGCCGCCTCGCCGAAGAATGCGACGGCCTCGAAGCGGGCTGCGATCTCGTCCTGGCTCTTGGTCGCGACTGGCTTGCGCGGTGCCGGGGGCAGGCTGTCGGCGACGCGGATCACACGGCCCCCCTTGCCGGAGAGGTCGGCGGCCATGGCCGCATCCTCTTCGGAGCTGGCCGCCGCCGCGATGGCGGCAATCGTGCGGGCTGTCTCTGAAGACTGTCTGACAACCGGCTCTTTAGCCTCCGCTTTGCGAACGCGCTCAGGTCGAGCTGACGGGGCGACGGCTGCCACTGTCGTCAGGGCCGCCTGCGTTTCGGCTTGTTTCGCAGGCCGGGTCGGAAGCTTCTCGGGCACTGCAGCGGCGACCGCTTCGCTGTTCAGAACCGTTGCGAAGGGCGGGCGCTGGCGCGGTGTCGGCACGGCATAGGCCAGCTCGCCGGCGGCCGTCTCGTTGACGCTTGGGCTCTCGCTTTCGAGGGCGGCGACCATGGTCGCGACCTCGTCTTGGGACGGCTCAGATGCTTCGACGGGCGCCTCGATCGTCGCGGGGACAGCGCGGCCAGGCGCCCAGCGCGGAAGCGGGATCTCGGACGGGGCGAGCGCGGCAATCACCGTGGCCGGCTCGGAGCTCGCGGCGTTGACGGCGGCAGCCGGAGCGTTGCGCGGATCGGAGCGCGTGTCGAAACCGGCGTCGAGCATGGCGACGGTCGGTTGCGGAATGGCGCCCGGCGTCGGGCGCGAGGTCGGGACGACGCTCGCAACGACCGGGGCCTGAGGCTGGCGAGCGGCCGGGGCGGACCGGGCCGGGCTCGTTGCAATCTCGGCCTCGTCCTCGGCCTCATCCGCGCCGCCATCGCCGAAGAGCATGGCGAGCAGGGTCTTGCCGCCGCCCGAGGAGCCGCCCGACGCGTTGGCGACTTCCAGGCTGGAAGACGAACGGCGCGACTTATAGGAGGCGAGGGCCTGCTGATAGCCAGGCAAAGGCTTGCCGTCGGACGGGACGTGGACCGTATTGCCATTCGGGAAGACCGCTAGCAGCTGCTTGCGGCTCATGCGCGGCCAATGGCGGGCATTGCCGGTGTCGAAATGGACGAAGGGCGAGCCGGACTTCGGATAATAGCCGACGCCGCCCACCTGCATCTTCAGGCCAATGGCGCGAAGCTTGGCGAGCGGAACGTCGGGAATGTAGAAGTCGAGCGCCTTGCCGACCATGTGCTGGCTCTTTTGAGCCTGGCCGCCACGGGTGCGCCGAAGCATGCTGTTGGTCGCCGGCGAGCGATAGCCGCAGATGACATGGATATAGTCGCGACTGCCCGACTGGCGATACGCTTCCCAGACCAAGTCGAGAAGCTTCGGATCCATGGTGATCTCCTTGCCCTTGCGCCAATCGCGCATGAACCAGTTGATCTTCTTCAGCTCACCCTGATCGTATCGGCCGTTGCGCTTATAGTCGAAGCTGGCGCGCTCACGGGTGTGAAGATTGTAGAATTTGAGGGTCCGCGTCTCGGCCTGGGCGGCAGGCACGGCCATGAGGAAGCTCAAGGCCATCGTTGCGGCGAGCATGGCCAGACGCCAGGTGCTCGCACCCGGTACGGCAGTCAGTCCGAACATCGAAGTCCAATCCCCTTCCGAATGACCAAATCGATCCCCGTATCCCTCGGGTGATCGCCGATCTCAGGATCTCGTCGACCCTTGCTGTCACAGATTCCGACGAACTGCGGCATAACGATGACAGTATGGCCCAATTCGAACATTCAGCCTTAAAATGCTTAAGGTCGGGTTAAGGTTAAAACTTGGTCGCCTGACAAGCTATTGGTTTCGCAGCCCTCCTGCCGCAAGGTCCGCTTCGCCCCTTAAGAGGCAAAGCGCCAGCGGACAGCGCAGGTCAGGACGCCGAAATATCGTATTCGCGCATCTTTCGATAGAGCGTCGAGCGGCCGATGCCCAGCCGACGCGCGATCTCGCTCATCCGGCCGCCATATTGGACGAGGGCAAGGCGAATGAGGTCGGCCTCGATATCCTCCAGGCGTCGCATATCGCCTTTCGAATCATGCAGCGCGACGGCGGATTGGGCGCCACCGCGCTCAAGATCGCCATAGGGAGACGGGTGCGTCTTCCGGGACATCAGCGGAGGGGCAGGCGTGACGAGGCCGTTGCCCGTGTGCCCTGCGGGCACTTCGGAGGCAGGCCCATCCGAGCCGGCTCGTCTCGCCTCGCTCATGGCGACGATCGGGCCAAAATCCATCGGCTGCAGAACGTCGCTATCGGCCAGGACGACAGCCCGATGAACGGCATTTTCCAACTGGCGGATATTGCCCGGCCAGTCGAAGCGTTCCAGGAGATCGATCGCAGCACCGGACAGGTGGCGGGCTGGCGACTGCGGTTCGCTTTCGCGAAAACGGGCGAGAAACTGCTCGGCAAGCATGCGAATTTCCGCCGGCCGGTCTCTCAAGGGCGGCACTTCGATCTCGAAGGCATTCAGCCGATAGTAGAGGTCCTGGCGAAAACTGCCGCGCCCCACCGCCTCATGCAGGCTGCGATTGGTGGCGGAGAGGATGCGCACATCGACCGGAACGGGCCGATCGCCGCCCACCGGATCGACAGTGCCCTCCTGTAGGACGCGCAGGAGCTTGACCTGCACCGCCGGGCTCAACTCGCCCACCTCGTCGAGAAGCAGCGTGCCGCCATCGGCCTCCCGGAACTTGCCGACATGGTCGCGGCCTGCGTCGGTGAAGGCGCCCTTGGCATGGCCGAAGAGGATCGATTCGGCGAGATCGGAGGGCAGGGCGCCGCAATTGACGGTCACGAAGGGCCTCGTCGCTCGTGGCCCATACGCCTGAATGGCTCGCGCGATCCACTCCTTGCCGACGCCGGTCTCCCCACCGATAAGAACGGGGATGGCCGATCGCGCCGCTTTCGTCGCCACCTGGACGACGGAGGCCATGGGGTCCGGCAGGGACAGGCGCTCGAGACTGACCGGACGACGCGCCGCGTGGGTCCCGGTCTCGAACATTCTGACGGCGCTCTTCAAGGTCTCCTTCAACCGGTCTGGCGCCACAGGCTTGACCACAAAGTCGAAGGCGCCAGCGCGCATGGCGGCGACGACTGTGTCGACCGAATCCTTGGCCGTCTGCACCACGACGGGGATTTCCAACCGACGGCGGCGCATCTCGGCCATCACCTCCGAGCCGCTCTTGTCGGGCATGACGAGGTCCAGCACGATGGCGGCGATGTCGCCGGCCTTGGGCCCCGCAAGGACGTCGAGAGCGGCGCGCCCGCCATCGCAGTGAATCGGCTGAAGACCCATCCGCGAGATATGGGCGTCGAGGAGCCGGCGCTGGATCGGGTCGTCGTCGACGACGAGAACCTTCTTGGTCATGGCTTGGCGTCCCTGTTGGATTTGTCCCCGTCTGAAGCGGGGTTGACCCAGACTGGCACGGTCCGCCTGAAGAGCCGGTCAAGGAACGCGGACAACGCTGTCCTAGCGATTTAAGGACAATTTGAATGGTCTGGACGTCTGGCAGACAGGGAAGCCGGCCTTTATGTAGCCGAGCATGACCAGGCTGACGCTTTGAGTGACCGACACGGCTTCGCTCACGGCGCCTTGCCCTCCTTATTGATGTGCCGAGTGGCCGAGAGACCGCTAATCTTTCGTTCGCTTAGTGCTCGAATCGGAAAGCCAGCAATCCATGACGAATGTCCTGTCCCGTTTCTTCCGCTCTCTCGCCGAAGCCGCCGAGACGAAGGGCGCCGATCTGCCCGAATGGAACCTGGACGACCTCTATCCGGCCATGGACTCGCCGGCGCTCAAATCCGATCTCGACGAAGCAAGACACCGGGCAGAAGCCTTCAAGGAGCGTTGGCGCGGCCACCTTGCCGAGCTCGCCGCGAACGATCCGGCCGAGCTTGCCGCCTCCGTGCGCGAATTCGAGGCGCTGGAAGAGCTTCTCGGCCGCGTTATTTCCTATGCCGGTCTCGTCTATGCCGGCGACACGTCGGACCCGGTGCGCGCCAAGTTCTATGGCGACATCCAGGCGACCATCACCGACATCTCAACCCATCTTCTCTTCTATACGCTGGAGCTGAACCGCATCGAGGATGGGGTGATGGACGAGGCCATGGCGAGCGAGCCGGCGCTCGGCCATTACCGCCCCTGGCTCGTCGATCTGCGCAAGGACAAGCCTTATCAGCTCGAAGACCGGGTGGAGGAGCTGTTCCACGAAAAGGCGATCACCGGGCGTGGCGCCTGGAACCGGCTGTTCGACGAGACCCTGACCAGCCTGCGCTTTACCGTGGACGGGGACGATCTGACGCTCGAATCGGCGCTCAATTTTCTTCAGGACCCGGACCGGGAAAAGCGGCGCAAGGCGGCCGCGGCTCTTGCCAAGGTCTTTTCCGAAAATCTGCGCAGCTTCACCCTCATCACCAACACGCTCGCCAAGGACAAGGAAATTTCCGATCGTTGGCGTGGCTTTGAGGATGTCGCCGATTCTCGCCATCTGGCCAACCGGGTCGAGCGCGAAGTGGTCGATGCGTTGTCGACGGCGGTCACCGCCGCCTATCCGTCGATCTCCCACCGCTATTACGCCATGAAGGCCAAATGGCTCGGCCTCGACGCGCTCGACTACTGGGATCGCAACGCGCCCCTGCCGGACGCCAAGCGCCGCGACATTTCCTGGGACGAGGCCCGGTCGACGGTTCTTTCGGCCTATTCGGGCTTTTCGCCCGAAATGGCGGACATCGCCGGGCGCTTTTTCGACAAGGGCTGGATTGATGCCGCCCTGCGGCCCGGAAAATCGCCGGGCGCTTTTGCCCATCCGACCGTGCCGAGCGCCCATCCTTATGTGCTTCTCAACTATATGGGTAAGCCGCGGGACGTGATGACGCTCGCCCACGAGCTCGGCCATGGCGTTCACCAGGTGCTGGCCGGCGAGCAAGGGGCGCTGATGGCGGCAACGCCCCTGACGCTGGCCGAGACGGCCTCGGTCTTCGGCGAGATGCTCACCTTCCGCTCGCTGCTCGCCCAGGCGAAAACCCCGCAGGAGCGCAAGACGCTGCTCGCCTCCAAGGTCGAGGATATGATCAACACGGTGGTCCGCCAGATCGCCTTCTATCAGTTCGAGCGGGCGCTTCACGAAGAGCGGCGCGCGGGCGAACTGACTTCCGAGCGGATCGGCGAGATTTGGGTCTCAATCCAGGGCAACAGCTTGGGCCCTGCCGTGCGGCTCGGGGCCGGCTACGAGACCTTCTGGACCTACGTCCCCCACTTCATTCATTCGCCCTTCTACGTTTATGCCTATGCCTTCGGCGATTGCCTCGTGAACTCGCTCTATTCGGTCTATGAGAATGCCGAGGCCGGCTTCCAGGACAAATACTTCGCCATGCTGAAGGCCGGCGGCACCAAGCATCATTCGGAGCTTCTCGCCCCCTTCGGCCTCGACGCCTCCGATCCGGCTTTCTGGTCGAAGGGCCTTTCGATGATTTCGGGCTTCATCGATGAGCTGGAGGCGATGGAATAGGCGATTGTCAGCAGTCTCTTGATGGGCCGGCAACCAGATGCCGGCCTACCTCGACAGAACTTCGTGGAGGCTTTGATTTCGTCGTCTGCCGCCTGACCGCAGGCGCCGGCCGGGACTTTCCGGCGGCCGCCCTTGTGATCTGCCCGTAATCGCGTTATGTGCGGGAGAACTCCACCCATACCGCGTTGCACCAGGAGACAGGCATGGCCCGTGTCACCGTAGAAGATTGCGTCGACAAGGTCGACAACCGTTTCGAGCTCGTGCTGCTTGCCAGCCACCGGGCCCGCCAGATTTCCCAGGGCAACCCGATCACGGTCGACCGCGACAACGACAAGAATCCCGTTGTCGCCTTGCGCGAGATCGCCGATGAGACCCTGTCGCCGGGCGATCTGAAGGAAGATCTGATCCATTCCCTGCAGAAGCATGTGGAAGTGGACGAGCCGGAAGAGGCCGCACGCCCGGCTGAGCCGGCGCCCCAGGCCGCGCCGCGTCAGGCGATCACCGCCGAGCCGGAAGAGAACGTCACCTTCGACCGCATGTCGGAGGAAGAGCTCCTCGCTGGCATCGAAGGCCTCGTGCCGCCGGAAAAGAACGACGATTATTGACGCGGCACTGGGCGGACCGCTTCCGCACCGGAGAAATCGAGCCTATCTAAAGGGGCGCGTCGCTTTTCGCAGCGGCGCGCCCCTCGCTTTTCGCGTTTCACCAGCGGCCCAAGATGCTGACGCATCGAGCCGCTGTAACGTTCAAACGCCACGCGGGCTTATACCACCGGCCACCGGTCAGGACCGGGGCCCGGTGGTACGCCCCCTTCAACCGTCCAGCGGAAAGGCCGTCGTCGCCGTCCCATGATGCGTCAATACGAACTCGTCGAGAAGGTCGCGGCCTATAAGGCCGATCTCGATGAAGCGCTCCTCAACCGAGCCTATGTCTATGCCATGCAGAAGCATGGCTCGCAGAAGCGCGCCAGCGGCGACCCTTATTTTTCCCATCCGCTCGAAGTGGCGGCGATCCTCACCGAACTGCATCTGGACGAGGCGACGGTCGCCGTCGCGCTCCTGCACGACACGATCGAGGACACCGACGCCACCCGCAAGGAGATCGATCAGCTCTTCGGCCCGAAGATCGGCCAGCTCGTCGAAGGCCTGACCAAGCTCAAGCGCCTCGATCTCGTCTCCAAGAAGGCGGCCCAGGCGGAGAATTTCCGCAAGCTTCTGCTCGCGATCGCTGACGATGTGCGCGTTCTTCTCGTCAAGCTCGCCGACCGGCTCCACAATATGCGCACCCTCGGGGCGATGGCGCCGGAAAAGCGCGTGCGCATCGCCCAGGAGACCATGGACATCTATGCGCCCCTTGCCGGACGCATGGGCATGCAGGACATGCGCGAGGAGCTGGAAAACCTCGCTTTTCGCCATGTGAATCTCGACGCTTACGAGGCGCTGACGGCGCGCCTGACCGAATTGCGTGAGCGGCACGAGGGCACGATCGCGGCGATCGAACGGGATCTGACCGAACGATTGGCCCGGGAGGGTATCGAAGCCGTCGTTTCCGGGCGCCAGAAGAAGCCCTATTCGGTCTTTTCCAAGATGCAGCGCAAGGCTTTGTCCTTCGAGCAGCTCTCCGACATTTTCGGCTTCCGCGTCATCGTGAAGCGGGAGGAGGATTGCTATCGCACACTCGGCGTCGTCCACCGCACCTGGCCGATGGTGCCCGGCCGGTTCAAGGACTATATCTCGACCCCTAAGCAGAACGATTATCGCTCGATCCACACCACGATCGTCGGCCCCTCGCGTCAGCGTGTCGAACTGCAGATCCGCACCCGCGACATGCATCAGATCGCCGAATATGGCGTGGCCGCCCATGCGATCTACAAGGATGGCAGCGGGTCGAAGCAGATCGAATTGTCGAAGGATTCGCGCGCCTATGCTTGGCTGCGCCATACGATCGAACTGCTCGCCAGCGGCGACAACCCGGAAGAGTTTCTCGAAAACACCAAGCTCGAACTCTTTCAGGATCAGGTCTTCTGCTTCACGCCGAAAGGGCGGTTGATCGCCCTGCCGCGCGGGGCGACGCCGATCGACTTCGCCTATGCCGTCCACACCGATGTCGGCCATTCCTGCGTCGGCTGCAAGATCGACGGGCGCATCATGCCGGTCGTCACCGAGCTGACCAATGGCGACGAGGTGGAGATCATCCGCTCCTCGAACCGCATGCCGCCGCCGGCCTGGGAGACGATCGCCGTCACCGGCAAGGCGCGGGCCGCGATCCGCCGGGCGACACGTCTGGCGATCCGCAAGCAATATTCGGGTCTCGGTCGTCAGATGCTCGAGCGCGCTTTCACGCGTTCGGGGCGCAGCTTCTCGCTGGAGGGTCTGAAGCCGGTGGTGGGCAAGCTTGGCCATCGCGAGGCCGAGGACGTGTTCGCCGCCGTCGGCCGTGGCGAGCTTTCCGCCAGCGATGTTCTGAAGGCGGTTCATCCCGATTATCAGGAAACCCGGGCCAAGAAGGCGCCAAGTGTCGAGGCGGAGGAGGGCTGGTTCAATCTGCGCAGCGCCGCCGGCATGATCTTCCGCATCCCCGGACGCGGCAAGCAGAAGGCGCGCAGCGCCGAAATGGCCATCCCGATCCGGGGCGCCGGCGACGATCTGCCCGTCAGCTTCGCGCCCGATGGCGCGGTCCCGGGCGATCGGATCGTTGGCATCATCGAGCCGGGCAAGGGCATCACCATCTATCCCATCCAGTCGCCCGCCTTGGTCGCCTTCGACGACCAACCCCATCGCTGGGTCGATGTGCGCTGGGATTTGGATGCGGCGATGGAGGCGCGTTTTCCGGCCCGCATCACCGTCTCGGCGATCAACGCCCCAGGCTCGCTCGCCGAAATCGCGAAGACGATCGCCGACAACGACGCCAATGTTCATACGATGTCGATGGTTTCGACGGCCGAGGACATCACCAAGATGGTCTTCGATCTGGAAGTCTGGGATCTCAACCATCTCAACCGGACCCTGACCCAGATTCGCGGCAAGGATTGCGTCTCGCTGGTCGAACGGGTGAATGGTTGATGGCGCGGCGGCGAGCGCCTACAGCATCGAGCAGGATTAATCCGCTTGGAGAGCAAAGCCGTGACCATGACGACCGACGAGGTGCTGGCGATCTTTCGTGAGGCGGGGGCCTATCTGGAGGGTCATTTCATCCTGACCTCCGGCCTGCGCAGCCCGGTCTTCCTGCAGAAGGCGCGCGTCTTCATGCATGCCGGGCCGACCGAGCGGCTCTGCCGGGCCATGGCCGAGGCGATTTCCGAGCGCATCGAGGGGCCGATCGATTATGTGGTGGGGCCCGCGGTCGGCGGTATCATTCCGGCGTACGAGACCTCGCGCCATCTCGGCGTGCCGGCCGTCTGGGTGGAGCGCGAGAACGGCGTCTTTCGCCTGCGGCGATTCGAAATCCCGCGCGGAGCGCGAGTGGTGGTCGTCGAAGATATCGTCACGACCGGCCTGTCGATCCGCGAGACCGTAACGTGCCTGAAAGAGCTTGGCGCCGAAGTGCTCGCCGCCTCCTGCATCATCGATCGCTCGGCGGGGAAGGCCGATGTGGGCGTTCCGCTCGTCGCGCTCGCCGAATATGAGGTGCCGGCCTACTCGCCGGACGCCCTGCCGGCGGAACTCGCCGCCATCGAACCGGTGAAGCCGGGCAGCCGCAGTCTCTGATCAGCCCTGCTCGGGCGCATTCTCTGGCGCCCGAGTCTTGCATCCGCTTGCCGTCAGATCTCCGGACCGGTCAGCTTCTCCGACAGGCGCCCAACGGCGTCCTGGGCGGATTTGAGCGCCGGATAGACGTTCAGCACTTCCTGATAAGCCGTGAGCGCCTGAGCCTCGCGCCCGGTGCGTTCAAGGATGAGGGCCAGCCCCATCATCGCCCCCCAATGGCGCGGCTCGCGCGCCAGGACCTGTTCGATATCGGCCAGCGACTTGCCGAGATCGCCAAGACCGAAATGGGCCGTCGCGCGGCGGTTCCAGGCCTCGGTGAAATCAGGGTCGAGCACCAAGGCTTGGTCGAGAACGTCCAGCGCGACGGCGCCCTGTTTATGGCCGATGGCCTGCGCCGCGCGGCGCATGAGAAGATCGACGGTCGCACTGCCGCTATTGCGCCAGGACCGCTCGATCCGACCCGCGATGCGCTGGGCCTCTCTCTGGTCGGCCGTGCGCTTCAATTCGGCAAACAGCCGGTCGATCCGCTCTGCCTCGCTTTCGCCTTCCGGCGCCTGCGCCTCCTCCGACGGCGTATCGGCGGCAGGGGCCTCCTCCGCTGCCTGCTCGTCGCCGGTCAAAGGTCCGCCAAAGGCTTCCGGCGGGGCTTCCGGGTCCTGGTCGGGGGCGGGGCGCACCATCGGCCCCTGATCGCCGGGCGGTGATGGTATTTCAGGCATGGGCATGTCGGGGGTGGCGCCCGGCGGCAGATCGTCGGGCATGATCACCGACGGATCGTCAGGGTTCGGCGCGGACTGAGCGAAACTCAGAGGCGGCATCGCCAATGCGGCCAGTGTGACGACGGCCAGCGGCCATGAGGACATAAAAAAACGCATGGATCGGAGGGTAACCGGCCCATGCGTTTCGTCAAATTGAAAACTCGGTGAGCGCAAAAAGCTTTTGCGAATCCGGTGCTTTCGAAAGGTCAGCCCTGGCGCGCCTTGAAGCGCGGGGCCTCCTTGTTGATGATGTAGATGCGGCCCTTGCGGCGCACCATGCGGTTGGCACGATGGCGGGACTTCAGAGCCTTCAGCGAGTTCTTGATTTTCATGTCGATCCCCAGACCGTCTCTTAAGGCGACGGGATCGCGTGATGCTCCGCCGCTTCCAATAAAAAACGCGCCCATGGACGCGTTCGGGATATTCCCAAAGATGGTGTTCGAAATATCCGCGAGCGTTCCACTTGTCAATGTCGTGATAGCGTCTCGAAGGCAGCGCCGCGCTGTTTCGAGGCGCCCTGTGGCTCTGCGTTATCCGCGCGGTGTCAGCCTTGTGAAATGCCCCATCTTTCGACCGGCGCGGATTTCGAGCTTGCCGTAAAGATGCAGGACGAGATCCTTCTCCTCCAGAAGTTTCGGCGCACGTCGCACCTCCTCGCCGATGAGATTTTCCATGACGCAGTCGGAATGGCGGTTCGGATCGCCGAGCGGCAGGCCGCAAACGGCGCGGATATGCTGCTCGAATTGGGATATGGCGCAGGCCGCTTCCGTCCAATGGCCGGAATTATGGACGCGCGGGGCGAGCTCGTTGACGAGGAGGCTCTCATCGGAGCGCACGAAGAACTCGATGCCGACGACCCCCACATAATTCAGCTTCCCGACGATCGCGGCGGCGATCTCGCGGGCTTTGTGAGCGACGGTCTCGCTCACCCGGCCCGGCACGGTCGAGCGTCTCAGGATACCGAGCCCATGGACGTTCTCGGCCGGCTCGAAACAGGCGATGGCCCCGTCCTGACCCCGAGCCGCGATCACGGAGCATTCGTAGTCGAAGGCGATCTTGGCTTCGAGAATCGAGGGGCGCGACCCCAGACTCTCGAAGGCGTCCGCCACAGGGCCCTCGCGGCGGATGCTCGCCTGGCCCTTGCCGTCATAGCCGAAGCGACGGGTCTTCAGGATACAGTCTGAATCGAGGTCGACCAGGGCATGTCCCAGCTCCTCGACGCTGTCGATCGCCCGCCAGGGCGCGGTCTCGATGCCGATCCCGTTGAGAAAGGCCTTTTCCACCACCCGGTCCTGGGACACTTCCAGCGCTTCGGCCGGCGGAAACAGAGAGACGCCGGAAACGGCCTCGCGCACCGGCCCGACGGGAACGTTCTCGAACTCGTAGGTGACGACGTCGGCGCGGCTGGCAAGCGAGGCCAGGGCCTTCAGGTCGTCATAAGCGGCGATGATACCCTCATTGGCGACTTGCAGGGCCGGGCAGGCGGGATCGGGATCGAGCGCGATGGTGCGATAGCCGAGCCGTGCGGCCGCGATCGCCAGCATGCGGGCGAGCTGGCCGCCGCCCAGTATGCCGATCGTCGCGCCAGGAGGCAGTGGGGTCAAGCGTGGCCTCCATCATCGTCTTTCGGCGTCTCGGCGACGCTCGCCGTCTGACGTTCGCGATAGGCGTCGAGCCGCTCTGCAAGGGCCTCGTCACCGAGAGCGAGAACCGAAGCTGACAGAAGCGCGGCGTTCACCGCGCCGGCGCGGCCGATGGCGAGCGTGCCGACGGGAATGCCGGCCGGCATCTGGACGATCGACAGAAGCGAATCCTTGCCCGACAGAGCGCGGCTCTCGACAGGCACGCCGAAGACGGGAAGCGGGGTGAGGGCGGCCGTCATGCCCGGCAGATGGGCGGCACCGCCAGCTCCGGCAATGATGACCTTGAAGCCTTCGCCCTTGGCCCCGCTGGCAAAATCATAGAGCCGCTTAGGCGTACGATGGGCCGAGACGATGCGCGCCGAATAGGCGATGCCGAGCGCGTCGAGCGTCTCTGCGGCATTGCGCATCACGGGCCAGTCCGACTGGCTGCCCATGATGATCGCGACGGGTGGTGCTGCGGTGTCCTCAGTCACGCGATGATATCCGGGATGATCTGGTCTTCGAGTTCGTGCAGGCGGTCCTTGATCGCAAGCTTCTTCTTCTTCATTCGCTGAATTCGAAGTTTGTCGCAGCCTTGCGCTTCCATTGCCTCGATCGCCACGTCGAAGTCGGCGTGCTCCTGACGAAGCCGCGCCACCTGCAATCGAAGTGCCGCCTGTTCCTGATCCGCCATCGCCACTCCTTGCGCATGGTCATGCCGTCGTCACGAATCGCTCTCGCGACAGATTTCGCGAGACGTTCAACGAGATGTGTACCAAAAGGCGTCGAGAGCCGATACCGCCACGAATTTGCCATTCGACATGACGACGTTTGTGTGACACCTTTTTCACGTTGTGCCCGATAGGGCTCGTCCAATCGGGCAAACCATAACTAGGGAGATGCCCATGTCCTTGGATGCGCATATCGCGACGCTCGAGCAGCGTCATACGGCTCTGGATCACGAGCTTGCGGCGGCGGTTCTGACCAATCCAGCGATGAGCGATGAGGAAATCCGGGAGATGAAGCGGCGCAAGCTGCGGCTCAAGGACGAGATCGAGAGGTTGCGCCGGAACAACTGATCCGGCTTTACCAATCTTTCGCTCGGGCACGTCCTCTCGTGCCCGGGCAATATTCTGATTTCAAAATCCAAAATGACGGCATTTTCCGTGGCTGCGAGCCCTCGCTCGTCGCAATCTCGCTTCAGCCCGCGATCCCAGCAAAACCATCATAGGCGAGCTTTAGCCCGACCGGCACCAGCAGCGCATAGATGATCCTGTAGAAGGTCTCAGGCGCGATCCGCTTGACCAGCCAGACCCCGCACAAGGTTGCCACCGGCGCGACCGGCAAAAGCGCGAGCGAGATGGCAAGATGGTCCGCCGAAAACTGTCCCAACAGAAAATAAGGCAAAAGCTTCACCGCATTGGTGACCGCGAAGAAGACGACGGCGGTTCCCGCATAATCGGCCGGTGCGAGCTTCAGCGGCACCACATGGATCTGAAAGGGCGGGCCGCCGGCATGGGAGACGAAGCTGGTGAAGCCCGAGGCCGCGCCCCAGAAGAGCGCGCGCGGCGTGTCGCGTTGCTTCGCTTCCGTTCGATGCCGGGCGCTGAAGTACCAGTTGACGGCGAATCCGAGCGCGAGAAGGCCGACCACGATGCGCACACCGTCGGCGGAGATCGACGCCGAGGTGAAGTAACCGGCCGCAACGCCCGCGATCGAAGCCGGCAGCATGCGTTTCAAAAGGTCGCGATCGAAGCGTCCCCGCCAAGCATAGAGTGCGATCAGGTCCATCACGATCATGATCGGCAGAAGAATCCCAGCGGCTGCGACGGGCGAAATCACCAGCGCCATCATTGGCACTCCGATCAGTGCGATCGTGCCGCCGAAACCACCCTTGGACAGGCCGACGAGAAAGACGGCCGGCACGGCGGCGAGATAAAAGAATGGGTCTGTGATCACGGTAAGTGCGGGTCGGAAGGATCGATGGGAATGCGACGTCTCGCCATCGATTGCCTCTTCATCCCTATGATTGCAACTTTGTGATTGCATGAGCCGGGCAATGGGACGTCGGCTGATTTGTCCGTCTGCATCAAGCTTTTGCGGCTAGAAATGGTGGTCCAGAGATCCACGAAGCCCATTGTGGGGGGGACGCTGCGACGGGCGAGATGGCATCACGAGTTTCGGCTTATCAGCAGCAATTGCGAGGTTGTTGATAGAGTTTCTCTATTGCCAGACGGAGAAACAGTCTTGATTTCCCCCTTCACGGGGTGTTCCGTTTCTAAAACAATTCCAATTGCGTGTGGGAGGCAGGCATTGGCTCCAAAGGCCGAATTCGATAGCGAAGACGTTGCCGCGATCGTCGAGGATCTCAAGGGTCTCGAAGGTCCGCTGCTTCCGATCCTGCATGCCGTTCAAGACCGCTTCGGCCATGTCCCAGACGAGGCCGTGCGGGTGATTGCCCATAGGCTGAATCTGACCCGGGCCGAAGTCTACGGCGTTGTCTCCTTCTATCATGACTATCACCGTGAGCCCCATGGTGCGCATACGCTGAAGGTCTGCCGGGCCGAGGCCTGTCAGGCTGCCGGTGGCGACGCGATCGCCGACCGCATCGAGAAGGCGCTCGGCATCAAGTTCGGCGAGACAACGGCGGATGGACGTGTCACGCTGGAGGCCGTCTATTGCCTGGGCCTCTGCGCGACCGCGCCGTCGGCCATGCTGGACGATCGGCTGTTCGGCCGCTTGAACGCCGCCAAGGCCGACAGGCTCACTGCGGAGGCCCAGCTATGACCACACGCATCTTTATTCCGCTCGATTCCTTCGCGGTCGCCAACGGCGCCGACGAGCTGTGTGATGAGCTAACCCATCTCGCCGCCCGCCGTGGGCTCGATATCGAGATCGTGCGCAATGGTTCGCGCGGCATGGCCTGGCTGGAGCCCTTGGTCGAGGTCGAGACCCATCAGGGTCGCATCGGTTACGGGCCGATCGAGCCCGGCGAAATGGAAGCGCTCCTCGATGCGGGGCTGATGAATGGCGGCGCCCATGCCAAATGCATCGGCGATCCAGAAGAGCACCCCTTCATGAAGGGGCAGACCCGGCTGACCTTCAAGCGCTGCGGCGTGACCGATCCCCTGTCGCTGGACGATTACGAGGCCCATGGTGGTCTCATCGGCTTGAAGCGCGCCATCGAAATGGGCGGTGCCGGCGTCGTCGACGAAGTCACCGAATCCGGTCTGCGCGGTCGGGGCGGCGCAGGCTTTCCGACCGGCATCAAGTGGAAGACGGTTCGCGAGGCGGCGGGCGAGCGCAAATATATCGTCGCCAATGCCGACGAGGGCGATTCCGGCACCTTTGCCGACCGCATGATCATGGAAGGCGATCCCTTCTGCCTGATCGAGGGCATGGCCATCGCCGCCGTCGCGACGGGCGCGACCAAGGGCTATATTTATCTGCGCTCCGAATATCCGGTGGCGATCCGGGTGATGCGCGAGGCCATCCGCCGCGCGACGGCCGCCGGTGTCCTCGGCGTTTCCATGATGGGCTCGGCGCAAGCCTTCGATATCGAGGTTCGGGTCGGCGCGGGCGCCTATGTCTGCGGCGAGGAGACCTCGCTGCTCGACAGTCTTGAAGGCAAGCGCGGTCAGGTGCGCTTCAAGCCGCCGCTGCCGGCCATTAAAGGTCTGTTCGGCCGCCCGACGGTGATCAACAACGTCATCTCGCTCGCCTCGACGCCGGAGATTCTGGCCAAGGGCGCCAAGTTCTACAAGGATTTCGGCATGGGCCGCTCGCGCGGCACCATCCCCTTGCAGATCGCCGGCAATGTTCGCCATGGCGGGCTTTTCGAGGTCGCTTTCGGCCTGACGCTCGGCGAGATCGTCGAGGGGATCGCCGGCGGTACCGATACGGGCAAGCCGATCCGCGCCGTCCAGGTTGGTGGTCCGCTCGGCGCTTATTTCCCACGCGCTCTGTTCGACACGCCCTTCGACTACGAGGCTTTTGCCGAGAAGAACGGTCTGATCGGCCATGCCGGCATCGTGATCTTCGACGAAGACGTCGACATGAAGAAGCAGGCCCGTTTCGCCTTCGAATTCTGCGCGATCGAATCCTGCGGCAAATGCACACCCTGCCGCATCGGCGCCGTGCGCGGTCTGGAGACCATGGACAAGGTGATCGGCGGTGAGAATGTCTCCGGCAATCTCGAGCTCGTCGAAGACCTCTGCAACACCATGCAGTTCGGCTCGCTCTGCGCGCTCGGCGGTTTCACGCCCTATCCGGTGATGAGCGCGATCCGGCACTTCCCCGAGGATTTCGAGGGAACGCCCATGCGGGTCGCGGCCGAATAAGGCCGACGGGTTCGAAAGCCTCCCCGTCATGACGGGGAGGCGCATCGTTTCAACGCCGTGTCCTGGGTGACCGGCGGTTTGGGAGAGGACTTCTCGATGAGCCTCGTACACGAAAAAGACTACGGCACGCCGAAATCCAAGGCGGAGAAGACCGTCACCTTGACGATCGACGGGCAGTCCGTGAGCGTTCCCGAGGGGACGTCGGTCATGCGCGCGGCCGCCGATCTCGGAATTTCCGTCCCGAAGCTTTGCGCCACCGACATGCTGGACGCCTTCGGCTCCTGCCGAGTCTGCGTCGTCGAAGTGGAGGGGCGCGGTGGCACGCCTGCCTCCTGCACGACGCCCGTCGCCGAGGGCATGGTGGTGAAGACGGAGAGCGACCGCCTGTCGCGCATCCGCAAGGGCGTGATGGAGCTCTATCTCTCCGACCATCCGCAGGAATGGGACGCGCGCAAGGGCGGCGCCGATTGCGAGCTGCATGACGTTGCCGAGCAGGTGGGCGTCGAAACCATTCGCTACGGGGATGGCGGGCGCAATCATCTGGATTGCGGCGTCGACGACTCGAACCCCTATTTCAGCTTCGATTCCTCCAAATGCATCGTCTGCTCGCGCTGCGTCAGAGCCTGTAACGAGGTTCAGGGCACCTTCGCGCTGACCGTCGAGGGCCGAGGCTTCGACAGCCGCATCTCGGCCGGCACGCCGATCGATGACTTCATCTCCTCCGATTGCGTCTCCTGCGGCGCCTGCGTCCAGGCCTGCCCGACCGAGGCGCTTCAGGAAAAGGCGGTGATCGAGAAGGGCGTCCCCACCTCGTCGGCCGTCACCACCTGCGCCTATTGCGGCGTCGGCTGCTCCTTCAAGGCCGAGATGCAGGGCGAAGAAGTCGTCCGCATGGTGCCTTACAAGGACGGCAAGGCCAATCGCGGCCATTCCTGCGTCAAGGGCCGCTTTGCCATCGGCTATGCGAATCACGAAGATCGCATCCTCAATCCGATGATCCGCGACCACTACAGCCAGCCCTGGCGGGAAGTCTCCTGGGACGAGGCGATCGGTTTCGCGGCCGGTAAGATCAAGGACATCCAGGCGAAATACGGGCGCGGCGCGGTCGGCGGCATCTCCTCCTCGCGCTGCACCAATGAGGAAGTCTATCTCGTCCAGAAGATGGTCCGCGCCGGCTTCGGCAACAACAATATCGACACCTGCGCGCGCGTCTGCCATTC
This sequence comes from Fulvimarina manganoxydans, assembly GCF_900176465.1. Taxonomy (GTDB): domain Bacteria; phylum Pseudomonadota; class Alphaproteobacteria; order Rhizobiales; family Rhizobiaceae; genus Fulvimarina; species Fulvimarina manganoxydans. Next base: position 73,550 of record NZ_FWXR01000019.1, read on the forward strand.
GCCGACGGGCTATGGGCTGAAGACGACTTTCGGCACCTCCGCCGGCACCCAGGACTTCGATTCGGTCGAAAAGACTGACGTCATCCTCCTGATCGGCGCCAATCCGACGGACGGCCATCCGGTCTTCGCATCGCGGATGAAGAAGCGGCTGCGAGAGGGCGCGAAGCTGATCGTCATCGATCCGCGCCGCATCGATCTGGTGCGCACGGCCCATGTGAAAGCGGATGTCCATCTGCCGCTGAAGCCCGGCACCAATGTCGCGATGCTGACGGCGATCGCCCATGTGATCGTCACCGAAGGCCTGATGAACGAGGCCTTCATCCAGGAGCGTTGCGACTGGGACGAGTTCCAGGACTGGGCCGCCTTCGTCGCCCAGGACGAGCGCTCACCCGAAGCGATGGAAGCCGTTACCGGCGTCGATCCCGACCTCGTGCGCCGTGCCGCGCGCCTTTATGCCAAGGGCGGCAACTCGGCGATCTATTACGGCCTCGGCGTCACCGAGCACAGCCAGGGCTCGACCTCGGTCATCGCGATTGCCAATCTCGCCATGGCGACCGGCAATATCGGCCGCGAGGGCGTCGGCGTGAACCCGCTGCGTGGGCAGAACAATGTCCAGGGCTCCTGCGACATGGGCTCCTTCCCGCACGAGCTGCCGGGCTATCGCCATGTCTCGGAAGAGGGCGTGCGCTCGATCTATGAAAAGCTCTGGGGTGTCGAGATCGACAAGGAGCCCGGCCTGCGCATCCCGAATATGTTCGATGCGGCGGTCGAGGGCACCTTCAAGGGGCTTTATTGCCAAGGCGAGGACATTCTCCAGTCCGACCCGGACACCAAGCATGTCTCGGCCGGCCTCGAAGCGCTCGAACTCCTGATCGTTCACGACCTCTTCCTGAACGAGACGGCCAATTACGCCAATGTGTTCCTGCCCGGTTCGACCTTCCTGGAGAAGAACGGCACCTTCACCAATGCCGAACGCCGCATCAACCGCGTTCGCCGGGTGATGACGCCGAAGAATGGTTATGAGGATTGGGAAGTCACCCAGATGCTCGCAAGGGCCATCGGGATGGACATGAATTATTCCCATCCGAGTGAGATCATGGCCGAGATCGCGGACACGACGCCGTCCTTCGCAAATGTCACCTATGAGCTTCTGGACGAGAAGGGCTCGGTCCAGTGGCCTTGCAATGACGCCCATCCCGAGGGCTCGCCGGTCATGCATGTGGACGGCTTCATGCGCGGCAAGGGCAAGTTCGTCGTCACCGAATATGTGGCGACCGACGAGCGTACGGGCCCTCGCTTCCCGCTGCTCCTGACCACTGGGCGCATCCTGTCCCAATACAATGTGGGCGCCCAGACGCGTCGGACCCAGAACACGGTCTGGCATGCCGAGGATGTTCTGGAGATTCATCCGCATGACGCGGAAGATCGGGGCATTCGCGACAAGGATTGGGTGAAGCTGTCGAGCCGTTCCGGCGAGACCTCGCTGCGCGCCAAGATCACCGATCGCGTGGCGCCCGGCGTCGTCTATACGACCTTCCACCATCCGGTGACCCAGGCAAACGTCATCACCACCGACTTCTCCGATTGGGCGACCAACTGCCCGGAATACAAGGTGACAGCGGTGCAAGTGGCGCCCTCCAACGGTCCGACCGACTGGCAGGAGGATTATCAGGAGCTCTCGGAGGAAAGCCGGCGCATCCAGTCCCTGGAAGCGGCGGAGTAATTCGACGCTGACGATCGCTCCTCTTCGCTGGACGGCGAGGGGGGAGCGTTCCTCGTCCCGACGCCTTCTTGATCTATGGATCGGGTTGCCTAGGCGGGGAAGCCATCCGGAAAGGCATAATGACCGAGAGCGACGCGACCAGCCTGACCTCCATCGCCTATCGCGGCGGAGGGTTCCGTGCCGAGACGCGCAACGTTCCGGCCGAACGGGCGGTGGCAATCTCAGTCGGTGGTTCGACCCATGCGGTGATGATGGCGACCCCTTCGGCGCTCGAGGATTTGGCGATCGGTCTCGTCCTCAACGAGCGGATCGCCGATGCGTTTGGTGAAATCGAGCGCATCGAGGTGGTCGAGACCGACATGGGCACCGACGTTCAGCTTTGGCTGACACCGGAGCGGGCGAAGACCTATGTGGCGCGTCGGCGCCAGATGACTGGGCCAGTGGGTTGCGGTCTCTGCGGCGTCGAGAGCCTGGAACTTGCCGCCCGTGATCTGCCGAGGGTCGCTGAACACCCCAGGCCGCTGGCGCCCCAGGACATCACGCGAGCGATGGACCGGATGGCGGGCGCGCAAGCGCTTTCGCGCCTCACCCGCGCCGTTCATGCCGCCGCTTTTCATCAGCGAGAGGGCGATGGCACGACCATGCTCGTCTGCCGGGAAGATGTCGGCCGGCATAATGCCCTGGACAAGGTCGCCGGCCATCTCGCGCGGCAAGGCGTCGATCCGGCCTCCGGCTTTCTGACGATCACCTCGCGCGTGTCGGTCGAACTCATCCAGAAGGCGGCGGTCATGGGCTGTCCCGTGATCGCAGCCGTCTCGGCGCCAACTGAGCTTGCCATCCGCGAGGCGGCTTCTGCCGGCGTCACCCTTGTCGCCGTCACACGCGGCGACGAATTCGAGATTTTCACCCATCCGGAGCGGATCGAGGGCGCGGCGGTCGCCGCCCGAGCCGCCGGACATCAGGAGCAGGCATTGACCCAGAGTGGTATGCGATAAAACGGAATCGCCGATCTGCTTCCAGTTTTTGTTTCAACGCATGATGTGATCCGAAAAGTCATGCAACTTTTCGGCATCATGCTCTCTTCGGCCAGGGAGGGCCGTTTCGATGCAGCGTGACAAGCTGGCCTATATGGCCAATCAGATCGCCACCTTCTTCCAGTCCTCGCCCGAGGGCGCCCGGTCGGACGGCGTCGCCGACCATATCAACATGTTCTGGGAGCCGCGCATGCGCACCCAGCTTTTCGAGCGCATCGACGCCGGCAAGACCGACGACCTGCACCCGCTCGTGCTGGAGGCGCTGCCCAATATCCGCCGGCCCGAAAAGCCGCTCGAAGAGCGTGCCAGCCACCAGGGCTGATCCGAGCTTCTGAGGTGAAGGCTCGCCTCCGCCGGTCAGAAGGGGACGGCAAAATCGATGCGTCGCCGCCGATTGTGCCTGCCGGCAACTCCCCGCGCTTGATCTCGGGAGTGAACAGAGCCTGCCGACCAACGGAACATTAACCTTAACACGACATGGTTTCGAAACGTCACCAACGGTTTTCGGAACATCGTCATGTCGCTTACTCGCCTCGGCGCGGCCCTCTTGAGCCTCGCGAGCCTTTCGGCCTGCGCCTCGAACGAAGCGGGGCGGCTTGCGCTCTCTTCGCCGCCAGCCCAGCCGACCGCGCTCTCGGCGCCGACATTGGCCTTTGGGGCGCAGCCGGTCGCGGTGGATGGCGGTTTCCCGCTCTATCAGTCGTTCCAGCCGGCCCGCCGTTCAGCGCTGGCGGGACGCACCATTGCGGTTGCTCAACTGTCCGACATCGACCTTCAGCCCGGCGAGGTCGTTCTGACCTTCGACGACGGTCCGATGCCCGGCAAGACGCCGAAGATCCTCGATGCGCTCGAAAAGGCTGGCGTCGGCGCGACCTTTCTGATGGTCGGTCAGATGGCGAAAGCCTATCCGTCGATCACCCGCGAGGTCGCGGCCAAGGGCCATACGATCGGCACCCATACCGAGAGCCATAAGAACCTCCGCACTTTGGGAACGGAAGCGGCGATGGCGGAAATCCGGCGCGGCGAAGCCTCCGTGGCAAAGGCGCTTGCCCCCGCCGGCTTCCACCCGGCGCCCTTCTTCCGCTTTCCCTATCTCGCCGACACACAGGCGCTTCGCGGCCGCCTGGCGGGTGAGGGCGTCGTGACGATCGACGTCGATATCGATTCCAAGGACTATTTCCGCGACGGCCCGAGCCGGGTCATGGCGCGCACATTGGATGCCGTCGAGCGCAAGCGCCATGGCATCATCCTCTTTCATGACATCCAGGCACGGACCGTCGCCATGCTGCCGGACTTTCTCGCCGAGCTCGAGCGGCGCGGCTATAAGGTGGTGGACCTGAAGCCGGCCGAGCCGATGGGGCCGCAGCTTCTCGCCCAGCGCTGACGACGGGCCATGCCGGGGTCAAAGCACCCCAGAATAACGCCGGTCGAGGTCGCGCACGGTCCGCTCGCGCCAGTCGGCGTCGCGGGCCGAACGGTCGCGATCGATGACCTCGACCCCGCGTATGCGAGCGGGGCGTTCGGTCAGAAACACGATGCGGTCCGAGAGCTGCACCGCCTCGCGCAGATTGTGGGTGACCATCAGCGCCGTTGTTCGCCGCGCCGACCAGACCGTGACAAGAAGCTGCCTCAGCCGTGTCGCCGTCATCTCGTCGAGGGAAACGAAGGGCTCGTCTAGAAGGAGAAGGCTCGGCTTGATCGCGAAGGCGCGGGCAAGGGCCACGCGACGCGCAAGGCCGAGCGAGAGTTCGGACGGATAGCGATTGCGCATCTCGGAGAGCCCGACGATCGCAAAGAGATCGTCGAGATTTTCGCTCTCCATGGCGTCCGGCAAAGCGAGACGGACATTGTCCTCCGCCGTCCGCCAGGGCAGGAGCCTCGGCTCCTGGAAGACGACCGCCGTGCGCCCCTCCTTCTCCGGCAAGCGGATATGGCCGGCAAAATCGTCGTCGAGGCCGAGAATGATGCGCAGCGTCGTCGTCTTGCCGCAGCCGGACGGGCCGATCAGCGTCGTGAAGCTTCCCGCCGGCACGTCGAATGCAATCTCGTCGATTGCATGGACGAGCACGCCGTCGGCGCCGCGAAAGCGCTTGTCGCGGACAAGGACCTCAAGCGCGCTTGGGGCGCCAGCGGGTCGAACGGGCTTCGAGGGGTTGGACAAGGAGGAACTCGATCAGGAGCATGACGACGACGAAGGCGAGCGTATAAGCGAGGATCGCGGCGACGTCGAAAAGCTGGAAATAAAGGTGGATCTGGAAGCCGACGCCGTTGGAGCGGCCGAGAAGCTCGACCACGAGAGCGATCTTCCAGATGAGGGCGAGGCCCGATCGCGAGGCAGCCGCAAAATAGGGCTGCAGTTGCGGCAAGATGACATGGCGCAGGGTCTTGGCGCGGCCGAAACGATAGACCTTCGCCATCTCCGCCAATTGAGGATCGAGCGCTCTTGCCCCCTCGCGCATGGTGACGACCACATTGGGGATCTTGTTGACCGCGATGGCCCCGATCGCCGCCACCTCGTTGAGGCCGAACCAGATATAGGCGAGAACGATGACGACGAGCGCCGGGATGTTGAGAAAGAGGATCAGCCAGGGGTCGAAGAAGCGGTTCGCCGAAGCGCTCATGCCGAGCGCGATGCCGATCGCCGATCCGATCACCATCGCGGTGACGAAGGCGAAGAAGACCCGCATTAAGGTCATGGCGAGATTGAACCATAGCTCGCCCGTCACCGCGTCGCGATGAAGCGCGTCAAGGACCGCCGGCGGCGCCGGTAGAACGCGGCTGTCGGCGATGATGGCCGCGATCCACCAGATCGCCAGAAGCCCCAGAAGCGAGACGAAGGTGAGCGCTTTCGGCGCCCATCCGCGCGACGCCAGACGATGGAGCCGGCTTTCGGTCTCCGCCGACTCTGCCTCAACCGCCATTTCCCTCACCGGTGAAATAGGTGCCTTCGACGAGGACCGGGCTCGGCCCGACGAGCCGCTCGCCGCCGATCCTTGCCAGAAGCTCATAGAGTTTGGCCGTATCCGCCGCTTCCGCCTCGGCGCTGCGGCCGGGAATCCCTTCGCGATATCGGGCTTTCAGCGTCTCGAAAGCGTCTTCGCTTTCGGCCTTCATCAAGGGGCGCAAGGCCTCCCAGGCCTCATCGGATGTCGCCAGAAGCGCCTTTGTCGCCTGGTCCGCTGCGATGAAGCCGGACACCGCCTCCGGATGCTCTTCTGCGAATTGATCCCGGAACACCCAGCCGATGGAGGCCACCGGCCCGTCGGTGCCCATCTGCATTGCGGCATCAGTTCCCGAGACGAGGGTGCGGAAGCCTTCGGCCTCCAGCCGGGCGGCGTAATGCCAGTAATTCAGAACCGCGTCGAGTTCGCCGGAGCGGGCCTTTTCGGCCAGGAGCGGCGGTGCCCCATAGGCAATCTCGTTCTCGGCCGACAGATCGATCTCAAAGTCGCGCGAGGCCAGGGCCTGGATGAGCAGCCAGTTCTTGTCGAGCGGGCCGCCGGCGACCCCGATCGTCTTGCCCTTCAGATCGCCGAGGGTCTCGACCTCGCTTTGCGCCGGCACCATCAGTGAGCCGACCGAGGTCGAATAGGGCAGAAAGGTGAAGTCGGCGCCTTCGGCCCGCTGGCGGGAGACCCAAAGCCAGTCGGAGACGATCATGTCGACGGCACCGGCCTGGAGCGCGACAGTGGAGGCATCCTCGCTGGCGAAGGGGACGATCTCAACATCGACGCCATGGGCCGTGTCGAGCCCCTCGCGCGTCATCGCGTCGAGTTCCCAATTGACGGTGCCATATTTTAGGACGCCGATTCGAACGCTTTCCTGGGCCCCCGCAGGGCCGGCAATGGCGAAAAGACAGGCGGCGACGGTCGCAATGAACCATGCTCGCATTTGGACGGTCCTCCCAAAACCCGTTCAAGTGCCCGGTGCGGTTCTAGCCCAAGGCAGTCGGCGTCGTCACGGCCTTCGCGCCCGGACTTTCGACCAGTGGAACACTTTTCCGTGGATGTCTCGGTTCAGATCGATGGGCTTCTCGCAGCCATTCAGCTTCGCGCATCGATCGCTTCGGCGATCTCGTCCCCCATCTTCAGGAGGCGCACGATCAGCGGCACGGCAAGCGCGATGGCGGAGCGATCGCGGCCCCGCGCCGCTTGCGCCTCCCTTATATCGGAGAAGACGGCGGCAATCACCGGCATGAAGCGGATCGCGAGGGAAATGGCGAGGCTGACCTTGGCCGTGTCGACCCCGAAACGGGCAAAAGGCGAGAGGCCGCGCTCCAGCGTCTCGACGAGGTCGCCCGTCTTTGTGGTGAGCGTGACGAGACCGGCCGCGAGGATCAGGGCGGCAAAGCGCAGGAAGAGAAGGAGGCCGGCCTCGAAGGAGACGAGCCAGGTTTGAACGGCCAAGAGGACGATGAGGACAAGAAGGAGCGGGCGGATTTGCGCAAACGCGATCCGCCAGGAAAGCCCGCCGATCGGATAAGCGAGGCTCGCAAGCGCGAGCCCGGCGCCTGCGATGAGCGGCGAGGAAAAGGCGAGCATGCCGATCGCGAAGAGAAGCAGCGCAAGGAGTTTCGCGCCGGGTTTCATGCGATGGATCGGGCTATCGCCCGGCCGGTAGAGGCCGCCGATCATCCGACGAGCCTTTCATAGGCGGCAATGGCGGCCGCCGGCCGATCGTCGCAAAGGATGCGGCCCTCGTCGATGACGAGCACCCGGTCGAAGTCTTCGAGGCGCTTCAGATCATGGGTGATCATGATGGCGCGTTGATCCAGGCGCTCGATATGGCTCATGATCCGCTTGGCGTTGCGAAGATCGAGCAGGGTCGTTGGCTCGTCGAGAACGAGCCAGTCCGGCTTAAGCACCAGAACGCCGGCCAAGGCCACCATTTGCCGCTCGCCGCCGGACAGTTCGTGGGCGAGCCGGTCCTTCAGCGCCGACAGTTCGAGGCGCGAAAGGATCGCCTCGACCTTTGCAGCGATCTCGGCCTTGGAATAGCCTCGGTTCTTGAGGCCGAAAACGATGTCCTCGCCCACCGTCGGATAGACGATCTGATTGTCCGGGTTCTGAAAGACAAAGCCGACCTTGCGGCGCACGGCCTTCGTGTCGCGCCGCGTGTCGAGACCGTCGACGGTGACCTTGCCCTCACTCGGCAGGACGAGACCATTGAGAAGCCTTGCAAAACTGCTCTTGCCCGAGCCATTGGCGCCGATGATCCCGACCCGGCGCTCTTCGATCGTCAGGGTGATATCACGCAGGACAAGCCGTTCCGATCGCTCCAGGGCAACGCCCGACAGATCGATGGACAAGGGGGAAGCCGATCAGGCCCGGGATCGGGAAAGCTGCGGCGTGATCAGCGGATAGGCGCGCTTTACCGCGACGATGACCGCGGCCGCAATGCCCGCCTTGATCAGGTCGCCCGGAATGAAGGCGATCATCGATCCGGTGAAGGCCTCGACCAATCCCATGCCGGACATGGCCGAATACCATGGAACGCCGACGCCGTAGATAATGCCGATGCCGCCGAGAACGGAAATCCCGAAGGCGCGGACGAAATCGAGCCTGGACCAGACGCGCTCGATGAGGAAGCCGATGACGAGAGCCGCGAGCGCCCAACCATAGATGAAGCCGGACCACGGGCCGACAAAGGCCGCGAGCCCTCCGCGCCCTCCCGACAAGAGCGGCATGCCGATCGCCACGAGGGCGAGAAACAGGAGCATCGAGAGAAAGCCGCGCCGGGCGCCCAGAATGCCGCCGATGAGCATGGGCCCCATGGATTGGGCGGTGATCGGAATGCCGAGGCCGGGGATCATCAGCGGCGGGAAGAGGCCGAGTGCGGCCATGAGCGCGGCGAACAGCGCGATGAAGACGATGTCCCGGGTGGCCATTTGTGTACCCCTCTCCGCTGGTCGATCCACGACCGCGTTTTTTCGCATCCGCCCGCAAATTGCAATGCAGCAAAGCGAGGGTATAGGGGATCGCATCTGATTGCCGTGTCCGATCGCGACGTCAGCATTTGGATCGAAGCCCTCAGAGGGGTCGTCATCCTCGGCACACAGGGTCCCCTTTCTCTAGGAGAGCGAGGATGACGAGTCGTTGGGGGCGCTCAGATTGCGGTGCGCTCGGCTTCCGCTATGTAGATGTCGCGCAGACGCTTGGCGGTTTCGCCGGGCGTACCTTTGCCGATGGCGACGCCGTCGATCGAAACGATCGCCGTGACGAAGGAACTCGCCGAGGTGATGAAGGCCTCGCTCGCGGCCTTGGCCTCGTCCGGCGTGAAGCTGCGTTCCTCGATCGACAGCCCCATCTCGCTCGCCAGCCGAAGCACCGAGGCCCTCGTGATGCCGTGAAGGATCGAATGAGACAGGGCTCGTGTGACCAGGGCGCCGTCAGCCGTCACGATATGGGCGTTGTTGGAGGTGCCTTCGGTGACGAGCCCGTCCTCGCCAACCATCCAGGCATCCTGTGCGCCGGCGGCCTTCGCCTGCATCTTCGCCATGGAAGGGTAGAGAAGCTGAACGGTTTTGATGTCCCGCCGGGCCCAGCGAAGATCGGGAACTGTGATCACGGATAGGCCGCGCTCAGCGGCCTCGGTCTGCCTCAGCGCCTTGGCCTGGGTGAAGAGGACGAGACCCGCTGGCGTCTCCTTCGGCGGAAATAGAAAGTCTCGATCGGCGGCGCCACGGGTCGACTGCAGGTAGACGAGCCCCTCGTCGAGCCCGTTGCGCTGAACAAGCTCACGATGAATGGCAAGCAGCTCGTCGTCGCTGCCGGGTGAGGGGAGGTCGAGTTCGGAAAGCGAGCGTCTGAGACGCGCCATATGGCCGGAAAAGTCGACGAGCTTGCCGCCGAGAACGCTCACCACCTCATAGACCGCATCGGCAAACAGAAAGCCGCGATCGAAGACGGAAATCGTCGCTTCCGCCTCGGGTAGATAGGCGCCGTTGCAATAGACGATGCGGGACATGGGGATGCTCCGGACATGTGGGCTTTTCAGTCAGGTCCATAAGCCGGGACTGCGCGCAAGAGAAGGCGCTTAAGCGTCACCGCGACAGGATCGAAGTCTGAAGCCCGGCTGAGTTCGGCTCGGGCGAGCAGCCGCAAGACGGGGCTGGCGGGCGAAGACCGGAAAAAGCGAAGGGCCCCGGCGCAATCGCGCCGAGGCCCCTCGATAAAGATCAGCCAAAGCGCCTTATCGACGCTTGGCCTTGAGGCGGTGAACCTCAGTTGGTCTTGGCTTCGCCGTCGTCCGACGTCGCCTTTTCCATGGAGGCGCCTTCGCCTTCCTTCAGCTGGTCACCGCCCTTGCCCGTCATGTCGGTGTCGGTCGCCACCTGATAGTAGTCGTATTGGCCGTTGTCCCACTCATAGACGACATAGCCAGGCAGGGTGACGTCGCCCTTGTCGTCGAATTTCAGGTCACCGATCACCGTGTTGAAATCGCCGGTGTCGAGCGCCTCGACGACGGCGTCGTAATCGGTCGAGCCAGCCGCCTCGACGGCGTCCTTCCAAGCCTGGATCGCGGCATAGGTGTAAAGGACATAGCCCTCGGCCGTCTTGCCGGCCTTTTCCAGCTCCGCGACGACCGGGGCGGCCGCCTCGTTCTTGCGCGGATCGGGCGAGAAGGTCATCAGCGTGCCGGCGCCGGCATCGCCCGTGATCGCCCAATATTCCTCGGCGACCAGCGCGTCACCCGACATCAGGACCGTGTCCATGCCCTGCTCGCGCATCTGGCGAACCATAAGGCCGGCCTCGGTGTGGTAGCCGCCGACATAGAGAAGGGTGATACCCTGCTGCTTCAGCTTGGTGACGAGAGCCGTGTAGTCCTTCTCGCCGGCTGTGTAGGATTCGACCAGGGTCGGCGTGATGCCGAGCTTTTCGAGGTTCTTCTGGGTCTCGTCGGCAAGGCCCTTGCCATAGGCGGTCTTGTCGTTGATCACCGCGATCTTGGCATCGGGAAACTGCTCGGCGATGAAAGCCGCCGCCACTTCGCCCTGCTGATCGTCACGGCCGCAGACGCGATAGATGCCGTCGCTCGGCCGCTGGTCGGTGAAGGCCGGGTTGGTCGAGGCCGGCGAGATCTGGACGATCTGCTCGTCGGCATAGACCTGGCTCGCCGGGATCGAGGAGCCCGAGCAGAAATGACCGGCGACAAAGGGAATGCCCTGCGACGCGAATTGGTTGGCGACGGCCACCGCCTGCTTCGGATCGCATGCGTCATCGCCGATCGAGAGCTTCAGCATCTCGCCATTGACGCCGCCAGCGGCGTTGATGTCCGCGACAGCCTGTTCGGCGCCGACGCGAAGCTGCTCGCCGAAGCTCGCATACTGACCGGTCATCGGGCCAGCGACGCCGATCGTGATGTCGGCGAAGGCCGCGCCCGCAAAGACGAGATTGAGCGCTGCGCCGGCTAGAAGTGCCTTTTTCATGAAACTCCCCTGTTGTTCATTCTTAGGCTGCCCGGTGGGCGTTGGTCAGGAACGGACATGGCCGACCTGGGGCGGATTAAAGACCGGTTTGGCGATGTTGAACAGAGGCTTGGCGATTTTTTCATCAAAGCGGAAAAATTCGCCAGGCATGAGGTCTCCGTTCAGCCGGCTTTCAGGAAACCATATTGGCGAGCCATTTGCCGGCTTCGCACGAAGCTGCGTCCGGCGGCGGCGATTGCAAAGAGAACGACATAGTCGACGAGGCCGTAATGGAGCGCCGTCCAAAAGCCGGACAGGGGCAGGAAGAACGTCCCTCCGAACAAGCTGAAATGGATGAAGCGCACGGCGAGCGTCAGGAGGAAGACGTAGAAGGCCATCAGCCCCCAGCCGCTCCATCCCAGGGCGGTCGAGCGGCCGATGGCGAAGGCACCGCCGCCGCCGAGAATGACGGTGACGAAGAGAAACTCGACGATCGAGACTTCCCACAGAAGGCCCATTTCGTTTTCCATCAGTGGGCTCCTCCTTCGAGATAGGCGCTGCGCACCTCTTCGCGCGACAGAAGCTCGCGCCCGGTACCGCTCATGGTGATGCGTCCATTGACCATGACATAGCCGCGATGGGCGAGGCGCAGGGCATGGAAGGCGTTCTGCTCGACCAGGAAGACAGTCAGGCCCTCGCTGCGATTGAGTTCGGAGATCGCCGAGAAGATCTGCTTGACGATGATCGGAGCAAGACCGAGCGAGGGTTCGTCCAGAAGCAGAAGCTTCGGCCGGCTCATCAAGGCGCGTCCGATGGCGAGCATCTGCTGCTCGCCGCCCGACAAGGTGCCGCCGCGCTGGTTGCGCCGCTCCTTCAGGCGCGGAAACAGTTCGAAGACCTTGTTGAGGTCGGCATCGAAATGCTTCGGATCCTCCAGAAGCGCGCCCATCTGGAGATTTTCCATCACCGTCATGCGCGGGAAGATGCGCCGCCCTTCCGGAGATTGGGCGATCGAACGCGACATGATGTCATGCGTCGGCAGGCGCGTGATGTCATCGCCGCGATAAAGGATCTCGCCGGACCGGGCCTGCGGATTGCCGCAGATCGTCATCATCAGCGTCGACTTGCCGGCACCGTTCGCCCCGATGAGTGTGACGATCTCGCCGGCATAGACGTCGATATCGACGCCGCGAAGGGCTTGGATCTTGCCATAGAAGGTCTCGACACCGCGCACCGAGAGCATGAGTTCGCGCGACGATGCCTCGGGCGCCGCGTTCGACGTCTGAGCCACCGCGCTCATGCCATGCCTCCTTGCGTGGGTTGCGGCCCGGTCGGTTTCACCGTGCCGGCCTGGAGGTCCTCTTCTACCTCGTCGACTTCCTCATCGTCGACGCCGAGATAGGCGGCGATGACCTTCGGATCGGACCTGACGCTCGCCGCATCGCCATCGGCGATCTTGCGGCCATAATCGAGCACGACGATATGGTCGGAGATTTCCATCACGACGCCCATGTCGTGTTCGATGAGCAGGATCGACACACCGTCCTTGTCGCGGATCGAGCGCAGAAGCTCGTTGAGCTCGGTCGATTCGCGCGGATTGAGACCGGCCGCAGGCTCGTCGAGGCATAAGAGACCCGGATTGGTGCACATGGCACGGGCGATTTCCAGACGCCGCTGATCGCCATAGGCGAGGTCGGCAGCCGGATCGTCCGCCCGGTCAAGGAGCGCGGTGCGCTCCAGCCAGTCGATCGCCCGGTCCTTGGCCTCGGCCGCCTTGCGCCGATAGCCCGGCAGGCCGAGGAGACCGGCGATCGAGAACCCGGAGGCGCGCATCAACTCGTTGTGCTGGGCGACGAGAAGGTTTTCCAGAACGGTCATGCCGCCGAAGAGGCGAATGTTCTGGAAGGTCCGCGCAACCCCCGCCGTCGCCGTGATCCGGAAATCGGACATGCGCTCGAGAAGATAGATGCCGCCGTCTTGGCTCTCCTGATACTGGCGGCCGGATTTCGTCAGCGTCTCGACCTCATGGTCGCTGCGCGCCGCGCCGCGATTGAAGACGATCCGTCCCTCGGTCGGGCGATAGAAACCGGTGACGCAGTTGAAGACCGTCGTCTTGCCGGCACCGTTCGGGCCGATCAGGGCGGTGATGTCGCCGCGCCCGACATTGAAGGAGAGGTCGTCGATGGCGACGAGGCCGCCGAAGCGCATGGTAAGATGCTGGACGGACAGGATCGGATCGCGTGTCCAGCGCTGTGCGGTGCTCGCCATTAGTGACCCTCACCCTGAGAGACGAGATCGGCGCCGATCTTCTTTCTTTCCTTGTAGATGACCGACGGCGTTCGGGTGGAGACCAGCCCGCGCGGCTTCCAGACCATGATCACGACCATGGCGAGGCCGAAGATGAGCATGCGGTATTCCGTCGGGTCGAAGCCCGATCCGAAGACCGCCTGCAGCGCCGTCAGATTTCGCAAAAGCTCGATGCCGCCGATCATCACCACCGAGGCGATGACGACGCCGAGCTGCGAGCCGAGGCCGCCAAGCACCACGATGGCGAGGATGATCGCCGATTCGATGAAGGTGAAGCTCTCGGGCGAGATGAAGCCCTGACGGGTGGCGAAGAAGGAGCCGGCAAAGCCGCCGAACATCGCACCCGTCGCAAAGGCCGAGAGCTTGACATTGACGGTGTTGATGCCGAGCGCCCGGCAGGCGATCTCGTCCTCCCGCAAGGCCTCCCAGGCACGGCCGACGGGGAGCTTGCGCAGGCGCATGGTGACGAAATTGGTCAGAAGCGCCAGCGCCAGGATGATGTAATAGAGGAAGACGAAGCGCTGAACGGGGTCGTAGTCGATCCCGAAGAATTCCGCGAAGGAGCCTTCGCCGCGGGAGAATTCGAGGCCGAAAAGGGTCGGCTTCGGAATGCCGAGAATGCCGTTCGGGCCGCCGGTGAAGTCGTACCAGTTGAGGAGGACGACACGGATGATCTCACCAAAGGCCAGCGTGACGATGGCCAGATAGTCTCCCCTCAGCCTCAGCACCGGGAAGCCGAGCATGATGCCCCAAAGCGCCGCGAAAAGCCCGGCCATCGGCAGGCAGACCCAGAAGCCGAGGTCGAAATTCGTCGCCAGCAGCGCGAAGGAATAGGCGCCCACCGCATAGAAGGCGACATAGCCAAGATCGAGCAGGCCGGCGAGGCCGACGACGATGTTGAGGCCCCATCCGAGCATCACATAAGTGAGGATGAGTATCGCGAGATCGAGGAGATAGCGGTTCTGGCGCGGCAGAAAGCTGTCGAGCAGGAAGGGCAGGGTGAGCGCCACAACGAGAAGCACGGCGCCGATGATCTTGCCGATCGGCAGCGATTTGCCGCCAGCCTTCGTCATCTTGAAGGCGCGGGTGATCGGTCGGTCCGACTTGAAGATGAAGTAGGACAGAAGGAATCGGCCGACAAAGGCGATCGCGGCCCAGACCAGCCAGACATCCGGTCTGAAGGACAGTTCCAGCCCGCCGCCGTCGATATTGGTGCGAAAGGCGAAGAAGAAGATGGTCAGCCCGGCGACGAGGGCGCCGGTGATCGCCGCTTCCTTAAGCGCTGCGACAAGACGCGAATCATCGGCCGGCGCCGGGTTGAAGGGCGGCTCGCCGCGCATGGCCGCGCGCCGCTCTTCGCTTTCAAGCTCAGCGCCTTCCGGCCGCTGTGTGGAGGTCGGGGACATCGAAGAGGCCATGATCGATCAGACCTTCTCGACTTCGGGGCGGCCGAGAAGGCCGGAGGGCAGGAAGATCAAGACGATGGCCAGGATCGAGAAGGCCGCGACGTCCTTGTACTCCACCGAGAAATAGCCGGACCAGAAGGTCTCGATGAGGCCGATGGCGAGCCCGCCGAGCATGGCGCCGGGCAGCGAGCCGATGCCGCCGAGAACCGCTGCGGTGAAGGCTTTCACGCCAGCGATGAAGCCGATGTAGAAGTCGATGACGCCGTAATAGAGCAGGTACATCGTGCCGGCGACGGCGGCGAGACCCGCACCCATCACGAAGGTCAGGGAGATGGTCCGGTCCACATTGACGCCGAGGAGCGAGGCCATCTTGCGATCCTGTTCGCAGGCGCGCTGCTGGCGTCCCAGGGACGTCTTGCCGATGATCAGCGAGAAGGCGGTCATCAGCACGACCGTCATGACGATGATGATCAGCTGCATCCAGGAGAGCTGGACCACGATGCCGCTCGGGCTGTCCATTAGGGTGATGCCGCCCTGGATCTGCGGGGGCAGCGGCTTGACGCGCGCGCCTTGCGTGATCTGAACGAAATTCTGCAGGAAGATCGACATGCCGATCGCGGTGATCAGCGGGGCGAGGCGGAAGGAGCCGCGCAACGGACGATAGGCGACCCGCTCGATGGTCCAGCCCCACAGCGCCGTGAAGATCATCGCGACGGCAAGAATGATGAGGAGGACGAGGGGAAGAAAGGTGATGCCCAGCGCCGCCAGTGCCAGAAAGCTCGTCAGCGCAATGAACGCGCCGATCATGAACACTTCGCCATGGGCAAAGTTGATCATGCCGATAATACCGTAGACCATCGTGTATCCGATGGCGATCAGCCCATAGATCGAGCCGAGCGTGATCCCATTGATCAGCTGCTGCAGAAAATATTCCATTCGCGCCCGTGTCGTTCTTCTGTCTTAAGGACTGGATCGCGGAGGGCTCTGTCAGGAACGCCGCGTCCATAGGCATGATGCATTCCATAGCAGACGGCCGCTGGCAACCCCGGCGCATCGCCTATCGAGGCCCTGTCCCCGCACTTTGTTCAACTTGTCTGACCCCGCGAACAGCCGGCTTGACACCTGAAAGCGCAGGCTATGCCGAGAGTTGGCGTGAGTCGTCCTGCTACAGAACGGCGAAGACCCTCTTGGCATTTGGAGAAGAGGCGAAGATTAGCTGCCGCTGCTTGTCGGCTCCGCCAGTTTTGATTATTTCTAAATTCGGGAGATGGCGGAGGCCGGCCCGTGCGGCCCTACCTTGACCGGCAGGCGCTCGGGGCGGATGGGAGGAGACGCGATGCGGGATGCGCCCACCAACGGCGATCTCCGGGCAACTGGCATCGAGACGATCGTCTATCGCGGCGACGATATCGCAGAACTCTGCACCGAGGCGGCGGCGATCGCCGACGAGCGCGAGCACACGCTGCTCGTCGCCATGTTCGACCCGGCCTTCGACGCCGACGAGTTGGCGCTTGCCTTGAAAAGGCGAGTCGCTGTCCCGACCCAGATCTGCTGTTCGACGGCCGGCAATATCTCGCCTTTCGGCTATATCGACGGCGGCGCCGTGCTCGTCTTGTTTCCGGCAGACAGCTTCGAGGCGCTCGCTGCGGTCGTGCCCGACATTTCGTCGGAAGGTCTTGATCGGGGCGCCAAGATCGCGGCCGACCTCCTGTCGAGCTTCGAGCGCCAGGTGGCGCATCGGCGAGGCGAGAGCCGTATCGAGGGTGGGCCCTTCGCTCTGACCTTCATCGATGGCCTGTCGAATCACGAGGAGGTAACAGTCGCCGCTTTCCAGCGGGCCCTGCCGGCGATCCCCCTCGTCGGCGGTTCGGCCGGAGACGGCCTTAGCTTTCGCAGCACCCGTGTCTGCCATGAGGGGCGCGCCCATGCCGATGCCGCCGTCTTGTGTCTCGTCTGGTCGCGGCTGCCCTTCCGTCTGTTCAAGTCCGAGCATTACCGCCCGAGTGACACGCGGCTGGTCGTCACGGCCTGCGACGCGGAGAAGCGTCTCGTCACCGAGCTCAACGGCGTCGATGCGGCACTCGAATACGCCAATGTTCTGGGTCTCGACCCTAAAAGCCTGACGCCCTTCTCCTTCGCCTCTCATCCGGTCGCCGTGCGCGTCGGAGGCGAACATTACTGCCGGTCGATCCGGCGCATGGAGCCGGAGGGTCTGTCCTTCTTCTGCGCCATCGAAAACGGCGTCGTCCTGACGATTGCCGAGGGGCGCGACATGATCGGGACGATGCGCGAGACCCTAGATTCGGTCGCCGAGGAGATGGGCGGCATCGACCTCGTCATCGGATTTGACTGCATCTTGCGGCGCATCGAGGCGGAGGAGCGGCAGATGAGCCGGCAGGTCGCCGAGGTGTTCAGGGACTACAACGTCCTTGGCTTCACCACCTACGGTGAGCAATATATGTCGATGCATCTCAACCAGACCCTGACGGGGATCGCTTTTGGTCGTGCCGCCGGCAGCGCCGGTGGGCTTTCGGCATGAGCGGAGCGACGGACGGCCCCATCGTCCTTGGAACGCTCGGCCCGATCGAGGAGGCGGGCACCAAGGCCTCGTCGGAAAGCGAGGAGGTTCGCCGTCTGAAGCGGATCAATCTCGCTTTGTTGCGGCGGGTCGAGCAGGTCATCGACAGCCAGGCCGGGGCCTATAGCCTGTTTCAGACCGCAATCCAGCGTGAACTCCTCGTCCAAAAGCGCACGACAGAGCTCTCCGAGGCCTTGAAGCGCCTCGAACAGACCAATCGCGAGAATCTTGCCGCCCGAGAGGCGGCCGACAATGCCAACCGCTCCAAATCGAAATTCTTGGCGGCGGCCGGCCACGACATTCTTCAACCGTTGAATGCGGCGCGGCTTTCCCTGTCGGCGCTCCTCGCGTCGGGCGTTCCCGAAGAGGGGGAGCGCTTCGCGGCGGCCGTCGACCGGGCGCTCGACACGATGGAAGATCTCATCGGCAGTGTTCTCGATATCGCCCGGCTCGATGCTGGCGTGATGGAGCCGGAGATCGGCGAAATTCGCCTGCGCGAGCTGATCGATACGCTCGTCGCCGAATATCAGCCGCTGGCCACGGGCAAGGGCCTACGCCTGCGCTCGGGCGGCGCCAATCTCATCGCGGCATCCGATGGCGCGCTGCTCAAACGACTTCTGTCCAATCTTCTGTCCAACGCCATTCGCTATACCGACGAAGGCGGCGTTCTTATCGGCTTGCGGCGCCGGGGCCAGATGGTGCGCATCGACGTTGCCGATACCGGCCATGGCATCGCGGCCGATCAGTATGAAAAGATATTTGAGGAGTTCCATCGTGGACGGCTGGCCGAGCGAGGGCCGTCGTCACGGCCGGGCCTCGGTCTCGGCCTCTCCATCGTCAAGCGGATTGCCTCCTCGCTCGATCATCGCCTAACCTTTCGCTCTCGCGTCGAGCGCGGCACGGTTTTCTCACTCACCCTGCCGCTTGCCGCCGTCTCGATGGCCGAGCCGCGCATCGCCCAGCCGACCGTCAAGACAGCCGGCTTCGGCCTCGCTTTCGCGAAGGTGCTTTTGGTCGAGAATGATCCGACGGTGATGGAGGCGACGCTCGGCCTTTTGGAGCGCTGGTCCTGCACGGTGCGCACGGCCACGGGAATTCGCGAGGCACAGGCCGTCCTCGCCTCGGACAGCTTCTATCCCGACGTCGTGCTCGCCGATTTCTGGCTCGACAAAGGCCAGGTCGGCACCGACGTCGTCGAAGCCGTGCGCTCGACGATGGGGTGGGTGGTCCCGGCCTGCATCATGACAGCCGACTATTCGGACGAGACCGCAGAACAGGTCCAGAAGGCCGGCTGCGAGCTGCTGCGCAAGCCGGTCCGCCCGGCCGAGTTGCGGGCCTTGCTCGCGCACATGACGGGTTGATCCGGCCTCCGGTGATCGCGCCGATCACCGGATCAAGCCTTGCGCGGCGCGTGAGCCTCTTGCAAATCCATCATTGCGAAGCGATCCCGTGGATCTTGCAAGTCACGGCCGCTCACGTCCCTCTGCAGGTGCCGAGGCGCGCCATGCGGACGGGGCGCGCCGATCAGGCGGTGGCCGCTGCAGAGCGCAGCGGGTCGGCCGTACTCTCCTTGCCGCCTTCATCCCTGGGGGCGAGATTCTCGAAGTCGAGCTTCGCCACCTCGATCACCGCCTGGGTGCGGCTGAAGACATTGAGCTTTCGCAGGATTTCCGAGACATGCGCCTTCACGGTCGTTTCGCCGACCGACAGCTCATAGGCGATCTGCTTGTTCAGGAGCCCTTGGCGGATCATGCCGAGAACGCGCAACTGCTGGGGCGTCAGGCTGGCGATGCGCGAGGCGATGGCGGCGATGTCCGGATGGTCTTCCGGTCCGTCCGGAATGAGGCCATTCTGCACATAGACCGAACCCGAGAGGACTTCCCGGATGGCGGCGGCCAGATCCATCTTCTTGGCCGCCTTCGAGACGAAACCGGCGACGCCATAGGACAGGACCTGTCGGACGATCTTCGGATCGTCGAGCGCCGAGACGACGAGAAGTGGCAGACGAGGAAAGCGGGCGCGAAGCTCCAATAGGCCCTCGAAGCCGGATACGCCCGGCATGGTCAGATCGAGAAGGGCCAGATCGAGCCTGTTCGAATCCGCCCCGATGACTTCGATCGCGACATCGATCGAGTCGGCCTCCAGCGTTTCCGACTCCGGCACGGCGGCGTGGACGGCCATGCGCAACGCTTCGCGGAAGAGCGGGTGATCGTCGATGATGAGGAATTTGTTCATGGCTGCGGATCCTTCACGCCGCGGGACGTCGCATCGCGCGCGCCCGCATCGTTCGGAGCCAGAGTAAAAATTCGAACCGCGCGAAGCAATTGGCCTTTTGTGCGATCATAGCCTTCGACCCTCGGGACACAACGCCAAGCCGATCCGCCATTCGGGCGTCGCGTCATACGAAATCCGTTTGATCGTTTCGCGATCATGGATTCCCAAGCCGCTTAAACGCCGTGCAAGCTTTGATACGGAGGAGCCCGACTGAATCAGTCGGACACCATATCGGAGCTTCCACCATCATCATTCGCCGATTGCGGCTCGACTGCACCGCGGCTCTCCAGCCATTTGGCGATGAACCACCAAAGGATCGCCCATGTCGCGCCGAGGGTCCAGCCGGCGAGGACATCGCTCGGCCAATGAACGCCGAGATAGACCCGGCTGATGCCAACGAGAATAGTGAGTAAGGCGGCCACGGCGATCAGATAGGCCCTCACGCGCCGCTTCTCTTCAACGCGGGCGGTCAGGATCGCCAGCGTCAGATAGGTGACCGCGGACATCATGGCGTGGCCGCTCGGAAAGCTCGCCGTATAGACATAGGAGCCGTGCGGCACGAGGTCGGGACGTGGCCGCGAGAACCCCCATTTGAGAAGCTGGCTCATGGCAAAGCCCGAGGCGATCGCCGCGACGACGAGCCAGCCGGAACGCCACTGGCCGCGCATGCCGAGATAGATTGCGGTGACGGCGGTGATGAGAATCAGAACGCCGGTTCCCCCGAAGGCCGTCATGTCGCGCCCGAACTCTTCGACCCAATGGGGGCCGACCGGATCTGTCGGATCGGCGGGGCTGCGAAGGGCGAGCAAGATTTCGGTGTCGAGGCCCTTGGTGTCGCCTTCCAGCACCTCGCCAGCCAGAGCGATGAAACCCCAGATTGAAACTGCCGCGATCAGGATGGCGATGAGGCTGCGGCTTTCAATCCGTCGTGCTGCGACCGTCAGGAGGCGTAGAAAGCGCTTGAGCGATTCGGGCATTCGTATCTCACTTATCGATCCGGTCCTCAAAAAGAGAACGGTGCGTTAATTTCACGGCAAACAATATGCGTTGACTGATAATTCGCCGAGATGGAAGCGTGAAGGGAGTGCAAGGACAGCAGGTGTTCGACGACAGTATGGGGATAAAAATGTATGCTAGGTAAGACATTTGTCTCTGTTGACAGGCACAGCCTTTGGTTTGCCATCTGCTGTTTTAGGCTGACGCCTAGCCGTATGGCCGCTTGAGGGGCCGAAATGTCGACCGGCGCGCGGATTGATCTGAGCCGAGCCAATCTGTAACCCGCTGTGACGATTATGAGAGTCGAAGTGAGGCAATGGACGTTCGAGGCGCGCGAAAGAGCGGGATGCTCAAGATCGGGGAAGTCGCCGCGCTGCTGCGCACGACGCCCCGCACGCTGCTCTACTACGAGGAACAAGGGATCATCCGGCCGGCCAAGACTTCTGGCGGGACCCGAATGTTCAGCGATATGGACATCCGGCGTTTCGCGGTGGCTTACGAGTTGGCCGGGCTCGGCGTGTCTATCCGAGCAATCCGTGAACTGACCGCCGTCGTCGAAACCGAGACCTCGCCCCAAGAGGCCGCGCGCAAGCTCAGCGTCATGCTCGATGGTCTGCAGGACGACATCCGGGCGCGCGTCAAACAGCTGGAGCGCATTTCCGGCGACATCGCGGAAGCCCATCGATGGCTGGAAGAGGTGGGCGAAGGCGAAAATGCTGGCGTCTCTGACGGTCTGACCATCGGCGAAGCGGAAGCGGCGACCCGGCCGATCCTGTCTCTGATCGTCCATCAGCCCGGCGCCATCGAGGACATGGGCAAGGAGACGAACTCGCGGGACTGAGCCTCTGCCCCTTCGAGCTTTGTAAACTGCTGTAAACCCTCTGGGGTCTTTGGTGGCTTATCTCGAGAGTTGGCGACGAGCGCTCAAGACTTCGCCACCGTGGGGAGAGCGACTGTCTTTCCGGTCAAGCGCTTTGCCATGGTCTTTTGTCCCTTATGATGGCGTTGAGGATGGTGAGGAGCTTTCGGTTGGTTGCGACGGTTGCAACGATCTTCGGCTTGCCTTGTGCGACGAGCCGATCGCGGAAGGCCTTGATGACCGGGTTGTGCCGGCTGGCGACGAGGGCTGCCATGAACAGCACCGCGCGCACCTTGCCCCTGCCGCCGCCGATGAAGCTCTTGCCCTTCCACGTGCCTGATTGCCGCGTCCAGGGTGCAAGCCCTGCCAGCGAAGCGATCTGACGCCGGTCGAG
>NZ_FWXR01000041.1 GCF_900176465.1 Fulvimarina manganoxydans
ACCTGATCGCGATCAGAACCACAAACGAAGCGCCCC
Source organism: Fulvimarina manganoxydans (assembly GCF_900176465.1). Taxonomy (GTDB): domain Bacteria; phylum Pseudomonadota; class Alphaproteobacteria; order Rhizobiales; family Rhizobiaceae; genus Fulvimarina; species Fulvimarina manganoxydans. Next base: position 37 of record NZ_FWXR01000041.1, read on the forward strand.
ATGCCAACCTCCGGTCAACCCGGAAGACCATAGCACGAGCAGCGTTTTGACACAGCCAGCGCCCATTCCAGTCGTTTGAGGTTGCTTTTGTCCTTCCGGAAAGCGGACACCGAAGGTTCGCTCTTTTCGCTCGTTCACGCCGCGTAACGAAAGCGGACGATAGTATTCTAATTGCCGCCAGATGAAACTTTAGTGGCAGGCGAGGCATGACAGGGCGGGAGGAGGAATGAGCTTTCGGCCGACGCGAAAGATGAACCTATATTGGGGTCGATTTTGCTTGGCGTCGATTGAGTAGTGAAGCCAATTCCGTGCAATTTTCACATATAAGAACCTCCTGTATATCTCTATTTTGAATCACGCTCCCAATACCACGCAACATACTGGCGCTTCTTGTCGTGCCCGCGGCGTTTGAGGGCATCGCGGACAGACCGTACGTCCTTCTTTTCGCAGGCGAACCAGATGAAATCGTCCTTTTCCATAACCTCAATCGCGAGCCTCGCGGCCTCTGCGAGGACACTGTCGCTGCGGGGCGCATAAGACTTGCGGTGCAGCCAGCGCAGGTCCAGCGTCCCGGCGCTCGTGATCGGCTGTTCTTCGCGGGCGTCCTCGACCTCGATCAACGCCCTCAGACGCGTTTCGGCCGGGACTTCGGCCGCGATGCGGGCGATGGCCGGTAGGGCGCTTTCATCGCCGAAGAGTAGGATTGAGCTGGCTTTCGGAATGCCGCCGCCGCCGGGGCCAAGTATGGCAGCTTTGTCACCAATGCGCGCATTGCGGGCGAAGTCAGCGCCAAGCGTTTCCACATCGGTCTCTTGATGCTGGAAGAAATCAACCGCAAGCTCGCCCTTTTCCGCGTCGACGGACCGGATCGTGTAGATCCGCACCAGAAGGGCGTCCTCGCCGTCGGGCCAGGCGATGCGGCCGTCCGCGCGATAGCCCGGCCAGACGGGGTCGCGACCTTGCGGGGGAACCAGAAGCCGCACATGCAAATCCCCCTTCAGAAAGAGCGCGACATCGCGGCAGGCGAAAGTGACGCGGCGCATGCGCGGCGTGATGTCTTCCGCCCGCAGAACGGTGACCTCGTGCAGATGGGGCAGAACGCCGGCGGCGGGCGGATCGCGCCACGTCAGCTCGAACGGGTCCTCGCCGGCGAAGTAAAACAGATGCTCGGCGATCGTGTTGCGGCTGAGATCGAGGGACGACTGGCTCGGACAATCGAGTTCGATGAGGATCTTGCGATCCGAGAGCCGCATCCGGGCCTTGCCGAGATCGCTGACGAAGGTGGCCGCGTTCTCCCGGCGCTCGACTGCCGCATGTTCGATGAAATGCTCGCACATCTCGTCCAATATGTGGGCGCCATCCTTGGCCAACGCCTCGCCCATCAGCCGAAAATTGGCCGCTTCGCTCATTGTCCCATAGCCTCCATGGCCTCGTTCTGTGCAGGCGTTGTGTCCACCCGATGCCGCCCGATCGGCACCATCATGGGACGCCCGGAAACCGGATCGCTGACGATCCGACTGCCGATCCCGAAGACCTGCCGCACGGTCTCCTCGGTGAGCACCGCCTCCGAGGTCCCGCTCGCATGGAGCCGTCCGGCCGTCATGGCGATGAGGTGATCGCAATAGCGCGCGGCAAGGTTCAGGTCGTGCAGCACCATGACGATCGTCGTGCCCCTCGCCGCATTTAAATCGTGCAGGAGATCGAGCACCTCGACCTGATGGCGGATGTCGAGAAAGGTCGTCGGCTCGTCGAGGAGAAGGAGATCGGTCTCCTGCGCAAGCGCCATGGCGATCCAGACCCGCTGGCGCTGCCCGCCGGAAAGCTCGTCCACCGCACGGTTCGCGAGATCGACGGTCTTCGTCGCTTCGAGCGCGGCCGCCACGGCCTCATCGTCCCGCTGGGTCCAACGGGTGAAGACACCTTGATGGGGACTGCGGCCCCGGCCGACGAGATCGAGCACGGTGATCCCCTCGGGCGCGACCGGCGATTGCGGCAGAAGGCCGAGCTTCTGAGCAAGCGCTCGCGGCGCGATCTTATGGATGTCCTTCCCATCCAGAAGGACATGGCCGTGCTTTGGCTTCAGCAGGCGCGAAAGGGCACGCAGAAGCGTGGACTTGCCGCAGGCATTGGCGCCGACGATCGCGGTGATGCGGCCCTGCGGCACATCGAGATCGAGCGCGTCGAGGACGAGCGCGTCGCCATAGCCGGCGACGAGCGCCCGGGCGGTCAGGCCTTGAGCCATCATAACGCCCTCCCTGTGCGGTTCACGCGGATGATCAGATAGATGAGATAGGGGGCACCGAGGACCCCGGTGACGACCCCGACCGGATAGCGGGCCGGCAGAAGGAACTGCCCGGCAAAATCGGCGACGAGCACGAGAACCGCCCCGACAAGGGACGAGGGCAGGAGCAGGGAACCGTTCGCCCCGACGATGTGGGCCGCGATCGGCCCGGCGAGAAAAGCGACGAAGGCGATCGGCCCGGTCACCGCCGTCGCCACGGCGATGATGCTGACCGCGCTAATGATGATAACGATCCGGCTTCGCGATACGGGCGTTCCGAGCGCGGCCGCCATGTCGTCTCCAAGTCGAAGCGTCTCCAATTCGCGGCTGCGCGAAAGGAGAAGCAGGCCGAAAACGATAAACGTTGTCAGCAGCGGCAGCGCCTCGTCGAGCCGCGCGCCGTTGACGCTTCCCGAGAGCCAACGGATCGCCTCCTGCCGGTTCCAGGCCGGCGCGTTTAAGAGGACATAGGAGATGAGGCTCTGCAGCATGGCCGAGACGCCGATGCCGACGAGGATCAGCCGCGTTCCCGCCTCGCCGTTTCGAACCGCGAGCCCGTAGATCAGCATCGCGACGGCCAAGCCCGCCAGGACGGCCAGGATCGAGACGACAGGTCCGGTCAGGGAGAGACCGACGATCGCGAAGACAGCGGCCGCGCTGGCGCCCGAACTGATCCCGATGATGTCTGGGCTGGCGAGCGGGTTGCGGAGCATGATCTGGAAGGCCACGCCGCCGAGGCCGAAGCTCAGCCCGGCCAGGATCGACAGAACGGTTCGCGGCAGGCGTAGCACCTCGACCGTGAATGTGGCGCCCGGCACCTCGCCGCCGAGAAGAATGCGCAGGACATCGGTGATCGGCACATAGCTTCGTCCAAGCGTCAGCGTCACGACGGCGGCGGACAGAAGGAGCGCAAGCAGCAAAGCGACAAGGCCTCGTCTGCGACGCGCGCACCTTTGACGGGACGCGGCGACGAACTGATCTGGCGGAGTGACCATCGTCAAAGCGCGCGCACCCTTCGGGCGCGCACGATCCAGATGAAGAAGGGCGCACCGATCAAGGCGGTGACGATACCGACATCGATCTCGGCGGGACGGGCGACGATGCGCCCCAGAATGTCGGCCGCGACCAGAAGGCCGGCGCCGCCAAGCGCCGAGAACGGCAGGAGCCATCGATAATCGACGCCGGCGAGAAGGCGGCAGACATGGGGCACCACGAGCCCCACAAAGGCGATCGGTCCGCAGACCGCCGTCGCGGCCCCGCAGAGAAGAATGGCGCCGGCCGCAGCGGTCAGCCGCGCGACCGCGACCCGTTCCCCAAGACCTGTGGCCATGTCCTCGCCAAGGGCTAGGAGATTCAGCTTGCGGGCGGACAGCAGGCTGATCGCGAAGCCGGCACCTAGAACGGGAAGAATGGACAAGGTGCGCGAGAGCGTCGCTCCCCCGACGCCGCCGATCTGCCAGGACTGGATGCCTCCCGCAATGTCGGCGCGCGGCAGAATGATGGCGACCACCAAAGACGAAAAGGTGATCGCGGTCGCCGTGCCCGCTAAGGCCAGCTTGAGGGGAGTCGCCCCATCCCGCCCGAGCGAGCCGATCGTATAGACGAAGACCGCCGTCAGCCCCGCGCCGACGATCCCGCTCCAGAGAAAATCCTGCGGATCGCTCATGCCGAACCAGGCGATGCCGATCACCACGGCGAGCGCCGCGCCGGTGTTGACGCCGAGAATGCCCGGATCGGCGAGCGGATTGCGCGTGACGCCCTGCATCACGCAGCCGGCCACGCCGAGGGCCGCACCCGCCAGAACCGCGAGCAGGGTTCTTGGAACTCTCAAGCTGACCGCGGCCTCGGCGATCGTCTCGTTGGAGCCCGAAAGCCCGGCGACGATCTCGCTCAAGGACGTGGTCCGGGTGCCGATCGAAACCGAGAGAAGGCATAAGACGGCGAGAATCGCGAAGGCCCCGGCAAGCCCCGACAGATTGAGGCTCCGCGACCTCCAGGGTGTTGGCGCAAGAGCCTGGTGAGGCGGCGTCACAGGCCTCATTCGGCTTTGCCGGCGGCGTCCGACAGGAGGGCCAGATAGTCGTCGAGCACCCAAGGGATTCCGAGCGGCGTCGGATTGGCCGCCGTGCCGAGCGGGTCGCGCCCGAGCGCGACGATCGCCTTGTTGCGGATGGCGGGCAGCGTCGACAGAAGCGCGTTTGCTGACAGGCGTTCGATCGTCCCCTCGTCCCCATAGGTGACGACGATGTCCACATCCTCGAACATGTCCACCCTTTCGGCGCTGACCGAGCCGGAGAACACGCCGCTCTTCGATGTCTCGACGACGGCGCGAGGCGAAGTGAGACCGAGGTCCTTGAAGAACTGAACCCGCGTATCGTTGTCGGTATAGAAGCTGATGCGGCTCAGATCGAGCGGATCGACATGGGTGACGAACATTGCCGTCTTTCCAGCGAGATCAGGATGGGCGGCAACAGCTTTCGCGATGTCCGCTTCGATGCCAGCGATCAGTGCGTCGCCTTCGCTCCCCATGCCGAGCGCGACGCTGTTCAGCCGGATCATCTCCCGCCACTCGGTGGACCAGGGCGCTTTGGGATAGGCGACGACGGGCGCGATCTGAGAGAGGATCTCATAGTCAGACTGGCTGATGCCCGAATAGGCCGCAAGGATCACATCGGGATCGGTCGCGGCGACCGCTTCGAAATCGATGCCGTCGCCCTCGTCGAAGAGGACAGGAGGCTCGCCGCCCAGAGCGTCGAGCGCCTCGGCCACCCAAGGCAGCACGCCGTCGCCGTCGTCATCGCCGAAATTGGCCGCGGCCATTCCCACAGGCACGATCCCGAGCGCCAAAGGAACCTCGTGATTGGCCCAGGCGACCGTCGCCACCCGCTCCGGCTTCCTGTCGATGACCGTCCTGCCGAGGGCATGGTCGATGACGATCGGATAGGCAGGCTGTTGCGCCAAGACACTGCCTACGAACCCGAACGGCAAGAGGAGCATAAGCGCCGACACTCGGAGCAATTTCATCATCGGTAAACTCGTGAGGAAGGCGCCAGGACCGGCGACGCAAGCGCTCTGGGTGGGGCGGCCTACCAAGTGTAACGCAGGCTCACATCGATCTCGCGGCCGGCATTGTAGAAATTGGCCCCGAAGCCGCCATAGGCCACATATTTCTTGTCGAAGAGGTTCTTGGCATTCGCCTGCAGCGTGGCGTTTTCGGCAAGCTCGTAGATCAGAACGGCATCGAATTCCGTATGGCCGCCGACTTCGAGCGTGTTGGCATCGTCGAAATAATACTGACCCTCGTAACGCGCCCCGACACCGACCGTCAGATCGCCGCGAAAGCCCGATCCCGGAACCGTGTAGTTCAAGAAAGCGGAGGCCACATGTTCGGGGACGAAGGCCGGGCGATTGCCCGCGTTTCCAAGAGTCCCGTTTTCGACGATTTCGGCGTCGAGATAGGAATAGCTTGCAATCACATCGAAACTGAAGGGCAATTGCGCCTTGGCCTCGAAGTCGAAGCCGCGCACGCCGATCTCGCCGATGGGCACGCGCTGAAGGCTGACGGGGTCCGTGCGTGTCAGGTTGTCCCGGGTCAGGTCGTAGACCGATGCCGTGACGAGGGTTGGAAAGTCGTGCGGCTGATACTTCACGCCCACTTCATATTGCTCGCCCGTTTCCGGCTCGACCCCGATCGATGCCGGCACCACCGATTCCGAATAGCTGCCGAAGAGCGAAACCTCCTCCGTCAGGCGATAGGTCAGGCCGAGCCGGCCTGTGGTCTCGCTGAGATCGTCCGAGAGGGTGGCGCCGTCGAACTGGTTAGTCTCTGCAAGATCCAGCCAGTCGTTGCGCAGACCCGCCGTGACGATGACGGTGTCGAAGAAGGTGAGTTCCTCCTGGGCATAGAGAGCGCGGGTGCGCTGGTCGGTCTGCCTGCTGGAATAGAGAGGAACCGAGGACGGCGCCCCCGTGAAGACCGGATTGCGAACATCGATCGACGGAGCCGAACCGAAAAATGCGTCATTCGTCCCGTCCGCGTCGCGATATTCGACGCCGAACAGGGTGCGGCTCCCCACACCTGCGATATCCGTATCGTACAGGCCGTGAGCATCCATCACGAAGACGTCGGAACTCGCATCGTTGCCGAAGAACGACCTCGAGGCGATCGAGGACCCGTCCGGGGGCGAAGCGGAAATATAGGCATAACCGTAATCGCTGTTGGTGCTCGAATAGCGCGCGGTGGAGGCGATCGACAGACCGTTCTGGAAATCGTGGTCGAAGAACAGGCTTACCGTATCGCGCGTGACGCCGCGGCTGTTGTAGTCCGGCTCACCGAAGAAGCGGCTGCGCGAAAAATCGAAGCCGATCGGCTGGCCACCGCTGCCCGGAACGCTGTCGATATAGAGATGGTCATAGACGACGGTGAGATTCGTGTGGTCCGTCGGCCTCCAGGTCAGGCCGCCCTGGATGAATTTCTCGTCGTCGTTGGAATAGTCGTATTCCTTGTCGGCGTTCTGAAACTTGCCGGTGATGCGGAAGGACAGCGTATCATCTTGGGTGAGATTGGCGCCCGTGTCGAAGCCGACTTCCTTGTGGCTATAGGAGCCGCCCGTCACATAGACTTCGCCGAAGATGTCGCTGCGGGGACGCTTGGTCACATAGTTGATCAGGCCACCGGGAGCCGCCAGGCCAAAACTCGACGAGTTCGCACCCTTCAACACTTCGATCGTATCGAAGGCATAGATCTCTTCGCGCGGCGCCCCGAAAGGCAAGCCGAGCGGTAGGCCGTCCCGAAACGCATAGGCGTCGAGACCGCGAATGCGGATGAAGTCGAAGCGATCGTCCGATCCGTAGAAGCCGGTCGTGACGCCCGCCGTATAGTCGACCGCCTCCTCCACGCTGTCCGCATTGCGCCGCGTCAACTCCTCCGCGGTGATCACCGAGACGGAGGCCGGCGTATCGAGAAGGCTCGTCGGCATGCGGCTCGCGCCCGTCGACTGGTCGACGACGATGCCGCTGTAATAGCCGCCCCCAAGAAGACTACCAGCTCCATCGGCTTCTACCGTCACTGTATCAAGCAAGATGGCATCGCCTTGGCTGTTCTCTCGCGCCGACGTAATGCCAGTCTGAATAAACAAGAACGCGCAACTGCCGAGAAGCATCGAGGTCAAACGCTGCCAACAAGCGTCTGTGTTCACGCGCTTGAACTTGCTATTCATCATTATTTCCGCCCGATACGCATAACTTTTAATTGCGACGATCTCCCTTCACAACGTTAGGGCTTTCTCAGCCACGACAGGAATCGTCCAACGATGAAAATATGACAATTATCATCATAAAATGTCGAGGCCCGATGCGCATCCTGCGCAGTGTCACAACATACTGTTGCAGATTGAACACACAGGTAATCGCTTCGGAAGCGCACGATTTGAAAAAAACACGGTACAATGAGCGAAAAACGGCCCTAAGGGAGGAGATCATGCTCGGACGGGAGCGGATGGATCTGTTTAAGGCAGCTTGTCGAAGCCCAATGTCTGAAAAATGCCAGTCTGCTTCCGGCCCTTCGATCCCTGCTGACAACCCTCGATCCTTCTTTGTCGGCCATCCCGGCCGATGGAGAACGACAATGGGACATTCCGAGTATGATCCGGCGGGCAGGACTCGTCGAGCATGGAACGCTGGACGGACAGTCGGCGCAAAACGGGCCCTGAAGCCGCAACAGGTCTGGGCGATCCGCTTTTGGCTCGATCGCGAAGGACGTGTTCGCGACCGAGCGTTGTTCGATCTTGAAATCGCCAGCAAGCTTCGAGGCTGCGACATCGTGAAGGTCAAGATCGGCGATCTGACGTCCGGTGGACGGGTCCGAACGCGAGCGATCGTCGTGCAGCAGAAGACCAAACGGCCGGTCCAGTTCGAACTGCTCGAACCAGCCAGATCGAGCCTTCTGGTCTGGCTGGAACTGAGAGGCGGGACGATTGACGACTACGCCTTCCCGAGCCGGATTGATCGGACGGATCATCTAAGCGCCCGGCAGTACGCCCGTCTGGTCGACGAGTGGGTGACTGCGATCGGTCTCCGGCGAGAGGACTACGGAACGCATTCTCTCCGCAGGACGAAGGCGTCGATTATCTAAAAGGCGACCGGCAACCTGCGAGCGGTTCAAATCCTTCTCGGTCATACGAAGATCGAGAGCACCGTTCGCTATCTTGGCGTCGATGTCGAAGATGCTCTGACCCTTGCCGAAAGGACCGAGGTATAGGATCGCCATAGAACGGCCGCTTCTGAGAAATCGTAGCGGCCGGATCGGTTACCATGTCGGGTGGAAACCAGTCTGTCCGGTTTTTGGGACGAACAGCCTACGAGCAGACATCCGCGCAGATCCATCTGGCGCCGCGAGGATCAATCGTTGGCAATGAGCCGCAGCATCGTTTTCACGCCATCCATCACGCTGGTGAAGCCCTTCTCCGATTTCATGCGTCCTCCGGCTTGGAAATCGAGCAGCCCGTGCACCGTGGCGTAAATCAATCCCGTTAGCTGTAGCGTCGGGATGCTCGGGAGGTTTCCCTCCGCCTGAGCTTGCCCGACGAGCTTGGCTAACTCCGCAAAGGTTTCCATTGCCGCCTCCTCCAACGATCCCCCGCGCGACGCGATATCGGGATCACTGAACAGGAGGCGGTAACGAGCCGGATGGGCCTCGCCGTATGCGACGAACTCTGCCAACGCAGCCGCAAGCTTTCCGATCGCTGGTTGGTCCGACGCGCTGATGGACTCGAATAATCGTGTGAAGACACGCAAGTCGCGCTCGGCGACGCCCGCCAGCAACGCCGAGCGATCCGCGAAGTGGCGATACGGGGCGTTATGCGAGACACCAACCGCGAGTGCCACGGCCCGCAGGGTGACCGCAGCCTCGCCGCCCTCGTCCAGCAAAAGCGCCGCGGCATCGGTCAGTCTTTCGCCTGTCCCCATGGCCATCCTGATGGGTACCCCTCAAACCGTCAGACGACCCGTGACCGCGCTGCCTCGGTCAACGTCGCTGGGCGTTCGTTTGGTTGCAGATGCACCAACGCTTCGGAGTCTGTCCAGAGCTGCGCCGCCTTCGCCGTGTCATACGAGAGAACGGAAGAGCGCTGCTCGATCAGGTGGCCATCGTTGGACTGAAGATAATGGCCCGAGGCGCTCGCAAAGTCCGGGGCGGTGGTGACTGTCCGAGCGAGGTCCCGGAGAAGTCGACGCTGCCCTGCGTGACGCCCATTCGCCGCATCATGAACTTCATCCCGCGCGTCTTGGCGAGCCACTGGACGGGCTTCGGCATGGTACGGAGCAGTCCGGTCTCCGGGATCGAACCTGGATCGAAGGCAATCGAAGCGACCGAGCTTCCGGTAGCCCGCAGGCGGCGATCCAGCTCGTAGGCGAACAGCATCGTGCACAGCTTCGAGGTCGAGTAGCGCACGCCCCCGGACAGGGGCTTAGCGCCGTTCCTGCCATCGTTGGCGAGCGCCAAGGCGTTCGGTTCAGCCACCTTGCCGACCATCCGGCCATCGGCGGTGTCGGGGTCGTGGGTACCGCTGGCGGTGAACACGACGCGACCGTTCGGCACAAGCCGATCGAGCAATAGGTTCACCAGGAGAAAATGGCCCAGATGGTTGGTTGCGAAGGTATCCTCGTAGCCATCAGCACTATACGAGATCGGCCCCCGGAACTGGCCGCCGGCGTTGCAGACGATGGCCTGAAGCGGGGCAATCTCGCCGCGATCAAGCATGGCGGTAAGCTGCGCTGACGCCGACCTGACCGAGCCTAGCGATGAAACGTCGAGGGGCAGCAGCACGACCTTGGCTGCTCCTCCTGCGTTCAACTGCCCCGCCGCCCTCTCCATGCGCTCCGGGCTGCGCCCAGCCAGAACCAGGTCGAGCCTGAGGCGCGAGGCGATCTCCTGCGAAGCAGTGAACCCGATGCCGGCGTGGCCGCCGGTGATCAAAACTGTACCCATATGCGATCTCCATGTTGACATCGTCAACAAAACCGCATCATGTTGACGATGTCAACACAATCTCAAGTTTTTCCCGATTTGAACACAGAGCCGACTTTTGGCCCTGCCAACTTGTAATGTAAAACGTTCGTTTTACATTGATGTCCAATGGGTACCGAAGGAGGCTCTCGATGGACAAGACCACTAAGCTAACCGCCGCCGCCGAGCGGCTCTTCGATCGGCATGGCTACATGGCCACCGGAATGGACCGCCTGACCGCTGCTGCGGGGATGTCGAGCCGGACGCTGTATAAGCATGCCGGCAGCAAGGCGCAGCTCATGGCGCGGGTGCTGACGGAGCGGGACCGGCGCTTCATGGCTCGACTCGAGGTACAGAGCGTCGATGCGCTGTTCGCGACGCTTGAGGACTGGGTGCGGGTCGAAGGCATGCGGGGATGCCTGTTTCTGCGATCACGCGCCGAAACAGGCGGCGACACACCCGAGATCGCCGAGGCGGTGGCGATGCACAAGGCGGCATTCCATCTACGAATCGAGGAGGTTGTCGCGGTGGACCTCGGACGCCAAGACCCGGTCTTGGCCGAGCAGGTGCTCATTCTCCTTGAAGGAGCGACCCAGGCAGCGGTCTACCGTGGTGCGGAATCCGTCTCCGCCGCAAGGGCGGCTGCCGCCATCCTGATGGAGAGGGCGCGCGCATGAGTCCCGCTCTTCGCATCGGCGCCATAGGCTTCGGCCTGATCGCGGTCTGCTACGGCTTCGCCCGCTTCGCCTTCGGTCTATTCCTGCCGCAGATCGACAGTGATCTGGGCCTCGGCCCGTCGCTCAGCGGTATCATCTCTGGCGGCTCGTTCGCCGGCTACTGCATCGCCATCGTCGCCTCGGCGGTGCTGACGGAACGGATCGGCGCACGAGCTGTAGCTGTGGGGGCGGCAATCGCCGCCGCCGCCGGCATGGCCGGGATCGCACTTGCGCCGTCGCCGCTGATCCTCGCCATCGCCGTGGTGGTGGCGGGATCGAGCACGGGTCTTGCCTCCCCGCCCATGGCCGCGGCCGTTGCAGCCGCGGTGCGCAAGAGCCGTCAGGATCACACGAATACGGTAATCAATGCCGGGACGAGCGCAGGCGTCGCCCTTTCGGGACCGATCGCGTTGGCGATCGCCGGGCAGTGGCGGCTGGCCTTCGGCGCCTTCGCCACCGTGGCGGTAGTGCTCGCGCTCGCGGCGGCGGTCTCCCTTCCGGCCTCTCGGGGCGAACAGAACGCCGGCGGCTTGCCTCCGATGAATGGCCCGGTAGTACGCCTGATCTCCGCGTCGTTCTTGATGGGAGCTGCGAGCACCGCCCTGTGGTCCTTTGGAGGCCAGCTCGTTTCGCAGCAACTGGGATGGGGGCCGACCGGAACCGGCATCCTGTGGACCTGCATCGGCGCTGGAGGCATTGCCGGAGCCTGGGCCGGCACGCTCGTTGGCCGGTTCGGTCTTGACCCGGTTCACTGGACTTTTCTGGGTCTGATGTCGGCGAGCATAATCGCAGTCGGATCGGGTATTGCGGCGCCAGCCCTCGCCTTGATCGGGGGCGCACTCTTCGGGGCGGCGTATGTGATGCTGACGGGGGTCTACCTTGTCTGGGGAACACACGCCCTGCCGGACCGTCCCGCGACTGGGCTCATGATCGGGTTCCTGACCATCGCAGTCGGCCAGACCGCTGGCGCACCTCTCTTTGGGTTCATGATGGCAGGTACGGATGCAGGGCCTGCTGTGACGTGTTTCGCCGTCGTCGCGCTCTTCGCCGGGGCCTTTCGGGCAAGAAGCGCGACCGAGAGCGCGGTTGCGCAGCCTTCGAAAGGCACAGGGAAGCGCTTCGACTGAATGTCGTGGAAGGGCTCGAAGCGGACATTCGCTGCGCTCTGTTCGAATGACCGCAGTGGGTCCAGGCCGTGTCAAAACGTCGACAGGGTTATCGTTCGATGTTTTGAGGCCGACCGGATGGCCGAGCGCCGGGAGATGGGGCTTTGACGGCTGCGT
>NZ_FWXR01000004.1 GCF_900176465.1 Fulvimarina manganoxydans
TCGACTATCAGCCGATCCAGTTCGCGGGCGACGCGGACGCCGGACAGCGAGGTGTCGGCAATCAGCGCCAGGTTCTCGCGGGTGCAGTCGTCGACGATGGTGAGGATCCGGAAACGGCGCCCGTCCTCGAGCTGATCGGCGACGAAGTCCAGCGACCAGCGCTCACCCGGCACCAGCGGCACCAGCATCGGCGCTCGGGTGCCGATCGCCCGCTTGCGGCTGCCGCGGCGGCGTACCGCCAGCCGTTCCTCGCGGTAGAGCCGGAACAGCTTCTTGTGATTGACCGTGTGGCCCTCGCGCCTGAGCAGGACGTGCAGGCGCCGGTAGCCGAAGCGGCGGCGCTCCCGGGCAAGAGAGATCATCCGCTCCCGCAGATCCCTGTCATCGGGGCGGATGGAGCGATAGCGGATCGTCATGCGGCAGCAGCCGATGGCTTTACACGCCCGCCGTTCGCTCATCTCGTGGCGCTCCATGAGGTGAGCGACGGCTTTCCGCCTGGCAGCGGGCGTCACCACTTCTTTCCCAAGAGGTCCTTCAGCGCGACATTATCGAGCATCACGTCGGCGAGCATGCGCTTCAGCTTGGCGTTCTCGTCTTCCAGCGACCGCAGCCGCTTGGCCTCCGAGACCTCCATGCCGCCGAACCTCGCTTTCCATTTGTAGATGCTGGCGTCGCTGACGCCGTGCCTGCGGCAGAGCTCGGCGACCGGAACTCCGGCCTCGTGTTCCTTCAGGATGCCGATGATCTGCTCTTCGGAGAAACGGCTGCGCTTCATGTTCTGGTCCTTATTGATCGGCCAGAACGAACTTCAACCTGGATCAAGCCACAGGGGCAACGTCACTTCAGCCGCCTGCGGGTGAGTTTGGCGAAGAAGCCTTCCATCGCGTTGAGGCATGAGGAGGAGGTCGGCGTGAAGTGAAGCAAACGGCCGATTTCGCGCTCAAACGCTCGAAAGTTGCCGGTCCGCTTTCTTGAAGAGTTTCGTACGCCTCACGGCGCCCGAAACTCTTCAAGAAAGCCGAATGGCAGATTTTCGCCAATCTCGCTCTGGAGCTGACCGTCCGGTATCGGCCCATTTGCGTCTGTATGTAACGCGGTTTGCTCAGGCTGCGAGGTCTTTTGCTACGCCTTGGCTTTTGCTTTCGCTGCCCTGCTCCACGGTGCAATGGCCTTCTCTTCGACCCATGGGACTAGTCTGATTGCGTGCGGCGAAAGATGCGCTGTCACGATAGGCACCTTCGAAAGATCCTCGAGCTGGTTCACGACGTCGGCGGGATTGCAGTAGCGTTCTGTCGTTTCCGTCTTTCCACCATGTCCCATTAGGTCCGCTCGGAACTCGGCGTCGACACGCATCTGTTTCAGTTCATTGTTGAAGAAATGACGCGATTGGTGGAGCGTGAAGCCGCATGTCTGAAATGACGGGCGAAGTTCGTCGTAAAGGCGGTCTCCCAGGAGACTGTGGCTTGAGGGGGAATGAAGGTCGGGAAACAGCCGACGATATCCAAGCTTTCTGATCGCGTCGACGTAATCGAGAAAACTCAGGCGGATGAGTTCGGGATGAAGAGCCAGGTTCCGAACCGACTGGGGATTCTTCAGCCTTCGGAATTCATTTAAGCAGAGATGAATGTAGGGATGGTCGCCGTTATCGGTTATGATGTCGTCGGCGGACAGGCCGCAATACTCCTCGCGTCGCATCCCCTGATAGTTGGCAAGCAGGGGGCCGAAATAGGCCGCGCGGTGGAATATATGCTCGCCCAGTTGATGCATGTCGTCCCAATCGCCGCATCCGGTGAAGACCGGTTGGTGAAAGAGCGTTTCGATCTGGATCCGGGTCGGCACAGGCCGGTCGTCGCGGCCACGTTTGTTTTTCCGCGCACGAAGCTCCGTCAGATCTAGCTGCGGGTCGATAGCAACGCCAGCCGACTTAGCCCGGCGCAGAAGTTGGCCGATAAAGGTCAAGTGCCGGTTCCGGGTCGCACCGGAAAGCCCCCGTTCGGTTGACGGCCTTTGTTCGCTATCCTTCCGCAGATCGGCAATTGTCCGATGCCTGTCTTTCGGGCTCTTCCCGTATGTTTTGTGCAAAATCCTCAGAAAAATTTCGAAAGCATCAAGATGATGTTGTCGAAGTTCGGCGAGGTCGTTGACGCCTGCCTCTTCAGTGAGGAAACGCCCGAATAGATCGAAGATCATCCTGGCCTGGCGAGCGGTCTTTTCGTCCCAAACCTCATCTGCAAGCTTCTTCTCGATCAGCTTGGTGCTGATTGCGATCACGCTGCCCGTGTGTGCCGCCGCCGTTTTCATCGAAGGGGTCGGCGATGGTCGAGAGGGCGGGGTGGAAGTATCCCCTCTCGCCGGTCCATTTTCTCGAAGCTCCGAGGTCGTCCTCGATGCCGGTCGGAAGCCTCTCTCTGCTTCGGAAAGGCCTTCTGCTTCAGGTGCAAGCGCGCAGATCTCCGCATCGAAATCGAAAGGATCGTGGCGATAGCGCTCGTCCGTCTTCAGAAGCGCTTCGGCCAGGGCCCTTAGATAGATCGGCTGCGCTTTCGCTTTCGTTGCAGCCGTGACCTCGGCACCGGTTTCCGTGATAGCTTCGGCGAGACGAGACGCCGATGGTGTCGCCTCGCCACTTGCCTTCATACGGTCAACAGTAGCTGTGACGCGCTCGATCTCCTCCTCGGACAGGCCGACCTTCGCAAAGCGATCTCGAGCATCCTCATCCACGGAAGCATGCAACCCTTTCCGAGAAAAGTGCTGATACGCCCATCCCGTCGCCGTCTCTTCCTGGATCTCCTGCGACGGCATAAAGCCCCGTTCGCTTCGTGCGAAGTCGGCGAGAAGGGCGAGCTTTCGACGATGCTGCTCGAATGTCTTGCGGAAGAGCGATTGCAGCTGCTCCCGCGTGATCTCTGGAAGTACGCTCATCAGCAACTCGGCAGCCATCTTGTTGAGGCAAGCCCCGAGATATCGAGCCTCCTGAGGATCTCGGGTTCGAAGGCTTAACTTAACATGCGTCAGACCGATTCGCTCGGCGAGCCTATCTGGCAGGCGCTTGCGCCAGTAGTACACGGCGCCTCGTCGTTCGAGACCTGTTGCGAACCCCATCTCACACTCCGTGTCACACGGTTGTGTCACAGTCGTGTGTCCCACTTGGCGGAATGGCTCCCCAGCTGGAACGGATCGATCGCAATTTCAATCACTTAGCTGGCTTTGGCTGGGGCGGCAGGATTCGAACCTGCGAATGGCGGCACCAAAAGCCGCTGCCTTACCGCTTGGCGACGCCCCAATGGGCCGCTGGGTCTGTCTCGACCGGACCGGCGCCGGCACTCTATAGACAATGCGGACCGCGCTTGTAAATCGCCGATCGCACAGGCTTTGGGCCGCCAGGCAAAAAAGACTGCGGTTTCCGTTGCCGAACGGGCGCGGCCCTTGGTCGCTTGATGGGACATGGTCGACTGGCGGGGAAGGGAGGCGTTGCGCGTGTTCAAGCGCTGCGCTGAAGTGAGTGAGAGGGAGGCGATATGCCGCCGGAAGCGATAGGCAAGACCGACGTCAGCGAGATTGAGGGCGTTCTGCGGGTCACGGCGCCTAATGCCGGTCCGATGACCCATCGCGGAACGAACAGCTATATCATCGGCACGAGCCGCGAATGCGTCATCGTCGATCCGGGTCCCGCCGATCACGCCCATCTTGCCGCCCTTAAGACCCATGTGGGCGAGCGGCGCGTCGAGGCGATCCTTCTCACTCATTGGCATCCGGATCACAGCGCTCTCGCAGCTCAGGCGGCAAGCATGTTCGATGCCCCGATCTTCGCAGGGACGGGGGAGGGCGCCGCCGCTGCGCAAGCTCTGATCAGGCGGGGTGACCGCCCGGCGAAGGATGGGAAGGACGTTGGCCGATCAACGCCCGCTTCGTCTGAGTCATCGACACGACCGGGCGATTTTCTTACAACGGATGAGCCACGCGTCTTGGCATCGGACATCGCCGACCGACCGGCCTATGATGTCGCCCGTCGTCTCTCGGGCGGTGAAACGCTTTTCCTCGCGGGGCGCGGTATCGAGGTTGTGGCAACGCCCGGCCATACGGCAGACCATCTTTCCTTCGCACTCGGCGATTCGGGCCTTCTTCTGACCGGCGATCACGTCATGGGCTGGTCGACGACGGTCGTCATTCCGCCGGACGGGTCGATGGCAGCCTATCGGGCGTCCCTCGATCGGTTGCTCAGTCGCGATGATCGGATGTTCCTACCCGGCCATGGCGATGCGGTCGTCAAGCCGAAGACCCTGTTGCGGGCGGTGATCGCCCATCGTGGTCAGCGGGAGTGGATGATCCGTGACATCTTGGCCGAACGGCCGGCGATGATCGAAGACCTTGTCGCCCAGCTCTATGCCGGGCTCGATCCAACGCTGAAGCCGGCCGCCGCTCATTCCATCCGGGCTCACCTGGTCGAGCTTTTCGAGCGTGGCGAGATCGATGGCGACGATCCGGTAACCCGCGACGGGCCGTTCCGGCTTCGCGCGATAAGGGGCTGATGGCCGCGTCTGGCCGCGATCTTGCACTCTATCGGCGAAGGCGAGTCTAAAATAGCGACAGACTCTCCTCGCCTGCCATCTCGAAATTCAGTTGCTGGAGAAAGGCTTCGATGAAGCGGCGATTCTGGCCGAGATCAATGCCGGTCTCGCGTGAAACCGAGCGCAGATCGACGAAGGTTTCGTCGCCATTGCCGGCGATGCGAATGGCGACGTCGCTGGGCAGGGCGAAGATGAAGTCGCGGGCGACTGCCGTGACGCGATAAAGATTGCGCTCCGGTAGCGAGAAGGCGGCGGCGCTCGCATTGGGGCTGTCGATCTCGGCGCGAGGTGTCGGGATCGGGATTGCGCCGCTGTCGTGAATGACGCCGAGCGGTCCCCCGCCACTTTCCTGGCCGGGTTCGCCGGCGACGATCTCTTCGACCTCCCAGCCAAGCGCTTTGAGCGCATCCTCGACCGCTGCCGCGATTTCGACCGGCGCTGCGTCATAGCGGGCGGATGGAAGCACGCTCGGATTGGCGCTGGCGCCGAGCATCGCAAGTCGGCCGCTTGGGCCTCTCAGGAAGGCATCAGCGGGGCTTGCCGGGCGAAGGGGGGCGGCATTGGAGACATCGATCGCCGCAAGGCCTTCCGTCGCGGCGGAATTGGCGCGGGGGTTCGAAGTGCCGATCAGAATGAGGACCAGGAATGGCGCCAGGGCAAGCGTCGAAAGAATAGCCGCCCGCAAGGCCGCGCCGCCGCCTCGGGCCGCTTGGAACCATGCACTGGCAAGGCCGGCAAGCGAGACGACCAGCGCGCCGAGCGCCAGCGCGAAAGCGAGAAGAAGGACGGCGATCAAGGCTTGCGGGGTGATCCCACCGATCCGATAGACCGGAATGCCCACCAGCATGAGAAGCAGCGCGAAACCGGCTGCGCGCGCCGCAAGATTCGCAAAGCGAACCCTGCCTCTGAGATAGTGGCCCTGCGGGGGCAGCGTGACGACGGATCGGGACATGCGCCTCTTCGAACAAGGTTTTTCAGTTTGAGCCGGGCCCAGAATGCGGCGTGCCGCGCCGAGGCGCAAGGCTCGAAGCGTCGCGTTGGCGCAACGGATGAGCGCGCCTCTGGCTGGCGGCTCTCAGGACGTTGCGAACATCGCGAGCCGCCTGCATCGTTGCGGCCAAGCGATCGATGGCTTAGAGACGGCCTAACTTTTCACCTCATTTCGATCGACGGAGCATAAAGCGCGCCATGGCACGCCAGTTCATCTATCACATGTCCGGCCTTACCAAGGCCTATGGGAACAAGAAGGTTCTCGACAACATCCATCTGTCCTTCTACCCCGATGCCAAGATCGGCATTCTCGGCCCGAACGGCGCGGGTAAGTCGACGCTCCTGAAGATCATGGCCGGCAAGGACACCGAATTCACCGGCGAAGCCTGGGCAGCCGAAGGCGCGACCATCGGCTATCTGCCCCAGGAGCCGCAGCTCGACCCCGACAAGACGGTCATGGAAAACGTGATGGAGGGTGTCGCCGACAAGCAGGCGATTCTCGATCGCTACAACGAACTGATGATGAACTACTCCGACGAGACGGCGGAGGAAGGTGCCAAGCTCCAGGACGTCATCGATGCCCAGAATTTGTGGGACCTGGAGAACCAGGTCGAGATGGCGATGGACGCGCTGCGCTGCCCGCCGGCCGACGCCAATGTGGTCAACCTGTCGGGCGGTGAGCGCCGCCGCGTGGCGCTCTGCAAGTTGCTTTTGTCCAAGCCCGACATCCTGCTCCTCGACGAGCCGACCAACCATCTCGACGCCGAGACGATTCTGTGGCTCGAAAAGCATCTGCGCGAGTATGAAGGCTCGGTGCTGATGGTGACCCACGATCGCTACTTCCTCGACAATGTCACCGGCTGGATTCTCGAACTCGATCGTGGCCATGGCGTGCCCTACGAGGGCAACTACTCGGTCTATCTGGAGAAGAAGCAGAAGCGCATGGCCCAGGAGGGCCGCGAGGACGACGCCCGCATGCGCGCGATCAGCCGCGAGCGCGAATGGATCCAGCAGGGTGCAAAGGCTCGCCAGACCAAGTCGAAGGCCCGTATCCGCGCCTATCAGGAGCTGGTCGAGGCGGCCGAGAACCGCAAACCCGCCGATGGCAAGATCGTCATCCCGACCGGCGAGCGTCTCGGCAACAAGGTGATCGAGGTCGAGAACCTCACAAAGAGCTTCGGCGATCGCGTGTTGATCGAGAATCTCTCCTTCAAGCTGCCGGCCGGCGGCATCGTTGGTATCATCGGCCCGAACGGCGCCGGCAAGTCGACCCTGTTCAAGATGCTTACCGGCCAGGAAGAGCCCGATTCCGGCAAGATCGAGATCGGCGAGACCGTCGATCTCGGCTATGTGGACCAGAGCCGCGACGACCTCGACGCCGACAAGAATGTCTGGGAGGAGATTTCCGGCGGCGTCGACATCATGAAGCTCGGCAAATACGAGATGAATTCCCGAGCCTATGTGGGCAACTTCAACTTCAAAGGCCCAAACCAGCAGCAGAAGGTCGGCACGCTCTCGGGCGGCCAGCGCAACCGCGTGCATTTGGCCAAGATGCTGAAGTCCGGTGCCAATGTCATCCTGCTCGATGAGCCGACCAACGATCTCGACACCGAGACGCTGACCGCGCTCGAGGATGCGCTGGAGGAATATGCCGGCTGCGCCGTGGTGATTAGCCACGATCGCATGTTCCTCGACCGGCTCGCCACCCACATCCTCGCCTTCGAGGGCGACAGCCATGTGGAATGGTTCGAAGGCAATTTTGAAGACTATGAGCAGGACAAGATCCGGCGCCTTGGACCGGAATCGGTCAACCCGAAGCGCCCGACCTATAAGCGCCTGACGCGCTGAGCCGATCAGGCAAGAAAGACACGGCGCCGCCAGTCGAATGGCGGCGCTGTCGTCGTTTTGCAGGCCGCTCGCCGGCTTGACGCTGATCTGCGATCGACCTTGAAGAGACCCGTTCTCGCGGGAAGCGCCATGATCTATTCTGGCGCGGCACAAAGATGCCGGCGATCATGTCGGTCATCGATCGTCCGAGAGGGTCCCAGATGAAAGCCGCTCACCTTTGCCTCGCAGGTCTCGTCCTGTCCTGCGCGGTCTCTGTCGACAGGGCCGATGCTAAGCCGGCGCGGTGTTTCTCGACCGATGACGGCTATTTCGACTGCGATTTTCAGGCGACGGATCGCGATGGAAGCTTTTCGATCGAGGGGCCGGCCGTGAGCTATTCCCTCGTGGTCGAGAGGCCCGGCTTTGCCTCGGCTTTCGTCAATCTGGGGGACCGGAACATCTCGCTGCCGGGCCTCTATGTCCGCCAGACGACAGATCCGGCATGCTGGGCCAATCCGGAAACCGAGACGAAGATCTGCGCTTGGTAAGGTTCGGACAGAGGGCGTTCGCAAATGCAACGTATTGGCCGTGACCGCCCGCAGGAGCTTTGTCGATCGAGGGCCGGGCATGACGCCGATCCGTCTTTCAGCCTTCTCGATCAACCTCGCCCCTTGCCCCGGCGCCTCATCAATCCATAACATCAGGTGAGCGTTGCCGAGAGATCCGTGGGCCCGACAAAGCCTTGGGTTGGTCAGCGACGTGGATCATCGGAGCAGGGGGTGGCCCAGGCGGCCCGCAGAGGGCTCCTTGACGTTGAAATGACGTGTCGTTGTCGGGAAGGCGATCGGCTTCCGGCAGCAGCATAGGAAAGGCGACAGTCAATGCGCCGGCAGGCGGGGTCGAAGGCAATTGACGATCGGTCGAGTGGGGGCGGCGAGGAATTGCCCGGACCTGGCGTAAATCGACCGCTGATCGAGGAGAGCGTGACTGCGGCGAAGCTCTCACTGGAATGTGTCTGCGCGACTTCGCGCCTGGCGGCATATAGGCCGGCATGACCGGGTTTGACTACGAACGGCTGTTTGCGGCTCTTCCGCAGCCCCATGCCCTTTTCGACAAGGAGTTGCGCTTCGTCGCGGCCAATGGAGCGCTTGAAGCGTCTTTGGGTCTCGATATAGCGGAGTTGCGTGGGCAAAGCGTGTTCAACGTCTTTCCCGATGGCGGTGAGGCGGGCGATCGTCTTCGCCTCTGTCTCGACCGG
This sequence comes from Fulvimarina manganoxydans, assembly GCF_900176465.1. GTDB lineage: Bacteria > Pseudomonadota > Alphaproteobacteria > Rhizobiales > Rhizobiaceae > Fulvimarina > Fulvimarina manganoxydans. The sequence continues at coordinate 8,644 of NZ_FWXR01000004.1, forward strand.
GTCCTGCAAACCGGCCGGCGCAGCTCGATCGCGTTTCTGCGGCATGACGAGCCGACGCTGGAAGGGGCTGCCGGCGAGACGGGAGCGCGCTATTGGAGCTTCACCTGCTCGCCGATCCTCGATGCCGCAGGGCAGACGGAATTCATCGTCGCCTCCATCGCGAATGTGACGGAACTGGCCGAGCGGGCAGAAGGATTGGGGCGTTGGCCACTCCGGGTCGTGCCGAGCGAGGCGGCGCTGATCGAGAGCGCGAAGGACGTCGAAGAAGCCTATCTGGAGACCGCGAACCAAGTCGACGAGTTTCGCCGCCTGTTTCGCCAGGCGCCGGGCATGGTCGCCGTTCTCGATGGGCCAGGTCAGGTCTTCACTTTCGTCAATGACAGCCTGTCTCGCTTTGTTGGAAAGCGTCCGCTGCTCGGGCGCCCCTTCCCCGAGGCTCTGCCGGAGCTCGCCTCCCAAGGGTTCGCCGACCTCTTGGCGACGGTTATCGAAACAGGTCGCCCCATCGCCGGCGAGAGCGCGCATATGAGCTTGCGGCGCTCGGCCGAGGACGAGGCGCCCACCGAAATCTATTTCGACTTCACCTGCAATCCTCTTCTGGACGAAGAGGGCAAGATCACCGGCGTCTTCTTTCAAGGCGCCGACCGGACCGAGGCGGTGCGCGCGTCCCACCGGCATCGCATTCTTGTCGACGAGCTCAACCATAGGGTCAAGAACACGCTGTCGACCGTCCAGGCCATGGCGCGCCAGAGCTTCCGCAACATCCAGGATCCCGCCGAAGCCCAATATGCGTTCGAAGCGCGGATCATGGCGCTCAGCCAGGCCCATAACGTTCTTTCGGCCAGGCGATGGGAGTCCGCCGGGCTATCGGTTCTACTGGCTCGCGAATTGTCGGGATTTTCGCCCGACCGCGTTTCGGTCAAGGGGCCGAATATTATGCTAGAATCAAAACCGGCGATCGCCTTGGCGATGGTCTTCCACGAGCTAGCTTCCAATGCCGCACGCTATGGCGCCTTGCGCCCGGACGGCGAAGGGACCTTGAATATCGATTGGAAAATAGAACATCGTGAAAATAAGCGCGTCCTTCATTTTAGTTGGAATGAATTCGCGCCTCATATCCGCCCCGAGCCCTTGAAGCCTGGTTTCGGCATCAAGGTCTTGAAACGCATCGTCGAGGGAGAGCTGGCCGGCTCGCTGTCTCTCGACCTGAAGCCGAAGGGCCTCGCCTGCCGCCTTCAGGTCCATTTGTCTGGGATGGGAGACATTGAAACGTCCGTCGCTTGAAAGCTCGAAGGAACGGTTCGACGGCTTACGCGTCTTCATCGTCGAAGATGAAAGCCTGATCGCCATGCAGCTCGAGGATATGTTGCTCGATCTCGACTGCGAGGTGCTTGGACCGGCCATGCGCTTGAAATCCGCCCAACGAATGATGGACGAAGGGCTTGAGGCCGACGTCGCCATTCTCGACGTCAATCTTGGAGGAGAGACGGTCTTTCCGCTCGCAGAAAGGCTTCGGGACGGCCAAACCCCGATCGTCTTTGCGACCGGTTACGGACGACAGGGCGTTCCTGAAGAGTGGCACGTCTATCCGATCCTCCAAAAGCCTTACACGACCCAGCAGATCGAAGAAGCGATGCGGCGGGTTGTCTGGCCGGTCGCGTAACTTCGCCCCATGCCCGACCTATAGCCGAAAGGGCCCGGCCCGTTTTGCGGGCAGCGCTTTTCAGCCTTCCTCTGGCTGTTGCGCGCCCGGCTGTCGTGACGGCCTACCACACAGGCGAAAACCACCCGAGAATAGACGCCGTTTGAGCTTTGCGCCGGCATTTTTTGCGGTCACTTCCAAGCGAATCCGGTCGAACCCGCTCAATCCCAGCCCCATATGCTCAGCCAGGATCCGGTCTGCCGCCTTCGGATCGGAACGAAAAGCGGTGGGTCGCGCTTGTGATACGGGATTCGGCTGATTCAGACTAATCCCGTATCATAGCCCGCGCGGCGTTTGAGCGTCTTGGAAATCCGTATCGCGAAGCGATCAAACGGATTTCGTATGAGGCGAGACGCGTTCGAGTGAGCGAAGCGGGCGGATCAAATGGCGGCGCGGTATCGCCTATCGCCACGGGACGAGTAAAAGGACAAGCGCACAGCCGATGGATGCTTTCGTCAACAGCCTGATGGACACGTTGGGACCGTTTGGTATCGCCCTTCTGATGTTCCTGGAAAACATCTTCCCGCCGATCCCGTCCGAATTGATTATGCCGCTCGCGGGCTACGAAGCTGCTTCCGGTTCGATGTCGATTGCAGCGGTGATCATCGCCGGCACGCTTGGGTCCCTCGCCGGCGTCGTTCCCTGGTACTATCTCGGCAAGGCCATGGGACTGCGCCGAACCAAGGCCTTCGCCGACAAGCACGGCCGTTGGATCACCATGGGCGCGGACGATGTTGAGAAGGCGAGCGACTGGTTCCAGCGGCATGGGGCAGGGGCCGTCCTGTTCGGACGATTGGTTCCAACGGTCCGCACGCTGATTTCGGTTCCGGCCGGCATCGCGCGCATGCCACTCTGGCAATTCCTGATCTATTCCGCCATCGGCAGCGCCGCCTGGACAACCCTTCTCGCTATGGCCGGCTATCTCTTGGGCCAGCAATATGAGACGGTTCAGGCCTATGTGGGGCCGGTGTCGAACGCGGTGCTCGTCGCAATCGTCGCGGCCTATGTCTACCGTGTCGCCACCTTCGGCAAACGCCAGCGCCGCAAAGCGGAGAAGGCCGAGGCGAAGACGGCGGAAGGTTGATTGGTTGAGCGCCGAACGATGGCGGGATGGGCCTTGTCGGGGCCCGTTGTTTCACGGAGTCAATTCAGAGCCGCGAGATGTTCTGTTCGGGCGATGTCGATGTCATTCGGCGCGACCTGTTCCAAGCGTCCATGATCGTCAAAACGCGTCGGGCGGGTCGACCATTGGTCGAACCCGCCCGAAGAGATCGATCTCGCTTCTTTGATTGTCAGCGAATGCGGCGCCGTTCCACGGTCTGGAAAGCGAGCTTCGCGTGGAAGCTGCAATAAGGCGAGGCGTCGGGTGCGGTGTTGCCGCAGAAGTGGAAATCATCGTGGAGAGGATCGCCGACGGGCCATTTGCAGGTCCGCTCGGTCAGTTGGACAAGCGATAGCTTGCGCGCGATCGGCACAACCTCGCCGCTCGGCCGTGTCTCCTGGACCTCTTCGATATCGGCCTCGAAGTCGACGTCGTCGCCCGGTTCCATCTTCAAAGCCGTTGCGCCCATGGTGCGCGGCATTGCCCGCGACATACCCCCGCCAGACGAGACCAGCCGCGCCGGGACGACCATCTCAACGGTCTCTTCGACCGTCTCCAGACGCGGTTCGGGGGTCTTCTCGACACGCTCTTCGGTCTCAGCCTCGACTTCGACGGGCGTCTCCACCGATTTCGCGTCGATGACGCTCGTCTTGCCGCGCGACTCCAGCTTCAGGCGATGCACTTTTCCGATAACGGCGTTGCGGCTGACGCCGCCGAGGCGATCGGCGATCTGACTGGCGCTGAGACCTTCCGACCACAATTGCTTCAAGAGATCGACCCGCTCATCGGTCCAGCTCATGGCACGTTCCTTTCGGCGCTCATGCGCGACGGACTCTAACCGGGCCAAGCGGGGAGGATCGCCGGGCCGGGGCAATATCTAGAGACTGCTTGGTTCTGCCGCACAAGATATGGTAGTTTAACAGTCAATTTAGCTACGGCTCCCGCGCAAGACAAGAGCGTAGGCGGGCCCAAGATCGGAGGCTGAAGGCTTTTCCCCAACCTTTCGCAACAATTCTGGCCCCTGTTGCACAATGCGCAAAGGCTTGGCATTGCCCGCGTTTCGTTGACAGTGGCGCCTTGCAGCGTGGTATAGACGGTGTGAACGCGGCCATATATGGACCGAAACATTGAAGCCTGCCCTCGCGGCAGGCTTCAATGTTTCGGTCGATCGTTGCGATCGACCGTGACGTCATCCGCTCTTTTCAGGATCAGCCAAGTCGCCATGCCGCAGGAAACGCAGCCCTCTTCGCCGATATATCCCACTTACAATCGGGCCGACCTCGCCTTCGAGCGCGGCCAGGGTGTCTGGCTGGAGACGCGCGACGGGCGACGTTTCATGGACTGCGCCGGCGGCGTCGCCGTCAACGCGCTGGGCCATGCTCATCCCCATCTCGTTCAGGCGCTGAAGGATCAGGCCGAGAAGGTCTGGCATGTGTCGAACCTTTTCGAGATCCCCGGTCAGCGTCGGCTGGCCGAGCGGCTGTGCGGGGCCAGCTTCGCCGACAAGGTTTTCTTCACCAATTCCGGCGCCGAGGCGCTGGAATGTGCGATCAAGACCGCGCGTCGCTATCATTATGTGAATGGCGCGCCGGAGCGCACGACGATCCTGACCTTCGAGGGCGCCTTTCATGGTCGGACCCTTGCGACGATCTCCGCGGGCGGACAGGCGAAATATCTGGAAGGCTTCGGGCCGAAGCTTCCCGGCTTCAAGCAATTGCGCTTCGGCGATCACGACGCCTTGCGCCTTGCCATCGCCGAGCCGGACGTTGCCGCCGTCCTGATCGAGCCAATCCAGGGGGAGGGCGGTATCCGCCCGGTTCCCCCGCAATGCTTGACGGGCTTGCGCGAACTCTGCGACGAGCGCGGCGTGCTTCTAATCTATGACGAGGTGCAGACCGGCATCGGCCGCACGGGGCGCTTCTATGCCTATCAGCATTCGGGTGCCGCGCCGGACATTCTCGCCTCCGCCAAGGGCATCGGTGGCGGCTTTCCGCTTGGCGCCTGCCTTGCGACGGAAGCCTGCGCCAGCGCCATGACGGCTGGCACCCACGGCTCGACCTATGGCGGCAATCCGCTGGCCATGGCGGTGGGTAACGCCGTTCTCGACATCGTTCTCGAGGACGGCTTTCTGGACAAGGTTCGCGACACGGCGATCCTCTTCAAGCAGTCGCTCGCATCGCTCACCGACCGCTGTCCCGACGTTGTTCAAGAGGTGCGCGGTCAGGGCCTGTTGATCGGCCTCAAAGCCGTCGTGCCGAATGGTGATCTCGTCGCCGCTTTCCGCGAGGCAGGCCTCCTCTCCGTTCCCGCCGGCGACAATGTGGTGCGCATCCTGCCGCCACTGATCATCACCCCGGAAGAGGTGCGCGAGGCGATGGATCGCATTGAAACCGGCGTTGCCTCCCTGTCCGCCGAATCCCGTCGCCAGAAGAGCGCCTGAGACCGAGATCTGGATCGATCAGTCCCATGACCAAGCATTTTCTCGACCTGTCCGCCGTTTCGGCTGGCGATCTTCGCACCATCATTAACGACGCGGCCCAGCGCAAGGCGCTGGGAGCGGCGGGCCCGAAGCCGCTTACTGGCAAGGTGCTGGCGATGATTTTCGACAAACCCTCGACCCGCACGCGCGTTTCCTTCGACGTCGCCATGCGCCAGCTCGGCGGCGAGACCCTTTTCCTGTCCGGCTCCGAAATGCAGCTCGGCCGGGCCGAGACGATCGCCGATACGGCGCGCGTCATGTCGCGCTATGTGGATGCGATCATGATCCGCACGACGGCCCATGACCGGCTTCTCGAAATGGCGGAATACGCCACCGTTCCGGTGATCAACGGCCTGACCGACGACACCCATCCCTGCCAGATCATGGCCGATCTTCTGACATTCGAGGAAAAGCGTGGGCCGGTCGCGGGCAAGACCTTTGCCTGGACCGGTGACGGCAACAATGTGCTCTCCTCCTTCATCGAGGCCTCGGCGCGTTTCGGCTTTCGGCTGAATATCGCGACCCCGGACGGCTCGGAAGCCGATGAACGTTATCTCGACTGGGCTCGCAAAGAGGGCGCCGAGATCCTAACTACCAAGGACCCGGTTGAGGCCGTCAGCGGCGCCGATTGCGTCGTGACCGATACCTGGGTGTCCATGGGCCGCGAGGATAGTGCTCGCGGTCACAATGTCTTCATGCCCTATCAGGTCAATGAGAGCCTGATGGCGCATGCCAGCCCCGAGGCTCTGTTCATGCATTGCCTCCCTGCCCATCGGGGCGAGGAGGTGACGGATGCCGTGATCGACGGCCCCCAATCGGTGGTCTTCGACGAGGCGGAAAACCGTCTTCATGCACAGAAGTCGATCATCGCCTGGGTGTTCGATGCGGTGAACGAGAGTGTCGCGGGCCCCATTCAGAAGGGCTGAACCGATGGCTGAACACGAAACGACGCTGGCGGAGATGACCCTGGCCGGCGACGACGCTGTCGTGCCGTTCCATGTGGAGCCGCTCGATGCGCGCGGGCGCGCCGTCCAGCTCGGGCCGATGCTGGACGATATCCTGGCGCGCCATGACTATCCCGAACCGGTGGCTCGGCTTCTCGCCGAGATGATCGCTCTCACCGTGCTCCTTGGCACGTCGCTTAAATTCGACGGCAAGTTCATCGCCCAGACCCAGACGGATGGACCGGTGGATCTGCTTGTCGTCGATTTTTCGACGCCGTCTGCCGTGCGGGCCTATGCCCGTTTCGACGATGAGCGGATTGCCGAGGCCGAAGCAAACGGGGCGACGAGTTCGCCCGAGCTTCTCGGCCATGGTATTTTGGCGCTGACCGTGGATCAAGGCACGCATATGCAGCGCTATCAGGGCATTGTGGAGCTCAATGGCACCTCGATCGAGGAAGTCGCAGAGTCCTATTTCCGCCAGTCGGAACAGATCCCGACGGCGGTCAAGCTCGCGGTCGCCAAGATCGCGCGAAGGGGCGAAAGCGGCTTCGTCGAGACCTGGCGCGCAGGGGGCCTTGTCGTCCAATTCCTGCCCGATGCGCCCGATCGCATGCGCATGCCGGACCTTCCCGGCGGCGATGCACCGGACGGTGCGGAAGAGGTCGAGGATACGATCGAATTCGACGATACCTGGCTCGAAACGCGAGCGCTCGTCGATACGGTCGAGGTCTCCGAACTCACCGATCCGGAAGTCGGCGTCGAACGCCTTCTCTATCGGCTCTTTCACGAGCGCGGTGTGCGCGTCTTTCCGTCCAATCCGGTGGAGGACGACTGCTCCTGCTCGCGCGAGCGCATCCAGAGCGTTCTCGACAGCTTCAGCGAGGAGGAATTCGCCGAAAGCATCGAGGACGGCCATATCCATGTGACCTGCGAATTCTGCGGAGAGACCTATGAGTTCGATCCGGCCGAGTTCGACAAGTCCACGGAAGACGAAACCGGCTTGAAGCACTGACCAAATTGGAACATGGCGGCGTGGGTCACCCTGGCCAACGTCGCCACTCGTCCGGCCCAATGACGCAGCTCAAGCGCCGTGGAACGGCCGGGCGCGTTGGATGTATTCGGTGCGGCTTGGAAATGGTGGGCAGTGACGGGCTCGAACCGCCGACATCCTCGGTGTAAACGAGGGAGCGCGCCACGCAATGCCTGCGTTTCCGGGGTTCCGGTTTCCCGAGGTTCCCGTCCCGTTCCCGGTTGCGACCGTCGTTTCGGTAGCAGTCGGTAGCAGTAACCAGTTCGTTCCCGGTCCCGAATGTCACGCACGGCTGCCATAACGGCCCGAAATGTCATCTCTGTGCGACATTCTCCGACACCCGCTCCGCTCCAGCCGCCGCCGCTATCGATGACCGCATGACTGAAGACCGCGACCCCGAAATCCGGACCGACGACCCCGCGCATTACCGCTTCCTCGCGCTCATCAAGCGCGTTGCCGGCGGCATCTACGTCGATGACACTCAGTATGTCCTCGGCGTCGCGAAAAGAACGGCTGAACGCTGGCTGGGCGGCAAGCCCGTGCCCGACCCCGTCATCGAACGCCTCGAACGCGACGCGCCCCTCGTCGAGGCGTTCGGCCGCGACCTCCACGACGTCGTCAAACGGCACCGGGATGCAGGTCTCAGCGAGCATTATATGCGGTTGAGGATGCGGCAGTATGCGAAAACGCTGTCCGAGACCGCACCGAAAGACGGCGAGTAAGGATTTCTTAAGGATTTCGCGATAGCATCGTCCTCCCGTTCCCGTCCGCATACCGGTTCTGCCGATCGCGGGCTTAATGGAGAGACTCCTATGGCGAACCGCAGCATGCGGATCGTCGGCGGCGGCATCGAAGTGCCGGTTGACGACGACATCCACGACCTCGCCTCCGAATTCCTTCACGACGAAGACGACCCTGCTCCGAATCCGGACCTGCGGCCGTCGCAGCGCGTCGCCCGCATCGTGCTTGAGCGTTCCGGTTTGATGCAGGAATTCCGCGACCGGATCGCTCTGGGCGTCCCCGGCGTCTGGCTTGTCGAGTGCGGAGCGGATGGCTGGACGAACACCCTGGTCCGGACGATCGGGAAGTCGCTGCATATTTCATTCGACCACTACCAGTGGGGACGCGGCTTCGACCTGTCGCTGCTCGCTCGCGCGGCCGAACTCGGCCGCCATATCATCATGACGCGCGACGACGATGACGATCCGTTCGACGACGAGATCCGGCTGTTCGCTCTCGCGGAATTCGACCTTCGCGACGATCGTCCTGAAGACGTCGCGCAGATCGTCTCAGATCATTTCGGACGTCAGATCGACTGGCCGGCCGACCTTCTGCCGCGCCGGATGCCGTACCATGCACTGGATTACGCACTCGTCTATGGCGCGGACGCGGCGGCCGCGGAACGCCTTGTCCGCGTCCAGATCGCCGTCGAGGAGCGGAAGCGGGCCGAGTCGGCTATCAGGCGTACGGAAGAGAAGGAAAAGGAAGCTGCCCGGAACGCTTCGCGGCGCGGAAGCGGCGCCAAGATCGATATCCTTCGGCCGACGAGCCCGCGCGTCGAGGATCTCGCGGGCTACGGCGAGGCGGCGGCGTGGGCGTCGGACCTGGTCGCGGATATCGCGGCATATCGTGCCGGCGAGATCGCGTGGAGCGAAGTCGATACGGGCGCGCTCCTCGTCGGCCCTCCCGGCACGGGGAAGACGCTCTTCGCGGCGGCGTTGGCGGCATCCTGCGACCTGCCCATGATCTCCTCCAGTTTCGGTCAGTGGGCTGCCGCCGGGGCGAGTTATCAGAGCGACACGATCCGCGCGATGCGGCAGACTTTCGAAGCCGCCGCCGCGAACATCCCGTTGTTGCTCTTCATCGACGAGATCGATTCCCTGCCGCGCCGGGGAATGTCAGCGCGGCACGACGACTACTGGCGGCCGATCGTGAACACCCTCCTCGAGTGCGTCGACGGCACGCTCCGGACGGAGGGCATCGTCGTCATCGCTGCCTGTAACGATGCGGACGGCCTCGATCCCGCGCTTCTTCGTTCGGGGCGCCTCGATCGCCGTTTCGAGATCGGGCTGCCGGATGCCCAGGCGCTCGCTCGGATCTTCGCGCACCATGCGCCCGATCTGCCGGCAGCCGCTATCGAACCGGTGGCAACCGCGCTTGCCGGGACGGCCTCGGGTGCCGACGTCGCACGGTATGCGCGCGAAGCCAAGCGTCTCGCACGCCACGCGAAGCGGCCGATCGCCGGCTCGGACATCCTCCAGGTTGCGATGCCGCCGGAGACCAGGTCGGCGGCCGTCGTATGGCGGACTGCAATCCATGAAGCCGGGCATGCGATGGCATACCTCGCGACCGGCCGTGTGCCTCTCGCGATGTCGATCATCAGCAGTGGCGGCGCGGGCGGTTACGTGGAAGGACCGCGCGATGTCGTGACCGAGCAGCGCCTGGGCGATCTTGAGAGCATGGTTCTGCCTATGCTTGCCGGCCGGGCTGCCGAGGACGTCATCTTGGGAGAGGCGAGCGCAGGCGCCGTCGGCGATCTCGAGCGCGCGACGACGGTTCTGAGCGCTGTCGAAGGCGGACTGGGTCTCGGCGGCTATCTGACGCCCGGCGGACCCGATCGCGCGAGCGTCGAAGCCCGGATCCGGAGGGTCTATGGCGAGGCGCTCATGCTCGTCCTGACGCACCGGATCGCGATCCTCGACCTCGCGCGGCTCGCGGTCGACCGCCGCGTCTTGAGTGAGGACGCGCTCCGGAAGTTCGCGAACGAGAGGGGGCTCGCATGAAGACGCTCACGGTACCGGTCGCGCCGGACATCGAGCCCCGGCTGCAGGCGATCGCCGACCGCCGGGGCATCAGTCTCGAACGCCTCATCGAGGAAGCTCTGACGACGTACGTCGTGCACGACGCTTTCGCGTTGCTGATGGGAATCGGCGAGGTCAAGCACTGATGTGGATCTCGCACTCGCGCTCCACCCGCCGCCGCCGTCTCGCCGCGTTCACTGATGCCTGCGAGGCGGCCATGCTTCACCGGCGCAACGTCGTCGCCGCGCTTGCCGACTTCTTCGTTTCGCTATCCGAACCCGGACGCCGGGCCCTCGTCGCGCTCGCCGCAGAGCCGCTTCCGGACGCCGGCGGCCGCGTCTCCAGCCTGCTACTAAAGATGTATGATGACCGGGAGGCCGATGCCATGATCCTCGTTCTCACGCCCGACACCGCGGCTCGTTTCGCGTCCGAAATTGATGCCGGGAAGCCGGATCCACATCCGCTCGCGCGCAGCGTCGTCGAAGCACTCTCATTGATGACCGAAGAAGAACGGCGGGGCTTCGGTCTTCACGCGATGCGAATTCTTGCAGAGAAGCGGCCGAGGAATCTTGCTGACGACGCGGCTATCGTCCGGCTGTCCGACTACAGAAAGGAATAAAGTCGTATGACCCGCATCCACATTCTCTCCGACATCCACGACGATATCTGCAAGCCGGCCTTCCAGGTGCCCTTCGAGGTCGAGGACGTCTCCGCAGACGTCATCGTCGTCGCGGGCGACATCGACGGCCGCCTCTCCACCGGCGGCCGCCTCCTCCTCGAACGCACGCGCCGGCGCATGCCCGACGTCCCGATCGTCGCCGTGGCGGGGAATCACGATTATTGGAGAGGTAGCGTCGATCGCGAGGTCGAACGCACGCGCGAGCGGCTCAGCGACGACGGCATCCATATTTTGGACTGCAATACGGTCGTGATCGGCGGCGTGCGGTTCGTCGGCGCGACGCTCTGGACCGACTATCAGATCACAAACTATGAGTGGCAGGCGAAGCGCGACTGCGCGGCCCGCATGAACGATTTCCGGTATGCGAAGTCGGGCACCGGCAGCGTCCGGTCGAGGCTGACGCCGGACCGTCTGCAGGCGCTGCATGCCCGGCATCGCAGGTACATCGAGGAGGTACTTTCGACGCCGTTTGAAGGCCCGACAGTCGTCGTCACGCACCACGCGCCGTCCGAAAAGTCTCTCAAGGAGGGCTCGGTCTTCGTCGGCATCGATCACACGGATGCCGCTTACGCTTCTGACCTCGAGGACGTCATGCGGGAGCATTCGCCGGCGCTCTGGATCCATGGACACGTGCATGAGGCCAGGGATTACGAAGTCGCCGGAACCCGGATTGTCAGCAATCCGAGGGGATATACGTGGCGTGCGGAGGCCAGGTACGGCGGCGGCCTGGTCAGCGAGCCGACGAATTTCGACCCGAGGTTCGTCATTGATCTCCCGACCCCGGCGCCGCGCGAAGATCGGGAGCAGAGGCCTGAAGATCCCATGGCGGCGTTCAAGGCGCTGGGCGACGACATCTCCTCCCGGCGATCGTCGCCGTCGTCGAGCGCGGCGCCGGGCTTCAGGCGCTGACGCTTACGCGCACCCTAGCGACGGTTTCGACCGCCGCCGGGGGGCTTTACGCGCACTTTAGCGACATCACCCGTGTCCGCCGGCAGCGCCCGACTGCCCGTATTCGCACCGCACGATCTCGCGGATCCGGACGACGAGGTGCTCCGCGATTTCCTTTCGGGCAGCGTCGTAATCCTGCGGACTGGTCTTCGGCCGGCCGTTCGAAATCTTTTGAAGGAGGTCCGGCGGAACCTCGAGGATCGCGAGCATGACGATCGTCCGCATGTGCATGTCGGTGTTGTCGACATGGTCGTCGAGGCGGCCGAGGGGGCGTTTGTGGCGGGCGCGTCTGGACATGGGAAAGCCTCCGATTCGATGAACCGGAGGCTAGAGAATGTTCTCGTTTTGATCCAGTCCAGAGGGTGTTAACTATTCGGACTGAAAACGGCCATCAATCCAGCGATTACAGGTGGTTGAGGTGTTAACTCTTTGCCCTCCCGCAGGCGCTGTCGAGGAGGGCGCGACCGGCTTCAGTCGGGAAGAATTTCAGGTGCCGGGGCTGATACTTCATCAAACCCCGCTCTTCGAGTTCGATCATCGCGCGAGTGCGCTGCGTCGGCATGATGAACTCGCCGAGGATGCGGCGGAGCATGATCGCGTCCGCCTGATCATCTTCGGAGTGCGAGGTCGTTCTCACGAATTCCATCGCCGTTCCCTCAGCCGACCAGTTGCAGGAGCGGCGGGAATTCCTGCCCGAGCCGCGCTAGGCCTTTCGGCGTGACCCTGACCTGGCTGACGGTCTTCTCGGACCCGTCCGACCGGGTGATCGTCGTCGTCTTGTGTTCGAGTAGACCTGACTCGATCTTGTCCTGATACGCGATATCGCTGTTCGAGCCGGTGCGCCTGTAGATCCAGCGGCGCGACCGAAGGAAATCGAACAGGAGCTTCGGACGAAGCTTCAGATCCTTGGCCGCGTCGGTGATGCAAAGCGACCCTCCGGATTCGGAAATGCGGCTCAGGGCCTGAACCTGAGGCGTCATCTCCTCGACCTTCTCTTCGAGCGCGAGGACGCGCTCCGTGTAGCCGAGAAGAACGGAACGAAGGGTCGCAGCATCGGTGAGGTCGGGTGCTGGAGCCGGGTTCGCCATCAAACGACGAAGCTCTTCCTCCATCCGGTTGAACGCGGCGATGTAGCGTTCCTTGATCAAGCCGGCCTTCTCGCCGCGATATCCCATGCAGAGAAACATGAAGCCATCGCGGGTCATCTCGATGACGGGCGTTGAGCGCTCTACGGCGCCAGAACCCTTGCAAACCAGCGTCTGTACATAATTGTACTCACGGAATTCGTCCGAGAGCACCAGCATGCGAATGTCGCGCAGCACCGTGTTGTGCAGCTTTCCGAAAAACTCCGCGACATGCATTGAATTAGTGAATACGCGCCCGTCCCTAGTGTAAAGGGTCGGCTCATGCGGTAGAATAGCCCGAGACTCGGACATGGGTCACTCCATGATCAGGGTTAGGCCCGGGCTGTCGGTGTTAGCGCACCGCCCCGGGCCGCGTCATTTTTGACGCCCCCTCATCATCCGCGAATCATAGCAAGAGTCAAGTAAGACACTGTTTTTAGTGTTGTTTTACCCCGTCACCGCATGTACAGAAAAGCGAACGATAAAAATATTTCGTTCCGTTCTTGAAGGATCGACTGACGACGACTTGGAGGAAACGACTTGCGAACGATCAGATGATGAAAACTCTTTCCAGAACGCCCGCTGACGCGCTTCTCTGATGCAGGACGACTGAATGCCTTCGAACGGGAAGCTAGTAATCTGGGAGCGTTTAAACCGGTCAGCATAATTTTAGTCTAACCTAAAAGAGAGAAAACTCCCCATTCGGCACGAGAACGCATTTCGATAGCCACGCCCGCTGTTCAGTTCGCGCCCTGTTTGTCCGTGCTTCCAATCAACAGGGACACCCGATAGGAGTCGATACCACGAAACGGAGGGCAACTAATTTGCAGGACGGGCAAGTAGCGAACGTGTCAAGCGCCGAGCGCCGTCGCTCCTCCGTGCTTGCATCGTACGGCGCGCTTGACGCCCCTCGCGAACCCGAGTTCGACGATATTGCCGCGATCGCTTCCGAGGTCTGCGGCACGCCGATCGCCGTCGTCAACCTGGTCGATACGACCCGCCAGTTCTTCATGGCAGAAGTCGGACTCGGTGTGCGCGAAACGCCGCTCGAATCGTCTTTCTGCGCGCAAGCGATCCTGTCCGAGGACATGATGGTGATCCCGGATGCGACGAAGGACCCTAGATTCGATTGTAATCCACTCGTGACGGACGAACCGCATCTGCGCTTCTACGCCGGCGCACTGATGAAGACCGCTGCCGGCGTGCCGATCGGGACGGTCTGCGTCCTCGACTATCGTCCTCGTGATCTCAATGAGAGCCAGATTCGGACGCTGCGTCTGCTTGCCCGACAGGCGATGACGCAGTTCGAGTTGCGCAAGGCCGTAGTGGAGCGCAATCGGGCCCTAAAGACGGCGAGAGAGACTGAGCGGCGCTTCCGCTCGATGGCGGACGACGCTCCCGCGATTATCTGGGTCACCGACACCGACGGACGCTGCGTTTGGCTGAACAGGGGCTGGTATGACTACACCGGAATGACGAAGTGGAAGTCGGAAGGTTTCGGCTGGCTAGACGCGGTTCATCCGGACGACAGGGAGGAGAGCGGACGAATTTTCTTCGAAGCGAACGCGAAACGCATACCGTTCTCCCTCGAGTATCGTCTTTGCCGTCACGACGGACGCTACCGCTGGGCGGTCGATACCGGCGCTCCCCGGTTCCACAACGGCGTGTTCGAAGGTTATGTCGGCACCGTGATCGACATAGAGGACCGGCGACAAGCCGAAATGCGGCGCGAGATGGTCGTCCGGGAATCGTCCCATCGTCTGAAGAATGCCTTCTCGATCATTCAGTCGATTGCCGGACAGACCTTGCGACAAGCTGCCACGATCGAGGAGGCACGGGCGACCTTGCCGGCACGGTTGCTCGCGCTCGCTTCGGCACAGGATCTCCTGTCCCAGACTGAAAACCCGGCGGCGGACGTCCGTGCCGTCGTCGAGTCGGCGATTCGTCCTTACATGACGGAAGAGGGACGGTTTCGCATTGAAGGACCGCCAGCGATGCTGTCCGGCCATCAGGCGTTCGGCCTGGTCCTGGCCGTGCACGAACTGGCGACGAATGCCGTCAAGTACGGAGCGCTCTCCGTCGCGGGCGGTCATGTCGCGATGCACTGGAATACCGATCCGGACGGGACGTTCGAGTTCACGTGGAAGGAAACGGACGGGCCACCTGTCAGCTCCCCTTCGCGACGCGGATTCGGGACGCGCCTCGTCGAGCGGACGACAGCTCTCTATTTCGACGGCACGAGCAGTCTTGATTTCGACGTGACGGGCGTCCGTTTCCGCTTATTAGGCAAGTTGCAGTCGGAGTGAACCCTTATATGACGCAGACTAAAAGACTCGGCGTGCTCGTCGTCGAAAGCGATCCGCTGCTTCTGTTGTTTGCATCCGATGCCGCTGCGGATGCCGGCCTCATTCCTTACGAAGCGCGTGACTCGGCGCGGGCTCTTCAGATTCTCAACCAGGACGAGCGAGACGATCTTGGCACGATCTTCGTTGATACAGACTTAGCCGAGCGTGCGGATGGGATGGATTTGGCATGGACGGTTCACCGCCTGCGCCCGGACATCCGGATCGTCGTAACGTCCGCTGGGAGAACGCCTGATCCGAAAACGATGCCGCCCGGCTGCATATATTTCGGGAAACCCTACAACATCTACGATTTGATGAGCTTGTTGCGCGAGGCGTTTTCAGCATCCGCTGATTAAGCGGTGACAAACGTCCGGCGGCCATGATCCATCCGTGCGTTCTCGCGGGTATCCGCGACATACAACTCTACGCGGTTCCGCCCGGCATCCTTTGCTTGGTAAAGAGCCTTATCGGCGAGCACGAACGCCTGTTCGAAGCTGTCAGCGCGTTCCGAAACGAAGGCTCCAACGCTCACCGTGACGTTCCCTACCGTGCGGCTGATATAGAAAACCTCTTCGTCGACAATTCGCCGGATGTGTTCGGCAACTGCCGTCGCGTCTCTTGCGTTCGCGCCAGGCAGCAAGACGATCATCTCCTCTCCGCCGTAGCGTGCGACAACGCCGTTCTTGGGGACCGCAGCCCGGATCGCGTTGGCGACCTGGCGCAGAATGCGGTCGCCGACGTCATGGCCCCACCGGTCGTTGACAAGCTTGAAGTTATCGATGTCCACCAGCAGTAAAGCAGCCGGTTCCTGCCGAGAAAAGACGATAGACGCGGTCTGTTCAAAGATGCGTCGGTTTCCGACTCCGGTAAGAGGGTCGGTAGTGGCCTGACTTTCCGCTAGGCGATGGGCGTGCTGGCGGCGTCCCTCTGCGGAGAGGAAGTGTCCGAGGATGATGATGCCGACACAGTTGGTGACAAGATGCGGGGCAATCATCGGCCACGGATCTATACCTGGCACGAACGCAGGAAGGAGCAGAAGCAGCATGCTCTGCCCGGATCCGGCTACGGCGAGAAGAAGAAGTGGTCCGAGATCGTATCCGCCGCTTCGCTTCGAAAGGACCGGACCCAGGACAAGTCCGGTTGCCGCAGCGGTTAAGATGACGATGATGCCGAGCGGTGCGCCTGCGCCCCCCAGCCAGAATCGGAATGCGCCTGCTGCAGCCCCTGCTACGATGGCCGCAGTGGGTCCGCCGAACGGTGCCGCAAGCACAAGGATGATGCCCCGAGCGTCCAGGATGACGCCGGGATGAAGGACGAACGGATCGAACATCGTGAAGATAGCGCCGAGGCCGAAGACGATCCCGACCGCGACTCCTTTGGTCACTACCGCCGACAGGGTCCTCGAGACGAACCCATGTGCGAGCGTGAGCAGGGCGAGGACGCCGATCCCGCGGATCAGCGCCAGGATGAGTTCGCCGATATCATCCATGCCGAAAGATGTCTCCGTTCACGACGCATCATATCGACATGTGCCGGTTAAGACCGTGTTGACGGCCACTCGGTCAGGGACGAAGATACCGGTCGTTGAACCGGCACAGGGCGCGAAGCCCCTCCGGATCGAGGATATCGATTTCGCGCTGTCGGAAGACCACGCGTTTCTCCTGCCGCAGACTCATGAGGATACGGTTGACAGTCACGAACGTCACCGCGACTGCGTCCGCAATGTCGGTCTGCGACAACGGTAACGCGAATCGGTTCCCGTCGATCAGACCGGACAGGCGGAACCGTGCGTGGAACTCGCAGATCCGGTGCGCGATCGCTTCGCGTGCCGAGCGGCGCCCCGCGTCGATCAGCCATTCACGCGTTATTTGGCCCCGTATCCGTTCGAAAGCGGCGAGCGCGGCGGCGATCGAGGGACATTCACCGCCGACGTTCGCGGCGTCAAGCATCAGGACGCCGCAGTCCGACAGGGCGACCAGCGGGAACATGGGATCGACGGACGACGCGGAGACTCCCGTGCAGAGCGTGTCGCCGGGGATGTGTATGGCCAGGATCTGGCGTCGTCCATCTCGGAACTGGCGGATCTCCCCGACGAGGCCCGCGATCACGACGATCACCGCGGCGGCGTCCGTCGACGGAACCGGGAGAGCGACTCCTTTCGCCACGCGGACGACGTGACTGCCGATCGACTGCAGCGCCAGTCGTTCCTTGTCAGGAACCGCGGAGATTCGCCCGATCTTCCGTAGTAGAGGTGTTAACGTCTGCTTTCCCGAACCGGCATCCATCGATGTGATCCGTATTGTCCTTCCAAAAGGCTTCTGATCCGGCGGCGAAAACCAGGGAACGCCTGATCCGGTTCCGGTTGAACGCTCGCCGAGTTACACAAACGTTGCCCGCCTGATCTTTAAAGTACGATATGTTCGCCGCAGTCGTAATTTCAAAGTCAGGTTCTGGCGGAGCTGCCTGATCAGGGCGTCTGGGGCCGTTCGGGGAGTTCGACTTCCGGTACGCTCAAACCAGCGCCGACGACCATGGCCTCCAGGCGGAGACTATGACGCATGTAGGCCTCGTTCACCCTGCGAAGCCAGGTGATTTCTCCGTCCTGTTGGCGGATCTCGCTTCTAAGCTCGTCGATCTGCCCGCGCAGCATAGCCTCCGAACGGGCGCGCTCGGCTTCCAAGCGTTCTTCGAGGCGCTTCATTCTCTCGGAAAACTGGACCCAGACCCAGCGTGCCGCACCGCCGCCCACAGTGATGGCGCCGCCGGCAGCGGTCAGAAATTCGGCGTTCAGGATACTCACAACACTTTCCCCTCGTGAGAGAGGAACCGGTCGCATCCCCATGCGTTCTACCGGCGACCCTCCTATGCATTCTCGAAGCCCGGCGACCCCTCAGCCGGGCTTCCTCATTTCATTCAGTTGTCGTCGTCCCCGACCCATCGCCGGCGCCTGTCCCCGAGACCGGCGACCCGAATAAGCTCGGCGATGTCCTCGTCGCCATTTTCGTCGTCGAGAAACCGGTCGAGGATCGGTCGGCCCAGGGCGCGCTCCGGGTAGTCTGCGGGACAGGGTTCGGCGACGTTCAGGCGCATTGTCAGATCTCGATCGCGCCGAGCCGGATGTCGCCGATTACGACGTCGCCCGTCGCCCGCACCTTGATGTCGAGGCCGTTTGCAGTGCGTCTGGCTTCGATGGTCGCGGCGGTCTCACCATTTTCCTGCGCCACGATCTCGTTGACGACGGCGGCGCGGGCTCGGACCAGATGACCTCGGATCTCGCGGTATCCGCTCATGCCGTCATCGGTCGCGAGTTCGACGGCCTGCAGTTTTTGCTGGGCTGCCTCGATTTGAGCGTACAGATCTCGCAGGGCGGCGATGGTTTCGCTTGTCGTCGCCATTACGCAGCCTCCCCGCCGGCGTCGAGCGACGAAAGGCGATCTCCGAGATCACCGATCTTCCGCTCGATATCGGAAAGCGCCGAGTAGATTTTTCGGAACGAAGTCCGCGACCACTCGACCTCGTCTGCGAGATGCGCGGCCTCAAGTGCGTCGTCGAGATGCCTGCGGATGGTTTCAGTGTGCGGGATTGATTTTAGATTCCGCGTTGCCGTCTTCGCAGCCTCGATCGCTTCGATCAGGGCTTCCGATGCCCTCTGCTTTTCAGTCATGTTCGCCTCCTGTCCTGGCCGCGTCCCTCTGGACGAGCCCTCTGATTCCATTAAGTTTTCTGCGGCAGTCCTCGCCCGCCGCGTCGAGTTCGACGACGTATTTCGCGACGTCGCTCTGTCGTGTGAGTTCGCCGGCGACCGGCCTTTCCCGGCACGCCAGCAACTGCGCAGGGATGCGGTCTGCGAGCGGCGGCGGCGGGACGATGACGTTCTTGGTCGCGCATCCGGCGAAGGCGAGGACGCCGGCAAAAGCGCACACGATTCCGAATTTGTGCGCGGAAGCGGCGGTCATGGCCGGCCTCCGATCGAGCGGATTGTGTCTTCGAGAACTGGCGCAGTCGGGGCGTCCCGATTGGTGCCGGCGTCGCGGGCGATACGATCTCGGAGATCCGCGACTTGGCGAGCGGCGGCGTCGGCTTCACGGCGCTCGGTGGCGAGTTCCTGCAGGGTTTCCCGATGTGCGGATTCGGCGCCCCGTCTGCGTGCTTCGGACGCGGTGAGTTCCTGTTGGACGGTCGCGAGTGCGGACTGCGCGGACGACAAACGGGTGCTCTGGACGCCGGCCACGGTGACGGCGACGACTGCGATGAGGCTGAGGCCGGCGAGGAGGTATTTGGTCATACCCAGTCCCTCCGGACGTGCGCGGTCGCCCAGGCGTAGACGACGAAGCCGCCGATCGCGCCGGTCGCGACGATTGCGATGATGATTTCCGGGAGCATCAGAGCGCTCCCAGACAGATGCGCTGCTCGTCTCTGCGCCGGTTATCGAGGCCCTTCACGACGCGACCGCCGGCGCGGTTCCACATTCTGATGGCGTCGCAGGCACCCTTCAGATCGCCGGCATTGGCGCGCTTGACGACCGTCGAGCGGCAAAATCCGCCGGTACCGATGTTCCAGGAGAGCGAGAGAAAAACGGTGTAAACGCCGTCCGGGAGAGCGTCGGGCGCCGAGAGACACGACCGCATCTTTTTCTCGAACTGGACAAGGCCCTCGGCGAGCATGTCGTTGCATTCCGCCCGGGTGTAGCGGTCGCCCTTCTTCACGCCGCGGGTCTCGCCGGCGCAGACCGTCCAGACGGGCGGAGAGGCGATGGTGTCGAGGTACGCGACCGTGCGGATCCCCTCCCATGTGCCGACGAGCGCGACGGCGGCCGCCATCAGGGTGCCGGACTTCTTGAGTCGGGACGAGGTCTTCGGAGAAATCCTTGCGGGCACGGTCGTAATCCTTTGGCGGCGGCCGAACAGGCGGGCGATGGCGGACATGAAACTCATTCGTCGAGGTCCCTTTGAGCGATCAGCCGGGCGACGAACGCGGCGGCGGTGACGAGACCGGACGCCGCGGCGAACAGGCCGGGGTGGATGGTCAGGAGGCCGTCGAGCAGAGGCAACGCGACCTCGGCGCCGGACAGGACGCCGGCGAGGAGCATCAGGCGGATCGACCAGGCGCGCTTCGCGATGGACTTCCAGTTCGGGTCGAGGGCGAGCTTCATGCCGCGGCCCTCCGGCTCGACGGCTTGTCGGGGACGATCCGAACCCGCTTGCGGACGTATCGCGCGATTTGGACGGCTTCTGCGGCGTCTTCGTCGAGCGCCCAGCCGAGTTCCGCGCACGCAGCGACGGCTTGGGCCTTCTGCCATTTCCCTGTCCGGCCGGCGGTCCCGTGCATCGAGCGCCGCCAGTCCCCGATCCGGATGCCGAGACACGGCAGGCCTGCCGAATACGCGGCGTCCTGGATCGCCGTATAAAGAGAGACGAGCAGGCGGCCGCCGACGCCGCGACCGAAATCGCGCTCGCAGGCGACGCATTCGATGTCGTGCCGCTCGATCAGTTCGGCCGCGAGATCGCGCAGGACCCGGCACTTGAGGACGTGCTGGACGTCGGTCGGGACCGCGTTCCTGCCGGACGTCCTGATACCCGCTCCGAGATCGAGAGAGCCGGCCGCCACGATGCCGCCGACGTCGAGGATCGCGTAGCCGGTATGCGTGGCCTGGTCGAAGGCGAGCGTCCTCATGCCGCCACCTCGTCCTGTTCGCCGACTACCAGACGCACCGGAACGCCCAGTCGCTCCGCGACGACCAGCGCCCTCGCGGTCGAGAAGGTGTCGATCTCCCCGCGATTCCTGACGAACGCGTTCAACTCGTCGACGGCCTTCACCGAGATGTCCAGCCGCATCGACAAAGCCTGCCGAGACCCGATGATCCTACCCTTCGTCAGCCGGTTCAGACGCCCTCCGATCTCGCGCGCGAGAAGCGCCCTGACGGCACAGTCCTCGAGCGCGGCCGGCCGCGGCCGCCGTCCGAAATTCCCGTTCAATGAGACCCCCTCAGATCCCGTTCCCCGCACCCCCCGCGCAGGGAATCATTCCTATAACTGCAGGATGCCGAATCGCGCGAAAGGCGCAACCCCTGTCGGCAAGGAAAAGCGAAGAATTTTACGGAGATACTTCGAAGTTCGGATGATCTGCGGAACGGTATCGCGTTAGCGTTCCGCCGATGTGAAAAATACTGCACATTGAGGGCGCGCGGGCCATTATTTTCTTAACGATCCCGCTTTTTATCTCTTGAAGCCTGCCGGGCGACTCGGCATCCTCTCATCAACGCACCGACGGCCAACGTCGGGCAGACAGTGACTCTTCGATCGCATCCTCAGGTTGAGATGACCGACAGCCCTCTTTCCGACCTCGCCAATGATTTCCTAAAGCTCGCCGAGCAACAGGACGCAGAGTACTCGCGTCCCCGGGTCGCCGCGCCGCCGCTGGAGCCGGAGCCGATCGCCGAGGTCGACGATTACGTCGATCCGGACGGCACCCTCGCGGCATTCCAACGGTCATTCCCCGGGGATTTCGAACTCCCGGTGTCGGCCCCCGTCGCGCCGGCACGGGAACCTGTCGCCGCGCCGGCACCAGAGCCGAAGCCCGCCCGTCTGCAAGCCGGTAAGCGGACGTGGTACGCTCCCGAGGACGCTGACCTCTATCGAGGCGCTGACTTCTCCGCGCTGATCGGCGAGGAGATCGTCTCGACCCGCCTCGGCGAGGTCCTGTTCGGCAAATTCGGGCCGATGATCGCCGAGCGCGGCTGGGCGGTAATTCCGCAAGAGCAGAACGGGCGCATGCCCGCGAAGGTCGACGGCGAGCGCCTCAAATGGTCGACGTACCAAGACGTCGGGCCGGACCTCGAGACCGTGGAGCGGTGGTCGAGGCAGGCCATCGGGATGAACGCGGCGATCATTCTCGGCAAGGCGTCCGCGAATTGCTTCGCAATCGACGTTGATGTCACGGACGAGATGCTGTCGTGGGCGATCCAGTCGGCCGCTGACGAATGCCTCGGCCGCACACCGCTAGTCCGCGTCGGGAACTATCCGAAAGCCGCGATCTTCTTCCGCGTCGAGCATCCCGAGGACTTGCCCGCGAACCGGTCGGTGAGGCTGCTCGAGGAGGATGGCGAGACGGTCTCGCCGCATCTCGTCGAAATCCTCGGTCAGGGCAAGCTTTTGACCGTCAACGGCCGGCACCATAAGACGGGAGACCGGTTCTCGTGGATGCGCGGCGCGTCGCCGTCGACGCACGGCCCGGAGGCCGCGCCGCTGGTCACGCCGGCGCAGATCGAGCGGTTCCTGAGCGAGGTCGAAAAGATCCGCGGCTTCGAGCGGAAGGGCGGGGCGGCGTCCGGCGGGCTCGTCGAGATGTCGTGGTCGAGTTCGAACGGCGTCGAAGTCCCGAATTTTTCGACCCCGCGCGACGCGGACTGGACCGAACGCGACGGCCTCGTGCGTGATGGTCGCGACGCTTTCCTGCTGCATCTGACTGGCCTCATCTGCAGGGCGAATCCAGCCGCGTGTCAGACCGGCGAGGGCCGCGAGCGTCTGATGACCGCGTCGCGCGAGGAATTCGGGCGGCGGGCTGAGGTTTCGGGGCGGTGGTCTGGGTCCCGGCTTGCGACATCTATAAAGGACAAGATCGAGCGGACAGCCGGGAAGGTCTCGCGCGGCGAAATGACGGCGATCGTGCCGCACCGAGAGCGGAAATCTTTCTCGACGGCGAAGGAAATGAAAGGCGTCTCGTTCTCGACGCTCTCCGACGACACGCTGCCGGTCGTCCTGCCGGATGCCGGCGAGGAGTCGATCAGGATCTCCGCTCAGATGAAGGAGTTCTTCGCGAATTTCTTCGGCGCGACCGCGCAGCACCACCTCGACCTCGCGACGCTGCCCGAGGGAGCCGAGGCGCCCATCGCGCCGCTCGCGATTCTCAAGAGTCCTGTCGGCACGGGCAAGACGACCTCGCTCCTCGATTCGATCTCATCGGAGGAATTCGTGCGGCTGTTCGCGGACATGCCCGAGGAATTTCGGAAGACGACGTTGCTGCTCGTCCCGACGCACGATCTCGCGGTCGAGGTCGTCGTGAAGGCGCAGGCCGCCGGACTGAAGACCAAGCACCTTTTCGGCCTCCAGGACGAGCGCTCCGGATGTTTCATGCATGCGAAGCAGAAGGCTTTGTCGGCCATGGGTCTGTCGGGTGCCGGCCTCTGTCGCGCGACCGTTCACAAGTCGGGTACGCTAAAGCCCGGCGAAAGGACGACGGAAGACGTCTTCTGCCGACACAACCCGGAAGACGACAACTCGAATCCGGACGACTGGTGTCAGGCCAAACTCGATCGACAGAATCTGCTCGAGTACGATCTCGTCGTGTCGGTGCACTCATATGTCGCCGTCAATGCCCCCAAGTTGATGAAGGAAGTCGCGGCGGTCGTGATCGATGAATCGGTCTGGGACAAGCTTTGCCACGTCATCACCTTCTCGAGGTCGGTCCTGCGCGGCCCGCGGAAGCCTCCGTACATGACGAAGACCGAGAAGCTGGCGGTCTTCGGTCGCGACAACCCGTCGGCGGACGAAGTCGACGGCTGGGTGCGCGAGCGCTTCGACGATCGGGACCGCCTCGTCGCATTTGTGGAGGAATGCTGGAAGCGCGGGCGCGATCCCGCCAAAGGAATCGCCCTCGGCGCGGACAGGATCCCCGATGCCGAGGAGGATCATGAGCGGGAGAAGCGCGAGAAGTCTGCGAAGGTCAGGCAGGACTGCCTCGCCTCCGCGCTCCTCGTCGCCAGCCGTGCAGCGAGCCGAAACGCGACGATCACCCCGGCAACCTCGAACGCGGAGATCGAGCGCCTCGCTGGCGAGACTCCCGGGCGGAATGTCGGCGAAGAGGCCAAGTTGTGGAGGCTGCTGACGGAGCGCGTCGAGCGTTATCTCGCCGCCGTATCCGTCCCTAACGACGGCTCCGTGCCGATGCCGTCAGGCCTCGACCGCCGGATCGCGCCGCTCGCGGGTGACCGGGTGCGGCTGTCGTGGTTGAGCCAGTATCCTTTCGGGCACCTGCCGACGCTGCTTCTGGATGCTAGCGCGGACGAGAAGGTCGTGACTGCGGTGTTCGGCCGCGAGCCGCACGTCGAGGAGATCACGGCCGATCAGCGCATGTGGACGAAGGTTTTGACCGGCAGCACGTTTACGAAGAGCCAGATCCTCGACCGCGAATCCGACGCCGCGCCAAAGCGCCGTGAGAAGCGCGCGACCCGGAAAATGCTGCGGCAACTGATAGCCCAGACCGCCGCCGAGCACGGGGCCGGGCGCATTCTTGTCACGTGCCCGAAAGCGGTCGAGGCGATGCTCGAACGCCATTGGCGACGCCCGGCGAACGTGGACATTTTGCATTTCGGGGCCTTGAGGGGCAAGGACTGGGCGAAGCAGCACCGTGCCTGCATTGTGCTCGGTGCGATGTATCCCGACAGGATTACCGTAGACGGCATGACGGCCGCCCTGACGCCCGAAGACGAAGACCTTGAGACCCCGCTCGACCCGCGCGGAGACGGCGACTCGCCGGACGGAGCGGTCGTCTACCGTGCGAGAACGCTCCGGATGCGGGATGGCCGGACGATGGACATCGAGACCCAGGAATATTCTGGCGAGTATTCCTCCCGGCTCCTCCGCATGATTCGCGACGAGGAGATCGTCCAGGCGCTCGGGCGTCTCCGCGCGACATATCGCTCGGACATGCCGCATCTCTATATCGTCGGGTCGTGCGTGCCCGAGGGCACGATAGTCGACGAGGTCGAGCCGCTCGTCGATCACATCCGCGACCGCGGTCGCCTCCTTTCCCACGCCGACGGCATCGCCGACGAGTCGCGCGCGACGAATACCGGCGTCTGGAAGCGATTCCTCCGCGCCGTCGACGGCGACGAGGCCCTCGCGGCCGCCTTCCACCACCTTGAGACCGGAACCGGAACAAGGATCCTCGTTGCCGGCTGGGTCGCGGACGACGACGTGCGCTCGATCGCAGCCGATCGCGGCGCCCGGATCCTGCGAACGGCCGCGAGATCGCCTACGGGGAAGCCGCCAGTCGCCGTACCGAAGCCCGCGAACGCGCTTCTGGAAGCCGTCCTCGCGCAGAGAGCCGCGGACTGCGCGGCTCAGGGGTCGCCGACCGCGCCCGTTCCGGAGCCGGAAAGGAAAACGGCCGCCATGGCGGCCGCGGATGAGTGGGAAGACGATTTCAAAGTGCCGGAGTTGCCCCCGGACATCCCGTTCTAGGCGGCAGTGGCCGCTTCCAGCGCGGCGATCCGGCTCTTGAGATCGACGATGACGGCGCGCAGGCTCTGTATCGTGTTGCCGTTGGCGTCGGAATGATAGAGGTTCTGGGTGACGCTTACCCCAGCCGCCTCAACAGCACCCATCGTCAACGGAACCCAGTAGTAGAGCCCCTCGCCGAAATCCGGCCCGATGCCTTGTGAGCCCGAGTACGACAGCCACATGTGGTTGTAGCGACGCACGATGTCGCCGGCGGCGTATGACTTGGCGTTGTCGTAGAACATGTCGTATTTCACCCCGCCACCGGCGGTTCCGGCCGGAACGGGCTCCCAGGCGCCATTCTTGCGCCCGTAGACCGTGCCGTCTCCGGGCGCCTCGGCGATGCCGGCCGCCGGATGCGTCAGCGCCGTCCACGTCCCGTCGCGGCGGACGTAATCCGTGCCGTCCGCCGGCGCGTCGGCGATGCCGCCGGAACCACCGCCGTCGAAGGCGACCCATTCGCCGTCCTGTCGGGCATACGGCGTGCCGTCCGCCGGCGCTTCCGCGATGCCAGCCGGCGCTGCGGAGGGCTCGACCCACGCGCCGGCCTTTCGGAGGTATTCCTTTCCGTCCGCCGGCGCGTCGGCGAGCTTTCCTTCCGCCAGTTCGCGGAAATTCGCGTCGACTTCGACCGAGGTCAGCGGGCGTCCGAGGTCGTCCCGGTACGTGATCATGCGTTCTCTCCTTCGGGATCGATCTGATTCTCTTCGCCGTCGCGGAGTCCGGCGATCGCTTCGGCCGTCCAGTCCGTCTGTCCGATGACCGGGCCGGAGACGTGGACGAACCGGCGGGCGAAAGTGCCCCGGTAGTAGTTGCCTTCGAGGATCGGCGGCTGGATGAGGTGCGTGCCCGTCCACGTCACCGCGACGAGTACCGCCGGCGATCCGGTGACGTCGGACGGCACCCCGCGCGAGGCGATGCCGCCGGCCGACTGACGGACGCGAGGAATGGGCTTTTCGCCGCGGCCGCGGTCGATCCGGCTCTGCGCGATCTTTTCGACTAGGGCGCGGTTGATGCGCGCCCTAGTCGTGGGAAGGTTCGTGTTCCGCCTCATTGCGCAATACCCATCGGCGATTCATTGAGCCTGGCGGCGATGTCGATCTCGCGCGTCAGCACGTCCGAAGTCGCTAGCGATTTCAGACGGATATCCAGATATGTCGGCTTCAAAACAGGTGCTTGCGCAGGGTCCTTCAAGCCGGACATGATGGACCACTGCGCGTTGGCGCCGTTGCCGACATCGACCGACTCGACGGCGTACGAGCCGTAGCGTAGGCGCTCGGCTCGGATGGGCCGCGAAGCCGGGTCCGCATCGGTGACGTATTCGATCTCGCGAATAGCGAGGCCCGGCGCGCCGGCGTAATCGGGGTCGGACCAGTCGTCGGCATAGACGTCGCCGAGCGGCGATTCGGATGTCTCACCGGTCCCGAGCGAAATGCCGGCCTCGATCCGCGCGACAGCGCGATCGCCGTCCCACTCGCGTTCGATCGTGACGACCTTCGCCGTGATCCGCCGGCCGGTCGTGCCGCCGTCCCACGGTACGACGACCGAGATCGAGTCCGCGACCGAGACGTCCCGGACGTCCTCCCAGAGGAAATTGCCGACGATGTGCCGGGCCCGCAAGTTCCGGCGCCCGGTCTTCCGGAGTCGGCAAAGCGCGTGTTCGATGCACCGCTGGCCTCTCGGCGTGTCGAACCACTTGTAGGTCGCGGCGCGCGACGGGATGTCGTCCGGATAGACGCGGATCCAATACGTCCACGTCGATTCGTAGGATCGCACGATCGCCGATTCGTAAGTCGACCTCCGGGTCTCGCCGGCGGGATTGCGCTCGTCGAAATACTCGCTCGATCGATGATCGGCGACGGCTTCGTAGTACCTGCCGTCGTGCTCTACGCGATCGCCTGCGACATAGTCCGTGTCCTCGAGCCACGCGTGGATCTTGTCCGAGACGAAGATGTCGCCGAGCGAGAGTCGGAGGACTTCCGGGTCCTTTTCGCGGACGAACACGGTGTCCCAGACGGGCACCTCGAGGCTCGCGAAGACGCGCTCCTGCCGCGCCTGCGAATACGAATACTGTACATTCCAGCGCTTGACCGTCGTCGTGAAGACCGCATACGTCCCGCGCAGCGTCGTGTTTTCCAAGACGCCGTCCGCGCGCTCACCCCTGAACTGCACGTACTCGGCGAAGGGGCCGGTTTCCCATGCTACTAGAGGTTTGAGCGTCGTCGAGTAGACCGCATACGTCCCGCCGACCGACATGCCCGTCGTCCGGCGCTGGACCGCTTCGACGCCGGCGGACGACCAACCCTCGGCGCCGGATACAGACAATGCCTGCTCGATCCGTCCGCCGAAACTCGGATCCATGCTCGAGATGCTGCCGATCCACGCGCCGATGTCGGTCTTCCCGGACGCCTCCTGCGTCCAGTCGCACGTGATCTCCGCCCGGTATTCCTTGGACGGCGGATCGTACATTCCCGGCGGCATCGACCACGCGTCGCCGTCGACGAGGAGGACGCCCGCGAGGTCGTGGATCGTCTCGCCGACGAGATCGTCGACGTATGAGATCTCATGGGTCGCGGGATCGACGCGGAGCGTGCCCGAGCGTCCGAGGAGGTAGGTCTCGACGCTTTCGGGGTCCGCGTCGGAGAAAAGGAAATCCGTCTCCGGGCCGTCCGCGAGATTGTCCTTGCACCATTCGAGGAGCAGGTCGTCGATGTCGGCCGGAGCGCATTCGACTTCGATCGTCTGGGTCGGCGACAACAGGTCGTCCGGCAACCCCACGATCCGGCCTCGCGCGATCAGGACGGCGTCCAAGGCATCGCCGGTCGGGGATTCGGAGATCAGGACGCAGCGCGGCGACGCCGATCCGAGCCCGGACAGGGACAGGCCGGACTGGCGGCGTTCGATCGAAAGGGTGACGATCTGGCCTTCGGTTTCCGTCATCTGCAGCCGGAACTCGTCGTTCGCGACGTCGCAGTGGATCGAAGGATCGAAGGCGGTGTCGAGATCGTCGATATGAGCGAGGAAGAGCCTCACGGAGCGACCTCCTCCTCGACCTCGAGCGACCATCCGGACGAGCGGTCGGTAGATCCGCCGCGAGACTCGAAGCGGACGACGACACAATAGAAAGTAGGCCGGTACCAGACCATTGTCTTGCCGACTCGCCCGAAGATCGAGACGACCCGGCCCGCGACCGTCTCGCCGAGGTCGGCGTCCGTCGCCGCGTCGCGTGCATGCACCGTCCCTGGCACCGGGTCACGGAGCAGAATCGTCTCCTGCTGCCACGGCGCGATGCGCTGGCACCACCAGACCGACGAGTAGACCGTCAGAGCGGCGCCCGGCTGAAGCGCCTCGATCGGCGGCATGCGGACGCGGTCGCCGTCGACGCTGAGCGAAAGCGAGTACTTGGTGCCCCAGGTCGGCTTAAGGATTTTTGTCCGTCCGTTCCACGTGCGGCGCGCCTCGAAGCTTCCGACCGGCGTCTGGGTCTCCTGGACGCCGATCGAGGCGCGACGATCGACGGGTAGGTCGGCGAAGAGCGGGGAGACGGCGGTCATCGGCTCGTCATCCTGGAGTAATCGCGCTTCATCAGGTTGAACTCGTCCATCGAAGCGATCTCGCCTTCGTACGGGCCGGAACCGTTAAGGTAGAAGTTCACGGGCACGCCGGGGTTCTTCTTGTAGTAATCCTCCGTGGACTTGTTCCACGCGGTGACACCGCCGTTGTCGATGATCGTCTGGGCGCGCTGCGTGATCGCGTCGTCGCCCCAGCGGGAGCGGTATCTCGCGAGTTCGGCCGGCGTCGCGATGGCGGCCGCCTTGCCGTAGGACAGCGCGTGCCGGTCGTTCGCGGCGATCGCCTCGCGCTCCCGTTTCGCGCTTTCCTCCGCCTCCTTCATCTTGTTCCAGGCCGCGTAAGCGGACGCGAACACGCCGACGGCCGTCGCGACGAGCGCGATCGGTGCCGCGAGACCGGCGAGAGCGGTTCCCAGTGCCGTGAACGCGGCCGCGATCGTCTGGCCGGCAGCGGTGCCGGCGAGAGCGGTCGTGACAGCCGAGAAACCGGTGGCGAGTGCAGAAAAGGCCGCTTTTGCGCCGAGCAGGAGCAGCCCGCCGGAGATGGCGTTGAGCCCCCGCGCGATCGCGAAGAGGGATCCGCCGGCGAGAAGGATCGCCGCGGCGTGGGTTTTCACGAAGCCCATCGTTATCGTGTCGAGCCAGCCGAACATCGCGCGCATGATGTCGACGAAGTCGCCGAAGACGCCGGTGATGTACTCGACCCGATCCGCGAGGCGCTCGATCCATTCGTAGCCGCGATCGGCGCGCTGCTCGTCGATCACCACTTTTTTGAACTGCTCGATGAGCTTGCCGACGGCGGACGACACCCGCAGGACTACGCCGAGGACCTGGCCGAGCGAGGTCGTCAGGGACGCGAAGGACGCCTCGCCGGACTGGAACGCGAGCGCCTCGGCGAAGCCGGTCCGCAGATAGTCGCCGATCGTCTGGACCCACGACTTGACCCAGCCCGAGAACGCGTCGAAGCGGGCCTTCAGACCATCGAACGCCTTGTCGGCCCACTTGCCGAGTCCGGTCTCCATGCCTCCGCCGCCCTTGACGAACTCGGCGCCGAACAGCCGGCCGACGTCGCGGAACAGGGACGCGAGGTACTTCACGATCTTGGTGAAGATGACTTCCAGCCGATCGGTGTCGAAGTTCGCGAAGAAATCGAAGAAGCTGAAGCCCGTCAGATCTTTTATGAGTGCGTCGACCGCCCGCCCGGCCGCGATCGCGGCACGCCCCAGGATGCCGAGGACGCCGGCGATCGCCATGATGAGGTCGTGGACGTCGTAGAGCCAGTCGCGTTGGACCACGATTCGGCTTTCGTCGAAGAAGGTCACGCCGAAGTCGGTCCGCGTGAAAACGATCGAGATCTCGCGCAGGAGCCGATAGAAGTTCTCGAAGGTCTTCACGAAGTAGTCGGCGATCCTGGCCTTCTTGTCGGAGAGGACACGCTCCAACCCGTTCGCGATTCGCGTCAGTGTCGGCTCGAGTCCTTCAAAGACGAGACGTTTCAGGGCGAAGTAGGTCTCGCGAAGGTTCGACGTCGCCGCTTCGTAGCGCTTCGCGGCTTCCACCTGCGCGCCGGTGACCAGGTTGCCTTCGGCGAGTTCCTGATCCTTGAACGCGTTCATCCCGGCGATGCCCTTCCGCGCGATGTTGTCGAACATCTCCGCGGCTTTCAGGGCGTCGCCGTCCCCGAAGATCTGGGCCAGATAGAAGCCCCGGCGGTTGCCGAGCTTCGTAGACGCGATCGCAAAATCCGTGAAGATGTGACTGATGCTGCGCAGGTTTCCCTGAGCATCGACCAGTTGCACGTTCATGTCCTGGAAAAGCTTCGTGAACGGCGCTTCCGGATCGAAAGCCGCTTCGGAGACCGCGGTGTTGAAGGCGCCCAGGATCGCCGCCGTGTCCTCCTTCTCGACGCCCGTCTGCAGACCGAACCGCTCCCATGCGGAGACGACCTCGGGCGGCAGTTTCAGGAGCGCGGACGTCTGACGGAGGAACCGCAAGGAATCGACGGTGTCGTCCACAGACTCCTTGATAAACGCGAAAGCCGATGCCTTTCCCGCCGCGGCCAACGCCGCACCGGCCGCACCGGCGACCGTCGCGAGACGAACCAGAGAGCGCATGGCGTTGCCGGCACCGCGGACGATCCGATCGGTCGCACGGCGGCCGGCATCGCCGAGGCGGCGAAGTGAATCGCGGGTGCGCTGCGTGATGACGCGGACCCTGTTCTGGACGCGCTGGACCCGGTCGATCACCTGGATGACCTGCGTCATGGACTGAACGACCGCCTGCAACCCGGCGACTCGGAATCGCGTGACGATGTCGGCGGTACGTCTCTGCACGTGTCAGGCCCCCATGATCTCTTTCCAGCCCTTCTCGTCGGCATTCGCCGTGCGGCCGGACTTCGCTTCGCGCCGGAACCACTCCTCCTCTCTCTGAAGGACGGCTCCGTGCAGCAGCATCATGCGCGTCAGCGAGACTTCTTCGACGGCTTCAACACCCTCGATTTCGAGGCGAGCGCACGTCTCGACGATCGCGATTGGGTCGAAGAGGTCTCTGCCTCCTCCCTCGCGATCCGATCCGCTTCGTCCAGACTTATCCCCGCCATCGCCTCCACCGCCGGCCGCACCTCCTCCTCGAAAAAACCGTTGAAGCCCCTTGGGCACGTGGCGACGAGGGAAGCGTTCGCGAGGCGCTGGAAGTCGGCCATGTTGAGCGTTTCCAGGGCATCCCGAAATTCGACGGAGCGGTCGCGGGCGCAGGCGGCGATGAGCGCCTTCATCGGCTTGCGCAGGCCGCCGCCGGGCCCGATCGCGGCTCCGAACTGCTTGGTGCCGAGTACCTCCGACGCGTTCTCCATGACCTCGGCGACCTGCGGATCGGCGGCGATGAGGGCGGCGACGTCGAGCGCCGGCGCGGGCCAGATCTCAACGGTGCCGGCGTCGACCTGGACGGACTCGGAGTAGTCCTTGCGACAGGCGAGGATGGTGGCGAGAGCGGACATGCGTTTTCCTTGCGAGTGCTACGGAGGGAGGAGCGTGGCGCGGGCCGGAGCCCGCCGCCGGGATCAGGCGGCCTTCGGGATCTGCCGGACGCGACCGATCCGGTATTCGGGAGCCTTCGTGGAGTCGGCGTAGGCGCGCCCGACGATCGTCATCTCTCCGAAGTCGTCGCCGTCCTGGCCCATAATGAGATCGCCGTCGGGGCGCATCTGCATGTCCCAGAGTTCGTAGTCGAAGCTCGGGCCCCAGCGGTTGTTCTGACGGATGATGATCTCGGCGCGGACGTCGGTCTTGGAAGCCGGGCCGTAGGTCACGACGTCCGCGGCATCGGCATCATAGACGACGTCGATATCGGCCGTGCCGTCGACGGCGACGGTCGCGCCGGCTGGGTGAGCGACGATTTCGAGGCGTCCCATCTCGCCGTCGAGGACGTAGTTCGTGCCTTCGACATAGGCGGTCTGCGTGGCGGCGCATTCGACTGTGATCTGCGAGATCGAGTGATGATCGAGGTCGGCGATATCGCCCGCCGCGATTCCGACGAACGAAGCGGCTTCGGCCGCGACAGCCGCCTGGCTGACTACGACCTCTTCGGACTGGAAGAGGATCTTCTTCGCGAACGCCGTCATCTGGCGAAGCACGAAATTGAAGGACATCTCGTTCTTCGTGATGTCGGTCAGCGCGAGATCCTTGTCCGGAGTCTCGTTGCTGTAGACCTCGCTCTCCTCGAGAGTCCGCGTGCCGGTCACGGAAGTCGTGTCGCCGAGGGACCGGAAGAACTTGTCGCCCTTGATCCGCGCGAGGATCTGGCACTTCGCCTTCGTGCGCAGTTCGTTCGGCAGCGTCGAGTAGATGTAGCCGGAGCCGGTCTTCTTCATGCGTCAGTCCTCGTCGCGATTCGGGAATGTCACCGATGTTCGCGAGGAGGCTGCCCGATCAGCAGAGAGGGTTTCGCCGGAAAAGTCCCGGTTTCCATTCGACGCGTGCCGATGCTACCGAGGGGGTCAACCGAAAGGATTGGGACGGGGACGCTGTGAAGATTTTCCTGGGATACGCTTCGGAAAGACTGGAAGCGGCGCGAGAGATCTACGAATTCCTGACGCAATGGGGCGACGAGGTGTGGTTCGACAAGGAAGCCCTCATCGGGGGCACCGACTGGGACGCGGAACGCGCCGAAGCCCAGAGGTCGGCAGACCTCGTCGTCCACCTATGCTCGACGGAAATTCTCCAGCGCAGCGGCGTCGTCATCCGCGAGATCAAGCAATCGCTCAAGCTCGTCGAAGACCAGCCGTTCGGTCATCTATTCATGGTCTCCATCCGCCTCGAACCGATCCGGCTGCCGCCCGAACTCGTCCGCTTCCAGTACATCGACCATTTCGCCGACGACTGGCGGGAACGCCTGGAACGCGTGATAGAGAAGCGAAGGAGCCAGATCGCCCCGGACCGTGACGTGAGGCTTCCGAGAGCAGAGCCGCCTCGTGCCCTTCCGCAGCAGGCCAGCACCATCGTTTCCCAGGAGGAGGGTCCCGTGAGCGGTTCGCAGAAGATCCAGTTCGAAGACGTCACCAAGACCTACGAATGCCGCGGCGAATATCTCCGATACGACGGCGAAGGACCCTACTGGACGTGGGTGAACGCAGCCATCGCGGCGCACGCGCTCGAGGATTTCTTCTCGACGCGTTACGACTTCCGGACGCTGGAAATCGACGATTTCCCGGAAGACGAGCGCACGTCCGAGTGGTCGGTCGGCACCGAGGAGTTCTTCCGCGACGGTGACCGGCTGTCGCTCCGGTTCTACAATTACATCGGCTATGCGAGAGCCGCCCATCCGAACCATTACATCACCACGCTGAACTTCTTCGGCGAGGATATCGGCACGATGGACATCCAGAGGCTGCTCGGCCACTCGGTTACCGAAGCCCGCAAGGTGCTTGGGTATTGCGAGAAGGTGATCGCTGCCGGGTTTCAGGAAGGCACGCTCAAAGATCGGGATTTCTTCGACGGCTACAAGGAGGACGACGAGGACGTCTGGCGCCTTCTCGCGCACTTCAACTTCGACAGGCGCGGGGTGACGTTCAATTTCTCGCCCTACGACGTCCTGCCGTTCGTCTACGGATCACACGAAGCGTTCGTTTCGTGGGGCGTCCTTCGCGAACTGGTGAGCGGACACGACGACCGGGTCGTCGGGCTCCTCGCGGGGAACTGATGCCTTACGCCGGCACGAACGCGTCCGCCTTACCCTCCGCCGTATAGTAGACGACGTCGAACGCCAGGCCTGACGACACCAGCGTCAGCGGGTTGCCGTCGTCGCCAGTGCCGCTATCGACGGCGATGCCCGCATCCTCGACGAGTTCGATACTTTCTATCGGGATCTCCTCGACTAGCGACAGGACGGCCGCTTCGAGCCGGACCGCGAGATCGCCGGCGGCGGCGCCGAAGTCCGTGTCCCAATTCACGCGGTCCTCGAACGAAACGCGCAGCCGGAGTTGCCGGCGCTGCAGGCGGCCCTGGCGGCTCTCGAGCGAGACGGGCGTGCGCTCGCCCCACACGAACGCGGCCGGGTAGCTGACCTCGTCCCACGGAGACAACGACGTCTGATAGACGCGGCCGCCGAACTCCGGCAGGTCACGAGCGACGATCTCGCGGACGGCGGTGACGATCTGATGATTGACGTGCGTCACTGGCGTTGCTCCATCAGTCCGACATGCCAGACCGCCCCCCGGTCCTCGCACCACAGGACCGGATACTCGGTGCCGTCGATCGTCAGGACGTCGCGCTTCTTGATCGGACGGACGGGCACCGACGCTTTCTCGACGCGGGCGGACGACTGGATCTTCGTGACCGGGAAGTTGTCT
Source organism: Fulvimarina manganoxydans (assembly GCF_900176465.1). Taxonomy (GTDB): domain Bacteria; phylum Pseudomonadota; class Alphaproteobacteria; order Rhizobiales; family Rhizobiaceae; genus Fulvimarina; species Fulvimarina manganoxydans. Next base: position 43,492 of record NZ_FWXR01000004.1, read on the forward strand.
TCGACGACGCGGATCTCGCGAGTCGCACGCGTCGCGCGGCACGGGTAGTCGACGCCGTCGACGCGTGCGACGGCCGGCGAGCCGAGGGAGGACGCGACGGTGCGGGCGACGAGGGCGGCGAGGTTCATCAGGCGGGCTCCGGACGGATCTCGATCAGCGTCGTACCCTCTGGGAGCGTCTCGCCCGCGACGGCCGGCCCCGAACACGACCGGAAATCGAACTCCTCCGCAGGATACATCTCGCGCACGTCTTCGAGTTGCGCGTCGGAATTCGTCGCGAAGACGAGGTGCGGGAACGTTTTCTTGATGACGACGATCATATGGTGATACTCCTCGACCCGCGATTTGACGTGCTCTCGGACGTGCTCACAGCCGGCGACGCCGAGTTGTAATTGGCGGTCGACAGAAACTGCGCCATCGACTCCCACCTGCTGAGAACCGACGCGGATGCCCCGTAGACGGAAGCATTCCCGATCGTCACGAGAGACTTGCCGTCGTTGACGATTGCGTTGACCGGCGATCCGCAGATGACGGAACGGCCGAAACGGGAACCGTGATGTCCGATCGTGACCCGTCCCTGTTCCCTGCAGACGATGGATTCGTATCGGCTTCCGGTGATGACGACGCGCGGAAAATGGGTCTTGACTCCGTCGTACACTCCGACGGGAACGCGGCCGTTACTGATCGCGACGGCCAGATCGATACGGCTCTCCCCCGTCGCCTGTATGCCGAAGCCGTTCAGCGCGAACCGGATCGGGACCTCCTGATCGTCCGTGTAATACGACCCGCCATCCGTGAAGACGGAATCACCGAGATGGAACGCGTACCCGTTCGCGTCCCTGTCCGAAGCGTTGACGATACCGAGGTCGCGAAACTGCGGGAGGCGGGAACGGATGCCGCGGAATAGGACGCCGTCGCTGCGCAGGTGGGTGGCGTACTTCTTGAACTTCACGCTGACGGTAGCGCCCGCCAGTGCCGAAACGCCGCCGAGGTTGGAAACCGTGAAGCCCGCTCCCAACTTTGCGGTGACGCCGAAGTAACCTTGCGCGCAAAGCTGGTTGGGACTGGTATAAACCTCCGTCGACGTGATCTGGACGTAGTCTCCTACTTCGAAATTCGAGAGAACATCCGAGGTCAATGCGTAGGTTACAGACCAGTTTTCGGACGAACCGCTATAGCTGACAGTCGTCGAGATCGGACCTGTCTCGTAGATCGCGGGGCTGCCGACGATCGAAAGAAAGGACAAATCCTCATCGATCAGTTCGATCAGGGTGTCGATGTCGTGGTAGCCGGGGCCGAGTTGCAGCGTGACGCGTGCGTCGGGAGCAGGGTAGCGAGCGCGAATGGTGGCCAGCGCGCTTGCGATCGTCGAGAAATCCTCCGGCACGCGCACGATGTCTCCGTCCGCCCAGAACGCCGGCAGTCCGCCGGATCCACCTCCACTCGGCACTTCGAGCGCTTCGACGCGCTCGGTCAGGCTCTGCCCGAGGCCGGCAAGGCCGAGATCGTAGGCGGCCTTCGTCGCGCCGACGGTGACAGATCCCGCGGACGGCTGGACGACGACGTCGAGCGTCGACGGGGAACCGTTCGCGCCGAGGACCGGGATCGTACCGAGAACATCCTGAATGTAGGGAAATATCGTCGAGAACAGGAAATCAGGGCTCATGCCGAACGAGAACGGGAGCCCTGCAGCCGGACCGCTTGCCGCAGAAAGGTTGATAGTGCCTGGCTCGGTCAGGCCGAGATCACCCAGCGTCGGTATGGACCCGTCGGTATAAGGGATCGTGAAGACGCGCGTCGTGCCTGCGGGCCACGTCGTCGTCTCGGTATAGACCGGGCCACGGACATCGGCTTCAAGGACGTCGAGGTCAATCTCGATGCTGCCGACCTTCGGCCGCAGGCCGAGTTCGGGGTCGTTGACCGCGTTGTCGAGCGCCTCGACGTCCGCGGCAAGCTGAGGATCGACACCCTTTCCGCCGCCGCCGAACGGCTGGTACGAACTCATCATCGGGCGGTCCCTCCTGAAATCTGCCTGACGTCATCGACGAGATCGCCGAGCGGCCGCGCATTGGCTGGCTGCTGCTGTGGTGCGGGAAGCGGGCGGCGGCGAACGGGTGCGGTCGCGGTCATCCGGTCGCTCCCAAGACGACGTGGACGCGGGCCGTCGCGGAGATGCCGGGCCGGGCATCGGTAGGATCGACCGCGAGATAGAAGCGCATGTCGGGGTCACGGTCGGTGCAGAACGTCCAGACACCGGGATCGAGGGGCCACGACGCGTCCATCTGCGGCGCAGTCGCATTCGAGCCCGCGAGGTCGTCCGTGGTCGCGATAACGTGGACGAGCTTCGTATCGGCGGGAACCCGGATCATCGCGAGATCGGTCGAGCCGACCGCGATCTCTTGCCAGGTCGAACCGACCTCGAGGACCTCGACGGCGCCGCCGAGCGGGAATGCCGGGTAGATGCCGTCGATCGTACGCGCTGCACGGAGCATGTCTCGCCTCGTCTAAAGGATTGTCCGAAGGAAAACGGGGCGGGCGGTTTCCCGTCCGCCCCGCAACCGGCACCGCCACTCGTCCCCTCCGGCGGCGGCCGGAAGGATTACTTCGAGAAGTCGATCTCGATCGCGGCGTCGGGCCTGGTCGTGTAGGAGATCGTGCGCATCGAGCCCTTGATCTCGAGACCCTCGTTCCACGCGAGCGGCTGGGACTGCGAGTAGAATGGCAGGACCTCGCCCTCGAAATCCATGGAGGCGGACGGACCGTTGATCGTGCGGCCGAGGTCCGGGATCATCGGGACGAGGAGGTTCTTCGTCTCGTCGATGTGCGGGCTCTGGAAGTAGACCACTTCGACCTTCTCGGCGATGATCGTGCCCTTGCGGCCGTCCTGCCGATCGACCCAGGTGCTCTGCTTGTTCAAGGTCCGGATCTCCTTGTAGACCTTGTCGCGGCGGAGTTCCTTCATGCCCTTCTCGGTCACGATGAGCTTGTACCACTCGGGCGTGAAGCCGAGGATCCGCTCGATCTTGTCCATACAGTCGATCACCTGGTCGTCGATCGCCTCGACCGAGGAGCCGAGCGTGATCGTCTTCTTCAGACGCTGCATCTGGAAATGGCTGAGGACGTCGAGCAGAAGGCGGCCGTTGCAGTCGTAGATCTTGCCGAACAGGGCGTGCCAGCGCTGGTGCGCCTTCGTCGCGTCGAACTCGCGGCGGAGATAGGTCTGCTTCTTCTGACGCTCGGTCTCGAAGACGCGGGTCGCGTTCGAACCCGGAATGCGGGCTCCGATGACCTCGGACGGCCGGATGGTGGTCCGGCGCGTGAAGTAGGGCATGGAGAACTTGTGCGCGGTCGAGCGTTCGTAGTCCTTCATGAGATCGCCGGGCGAGCCGGGATCCGAGGACGGGATGAGGTCGATCTCGCCGATGGTGGTGCGGTCGAGGGCGAAATCCTCGGTGTAGACGGGCGTCTCGGTGAACGGGACGTGGTCGGCAATGTCCTGCCCCTGACGCGGCAGCAGGTTCATCGCCGCCGTCATCTGGACGTTCGTGAAGGCGTCGTGGTCCCAGATCGGATCGTAATCCATGGTCGTTTCCCCTCGTTCGACGACCGGTCCCCACCGGCCGTCGTTGAATTTCTGGCGTTACTGGATCGAGATCCCGGCGGCTTCTATCTGCTCTCGAAGATGATCCTCGAGCGCGGCGGTCTCGGCGGCGCCGTCGACGGCTGCGACCGGCGGCGTGGCGTCCGGATCAGCGGCGACGTCTGCGATGACCGGGAAGATCAGCTTCCGGCCGTTGACGATGACAGGGCCGCGGTGCGTGACCGTCCGCGAGACGGACTCGCCCGCCGGAACCGCGGGGCCGTAGAGCACGCCGACGAGGTCGTCGTTACCGTCCCTGAGAACGGTGCCCGGCATGATCGCGTCGGTGCCGGCCGAGTTGTCGATGTCGACGCTCTTGCGGCAGAAGTCCGCGCTGACTTCCCATGCGAGATGCGAACCGGTGCGGTGCGTCGGCTCGAAGCGGGTGTCCTTATGCGGCTCGGCAGGAGCCGCCGAAACTACGGTGAAATCGTCCATCTGCGTGTCTCCTCTCGATTACTTCTTGCCGAGCACGCCGGCGATCGCCGCGCCGATCGCGGCCGCCATGTCGGCGTCGGACGAGGCGCGCTTGCCGGCGACGGCTTCGGCGTGGGTGATGAAGGCTCCCTTGCCGCGGCGACCGGTGTTCTCGGCCGGTGCGGTCACGGTGGTGCCGGTGCCGTCGATCTCGACCGGGTTGCCGGCGACGTAGCCCTCGGCGAGCGAGCGCAGGAACGGGACGGCGGAGCCGCCGTTCGCGAACGTGTCGAACTCGTCGGTCTTGCCGCGGGTCGCGGCGATCGCGCGATAGCCGGCGATCGCCCTCTGGTCGGCTTCGGAGCGGACGCCGGCCGCCGGAGCAGCCGGGGTCTGAGGAGCGGCGGGCGCCTGCGGCTGAACGGGGGCGGGAGCCGATCTGGTTGCAGCGGCGGCGGCCGCGCGAGCGGCTTCCTCTTTCGCGGCATCGTCCTCGGTGGTGGAATCGTCCTCCAGCGCGGCGTCAATCGCGTCCGTGAACGCCTTCATCGCGGCCTTGATCTTCTCGGCGTCCATGCTGCGTTTCCCCTTGGTGGTCAGCGTGATCGTGGATGCGGAGCGCTCGGCTCCGCGGATGCCGGCACCGCGATCGGCGGGCACGGCGACGGCGGAGACTTCCGCCGGGTCGAACTGGGTGCGGACGAGGACGACGTCGCCCTCGCGTTCCTCGGCGACGGCGCCGAGGCGGCCGTATCCGAGCGACATCGCCCGGACGAAACCGGCCTTCACTTTCGCGATCAGGTCGGTCTCCGTCGGCGAGAAACGGATTTCGGAGACGAGCGCCCGGATACCTTCGGTCGGGCCGTCCTCGACGCGAGGCGTCTCGACGCGACCGACGATGGACTTCGTCGTCCAGCGATCGTGCGAGTCGAGGACTGGCGCGCCCTCGAACGCGGCGAGTTGCTCGGGCGTCAGAGCGTCGACGTCGAGAATCTCGTCGTACGCCTGGCCGTTGTCCCAGTCGTACATCCGGACCGGCGCGTTCGTGGCGAGGACGGCGGTCACCGTCAGCGTCTCGTCGTTCCAGGTCGCGGGCGCGGCCACGGCGGCGCGAAGGCCGAGCGTCGGCAACTTCCTCGTCACTGTGGTCGCGGTCTTCTTCGGCACCGGGAGATCCCTGTGATTCCTATCGTTGCAGGGATGCTGCCCGAGAAGGAGAGAGGGTTTCGCCGGAAAAGTGAGGTCAGAAGATCGGGCTCTGAAGCACGGACGAGTCCTCCTTCGCGGCATCGACGAGCGAGCGTTCGTACTGCTCCTCGGCCTCGACGGCCGCGAAGACCGCCTTCGCGACGTCAGTCTCCGGCTTCCATTCCGCGTCGAGAGTCCGGATGCCCATGACCTGAGCGCGGGCCGCGTCGTCGGCGAACCGGCGCAGGACCTCTTCGTAGGCCATCCCGAAGTAGTCCTCGACGAGCTTCGAGAGCGGCAGCGCGCCCGCCTTCACCATGGCGACCATTGTCGTCAGTTCGCGATCGAGCGTCGCCGACTGGATGATCGGCCACTTCCACGTATGCTCGAAGATCTCCTCGGGGGTAGCGCCGGCGGGAGGTGCCCATTGCTCCGTCAGGATCGCCATCGTCACGAACGCGATCCAGATCTTCCGGAGCGCGAGTTTCGTGAGCGGCTTGCGCTCCATGTTCGCGCGACGGGTCACGCCGGCGCCGATGTATCGCATCGAACGTTCCGGGATGTTGTCGTGGTGACCGAGCGCCTCGAAATACGGAACGCCGGCAATGGCGCACATAGCGATCGCCTGGTTGCGCTGCATCGTATCGTACGACGTGGCGCCGGCCGGCGGCGACTGCATGTTGGCCTTCAGGCCGGGCGGCAGGAGCGCGATGTCGCCGCCCTGCATGCGCAGGTTCCGGATCGCCGTGTACGGATCGGACGCCTCGTCGTCGGGCTCGCCCGGAATGCCGCCCGCGTCGTTCTCCTCGCCGGCGATCTGCTCGAGGAAGGTCGAGAGCATCGTCGCGTTCTGGAGGCGCTTGACCTCGATCTGCCGCAGGACCTCGCGCTGATCCGCGAGTTCGATCATGGGGGCCCAGGCGACTTCGCCGCGAGGATTGCCCGTCGATGACGAGAAGACGTGGAAGAACTCGCCGGCCTCCAGCGGGACGATCCTCGCCTGTTCGCCCAGTCTCGCTGCATCGCCGGGATGCCGGTCGTAGACGGCGTATGCGAGCTTCTGGTCGTGCAACGAGGCGACGCCGTTGCGGAAGCGGACGTTGCCCCTCCACGGACCTTCGTAATCGTCCGGATGCCAGTCGCAGGTGAGGGCCTGGAACTGGATCGGAACGACGGTCTCGCCCCACATCTTCCTACCGCGGCGATCGCGGACGCGGATGCCGAGATCGCGGTCGACGAAGAAGTTCCGACCGACGTCCTCGGCGAACCAGTCCCCGAAGTCGCGTTCTCCTCGATTATCCAGATACGGCACCGACCGGCGCCAGAGTTCGGTCAGTTCGCGGAAGCGGGATTCGGGCTGCGGGCCTTCGCCGATCGTCGTCTCGATCTTGCGGTCGAGGATGCACTTCACGTCCGGATTGTTCCGGGCCATGTGCCGCATGATCTCGCGGAGGCGGCGCTGCTCCGGCACCAGGTCGAGAGGCGACGGGTTGCGATAGCGCGGCAGCGTCGATGAGGGCGCGGCCGCCGGATAGATCGAGGTCGGGTAGCCGGGACGGCGGGGTGCGCCGGACGAACGCTTTCCGCCGAACGCGGCCCCGATGCGCGAGATGATATCCATCAGTATTCGCTCCCCCTGACGGACATGCGGACGACGGTGAACCGCCGGTCGGGCAGGAGGCGCTCCCCGGTCTTCTCCTCGTATCGGCGGTACAGGGTCTTCAGGAGAGCCCTCGCGTCGGAGACAGACATGAACGAGGCGCTGCCTGCGTCGGGGCTGGCGATCGCCGTCGCGCCGGACGCGATCTTGCGCTCGATCTCGACGATCGCCTCCTTGAGGTCGGGGGCGGTCCAGAAATGGTACACGGGCGGCTCCTCAGAATATCACCACGCCGGCGGGCCGCTTCGGTTTCACCTTAGCCGGAACCGGTACCGGATCCTCGCGGATGATCTCGAAGCGCGGCTCGTCCGACGGCGTCTCCTCCGGAGGCTGCTCCGGATCGGGCGCGGGTTTCGCCGGAAAAGTGCCGGAGGACTTCGCGGCCGCCTTCTCCGCGACGACGCGTTCGGCGGCGGCCGCGTTCGCCGCGTCCTCCGCTCGCCGGTCGACGGCGATCGCCCGCTCCATCCTGACGCCGTAGCCGCCGGTCCAGCGGCGCTCCATCATCTCGGCGGCAAAGGCGTAGACCATGCAGTCCCACACCTCGCCCGTCTCGCGCTGCTTGTCCTTCGACTGCCAGATCAGGTTTCCCGCCGGCGTCTCGACACGATGCTCGGCGCACATCGAGGCGAAGAAGTCCGCGTTCAGATGTGAGGGAAAGAACCACGACTGCGGCGACGGGCAGGGCTTCTCGAGCGTTATGGCCAGATGCTCCTTCGCGTTCAGAACGCCGATCTTCTGATAGCTGCCCCCTTTGCGCCAGGACACGGCCCGGTCGGCCGTCGGCGCGATGACGGGCAACCGTCCCCGCTCGCCGCGAACCGGAAATATCTTCAGGCCACGCGACTCCGGCAGGCCGCAGAACCGCATGCCGTCCTCGGTGGACCAACTCACGTCGCAGCACGTCCGCTGGACGCGGAGCATCCGGCCGTCCGCCGTCCGGTATTCCTTGCGGAGGATGTCCCAGACCTGTTCGCCGGCCGCGTGCGTGAACGGCAGGACCGGCATGTCGACGACCTCGCCGGTGACCCGGTCGGAAAGCTGCTGCGTGTGGACGATCGCGTGACGGACGATGCAGCGTCTGGAATTCAGCCCGACGCCGACGATGACGATCTCCATCCGCGGCGGCCGGTCGTCGCGCAGCGTCGTGCCCTGCTGACTGTCGATGCCGGCATGCAGGTAGAGCACCCAGTCCGGCATGTCCGCGCCTTCCGGGAGTTCCTCCTGCCGATCAACGAATTCGTGCGGCTCCAGCGACGACAGCTTCGGCGGCGACCATGGCCGCGCGAGGAACATGTTGGTGAAGGCCTGCAGGGCATCCGGGTGCCGTTTCGCGTGCAGGCTCTCGTTCGCGATGTGCCTCCATGTCGCTTCGGGATCCTGGCTGTGGATCATCCAGGAGCGGACGCCGAGGTTCGTCGGATCGCCGGAGACCTCGATCTCCCACGACCCCGTGGCCATCATCGAGACCTTCTCGCGCTCGTTGATATGAGCCGAGCAGGCCTCGCATTCGTACCACCACTCGTCGGCAAAGCCGTCCTCTCCGACAGTGAAGCGGAGACCGGCGCCGTGGGGGATGTGCTTCTCCGCCTTGTCGACCTCCTCGACCGAGCAGACGAACGGACCGCGATGACCGCAGCACGAGTGGTCCATATACCATTCGAGTTGCGTCGAACGGGAATGTTCGTCGGAGACCGCGCATTCTCCAACGGTCGTGGGCGTACCACCGACGAGGACGACTCCGTTCCCGTATTCCTGGCCACGGCGCTTTATCAGGCTCATCTTCGAGCCTTCGTCCGTCTTGCCCTTGGCACCCGGCTTTGCCTGGCGCGCCTGAAGGGCACTGTCGCCGGCCTCGTCGACGACGATCAGTCTCGCGTCATCGCTCTTGATCTTGTTGGAGAACGAACGGCCTTTCACTCTAGCGCCGTTGGTCAGCGTGCGGTTGTCCCAGCGTTGACGGTCGCCGGAGAAGGCGGCTTGCGGGACCAGATCACGGATCTCGGGAGAGGCATCGACGACTTTCATCCACTTGTCCTCGAAGAAGGTCTTCGCGGCCGTTGCGCTCCGGTCGTAGAACATGACCGAATCGTTCTCGTGCATCGAGATGTAGGACATCATCGCGGCCGCGAGGAAGGAGAAGCCGATACGCGGGTTCTTGAGGTACGTGATCTGCTTCACGCCCGGCCGCTGCGCGAGATCGGCGATTGCTGCCTGCATGGGGGTCAGCTTCATCTTGCCGTGACGCGATCCCATGCCGGCCGGCACGACGAGGTTTTCGTAAGCCCAGTCGGCGATCCGCATAGGCTCCGGTGCGACGATGCCATGCGAGAGCCAGCCGAGGGACTGGTAGAACTCGATCTCGCCGTTCGCCGCGAGAGCCCGGCACTCCTCGATGAACTCCGCGTCTGTAGCCGGATCGACGATACCCGGGATCTTCCACTTGCGGCGACGATCAGGCCTCTTCATCGAAAGCCTCCTCGTCCGCGTCCTTCGGTTCGTCGTCGTCCGCCTCGTCCACGTCGACACCGAGTTCGACGAGGCGGGTCCTCGCGATCTTCGTCATCTCCCGCTCGATGATCGCCTGGGCGTCTCGGAGTGCCTCGCGGCAGATCGAGGTCGTGTCGGCCTTGAATTTCCGGACCATCTCCGGCGGCCACCCCTGCACGTCGCGCTCCTGCCGGGCCGCGATGCCGATTATGGTCTGGCGGATCGAGTTGAGGGCGAGCGCGAAGGCCTGCTCGGACGACTGCCGATGGACCAGGACCGCGGTGTCACGGCCCAGCTTCGCCTTCATCGTCTTCAGCGTCTGCCGCTTGACCTCGGCATCGAGGTCGACCTCGGGAGCGTCGCCGCCGCCATCGTCGATCGGTGCGAAGCGATCCCGTTCTTCCGCACGCACCTGTTCCTCGCGCCACGACCATACCGCCGCGAGATCGACGAGGGTCGCCTTTCCGGCGCCGCCGGGTTTCGACGGGCAGCCGCGCTTGATCCAGCGGCCGATCGTGTCGCGGTCGACGCCGAGGTAGTGCATCGCCTGGCGCTGCGACATGACCCTGGAAGGCTGCTCCGCCTTGTCCGTCTTCGCTTTCGTCCGCGGCCGCGTCGCCGCCTGCTCGTTCGTCTTCCGGACCGTCATCGCGTCCCCCTTCGATTCGGAGGCAGGCAATCACGGTGCGAGAGCGGGTTTCGCCGGAAAACTGGAATCGTGCCGCCAGTCAGGACGAACCATGAGCGTCACAGGACGCCATGACACGTAGGGGATCGAAACCGTCGGGAAGGGTCGCTTCGAGGGCCGTAGGTGGCGGCGGCGGCGGTATGCGCCGGAATTTCTCCATACAGAGAAAAGCGTCGCGGACGGGCGAACAACCGGCAGGCCTCCCGGCCCCCCGGGGCCCCCCGGCCGGCGGCGGCGGCCCCGCGGCGGCCCGGCGGCGGCCGTCAGGCGGCGGAGCGGGCCGCGAGCCGATTCCGAAGGATTTCTCGTTCCGCCGTCCATTCGGCTCCGTGGCGCGTATACGGCGATGGCCTCCCGAACGCACGTCGAAGGTGTGCGGGAAGGAATTCGGTCCTGCGTCCCGTCCGGACATCCTGCCGGACGAGGAGGTTGAGGGCGACCACGGGCCGGCCGCCCCCGAACCGGGCGAGGAACCGGGCGGCCGCGTGGAGGGCGACCTCGACGGTCCGGTGCTTCTCGACGTGCCCCTTGTTGCCGGACCCGTCGTGCGCCGGATACCTGACGAGCCAGTCCTCGCCGCGGCGGATATCGCGCCAGAGGCTGACCCGCATGGTCGCGGTCTCCAGTTCGATCCAGTGCGCGTGCGTCTGGACGGTGTCCGCGCCCGTGCACGTGTCATGGACGCGATTGGGCTTGCCGAGGTCGAGCCGATCAGACACTGCCGCCTCCCGATCCGGAGCCGGATGCCCGCGTCCGTTCGAGCGCGAGATACTCGTCGAGGAGGCGCGGCAGGTGCGTGCTGGCCTCCTCGACGGCGCGGTTCCAGTGGGGGAGCAGGAATGCCCTCGGGTATTTCGATTCCTTGGCCGCGTGGATGAGCAACTCCTTCTTGACACGACCCTTGAAGCCGGCCGGCCTCTCGGGGGTCTGCCAGAAGCCGAGCGGCCCGACCGGGTTGGCGGGCGTGCCCAGGCGCCCGAAATAGAGCGGCCTGTGCTTCTTGCTCTTCTTGGTCGCGTTGGCGCGCTTGATGAGCTTCTTGAGGCTGTTTTTCGGCAGGTTACCCTGCGCTGTCAGCCGGACGCCTTGGCCCCGTTCCAGAGCCGCCACATCGCTCGGGATGTAGTTATATTCCTCGGCTACACCTGCGTCGCCGGGTCTGCGGACCATCTCGTCGCCCAGATGGTATTTGAGATACGCGGCCTGCATCGGTCTGACCACGACCTTGCCCAGGACCTCGCCGCTCTGAGCCGCGTAGAATCCCTTGAGCGCGATCACGCTGCCCTTCTTGGTGCGCGGCTGGACGCGCGTGAACGGGACCGGGCCGCCCTCGATCTCGCGTTCGAACGCCTGCCCGATCTTCACCGTGGCGATGTCGAGGACCTCGTTGACGCTCTTCTGGAGCGCCTTGCCGAATGCCTGCTCCCCGAGGTCACGGTACTGCTCGCGGACCCGCGCGAGGTGCCGCGGATCGATCTCGATGAGCCCTTCACGAACAGCCATGCGCTACCTCCTCACGCACGAAAAAAGCCGGCGCGAGGAATGCTCGGCCGGCTGAGTCGTGACTATTCGATTCGCCCCACGCGGGAGACGTCTCGCGAACCAGATTATACGCGTCGCCGCGCGAGAAGCAAGGAATTGCAGGCATTTGCGTCACCATTCGCCGCCGCCATCGGGCATGAACTCGGCCGCGAGCGCATACTGGTACTCGGGCGAGGACTTCCACGGCATGAACTCCTCGATCGGGCTCTCGTCCTCGCGCTCGATCCGGCACGCCTCACGGCGCTCGGCTTCCTCGCGCCCGACCACGGGACCGCTCTTGCGCATGGCCATCGGCCTGCCGTCGGCGGTGATGGCGACCGGATCGATCGTGAGGGGATCACGCGACGGCGGCCGCCGGCCGGCGATGACGTCCCGGATGCCGGCGAGGATGTCGGCGGGGATGCCGTAAGCGCCGGACCAGACGTTCGCGGCCCACGACAAATGCGCGTTTGGGCCATGCAAGGACCAGTCGAGGTCGTCCGGGTCGAGGAGCGAAAGGAGTTCGTCCTTGGCGGCGGCCGCGGTGCCCATCTTCGAGAGAAGGGCGGCCTTCTCGTTCGCCCACTTCGAGAGGTTGTCGACGCGGACGCGGATCATCGCGCGGATCTTCTCTTCCCAGTAGAACTCGCGGTCCTCGGCGTCCGGGCCGCTTCCGACGAGCCGCATGACGCGCCTTTTCTTCACGGCGTTCGGGCTGTCGAGGCCGAGGCAGGCCAGATGGACGTCGAAAACGAGGTGATGCCGGGGGTCGTGGCCGGCCGCGAGGCGCTCGGGCTCGCCTTCGAAGGCATCCGTCCCTTCGCTCGCGATCGGATGGACGCGCACGCGTGCGAGGCAACCGTGGTCGATATGGTCGCCCGTGGCGCCGGCCGGCGCGGTCGCCGGAAAGAGATCGTAGACCTGCCCGTAGACGATCCGCACCCCGCGGACGACGTCGCCGTTCTCGTCACGGCGGGGCACTCGAGCCTTCAGGTCCGGATCCGCGTGCTTCCGCCGGACGCCGGCGCCTTCGCGCGGCCCGTAATCCGTGACGCCGGTCTCGACGACGAGGACGACGTCGCCGGGCGCGAGACGGTCGACGAGTTCCGTGGTCCAGCGGCCGCGCTCCAAGATCGCACGTATTGGGAGCCTCGCGGCGATCCAGGGCATGTCCGGGAGCGGGTAGGCGTTGTCGAGATAGTCCCGGCGCTCTTCGTTCGCGAGCCGCCTGTACGCGAGACGCTCCTCGATCTGCTCCGGGGAAAGGCCGGTCGTGTCGAAGTCCACGTGTTCGGGAAGAAAGTCGGTGTCGGTCATGCGGCGATGCTCCTTTCGAGCCGTTTCCGGGTATGCGAATCGGACGATGCCGGCACGGCCGGAATGCCGCAAGTGCCTGCGATCCTTGAAGGTTAAAGCCCGTTAAGAGGTGTTCCGGGCGTCGTTCGGAAAGGGCCGGAGAGGCGTCTGGAGGGGTGCTGCGTGGTCGGAAACGCGGCGGTGACTGCCTTGCCGCCGAGAGTGCCATTTTCGAGCATCAGACGCGCTCATGGCGGGTGAAAATAATTTTCGCCGGTGGAGAGCGCCGGTGCCGGGCAGGGCACGACGGTCGCGTCACGTCCGTGAAGGGTGCCGCCTGGGAGGGCTGGCACGACCCGATTCCACCACGGTGCCGGAAGAGAAACTGCCGCCGATCATGGAGTGCCAGTCAGTCAGGCCGGAGGCCCCCGGCCTTTCATCGTTCGTGACAGTCCCGGACATTTCAGGATGAGGCACGGCGGGCACGTAGTGACCGCAATACGATAAACCCCCACCGCGGTGCAGAATCGCCTACAACCTCGAAACGGGGTGCATCAGTATATACCACGGTGCGGCGTCTACGACGCCTGAAAGTTATCGTGTCCGCATGCGCGATTATACGGTTGCACCCGAAACCCGTCTACAGCCTCCCGGTTGCAATCGTCACGACCGGCTGAAATACCTCCGCAGGCGCGTCAGGAGCCTCTCTCGCGGCCAGAGTGCATCCGGTCCGGCTCTGTCTCGCACGACGCCTCCCGGCCGTCCAGACGTCCGTCCCGGAACGAGGAAGGCCGCCCCGGATTAGGAGGCGGCCTTGGTCAATCCGGCGATGTCGGGGCGGGTCAGACGAGCGCGTCGCGTCGGTCCGCTAGTGCCTCCCAGCACCCCACCATCCGCGTCACCCGCCGGCGGCTTTCCGGCTGAAACGACAGCGCGTCGGCGAGCATCCCGAGTCGGCCCCAGTGCCGATCCTGGATGCCCTCGAAGCCGCGGTCGAGGTCGAGCCCGACGAATGCCTCCGCCCTCACGACCTGCTCCTTCGACAGTGTCTCGACCGAGGCGCCGACCCTGCGCGGAGTCGCGCCGAGTTCTGGATCGGCGATTCGATATTCCGGAACTGATACGGCGTATGAGGAAGTAACGGGGGCGTACTCGGGTCTGGACGATCACGCCGTATATAAAGAGACCCCGGAAACCATGGGCCTCCGGGGTCGTCGTCTTCGTCGGTCTTGGAGGGCTCGCTCAGAGCGTCAGCGGGCAGTTCTCGGCATAGCGTCGGCGGTCGAGGGCCCCGCGAACGGAGCCGGATGCAATGCCTTTGGGTTCGGTCATGTAGCGCAACCTCCTCGCGACTTCGCGACGGGCGTGCTCTTCCGGATAGCCTTGCAGGACGAGCCCAGCCGTCGCGTCGGCGATCAGGCGAGCCATGAGCGCGTCGGAGCCAGGCGTCGTTCGAAGATATTCGACGAGCGCCTCGACGATCACACGGTCGCAGCGGCGCGGATCGGGGCGGTGAGCATTCGCCTCGCGCCATCTTCGCGTGGCTTCGGCAGCCGCGAAACGCTCGCGGAAATCCGATGTTGACACGATTTTAACTCCTCTATGCATACGGTGGATGACTGAACGAACGGAGGCCGCCATGTCACTCGAGAACAAGTTGATCGCTGGCGGTTTCGGGGTCGCGACCCAGATCGCCGCGGCGTGCGAAAACGCTCGCTTCGAAGCCGCTGTCCGCCGCCTTGAAGCCGTCGATCAGTCCGGCGAGCAGGCGGTCGAGATGCTGACCGCCGCTTTCCACGCAGAACGCCGCCGCCGCAAGGAAGCGGAAGCGGCTCTCGACGAGGCGTACGGCGAACTCCTCATGCTGCGTCAGATGCTCCGCGACCTCGGCGTGCCTGCGTAATCAGTTCCTCGACGCTGAAATTCCGCTCTTCGAGAGCGATCGCCATCAGTCGAATGCGCTCGGGGCAAGGCTCCTGGTTGCCTCGTTCCCTTTCGAAACGCTGGAGCCAGGCCGCCCACTCGAGCCCGTCCAGAGGAACGCCCTTCTTCGGCTCGTTCATTCCCGGAAGTCCCGGATGCCTCCTGCATCCGGTGACGTGCATCTGCAGCGCGAACGCGGGCGTCGAGGCGATCGCATCCAGCGCCTCCAATTTATAACGCTTCAGCCATTCCAGGATCTTCGCCTCCTCCGGGTCGGCCGGATTGAGCAGGTTCTTCCCGATCGCCCGGTCGTGGCGCATGCAGTCCGCCGCCCGCCGGACGCGCTCGCCCAGCGACGGCAGCGGGATCGGCATCCGCCTGACGGGGAGATCGTCGTCTGCAACGGCCGCGTCTTCCTGCACCGCCTTGGCGATCGTAGCCGCCGCCCGGCTCGCCAGCGCCGGCGGCACATACTCGCCCCCGGTCAGCCAGGCGAAGAGCATCCTCACGCGCTCGACGATCGCCTCCACCATCCCGCGCACCCGATCCCGGACCTCTGCGCCGGCATCCTTCACCATCTCACGCATCCCGTTTCTCCGTTTTCCGACGCCCAACCGGCGCCCTCGAAAAAAATATCGCGCGGGCCAGCAAGAAACCTCCTTCCTCACCGAAAGGAATCCAGACCGCCCCATTTTAGGGGGCAGTAAAGGATTACGGGTTTCTGTCCGGAAGGATTGGAATTCAGGTCTAGATCGTCGTCTACGACTTTAACGGGCTGGTAGACGCGATGTTGGCAAGAGATCAGGTACTTGCGGGGTGAACGCCGAATCTGCATCTTGTTTTCGAGGCCCTTTGAAAGCGGGCCAGAAATACAGGCGCAGAGGGTGCTATGCGGCAGGGTAGGAAAGCGTGGACGGGGGCGGACGACGACGCTCTGGCGGCGATGTGGCGGTCCGGGATTTCGCTCGACGAGATCGTCGAGGTCACGGGGCGGTCGAAGGCGGCTCTGTGGACGCGTGCCAGCCGGATCGGGTTGCTCGCCGCCCGCAGCATCGGGCCGTCCTACTGCGAGCGGATCGTCGAGCGCGCTCGCGAGGGTTGACGGCCGAGCCGGCTGGCACTGCAGTATGGCCTTCGGGTCGAGGCGGTCGAACGGCTCCTCGCTGAAGCCGGCGCGAACGCGAGGATCGCCGCGTGACCCAGACCGCCTTCGACTTCGGACCCCGCCAGCACGCCGTCCCCGACCAGATCCGCGATCTGATCGCCTCGGGCGCGCTCTTCGTCATCAACCACTCCGCCGGCAAGGACAGCCAGGCGATGGCGATCGTCATCCGGTCGCTGGTGCCGGCCGACCAGATCCTCGTCATCCATGCCGATCTCGGTCGCGTCGAATGGCCCGGCAACGTCGAGCACATTCGGGAGACCATCGGCGAACTCCCGCTGATCGTCTGCCGCAACGAGAACAAGGACTTCCTCTCGATGACGGCGAACCGGGGCATGTTCCCGTCGCCCAAGAACCGCCAGTGCACCAGCGATCTCAAGCGCGGCCCGATCCATCGCGAAATCGCCAGATATCTGCACGCCCACCCGCGCTTCGGCGGCCGCGTCGTCGACTGCATCGGCCTGCGGGCGGAAGAGAGCCCCGGACGCGCGAAGCGCGAGGTCCTCGTCAACGACTCGGAACGCGAGCACGAAGCGAAGCGCACCAAGGGCACGAAACTCAGCAAAGCCGCCGCCGGCCGCGAGTGGTGGACTTGGCTTCCGGTCCACGGAATGACGATCGGCGAGGTCTGGGCGACGATCGCCGACGCCGGCCAGAAGCGCCACTACGCCTACGATCTCGGTATGTCGCGGCTTTCATGCTGCTTCTGCATCATGGCGTCCGCGAGCGATCTGGCGACAGCCGCGAGGGCGCGCCCGGAACTCTATCGGGAATACGTCGAACTCGAACGCGAGATCGGCCAGACGATGATGATGCCGGCGAAGGGCGTGAAGCGGACGCTCGAGGACGTGACGGGGATCCGCATCGACGAGATGAGGGCTGCCGCATGACGTGGACCCCGCTCCAGACTAGCCGCGTCCTCCTCCTCGCGGACTGCGGCTTCACCGTCCGCGAGATCGCTTTCCTCACTGGTCTCCGGCGCACACAGGTCGCCGGCAAGCTTCACCGAATTCGGAGGTCCTCATGACCACGCTTTCCGACCGCCTGCGCCTCGTCCGCGAAGCGCGCGATCTCACGCAGTCCGCCATCGCCCGCGCCGCCGGCGTCGATCTCAGGACCGTCCGCGCATACGAAGCCGCCGAGAAAGCCCCGTCCGCGCCGACCCTCGTCCGCCTCGCCGGGGTCCTGGGCGTCTCGGTCGACTGGCTCCTCGGCCTCGTCGACGAGCACACCGGGCACGCGTCCGCGGAGAAGTTGGTGCCCGGTCTTTCGAGGCTCGACGCCCGCGATCTGGAGACCGTCTCCGAACTTGTCGGGCGGTTCCTCGCGGCCGCCGAGCGACGCCGGGATCGAGCGGCTTGAGAACATAACAATAGAGCCGGGAAGCGGGCCGAACTGTCCAGAAATGTCAGCAACTTAGCAACGCGCCCGAGCGCGCGAACGGAGAACGTGCATGTTCATTGAGAAGGATACCGACAACATCATCGCCTGCCTCACCTTCGGCGGGCGTTGGGAACGTCCCCGCGAAGACGGCAGTATTCCTTTCACCGTCTACGGCGAAGAGTGCTCCGGCTTCGACTCTTACGGACGGAAGACGCCGAGGTTTGCGCAGTTCATCGAAGAGATCGAGGCTCTCGGCATCTGCTTTACCCATCGGAGCGTTTTCTCGGTCAAGGGTGACCTGCGGAATGCCGCCGACATCGAACGCGTCGCGATCGTCGCCCGCCACCCGCGGATCGCTCTCGAAGAGAACGTGGTCGAGTTCCTGAAGGAGTTCGGGCACGACGAATTCGATCCGACGTTCACCTACCAGCAGTTCCGGCACATCGACAACTGCGTGACGATGCTTCGGCGCCGTCCCGACGACTGGTCGAAGACGACCCTCCGCGTCCTCGAGCAGACCCGTGACGCAACCGAGGACCAGATCGTCGCCGGGTACGAAGCGTGTCGGATCCTTGCAGACTTCGACGAAGACTACGCGATCGAGGCGAACAGGAGGGGCTTCGGCAAGAGCCATACGATCTGGGGGCATTTCATCGGTCGGATGCCGCTGTTCTTGCGGTCCCAGTTGTCCGACGCTTGGGCTGTGGCTCTGTCCAAGCACTACCGCAAGCAGATGTCGAAGGAATTGCGGGCGCGGATCGAAGGCACGGTCGCCGAGGCGGCGGCATGACCCGGTACCGCTACGACCTCAGCACAGACGGCCGCGAATTCGTCGTCCTCGACCGTTCCGACTGGCGCCTCACCGCGCCCGGTCTCGCGATCGCCTCGCACAGGGAGGGCGGCCGCCCAGGCTTCACTCTGGAGATCGATCCGGAAGGCGAGCACGCCGCCGTGTACCGGCAATTTGAGGGCCTAGCGCTGCCGGCCGATCTCAGCGACACCCGCCTGCTCGACGGCGTCGTCGCGGTGCTGCGGGCGCTCGAGGTGGCATGGTGGAGCCTCGACGCGAGGATCGTCGCCGGCCGCGTGCCGGAAGCGCCCGAGCGCCGGTATCATCTGGATCTGTGGGCGCGGGCTTCGATAGCGGATCGCGTCTATCCCGAGGCCGGGAGGCTCGCAGCATGAACTCTCCCACCCAGATCGTCGACCGCCACCTCGCGTCCTGCCTACAGGACGGCCGCCCGGCGGCTCATCGCATGGTCATCTCCGTGACCGTCGAGAGGGTAGCAGCCGGCCGGCGCTTCCTTGCGGACCTCATCATGTTCGACGGCAAACCGGCCTCGATCGAAGTCTACTGCTCGCCGGCCGGACTGTGGTCGCACCGATTCATCGATCTACCGGGCGGCGACTGCCACATCTCCGGCGGCCGCTGGCGTCGGACGAAGAGCCTGGCCGCCTAACTTCATCAATCGCCTTCACCCAAGACCGGCGATCGCCGGCATGAAAGGAAGAACAATGGCACGCAAGAAGTTGATTTCCATCGATTTCGACGGCGTCCTGCACTCCTACTCGAGCGGCTGGCAGGGCGCCGGCACCGCGTCCGACGCCCCCGTTCCCGGCGCTCTCGCCTTCCTCCGTTCGCTCGTCGAGGACGGCCGCTTTGACGTGGTCATCAGCAGTTCGAGGTGCGACCGGGCGGAAGGGCGCGAGGCGATCCGGTCGTGGCTGGATAGGCACCTGACGGAGGCGTATGGCGAGGTCGTCGGGCTGACGGTCGCGGCCGGCGTGAGGGTCGGGGACGGCACGAAGCCGCCTGCTTTCCTGCATGTCGATGATCGGTGCGTGCGGTTCGAGGGCGAGTGGCCGAGCCTCGACGAGATCGATGCCTTCGCGCCGTGGAATAAGAAGCCGGCCGAGGCGAAGAAGGACGGTGCGGCCGCCGCCTACCGCAGGCTCCCGATCGAGGTCGAGGCGTTCCAGTTCGTCGTGGACATGCCGGTTTCCGCCGTGCCGGACTGGTTCCTCGCGGCCGTCGTGGCAGGCAAGGCCTACTTCTACGATCAGGCCGACGACGAAGGTGGCGAGAGGAAGGTTTTCGATATCGAACTGGAGCAGGTCGATAGCCAGTATCCGATCGAAGTGCCTGCGAACGCTTGGGTGGTGAGAGGCGCGACGGGAAGCCTTTACGTTCTCACAGATGAGGAGTTCCGGGCGGGCCACCAGCCGATCGACGGCTACGACGAGGACCTCGCGGAGATCTCCTCCCGCGTGATCGAGACTGCTGACCCGATCCAGACCGTCTCCGACGTTCCCGTCACGGCAATGATGGCGCTTCACGGGTGCGACTGCGGAAGGGAATATTTCGCGCCCGACGATCGGGGGCAGTGCCCGGCCTGCGCGGCGGCCGCCGTCGACGAAGAGGCCGACGCCGACCTCTACGACCATTCCGCCGTCCCCGCAGTCTATGGCTGCACCTGCCAGTACTGCGGGACCCCGCTGCGGTTCGTAATGCGGAACGCGCCGTTCGATCCGGAAGGCGTCGAGGACGAGTTCCCGATCGCGTGCACCAACCCGGCATGCGACCCCCGCAACGAAACGCAGGCGGACAGGCTGTGGCCCGACGATCGCCGCTACCGTGAAGCGCTCGAAAAGTCGACCGCGTAGCGTCGTCTCTTTCTGACGCATCCAGCACATTCATGAGCGGGTCGCCGTCGGCGGCCCGTGGCAACCGACCGGCTCAAGGATTACGCCGGCAGCGCAAAGGAATACACGATGGCGCTCCACTGCAAGGAAAAGGAAGTCAACGGCCGCAAGGATTACTCCTGCGCATTCTGCCATCAGATCATCCCGATCGGCATCCGGCATCACGTCGTCGAAGTCATCGACGACGGCGAGTTCTCGACAACGCGCCGACATCTCGAGTGCCGGGACGTCGAATGGATGCTGCGGGACGAGCACGGCGACTGGGATGGTCAGTGCGAGATCGGCGATGAGCCGGAGGAGAGCCTGGCGTTGCACGGTATCGAGGTTCCGGCATTCGCTCCTCGCGCCCTCATCGAACTCGGATACCGGACGGACGTCGCGGAGCGCGAGGAGCGCGCCGAGAAGGCCCTCATGGCGTCTGAGAGGACGCCCGAGCGCGCCTCACAATTCACCCAGGACCGTAAGGAGATGTGGCAGGCCGTCCACCGGCTCTGGCGGGTCGAGCGGGCGAGGAAGCAGATCGTCGGCTCGACGGACGGGAAGGCGGTGGCGGCATGAGGACGATGTCCATTGCCGAAGCCCTGGGCATTGACGACGAGGTCGAGCGCCTCTTGGGCACGCCATGGAGAACGAAGCCGCCGATCGCCACGAAGGAAGAGCGCCGGCGTCAGAAAAAGAAGGCTGAGCGCCGTCGGCAGAGGCAGGCGCGGCGGATCACGCGGAGGGCGTCATGAACGACTTCGTGCACGTCAGCCTCGCGGACGGTCCTCATATCCTCGTCGTCAACGGGCGTACCGTCTCGTTCGAGATCTCGCCCATGGGGCAGCCGTTCGTCCTGCGAAAGGACGGAGAGATCAGCGCCAGGCAGCCCGGCGAGCGATCGCGCTTCTGGCCGGCGTTCGAAGGATGGCAGGCCGCGAGGAGGACGTCATGACTGGGCCGCGCGTCACCGCCGGCCGGCCGGCGCCGACGTTCGTGGTCCGGAGCGCCCGGCGCGGCCAGATCGAGTTTCTGAGCCTGGACGAGGCGATCGCGTCCGTGAGGAGGGCGATGCTGACCGAAATCCTCTGTGGCCGGCCGGCGGAGGTCACGATCTCGACGAGCGGGAGGGCGTCATGATCTCTTCCGATAGTCTGGCAGCAATGAGAAGCGCGGCCGCGCCTGGGACGTTCGACGAGGACGAGGGCGGCGGTCCCGCGATCGAGTTCGACGTTCTCGTTCGCTCGGATAAGAGCGGCATTCATATCGTTGAGATCAGCGAGATCGAGGCCCTCGACGAGTTCGAACGAGGGAGTTGGGTCCGCGTGATCGAAGATGGATGGTGGACGTGCAGGGCCAAGATCGTTGACGTGATCGAGGATCCTCCTGCGTGGCCTTGCTTCGAATACCGGACCGACTGGCGGCCTGCAGCCGTCTCCGACTTTCAGCCAATCGGTCCGTTCTACGCCGACGAGATCGACGATCTTCCGTCCGATCTCGATCCGGAAGCGACGTGATCAAAACGAAACGGCTCCGGAGTGGTGCGTCCGGAGCCGTTCGCCAGCCCTCGCCGAGGACCTCGTGCGCATGGCGCTGACGACACCCAAGACTGATTCGGAGGAAAGCGGCAACTGCGTCAGACGTGGTATCCGAGGCTGTCCGCGATGCCGGCGAACAAGGCGATGCCGATGCCGACCGTCATGATTGAGATCAGCAGACCGAATACCGCCGCGAATAAGGTGCTGACGACGGTCCCGACCGTTCCGTCACCGGCCTTGCGGGATCGTCGCCACGCCAGACGCGGCAGCGCCACGACGGCGAACAGGGCCGCGAGAAGATAGGCCGCGAAGCTCCATGCCCTGCCGGGTATCGTGCCGTAGTTTTCGGACATCCAAGAAAGCCCGGCGCTCGCGACATGGATAGAGAACCAGGCGAGGATCACGCCACCCGCCAATCCGCAGAGCGCTCCGGGGAACGTTCCGAAGAAAGCCCAAAGCGGATCCGGATCTCCGCCGAGCCACATCCATGCGGCGCCGATCCCGACGACGACGGCGATCGGCATCATCGCGAAAACGGTGACTGTCCACCGCGTCTCGATCGACGCGTCTCCGTCCTGAAGCTTGCCCCACTCGGTCCCGATCGTCTCGAGCCAAGCCGTGACCCAGGACAGTCCGAAATAGATGATAGCCCCGCCAACGAGTAAGACGGCGCCGACGATGAAGACGATGGAAAGGGCGCTCGTCACCTGCGCTGCGCCGAAAAGGAGTGTCGCCGCGATGATGGCGAGGAGGATGTTGGTCGCGCTGCGGCTTTCCATTCACCTCTCCAGAGTCCGGTTTCACCACACATTTCGCCACTGGTCGTGTGGTGAAACGTGGGGGCAAATGTATACGTCCCGGTGGGGAAACAGCAACCATGCCGCCGATCGGCCACTTGCGCCTCGCTGGCTGCAGGCGTAGCTTTAGATCGTCTCGTTCTCGACGTGACCGTTGACCGAGGGCAGTGCCCCGACACCGGCGATTGCCGGTTACGAAACAGCCCCTCCGGCGTCCGTCGCCGCGAGGGGTTTCGTTTACCCTGTCCGCAGTCTTCCGTTGAATGGCGCGCTCCCTCGGACATAGAGTCCGAATCAAGTGGCGAGGGCCGGTCATGCCGGCGCGCCCCGAAACGGAGATTCCGCGTGCACCAGTTGATCGCCTCCACGACGACGCTCCCCGACGTTGCCGATGCGCACCTCGACGAGCCGCTCCGGCTCGCCGATGCCGTCTGGCTGCCCGAACTCGCCGGCGCGCTCTCCGAAAAGGTCCTGAGGACCGCGATCGCGAACGGAACCCTGCCGGCCGAGAGGCTCGGGCGAGGCATCTTCGTCACGCGCCGCGGCATCGCAGAATGGAGAGAAGCATGCCGCGTGCATCGAAGCCCGCCCGACTCTGGCTCTTCCCGGAACGCCGGGACAAGGACGGCTCCGTCATCAGGCACGCGACCTGGTACGTCCGCGACGGCGAAAAGAAGCGCAGCACGGGATGCCGCGAGGATGACCGTCGAGGCGCTGAGGCGGCTCTAGCCCGCTATCTCGCAGAACAGCACGCGACCGAAGGCGAGATCGAGGACAAGCGGGCAGCGGAGACGGCGATCGCCGACGTCGTGGCGCACTACGCCAAGGAAAAGGGCAGCAAGGTCGCGCGGCCCAAGGACCTCTCGACGAGGCTGCAGATGCTCCTCGAATTTTGGGGCGAGATGACGCTCGACGACGTGAATCGGCGGACGTGCGCTGCGTATGCGGCTCAGCGGACGTCGGAGCAGGCCGCGAGGCGCGAGTTGGAGGATTTGCGGGCCGCCGTGAATCTATACGTGAAGGACGGTCTGTGCCGCGAGACGGTCCGGATCACCGTTCCGCGGAAGGCCGCGCCGAGGCAGGACCATCTCACGCGCGAGCAGGCGGCCGCGCTGATCCACCACCTCTGGACCGCTCGCGTCGCCCAGGGCGGCAAGCGGACGCCTGTCCGGGCGCTCCGGCATATCGTTCCGTTCGTGTTGGTCGCCCTTTATACCGGGACGCGGTCGAGGCGCATCTGGACGGCGAGCTTCAAAAAGACGCCCGGCCGGCCGTGGATCGATGTCGAAGGCGGCGTTTTCTATCGCGCCGCGCAGGGTGAGATCGTCTCCGAGACGAAGCGCGCAGGTTCGATCCGGATCCCGGAGCGGCTACTCGTCCACCTGAGGCGGTGGGCCCGGCAGCGGGACAACCTCGTCGAGTGGCAGGGCAGGGCGGCGAATCCCAAGAAAGCGCTCGGCCGCGCGTTCGATGACGTCTTCGGCGAAGACCACCCGTTCGTCATCCATTCCTTCCGTCATACGTGTGCAACGTGGTTGATGTGGTCCGGCGGGAACGTCGACGATATCGCGCACTTTCTGTCGATGACGCGCGACGTTCTCCTCCGCGTTTACGGGCATCATCACCCCGATGCGCAGCGCGAAGTCGGCGCCCTCTTCATGCGGCAGGCCGGCCGGCGGAAGGCATCGCGCTAAGGGGTTTCGGTAGCAATAACGGTAGCAGTAGTAGAAGGTATCAGTATACCGATTCGCAAGCCACTGAAAAACAAGGGAGAAATGGTGGGCAGTGACGGGCTCGAACCGCCGACATCCTCGGTGTAAACGAGGCGCTCTACCAACTGAGCTAACCGCCCCACTCTCGTGCTCTAGGGGCACGAAGGGTTCGCCGTCAAGTGCCGTTTCCCGTTCGTTCAGGCGGATAAGCGGGCTGGCGGCACCTTTCCTTCCGCTTTCCGATCGCTTGGCTCTGCGGCAAGATCATGACGAAGAGCGAGGTGATCTGGAGTTATCGCTCAATGCCGCGATGGATGGTTTGTCATCTGACGCTTAAACCCGAAGCCACGAAGCTCCAAGATTCACGCCCACTTTCCGTGGGTTTAAAACATAGACACCGGTCGCAGCCTACCCGGTCATCAAAACAAGGGTCTTTTCCGATGAACACCGCACTTGTCTGCTCCGGCGGGCTCGATTCCGTTTCGCTGGCGCATATCCTCGCCTCGAAGGGTACTCTCGCCCGGATCGTCTCCTTCGATTACGGTCAACGCCATCGCAAGGAACTCGAATTCGCCCGGGCGGCGGCGGAAAGGCTGGACGTGCCGTTTCATCTCGTCGATCTTAGCGGCCTCGGTGCGGCATTGACGGGGTCGGCCCTGACCGACGAGATCGACGTTCCCGACGGCCATTATGCCGAAGAGACGATGCGGGTCACCGTCGTCCCGAACCGCAACGCCATCATGCTGACGATCGGCTTCGCGATCGCGGCGGCCCAAGGGGACGAGGCCGTCGCGGCGGCCGTTCATGGCGGCGACCACTTCATCTATCCGGACTGCCGACCCGCATTCACCGACGCCTTTGCGGCCATGCAACGCGCCGCCCTCGACGGCTACGCCAATGTGGCTCTTCACGTGCCCTTCGTTCACCGGACCAAGGCGGATATCGTTCTAGAAGGCGCAAGGCTTGGAACGCCCTTCGCCGAGACATGGTCCTGCTACAAGGGCGGGGACCGTCATTGCGGGCGCTGTGGCACCTGCGTCGAGCGGCGAGAGGCCTTCCATCTGGCAGGCGTGGACGATCCGACTGCTTACGAGGATCCCGATTACTGGCGATCCGCGCTTAAGGCACATGGGTCTTGATGCACGAGGGCGTTGCAGTCGCAACCGTCGAAGACGGCATCGGGATGTTCGCGCGTAGGGGCCTTGCTAACCCCCGTCTCGCCCATCGAGATCGCTGGGACGCTTTGCCGGTCTTTTGGCTTCAGGCCCGTTCGTCCTGCAACCGTTTTGGGCATGTGCCGCAAAAACCCCGTTGGCCGCAGGCATATTTCGCGCAACAGGTCGCACGAATGACGGCGCGGCCCGGCTGCGCCATTTCGACGGCGCCGGATAGGCTGGCAGCCAGGAACGGAAGCCGGACGGCTTGCCGCCAATGGGGAGCGGTCTCCCTCAGAAAGGCGTCGATCGCCGAGGAGAGCGGCCGCGCCTCGATCCCGTGGCGCGCGAGAATGAAATAGGGAGCCAGAAGCCCGATCGCGCCATTGCTTTCCATCAAGGCGGGAGCGATGCCGGATGGCGACTGGCCGATCGCCACAAGGCGCGACGCGACGTCGGCCACAACGGCGCCGAAGGCTTCGACATCTCCATGAATGACCGAGGAGAACCTGACCGCCGGTCTTGGTTCGTCGCCTTCGCGGACGAGCTCGACACAGTCGAGCGTCTCCCCGCCCGGAATCTGCCCCTCGATCAGCCACAAGGTGGACAGGGAGCCGAGTATCGCTCGGCATAGATTGCGATGGACCTGTGCCTCGGCGATCTTGTTCGAAGGCGCCCCGAGCCGTCTCTCGCGAAGGATCGTCCGCCTGAGACGGATATTCGTCAGCCAGGCGGCCAGGGGCTCCGCACCGGATGTGACATCCAACGTTCGGGCCGCCCGCATGACGATCTCTTCGCCGGCTTGGGGCGCTGAGATCGAGAGGAGGTCGCGAAAGGCCTGTCCGTGTATTCCCGCGCCAAGCACGTTCGAAGGGGCCATAGCGATCGCAGCCGCCGCAGGAGGCGACATCACCGCAACTGGAATCGGATCGGAACCGTGAAGCTCATGGAGCTTCGCCCGGCCTCGCGGGGGATCGGGGGGAAGGGCGAGGCACGGCGAATCGTATCGACCGCAGCCCGATCGATGAGCGCATTACCCGACGAGCGGACCAGCCGAATGCCACTCGCGCCACCGCGTGCCGTCACCGTGAAGGCGACCGAAGCCGTTCCTTCGGCGCGCTGGCGCCGTGCGGAGGCCGGATAGCGCTGGGCTCGCCGAATACGGGATAGAATCTGGCCCGAATAGTTCGAACGGGCCGCCGTGGCGTTGGCGCCAGACCCCCCGCCGCCGCTGCGTTGGGCACGGCCGGATTCGCGCGAGCCGCGCTGGGCATTGGTCTCTTGGCGTCCGCGATTGCCACTGCGTGTCTCGCGCTGTTCCGTCCTCTGGGGTTCGGCGCGTTGGCGCGTTGGCCGTGTGCGCTCCGGCGTCTCTTCGACCACACGGCGCGGCGGGGGATTCGGCCGGCGTGTGGGAAGGGGGACATTGTCCGGCTGCGGTTCCATCGCTTCGACCGACTCGGTCACGGGAGCAACCGGCGGCGCTTGCGGCTCGATCGCTGCGACCTCCTGAGCGTCGGTACTCTGGAGGGTTTCGGCGACCTCCGCTGTTTCGACCGGCGCAGCCTCGACTTCGCTTGGTGGCTCGGCCGGTTGAGGCGCGACCGTCTCGACCGCCCGTACGGCTTGCGCCTCGGTTGCATCATCAGGCTGGATCTCAGGCGCCGGCTCGGCGGTTGCGGTTTCGCTCGGAGCCACGGCCTCGGCGGCTTCCACGCTCTGATCAGGTTGCGCGGTTTCCGTCGGCCTCTCCGCTTCACCCGTCTCGCTCGTCTGGGCGGCGGGGGCGACGTCCGATTCGCTGGTCTCCTCGCCTTCGGCCAACGCATCGAACGGATCGCCGGAAACGGCCATGGCGACACCCGGCCCGCCTTCCATCATCGGCTTCTCGTCAGGGGCCGAAGATGTCAGCCAAGCCGCGACACCGGTATGGAGAGCGAGCGAGAGGATCAGGGCAATCGCGATGCTTCGGCGCCGAAAGGCCATATCAAAGGCTCCCGCCCGAGCGCGTGACGATACGCGCCGACAGGCCCGCTTCGCGAAGCGTGCGCAAGAAGGCGATCAGGTCGCGCGCCGGCAAAGCGCGATCGGCGACGATGGAGACCGGTTCGCCGGCGGACGCCTCGTCCGCTTCTTCCGGCTCGGCGGCTGGCGCGGCGCGCGTTTCACGGAGCGCGGTCAGCAGCGCCTCCTCGCTCACGGTCTTGCCGCCATAATGGATCTCGCCCTCGGCCGTGATCCCGATGGGGCCGGCCGGCGGACGCGAGTTCTTGGCCTCGCTCGTGCGGATCATCTCGATATCGCCATCGCCCCGGGAGGCGATGGTGCCGGCCAGGAGGAAGAAGATCAGCATCAGGAAGACGATGTTGATCAGGGCGATCGTCGGATCCTGGCCGCGACGCTTCTCGGGACGGTTCAGCTGCATGGCGCGTCTTCTCGAATTTGAACTGTCAGTCGGCGACCGAGATCGTGGCAAACCCAGCCCGGCGTGCCGCTTCCACGGCGCCGACGAGGGTCTGGCTGTCCGATCCCTCGCTCGCCTTGACGAGGAGCGTCGTGCCACCCGCCGCATGAAGGGCCGCGAGACGCTCAACGAGATCGCTCGCGGAAATCGCCTCGCCATTGACGGCGATCGCGCCGTCCGCCTCGGTGCGCATGAGGACGTCCGGAACGCTCCGCCCGCTCGCGCCCTGAGGGGCCGGGGCCGCGATCTGAACCTCCTGATGGCGCACGAAGGTCGATGTCAGCATGAAGAAGAGCAGAAGCAGGAAGATCACATCGATGAGCGACGTGACCGACAGCGCCGAGCGCTTCTTGCGTTTGGCCGCGATCCGCATCGGCTCATTCGCCCGGCGCGAGACGGGCGCCTGTCATGCCGGCGGCCTCGCGAGGCTCGGTGGCCTGCGTCCTGGCGATTGACGCACGATCGGTGACCCGGCGCGTAAAGATCGCCGCGATCGCCGTCTCCATCGCGATCCGCTCATTATCGATCCGCCCATCGAACCATGTTGTCAGAAGTTGAGCCGGCATGGCGACGGCAAGGCCCACCGCCGTGGTCAGCAGCGCGACCCAAATGCCGCCGGCGAGCTGGGAGGGATCGATATCGGCACCGGCATTCTGCATTGCCTGGAATGCCTCGATCATGCCGAGAACCGTGCCGAACAGGCCGAGAAGCGGCGCGATTTGGGCGATTGCCTCGAGAAGGCGCAGGCCTCGGGACAAGCGGTGTAGCCGCTGAGTCGCGACGCGCTGGACGTCCTCTTCGACGGTCTGACGGGGCAGATCGCGAGCGATCGAACCGCGAATCGCCGAGGCGATAACGATCGCAACGGGGCCATGCGCCTTCTCCGCGAGAAGAAGTGCCTGGTCAGCCTCGCCGCGCACCCAGGCTTCGATCGCTCGCTCGCTGCCACGGCGGCGGCCGACGCCTTCGCTTAGAAACTGCCAAAGTTTCAGAAGGACGACGGAGACGGCAATAACGGAGAGCGCCGTGAGAATCAGGACGACGAAGCCGCCAAGCTCATAGAGATCGACGATCGGCTGAAGGACTATTGAA
This sequence comes from Fulvimarina manganoxydans, assembly GCF_900176465.1. GTDB lineage: Bacteria > Pseudomonadota > Alphaproteobacteria > Rhizobiales > Rhizobiaceae > Fulvimarina > Fulvimarina manganoxydans. Next base: position 72,298 of record NZ_FWXR01000004.1, read on the forward strand.
GACGTCATCGAGGAAGCCACCGAAAAGAGGAGTGAGGAGAACCCGGTCTGGCGGTTCATTCCGTGAGGATGAGGCGCGGCGGTTTTGGGCGGCCCATCGAAGCTTGGACACGCCTTGGACGCTGGCCTTGTCTAAAGACCGAATTCGATATCGGCGCGCGACGATGCCTGGATCGCTGAAGCGCAGGCCTCCTTTGAGACGCCGTCGCCCTCGCAGGCCGACACGCCGTTGACGAGGACGCGGTCGATCGAATCGCAGGGCGAGCCCGGAAGGTTGAATTCGCGGACTTTGGTGCGCCCATCGGGCATGGCGCCGAAATCGAGGACCAGCAGGCGCTCGATCAACCCTTTTGGATTGAACAGCACGATCTCGAAGGCCGCCTTGGAGAGATCGGCGCCCATCTTGTTCGTCGTCACGAAACCAAGCCGGCAGCCATTATCGGTCGCGATTGCTCGGTTCAATTCGAGCGATAAGGACGGCGACGGGGTCGATGCACTGGCTTCGGCAGACGTGTCCTGCGCCATGGTTGGGGCGGTCGCCGCAAGGGCGACCATGAAAGCGAGCGTTGGGCCGCGCCCATGCGAGCGGAGTGAAAACATGCTGTTACCCTGCTACGGGACTGGATGGTCTTCGCCCTAAGAAATAAGAATATAAGAGTCAAGTTATTGCGCGAGGGCAGGACGGTTATCTACGCCGAAAAGGAGCCGTTGCCTTTTCTGGGTTAGAGCCATTCCAGCCGCATCGTGGAATTATTCCAAATCGGGCGCGTCGGCCGGCGGAAATCTGGTTTGATTTCCTTGGTGAGGCTGACTGAATATCTGATCTGTAATGTCATTTTAAACGAGCTTCTATCCGTCGATGTCGGGTTACCGCGTTCACCGGCCCCAAAACCCGTGAGTCAGTTCTCTTTTCCACCCGCCCCCTTCGTACTGATGGGAAAAAGGAGCCCGCCCTGTTCACAGACTCCGTAGCTTCGGCCCGACGAAGGGGAGAGCGAGGGGCGAGACTTGAAGAAAGGGGCAACACCGTCCCGCCGGTGAATCGCCGTTTCGATTCGCCGGCGCGATGGCCGTGTCAGTCGATGGATCATCCCAGGTCATCGTCTGGAGCGCAGCTCGGGGCAGGGCGCGTCACTTCTGACGAAATTTGGCGCTGGATCCCGGAATCCCGCCTATCTGCCCACTGACATCGATCTGTCACGGGGCGCCAGTCTTGCCCTAAGCCGTCGGGTTTTGCGGCCAAGGCGTCCTGCGCCGAGAAACTTTCAAACGGGGCGCTTGACACTGCGGATGGCACCCCGTAAACGACCGTCATCGCCAACGAGGCGGCGCCGAAAAGCGCCCTCGGCGGCGGGGAAAAGCGGGTGTAGCTCAGTTGGTTAGAGTGCCGGCCTGTCACGCCGGAGGTCGCGGGTTCGAGCCCCGTCACTCGCGCCACCCTCTCATGGGTGGCCACGTTTTTCTCGGAAATTTCGATGGGACTTTGGGCCGTGACGATGTTTGTCGTCGCGGGTTTTTTGCGTGTCATTGCGGTCGTCTCGCCTGCGATCTCGATGAGATGATAGGGCTGAGGCGAGGGACGTGCTGCGCCTCGTCCTTCGCCGTGTTGCGCGAATCGCCCACGTAACGTCGACGTCCTCGCTGTCCGTTCGGCAGGTTCGCTTTGCCGCGACTGATTTTGCGTCGCGACATGAGTGCTTGTCATGATTCGTGACCATTGAGGCGAGAATCGCCCGCCAGATTGCCGTCTTTCGGCGCTCGCGGGGATTGGAAAGCGTCTAAATGACCCTCTCTCTCGCGCTTGCGCAGAGTCCGCTGAAGGGCTAGGTGTCTCGGCGAACGGACTATGGTCAACGGGCCTCATGCGCCCCCGCGAACGATGAGGGGTAAGGCCGGTAGGGCTAATGGTCGCCGACGGTTGGGGTTCAGCGCACTATAATCAGTCGCACGGCCCGACGCCCGAAGGATTGCGCATTCGATGGAAGATCTTCTCTCCGCCTATCTGCCGATCGTCATCTTTGTCGGCATCTGTCTCGTGATCGGGCTGGCGCTTCTCGTCTCCCCCTTCCTGCTCGCCTTCAAGGCGCCGGACGACGAGAAGATGTCGGCTTATGAGTGCGGCTTCGACGCTTTCGATGATTCGCGCATGAAATTCGACGTGCGCTTCTATCTCGTGTCGATTCTCTTCATCATTTTCGACCTCGAAGTCGCCTTTCTCTTTCCCTGGGCTGCCAGCTTCGGGACTCTCGGCTGGTTCGGCTTCTGGTCGATGATGGTGTTCCTCGGCGTCCTCACGGTCGGCTTCATCTATGAATGGAAGAAAGGGGCTCTGGAATGGGATTGATCCTCGGAGCTGACGACAGAAAGGTTCTGGCCCCCGCTACGGACGTGGCGAGCGCTGGCGCGCCGGGTTCGGTGACTGCGCCGCCCGACCCTTTCGTGACCGACATCAATAACGAGCTTGCCGACAAGGGCTTTCTGGTCACCTCGACCGACGATCTCATCCAGTGGGCGCGCACCGGCTCGCTCATGTGGATGACGTTCGGGCTGGCCTGCTGCGCCGTCGAGATGATGCAGATGTCGATGCCGCGCTATGATGCCGAGCGCTTCGGTTTCGCCCCGCGCGCAAGCCCACGCCAGTCGGACGTTATGATCGTCGCGGGCACGCTCACCAACAAGATGGCCCCGGCTCTGCGCAAGGTCTATGACCAGATGCCCGAGCCGCGCTACGTCATTTCCATGGGCTCCTGCGCCAATGGCGGCGGCTATTATCACTACTCCTATTCGGTCGTGCGCGGCTGCGATCGTGTAGTGCCCGTCGACATCTATGTGCCGGGCTGCCCGCCGAGCGCCGAGGCGCTGCTCTACGGCGTGATGCTGCTGCAGAAGAAGATTCGCCGCACCGGCACGATCGAGCGCTGAGCGGAAAGGGCCTCCTTGACCATGCAGGACTTCATTTCCGCCGATCTTCGCGATGCCATCGTCGAGGCTCTGGAAGACCGCCTGGAAGAGCACTTCTTCCGCTTCGGCGAGTTGACGCTCGTCGTCTCGCCCGAACATGTCGTGAAGGTTTTGACCTATCTGCGCGACGATCCGAAGGCGCAATTTGTGAACTTCATCGATCTCGCCGGTGTCGATTACCCGGAGCGCGTCAAGCGCTTCGAGGTGGTCTATCATCTTTTGTCGCCGCGCCAGAACTGCCGCATTCGCGTCAAGACCGCGACCGCCGAGGATGATCCGGTTCCCTCGGTTTCGGACGTCTTTCCGGCGGCCGACTGGTACGAGCGCGAAGCCTACGATCTCTACGGCATCCTCTTCACCGGCCATCCCGACCTTCGCCGGATCCTCACCGATTACGGCTTCGAGGGCTATCCGCTGCGCAAGGACTTCCCGCTGACCGGCTTCGTCGAGGTCCAATACGACGAAGAGCGCAAGCAGGTCGTCTACGAGCCGGTCGAGCTGCGCCAGGAGTTCCGCAATTTCGACTTCCTCTCGCCTTGGGAGGGGACGGAATACGTCCTGCCCGGCGACGAAAAGGCTAAGCACTAGGAGGCGGACGATGGCTGCGCGGCAGTGGAAGGCGAAGTGCCTGTGCGGTGGTGTCCGCCTGGATTTCGAATGCGAGGAGCCGCAAGTCGGCGCTTGCCATTGCGACGTGTGTCGACGCTGGAGCTCGGGCCCGTTCATGGCGGTCCATGTCACCACAGCCGTGACACTCGCTGGAACCGATCTGATCGGTCTCTATCAATCGTCGGAATGGGGTGAGCGCGGCTTCTGCAAGGCCTGCGGCTCGACGCTCTTCTGGCGCAATCGCGAGGCGAGTGAATATGCCGTGTCGGCGACCGCGATCGAGGATCTGGGCGATGTGGCGTTCCCGGTCGAACTGTTCATCGATTCGAAGCCCGACTGGTACGCTTTCGCCGGCGATCGCAAGCAGATGACCGGCGCCGAATTCCTCGCCCAATTCACGCAAGACCAGGGCACGCCCAATGGCTGAAATCGACGTTCGCAATTTCAACATCAATTTCGGCCCGCAGCATCCGGCCGCTCATGGTGTTCTGCGTCTGGTGCTGGAGCTTGATGGCGAGGTCGTGGAACGGGTCGATCCGCATATCGGCCTTCTCCATCGCGGTACCGAGAAGCTGATCGAGCAGAAGACCTATCTTCAGGCGATCCCCTATTTCGACCGGCTCGATTATGTGGCGCCGATGAATCAGGAGCACGCCTTCTGCCTCGCGATCGAGCGCCTCGCGGGTGTGACGGTCCCCAAGCGCGGCCAGCTGATCCGCGTCCTCTATTCCGAAATCGGCCGCATTCTCTCCCATCTCCTCAATGTGACGACCCAGGCCATGGATGTGGGCGCGCTGACGCCGCCGCTCTGGGGCTTCGAAGAGCGCGAAAAGCTCATGGTCTTCTATGAGCGGGCGTCCGGCGCACGGCTTCATGCCGGCTATTTCCGCCCCGGCGGCGTTCACCAGGACATCCCGCAGGAGCTCGTCGACGATATCGGCGAGTGGTGCGACCCGTTCCTCAAGGTCTGCGACGATCTCGAAGGCCTTTTGACGGACAACCGAATCTTCAAGCAGCGCAATGTCGATATCGGCGTCGTCGAACTCGACGATTGCTGGGCCATGGGCTTTTCGGGCGTCATGGTTCGCGGTTCGGGCGCGGCCTGGGATCTTCGCAAGTCGCAGCCTTACGAGTGCTATGACGAGATGGATTTCGACATCCCGATCGGCAAGAACGGCGACTGCTACGACCGCTATCTGATCCGCATGGTTGAGATGCGCGAGGCCACGCGCATCATGAAGCAGTGCATTGAACGCCTGTCGAGCACCGAGAAGGAAGGCCCGGTCTCCGCGACCGACGGCAAGCTCGTTCCGCCGAAGCGCCCGCAGATGAAGCGCTCGATGGAAGCGCTGATCCACCATTTCAAGCTCTACACGGAAGGCTTCCACCTGCCTGAAGGGGAGGTCTATGCCGCAGTCGAGGCACCGAAGGGCGAATTCGGTGTCTATCTCGTCGCCGACGGGACCAACAAGCCGCATCGCTGTAAGATCCGCGCACCGGGTTTCGCCCATCTCCAGGCGATGGACGTCATGTGCAAGGGCCATCTCCTCGCCGACGTCTCGGCCATTCTCGGAACGCTCGATATCGTGTTCGGCGAGGTCGACCGCTAGGCTTCTCGGGCCTCGACGCTGACGATTTGATGAGCGGCCCTCCGGCCGCTTTTCGCATTTTAAGCCTGCCCTATGCGCCTTCGCATGGTAGTCTTGCCCCATGAGCGCTCTTCGAGATGATCGATCGCCGATGACGGCAGATGAATTCCTAGCCTGGTCCGCAAGCTGGGGGGAGGGCGAGCGCTATGAGCTCGTCGACGGCATTCCGGTCCGTCTGCAAGCCGAGCGCATCGCCCATGCGATGGTGAAACTTTCGATCGCCATCGAAATGCGTCGTGCGCTCAGAGCGGCCGAGCGATCGACCTGCCACGCTTTCATCGATGGCGTCAGCGTCCGCATCGCCGAGGATACGCTTCGCGAGCCTGACGTGCTCGTTCACTGCGGGCCATTCGATCCCAACAGCAAGATTGCGGACAATCCCGTGGTTCTCGTCGAGGTCGTCTCGCCGAGCTCGGCCACCACTGATCGCGAACGCAAGCTGATTGATTATTTCGCGATTCCCTCGGTCCGGCATTATCTTGTCGTTCTGATCCCGGACCGGCGGGTCATCCACTATGAACGCGCGATCGAAGGCGGAGGCTTTCAGGTTCGTATCGCTGGGTCTGCGGACGAATTGTCGCTCGACCCGCCAGGAATCAGACTGGCTGTCGCCGAATTCTTCGCCGATTTGCCCGAAGATGCGGGCTCCGGGGAGGCTTGAGGGCCAGACCCCTTGTGCCGATTGCCGCAATGCGGCAGGGATTGCTCATTCTGCTGGCCTTTTGCCCAGCCTGTGATAGAACGCGCCGAAACCGCGCTTATTGAAATGGTTCCAGAGTCGAGGTCCGATGTCCGTTCGACGTCTCGCGGATGATGCCGTCCAGCCTAAGAGCTTCGCCTTCACAGACGAAAACGCCGCCTGGGCCGATCAGACGATTCGCAAATATCCGGAAGGCCGCCAGCAATCGGCGGTGATTCCGTTGCTCATGCGTGCCCAGGAGCAAGATGGTTGGGTGACGAAGGCCGCCATTGAGCATGTGGCGGACCGGCTCGGTATGCCGCTCATTCGTGTGCTCGAAGTCGCGACCTTCTACACCCAGTTCATGCTGGCCCCGGTTGGCACGCGAGCCCATATCCAGGTCTGCGGCACGACGCCTTGCATGCTGCGCGGCGCAGAAGATCTGAAGGCGGTGTGCAAGAAGCACATTCACGCCGAGCCATTCCATCGAAACGAATCGGGCACGCTGTCCTGGGAAGAGGTCGAGTGCCAGGGCGCCTGCGTGAACGCGCCGATGGTGATGATCTTCAAGGACGCCTATGAGGATCTGACGCCCGAGCGTCTCGAAGAGATTATCGAGGCGTTCGATGCCGGCAAGGGGGCGAGCATCAAGCCTGGCCCGCAGAACGGTCGCCATCTGTCGGTACCGATCGGTGGGCTGACCTCCCTGACAGGCGACTATGACGACTTGATCCAGGAGCAGGAGCAGGAATTTGGCCACGGCCCGGCCAATGGTGCGTCTGATCAAGGCATTGGCGGCGGTGCCGCTTCGACGCCGCCTTCAAAGGCCGGTCGCCCCGATACGCAGACGCCCTATACCGACAAGGCGATCGGCGGTGCCGGCAAGGCCGAGGACGGCAATGTCCCGGATGCCTCCGAGGATATGGAGAGCGAGAAACTCGTCGCTGAAGCTCACCAGCCGGCTTCCGGTCAGGAGGGCGGCGCGCGTGAGGGCGGCACCGGCGAGGCCGAGCGTGATGCGGCCGAGACCGATCATGTGACAGCCGACGACGGCGAGGCCGATCGCGCGGCTTCAGGTGGCGACATCATCGGCAAAGAGGCTGCGGCCCGTGCGGCGATCATTGCGCCGAGTCATAAGCTGGATGATGCCGAAGGAGCCGTCGTCGGCTCCGAGCGCAAGGACGCCGATCTCGTCAATCGCAACGCTCGGCAACTGGAAGGCGAGCGGACCGGCACGGATGATGTGAGCTCAGGCGCGGCCCATGACGACACATTCGCGTCCGAGGCTCAAGGCGATCAGGGTGATCCCGCCCATGGTCCTGCCGGAGAGGGCGAGAAGCCGCAGGATCTGCTCGCGGAGCCGAAGGGCGAAAAGGACGATCTTCAGGCGATCAAGGGGATCGGGCCTGTGATCGAGGCCAAGCTCAACGAGTTGGGCGTCTATCACTTCTGGCAGATCGCCGCATGGCGCGAGAAAGAGCTCGTCTGGGTGGATAATTATCTTAACTTCAGAGGGCGTGCGGTCCGTGATCGATGGACCGAACAGGCGAAAACCCTCGCCGATGGCGGCCAGACGCCGTCCGGTTCGTAAGTTGCCAGAAGGAGCGGAGACCCATGCTTTCCGATAAGGACCGCATCTTCACCAATATCTACGGGCTCCGCGACAAGAGCCTGAAGGCGGCCATGAAGCGTGGCCATTTCGACGGCACCGCCGACATCATCGGCAAGGGGCGTGACTGGATCATCAATGAGATGAAGGCGTCGGGCCTTCGCGGGCGCGGCGGCGCCGGCTTTCCGACCGGTCTCAAATGGTCCTTCATGCCGAAGGAGTCCGACGGCCGCCCCCATTATCTCGTCGTCAATGCCGACGAATCCGAACCTGGGACCTGCAAGGACCGGGAGATCATGCGCAACGACCCGTTCACGCTGGTCGAGGGTTGTGTAATCGCCGGCTTTGCCATGGGGGCCCATACGGCCTTCATCTATATTCGCGGCGAATATATCCGCGAGCGCGAGGCGCTGCAGCGGGCCGTCGACGAATGCTATGAGGCCGGCCTTCTCGGGCGCGACAACAAATGCGGCTGGGATTTTGACATCGTCGTCCATCACGGTGCGGGCGCCTATATCTGCGGCGAAGAGACGGCGCTGATCGAAAGCCTGGAAGGCAAGAAGGGCCAGCCCCGGCTGAAGCCGCCCTTCCCGGCGAATGTCGGCCTTTATGGTTGCCCTTCGACGGTCAACAATGTGGAGTCGATCGCGGTCGCGCCGACCATTCTGCGCCGTGGCGGCGGTTGGTTCGCTGGCATTGGGCGTCAGAACAACACCGGCACGAAGCTTTTCTGCGTCTCCGGCCATGTGGAGCAGCCCTGCACGGTCGAGGAGGCCATGGGCATCTCGTTCCGCGAGCTGATCGAGAAGCATTGCGGCGGCATTCGTGGCGGTTGGGACAATCTGTTGGCGGTCATCCCCGGCGGCTCGTCTGTCCCTCTCGTTCCGGGCGCTGACATTATCGACACGCCGATGGATTTCGACGGCTTGCGCGACATCAAGACCTCGCTTGGCACTGCGGCGGTCATCGTCATGGACAAGTCCACCGACATTGTGAAGGCGATCGCCCGCATTTCCTATTTCTATAAGCATGAGAGCTGCGGTCAGTGCACGCCCTGCCGCGAGGGCACGGGCTGGATGTGGCGCGTCATGGAGCGCATGGCCGTGGGCAACGCGCAGAAGCGTGAGATCGACATGCTGCTTCAGGTGACGAAGCAGGTCGAAGGCCACACGATCTGTGCTCTCGGCGATGCGGCAGCCTGGCCGATCCAGGGCTTGGTGCGCCATTTCCGTGCCGAGATCGAGCGTCGCATTGACGAATTCAGCCGCGATGCCGATGCCGATCGGCCGACCTTGGTGGCTGCGGAGTAAGGATGATGGCAGGCGAGCCGGACAATCTGGTCTTGGGACTGCTGCGCGAGATCCGCGCGAAGCTCGAAGACCATGATCCCAGGTTCGACGAGATGAGTGGTCGGCTCGCTCATCTCGAACAGCGCAACGACGAAATTCACGAGACGATGTACACGATCGCCGGTTTCGCCACCCATGCGAATGTCCGGCACGAGCGGGTCAGCGAGCGGCGGAAGTCGCTCGAAGGCCGCATTGATCGTCTGGAAGAGAAAGTATGACCATGGCGAAACTCAAGGTCGACGGCAGGGAGATCGAGGTTCCGGATCACTACACGCTGCTTCAGGCGTGCGAGGAGGCCGGTGCCGAGGTTCCGCGTTTCTGTTTCCATGAGCGGCTGTCGATTGCCGGCAATTGCCGCATGTGTCTGGTCGAGGTGAAGGGTGGACCGCCCAAGCCTGCGGCCTCCTGCGCCATGGGCGTGCGCGATCTCCGCCCGGGCCCTAATGGCGAGGCGCCGGAAGTCTTTACCACGACGCCGATGGTGAAAAAGGCCCGCGAGGGCGTGATGGAATTCCTGCTGATCAACCATCCGCTGGACTGCCCGATCTGTGATCAGGGCGGCGAGTGCGATCTTCAGGACCAGGCCATGGCCTATGGCGTCGATTCCTCGCGCTATAAGGAAAACAAGCGCGCGGTTGAGGACAAATATATCGGCCCGCTCGTCAAGACGATCATGACGCGCTGCATCCATTGCACACGCTGTGTTCGCTTCACGACGGAGGTCGCCGGCATTTCCGAGCTCGGCCTCGTCGGCCGGGGTGAGGACGCCGAGATCACGACCTATCTCGAACAGGCAATGACCTCCGAGCTTCAGGGCAATGTCATCGACCTCTGCCCGGTCGGCGCGCTGACCTCACGCCCCTACGCCTATCAAGCGCGGCCCTGGGAGCTGACCAAGACCGAGACGATCGACGTCATGGACGCCGTCGGTTCGGCCATTCGCGTCGACACGCGCGGCCGCGAGGTGATGCGCATCATGCCGCGCATCAACGAGGCGGTGAACGAGGAGTGGATCTCCGACAAGACGCGCTTCGTCTGGGACGGGCTCCGCACCCAGCGTCTCGACCGTCCCTATGTGCGGCGCGACGGCCGTCTTCAGCCGGCAAGCTGGCAGGAAGCCTTCGCAGCCGTAAAGGCCAAGGTCGACGCGACCGATCCGTCCCGCATTGGCGCGATCGCCGGCGATCTGTCCGCCGTCGAAGAGATGTGGGCGATGAAGCGGCTGATGGCAGAGCTCGGCTCGGCCCATATCGACTGCCGGCAGGACGGCTCGATCAACCATCCGGCCGACGGTCGTGCCTCCTACATCTTCAACTCGACCATCGCCGGGATTGAGGATGCCGATGCGCTTCTCATCGTCGGGGCCAATCCGCGTTTCGAGGCCTCCGTCCTCAACGCCCGGATCCGCAAGCGTTGGCGTCTCGGCAACTTCCCGGTCGGCGTGATCGGTCAGAATTCCGATCTTCGTTTCGACTACACCTATCTTGGCGCCGGCACCGATACGCTGTCCAATATCGAGGGCGCGAGCCAGGGCTTCTTCGACGCATTGAAGAACGCCGAACGTCCGATGATCATCGTCGGCCAGGGCGTGTTGAAGGGTGAAAACGGTTCGGCGATCCTGTCGTCCGTCGCCGCGCTCGCTCGCGAGATCGGCGCGGTCACCGAAGGCTGGAACGGCTTCAACGTTCTGCAGACGGCGGCCTCGCGCGTCGGCGGTCTCGATATCGGCTTCGTGCCGGGAGAGGGCGGCAAGACCGCTGCGGAGATGGCGTCGGGCGGTGTCGACCTTCTCTTCTCCATGGGGGCCGACGAGATCGAGATCGGCGAAGGGCCCTTCGTCGTCTATATGGGAACCCATGGCGATCGCGGCGCCCATCGCGCCGATGTCATTCTACCCTGCGGCGCCTATACCGAGAAGTCGGGTACCTATGTGAATCTCGAAGGCCGGGCACAGGTCGCAAGCCGCGCGGCCTTCCCTCCGGGCGAAGCGCGCGAGGATTGGGCGGTGATCCGCGCCCTTTCGGCGGTGGTCGGGCATACGCTGCCCTTCGACTCGCTCCTCGAGCTGCGCCGCGAGATCTACGAGGCGCACGGCTTCATGCGCAGCGATGCGATCGTCGCCGCCGATGCCGACGCGATCACCAAGCTCGCCGATCGTGCGGGCCAGCTCGCATCCATGACCTTCGCCTCGCCGATCGAGGATTTCTACCTCACCAATCCGATCGCGCGTGCGTCCAAGGTCATGGCCGAATGTTCGCAGCTCGCCCAGGGCACCAAACTCGAAGCAGCGGAATAAGGGACAGACAGGCGTGGAAGACTTCTTCTCCCTCTATCTATGGCCGGCGATCGTGATGATCGCGCAGAGCGTCCTGTTCCTGGTCGTGCTGCTGGTCCTTATCGCTTACATCCTGTTGGCCGACCGCAAGGTCTGGGCGGCGGTGCAGCTTCGGCGCGGGCCCAATGTGGTCGGGCCCTTCGGCCTGTTCCAATCCTTCGCCGATCTCTTGAAGTTCGTCCTGAAGGAGCCGGTGGTTCCGGCGAGTTCGGACAAGCCGGTCTTCCTGCTTGCGCCGCTCGTCGCCGTGACGCTGGCGCTTGCGACCTTCGCGGTGATCCCCGTGGCGCAAGGCTGGGTGATCGCCGACATCAATATCGGCATCCTCTACGTCTTCGCCATCTCTTCGCTTGAGGTCTATGGCGTGATCATGGGCGGCTGGGCGTCGAACTCGAAATATGCCTTTCTCGGCGCGCTCCGCTCCGCCGCGCAGATGGTGTCCTACGAGGTCTCGATCGGCTTCGTCATCGTCTGCGTCCTTCTTTGCGTCGGATCGCTGAACCTCACCGATATCGTCATGGCTCAAACCACGGGCCTCGGAACGATGGTCGGCCTGCCGAGCTCCTTCCTCGATTGGCATTGGCTCGGCCTGTTCCCGATGTTCATCGTCTTCTTCATCTCGGCGCTCGCCGAGACGAACCGGCCGCCTTTCGATCTGCCGGAGGCCGAATCCGAGCTCGTTGCCGGCTTCATGGTCGAATATGGCTCGACCCCCTACATGATGTTCATGCTGGGTGAGTATGCGGCCATCACCTTGATGTGCTGCCTGACGACCATCCTGTTCCTCGGCGGCTGGCTGCCTCCGGTCGACTTCTTCCTCATCAACTGGGTGCCGGGCATCGTCTGGTTCATGCTGAAGGCCGGTCTCGTCTTCTTCATGTTCGCGCTGGTGAAGGCCTTCGTGCCTCGTTACCGCTACGATCAGCTGATGCAGCTTGGCTGGAAGGTCTTCCTGCCGCTGTCGCTTGCCATGGTAGTGATCACGGCCTTCGTCATCCAGCTCTTCGGCTGGGGGGCAGCGGCTTGATGGGCGATCCGGCGATCATCGGAGCGCTGGCGGGCCTGGCGCTCGGGATCGTCGACTTCGTCGTCCTCGGCTTCGTGAAGGCGAGGATGGCGGCCGAGAGACCCTCGGAGCGCCTTGGCGCCTCAGTCGCGATCGAAATCGCGCGGGTGTCGCAACTGATACTCTTCCCGCTGGTCGGCTGGTTCGTCGGACCGGCCTTGATGGGATGACGCCGAAGCCCGAAGAGCTGGAACCGGCTCCTCGGGTCGCAAAGGATCGACGGGAGGCGGCGCCGAGCGCCGTTTGCCTTGGCGCGGACAGGCCGCGTCGACACTATTGATTGGGAACTGATCATGTCCGCGATCGCACAGACGCTCAGATCTTTCATGCTCATCGAGTTCGTGAAGGCGATCGGCCTTTCGATGCGCTACTTCTTCAAGCCGAAGGCGACGCTGAACTATCCCTTCGAGAAGGGACCGGTCAGCCCGCGTTTCCGGGGAGAGCACGCGCTGCGCCGTTATCCGAACGGCCAGGAGCGTTGTATCGCCTGCAAGCTTTGCGAGGCGATCTGCCCGGCTCAGGCGATCACGATCGAGGCGGGACCCCGGCAGAACGACGGCACGCGCCGCACGATCCGCTACGACATCGACATGGTGAAGTGCATCTATTGTGGCTTCTGCCAGGAAGCCTGCCCGGTCGACGCCATCGTCGAAGGCCCGAATTTCGAATTCGCGACCGAGACGCGCGAAGAGCTCTATTACGACAAACAGAAACTGCTCGCCAACGGCGATCGCTGGGAGCGGGAACTCGCCCGCAACATTGCGCTCGACGCGCCGTACAGGTAAGCCGACCCCACGCCCGCCCAGCGCCGGGAATCGCGGTCTCGATCACCTCGACTGACGAGGAGGACCGCTCCGGCCACGGGCGCTGAACGCGCCAACGAGGAGCCCCGATGCTCGGTCTTCAGGCACTCTTTTTCTATATCTTCGCCTTCATCGCGGTCGGTTCGGCCCTGATGGTGGTGTTTGCCAGGAATCCCGTCCATTCGGTTCTGTTCCTGATCCTGACCTTCGTCGCCTCGGCCGGGTTGTTCCTGCTTGCCGGCGCCGAGTTCCTGGCGCTCATTCTCATCGTCGTCTATGTCGGCGCCGTCGCCATCCTGTTCCTGTTCGTCGTCATGATGCTCGATCTCGACGTCGGACGGCTGAAGCAGGGCGCACTGGAATACGCGCCCTTTGGCGCGATTATCGGCATCGTGCTCCTAGCCGAACTCGTCATCGCCGCGACGGGCGGTTTTTCCGATCCGGTACTGTCGACCAATACGGCGCTGCCGATGGCGAGCATTCCGGCGGCGTCCAATATCGAGGCCTTGGGCAGCGTTCTCTACACACGCTACATCCTGTTCTTCCAGCTCGCAGGTCTGATCCTCTTCGTGGCCATGATCGGAGCGATCGTCTTGACCCTGCGCCACAAGGAAGGCGTCAAGCGCCAGTCGATCCCGCAGCAGGTCGCCCGCACGCCGGAAACGGCCATCGAGGTTCGCAAGGTCGAAAGCGGCCGCGGTATCTGACGGGAACCGGAGAGGGGAAAAGATGGAAATCGGTCTCAGCCAATATCTGACCGTCGCGGCGATCCTCTTCGTGATCGGCGTGTTCGGCATCTTCATGAACCGCAAGAATATCATCACGATCCTGATGTCGGTCGAGTTGATCCTCCTGTCGGTCAATCTCAATTTCGTGGCGTTCTCCGCCTTCCTGAACGACATTGTCGGTCAGGTCTTCGCGCTGTTCGTCCTCACGGTCGCAGCGGCTGAAGCGGCGATCGGCCTTGCGATCCTCGTTGTCTTCTTCCGCAATCGCGGCTCGATCGCCGTCGACGACGTCAACACGATGAAGGGCTGACCGGCCGTGTATCAGATCATCGTCCTCCTTCCGCTCGCCGGCTTCCTCATCGCAGGTCTCGCCGGCAAGGCCATCGGCGCCAAGGCGTCGGAATACACGACCTCGTCCTTCCTGGTCATCGCGGCGGTCCTGTCCTGGATCGGCTTTCTTTCCTTCGGCTGGGGCGAGGGCGAGACGATCCGCGTCCAGATGCTGCAATGGATGCAGTCGGGCGGTCTCGACGTGTCTTGGTCGCTGCGCATCGACCGGCTGACCCTCATCATGTTGGTCGTCGTCAACACGGTCTCGGCCTTGGTGCATATCTATTCGATCGGATACATGCACCACGATCCGCATCGGCCGCGCTTCTTCGCCTATCTGTCGCTCTTCACCTTCGCCATGCTGATGCTGGTGACGTCGAACAATCTCGTGCAGATGTTCTTCGGCTGGGAGGGCGTCGGCCTCGCATCCTATCTGCTGATCGGCTTCTGGTATAAGAAGCCCTCGGCCAACGCCGCCGCCATGAAGGCCTTCGTCGTCAACCGCGTCGGCGATTTCGGCTTCATCCTCGGCATTTTCGGCGTTTTCGTCCTGTTCGGCTCGGTCAATCTCGACACCATCTTCGCGGGCGCCGCGGACATCGCGGCCACGATGGGCGCTGAGGGCGGCGAAGCGGCCGCTGAAGCCGCAGGTCATGGCACTGCGGCGATGGGCGATGTCGTCCTGAACTTCGCCGGTTATGCGCTGACCATGGGTGGAGCGCTGACGGCGGTCTGTCTTCTGATGTTCGTCGGTGCCATGGGCAAGTCGGCCCAGATCGGCCTCCACACCTGGCTGCCGGACGCCATGGAAGGTCCGACCCCGGTCTCGGCCCTAATCCATGCGGCGACGATGGTCACCGCCGGCGTGTTCATGGTCGCGCGCATGTCGCCGGTCTTTGAACTCAGCCACACGGCCCTGACCTTCATTACCTTCATCGGTGCGACCACGGCCTTCTTTGCGGCTACGATCGGCCTTGTCCAGAACGACATCAAGCGCGTCATCGCCTATTCGACCTGTTCGCAGCTTGGCTACATGTTCGTCGCTCTCGGCGTCGGCGCCTATTCGGTGGCGATCTTCCACCTCTTCACCCACGCATTCTTCAAGGCGCTTCTGTTCCTGGGTGCGGGCTCGGTCATCCATTCCGTGTCCGACGAGCAGGACATGCGGCGAATGGGTGGCCTGCGTAAGCACATCCCGATCACCTATTGGACTATGGTGATCGGCACCCTCGCGCTGACCGGCTTCCCGTTCACCGCGGGCTACTTCTCCAAGGATGCCATCATCGAGGCGGCCTTTGTCGGCCACAATGCCTTCGCCACCTATGGCTGGGGCATGACGGTGATCGCGGCGCTCCTGACAAGTTTCTACTCCTGGCGCCTCATCTTCATGACCTTCCATGGCAAGCCTCGCGCCTCGGCCGATGTCATGCATCATGTCCATGAGTCGCCGATGGTCATGCTGGTGCCGCTCTTCGTCCTGTCGGCGGGCGCGCTTCTGGCAGGCATTCTCTTCGAACACAGCTTCGTCGGCGAAGGCTACGAGCACTTCTGGCATGCAGCGCTGTTCACCGGCGCAGAGAACCATGTGCTCCATGACATGCACGAGGTGGCGTTCGGGATCGCAATCCTGCCGACCGTCATGATGGCGCTCGGTTTTGTCGTCGCCTATTGGATGTACGTGAAGGACAAGGCGGCGCCGAAGCGCCTCGCCGAGACCCATCGCGGCCTTTACCGCTTCTTCCTCAATAAGTGGTACTTCGACGAGCTCTACAACGTCCTCTTCGTCCGCCCCGCCATGGCTGTGGGCCGCACGCTCTGGAAGACCGGCGACGGACGGATCATCGATGGCCTCGGACCCGACGGCGTTTCCGCGCGTGTCGTCGACGTCACCAACCGCGTCGTGCGTTTGCAGACCGGCTATCTCTATCACTACGCCTTCGCGATGCTCATCGGCGTCGCCGCGCTGGTCACCTGGATGATGCTCGGGGGAGCAAATTGATGACCGATTGGCCGATCCTCTCGACCATCACCTTCCTGCCGCTGGTCGGCGCGCTGCTGATCCTGTTCATTCAGGACGACAACGAGCTCGCCCGGAAGAACATCCGCAATGTGGCGCTCCTGACGACGGTCTTCACCTTCGTCATCTCGCTCTGGATCTGGGCGGATTTCGATCAGGAGGCGACAGGTTTCCAGTTCGTCGAGCAGGCCGAATGGCTCGGCACCGGCATCACCTATCATATGGGCGTCGACGGCATCTCGATGCTGTTCGTGATCCTGACGACCTTCCTGATGCCGATCTGCATCCTGGCGAGCTTCGAGAGCGTCACCAACCGGGTGAAGGAATATATGATCGCCTTCCTGGTGCTCGAGACGCTCGTTATCGGCGTCTTCTGCGCGCTGGATCTGATCCTCTTCTACATCTTCTTCGAAGGTGGCCTCATCCCGATGTTCCTGATCATCGGCGTGTGGGGCGGGAAGCGTCGTATTTATGCGAGCTACAAGTTCTTCCTCTACACTTTCCTCGGCTCGGTGCTGATGCTCGTCGCCATGATGGCGATGTATTGGAACGCCGGGACGACCTCGATTCCCGAGCTTCTGGCCCACGACTTCCCGGCCTCGATGCAGCCTTGGCTGTGGGTTGCCTTCTTCGCCAGCTTCGCGGTGAAGATGCCCATGTGGCCAGTTCATACCTGGCTGCCCGACGCTCACGTGGAAGCGCCGACGGCCGGTTCGGTCATCCTGGCGGGCATTCTCCTGAAGCTCGGCGGCTACGGCTTCCTGCGCTTCTCGCTGCCGATGTTCCCGATCGCCTCCTTCGATTTCGCGCCTTTCGTCTTCACCCTCTCGGTCGTTGCGATCATCTACACCTCGCTGGTGGCGCTGATGCAGGAGGACATCAAGAAGCTGATCGCCTATTCCTCCGTAGCCCATATGGGCTTCGTGACCATGGGCATCTTCGCGGCCAATGAGCAGGGCGTTCAGGGGGCGATCTTCCAGATGTTGTCGCACGGCCTCGTCTCCGGCGCGCTCTTCCTCTGCGTCGGCGTCGTCTATGATCGCATGCATACTCGCGAGATCGCGGCTTATGGCGGGCTCGTGAACCGCATGCCCAAATACGCCGTCGCCATGCTGATCTTCACCATGGCCAATGTCGGTCTACCCGGCACCAGCGGTTTTGTCGGCGAATTCCTGACCATGATGGGCGTGTTCCGGGTCAATAGCTGGGTCGCGATCTTCGCGGCGACCGGCGTGATCCTCTCGGCCGCTTACGCCCTTTGGCTCTATCGCCGGGTGATTTTCGGCGCGCTGGAGAAGGAAAGCCTGCGCTCGATCCTCGATCTCAATCGGCGCGAGAAGATCCTTCTCTATCCGCTGATCGTGCTCACCATCTTCTTCGGCGTCTATCCCATGCCGGTCTTCGACGTGACGGCCGCCTCGGTCGACGCGCTTCTCAACACCTACAGCGCCGGGCTCGAACAGGCCGCGTCCGTCGCTGGTCTGCACTAAGGACGGGGACGCCAATTCATGCTCTCGGATATGGTCTCAACCAGCCTTCCGATCGTCGGACCCGAACTGATCATGGCCATCGGCGCCATGATCCTTCTGATGGTCGGCGTCTTCCTCGGCGAAAAGAGCACCCAGACGGTGACCGGGCTCGCCGTGGCGCTCGTCATCATCACGGCGCTCTGGCTCGTCTTCGTGACCCCGAACGGGGTTGCCTTCGGCGGCTCCTTCATCCAGGACAGCTTCGCGTCCTTCATGAAAATGTTGGTCCTCATCGGTTCTGGCGCCGCAATCGTCATGTCGGTGGGCTATGCCGAGACCGAGCGCTTCAATCGCTTCGAGTTTCCGGTGCTTGTCGTCCTGTCGACCCTCGGCATGATGATGATGGTCTCCGCCGGTGACCTGATCACGCTCTATCTCGGCCTAGAACTCCAGTCGCTCGCCATCTATGTGCTCGCCGCGATCAATCGCGACAGCGTTCGCTCGACTGAAGCAGGCCTGAAATATTTCGTCCTCGGCGCGCTTTCGTCGGGCATGCTGCTCTATGGCGCCTCGATGATTTACGGCTTCACGGGGCAGATCGAATTCCAGGCGATCGCTGCTGGATTGGCCGATGGCGAGCGCTCGCTCGGTCTTCTGGTCGGCATCGTCTTCGTGCTCGCGGGCCTCGCCTTCAAGGTCTCGGCCGTGCCGTTCCATATGTGGACGCCGGACGTTTATGAGGGCGCCCCGACGCCGATCACCGCGCTGCTGGCCGGTGCGCCGAAGGTCGCCGCAATGGCGCTCATCGTACGCTTCGCCGTCGAGGGGTTCACGCCCGTTGCAGTCGACTGGCAGCAGGTGATTGTCTTCATCTCGATCGCATCGATGGTTTTCGGGGCATTCGCCGCGATCGGGCAGAAAAACATCAAGCGCCTGATGGCCTATTCCTCCATCTCCCATATGGGTTACGCCTTGGTGGGGCTCGCCGCCGCCAATGTCGAAGGGG
The DNA here is from genome assembly GCF_900176465.1 of Fulvimarina manganoxydans. Lineage (GTDB taxonomy): Bacteria > Pseudomonadota > Alphaproteobacteria > Rhizobiales > Rhizobiaceae > Fulvimarina > Fulvimarina manganoxydans. The sequence goes on from NZ_FWXR01000004.1 coordinate 90,907, forward strand.
TGCGCGGCGTCGCGCTCTATATGGCGATCTATCTCGCCATGACGCTCGGCGTCTTCGCGGTGATCCTCTCCATGCGCCGAGACGATGGACAGGTCGATCAGATCGAGGATTTGGCCGGACTGTCGCGGACCCAGCCGGTCACGGCGATGTTCCTGACGATCCTGATGCTTTCGCTGGCCGGTCTTCCGCCTCTCGCCGGCTTCTTCGCCAAGTATTTCGTCTTCATGGCAGCCGTTGAAGCCGGGCTTTATACCCTGGCTGTGATCGGCGTTCTGGCGAGCGTCGTCGGCCTCTTCTACTATCTACGCATCGTCAAGCTGATGTGGTTCGATGAGCCGGCAACGGCTTTCCTGCCGGCACCGACGGAGCTGAAGGTCGTGCTGTGGGTAGCCGGGCTTTTCGTCTTCCCGGTCTATCTGTTTGTGGGCGGATCGGTCTTCTCGGCGGCGGAGGCTGCGGCCCGGTCGTTCTTCTAGGAGGACGGAGCAGCCTTGCCCGTTCCACCGCTCTCCAAGCATCGCGCAAGCGCCGGCCATCGCCGGCGCTTGGCGTTCGAGGATGTGACATCGACCAACACGTTGGCGCGCGAGGCGGCCCGCTCCGGCGATCCGGGCGGTCTCTGGATCACGGCGGCTCGCCAGAACGAAGGGCGAGGCCGGCGCGGGCGCGCTTGGGTGTCGGAGGCTGGCAATCTCTATGCCAGCCTTCTGCTGATCGATCCGGCGCCTCCCCAGCATCTGGCGAAATTGCCGTTCGTCGTCGCCTTGGCTGTTCGAGACGCGCTCGCGTCCCTCCTCGGCGAGGAGCGGCAGGTAAAGGTTAAATGGCCGAACGACGTGCTGGTGGGCGGACGCAAATGTGTCGGCATCCTTCTGGAAAGCGAACGGCTCGCCAATGGCTCGACCTCCGTCGTGATCGGATGCGGAATCAATGTCGCCGAGCCGCCCTCCGATCTGCCCTATCAGGCGACCGCGCTTTCGCTGGAAGGCTTTCGCGGTGATCTGGAGAGCGTTTTCGAGGCGCTCGCTTCGGCCATGGATCGCGAACTCGGCCTTTTTCATCGGGGAGCGGGATTTCATCAAGCCCGCGAGCGCTGGCTCTCTCATGCCGTCGGCGTTGGGGCGGCCTGTACGGTGCGCCTGACGAACCAGACGATTGAGGGGACCTTCGAAGCGCTCGATGCCGAGGGCCGGCTGCTTCTTGCCCTCGCGAATGGTGAGCGAATGCCTATATCCGCAGGCGACGTGTTTTTCAGCGGCGCGCCCTGAGACGGCTGCGACCCCGATTGGCGCCGGACGATTTGCCCGGCAGCCTCGGCCTCAAGAAATGTGAACCTAGAACGCAAACGACTGCCTCCCGGCCGATGGCCGAGCGGCAACAGATATGAAAGACTAGACTTGAAACAATTGGTATTCGTGCCGCTGGGCGGCATCGGCGAGATCGGTATGAACCTCGCCCTCTACGGCTATGGCCCGGAAGCAGAGCGCGAGTGGATCGTGGTCGATTGCGGCGTATCCTTCGCCGGGCCGGACATGCCGGGCGTCGACCTCGTCTTCCCGGACATCCGCTTTCTGGAAGACAAGCTGTCCGACCTCAAGGGTATCGTGATCACCCACGCCCATGAGGACCACTATGGGGCTTTGCTTGATCTGTGGCCTCGCCTGAAGGCGCCAGTCTATGCGACCGAGTTTTCCGCAGGCCTCCTGGCGGCCAAGCGCGAGGGTGAACCGGGTGCGCCCAAGATTCCGGTCGAGATTTTCAAGGCGGGCGACCGCTTCAAGCTCGGCGCCTTCGAGATCGAGGCGATCAACGTCACCCACTCGATCCCCGAGCCTGTGGCGCTGGCGATCCGCACGCCGTCCGGCCTCGTCCTTCATACCGGCGACTGGAAGATCGACGAGCGTCCCGTTCTCGGCCAGCCGACGGACGAGAAACGCCTTCGCGAGATCGGCGATGAAGGCGTGATGACCCTCGTCTGCGATTCGACCAACGCCATGCGCGAGGGCGTGAGCCCCAGCGAGACGGAGGTCGCGGCCTCGCTTCGCGATATCATTCAGAAGGCGTCGGGTCGCGTCGCGGTCACGACCTTCTCTTCCAATGTCGGCCGGATTCGGTCCGTTGCGCTCGCGGCTCAGGAATGTGGGCGCGAAGTGCTCCTCATGGGCCGCTCGATGCGTCGAACGATCGATGTCGCCCGCGAGCTTGGCTATATGGAGGGGGTCAACGATTTCCTGACCGAACAGGATTTCGGCTATGTGCCGCGCGACAAGGTCGTGATCATCCTGACCGGGAGCCAAGGCGAGCCGCGTGCGGCGCTGGCGCGTCTATCACGCGACGAACACCCGCAGGTGGCGCTCGCCAAGGGCGATTTGATCATCTTCTCCTCGCGCGCGATTCCGGGCAACGAGAAGCCGATCATCGACATCAAGAATGCTTTTCTAGAGCGCGGCGTCGAGATTCTCGAGGATTCCGACGCGCTCGTTCACGTGTCCGGCCATCCGCGCCGCAGTGAATTGCGCAAAATGTATGAGTGGCTGCGCCCTCAAACGGCGATCCCAGCCCATGGCGAGCCGGCCCATCTGGCGGCCCATGCGGAATTGGCGCGTGAACTCGGCGTCAAGCACGTGGTCGAGGCGCGCAATGGCAAGATGGTGCTCCTGTCGCCGGGCAAAGGCGAGATCGTCGACGAAGTCCCGGTCGGCCGTCTCTATAAGGACGGGCGTCTTCTCGGCACGGCCGAGGATATGGGCATTCTGGAGCGCCGGCGCTTGTCCTTCGTCGGTCAGGTCTCGATCCTGATCGAGCTCGACAAGAAGCGGGCGCTCAAGGACGATCCCGATATCGTCTCGATCGGTTTGCCGATCGAGGATGGCGAGGGTGAGGATCTGGAAGATATCCTCATCGATGCGGCAGCCGACGCGGTGGAGAGCATTCCGCCCGAGCGGCGCAAGGATGCCGACAAGGTCCGCGAGGCCGTCCGCCGCGCGGTTCGCAGCGCGGCCTATGAGGCCTGGGGCAAGAAGCCGCTGACGACAGTCTTTGTCACGATCGGCTAAACCTGTCGGGGTGGCCTTCGCACGAAAGGGCAAAGCCGCCGCTGCCGTGGCTTGCGGCAGGCCGGGGGAACTTGGTGCCCAGCGATTGCCGATTGCATCATGTCGAGGGATGGGGAGGAGACCCATGATCGGACGTTTGAACCATGTGGCGCTCGCCGTCCCCGATCTCACGGAGGCAGCCGAGCGCTACCGCACGGCGCTCGGCGCGTCGGTCTCCGAACCTCAGCCACTGCCAGAGCATGGCGTTACGGCCGTCTTCGTCGAACTCGACAACACCAAAATCGAGCTGCTGGAGCCGCTTGGCGCCGATTCGCCGATCGCGGCCTTTCTCGCCAAGAACCCGCGCGGCGGCATGCACCATGTCTGCTACGAGGTGAGCGACATTCGCGCAGCGCGGGATCGGCTCGTGGCGAGTGGGGCAAGGGTGCTCGGCGATGGCGAGCCGAAGATCGGGGCGCATGGAAAGCCCGTGCTCTTTCTCCATCCCTCGGATGTGTTTGGAACACTGACCGAGCTGGAAGAAGTCTGACGCGGCCCGCGACGACAAGGCCAGAAGGCCGAGCCTGAAACCACTCTTTGCTACGGAGCCAGTCCCATGGGCATCATTTCCGCCATCGCGGTCTTCTTCGTCATCTGGTGGACCGTGCTCTTCGTGGTTCTGCCCTTCGGCATGCGTGTGCCGGAAAACGAAGAGCTGCGTCTCGGGACCCAGGAAGGGACGCCCACCAATCCGCGGATCGGGCGGATGGCCCTGATCACGACGCTGATCTCCATCATTGTGTTCGTAACTTATTATGTGATGACGCAGGTCGTCGGGTTCGGTTTGGACGACATCCCCTCGATCATTCCAGGTACCTGAATGACCAGTCCAATCGTGGGTGTTCGGCGCATGTCGTTTCGAAGACGAAATTGCGGCGCGCGATAGAATTCACCGGAAACCGACAAAGCATATCACTCGTGCAGTTTGCGGCCCAAAAAAAATGCAAGGCCAGAAGCCTTGCATCAGAAATTGCGTGTCTGGATTTCTTTACCGTTTTAACGGGGCTGCGGCGAAACCGCGCCTGAAATCACGTCCTCCCAAGACTAGACCGCTGCGACCAGTTTTTCTTGCTTGAAACTGTGTCGACGGAACGGAACCCTATTCGAGGATTGCCATATTGTCACGTTAAATTTTCCGGCGTTTCACAGCGTGATCGAATTTTGATCTATGCACATTTCGAAAGCAGGATGTTGCTATCTGATGCGTATATTAATGTATCGAGGCGGGCACTTTTCGCTTTCACACGATGACCGCCGGTGCGCGCATCGGATCGCGTTGAGCCTTCACGCAGTCGAGGCTGCCTCATCGCAAAGCAAGACCTTCGTCGCATCTCGCGTCGCGTTGCGCCTTTCCAAGGTCGTGATGAAGGGTTAAGAGGCGGCCAATCAGAGGCGTTCCTTGCATCGCCACGCCAGAAGAACGGGTTTTCCATGCGCTTGTCGCGATATTTTCTGCCGATCTTGAAGGAAACGCCGAAGGAAGCGGAGATCGTTTCCCACCGGCTGATGCTGCGTGCCGGCATGATCCGCCAACAGGCTGCGGGCATCTATTCCTTCCTGCCGCTCGGTCTGAAAGTGCTCGACAAGGTGTCGAACATCATCCGCGAGGAGCAGAACCGCTCCGGCGCCATTGAGATTCTCATGCCGACGATCCAGTCGGCCGATCTGTGGCGTGAGTCGGGCCGCTACGATGCCTATGGCAAGGAGATGCTCCGGATTGAGGATCGCCACGAGCGCGAGCTTCTCTACGGTCCGACGAACGAGGAGATGGTCACCGACATCTTCCGGTCCTATGTCCGTTCCTACAAGGACTTGCCGCTCAACCTCTATCACATCCAGTGGAAGTTCCGCGACGAGGTTCGCCCGCGCTTCGGCGTCATGCGCTCGCGCGAATTCTTGATGAAGGATGCCTATTCCTTCGATCTCGACTTCGATCGGGCTCAGACGGCCTATCACCGCATGTTCGTCGCCTATCTGCGCACCTTCGCACGTTGCGGTCTCAAAGCGATCCCGATGCGCGCCGATACCGGCCCCATCGGCGGCAATCTCAGCCATGAATTCATCATTCTCGCCTCCACCGGCGAGAGCGAGGTCTTCTGCCATCGCGATTATCTCGCCATGAACGAGCCGGGCGAAGACGTCGATTTTGCCAATGCCGATCAGTTGGCCGGGATCGTGAAGGATTGGACGACGCCCTACGCGGCGACGGACGAAATGCATGACGAGGCGGTCTGGAATGCGGTGCCGGAGGAGGAGCGCGTCAGCGCCCGCGGCATCGAGGTTGGCCACATCTTCTATTTCGGCACGAAATATTCCGAAGCCATGGGCGCTGTCGTCGCCGGGCCGGACGGAAACAATGTCCCGGTTCATATGGGCTCCTACGGTATTGGGCCAAGCCGCCTGATTGCCGCCGCGATCGAAGCCTCCCATGACGAGAACGGGATTATCTGGCCCAAGGCGCTCGCGCCTTTCGATGTCGGCCTCATCAATATGAAGCCGGGCGACGCCGATTGCGACGCGGCTTGCGAGCGGCTTTACGCCGAGATGCAGGCCAAGGGCATCGATGTTCTCTATGACGATCAGGACACCCGCGCAGGCGCGAAATTCGCCTCGATGGATCTGATCGGCCTGCCAACCCAGGTCATTGTCGGCCCACGCGGCGCCAAGGTGGGAGAGGTCGAGATCAAGGATCGGGCAAGCGGAGCGCGCGATACCATCTCGATCGATCAGGTGGTGGCTAGGATTTCGGCGTGACGGTCGCTGATACGGGACGCGGCGCGGCGAAGCGCCAGCCGGGCGCGGGACCCTTCTCGCGCTTCGAATGGTTGCTGGCCGGGCGATATTTGCGTTCGCGCCGCCGCGATGCCGGCGTTTCGGTGATCGCGGGCTTCTCCTTCATCGGTATCATGCTGGGGGTCGCCGCTCTCATCATCGTCATGTCCGTGATGAACGGCTTTCGCACCGAACTTCTCAGCCGGATCCTCGGCGTGAACGGCCATGTCATCGTCATGCCGATCGACCAGCCCCTGACCGATTACGCGGCCGTCGCCGATCGCATCGACAAGGTGCCGGGCGTCGCCTTCACCATGCCGCTGGTTCAGGGCCAAGTGCTCGCCTCGGGGCAGGGCACCTCATCGACCGGCGCGCTCGTCAAGGGCGTGCGCGAGGCCGATCTGAAACATCTGAAGCCGGTCGCGGAGAATGTGAAACAGGGAACGCTGGACGGGTTCGACACCGGAGAGGGCGTCGCGGTCGGCAGCCGCCTTGCCGAGCGCCTCGGGCTGCGGCTAGGCGATCTCATCACCCTGATTTCCCCAGACGGCGACGTGACGCCGCTCGGCACCACACCGCGCGTGAAAGCCTATCCGATCACCGCAATCTTCGAGATCGGCCTGTCCGAATATGATGCCGGCTATGTCTATATGCCGCTCACCGAGGCCCAGCTCTATTTCAATTCGGAAGACAGGACTCAGTCGGTTGAGGTCTTCGTCGACGATCCGGACAACGTCCAGGCGATGCAGCCCGAGATCGAGGCGGCCGCGCAGCGTCCGGTCTATTCGGTGACCTGGCAGACCCAGAACCAGTCCTTCTTCTCGGCCCTCGAGGTCGAGCGAAATGTCATGTTCATCATCCTGACGCTGATCGTTCTCGTGGCAGCGCTGAACATCATTTCCGGCCTCTTCATGCTTGTGAAGGGGAAGGGACGAGACATTGCGATCCTGCGCACCATGGGCGCCTCGCGCGGCTCGGTCATGCGGATCTTCTTCATCACAGGCGCCTCGATCGGCGTTGCCGGCACGCTCGCCGGCCTGATCATCGGCGTCGTCTTCTGTCTGAATATCGAGAGCGTCCGGGCCTTCTTCTCCTGGCTGTCCGGCGTCAATCTCTTCGATCCCGAGATCTACTTCCTGAGCCAGCTGCCGGCCGAGATCGAGACCGGCGAAGTGGTTCTGGTCGTTGCGATGGCCATCGGCCTGTCTTTCCTGGCGACGATCCTGCCCTCCTGGCAGGCGTCGCGGCTCGATCCGGTCGAGGCTCTGCGCTACGAATGACCGATTTCGCTTTATCCTTGAATGCGGTCCATCGGCGCTTTCGCCAGGGCACGAACGAGCTCGTCGTCTTGAAGGATGCCGAGTTCCACATGGTCCCCGGTGAGATGGTCGCCCTCGTCGCGCCGTCGGGCTCGGGCAAGTCGACGCTCCTGCACATCGCCGGGCTCTTGGAGCGGCCCAACGAGGGTGATGTCCTCGTGGCGGGGCGCTCCTGCGGCCAGATGGAAGACAAGGCCCGCACGGCGATGCGCCGGGCGAGCATCGGTTTCGTCTACCAGTTCCATCATCTCCTGCCCGAGCTCTCGGCGCTGGAAAATGTCATGATGCCCCAACTCATTCTCGGCGTCGGCCAGAAGGCGGCTTCCGAACGGGCCATGGAGCTTCTCGACTATATGCGGATCGGCCCGCGCGCCGAGCATCGTCCTGGCGAATTGTCGGGCGGCGAGCAGCAGCGCGTGGCGATCGCGAGGGCGGTTTCCAATAGCCCGCAGGTCCTGCTTGCCGACGAGCCGACGGGCAATCTCGATCCGTCCACGTCCGATCATGTCTTCGGATCGCTGAAGTCGCTGGTGCGCCAGTCAGGCGTCGCGGCCTTGATCGCCACCCACAATCACGATCTCGCGGCACAGATGGACCGCGCGGTCACGCTGGATGGCGGGCGAGTCGTGCCGCTCGATCTGTCGGTCGATCCGGCTCGTTGACGGTTTGAGGCGGGCAGACCTTCCGAGGACGGCGCCCGCCTGAACCGCCAGGCCTCAAGCCGGCTTAATGACACCCTTCTTCAGGATGATATTGCCATAAAGGCGGGTCTCGCCGGTCTGCACCACCGCATAGGCGCCTTTCGCGCGCTCATAGAAGGCGAATCGTTCCAGCGTTTGGATCTCGGCAGGGTTGTCGGCCTCGCTGTTCACAATCTCTTGGAAGCGCGCCACGATGTCCGGGACCGCGCTCGGATTTCCGACGACCTGCATGGTCAGTGCGGGGTCTTCCACGAATGCGTCGAGCGGCATGATGCGCAAAACGGCTTCCAGCACGTCTGTCGCTGGAATGCCGTCGAGCCGAGCCACGCGCTGACCCATGCTGGTCGCCGGAAAATTCGCGTCGGCAATGACGATCTCGTCTCCATGGCCCATGGCACGCAGGATCATCAGAAGGTCGGGCGAGAGGATCGCCGGAATGTTGCGCAGCATGGATGTCTCCTTGACGAGGCGCTTGGGGTTGAGGGCTCGCTGCGTCACCACGGATCGTCCGCGGCGAGCTCGGCGCTCGAAGGGATAATGAAAAGAGGGCGAGGGCAACAGTGGAGACGCCTCGCAATGTGTCCGTCAGGGAGGGGCGTCCCTTTTACCGTGACAGGGCCATGACCTTGCGGCGCCCTCATGCTTGTCTTTTCCGATCGCTGACGGCAGAGCAATAAGACCCGCCTCGATCGAGTTCGCGCCCCATGTCGATCATCACCGCCGTTGTTCTCGTCGCGAGCCTCGTCGCCCTCGGGGCGCTGGCGCGTCCGCTCGGGCGCTGGCTGCGACTGCCGGCTTCGATCGTGCTCGCGGCCGGCGGCATCGCGCTCGGCGTCGTCAGCCTCCATTCGCTCAACCATCCCGGCGCCATCCTTCCCGCCGAGCTGTCCGAGCAGTTGCTGGGCCTGTCGGTGGGCTCGAGCCTGTTCCTCTATGTCTTCCTGCCGACCCTGATCTTTCAGGGGGCGCTCGGCGTCGATATGCACCGTGTGCGCGAGGATCTTCTGCCGATCCTGATCATGGCACTCGTCGCGGTCGTCGTCGCAACCTTCGGCATCGGTCTGGCGCTCTGGCCGCTGGCGGGCGTGCCGCTTCTCGCCTGCCTTCTCCTCGGCGCGCTGGTCGCGACCACCGATCCGGTCGCGGTCATCGCCATCTTTCGCGAGGTCGGGGCCCCCGAGCGCCTGACCCGGCTCGTCGAGGGCGAAAGCCTCTTCAACGACGCCGCCGCCATCTCGCTCTTCCTCATCTTTACCGCCGCCATCGTCGCGCCGCACACCCTTTCGGTCGGCGGCGTTCTGGCTTCGCTCCTTCTCCTGCCCTTGGGCGGCGCGATGGTCGGGGCCGGGGTGGCGATGATCTTCCTGTTGCTCGCCCGCTTACTGATCGACGACCGCGTCTCCGTCGTCTCCTTGAGCTTGGCGGTGCCTTTCATCTCCTTTTTTCTCGCCGAGGACGTGCTCGGCGTTTCGGGCGTCATCGCCGTGGTCTTTGCCGGCGTCACCTTGGCGACGCTGACGCCGGGGCGCATTGCCGAGCGGACCTGGCGCCATCTCACCGACACCTGGGAGCAGCTCGCCTCCTTCGCGGCCATCCTGATCTTCGTCCTGACGTCGTTGCGGGTTCCCGAACTCGTCGAGGGGGCGGATGCGACGGACCTCCTTCTCCTCGCCGTCGTCTTCGTCGCCGCGCTTCTCTCCCGGGCCCTGATCATCTTCGGCCTGTTTCCCCTGCTCGCGCGGCTGCGGCTATCGGAAGGGATTTCGAAGACCTATGGCACGGTCATGCTCTGGGGCGGGCTGCGCGGTTCGATGACCTTGGCTCTAGCGCTTGCCATCACTGAAAACCCGGCCATTCCCCGGCCGATCGCCGCTTTCGTCGCGACTCTCGCCACGGGCTTTACCCTGCTGACGCTTTTCGTGCAGGGCACGACCTTGCGCCTTCTCATCCAGCGCCTGCATCTGAACGTCCTCTCTGGCATCGACCGGGCGGTGCGCGATCTGGCGCTCAAGGCGACCGTCGAGAAGGTCGAGGATCTCGCTCGCGCTCTCGCCCTGCGTTTCCGCAGCGAGCAGGCGAGGGCGGACGCTGCCTATATCGGCTTCGACGAACCGGTGGAGCAGGGCGGATCGGTTTCGACCCGCGATCTGACACCCGAAGAGAAGCTGACCTTGGCCCTCGTGACGCTGACGGCTCGCCAGCGGGAGGTGGTGCTCAGCCAATTTGCCGAAGGGCGCATGTCCCCGGGAATCGCACGGCAATTGGCGAGCGAGGCACGACGCCGCCTCGATGCCGTCAGGCTCGCCGGGGAAGAGGGCTATCGCAAAGCCAATGGGGCGGAAATCGGCTTCGACCGGTTGGATCGGCTCAGCCTTGCCTTGCAGCGGCGAACCGGCATCAGCCGACCGATGTCCCGGCGCCTTGCGGACCGGTTCGAGCGGCTCGTCGCACTCTCACTCGTCATCGATCGTCTGACGCTTTACGCGAGAGCCGAGCTTCGCCCGCTTCTCGGCGCAGAACCTGTGGAGGCGGCGATCGCTATCTTGTCCGAACGGCAAAGCCTCTTGGAACGCGAGATCTCGGCGCTCCGGCTGCAATATCCGCAATATGTGGAAAAGCTCGAAGGCTGGATCGTCGCCCGGGCGGCGCACGCCTTTCAGGCTGGAGAAATCGATCGGTTGCACCAGGCGGGCGTCATCAGTGAAGAGGTCGCGCGAAGCCTTCTGGGCGAACTCGATGGGGATGGTGCGGTCTCAGCCTCGAGCCCCCCGCTCGATCTCGAACTCGACACGATGCGCCTCATCGAGCGCTGCGACCTCTTCTCCGATTTGTCGGAAGCCGATCGCAAGGATCTCGCCCGCTTCCTGCGAGCCTATTTCGTGGCGCCGGGCGAGCCGGTCATCCGGATCGGCGAACGGGGCGATGCCGCCTTCTTCATCGCCTCCGGTGCGATGGAGGTCGAAACCGGCAATGCCCGCTTCCGGCTCGGCAGCGGCGACGTGTTCGGTGAAATGGCGCTGGTCTTCAACCTGCCGCGTCAGGCCGATGTGAACGCCATCGCCTATTCCTCGCTTCTGCGCCTCTCGGCCCAGGATTTCGAACGCTTCCTCGCTCGCCACCCCCAATTGAGGAGCTCGATCGAGGCGATCGCGAGGCGGCGCCTCGCACTGAATGAATCGAATGCGGCCGAGCCGGTCGTGGCCGAGTAGCCGATCAGACCATCGATGCGCTGCGGCGCTGCCTCTCGCGCTCGGCAATGCGGGCGAGCAGGTCCTCGAGCTCCTGGCGCATCTTGGCTCCGGCCTGCGCTGCCTCCTCGCCGGTCAGAAGCCGTTCGACGGCCGCATCGAAGCTTGCGACCTCTTGCGATGTCGGGGAAGCGCCGGAAAGGACCGTATAGACCGGCGCAACGCCGCTGCGGCCCTTGACCGAAATGCGATCGACGAGGACCGGGCGCATCGTCGTTGCGAGTTGCGTCGCTGTGGTCTCGCCGAGAAGCAGCGGGACGGCACAGCTCTTGGACGCGCCTTCAAGCCGTGAAGCGTAGTTCACGGCATCTCCGAGCACCGAATAGTCGAAGCGGCGAGACGAGCCCATATTTCCCACGACGCAGATGCCGCTATTGATGCCGACGCCGATGGAGAGAGCCGGCGCGCTCTCGCCGAGTTCCTCTCGCAGCTCCCGATTGACGCCCTCGACGGAGGCCAGCATGGCGAGCCCGGCCTCGACCGCACGGCGCGCATGATCCGGATCGTCCAACGGCGCGTTCCAAAAGGCCATGATGCAATCGCCGATGAATTTGTCGATCGTGCCGCCGCGTTCGAGCACCGCGTCGGACAATGGGGTCAGCAGGCGGTTGATCAGCTGTGTCAGGCGCTCCGGCTCGTCTTTCATGGACTCGGCAAGGACAGTGAAGTTGCGCACGTCGCTGAAAAGGATGGTCAGCTCCCGCCTTTCGCCGCCGAGCTTGAGCGCCTTCGGATCGCGGGCCAGCTTATCGACCATGGCCGGCGCGAGATAATGGCCGAAGGCGCGGGTGACGTCCCGGCGCATGCGCCGCTCCTCGGCGATGTCGCGCGCCGCGAGTGGCGCGAGGACGCCGGCGATACAGAGGGAAGGCGCTAGCGGCGGCAGGAAGAGGCGAAAGCCTTGCAGAGCCAGAAGATCGACCGCGACAACGACGAGGATGAGAGCGAGAGCGCCGGCTAGCGTCCAAAGGTCGGCCGGACGCCAGGCGAGTGCCGCCGCAAGCGCGCCGAACAACGCGATGAGAAGGGCGTTCTGCGTTGTGCTCGCCCAGCCAAAGGAGAGGCCGTGGCGAAGGTTGTCGAGGATCGTCGCCTGCATCTCGACGCCCGGCACGAGAAAGCCGTCGCGAGCCGTCTCGGAACTGGCGAAACTGTCGACGCCGCCGACCTCGGAAGCAACGGACATCTGCAGGCTTCGACCGACGAGAACGATCTTGTCCTTCAGGAAATCCGGCGGCAGGAAACTCTTAGGGTCGAGCGCCTGGTAATAGGAAATGGTCGGATAGGAGCGCGCGGGTCCCATCGTCTGGACCATGCGGCCAGCCGCTTCTACCAGCGGGAGCTGCGGGCTCTCGCCAGCCGCCGTCAGGATCTCGGCCGCAAAGCCGTCCGGGAAGGCCGGGATGCGGCGCAGGACACCGTCCCGGTCGAGGACGACGGAGGCAAGTCCTGCACGGGCGCCTTTGGCCAGAAACATCGGCAGCGGCTCGGTGCGCACGAGCTGGCTCATATGCGGCGTTTCGATGATGCTCTCGTCGGCCGCCAAGACGACGTCCGGTCCGAGAGAGGCCGCCAGCGCCTCGTCGGAGCCTTCGCTCGACGGTTCGGCAAAGATCAGATCGAGGCCGACGGCCTTCGCCCCGGCGTTTCGCAACGCTTCGACAAGCTGCCCATGCAAAGCGCGGGGCCAGGGCCATTGCAGGCCGATCTCGGCAAAAGACGGCTCGTCGATCGCGACGATCACGACGCCGCCGTCCTCCTCGCTCAAGGCCTGCAGGTCAGGTGCGAAGAGCGGCACGACATAATCGAAATAGCGTGCCTCGGCCATGCGGAAGGGCTGCCACATGGACAAAGACAGGGCGGCGGCAATCGCGATCACGGCGACGACGAGGGTTTCGACGAGCCGTCGCCGGCCCTTCGACGTCTCCGCCGGCTGGCGATCAGCGCGACGGCGAAAGCGCCAGGGCAACCGGCCGGGGCGATGGCCGGAAGCTCGCCCGGCGGACACCGTCTCCTGCGTCACGCTCAGAACCGCGCCTTCACGCTCGCGGTGATCATGCGGCCGGCGGTCGGGACCAGCGGCGCGACCTCGATCGCCTCGTCGAAAATGTTGTAGACGCCGGCATCGATACGGATGCGTCGGTTCTCGCTCTCCCAACTGCCCGAGATGTCCGTGACGAACGCGTCGTCGAGAACGAGCCCGTTCTCCGAAGACAGACGATCACCCAGATAGGTTTCGGCGAGCGTCAGTGTGAAACGGCGTGGATCGACATAGGTGAATGCTAGGCGTCCATTCCAGTCGGGCACATAGGGCAGGCGGGATTCGGTCCCTAGCAGGCTGCCTTCGGAAAAATTGCGCGCGACGGTGAGCGAGGCCCCGAGCCCGTCGCCGATCCAGATATCGGCGGAGGCCGCGATCCGGTCGATCGTTCCGTCTTCGATGAGGATACCCGCGTCGTAATTGGGGATCGACAGGGACAGGTCCTCAAGCTTTTGATGCTGATAATCGAGTGCCGTGAAGAACCAGGGCGACCATTCGCTGTCCCAACGCACAATCGCGCTTTCCACGCGTTCGGCGGACGGGATTGCGTTGGCACGCAGGCCGAGCAGGGCCACCGGGGCGAGCGTGTCGCCATCATCCTCCGGCCGCTGCTGCAGATAAGCGGCGCGTAGCCACTGGCCGTCGATCGGCATGAAGGCCGCGCCGATGCGCCCATCGATATCGTCGTCGCTGCCGCCGGCATCGGAGGCCCGATGGCGGACGAAGACGCCGCCTTCCGCCTGGAAATGCGGCGTGAACTCGACCGTCGCATCGAGCCAGCCGCGCGCCCTGTCGACCTTGTCCTGATCCGTCTCGTCGAGGATTTCGGCCCGCTCGCCTTCGCCCTCGATCACGACATTGCGTCTCACGGTCTGCCGGCTGCGGCCGACCTCGCCGCCATAGCGCATGGTGATGCCGCCAAGTTCGACGAGATGGGACGCGCTGACCTTCACCTGATCGGCGTCGGTGCGGAAATCATAAATGGTCGGAAACAGACCGACATAGGGATCGGGGCGCAGGCGGGAACGTGTCTGGGCTCCGGTCTGCCCGAAAACCGCGACATTGAGGATGTTGTGATAGGCGAAGGTGTGGCTCCAGCCGATGAAGCCTACTCCGGCATCGGAGCCGTTTCGGTCAAAGAAGGTTTCGCGTGCCGTTGGAAGTGCCAGCCCGCCATCGGAAAACGTAGCGGTCCCAAAGGCAGCGATGCGGTCGTAGGGCGTCGGTTCCAGACCGAAACCGAGTGTCGCATTGACCGTCTTGTCCCGTTGTTCGGCATAGTCGTAGCCGATCCGGTCATAACTGACGCTGGCGAGAAGCGAATAGGGTATCGGCAGATAGCCCAGCGTCTGCACCGTCACATCGCCGAAACCGCCGAACCGATCGTCGCGGTGGCGAAAGCCGCCCGTCAAATTCGTCTCGAAGAAGGGTGTTGCCAGAAAGGCCGGCGAGAGCTCCGATCCGACCAGACCGGACGGGTCGAAGAGGAGGCCCTGGGCGAGCAGCGAGAGAAAGCGGGAATCGGTCCCGCTGTCGGGATTGGCTACCGTCAGACCGCGATCGAGAGCGAAGACGGGCGCCGTTCCGGCGATTGCCTGGTCGAAATAGCCGCCGGACTCGAAGCTGTCGAAAGTCAGATCGCCATAATAGCGGCCCCAGGCATTCAGCGAGAGATTGCGATAGGCACTGCCGACGATTGAGCCGCCGTCGCGCGTGGCGCGGATCGATTCATAATCGCCGCCGCGTGCTTCCGTCCGGCGCACCGATTCGCGCGCGAAGCGGATCGCCTCATCGGCTTGATATTCATAGAGCGCGAGAGCGGCGCGATATTGCGGAATCTCCGGCGCGTTGGGATCGAGGCGGTCGGCATTCTCGAAGGCCTGTTCGGCCATATCGATCTCGCCATCGGCCGCATGAAGAGCGCCGAGAGCGAGAAGCCCATTGGCAAATCCCGGATTGGCGGTCGTTGCC
This sequence comes from Fulvimarina manganoxydans, assembly GCF_900176465.1. Lineage (GTDB taxonomy): Bacteria > Pseudomonadota > Alphaproteobacteria > Rhizobiales > Rhizobiaceae > Fulvimarina > Fulvimarina manganoxydans. Next base: position 106,054 of record NZ_FWXR01000004.1, read on the forward strand.
CTGAGGAAACTATCGAGAGCGGCTTCGCGATCGCCTTCCAGCATGTGCTGGCGGCCGCGAACGAAGAGCGCGACGTCGAAAGCAGGGTCGACTTCGAGCGCCCGGTCGATCAGCGCACGCGCCTTCTCGATGCGCCCATGGTCTAGATAGAAGAGGGCGAGATTGGCGAGGGCGACCGGATCGAGAGGGTCGAGCTCGACGGCCTTGAGGAAGGCCGCCTCCGCCTCCCGGTCGGCGCCGCGTGTGTCGAGGATGAGCCCGTAATTGTTCCACATGGTGGAACTGCCGGGCGCTAGTGCGAGCGCGGCTTCCGCATCGGCTCGGGCGCCTTCGAGATCGAAGGCGACGCCGGCCTTGTAGTCCGAGCGCGTCGAGAGGACTTCCGGATCGCCCGGATCGAGAGCGCTCGCCCGATCAACGGCGATTTTCGCCGTGTCGTAGTCGCTCGCGATGAGGGCGATCTGAGCGAAGAAGGCCTGAAATAGTGCATCGTTGCGAAAGCGCGGTTCGGCCAGCTTGATGGCTTCTAGGGCGGCTCGCGGCGAGTCCACGATTGCCGTGATCAGAGCGTCGCCTGCAACCGAAATTCGGTTCGAGCGATCGAGTGGCGGGCGGGGCAGGGCGAGCGTCGGATCGGCCAGGGACCGGGCGAAATAGGACTGATAGGTCGCCGTCATCGCCTGTTCGCCCGAGAGACGCGGGCGGGCCTTGTCGAAGAGCCGCGCAGCCTCGCCATAGCGTCCCGCACGGCCGGCGATCAGCGCCTCGACAAAGGTCAGCCGGGCATCCTCACTGACTGACAGCGGCAGCTGACGCGCTTGCCGCACGGCCTCGATCGCCGCCGCCATGCCGTCTCGATCGAGTGCGATCTCGGCGGCAAGAACGCGCTCGCTCGCGCCCCGATTGGTGAGCGGGACCGCGTTGAGCCGTTCACGGGCCGCCGACAGAGAAGAGCCCTGCATCGTCGCCACGGGAAAGGCCTCGAAAGCGGCCCGCACGGTGACATTGACGAGCATCTGTTCATGGACATCGTCGGCGATGATGACGATCTTGCTCGGCGCCGAGCCGAGGGTCGCGGCGGCGGCTTCGCCCTGGCGAACGGTCACCGACCCTTGCGGATTGGATAATTCGACGGCGCCTTCGAGAACGCTCAAAGTCGTTCTGTCGCCATCGACGCGCATCGTCCAGTCGGTGCCCCGAATGGCGGCGGTCGCCGCCGCCGTCTCGACATAGACCTGCGGTCCGCCGCGCGCGGCCCGCGCGAAGATCTGGCCGGCTTCGAGGCTGAGGCGCGTATCACCGCCGGGGATGCGCTCCTTCACGACGAGGGTCGAATTGCGAGCGACGCGAATCTGGGTCTGGTCGGAAAAGAGAATGGCCAGCTGGCCTTGCGCATTGGTGCGCAAAACGTCGCCGGCCTTTACGTCCTGCAGCACTTCCACATTGCGCCAGGACGGCGCGTCGACGAATTCGATCTCCTCGCCGATCTGCGTCGCGATGACCGAGCCTGCGGCCGGCGCGACGCGTGGCACAGGCTCGGCTCGGGCCGAGGCGGTGACGAAGATTGCGGCCGTCATGGCCGCGGACACATGCCGAAACCCGTTCATGGGAAAGGTCCAGAGGAAAAACGAACCAGCAACGCTTTGGCCTGAAGCCTCGACAAGTCAAGATGGAACAGGGGGTTGGCGAGGCCTCCTGGTTCCGCAGCGTTATGAAATGCTCAGGACGTTGCGCTTGGGATACGGCCGGTGGCGCCGTGAGACGGTTCGCGCCGACCGCGAGCCAACCGGTCTCCGGAAGGCACCTGATACCAGACGTTAGATTCTTTCTCGGACCCGCTAGACATCATTTGTATTATTATAATACCCTGCGACTCGCTGGTCTGGAGGCCAGCTTTTCCAGGGAGGAAACTCGATGCGCATTCTGAAGACCCTTGTCGGCGCAGCCGCGCTTGCAGGCTTGATGACCACCACCGCACTCGCCGCCGACATGACGGTTGGCTTCTCGCAGATCGGATCGGAATCCGGTTGGCGCGCCGCCGAGACCACGCTGACCAAGCAGCAGGCCGAAGAGCGTGGCATCGATCTGAAATTTGCCGACGCCCAGCAGAAGCAGGAGAACCAGATCAAGGCGATCCGCTCCTTCATCGCCCAGGGTGTCGATGCGATCCTTCTCGCTCCGGTCGTCGCGACGGGCTGGGATCAGGTGCTCGAAGAGGCCAAGGAGGCTGAAATCCCGGTCGTTCTCCTCGACCGCACGATCGACGCGCCGGATGATCTCTATCTGACCGCCGTAACCTCGGACCTCGTCCATGAGGGCAATGTGGCTGGACAGTGGCTCGCGGACAAAGTGGGCGACGAGCAGTGCAACGTGGTCGAGCTGCAGGGCACGACCGGTTCCTCTCCGGCGATCGATCGCAAGAAGGGCTTCGAGCAGGCTATTGCCGATCACGACAACATCAAGATCGTCCGCTCTCAGACCGGCGACTTCACCCGCACCAAGGGCAAGGAAGTCATGGAGAGCTTCCTGAAGGCCGAAAATGGCGGCAAGGACATCTGCGCTCTCTACGCGCACAATGACGACATGGCCGTGGGCGCCATCCAGGCGATCAAGGAAGCCGGTCTGAAGCCGGGCGAGGATATCCTCGTCGTCTCCATCGACGCCGTGCCGGATATCTTCCAGGCGATGGCCAATGGCGAGGCGAACGCCACCGTCGAGCTGACGCCGAACATGGCTGGCCCGGCCTTCGACGCTCTGGAGAAGTATAAGGCCGACGGCACCGAGCCGCCGAAGTGGATCCAGACCGAATCCAAGCTCTATACCCAGGCCGACGATCCGATGAAGGTCTACGAGGAAAAGAAGAACCTCGGCTACTGATCGCAGCGTCGATCCTCCCGGACGGTCGCTCGGCAGTGATAGCCGGGCGACCGCTTCGCCGGTCAGCCTGTTTCGGAGGGCGTGCTCCTCCTTGAGCTTATCCCGTTGTCTTGAATGGCTGACGGTATCAGCGGGGTCCCGCCGGCTTCATTCATGGAGACTATCGCGATGGCGGCCGAGCGAGCCCTTCTCGAAGCGAGAGGGCTGTCGAAATATTTTCATGGCGTGACCGCGCTGGACGGCGTCGATTTCGACCTCCATGCCGGTGAAATCCACGGGCTGCTCGGTGAGAACGGTGCCGGAAAGTCCACGCTGATCAAGGTTCTCACCGGCGCCTATCGCCGGGACGACGGGCGGGTGAGCCTCGACGGGGCGCCGATCGACCCGCGCGACGTGATGGACGCCCAGTCGCTCGGCATCGGTACGGTCTATCAGGAGGTCAATCTCCTGCCGAACCTGACCGTCGCGGAAAATCTGTTTCTGGGCCGAGAGCCCAAGCGCTTCGGCCTTGTCGATAGCCGCGCCATCAACAAGCGCTCGCGTGAGATCCTTGAAGGCTATGGCCTGTCGATCGACGTCTCCGCGCTTCTGTCGACCTATTCCGTCGCGGTTCGCCAGATCGTGGCGATCGCCCGAGCCGTCGATATTTCCGGTAAGGTCCTTATCCTCGACGAGCCGACGGCCAGCCTCGATGCGGCGGAGGTCGACCGGCTCTTCGCCATCTTGAGCGACCTCAAGGCGCGGGGCCTTGGGATCATCTTCATCACCCATTTCTTCGATCAGGTCTATCGTATCTGCGACCGCGTGACCGTTTTGCGCAACGGCCGGCTGGTCGGCTCGCGCCCGCTCGAAAGCCTGAAGCGGATCGAACTCGTCTCGATGATGCTCGGGCGCGAACTGGAGTCCGCCGAAAGCGGCGATCATGGCCGCGCGAGCGAGGTCAGGGGCGAGGTCGTCGCCGCTTTTAAAAAGGTCGGCAAAAAGGGCCGCATCGCGCCCTTCGATATCGAGGTGCGGCGGGGCGAAGTCCTGGGCATTGCCGGGCTCCTCGGCTCGGGCCGGACGGAGAGCGCCGAATTGATGTTCGGCATTCACGAGCCGGACACCGGAGCGATCGAGATCGATGGCGCCAAGACCAGCCTGGGCTCGCCGCGCGATGCCATTCGCAAGGGCTTCGGCTTCTGTCCCGAAGACCGCAAGCAGGATGGCATCATCGACGATCTCTCGGTGCGCGAGAATATTGCGTTGGCGCTCCAGGCTCGGCGTGGCTGGGCCAAGCCGCTTTCGCGCCGCGAACAGGACGCGCTGGCCGATCGCTATATCGAAGCGCTCGACATCCGCACCTCCGATCGTGAAAAGCCGATCAAGTTCCTGTCAGGCGGCAATCAGCAGAAGGTGATCCTCGCCCGCTGGTTGGCCACCGATCCGCGCTTTCTCATTCTCGACGAGCCGACCAGAGGCATCGATGTGGGCGCCCATGCCGAAATCATCCGGTTGATCGAAGAGCTTTGCGCCGAAGGCATGGCGCTGGCCGTGATCTCGTCCGAGCTGGAAGAGCTCGTCGCCTATGCGACGCGCGTGCGCATCCTGGCTGATCGGCAGCATGTGGCAGAACTGGAAGGAGAGGACGTGTCCGCGAACGGGATCATGCGCGCCATCGCGGCCGCCGAAGGCGACAATACCGGCGAGGCACGCTCATGAACGCCTCGCTTCGCTCCGGTCTCCTCCGGCTTGCCCCACAGATTGCGGCGCTCGCCGTTATCCTGGCGCTGTGCGCGGCCATCGCCCCCGGCTTCTTCGACATTTCCTTCGCCAATGGCCGCCTTTATGGCAGCCTCATCGACATTCTCAATCGCGGGGCGCCGACGGCTTTGCTCGCCATCGGCATGACGCTCGTCATCGCCACCAAGGGCATCGATCTGTCGGTGGGGGCCGTCATGGCGATCTGCGGCGCGACCGCCGCCGCCCTGATCACGAGCGGCTACGGCCTTCCCGCAACGCTCGCTTTGACGCTCGCCACCGGTATTGTGTGTGGCCTTTGGAACGGCGCCCTTGTCGCCTTTCTCGGCATTCAGCCGATCATCGCAACCCTCATCCTGATGGTGGCCGGGCGCGGGATCGCTCAGCTCATCACCGAAGGCGTCATCCTGACCTTCAACGATCAGGGTCTGATCTTTGTAGGCAGCGGCATTCTCTTCGGTGTGCCGATGCCCGTTGTTCTCTGGATTCTCATCGCGCTGGCCGTCGGGCTTGCCGTGCGCTTCAGCGCGCTCGGCATGTTGATCGAGGCGGTCGGCGTCAATCGGCGGGCCGCATATCTTTCGGGTGTCGGCACTGCGGGCCTGCTTCTCGCCGTCTATGCCCTGTCGGGCTTTTGCGCCGCGATCGCCGGGACGATCGCGGCCGCCGACATTCGCGGCGCCGATGCCAATAATGCAGGCCTCTGGCTGGAACTCGACGCGATCCTCGCGGTCGTTATTGGCGGCAACTCGCTTCTCGGTGGACGTTTTTCGATCGTCGGGTCCCTGGTCGGCGCGATGATCATCCAGTCGATCAATACCGGCATTCTGCTTTCGGGCTATCCGCCGGAATTCAATCTCGTCATCAAGGCGGTCATCATCGTCGCCATCCTCGTCCTGCAATCTCCAACGAGCCGCGCTTTCCTGGCGTTTGCCTGGCGCAAGCGCAGCTCGGCCTCGCAAGAGGCGGCAGGACAACAGCCAGCTCCGGGGAGACAGGCATCATGATCGGGTCCCGCTATCTTCCGCTTCTGACGACGCTGGCGATCTTCATCCTAGCTTATGCCCTGTGCATCGCCCAGTTCCCGAACATGCTGTCGACGCGCGTGCTCGGCAATCTCCTGACGGATAATGCGTTTCTCGGGATCGCCGCGGTTGGCATGACCTTCGTCATCCTGTCCGGCGGCATCGATCTCTCGATCGGGTCGGTCATCGCCTTTTGCGGCGTGTTTCTGGCGGTCGGCATGGGCGAATGGGGCATCCCGCCGGTTCTGGCGATCGTCCTCCTCCTTGTCATCGTGACGGCCTTCGGCGCGACCATGGGGGCAATGATCCACTATCTTGCCATGCCAGCCTTCATCGTGACTCTGGCGGGCATGTTCTTTGCGCGCGGCATGGCCTTTCTGCTCTCCACCGCCTCCGTGCCGATCAACGCACCCCTCTATGACACGCTGCAGAGCCTATATTTCCGCATGCCCGGCGGCGGACGCCTGACCTTCATCGGTATGGTGATGCTGGCGGTCTTTATCGGCGGCATGATCCTCGCCCATCGCACGCGCTTCGGGCGCAATGTCTATGCGATCGGCGGCAATGTGCAGTCGGCCGAGCTGATGGGCGTGCCGGTCGCGGCGACGACGATCGGCATCTATGCCCTGTCGAGCTTCCTCGCCGGAATTTCAGGGATCGTCTTCTCCATCTATACCTCGGCGGGCTACTCGCTCGCGGCCGTCGGCGTGGAGTTGGACGCCATCGCTGCGGTCGTCATCGGGGGGACCATTCTGACCGGCGGGTCGGGGTTTGTCGCCGGCACGTTTCTCGGTATCCTCGTCATGGGTCTGATTCAGACTTATATCGTATTCGATGGAACTCTCTCGAGCTGGTGGACAAAAATCGTGATCGGCCTTTTGCTGTTCAGTTTCATTGTGCTCCAGCGCGGCTTGGTCTGGTTCACCGAACGGCGCGCCAACGCCGCTGCTGCGGCGCACGCATGACTGGCCTCCTGCGGGCCCTCGCGCCCGAGGCCGCTTCGCGAACGAGCCACGCCCATGTGGTGGCGAGCCTCGGACGCCAGATCGTCTCCGGCTATTTTCCGCCCGGCACCATCCTGCCCGGCGACAAGGATCTCGGCGAACGCTTCGGCGTGTCGCGAACCGTCCTGCGCGAAGCGATGAAGACGCTCGCGGCCAAACGCCTGATCGAGGCGAAGACGCGAGTTGGCACCAAGGTGCTTGAGCCTGAGCGGTGGAACCTTCTCGACTCGGATGTCTTGCGCTGGCGAGTGGAGACCGGGCTCGACAAAGGCTTCATCGAGGATCTGGCGGCCATGCGCCTCGCCTTTGAGCCCGAGGCTGCAGCCCTTGCGGCCCGCCGCGCCACCGCCGAGGACATCGCACGGCTGCATGCCATCGTCGACGAACTCGGCGATCTCGGCCATGACCGAGCCAGCATCGCCTACGTGGATCTCGACTTTCACATCGCGATTGCCGACACCTCGCGCAATCCCTTCATGCGCGCGACGAGCGGCCTTATCGAGGCCGCACTGTCCATCGCACTCCGGCTGAGCTCGCCCGCCGACAATCCCGAACTTATCACGGACCTTGCAAAGAGCCACCGGCGTATCGTCGATGCCATCGAATCGGGCGACGAAGACAATGCCAGACGCGCCATGCGCGACGTCATCGAGCTTGGCGCGACGAGGACCCAGCAGGCGCTCGGGAAAGAGTAAGGGCTCGTCCCGTCGCTCGCAGCTTGGAGAATGCCGACCGGCTGAAATATCAAGCGGCCACTCCCGAGATGCTGCAGCCGATCAGTGCGGTGCCGTTTGCCCTTGATCAAACGATGGGTGCTCCACGACGCGCCGCGTCGGGAGAGACCAACCAAAGCCCCCGCTCCGTCATGTGGTGCAGATCGCCAATGGTTCTCTCCGGGGAGGCGGGTTTATGTCGGACAGGCAGAGCCAAGCGAAGGCTGATCGGTCGACACAGTGTCCATCATCGATGCCCACTGTGAGGACGCCATTGTTGCACCTATTTATTGCGCAATGGAACGCCGGGGCGACGATGGTCGACCTGGCCACCGACAGGGAATTTGCCGACATGACCACGACGATGCTCTCCACTTTGGGCGTGGAGCCGGCCCTTTCCTTGGGATCGGACGAAGCTGAATTCTGGCCGTCGCAGCGGACGGAGGTTCTCGACTGGTTGATCCGGCGCACCCATCAGGAGCGCTTTGTCGACGTAATCCTTCAGGAGTTGTGCGAGCGGCTTCTCGGAATGGGCGTCCCGGTGGCGCGTATGACGCTTCATCTGCGCGTTCAGCACCCTCAATGGCAGGGTGCGCGTATTCTTTGGCGCAAGGGCGTCGAAGAGATGGATCTCGAGACCTTCGGTCATGGAACGCTGGATGGGAAGGAGTATCACGACAGTCCGGTTGCCGAGATACACCGCGGCGCGGCCTTCTTGCGAGAGCGTTTGACCGGTCCCAGCGCTTCACATCGCTACGACCTCTTCGACACGTTGCGTCAGGAAGGGCTGACCGACTATGCCGCCTGGCCGATCGAGCATACGCTCGGGCGTCAGCATGTGGTGACTTTTGCGAGCGACGCGCCCGGCGGCTTTTCCGATGCGGATATCGAGATGCTGTCCGATCTCGTGCCGGCGATCGCGGTGACCAGCGAGGTCAGGCTGAAGAATCGCCTCGCGCGCACCCTTTTGGAAACTTATGTCGGACCGCACGCCGCCGAGCAGATCCTCGCCGGAGCGATTACGCGCGGCAGCGGATCGACGGTCGCCGCGGCGATCATGGTCTGCGACATGCGCGATTTTACGTCGATCTCCGAGCTGTGGCCGCGCGACGACGTGATCGATCTCCTGAACGGGTATTTCGACGCCATGTGCGAGCCGATCGAGGCCCATGGCGGCGAGATCCTGAAATTCATCGGGGACGGTCTTCTGGCGATCTTTCCGCTGGATCGGCCGAGCGCCTGCGCCGATCTCCTCAAGGCGGTGGCCGAAGCACAGCGCTCGATGGCGTCGCTCAACGAACGGCTCGTCTCCGACGGTCGCGAGCCGCTGGACTATGGAATTGGGGTCCATGTGGGCGACGTCATGTATGGCAATATCGGCTCGCGCAAGCGGCTCGACTTCACGGTCATCGGGCCGGCGGTCAACACGGCCTCGCGGCTTGAAAGCCTGACCAAGATCTTGAGGCAGCGCGTTCTCGTCTCGCGCGCCTTCGCCGAGAAGGCAGGATGCTTCCAGGCGCTCGAATCGCTCGGCCGTCACGCTTTGCGGGGGCTGGACAAGGAGGTCGAGGTCTTCGCCTTCAAGGCGGATACATGCGAGTATCGGGCCGAAGGATAAGCAAAAGGGCGCCCGGCGGGCGCCCTTTAATGCTTCCGAGCGCTTCGAGCGGTCAGTCCGCGGTCTTGACGATCACCGGTACGAGGAGGTCGCCCCAATTTCCGTTGCCGGAGTGGTGGCGCGCGGAGCGCACGAGCTCCACGGAGACGCCGGCCTCGACAGCCTTCATCACCGACTGATTGAGGCGATGCAGGTCGTTCGCCAGCATGCGGATGGCCTGCTGCTGGCTGTCGTCCATCGCACTGGACTGCTCTTCGGCCCGCTCGCGCACGAGGGTGCGCGGCCGCTCGCCAGGCTGAGTCTGATTGTCGCTCATGTCGTATCTCCCGTGGAACGATGGACCCGTTCTGGCCTGTCCGCTTTTGACGTGCAAGGCATGTGTCGATGTGTCGGACGGGGTTGAGGTTGGCATCCCGACGAGGAGAGGGGATGCCGCCCGACACGGCTCGTTCCACCTCGACCGTCGATCAGCTCTCGCTTTTGAGGACCACGGGAATGAGCAGGTCGCCCCAATTGCCATTACCGGAATGATGGCGCGCCGAGCGCACGAGTTCGACCGAAACGCCGGCCTCGACTGCCCGCATCACGGCTTGGTTCAGCCGGTGCAGGTCGTTGGCGAGCATGCGAATCGCCGTCTGCTGACTTTCCTCCATGGCTGAGGACTGTTCCTCGGCGCGCTCGCGAACCCTTGTGCGTGGGCGCTGCTGCTCGTCCTTGATGTCGATGACTGCGCTCATGGTCCATCTCCCTTTGTCGTCTATTCGACCGAATTGGCCGTTTCGCGCTCTCGTTTCGGCGCGCTGCCCGATAGTCTGTAAAAATCGGTCATCACGCTTTAAGCGATTCATTCGCTCTTTCTTGCCGGCGACGCTCGTCTTCACTGTCGCCTTCAATTTGAAAGCCCTGCATGTGAGGAGTTTGCACCTTATTGCGCCTGCGAACAGGGCAGGCGGAGGCTAAGTGCCGCGAATTCGGGTCAGCTTGTGGCGGGATTGACAAAACGGGGCGGTCAAGTTGTAAAAGCTGTCAAAAGCTGTGCCCTGTCCGCACCGTCCTTGAGATGGGAGGGTGGCGGTAGGGTTACTGAAATGCAACAGGATGGCGCGGTCTTTCATGTCTCTGAAATCTTGGTCAAAAACCCGCCGGAAAGCATATCCATTTGCACATTTGCAACGGAGTTTTCGTAGTCTCCTGGTAGACGTCCTCCGAAACGTGTCCAATTGGGAATTGGGACCATGCTCGCCATCCTCATGCGCCTCGCGGAACAGGCTGCGGCCTTCCTCAGTCCGACCTATCATCCCGAGCGCCACTATATGCGTGGACCGGGGCCGGCATGCGCCAAGCGCCAGAAGCTGGTTGCCTGATTCCCTGATTCTCAAGCCCTACCAGGGATCGCGCATCGCTCGGCGGAGCGCGGTCTGAGCCATGGCGGAGAACAAGATCTTCGCCGGTCCTCGCATCCGGCGCATCCGCAATTCTCTCGGCCTGACCCAGACGGCGATGGCCGAGGCCCTCGGCATTTCGCCCTCCTACCTCAATCTCATCGAGCGCAATCAGCGGCCGCTGACCGTTCAGCTGATCCTGAAATTGTCCGAGACCTATGAGGTCGATGCCGGTGATCTGCAGGGCGGGCGCGGTGAGGTCTTCAATGAATTGAAGGCGATGTTCTCCGACCCTCTCTTGGCCGGAGAGCTTCCCGGCGAGCAGGAACTCGCCGAGATCACGGACGCGGCGCCGAATGTCTCGGCCGGCGTCCTGAAACTCTATCGCGCCTATCGCGAGCAGCAGACGCGCCTCTCCGATCTTTCCGCCTTGCTTGCGCGGGAGGGCCACGCAACGGCAATCGCCGGAACGCGGCTCCCGATCGACGAGGTCCACGAAGTCTTTGAAACCCGTCCGAACTTCTTCGCCGAGATCGAAACGGCGGCGGAAGCCTTCCACGGCGCACTCGGCGTCACGACCGGCGATGATCTGTCGGCCGCGCTAAAGGGCTGGCTTCGCCGCGAACGCGAGATCAGCGTGCGCGTCCTGCCGGTCGCGACCATGCCCAACTGGCGTCGCCGCTTCGACCGCCATTCCGGCCGGCTGTTTCTCTCCGAGCGTTTGTCCCACGCCGATCGGCAGCGCGAAATTGCCATGGAGGTCGCCCGCTACGCACTCTCCGAGGTGATCGAGGCCGAAGGGAAGACCTTCAGCTTCTCCTCGAACGAGGCTCAGCGCCTCGCACGCTTCGAGCTCATGCGTTATGCCGCCCACTCGCTGGTGATGCCTTACGGCCTCTTTCATCAGGCGGCCCAGCGCCTTGCCTATGACGTCGACATTCTGGCGAGCCGGTTTCAGGTCTCCTTCGAACAGGCGGCCAATCGCCTGACGACGCTTCAGCGGTCCGGTGCTCCGGGCCTGCCATTCTTTATGCTGGAGGTCGACAATGCCGGCAATCGCTTCCGCCGGGGCGGCGCGCGCGGCTTTCCCGTCCAGCGATTCGGCGGGGAGTGTCCCAAGCTGCCGATCCATGCGGCCTTCGCCCAGCCGGGTCAGGTGATCGTCGAGGCCGCCGAAATGCCGGACGGCACCGCTTTCCTGCTGGTCGCGCGCACGCTGGAGGGGCTGAGGGCTGGCTTCGAAGACCGCCCGCGACGCACCGCCATTCTGATCGGCTGCGATCTTCAGCTCAAAGACGAAACCATATACGGACGCCATCTCGTCGCCGCCGGGCGCGCCCATTCCACGCCCATCGGCCCGTCCTGCCGCTTGTGCGAACGCCAGGGATGTCTCGCGCGCGCCGAACCGCCGCTCACCCGTCCTTTGGGGCTCGACGAAATGGCCACCGGCCTTTCCGCGTTTGACTTCCAGTGAGTGGCGCATCAAATCGACCCCATGGGCCTCAAGGCCATGTGATGAGACCAAAGCATGGGCTTCGATAGGCAACTTCGTGACGGTTCGATGAACCTTTCCATCGAGCGTTCGTTCCGGCAGACCGGATAGACGTTTGCGGTAACCAGAGTAGAGACGACATGAGCAAGACGGCAGCCGAACAGAAGTTCAAGACCAAAGGTCTCGAAGATACGATGAGCCGCGATGGGTTCGTGGCGCGTGCCGTTCAGGGCTTGGTCGATCGGGCTGAGAGGCTCAATCTTAAGCATTCCGCCGTCGGCAATCCGCCGGTCTTTCCGACCGACGCCTTTCCCTGGGCCCGCGAGGTCGAGGCCGAATGGCATCTCATTCGTCAGGAACTCGACAAGCTCCTGGTGCGCAAGGGCGATCTACCGGCCTTCCATGAGATTTCGTCCGAGGTCCGCTCGATCTCTTCGGACAACAATTGGAAGACGTTCTTCCTCTGCGGCTACGGGATCAAGTCCGAAAGCGCGATCGAGCAATGTCCCGAGACTTGGCGCATCCTCCAGAAGATCCCGGGCCTGAAATCGGCGATGTTCTCCATCTTCGAGCCGGGCAAGCATCTGCCGCCCCATCGCGGACCCTATAACGGCGTGCTGCGCTTCCATCTTGGCCTTCTCGTGCCCAATGAGCCGGACAAGATCGGCATTCGGGTCGACGATCAGACCTGCCATTGGGAAGAGGGCAAGGCGCTGATCTTCGACGATGCCTATGAGCACGAGGCCTGGAACCATTCGGACAAGGTTCGCGTCGTCTTGTTCGTTGACTTCGAAAAGCCGTTGAACTTTCCCGCTAAACAGACGAACAAGGCCATACTCAACATGGCGATGTTCACGCCCTTCATTCGCGAAGGCTATAAGGCCCATAAGAAATGGGAAAAGATGTTCTATGGCGAGGGCACGAAGCACCGCTGACCTTGCGAGACGGCCCGCATATGCCTCGATGCGGGCCAAAGGCTGAGGCGGGGCGGCGCCCATGATCGGCGCCGTTGCGAGCCGTCTCTTGGCGGCGCTTGCGCTGACCGGTGTCGCCAGCCAGTCTCTCGAATTCACTCAGCAATATCTTCAGCGCCTGGGCGGCGCAGCGGATGCGCTGGGCGAGGTTGTCGAGCGGTTCGACGAACAGGCTAGGGCTGGCGGCCTCGAACGCGGCGAGGCCATCGACCGCCTGACCCGCAATCCGGACGATTTCGTTGCCGGTCAGGGCCGGCAGATGGGGCAAACGATCGCGGAAGCCGAGGCAGTCGAGGCGCGCTATATCCAATTACGCGAAACGGCGCCGATCCTGCGCCCCGTCGTCTTTCTACAAAATCCCGATTGGGACATCGCGGAACGCGCGTTCGAAGATTATCGGCCGGCCCTTCCCGTCACCATGGACGGGGTCGTCCTGACATTGATCGGCTTTGCCTTGGGCTGGATGTTCGGCTCGATGGGCCACGGCGCCGTTCGTCTCGACAAGAAGCGACGCGAGAAGCGGCGTCTCAAGCGGCTGGAAGCGCTGAAGCGGCCGGTCGCCGATGCGAGCGACGAGAAGCGGCCTGTTGCAGAGCCCATTGACACTCGGGGTGCCTCGCACGACATCTTGTAGCGAACCAAGGGGAGCCCCGGCAGGGGGCTGAGAGGCGGACAGGCTGGCATCAAGCCCGGCGGCGACCGCGACCCTCATGAACCTGATCCGGGTTATGCCGGCGGAGGGATGGATGAACGTCTCAGATCACGCTTTGTGCGCCTTTTCCTATTTTCATGGATCGCGAGGTCAGCGTTCGGCGCTGGAGCCGTCGTCATGGCTTTGAGCATCGCCATTCTCGGCGCCGGTGTCACGGGCCTCGTCGCCGCGACGCGTTTTGCCGAAGCAGGCTACGCCGTTACAGTCTATGAGAGAGCGGAGACCTTGGGCGTCGGCGCGGCTTCTTGGCTGGCGGGTGGTATGCTAGCGCCATTTTGCGAAGCCGAAAGCGCCGAGGATTCGATCGTCGAACCCGGGCTTTCCGGAATCGAGTGGTGGGACGCGCAGGCGATCGACTTGAAGCGCAAGGGAACGCTGGTCCTCGCCCCTTGGCGTGATCAGGCGGATTTGAAGCGCTTTGCCCGACGTACCAGGGATCACGAGCGGTTGGATGGCCCAGGGATCGCCGCGCTCGAACCCGATCTATCGGGCCGCTTTTCCGAAGCTTTGTTCTTTGCCCGTGAGGGCCATCTCGATCCGCGCATGGCGCTCGATCGACTGGCCGCGCGGCTGATGACCGTTAAGAGCGGCGAGGCGCCCCTTCTTCGCTTCGGCATGGCGGTTGAGCCTGCCACGGTGTCTGCCGATGTCGTCCTTGACTGCCGGGGCGCGGCCTTGAGCGATGAGGAGCCGGATTTGCGTCTTGTGCGGGGCGAGATGCTCATTCTCAAGACCGACGAGCTCACGCTGTCGCGGCCCATTCGCCTGCTTCATCCGCGCAGCCCGATCTATGTCGTGCCAAGGGGCGAGAGTCTCTTCATGGTAGGCGCCACCATGGTCGAAAGCGCCGATCGGCGCGGACCCACCTTGCGGGGGATCGCCGAACTTCTGAATGCGGCCTATGCGCTCCATCCGGCCTTTGCGGAGGCCGAACTCATCGAGACCGGAGCGGGGCTGCGCCCGGCCTATCCCGACAATCTGCCGAGGGCGCGTCGATCCGGCCGTGTGATCCGCCTCAACGGTATGTATCGCCACGGCTTTCTGCTCGCGCCGAGCCTTGCGGAAGAAGCGCTCAATATCGCGAAAGCCTTTGAGACAACGAACTGGAGGCAAGCCTCATGAAGCTGATCGTCAATGGCGAAGCGACACCTTCCGAGGCGGGCGATCTCGCGGCGCTCCTCCGCGAACTCGACCTAGCCGACGCTGTCGTCGCGACGGCACTGAATGGCAATTTCGTGCCGAAGGGCGAGCGGGGTCTCGCTGCGCTTGGGGAGGGCGATCGGGTGGAGATCGTCGCTCCGATGAAGGGCGGCTGAGGCCAAGGATCGATCATATGAAGATTTACGGCCAGACCTTTGCCTCGCGTCTGATGCTTGGAACGTCGCTCTATCCCTCGCCGAAAATCATGACTGAAGCCATCAAGGCGTCTGGTGCTTCGATCGTCACGGTATCGCTGCGCCGAGAATCCGGCGTCGAGCGTGCCGGGCAGGGTTTTTGGACGCTGATCCGCGAACTCGGCCTCACCGTTCTGCCCAACACCGCAGGCTGTCATAGCGTGAAGGAAGCGGTCACGACGGCTCATATGGCGCGTGAGGTCTTTGGGACGAATTGGATCAAGCTTGAAGTCGTGCGCGATGCTGAGACGCTGCAGCCGGAGGTCTACGGCCTGGTCGAGGCTGCCCGCATTCTGATCGCGGAGGGATTCAAGGTCCTGCCCTATACGGTGGAGGACCTGTCCGTCGCCGACAAGCTTGTGGAGGCGGGTTGCCAGGTGCTGATGCCGTGGGGGGCGCCGATCGGCTCGGGGCTCGGCCTCAACAATCGCTATGGGCTCAAGCAGATGCGAGCCCATTTTCCGCAGCAGACATTGATCGTCGATGCGGGGCTCGGACTCCCCTCTCACGCGGTCGCCGCGATGGAGCTCGGCTTCGACGGCGTGCTTCTCAACACGGCTGTCGCCAAAGCCGGCGATCCGGTGGTCATGGCGAAGGGTTTTGCCCTCGCGCTCGAAGCGGGGCGCCTTGCCTATGAGGCCGATCCGATGGAGGCGCGGGACATGGCCGCTCCTTCGACGCCGATGCTTGGGCAGGCTAGCCTCGGAGGGCTCTGATGACACCGACCGCTACGCCGGGGCTCCAACGGTCCCTGCCGCCCGATCTCGATCGCTTCTATCTTATCGTCGACGATGCCGACATGGCCGAAAGGCTTGTGCCTATGGGCGTCAAGCTTGTGCAATTGCGGGCCAAGGACATGGAAGAGGGGCGTCTGCGCGAGGAGATTCGCCGTGCGAAACGCCTCTGCGAGGCCCATGGCTGCACGCTCGTCGTCAACGATTATTGGCGCCTCGCGATCGAGGAAGATTGCGCCTATGTGCATCTCGGCCAGGAAGACCTGATAACGGCCGATGTCTCCGCGATCCGCCGGGCCGGATTGAAGCTAGGCCTCTCAACCCACGATCACGCGGAACTCGAGACCGCGCTCGCCGCTGAGCCGGACTATATTGCCTTGGGTCCGATTTGGGAGACCAAGCTAAAGGCGATGAAATGGGCACCGCAGACAGTGGCGCGCATCGAGGAGTGGAAGCGGCTCATCGGCCGGATTCCGCTGGTGGCGATCGGCGGGATCACCGTCGAGCGCCTGCCGGCTGTTTTTGCGGCTGGCGCGGACATCGCGGCGGTTGTTACCGACGTGACCCGCGCGGAAGACCCGGAAGCGCGTTGCCGGACGTGGTTTTCAGCCACGCGAACTTGATGGCCTAATTCACAAAGCTGCTTCCTGCGATCAAGCCTCGAGCCATTGGAAGGCCGCGCGTAGATAGGCGTCTCCACCCTCGGCTTGCCAGCGCCCATGCGCCATGACGACCCTCTGCGCCTTCCAGCCAAAGAGTTTTCTCGCAGCTTCGCGCGCCGGCGCGCGGCGAAGAAAGGACAGGCGCATTTCCAGCGGCGCGTGCGGATCATGATCGGTGATTCCGCCGATCCGCGCCAGCCAGCGCTGCCAACTGGACCAATGTGTGTGGAGAAAGTCGTCGTCAAAGGCTTCGATCAGATCACCGATGACAGCCGTTTTCGAGGCGTGATGAAAGAAGACCACCTCGTCGAAGATCGGCGAGCCGTGAAAATGCGCCTGATCGATTTCCCCGGCCCAATCCTTGGGCGGCGTGTCGGTCAAAATTCCCTCGAATCGCAGATCGTCACGCTTGTCGGCGACCGATTGCGGACCCCATAGCCTCGCTGAGGGATAGGCGGCTTTCCAGTCAGCGAGATAAAGATGATGAAGACGATTTGGGCTGACCAGATGGCGGACGGGTCCGAGCGCATCGATTTCGCCTCGTAGCGCCGGATCGATCGCGATCGGTGACCATATCCACAGGGTCCCGTCGTGAAGTCGAAGGACGACGGATCGTGTCGGATAGGGCGCGCCATAAAAGGAAACGAGTTCGCCTTCCGAAATCCAGATTCCTTCGCCGATCGAGGTGAGGCGTGCGTTGTCCATTGCGATATCATCTTCCAAAATCGTGGAGCGGTCTGGTTGCGATAAGCAACCATCTATGGCGCAAATGCGTCGCTGTCAGATGGAGAAGCCCTGTACCAAAGGCCATGCCGCGTCGTGCACCCATTGAGGCCAAGGCCGGCGGAGACTTGAAGGCACGGCTTTTGGACGCCCCAGCGGGGCGAGCGAACGCCCGAACCTCCTCTTCGAGCCGCCCACCGGAGCGCGGAGCATCCCTTAGAGCAGCCTTTTCGCTGGGCCTCATGCCGTCCGACCGGACATCGTTACGTGATTCGCAAAAACGATGCGGCAGGTCGATTCCCGTATTGGAAACGACGCCGAGCGACGCGGCGGCGCTGGGCGTTTCCATTCGGGCTTCGCTCTTGGAGAAAAAATCCCCTTAGACTTCGACTGATCAGGGCCATATAGTTCAGGCGTGAAAGAAATGAGGAGGCCTCGACCCATGGACGACGTGACGATCAATCGCCGCGGGACCGGTTCCGATATCGTCTATACCGCATCGAGAAACGGGTTGCTCGACGAAGCAGTGCTGCATGTCGAGGAGACAACCGACGGAAAACTGATCGCCGATCACACTTATGTCCCCGGGCCGCTGCGCGGCCAGGGGATTGCCAAGCGCCTCGTCGCAAGGCTTGTTGAGGATGCACGCAAAGCCGGTCTGAAGATCGTGCCCATTTGCCGGTTCGTGCGTGATGAGAAGCAGAAACATCCCGAATGGGGTGATCTCTTTGTCTGATCGACTGTCCTTTCGGTCCCGTCGCAAGATCCGCCTCGACGATGTCGCAGGCCGAGCCGTTCGCTTCCCGTCCAGAAAGAGACGCGCAATGTTGCCGGCCGCCCGATGAGGCGACGGGATGCCACTTCTCTCGCTACGTAAAGGTCGGCGCCCAATGACGGTTCGTTGACGTTTCGTCACTTGCCTTCGGGCCGCCGAGGGGATCAATCTGCCAGAACCGACGAGCGGACGGCGATGATCTTAGCTCCGCCGAGAAAAGGATGTGTCATGACCTGGGCTCCCTGTCCCGATCCCATCCCTGGCGAGGCAGAAAGCGTGGATGCCATCGAAATGGTCATCGTGCCTCGCGCCGTCGATTTGGGCGAGATGGAGGTGCGGCGGGCTTTGCCGTCGCTGAAGCGACAGATGGTCGGGCCATTCATCTTCTTCGACGAAATGGGCCCCGCGGAATTTCTGACCGATCAGGGTATCGATGTTCGGCCCCATCCCCATATCAATCTGGCGACTGTGACCTTTCTTCTGGAAGGTCAGATCATCCACAAGGATTCGCTTGGGAGCGATATCGCGATCGAACCGGGCGCCGTCAATTGGATGCGGGCCGGCAAAGGCATCGTCCATTCCGAGCGCACCGCGCCGGACAAGAAAGCGAGCGGCCAACGTCTTTTCGGGCTCCAGACCTGGGTCGCCTTGCCGGAACAGCTCGAAGAGAGCGATCCCGCCTTCATCCACCATGGCGCGGACGAGCTTCCCGTCGTCGATCTCGGTGGCGGATCGGCCCGGATCATAGCCGGGACGTCCTTCGGGGCCAGATCACCCCTCGAAACGGCCTCCGAGACGCTTCATGTCGACGTCATCTTGCCGGAAGGCGCTCGCGTGCCGATCGAGGTGGGCGTCGAAGAGCGAGCCATCTACACATTATCGGGTACCATCGAGATCGCCGGCCAAAGCTTTGAGCGCGGACAGCTTCTCATCCTGCGGCCCGGAGATGCGCTGACCGTGACGGCCCGGAGTGACGCCCGTTTCCTCCTCTTCGGTGGAGAGCCAATGGAGGGTCCGCGCTATATCTGGTGGAACTTCGTCTCGTCGCGCAAAGAGCGGATCGAACAGGCCAAGGAGGAATGGCGCCGAGGACGTTTCGAGACCGTGCCCGGAGACGAGGCGCATTTCATTCCGCTGCCCGAGACCATCGGCAAGCCGCGTCTGGCCACCGGTCGATCGCACGCCTGAGGTCGGGTGAGTAAGGCACCTAGAGTGAACGCGATCGAGTTGGGTCGCATGCTCACTCTAACCTCTTGTTTGTCGTAAGCCGTGATCCAAAAAGTCGATCAACCTTTTGGCGTCTTACTCTAACGGCGCCTCACTTCACTTCCGCGTCCTCGTCCGGCCCCTCGACGATCGCCTTGTGATGCTCCTGCTTCTTCAACTCTTCGAGCGAGGGCATCGACATGATGTTGTAGCCAGAATCCACGTAGTGAATCTCGCCGGTGACGCCGTTCGAAAGGTCCGACATCAGATAGATGGCGGCGCCACCCACCTGATCGATCGTCGTGTTTCGGCGTAGGGGCGAGTTGTGCCGCTGATAGTTGAACATCAGCCGCGCGTCGGAAACACCGGCGCCGGCCAATGTGCGCACCGGCCCCGCCGAGACGGCGTTGACGCGAATATTGCGCGGGCCGTAATCGGCGGCGAGATAGCGGACGGAAGCCTCGAGCGCTGCCTTCGCAACGCCCATCACATTGTAGTTCGGCATCACCCGCACCGAACCGCCATAGGTCATGGTCAACATCGAACCGCCGTGATTCATCAATTCGGCGGCGCGTTTGGCGATCTCGGTGAAGGAGAAGCAGGAGATCACCATGGTGCGCACGAAGTTCTCACGCGACGTATCGGCGTAGAGCCCCTTCAACTCACTCTTGTCGGAAAAGGCGATGGCGTGGATGACGAAGTCGAGACCGCCCCATTCCTGGCGGATCGTCTCGAAGGCGGTATCGACCGTGGTGACATCCTCGACATCGCAGGGCAGGAGAAGCTTTGCGCCGATCTCTTCGCCGAGAGGTTTGACCCGGCGGCCGAAGGCATCGCCCTGATAAGTGAGGGCGATCTCCGCACCCTCGCCAGCAAGCGCCTTCGCCGCGCCCCATGCGATCGAGTTGCGGTTCGCGACACCCATGACGAGCCCGCGTTTGCCTTTCATCAAGTCCGGCATTCTGCCCCCTTCGATCGCCTAGCCCAGCTGTTCGGGCTCGATCGATTATCGTTCGTCTGCACCGCGCTCAGGCCTGCCAAGGCGCGGGCGTTCATGCCGGCGCACCGCGCGCAGGCTGTGCGACCGCCCTATTCGACCCTCTGGAAGACCAGGCAGGCATTGGTGCCGCCAAATCCGAAAGAGTTCGAGAGAATTCGGTTCAAGGTCACGCCGTCCTTGCGCTCGCGCTGGATCGGCAGACCCTCGAATTCGGGATCCAATTCGTTGATATGCGCGCTCTTGGCGATGAAGTTCTCCTTCATCATCAAAAGCGAATAGATCGCCTCATGGACGCCCGTCGCACCCTGGCTATGGCCGGTCAGCGCCTTCGTTCCCGAAATCGGCGGTATCTGATCGCCGAAGACCTCGCGGATTGCCGAGGCCTCGGACTTGTCGCCCACCGGCGTCGCCGTTGCATGGGGGTTGATGTAGTCGATCGGGCCCTCGAGCCCTTGGAGCGCCATTTTCATGCAGCGCACCGCACCTTCGCCGGAGGGGGCGACCATGTCGGCGCCATCCGAAGTCGCGCCATAGCCGACGATCTCCGCCACGATATTGGCGCCGCGCGCTTTCGCCCGCTCGTAATCTTCCAAGACCAGAACACCCGCGCCGCCGGCGATGACGAAGCCGTCGCGTGCCGCGTCATAGGGCCGTGAGGCTTCGGACGGGCGATCGTTGAAGTCCGACGACAGCGCGCCCATCGCGTCGAACAGCACCGACAGTGTCCAGTGCAGATCCTCGCAGCCACCGGCGAACATGAGGTCCTGCTTGCCATAGGCGATCGTCTCGAAGGCGTTGCCGATGCAATGGCTCGAGGTCGAGCAGGCCGAAGAGATCGAATAGTTGACGCCCTTGATCTTGAACCAAGTGGCAAGTGTCGCGGAGGCCGTCGAGGACATCGCCTTGGGAACGGCCGTTGGTCCGATCCGCTTCGGACCCTTTTCGCGGGTCGTCTCGGCGGCGTTGACGATGGTGATCGTCGACGCACCGCCCGATCCCATGATGATGCCGGTCCGCTCATTGGAGACGTCGGAGGGCGACAGGCCGGCCTCGGCGATCGCCTGTTCCATGGCGACATGGTTCCACGCCGTGCCACCGCCGTGAAAGCGCAAAGCGCGGCGATCGAGCACGTCGGCTGGGTTCAATGTCGGTTTGCCATGGACATGGCTACGGAAGCCAAGCTCCTTGTATTCCTCCGAAAAGCTGATGCCCGAGCGTGCATCTTTCAAAGATTGCACGACCTCGCCGACATCGTTGCCGATCGGCGAGACGATCCCCATGCCGGTGACGACGACGCGTCTCATCCTAGCGCACCTCATGCTTTGGCTCTCACGACCGCCCCTGCGGGTCTCGCAAGGGAGTCATAGAGCGCGGCGTCCATTCTGCGAGCCACGACCTTCAACAGGGCCGAGCGCGTGATCTCATTCAAGCGAGACGTTTCGAGCCGCCATGGGTCTCGCAACGCCTTAAACTCGTTCTTTGCCTATCCGGCGGGTTCGGCGTCCTTGAACAGACCCACCCGCATGTCGTTCGCCCGGTAGATGACCTCGCCATCGGCCTTCATCCAGCCATTGGCGATTCCAAGCTTCAGCTTGGAGCGCATGACGCGTTTGAAATCGACGCCATATTCCAAGAGCTTGATGTTCGGCGTGACCTGACCGGTGAACTTCACCTCGCCGACGCCGAGCGCGCGTCCGCGACCGGGCTCGCCCAGCCAGCCGAGAAAGAAGCCGGTGAGCTGCCAGAGCGCATCGAGGCCGAGGCAACCCGGCATCACGGGATCGCCTTTGAAATGGCATTCGAAGAACCAAAGGTCGGGGCGCACGTCGAGCTCGGCCTTGATCGAGCCCTTGCCGGCCTCGCCGCCATCCTCCAAAACTTCGGTGATTCGATCGAACATCAGCATGGGCGGCAGCGGCAGCTGCGCGTTGCCCGGTCCGAACAGATCACCCCGCCCGCAGGCGATGAGGTCGTCATAATCGTAGGAGTTCTTGCGCGTCGTCATGAACCGTTCGTATCCGCCCCGTAATCCAGTCGGCTTCTTTCGAGCCTTCGTTTCGTTGATTGCGCCTTATCATGCCAATCGCGGCCGTGGAAACCGGGCGGATCGCCGATCGCGCGTCGTTCGTCGTAAGGATGTGGCGATCTCGGCCCCCGAGACCAGCCCCGATCTGAAGTGCATCGGTCAAATGCAAGGTCTGTTCACCCTGGTTTTGTCGATTTGCGCCGTCATGATTGGCGCCACGCCCGGCCACGCGCAGGTCTGGCGCCAGAACGGGACGGTCGCGGGGCTTTATGTGGATGGGGCGCCGAATGGGCTGTTCCTGCGATGCGCAGGCCGGAGCGTGACGGTCAACTTTTCCGGTTTCACGGCGCGTCTGCCGGAGAAGATGACCTACCGCGTCGGCGTCTCGGTGGATGGGCTGGCGAGAATTTTGCCGACGACGAGTTATCGGCTGCGCGGAAGCAGCGTGCTGGTCCACCAAAGCGATATCGACACGATCAGGCCGTTGATCGAGGATTTGCGACGCGGAAAGTCCGTCGAAGTGACGACGCCGGCCGGACGCTACGACGTGCCGCTGAAGGGGTCGGCCGCCGCCCTCGATGGTCTCGTTCGAGGTTGCAGCTGATCGTTGGAAGGGGATTCGACGCGGCCGGTGTGTTGCGTCTTCCGCAACCGCCACAGGAATCAGGGGGTGACGCACGCTCCTATTTGTGATCTTGAGCGTCCTATATTATGTAGGAAGCCGATGGGTGCGCGCGCTTTCAAGCGCTGAGCATCCCAATGCAATGGATACCGATAGGCGATCAGAGGCAATGAACACCCAAGGGCGGCACCACTCCTTCTGTGTCTTCGAACGTCTGCGCTCCGCCGGCTTGCGGCCGACGCGCCAGCGCGTGGCGCTGTGCAATCTGATGTTCGGTAAAGGCGACCGCCATCTCTCGGCCGAGGAGCTTCACGCCGAAGCCCAGTCCGCTGGTGAGCCCGTCTCCCTTGCGACGGTGTATAACACTCTGCACCAGTTCACCGATGCCGGCCTCGTTCGCCCGCTTTCGGCCGAGGGTCACCGGACCTATTTCGACACCAACACGTCAGACCATCATCATTTCTTCTTCGAGGACGATGGCGAAATGGTCGATATTCCGGACGGGACTCTGGAACTCGGCCGCTTGCCGTCGCCGCCCGAGGGGATGGAGATCGTCAATGTGGATGTCGTGGTGCGTCTTCGGAAGAAGTCGGTCGTCGCGGACGCGGCCGAGTAATCATATTAGACGATTCGGTTTTGACTGAGTGTGACAAGGGCGGCTGCTTCGGCAGGCCGCCTTTTTTTGTTTTGGTGCCGGTAGCGCTCGTTTCGCGATCGGTCGGCTGAAAATGGTCTTTCGCGCTAAATCATTTATCGAGTTGGCGCCGGCGGCAAGCGACACGGGCAAGTGGGATGCCAGCGATGGTGGTGTCACTTACGCATCCATACCGGTCGTCATCCTCGGCCCGTCAGGGCCGGGGACCCACGCCAAGCCCTGGATGCTGCATCAACTGTCGCCGAAGGGTCGGCGCACATCCTCGAAGGAAGGACGGCATCGAAGTGACCGGCATGGGTCCCCGTGGCTGCGCCACGAGGATGACGACGTGTCGACGCATACGCACTTTTGTGCGACAGCGGACGGGGCGACCAGCCGAGGTCATGCGCGCTTGGTACAAAAGCTCGTGGCAGAAGCCATTCTTGTCATTCAGCGACGAACGAATGTCTCGCTTAGCTGAACCCGTCCATTGGGACATGCCGATCAATCGCCACTTTTGCGGAGGCGAGACGACCTTCGCGAAAAGCCAGTTATCCTACTCGAAGCTCTCGTCGGGATAGACGCCCCAAATTTCCGTCTGTCGCACATAGCCGTCGCGATTGGAGATCATGACTTCGCACCAGCCGGCTTCGCAGCGCTCCACATTCGAGACGACGCCCGGCTCCATGCGTGCCACCAATGGCGCGTCCAGGGCAGGCTTTGCATAAACGTCCACATAGGCCGCCTTGCCCTTCAGCCAGGGCGCGGCAATCGCCGTGCGCGAGCCCGACAGAAGCGAATGATAGACCCAGCCCTCGGTGCCGTCCGAATCGCGGATGCGGCGCCAGTGATCATATTCCTGGATGATCTCCACCGGCAGTCCAGCCTTGAGATAGAGCCAGTTGACCTTGTTGTCCCGGCTCGGGCCGTTGCGCACGTTCACGCGCGCCGATTTCAGGCTCACATAGCGTGGCAGGGGAAGCTTCGAATAGCGTCCGAGCTCGCTCGCCTCGGCGGGCGAGGGTGAGAAGGCCATAAGCGGCGCGCCGGTCGTGACGAGAAGCGCCGCCACTGGCAGGATCGTCGCGAGGCGACGGGCCAATCGCGTCATCTGAGCCATCGGACAAATACGCTGAACCATAAAAACTCCGAATGTCGTCCTTTGGGTCGAAATCCTCCGGCAGAGGCGGTCGAGCCATTCGCCCTTGAAGCGACCGACATGGCGGAAACGCTTTGTTTTGCGCGCTCTGCCTTGCTAGGGAGGCCCTCTGACAGAAGGACCCATGATCGCCGATCTGGGTTAACAACGTCTTGAAGGATCCGAAGCGATGACAGAGCGCGGCAAGCCGCTCGTGATCATCACGCGCAAGCTGCCCGAGGCAGTCGAGGCGCGGATGGCGGAGCTTTTCACGGTGCGGCTGAATGCCGACGACCGGCCGATGACCCAGGCCGAACTGGTGGCGGCCGTGCGCGAGGCCGACGTATTGGTGCCGACCGTGACGGACCGGATCGATCGCGGCGTCATCGAACAGGCCGGCGAAAAGCTGAAGCTCATCGCCAATTACGGCAACGGCATCGACAATATCGACATCGCCGCCGCCCATGCCAAAGGTCTCCACGTCACCAACACGCCCAATGTCCTCAACGAGGACACGGCCGATATGACCATGGCGCTGATTCTCGCCACGCCGCGCCGGCTGGTGGAAGGCGCCAATCGGCTGCGCGAAGCGGAGGTTTGGGAAGGCTGGTCGCCGCGCTGGATGCTCGGCCGTCGCATCTGGGGCAAGAAGCTTGGCATTGTCGGGATGGGGCGCATCGGCACGGCGGTGGCGCGCCGCGCCAAGGCTTTTGGCCTGGAAATTCACTACCACAACCGGCGCCGCGTCGATCCCCAGACGGAAGCCGCGCTCGAGGCCAATTACTGGCAGAGCCTCGACCAGATGCTCGCCCGCATGGACATCATCTCGGTCAACTGCCCCTCGACGCCGGCAACGTTCCATCTTCTTTCGGCGCGCCGCCTCGCCCTCGTTCAGCCTCATGCCTTCATCGTCAACACCTCGCGCGGCGAGGTCATCGACGAGAAGGCCATGGTGACGTTGATCGAGGAGGAGCGCCTCGCCGGCGCCGGCCTCGATGTCTTCGAGGAGCAGCCCTCCGGCAATCGCAAGCTCATGCGTCTCGCCGCCGCCGGTAAGGTCGTACTCCTGCCGCATATGGGTTCGGCGACGATCGAGGGGCGGATCGACATGGGCGAGAAGGTCATCATCAACATCCGCACGCTGATGGACGGCCACCGGCCGCCGGATCGGATATTGCCGACGCGCGTGTGATCCTCGTCAGGCCCGCATCTGCTCCTACCGATTGGTCATATACGGGGTTCGGGATCGCTCAAGCCGAACCTTCGCTCTATCGCCCACGCCAAGACGCCTCGAAAAGCTTGGCACGAAACCTGCTCCGGTGACACAGTACCGAATTCTTTCAAGAGTCGGGGGCGGTTTTGGCGATTGGAGACGCGAAATGAGCGAAAAACAGGCAGCACCTTTGGGCAGTCTCATCTATGGCCTCGATGACACACCGCCGCCGGGGCCGGCGCTGCTTGCCGCCTTTCAGCATATCCTGGCCTCGATCGTCGGCATCGTGACGCCGAGCCTCGTCATTGGCGGTGTGCTGGGGCTCGGCTCGGAGGTGCCTTATCTCATCGCCATGTCGCTCTTCGTCTCCGGCGTTGCGACCTTCATCCAATGCCGGCGGATTGGGCCGGTTGGCTCCGGTCTCCTCTCGCTTCAGGGAACGAGCTTCGCCTTTCTCGGCGCCATTCTGGCTGCGGGCTTTGCCGTAAAAGGGCAGGGCGGCACGCCCGAGGATATCCTCGCAATGATCTTCGGCCTCTGCCTCGTCGGCTGTCTGGTCGAGATCGTGCTCTCCCAGTTCATCGACAAGCTCGGCCGCATCATCACGCCGACGGTCACGGGTATCGTCATCACCATCATCGGTCTGTCGCTGGTGAAGGTCGGCTTTACGGATTTCGCAGGAGGAGCAACGGCCGGCGATACGCTCGGCGCGCCGCTCAATCTCCTCCTCGGCTTCATTGTCGTTGCGACGATCCTCGCCTTCTCCTTCCACGCCAATCCGATGATCCGCATTTCCGCGATCATGCTCGGCCTAGTCGTCGGCTTCGTCGTCGCCGCGATTCTCGGCGCGGTGGATTTCTCCCGCTTCGGGTCCGGGCCGATCTTCGCGCTCCCCATTCCTTTCCGTTATGGGATCGATTTCGACATTGCGATCTTCCTGCCGATCGCCTTCATCTATTTGATCACCGCGATCGAGACGACGGGCGACCTGACGGCCAATTCGGTTATTTCCGGCCAGCCGGTTAAAGGGCCGCTCTATCTGTCGCGCATCAAGGGTGGCGTCTTGGCCGACGGCATCAATTCGGGCCTCGCGGCGATCTTCAACACCTTTCCCAACACGACCTTTTCCCAGAACAACGGCGTCATTCAGATGACGGGGGTCGCCAGCCGTCATGTGGGCCTCTATGTGGCGGTAATCCTGGTCGTCATGGGATTTCTGCCGATCATCGGTAACGTCTTCCTGCTCATTCCGAAACCCGTTCTGGGCGGCGCGACGCTCGTCCTGTTCGGCACGATCGCGGTGGCTGGTATCCGCATCCTGGCCACCCAGGAGATCGACCGGCGCAAGGCCTATATCATGGCCGTCTCCTTCGGCCTCGGCCTCGGCGTGACGCTCGTCCCTGATGCGACCCAGCAGCTTCCCGATTTCGTCCGCCAGGTCTTTGCCACTCCCATCACCCTGTCGGGTCTCACCGCGATCATCCTGTCCCTGATCCTGCCGGAAGAGGCGAGCGAGACGGCCGCGGTCGATCTTGCGGGCGAGCAGGCCGAGCCGGCGGAGTAGGGCTTGAAAGAGTTCCTTGCGAAACAAAGAAAGGCGGCGCAGGCCCTCAAGGGATGCGCCGCCTTCGTGTCATTCAAATGCCGGAGGCGTTGATCGCCGGCCGTTAAGGGCCGTCTGCTATCAGCCCTACGCCTTCTCGGCCTCATAGCGCTCGATCGCCTCGACGATGAGCTGCTTGGCCTTGTCGGTCCCGCTCCAGCTGTCGATCTTCACCCATTTGCCGGGTTCGAGATCCTTGTAGTGTGTGAAGAAGTGCTCGACCTGCTTGAGCGTGATCTCCGGCAGATCGGTATAGGTCTGGACGTTCTCGTACCGCCGCGTGAGCTTCGTCAGGGGCACGGCGATGATCTTCTCGTCGATGCCGCCATCGTCTTCCATCACCAGAACGCCGATCGGACGAACGCCGATGACGCAGCCGGGAAAGAGCGGCCTCGTATTGAGGATGAGCACGTCGATCGGGTCGCCGTCGTCCGACAGCGTGTGGGGCACGAAGCCGTAATTCCCCGGATAGGTCATCGGGGTATAGAGGAAGCGGTCGACGAACAGGGCGCCGGAGTCCTTGTCCATCTCGTATTTGATCGGCTGTCCGCCGATCGGCACCTCGATGATGACATTGACGTCTTCGGGCGGGTTCTTCCCGCGAGGAATGGCCTCGATGCGCATGGGCTGGTCCCTTTTTCGGAGTGTCCGTTTGCGCCGCAGCAGGGGCGCGGTGACCGCGTGCTTACCGGCTGGGGCGAAGGTGTCAATCTCGTCCTTGGGCGCAAAGGGGAGCGGCGTGGCTCGAGAGCGGATCGGGCCATGAGAGGCAATGGCCCGAAGCGCTTGCGCTTTTTTGGGCGCGGCCGGCTGCGCGAGAGAACGCTAGCCCGCCAGTGAGCGTGTCGTCAGGACCAGAGAAACGCAATTTTGGCGAGTTCCTGCCCGTCGAAAGTCTCGCGCCCCTCGGCAAGATCCTTGCCGCCCATGGCGTGATAGAAGGCCATAGCGCGATGATTGTCGGCGAGCGCCCAGACGACGAGCCCCTCCGAGCCGTCGCGGCTCAGGATCTCACGCGCGGCCTTGAACAATCGCCCGCCGAAGCCGATACCCTGAAAGCTCGGCTCCAGGTAGAGTTCGTATATCTCGCTCTCCACATCGAGCGCTCGGGTGCGGTTTCGCCCGAGGGTCGCATAGCCGATGACCTGACCGGCATATTCGCAGACGAGGATGCCGGCGCCCGCCTTCAGCGTCCTGGTCCACCAGCCGGCATGGCGGCGGCGGATCATGGCGTCCAGAGCGCGATAAGGCACGATGCCGGCATAGGCTTCGCGCCAAGCCTCGGCATGGACACGCGCCAGGCAGTCGGCGTCCGTCGTTTCGGCGAATCGGATATCGGCGGTGATCGTCGTCATGGGCTCTGTGCCGGCTCGGTGATCTTCGATTCTTGAGAAATCTATACCAAGAATTAACCAAGGTGAGAGGGCGGGGGAAAATTTTCGCTGTCCTGCTCGATTGTGGACGCCTTCCATGCTTTCGGCCCGGAGCCGATTTCGCATGATGTCGGCGATTGATCGGGTGACGCGCCAAATGGCGGGACGCTCAGTTCACCAAGCGCTCACAGTCGATCGAGAAGGGCTTGGGTGGGCCAGCCATCGGCTGGCATTCCGAGGCGCTGTTGCTCCTTGCGCACCGCCGTGCGGGTCGCCTCGCCGACAATGCCGTCCGCACCGCCTGTATCATGGCCGAGTTCGGCAAGGCGCCGTTGCAGCGCCTTGGTCGCCTCGACATCCAACCCTGGCGCGGGGTCGCCCATATCGACAGGCTCGGCACCGGCGAGCCGAGTGGCGAAATAGGCCGCGGTGAGCGAATAGACCAGCGACTTGTTCCAGGACAGATAGATGTCGAAATTCGGATAGGTCAGGAAAGCCGGTCCCTCGCGTCCCATGGGCAGGATCAAGGCTGCCGGCGTCTCGTCGGAGGGGAGCGCCGAGCCGTCGGCTTTCGTGACGCCAAGGGCCGCGAAATCGGCGCGAGGCTCCTTGTTGGCGAGCGCTGCGCGCTTCCAGGGGAAATCGTCCGGCACGCGAACGGCTTCAAGCCAAGGCTCGCCGCGCCGCCAGCCGAGGGACTGAATGTATTTGCCCGTGGTGACGAGGACGTCGGCCGTATCGCGCAAGAGATCGACGCGGCCGTTGCCGTCGCCATCGGAGCCGAAGGCGACATATTCTTCCGGTAGAAGCTGGGTCTGACCGAGTTCGCCCGCCCAGGCGCCCACCATCTCCTTCGGCCGCAGATAGTCCCGGTCGACGATCTCGATAGCCGCGAGAAGATGCGGGAGGAACAGCTCCGGGCGTCGGCAATCATGGGCAAGCGTCGCTAGCGCGGCCAGCGTGTCGAAATTGCCGAGAACCGCGCCGTAGTCGGTTTCAAGGCCCCAGAAACTCGCAATCACGGGGCCCGGAACGCCGGTTTCCACTTCGACCTTGTCGAAGGTTGCGGCGTTCTCTGCGAGCTTGGCGCGGCCTTCCTTCAGCCGATAGGCATTGATCATGCGGGACGCGAATTGGCGCCAGTCCTGCGCGAAGACCCCTTGGGCCCGGTCGCGTTCGAGAACGCGGCTGTCGATGCGCATCTCCGCTATCGAGGACTGAACGGCAGCCGGCGACATGCCGCGCGCCAGGGCCTCGGCTTTCACGCCTTCAACGAATGCGGCAAAATCGCCACCGCAGGCCGGCTTGGTCTCGCTGGTCGGGGCTGGTGCGAGCTTTTGAGCCAGCAGCGGCCCCGGAGAAAGCAGCGCCAAGGCGCTAGAGAGGATCAAACTGGCTGACCGGTTAGCGCGAGAGCACATTGCGGCGCGGGCCTGCTGGCGCGCGCGCCCTCTGGTTGCTCCTGAACGGATTCCCATCATCTCTCTCGCAGCCCGCATCGAACCCGTTCCTAGCGACAGCTCGGTGGCGGTGAGGCGCATGAGATGCGTCGAGACCGGCTCCGGGCGACAGCCTGACGATCCGCCCCGCTCAAAGGCGTGGACGGATCGAACCGAAGCGCCCGGTGCGCCAATTCGCGGGCCGGGTCAACTCCCTTGATGGTGCTTCAGCCACGCTGCCCAATCGGAACGCGAGCCCGCGAAGGCGTTCTTGTCCACCCCGCCGCTAATGCCGGGAACCGTGCCTTTTTCCGTATATTGCCAGAAGCGGAACGCCCTGTTCTCATAGACATTGTCGGGATGATCGGCGACCGCGCGGGCCCAGACCTCGTGGCGCGGAAAGGCGCCGACCATGCGGTCGCGATGGACGTCGATCGGGATGTAGAGGATGGGGCGCTGGCCGTAATGGGCTTCCAGCTTGTCCGCCATCGCGGTCACTTCGCGGATGAGATCCTCGCGAGCCGGACGCTTGGTGCAGGTGGGCGAGAAGGGCGTCCATTCCACGTCGATGACCGGGGGCAGGGCGCTACGATCCTTTGGCACGTTGCGGATGAACCAGGCGGCCTGCTCGATCCCAGGGCGGCAATGATACCAGAAATGATAGGCGCCGCGAGGCACGCCCGCGGCTTTTGCCGCTCGCCAATTGTCGTTGAATTTTTCGTCGAGCCGGTCGCCGCCCTCGGTCGCCTTGAGATAGGCGAAGGCAATGCCGCCATCACGCACGGCGTCCCAATCGATCTCGCCCTGATATTTGGAGACGTCGATCCCATGGACCGGAAAGTCGGACGGCTTGTGTCCTGCGAATTGGCCGAGCTCGAGATGGGGATAGGCAAGCTCGGTCAGGCCCAGCGATTTCGCGTCGAGCGAACTCGACTGGCAACCACCAAGCATGAGGCCCGCCGCGCCGACGCACAGGGCGATCAAGCCTTTCCACCCCAGCCGGCGATTCGCACCGGTGCTCTGTCCGCCAAGGCGTCGAGGCGCCTGCGTCTCTTCAATCATCATATCCCCCTCGGGTCCCCTAGGGTCAGTCTCGCTCTGAAAGCGGCGGAATTATTGCAAAGGTCGATATTGCCCGATCTGTCTCGCCCCGAGCTGACGGAACCCGGATGCATCGGCCATTCTTCAAGGAGCTGGGTATCGATCGCTTCGCCGATGTTGCATGAGCGAAACGGCTCGCCGATAATGGCGGGCGGACACAAGCGGGCCGGTTCGGCGATGGGTATTTTAACAAATCTCGGCGTTCTTTTGCAGACGCTCGGCGCCAGCGGCAGGGCCACGCTCGAAGGCCTGGTGGAGGCGTTGAAATCGGCCGTCGTGGGCGATCGCGAGACCCGGCGCCGCGTGGCCTTTTCCGTCGCGATCATCGCGCTGTCGGCCAAGATGGCCAAGGCCGACGGCATCGTTAGCCCTGAAGAGGTCGCCGCGTTTCGCGAGATTCTGGATATTCCGCCGGAAGAGTTGCGCAACGTCTTTCGGCTTTACGACATCGCGAAGCAGGATACGGCTGGCTATCAGGCCTATGCCCAGCGTCTGCGCGGCTTTTGCACCTGCGAGGACGGACAGTGCCGCCTGCTGGAGGACGTCCTCGACGGCCTGTTCCACATCGCCAAGGCCGATGGACTCATCCATGAGAGCGAAATCGAATTTCTGGCCGGCGTCGCCACGAGCTTCGGGCTCGACGAGGCTGCCTTCGAGCGCATCCGCGTGCGCCATGTCCATGGCCCGGACGACCCCTATGCCGTGCTGGGTCTCGACCCCGACGCGCCGCCAGCCGAGACGCGCAAACGCTATCTGACGCTCGTGCGCGAAAACCATCCCGATCGGCTCGCCTCTCGCGGCGTGCCGGACGAGTTCATGTTCATAGCGACCGAGCGCATGAAGGCGATCAACGCCGCCTATAGTCAGATTTCAGGCAAGAGCGCCGCGTGACGCCCGATACCGACCTTCCTTGCGACATCCTCCGTTCGCCGAACCACAATGAGCGGGTGGGCGTGGCGCGTCCAGACATTCTCCTGCTGCACTATACGGGCATGGGAACGGCGGAGCAGGCGCTGGAGCGCCTGACATCGCCTGAAGCGGAAGTCTCTAGCCATTATCTCGTCCATGAGGATGGTCGGATCGTGCAGATGGTGGCGGAGGAGCGGCGAGCCTGGCACGCCGGACGCGGATCATGGCGCGGCAAAGGCGACATCAATTCCCGTTCGATTGGCATCGAGATCGTCAATGGCGGCCATGTCGCCGGCCTGCCGCCCTATTCCGACACTCAGATCGAGGCCGTGATCGCGCTTTGCCGGGATTGCGTGACGCGCCATGGGATCGAGCCCCACCGCGTGCTTGCCCATTCCGACATCGCGCCCGATCGCAAGGAAGACCCGGGCGAGCACTTCCCATGGGACCGGCTTTTCTTCGCCGGTGTCGGTCATATGGTCCGCCCTTCGCCGATTCGTGGCGGGCGGTTCCTCTCCATTGGCGATGAGGGTGCGCCGGTCGAGGCCTATCGCCAGCTTCTAGCCGCCTATGGCTACGGCATCGAGTCCGGCGGGCGCTTCGACGAGGCGACGCGCCTTGCGACGATCGCCTTTCAGCGTCATTTCCGGCCTGAACGCGTGGATGGTGTCGCCGACGTCTCGACGGTCGAGACGCTGCATCGATTGCTCTCGGCCTTGCCGCGCTCGCCCTTCGAGATGTGAGCCAATAGGTCTTTTTCGCGGCGATCATGATTGACATGGCGGCCCATCCCCCGCAGACGGGGCGGGTCAGCCGGCCGGGCGGCCGCTCCCGACCAATGCCGAAAGGCGGCGGGAGAGGAAAGTCCGGGCTCCACGGAGAAACGGTGCCGGATAACGTCCGGCGGGGGAAACCCTAGGGACAGTGCCACAGAAAACAGACCGCCCCGCCTATAGTGCGGCTCGACGGCGCGAAAAGGCGCCTCAAGACGAGCCGCAGTGTTGGCGGGGTAAGGGTGAAACGGTGGGGTAAGAGCCCACCGCGTCTCCGGTAACGGCGACGGCAGGGCAAACCCCACCGGGAGCAAAACCGAATAGGGACGACGCGATCGGCTTTGCGCGCATGTGCGGGTGCGGTCAGCCTGTCTCCGGGCCAGTCGTCCGGGTTGGTTGCTCGAGGCGTCTCGCAAGAGCCGTCCCAGAGGAATGGTCGCCCAGCGGCGCTTGGCGCTGCGGACAGAACCCGGCTTACAGGCCGGCTGACATCATCTTCTCCCCATTTCCACAGGGTTTATCCACAGCGCGTGAGGCTTACCGCAGGTCGCATCGGCGATCGAAGCCGGCATCTTCGGAAATGCCGGGATTTGCGAACACAAACAGTCCTTTGCCAGACTCTTCGACGGCCCCCTGACAGGGGTCATCTCGAACGCACGCGGCCTTGCTCCGAGCTCTCTTTCCCACAGCGCGTCTGCGGCGGTGCGGAAAAGTTTTTAGCCATCGACGCCCTCCTCCATCCGCGCCGTCCAATCCTCGCCAACGCCTTGCTGCGCCGGGCTTTGAATGCCTCCGATCGTCGACATGGGAGGGTATGGGGCGACGCGCGACCCTTCAAGAATTTGTCAATGTTAACGGGCCTTTAACCGCTCATGCGGCAAGCTGGTGCGACCGTGGAGAGACAGTCTCCGCGAGGCCTCTTCCCATTGACGCCCATGGGGTCCCATGATATCCCCTAAGTCATCTTCCGGGGGGCGAAAAAGCCTCCGTTTCGAACAACCTAGGAGCGCGTCCCGTCCGTTCGGGCGTCTTGAGCGCAGATCGTTCCAGTCTGCGAACGGAGTAGGCGTGCCATGCGTCGCGAAGGGAGGGGAAATGTCGTCGAAACCGGTCGGGCAGGGGCTTTGCCTGACTGATGGACCGGTTTCTCTCGAACTACGTCCACAACGTGGATTCCAAGGGACGCGTCTCGATCCCCGCTGCCTTCCGGCAGGTGATCGCATCGCGTGGAATTCGCGAACTGTTCGCCATGCGCAATCTGGACCAACCGGTCATGGATGTTGGTGGGCCCGAACTGATGGACAGGTTCGAGAAGGAGATGGAGAAGCTGGATCCGTTCTCGCCGGAATATCAAGATCTTATGATCCTGGCCTATGGCGACGGAGCCTATCTGAAGACCGATTCCGAGGGGCGCATCATGGTCACGGATTTCATCCGCGAGCATACCGGTATCGAGGACCGGGTGACCTTTGTCGGTCTGAGGCACAGTTTCCAGCTCTGGCGTCCGGAGAATTTCGAGGCCCATCTGGCCGAGCTGCGCAAGCGACAGTCGGAGATGCGGCGGGGAACCACGGGATCGGCGGGGACCCCAGGGCAATGACGGGTCATGGCGGGACCGAGGACCCTGCCATTGGCGGACCGACCCGGCATATCCCGGTGCTTCTCGCCGAAGTTCTCGATCATCTCGACCCGAAGCCGGGCGAGATCGTCGTTGACGGCACCTTCGGGGCCGGCGGCTACAGCCGTGCGATCCTGGATCGCGGCGCCGATGTGATTGCGATCGACCGCGATCCGTCCGCGATCGAGGCGGCGTGGTCGATGGCGGAGGGATTCGAAGGGCGGCTAACGCCCGTCCATGGGCGTTTCGGCGCAATGGGCGAACTTCTGGCCGATCGTGCCGGCTCCCTCGACGGTGTCGTGCTCGACATCGGCGTTTCGTCCATGCAGCTCGACGAGGCCGAGCGCGGCTTCTCCTTCCAGAAGGATGGCCCGCTCGACATGCGGATGGGGCGCGAGGGACCGAGTGCTGCGGATGTGGTCAACACATTGTCCGTCGGCGATTTGGCGCGCATTTTCAATTTTCTGGGCGAAGAGCGTCACGCCGGGCGGGCCGCACGTGCGATCGTCGATCGCCGGGAGGAAGAGCCCTTTTCGCGCACGCTCGATCTGTCTCGCGTCATCGGCAAGGCGGTTGGGCGCTCGCCAAAGGACAAGATCGATCCGGCCACACGCAGCTTTCAGGCTCTGCGCATTTTCGTCAATGACGAGCTCGGTGAGCTCGCGCGAGCGCTCGTTGCCGCCGAGACGCTTCTGAAGCCGGGCGGTCGTCTCGTCGTTGTCTCCTTCCATTCTTTGGAAGACCGCATCGTCAAGCGCTTCTTTCAGGATCGTTCGTCGAGCGGCGGTGGTTCACGCCATCTTCCCGACGTGATTACGGTCGTGCCGACCTTCGAGGCCCGCAACCGCGCCATCGGTGCGAGCGACGCGGAAGCCGCCGTCAATCCGAGGGCGCGCTCGGCGAAGCTCAGATTGGGCACGCGGCTGGAAGCCCCCGCCCGCACCACCAATGATCCGCTTTCCTTCGCCGGCCTCCCGGCTCTCGCCGACATTGAGAGGCTCTGAGCGAACGATGTTCAAGACACTGGAAGTCGTCATGATCGCGGTGATGCTGGCAGCGGCCGGCTGGACCTACAAGATCAAGCACGAGGCGGAGGCGCTGGAGAACCAGCTCTTCGCCGTCGAGCGGCAGATCAAGTCGCAGAAGGAGGCCATGGCCATCCTGTCGGCCGACCTGACGCTCCTCGTGCAGCCGTCGCGCCTGCAGCGCCTGGCCGAGGCCTATCAGGCCGAATTGCAGCTCGAGCCCTTGAAGCCCGAACAGATCATCGAACCCGACGAATTACCCGCTCCCGCCGTCGCGCCAGTTCTTGATGGTGCCGGCGAGAGCGAAGACGTCGCCTCCAATACGACCGCAATGGTGCGCTGATGCGATTCCCCAAGTCTTATCTGCGTGGCGGAACCTCCAAACCCGGTCGGCAAGTCGGCGCCGCTCCCGCGCCCTCTCGCTTGACTGCGCCGCCCCGCAACAAGAACCGCTTTGTCATCGCGATTGGCCTGTTCTTCTGCGTCTATGCCGCGATCGGTGGTCGCCTTGTTCAGTGGGGCGCGGCACAAACGGACAACAGCTTCAGCATTGCCGCCGGCGACCGGATCATGGCCTCGCGCCCGGATCTCGTCGATCGGAACGGCGAAATCCTGGCGACCGACATCCGCACCGCGTCCCTGTTCGCCGAGCCGCGCCGCATCGTCGATGCCGACGAAGCGAGCGAACTGCTTCTGACGGTGCTGCCGGATTTCGATCCGAAATGGCTCTATCGCCGCCTGGCCTCCAAAGCCGGTTTTGTGTGGCTGCGCCGTGAGCTGACGCCTGGCCAGCAGCAGGCCATTCTCGATCTTGGCATTCCGGGCATCGGCTTTCGAACCGAACAGCGCCGCTTTTATCCCGGTGGTTCGACCGCCGGCTTCGTGACCGGCCATGTCAATGTCGACAATCAAGGCATTGCCGGCATGGAGAAATATATCGACGACCAGGGCTATATGGCTCTGCAGGATACCGGCCTTGCCATCAATACCGAGCTCGAGCCGGTCAAGCTGTCGATCGATTTGCGCGTGCAGCATATCGTCCGCGACGAGCTTGCGGCGGCGATGAAGCGCTACAAGGCGATCGCGGCCGGCGGTGTCGTTCTTGATGTCGAGACCGGCGAAGTCGTCGCGATGACTTCGCTACCGGACTACGATCCGAACGATCCGGCCCAGGCGCTCGACAAGGACCGTATGAACCGCATGTCGGCCGGCCTTTATGAGATGGGCTCGACCTTCAAGACCTTTACGACCGCGATGGCGCTCGATTCAGAAAAGATGAATCTGAATTCGACCTTCGACGCGTCGCGTCCGATCCGTATGGGCGGCTTCACGATCAACGACTTCCACGGAAAGCGGCGTGTTCTGACCCTGCCCGAGGTCTTCATCTATTCCTCCAATATCGGCTCGGCCAAAGAAGCCGAGGCGGTGGGTATCGCAGGGCATCAGGAGTTCCTGACCCGCCTCGGCCTCCTGACGCGAATGCAGACCGAGCTCCCCGAGGTTGCCCACCCGACCCAGCCGAAGGAGTGGAAGCTTCTGAATTCGGTGACGATCTCCTTCGGACACGGCGTCTCGACCACGCCCCTGCAGACGGCGGTGGCCGCGGCTGCCCTCGTCAATGGCGGCAAGCTCATTCCGCCGACATTCCTGCCGCGCACCAAAGAAGAGGCGGATGCCGTCGCAACGCGGGTCGTCTCGGAAAAGACCAGTGACGACATGCGCTATCTCTTTCGCCTCAATGTCGCCGATCAGCGCGGCTCGGGTAACCGGGCCGAAGTCAAGGGATATCAGGTGGGTGGCAAGACCGGCACAGCCGAGAAGGTCATCAATGGTCGCTATGTCGGCAACAAGCGCTTCAATGCCTTTCTCTCGGCATTTCCCATGGACAAGCCGCGCTATGTCGTCCTGGTCGTCGTCGATGAGCCGAAGCCCGAGGAGGGCCAGCATTATGCGACGGCCGGCATGAACGCCGCGCCGACGGTCGGTGCCATCATCCGTCGCTGCGCAGCCCTCTTGAAGGTTCGTCCGAAATTCGACCCGGAAGGCAAGGCGCTGCTCGTCTCCTATTGATCGTCTCAGATGGCGCGGTGCCGGGACCGAACAGGCCCCGGCAGGCGGCTTGCCGAAGCCTGGACCTTGCGCGGTGCTGTCCTCGCGCGAGAGACGATGCGAATTCGCGCGGAGTGCGCCTGTCGCGTCATGGCTGATCAGGCCGGTTTGTTGCACATCGAACAGGACTTGGCGAAACGACGATCGACGCCGGCCCATCGTCGGAACGTTGCGCGAGATAAAACGGCATTGGGATTCTGAATTTCGGCGTGATGCTGTAAGAGGCTGCCGCGAACTTCTCCCTTCGCGGTGCCGCCTGTCGGCTGGCCGCGACGAGCCCGGACGAGACTTTGATGAAACTGAGCGAACTCGCACGTGGATTGGCGGATTGTCCGGAAGGTCCGGACCCTGAGGTGACGGGGCTGACCCTCGATTCGCGGAAGGTCGAACCTGGTTTTCTCTTCGTGGCGGTTCCTGGAGCCAAAACCGACGGTTCGCGTTTTGTGAAGGACGCGGCCGAGCGCGGTGCCGTCGCCATTCTTGCTGCCGCGGCAGCTGGGGAAGTCAGCGTCCCCACCATCGTCAGCGCCGATCCCCGCCGCACGGGTGCGCAAATGGCGGCGCGCTTTTTCGGCGCTCAGCCCGACACCGTCGTCGCGGTCACGGGCACGGCCGGCAAGACATCCGTCGCCTCCTTCGTTCGCCAGATCTGGACGACGGCCGGCAAACAGGCGGCGTCCATCGGCACGACCGGCGTCGTTTCGCCGACGCGGAATGACTATGGCAGCCTGACTACGCCCGATCCCGTCGATCTCGCCCGGCTGATGGCTTCGCTTGCGGGTGAAGGCGTGACCCATGCCGCGATGGAAGCCTCCAGCCACGGACTTGATCAAAGTCGGCTCGACGGCGTGCGCCTCGCAGCTGCCGCCTTCACAAATCTCGGCCATGACCATCTCGACTATCACCCGGATGTCGAAAGCTATTTCACGGCGAAGATGGGCCTCTTAACCCGTCTTCTTCCCAAGGGAGCGCCGGCTGTCATCTATTCCGACGATCGCTGGAGTGGCCGAGCGATCGAAGTGGCGTCAGGCTCCGGTGCGAAAGTGCTCACCGTCGGCCGCAATGGTTCTCTCCTCACATTGAAGCGCCTCGAACATGAGCGCGATCGCCAGATCGCCGAGATCGCGGTCGACGGTTCGATCCATCGGATCGTCTTACCGCTCGCAGGCGAATTCCAGATGGCCAATGCGCTCGTCGCCGCGGGCCTTGCGATCGCGACCGGTGTGTCGGCGGTCGAGGCGCTCGAAGCGTTGGAGCATTTGAAAGGCGCGGCCGGTCGTCTCGAAAAGGCGGGCATGACATCGCAAGGCGTCCCGGTTTTCGTGGATTATGCCCATAAGCCCGAAGCGCTCGAAAATGTGCTGGCTGCCGTGCGGCCCTTCACGACAGGCCGTGTGATCGTCGTCTTTGGCTGCGGCGGCGACCGCGACAAGGCCAAGCGCCCGATGATGGGCGAGATTGCGTCGAGGCTCGCCGATGTCGCGATCGTCACCGACGACAATCCCCGCTCTGAGGAGCCGGCCACGATCCGCGCCGCCATCATGGCGGCTGCCGCGAATGCGACAGAGATCGGCGACCGTCGCCAGGCGATCCGCACTGCGATCGCCCAATCGCGGGCTGGCGATACCGTGGTCGTCGCCGGCAAGGGGCACGAGACCGGCCAGACGATCGCCGGCACCGTTCATCCCTTCAGCGATCATGCGGAAGTGCGCGCTGCCATTGCGGAGGCTGGCCGATGACCGAATGGCTCTGGGAAACCGATATCCTGATCGAGGCCATGCGAGCCCGCCCTATGGGCGGTCCCCTTCCCGAAGGGGTTACGGGCATCTCGATCGATACGCGCACACTAGAGCGCGGCGAGGCATTCTTCGCCATCACCGGTGACCGTTTCGACGGGCACGACTTCCTGACGGCGGCGTCCAAGGCGGGGTCCGCGCTGCATGTGGTCTCGGAGCGAAAGCTCGCCGCTCTCGGCCGGGTCCAGTCGCCCATGCTCGTCGTCGACGACGTTCTGGCGGCTCTTGGACGGCTCGCACAGGCGGCGCGCGCAAGGGCCCGTGCCCGGATCGTCGCGGTCACGGGGAGCGTCGGCAAGACGACGACCAAGGAGGCGCTGCGCCACGGGCTCTCGGCCTGCGGGACCGTCCATGCGAGCGCGGCCTCCTTCAACAATCATTGGGGCGTGCCGCTGAGCCTTGCCCGGCTGCCGGCCGATGCGCGCTTTGCCGTCTTCGAGATCGGCATGAATCATCCCGACGAGATTCGGCCGCTCGTCAAGCTGGTTCGCCCCCATGCAGCGATGGTGACGCTGATCGCGCCCGCCCATCTCGGCCATTTCAAGGATCTCGACGGCATCGCCGATGCCAAGGCGGAAATCTTCGAGGGCATCGTGCCGGGCGGCACGGCGCTTGTGAATGCCGACGATCCGAAATGCATGCGGCTTGCCGGTGCCGCACGTGCGGCCGGCGTCAGCGATGTGCGCACCTTCGGCGAGGCGCCAGGCGCTGACTTCCGGTTGGTCTCGTTTGACTCCGACGGCGAGGGCGCGCGCGTGGAGGCGGTCATCGGCGAAAAGCCGGTGGCGCTCCATCTCGCCATGGGCGGCCGTCATATCGCTCAGAACATTCTCGCCGTGCTCGGCTCGGCGGACATTCTTGGGGCGGATGTCCCCGCTGTTGCCGAGCGCCTGTCGAACTGGCGGGCGGTCAAGGGACGCGGCGAGCGCCATAGCCTGACAATGCCGGGCGGCGGCAGGGTGACGCTCCTGGACGACAGCTATAACGCCAATCCGGCCTCGATGCGCGCCGCCCTCGACACCATCGCGCGTACCCCGCTCGGCGAGGGCGGGCGCAAAATAGCGGTCCTGGGCGACATGAAGGAGCTGGGCGGTCACAGCCAAGCCATGCATGTGGAACTCGCCGAGCCGATCGAGGCCGCCGGCATCGACAAGCTGTTCATGGTCGGCGAGGAGATGAAGGCGCTCGACGAAGCGGTCGCGGGCAAGCTCTCGGCGTCTTGGCATGAAGACGTCGCCGGTGTCGCCGATGATCTGATGGCGTATATGCGGGCCGGCGATGCGATCGTCGTCAAGGGATCGCGCAGCATTGGTCTCGAAAAGGTCGTCGAGACGCTTCGCGGCCGTTTCGGCGCCGAAGACGAAGAGGCTCCGGCCATTCCGGAGCCGATGGAAGCGAGCGAGCCGAGCGCGGCTGAAACCGACGAGAACCAGGAGAGCCCGTCCCGATGATCGCCTATCTGGGGGAGTTCGCCGATCAGATCGCGATCTTCAACGTCTTTCGCTACATCACCTTCCGCACCGGCGCGGCGATGATCACGGGGTTCATCACCGTTTTCCTCTTCGGGCCGGCGATCATCGCCGCCTTGCGCCTGCGCCAGGGCAAGGGTCAGCCGATCCGCGCCGATGGTCCGCAGACCCATTTCAAGAAGGCCGGCACCCCGACCATGGGCGGGTTGATGATC
Organism: Fulvimarina manganoxydans; assembly: GCF_900176465.1. GTDB lineage: Bacteria > Pseudomonadota > Alphaproteobacteria > Rhizobiales > Rhizobiaceae > Fulvimarina > Fulvimarina manganoxydans. Next base: position 147,148 of record NZ_FWXR01000004.1, read on the forward strand.
CTGTCGGGGGTTCTCGTCTCGACCATGATCTGGGCCGATCTTCGCAATATCTATGTGTGGACGGTGCTTCTCGTCACGGTCGGCTTCGGCGCGATCGGCTTTTATGACGACTATCTGAAAGTGACCAAGCAAAGCGACAAGGGCTTTTCCGGCCGCTCGCGCCTGGCGCTCGAATTCATCATCGCGGCGCTTGCCGTAACCTTGATCGTGGCGTCGGGCGAGGGGAGTTTCTCGACCTCGCTGGCCTTCCCCTTCATCAAGGAATTGCTGCTCGATCTTGGCTGGTTCTATGTGGCCTTCGCCGCCGTCGTCATCGTCGGGGCCGGCAATGCGGTGAACCTGACCGACGGCCTCGACGGCCTCGCGATCGTGCCGATCATGATCGCGGCGGCCGCTTTCGGTCTGATCGCCTATCTCTCGGGCAACGTGAATTTCTCCAATTACCTGCAGATCCATTATGTGGCCGGAACCGGCGAACTCGCGCCTCTTTGCGGCGCGGTGATCGGCGCCGGCCTCGGCTTTCTCTGGTTCAATGCCCCGCCGGCGGCGATCTTCATGGGCGATACCGGCTCGCTTGCCCTTGGCGGCATGACCGGCGCGATCGCGGTCGCGACCAAGCACGAAATCGTGCTAGCCATCATCGGCGGGCTTTTCGTCATCGAAGCCCTCTCGGTCATTATTCAGGTCGGCTGGTTCAAGATGACCGGCAAGCGCGTGTTCCTGATGGCGCCCATTCATCATCATTTCGAGAAGCTCGGCTGGACCGAAAGCCAGGTCGTGATCCGCTTCTGGATCATCGCCTTCATGCTGGCTTTCGTCGGCCTCTCGACCCTGAAGCTGCGGTAGGACCCATGAAGGCGGACAGTTTTGCGGGGAAACGGGTCGCGCTGTTCGGCCTTGGCGGGTCGGGCCGGGCGACGGCGCGCGCGCTCGCTGAGGCGGGCGCCGATCTGTGTGCCTTCGACGACAATCCGGCTTCTGTCTCGGCGGCGAGCGAGGAGGGAATCCCGACTGGCGATCTTCGCGAGATCGACTGGAGCAGGGTCGAATGTCTGGTTCTGGCGCCGGGCGTTCCCTTGACCCATCCCAAGCCCCATTGGACGGTCGATCTCGCCCATGCGGCAGGCGCAGACATCATCGGCGATGTCGAAATCTTCGGGCGCGAGCGAGGGGCGAAAGCGCCGTCCGCGCCGTTCGTCGCCATCACCGGCACAAATGGCAAGTCGACGACGACGGCTCTGATTGCCCACTGCATCCGGGCATCGGGCCGTGACACGCAACTCGGCGGCAATATCGGCGTGCCTGTCCTGACCCTCGCCGAACCGGCGCCGGAACGCCACTATGTGGTGGAATGTTCCTCCTATCAGATCGACCTCGCGCCGACGCTCCGCCCTTCGGTAGGCATACTTCTCAATCTGACACCCGACCATCTCGACCGCCACGGAACCATGGAGCACTACGCTTCGGTGAAGGCGCGACTGGTGGCAGGTAGCGAGGCGGCGGTGATCGGCGTCGACGATACTTATTGCCGCACCATTGCCGACCGGCTCGACGGTGCCGGCAAGACGGTCGTGCGGATCAGCGGGCAGAGCCGTCTCGATGACGGTGTCGGCTTTGACGGCGCGCGCGTCGTTCGCTCAATGGACGGCTTTTGCGATGCGGTTTTCGATCTCTCGGGGATCGGCTCCTTGCGCGGCCGCCACAACGGGCAAAACGCCGCCGCCGCGGTCGCGGCGCTCACGCTGACCGGGCTTTCGGACGCGGAGATCGAGGCGGGTCTGACGAGCTTTCCGGGGCTTGCCCATCGGATGGAAGAGGTTGGCCGGTTGGGTCCGGTTCTCTTCGTCAACGATTCCAAGGCGACCAATGCGGATGCGGCCGCGACCGCGCTTGCGGCCTTCGAGCGGATTTATTGGATCGCTGGCGGCCTGCCTAAAGAGGGTGGCATCGCCTCGCTTGAAGGCTTCTTTCCGCGCATCGCCAAAGCCTATCTGATCGGCGAGGCGGCGCCTGCCTTTTCCGCGTCGATTGGTGAACGAATTCCTTACGAAATTTCGGCAGTATTAGAGAATGCGGTTGCAAGCGCTGCGGCCGATGCCGCCACAGCTGGTGCCGAAGCTGTCGTCCTTCTGTCTCCGGCCTGTGCGAGTTTCGATCAGTACCGGAATTTCGAAGTTCGCGGCGACGCGTTTCGGGCGCTCGTTCGCGCGCTGCCCGGCATCGACGTGATCGGAAAGGGTTAGTCATGGCGGGAACTTCCGCTAAACGCATCGCGGTCGCGGACTGGTGGCGCGGGCTCGATTACTGGCTGCTCACCGCCTTTCTGGTGCTCCTGGTCGGCGGGGTGATGCTGTCCTTTGCCGCGAGCCCGCCGGTCGCCGAGCGGATCGGCCTCGAACCGTTCCACTTCGTCAAGCGCCACGCGCTGTTCCTGGTGCCGTCGGCGATGGTCATGTTCGCCTGCTCGCTGCTGACGCCGCGAGGGGTCAGACGGGCGGCCTTCATCCTTCTCGGCGTTTCCGTCGTCATGATGATCCTGACCCTCTTCATCGGGACCGAGATCAAGGGCGCGCGGCGCTGGATCGATTTCGGTCCGTTGGGCATTCAGCCTTCGGAATTCATGAAGCCCGCCTTCGTGGTCATCTGCGCCTTTCTCTTTGCCGAGAAGGCCCGAAGGCCGGACATTCCCGGCAACCTCTTCGCCCTGATCCTGCTTCTTGTCGTCGTTGCGCTTCTCGTCGCCCAGCCCGATCTCGGACAGACGATCCTGGTCTCAGCCGCATGGGGCGGTCTTTTCTTCATGGCGGGCATGCCCTGGATGTGGATCGTGGTCCTTGGCGCCGTCGGCCTTGCCGGCGCGGCCTTCGCCTATGAGGCCTTCGATCATGTGGCGAGCCGCATCGATCGGTTCTGGACGGGCGAAGGCGACACCTATCAGACCGATACGGCGCGCGACGCCATCCTCCATGGCGGCTGGATGGGCCAGGGACCGGGCGAGGGCACGGTCAAGCGCCTCCTGCCGGACAGCCATACCGACTTCGCCTTCGCCGTCATCGCCGAGGAATTCGGTATCCTCACCTGCATGTTGCTGGCGACGATCTTCGCCTTCATCGTCCTGCGCGCCCTGTCGGTGGCCCTCAACCAGCGCGATGTCTTCACGCGCCTCGCCATTTCCGGCCTCGTCTTCATCTTCGGCCTCCAATCGATCATCAACATGGCGGTCAATCTGCAGCTGATGCCGGCCAAGGGCATGACGCTGCCCTTCATCTCCTATGGCGGCTCCTCGATGATCGCGATTGCGATTTCGGCGGGCTTCGTTCTGGCGTTGACCCGAAAGCGGCCGGAGAACCGGTCTTATACGGACAAGCTTCTGGAGAGGACGACGCTGCTCCACGGGGTTTGATGGGGATGGTGGCTTTGAGGGAGGGAGGCGCTCTGGAGACGGAGGCGTCGGGCGATGAGGGTCTCGCTCCGCGCCAAAAGACCGAGGCGGAACGCGAGCAGATCAAGCTCCGGGCGACCTATCTGAGCGGGATCGCGATCGGTGTCTTTCTCGTCGGGGGTCTGTCGCTGCCGTCGTCGATTCTCATTAGCGGAAAACAGAACTTTTGGATCGCCTTTGCCATCGCGATCGTTTGCGTTGGGGCAAGCCCGGTCATACATTGGGCAGCGCGACGGTCACTGAAGGATCTGGACCGATGAGTTATCTTCAAGTTGCGATCGCGGTGCTCTTCACGCCCGTCAGTGCGGTTTTGATTGCTCTCTGGGTTTTGCGAGACGGAAAGAAAATCACCGCCAAAGCCCATGCCCGTGCGGCTCAGGAGCGCGGGGACGCGATCAATCGCGCTTCGGGTCGCGCAACCGTAAGCGAAACTTAACCACATCCATGTGACGGTCCCCGGCGCCGCGAACGATCCCATTGCCGACATCATCGCCCGTTACCGGGACCCCCCATGAGCACTATTCTTCTCTCCGCCGGGGGCACCGGCGGTCATCTCTTTCCCGCCGAAGCCTTGGCGCATGAGCTGATCCGGCGCGGGCATGTGGTCCATCTGGCGACCGACGACCGGGTCGGGCGTTTCACCGCGACCTTCCCCGGCGAGGCGATCCACACGATCCGGTCGGCGACCCTCTCCTCCAAGAACCCGATCAAGATCGCGGCCACCTTGTGGACCCTCTGGCGCGGCTTTCGCGAGGCGGGTGCATTGGTGCGCCGCATTCGGCCAGATGTGGTCGTCGGCTTTGGCGGCTATCCGACTGTTCCGCCGCTGATGGCAGCGACCCGCGCCGGGCGGCCGACCGTGATCCACGAACAGAATGCCGTCATGGGCCGGGCGAACAAGATGCTCGCTCGCCGCGTCGATCGCATCGCCGTCGGCATCGAGCAGGAAAAGGTCGAGGAGACCGTCCGATCGAAGATCGTGGTGACCGGCAATCCGGTGCGAGGTCCTGTGCTCAAGGCCGCCGAAACGCCCTATAAGGCGCCAGGCGAGAGCGAGCCGTTCCGTCTCGTCGTCTTTGGTGGCAGTCAGGGCGCGCAGTTCTTTTCCGACGCGATGCCGAAGGCGATCGAGCTGTTGCCGGAAGCGTTGCGGGCCCGGCTGGTCGTGACCCAGCAAGCCCGCGCAGACGACGAAGAGCGCGTGCGAGCTTTCTATGGCGAGCACGGCATCGCCGCCGAGGTCGCGCCCTTCTTCACCGACATGGCAAAGCGCATCGGCGAGGCACATCTCGTGGTCAGCCGGTCGGGCGCATCGACGGTCTCCGAGATCGCGGTGATCGGCCGGCCCGCGATCCTCGTTCCTTATCCTTACGCACTCGACCACGATCAGGCGGCGAATGCCGCGCGGCTGGAGCGGGAAGGTGGGGCTTTGGTGGTGCGCCAGCAGGACCTGTCGCCTGAACGGCTTGCCGAACTCGTGACCGATATCGCCACCGAGCCGGCCAAGGCCGAGGCGATGGCGGCTGCGGCCAAGCGAACGGGCCGGCCGGACGCCGCCGGCTTGCTTGCCGATCTGGTTGAAGCTATGCCGCGAACCGCTTGAACACCCAGTTGATTGTTCGATGCGCCGGGCGGGAAGCCGCAACCGGTCCATTCGCCCGCTCGGCGCGTCGTCCAAAGAATCGAGAGCATCTCGCGACATCGGATTGATCGCTCTGCTCGCAAGACGTCGAAGGGGAAACGACGATGAAAATGCCGCCGAATATCGGGCCGGTCCATTTCATTGGTATCGGCGGCATTGGGATGAGCGGCATTGCCGAAGTGCTCGTCAATCTCGGCTATACCGTCCAAGGGTCCGACCAGGCCGAGAACGCCAATGTCACCCGCCTGCGGGAAAAGGGCGTCCATGTGGCGATCGGTCATGACGCGGCCAATCTGGGCGCGGCGGAGGTCGTCGTCGTCTCGACCGCGATCAAGCGCAGCAATCCCGAGCTTGCCGCCGCGCGCGAGCGTCTCCTGCCGATCGTGCGGCGGGCCGAGATGCTGGCCGAGCTGATGCGTTTCCGCCAGGCGATCGCCATCGGCGGCACCCATGGCAAGACCACGACGACCTCGATGGTGGCGACGCTGCTCGATGCGGGCGGGCTCGATCCGACCGTGGTCAATGGCGGCATCATCAACGCCTATGGCACCAATGCGCGCATGGGCGCGGGCGACTGGATGGTCGTCGAAGCGGACGAATCGGATGGGACCTTCTTGAAGCTGCCGGCCGATGTCGCGGTCGTCACCAATATCGATCCCGAGCATCTCGACCATTACGGCACTTTCGAGCGTGTGAAGGAAGCCTTTCGCGACTTCGTCGAGAACGTGCCCTTCTACGGCTTTGCCGTTATGTGCATCGACCATCCGGTGGTGCAGACGGTGGTCGCGGAGATCGAGGATCGGCGCGTCATCACCTATGGCGAGAACCCCCAGGCCGATGTGCGCTTCCACGACGTCTCCTTCGAGCCGGGCCGTTCCAGCTTCGCCGTCACTTTGCGCGACCGGGTGAAGGGTACCGAAGTTCGGATCGACGATCTCTCTCTGCCCATGCCCGGGCGCCACAACGTCTCCAACGCGACCGCCGCCATCGCCGTCGCCGATCGGCTCGGCCTCTCGCCCGACGATATCAAGAAGGGTCTCGCAGGCTTTGGCGGGGTCAAGCGCCGCTTCACCCATACTGGCACGGTGGACGGCGTCTCGATTTATGACGATTACGGCCACCACCCGGTCGAAATTCGCTCGGTGCTCGCGGCTGCGCGCTCGTCGGCCCATGGCCGGGTGATCGCCGTCGTCCAGCCCCATCGCTACACGCGGCTCCAGGCCTTGTTCCCCGACTTCGCCTCCTGTTTCAACGACGCGGATACGGTGATCATCGCCCCCGTCTACGCCGCCGGCGAAGAGCCGATCGAATTCGTCAATTCCGAAATGCTGGTCGAGCGGATCAAGCTCGGTGGCCACCGCGATGCCCGTCTCATCGACGGACCGGAAGAGCTGGCGGAGCTCGTCGATCGCCTGGCGGGCGAGGGCGATATCGTGATCCTTCTGGGCGCCGGCTCGATCACCCAATGGGCCTATGCGCTGCCCAAGGACCTCGCCAAGCTGCGCGGCAAGGACCTTTGAAGATGGCAGGCGAACAGACGACCTTGCTCGCTCGGCTCGGCGACAGGCTCAAGGAGGTGAGGGGGCGCCTCACCGAACAGGCCGGCATGGACAAAGTGACCTGGTTCCGGGTCGGCGGTCCGGCCGAAATCATGTTCATGCCCGCCGATGCGGACGATCTGGCGACCTTTCTCGCCGCGCTTCCCGAAGAGGTGCCGGTGCGCGTCGTCGGGATCGGCTCGAACCTTCTCGTGCGCGACGGCGGAATTCAAGGCGTCGTCATCCGGCTTTCCGCCAAGGGCTTCGGCGAGGCAAAGCAGCTGTCTGATAGGCAGCTTCAGGCCGGCGCCGCCTGTCCCGACAAGCGGCTTGCCGCGCTCGCGCTGGAGGCGGGCCTCGGCGGCTTTCATTTCTATCATGGCATTCCCGGCTCGATTGGCGGCGCTTTGCGCATGAATGCCGGGGCGAACGGTGTTGAAACCCGGGAACGGGTCGTCGAGGTTCACGCCGTCGACCGGCGCGGCGAACGCCATGTGCTGTCCTTGGACGACATGGGCTATGCCTATCGCCATTCGGCGGCGCCCGGCGATTTGATCTTCACCCATGCGATCTTCGAAGGCGTCCCGGCCGATCGAGACGAGATCCGCGCCAAGATGGACGAGGTCCAGCACCATCGCGAAACGGTCCAGCCCGTGCGCGAAAAGACCGGCGGTTCGACCTTCAAGAACCCAGAGGGAACCTCCGCCTGGAAGGAGATCGACAAGGCCGGATGCCGCGGGCTGATGGTGGGCGGCGCTCAGATGTCCGAACTCCATTGCAATTTCATGTTCAATACCGGTTCGGCCACGGCCTATGATCTTGAGACGCTCGGCGAGACCGTCCGCAAACGCGTTCGCGAAACCAGCGGCATCTCTCTGGAATGGGAGATCAAGCGGATTGGCGACTTCTCGGAAAATCGGATTGTGAGGCCGTTTCTCGGCGCTTAAGCCCGGAGCTTGAGGCCTCGTCTTAAGGGGCTGAAACGCGACCAGGATCTTTGTCGATGCCCGAGCAACTCCTTCCGCTGACCCTGTTTGCCATTGTCGCTGTCGGGACGCCGGGACCGAACAACGCGATGCTGCTCGCATCGGGCGCGAATTTCGGGATTCGTCGCTCCTTGCCCCATCTCGCGGGCGTCAATCTCGGTTTTGCTCTGATGATCTTCACGGTCGCTGCCGGGCTCGGTGCGACCTTGTTGCAGTTTCCGATCTTCGAGATCGCGCTCAGGATCGGCGGCATCGTCTATCTTCTCTATCTTGCTTTTCGGATCGCGACGGCTGAAACGGCAAAGGATACGGCCATTAAGGGCCGACCGATCACCTTTATCGAGGCGGCACTCTTTCAATGGATCAATCCGAAGGCCTGGATCATGGCGACTGGCGCCACGGTCACCTACGGCCTGGGTGCACCCGATCCGGTGACGGAAGCTTTTCTCATCGCCGCGATTTTCCTGATCGCTGGCACGCCGTTCTCCTCGGCCTGGATGCTGGGAGGGGCTTGGCTCAAGCGCTTCCTGTCGAGTACCAAGCGGCGGCGGGCCTTCAATTGGGCCATGGCCGCTCTCCTCGTCGTCTCGCTGTTGCCGGTGATATCCGACCTCGTGGCGTCCGCCTGAGTGCCACCGCCTCTCTCTTTTTACGAACGTTATGAAGATGCGGTCGCGCGCGGCGAGATCTGTGCGGTCATCCCGTTTGCAAGGGCAGAATGACTGGAAAGGCGCCGAATCACGTTCAGGATGGATCATTCCTGCCTTTCCAAAGGGTTCACGCCCTGCGGAAAAGCGTGACCGATTTCACGCACTCGCCGCGCACGAAGCCGTGAACCTTGCGAATGTCTTTCCAGACATTTGAGCCTTTAACCTTCGATTAACGAAATCCGCGCGATGGTGCCGAAAACCCAAATTGATGAGGGTTCGGTAACCGATGGCCAAGACTGTGGCTGTATTGATGGGCGGTTTGTCGGCGGAGCGGCCTGTGAGCTTGCGCTCCGGCAATGCCTGCGCGGACGCGCTCGAAGCGGAGGGCTATAAGGTCCTGCGCGTCGACGTGGACGCCGACATCGCCAAGACGCTGGCCGAGATGCAGCCGGACGTCGCCTTCAACGCCCTGCATGGTCCGGGCGGCGAGGACGGGCGTATCCAGGGCATCCTCGAATTCCTGCGCATTCCCTATACCCATTCCGGCGTGCTCGCTTCGGCGCTCGCCATGGACAAGCAGCGCGCCAAGATCGTCGCGAAGGCGGCCGGCGTTCCGGTTGCCGAGGGGCGCGTCATGCATCGTCTCGACGTCGCCAGAAAGCATCCCTTTACGCCGCCATATGTCGTCAAGCCGGTGGCGGAAGGGTCGAGCTTCGGCGTTCTGATCGTGCGCGAGGACCAGTCCCAGCCCCCGCAACAACTCTATGCCGCCGACTGGCCGTTCGGCGACATGGTTCTCGTCGAGCGCTTCGTTCATGGCCGAGAGCTGACCTGCGCGGTCATGGGCGACGTCGCGCTCGATGTCTGCGAGATCACGACCGAGGGCTTTGCCTTCTACGACTATGATTCGAAATATTCGGATGGCGGTTCGATCCATATCGTGCCGGCCGCCCTTCCGCCGGTCGTGGCTCGAAAGATTCAGGAATGGTCGCTTGCGGCCCATAAGGCGGTCGGATGCCGGGGCGTGTCCCGCTCGGACTTTCGTTACGACGACCGGTTTTCCGAGCAGGGCGAGATCGCCTGGCTGGAGATCAATACCCAGCCCGGCATGACCCCCGTCTCTCTCGTTCCGGACATTGCGCGCGCGGCCGGCCATAGCTTCGGCGAGCTTCTCACCTGGATGGTGGAGGATGCGTCATGCGACCGCTGAACGCGACATCAGGCCAAGATCGGCTGCGCCCGCTTCTGGCGCAAGCGCGGCGTCTTTCGGGGCGGATTGGAAATCTGCACCACCGGCTGGCCGGCTGGCCGCTGCCGCGTTTTCGCTCGCTGGCGATCGTCGTTCTCGGTGGCACCGGCCTCTATGGCATGACGCTGGGCGGCCACACGACCGGCTTCGTCGATGCGCTTGCCACGCCATTCGGCTTCTCGATCGACAAGATCGAGGTCTCCGGCAATGACGAGACGTCGGAGATCGACATCCTCCAGACGCTCTGGGGGACGGGCTCGCAAAGCCTCGTCAGTCTTGATCCGACTGCGGCTCGCAATGCGATCGAGGCAATGCCCTGGGTCGAGCGCGCGGCGATCACCAAATACTATCCCGACCGGGTGCGGATCGAACTCATGGAGCATCGCCCCTATGCCATCTGGCAGCGCGGCGGAGACTTCGTGATCGTCGATCGCGAGGGACGGGAGATCGTGCCCTTCACGCCCGGCCGCTTTGCCGATCTTCCCGTCATCGTGGGCGTCGGCGCGCCGCGCGAAGCAGCTCATCTTATTGATGAAATGGAGGTCGTTCCCGAGCTTCGCGCAAGGGTGAAGGCCTATATTCGGGTCGCGGACCGGCGCTGGGACTTGCGCCTTGAAAACGGCGTGACGATTCGTCTTCCCGAAAGCGAGCCGGTCGAGGCGTTGGCGGAGATTGAGCGTATGGACCGCGAACAGGGCTTGTTGTCGCGCGATATCGCATCCGTCGACATGCGCCTCGACGACCGCATCGTGATCAAGCTGACGCCAGACGCATTGGCGCGGCGCAATGCGGCCCTCGAAGAGCGCGAAAAGATGCTTAAGCGCCGGAAGAAGGACAATCCGGCATGAGTTTGTTCTTTCGTACCCGGAACGATCTGCCTCGGCTGAAGCCGATCTCGCCCCGCCGGACCCAGGTGGTGTCGGTGCTCGATGTCGGCTCGGAGAAGATGACCTGTCTCATCGCGCGGCTTCGTCCGCGCCTTGAGAGTGAGGTTCTGCCCGAGCGCACCCATCTCATCGAGGTAATTGGCGTCGGCCATCAGCGTTCGCGCGGCATCAAATCCGGCACGGTTGTCGATCTGGAAGCCGCAGCGCAAGCGATCCGGGCGACCGTCGACGCAGCCGAGCGCGCTGCGGGTCTCACCGTCGAATCGCTCGTCGTGTCGCTGACGGCAGGGCGCCTCAAAAGCTATCGCGGAAAGGCTTCGATGCAGCCGATTGCGGAGATTGGTGCCTCCGACGTCGCCTTCGTCACATCCCAAGCAGCCAGGATCGACTTCGATCCGTCCCGTCTCGCCCTGCATTCGGTGCCGATCGACCTCGCCGTGGACGGCGATGGCGGCATGGACAATGCGATCGGCATGATGGGCTCGACGCTTTCGGCCGACATCCATGTGCTGACGGCCGAAGAAGCGCCGCTCCGCAATCTGGAGACGGCGATCAACCGGGCGCATCTGGTGGTCGAGGCTTTCGTCGCGACGCCTTATGCCTCGGCGCTCTCGACCCTGGTCGAGGACGAGGCCGTGATGGGCTCGGCCGCCATCGACATGGGTGGCGGCACGACGACGATCGCAATCTTCCAGAATTCGCGCTTCGTCTATGCCGACCAGGTGGCAATCGGCGGTCAGCACATCACCATGGATCTGGCGCGCGGCCTGTCGATCCGGCCGGCCGATGCCGAGCGCCTGAAGGTGGTTCACGGTTCGACCCTGGCGGGTCTGTCCGACGATGGCGAGCCGATCACCATCCCGACGCTCGGCGAGGACGGTGCCGATATGCCGGTTACCGTGTCCCGCTCGGTCGTCGCCAAGATCGTCCGACCCCGTGTCGAGGAGATTTTGGAGCTGGTGCGCGATCGCCTTGCCGCCTCTGGCCTCGGCCATGTGATCGGCAAGCGCGTGGTTCTCACCGGTGGGGCGAGCCAGCTCGCGGGCCTTCCCGACACGGCGCGCACGATCCTGCAGCGCAATGTGCGGCTGGGGCGCCCGGTGGGCGTTTCGGGGCTGAGCCCCTCCAATAAAAGCCCGGCCTTCGCGGCCGCTGTCGGCCTCCTGATCTATCCGCAGGTGGTCCATCGTGAAGCCGTCGCCCAGCCCTCGTTCGCCGCGCGCATGCTCGATCAGTCGACACGCGCCGGCCGGTTCGGAACCTGGCTGAAGCGAAGCATCTGAGTTTCCGGGCCTTTCGACGTCGAAGGCCCGGCAAGAAGAAAACGGCGCGTGCCGCGCGTCGCTCGACCAAAAAGAGACATGGGCAGGCCGCGCGGCAAAACGGCCTCGGAAATTGGTAAAGAGGAAAAAGGCAATGAGCATTACCCTCAACAAGCCCGACATCACCGAACTGAAGCCCCGCATCACGGTGTTCGGCGTTGGCGGCGGCGGCTGCAACGCCGTCAACAACATGATCAATGCCGGCCTCGAGGGTGTCGAATTCGTCATCGCCAACACGGACGCCCAGGCGCTGCGCTCCTCCAAGGCCGAGCGGCTGATCCAGATGGGCGTCGCCGTCACCGAGGGTCTCGGCGCTGGCTCTCAGCCTGAAGTCGGGCGTGCGGCGGCCGAAGAGTCGATTGACGAGATCTGCGATCACCTCCTCGGCTCGCATATGTGCTTCGTCACCGCCGGCATGGGCGGCGGAACCGGCACGGGCGCGGCCCCGGTGGTTGCCCGCGCGGCGCGCGAGAAGGGCATCCTGACTGTCGGCGTTGTCACCAAGCCCTTCCATTTCGAGGGCATGCGCCGCATGCGCATCGCCGAGCAGGGCATCGAAGAGCTGCAGAAGAATGTCGACACGCTGATCGTCATTCCGAACCAGAATCTCTTCCGCATCGCCAATGACAAGACGACCTTTGCCGACGCCTTCGGCATGGCCGATCAGGTCCTTTATTCCGGCGTTGCCTGCATCACCGACCTGATGGTCAAGGAAGGCCTGATCAATCTCGACTTCGCCGACGTGCGTTCGGTGATGCGCGAGATGGGCAAGGCGATGATGGGCACGGGCGAGGCCTCCGGCGAGAACCGCGCTCTGGCGGCGGCCGAAGCGGCCATTGCCAATCCGCTTCTCGACGAGACCTCGATGAAGGGCGCGCGCGGCCTTCTGATCTCCATCACCGGCGGACGCGATCTCACGCTCTTTGAGGTGGACGAGGCGGCGACCCGCATCCGCGAGGAAGTCGACCAGGAGGCCAACATCATCCTCGGCGCGACCTTCGACGAGAATCTCGAAGGCGTCATTCGCGTCTCGGTCGTCGCGACCGGCATCGACAAAGTGGAAATGGCGAAGGCCGAGCCGGTTCAGCCGGCCGTCGCCCAGACCGCGCCACGTCCGGCCGCCGCTCAGCCCGCGGCCGCCGCGCCCCAGCCCGCCCGCACGCCGATGCCCCAGGTGCCGGCTGCCCGCGCTGAAGCCCCGGCCGCGACCGCCCAGCGTCCCGGCCCGGCGCCGCGTCCGCAGGCCAGCGACGAGAACATCGACATGGACGACGATTTCACCGCAGCGCTCGCGGCTGAGATCGCTCAGGTGACGCCGGCCCAGCCGAAGCCTCAGGCGGCTCCCGTCGCCCGTGCGCCTCAGGCACCGACGGGCCGCATGCCCCAGATCGAGGACTTCCCGAGCGTGGTGAAGGCGGAGATCGAGAACCGGGCACAGGCTGCCGATTATCCGGCGGACGAGCGCGGTCCGATGGGTCTTCTTCGTCGTCTGACCACGGGCCTGTCGCGCCGTGAAGAGGACGAGGGCGGCTTTGGCGAAACCCGCGCAAGCGAGCCGCGTCATCAGGAGCCGGCTCCCACGCCGCGCCGTATGGCTGCCGAGTCGGCGGCCCGCCCAGCACCCCAGCCGCGCGCCCTATCCGACGAGGATCAGCTCGAAATCCCCGCCTTTTTGCGGCGTCAGGCGAACTGATCGTCACAGCGTTGCAAGACTGACACAAAGCCCGCCGTCACAAACGGCGGGCCTCATTCGTTCTAAGTATTGAAAAATATAGGTTTTTTACCTCAGCCGCGCCGCATCCGGTAACACGGAGTAAAGAAGCGTGATTTGTCGATTCCCAAGGTCCGTCATAGTAAATTTCCTACGATGTCGCTGGCTCGTCGGCAGGGGGATGCCGGATTAGAGCGATAGCGATCACCATGGGGAAACATCCGCCATCGCCCACAGTCGTTCGAGGCTGGAAGGATGGCTTGGCGGGAAAGGTTGCCGATAGTGTTGATGTATCAGCAGACGATTGCCGCGCCCGTCACATTCAATGGTGTCGGTGTCCATAGCGGGAGTCCGGTCTGCCTCACCCTTCAGCCGGCGAGTGCCGATACAGGCGTTTTGTTTCGCCGTCGTCTGGACGACGGCTCGGTTCGTGAAATCGCGGCGCTTTCGGCCAATACCCCTCGCATGGATCTTTCCACCGTCATCGGTGATCCGAGTGGCGTTCATGTGGCGACGATCGAGCATCTGATGGCTGCGCTCTACGCCATGGGCATCGACAATGTCGTCGTCGGGGTCGACGGCGCCGAGACGCCGATCATGGATGGCTGTTCGGCGGCTTTCGTCTCGGCGATCGAGGAGGCCGGCGTCGTCAGCCAGCCGGTCAAGCGTCGTTACATCCGCGTGCTGAAGACCGTTTCCGTCGAGATGAATGGCGCGCGGGCCGAATATCGCCCGCATCACACGACCCGGTTCGAGATCGCGATCGACTTCGACTGCGCGACTATCGGCCAGCAGACCTATGCCGCCGACCTGACCGCGGAGCGCTTCAAGCGCGATCTGTCGCGCGCCCGCACCTTCGGCTTCATGAAGGATGTGGAGCGGCTTTGGGCGAATGGCTATGCTCTCGGCTCCTCGCTCGCCAATTCCGTCGTAATCGATGTGGATGGTGCGATCGTCAATCCGGACGGTCTTCGCTATGAGGACGAGTTCGTTCGCCACAAGGCGCTGGACGCGGTCGGCGATCAGGCTTTGGCGGGCTCGCGGATCCTTGGTTGCTACGCGTCCTATCGCGGCGGCCATCGCCTGAACGCCATGGCGCTGTCGGCGCTTCTGGCGGATCGCACGGCCTATGAAGTGGTCGAGCTTCCCTCGCGCCGGGTCGATCCGGTTCGTCATGCCCCGCTCGTGGCGGTCGCCGCGCCGGCTTACGGGCCGCAAATGCTCTGAGCGGGATTGGGTGGCGGATTGCCTCCTGCACGCGAGCGTCCATGACAGACAATGTTTCGACGCCCGGCCGCTCGCGCGCGCCGGGCGTTTTGCATTGGTTGCGCGTCGGGGGCGAGCCTTAAGCGTGGCGGGAAATCTGCATTTCATAAGGAATGAATCATTCATTACCAATTTCCAGGCGCCACGCGCATTGACTCTGGCCGCCATAAAATGGCCCTGTCCCAATGTGTATGCGTGGCCGAGAACGCGCCGGTCTCTGAACGGAGAAGGGGCCGAGACGATCGCAGGGCAGGGGGCCCTTTGGGGATGATGAAGTCGTACAAGGCTGGGGGAACAAGAGTGTCGATGCGCCTGAAGGGTGCCGGGCTCGCCCTTGCTCTTGCCACCACCCAGATCGGGCTTTCGGGCTGTATGTCCGATGGCGGATCCGAGGTCGATGTCCTGGCGCTTGCCGCTCAGACCGAACGGCCCGACGTGTTGTACAATCAGGGCCTTGCCAATCTCGAAGGCGGCCGGCTCGGCGAAGCCGCGGCCAAGTTCGAGGCGATCGACCGCCAGCATCCCTATTCGGAATGGGCCCGCAAGGCGCTCGTGATGAAGGCCTTCACCAACTACCGTTCGGGCGCCTATGAAGAGGCGATCAACGCCGCCAAGCGCTATCTGTCGCTCTATCCGGGCACGGACGAAGCGGCCTACGCCCAATATATCATTGGCCTCAGCTATTGGCGGCAGATCCCCGACATCACGCGCGATCAGGCCGATGCGGCGCGCACGGCGGCGGCGATGCGTGAGGTGATCGACCGCTATCCCGATTCGCCCTATGTCGAGGATGCCCAGAACAAGCTGCGCATCGCCCGCGATCAGCTGGCCGGCAAGGAGTTGCAAGTCGGGCGCTATTATCTTGAGCGGCGCGAATATGTGGCGTCGATCAACCGCTTCAAGAACGTCGTCGATGTCTATCCGGACACGCGTCACGTGGAAGAGGCACTCGCGCGTCTGACTGAGGCCTATTACGCCATGGGTCTCACCGGCGAGGCGCAGGCAGCTGCGTCCGTTCTTGGGCAGAACTACCCGGATTCCCAGTGGTATCGGGACTCCTATGCGCTTCTCCAGCAAGGTGGCCTAGAGCCCCGGGCCGGCGGCGTCGGATCGTGGTTCTCGACGGCAGCCCGCAAGCTCACCGGCGCCTGAGCCGAACCATCAGTTTCCTCACACGGGCGCTCGTGTCGCCAAAGGCATGGCGACACGCCGGATGAAGACCTATTTTGGTCGGCGCGGCGACTGTGCCGTTGCCATTCCGGCTTTGTTCTTCTACCCGTCAGGCCATGCTCGTTCATCTTGCGATCCGCGATATCGTTCTCATCGAGCGGCTGGACCTCGGACTGGAGGAAGGCCTTGCAGTCCTGACCGGTGAGACCGGCGCGGGTAAATCCATCATGCTCGACGCTCTTTCGCTGGCCCTTGGCGGGCGCGGTGACGGCTCGCTCGTTCGCCATGGCGAGGACAAGGGCGAGGTGACGGCGGTCTTCGACGTGCCGGCCATCCATCCGGTGCGCGAGCTTCTTGGCGCCAACGGCTTCGACACCGATGGCGACGTTATCCTGCGCCGGGTCCAGAACGCCGACGGACGCACCCGCGTCTTCATCAATGATCGTCCGTCCAGCGTTGCCTTGATGCGCGATATCGGCGCGGCTCTCGTCGAAATCCACGGCCAGCATGCCGATCGCGCATTGGTCGATCCAGCGGCCCACCGCTCCCTGCTCGATGCCTTCGGCGGTCTCTCGCTGGATGTGGAAGCGGTCTCTGCCGCCCATCGGGCTTGGCGCAAGGCGGCCGATGCGCTGAAGACCCAGACGGAAAAGGTCGAGCGTGCGGCGCGGGAGGCGGAATATCTCCGCGCGTCGGTGGAAGAGCTGTCCGAGCTTCACCCCCTGCCTGGCGAAGAAGAAGAGCTTGCCGAAAAGCGCGCGGTCATGATGCGCTCGGAAAAGATCGCGACCGATGTCAACGACGCTCATGAAGAATTATCCGGCCACAGCTCGCCCGTGCCGGGCCTCGTCAATCTTCTGAAACGTCTCGATCGCAAGCGTGACGAGGTGCCCGGCCTTCTCGACGAGGTGATCGAACGTCTGGGCACGGGCGTCGACGCGCTGGCCGACGCGCAAATGGCCCTTGAAGGCGCAATCCGAACGCTTGAATTCGATCCCCAGGCGCTGGAAGCGGCCGAGGAACGCCTCTTTGCCTTGCGCGCCGCTGGCCGTAAATTTTCCGTTCCCGTCGATGAACTTGCCGATCTGGCGGCGAAGATGATTGCCGACCTTGCCGATGTGGATGCGGGCGAAGAGCGCCTGCGGCAGCTGGAAAACGAGGTCTCGACGCGGCGCGAGGCCTTCGACGCTGCGGCCGCGAGCCTTTCGGCCAAGCGCCATGCAACCGCCGGAAGCTTAGCTGCCGCCGTCATGGCCGAATTGCCGGATCTCAAGCTCGAACGCGCCGAATTCATCGTCGCCCTCGCCAGCGATAGCGATCGACCCTCGGCAAGCGGCATCGACGAAGTCGAATTCCATGTGCGCACCAATCCGGGCACACGCGCCGGCCCGATGATGAAGGTCGCTTCGGGCGGCGAGTTGTCGCGCTTTCTCCTGGCCCTGAAAGTGGCGCTGGCCGATCGCGGATCGGCGCCGACGCTCGTCTTCGACGAGATCGATACCGGCGTCGGCGGGGCGGTCGCTGACGCGATCGGGCGGCGCCTTGCCAGGCTCTCGAAGACCGTTCAGGTGCTAGCGGTCACCCATGCGCCTCAGGTTGCCGCGCGGGCCGCCACTCATCTGCTCATCTCCAAAGCCGCCGCCAATGGCGAGGACAAGGTCGCGACCAAGGTCGTGGCCATCGACATGGACGCCCGCCGCGAAGAGATTGCCCGGATGTTGGCCGGCGAGAGGGTGACGGACGAAGCGCGTGCGGCCGCGGCCCAGTTGATCGGCGCGCAGGCATCATGACGCCGCAGGACGGACCTGTCGTCATTGCGGGCGCGGGGCCTGTCGGCCTCACTCTGGCCGTGGAGCTCCATCGGCGCGGGCTCCCCTTTCGGATTGTCGATCGCGGAAAGGGGCCGACGCCCCCGGAGGAATCCCGCGCTCTCGCCATCCTGCCGACGACGCTTGCCGTTCTGAAGAGCTCCGGCGTGGCCGATCGCCTGCTGGCTGACGGACACCCCATCCGCCAAATGGAGATGCGGTTTGGTCCGGGACGATCGGTACGGCTGCCCTTGAGCGATGCGCCCACAGACACGCCCTTCATCCTCTCGCTCCCGCAGGGGCGGACCGAGCGCCATCTGCTAGCCTTGCTGGAAGAGCGCGGCGTCGCCATCGAATGGGGCGTCGCGGTGGAGGATGTCTCCCAAACTCACCGTCCGAAAGTTCGGCTGTCCAGCGGCGATATGATCGACGCCCATGCCCTTGCGGGCTGTGATGGCGTTCGATCGACCGTGCGCGAGGCGCTCGGTATTCCGTGGAGCGGCGAGGGCTATCCCGGCGACTTCTCGCTGGCCGATGTCACCTTGGACCCGAGGCCTGATCCCTCCACGGGCATCGTCGATCTCGGCACTGACGGCGGAGCGCGGGCGCTTCTTCCCTTTGGCGATGGCCGCGCGAGGCTGATCGGCATGGTCACGAACCCAGATGACCTCGTCGCGCATCTTGAGGGCGTAACGGATGTCGGCTGGACATCGCGCTTCCATGTGGCCTTCCGGCACGCCGAGCGCATGGCCCGTGGCATGGTGTTCCTCGCCGGCGACGCGGCCCATGTCCATTCGCCGGTCGGTGGGCGCGGCATGAATCTCGGGATATGGGATGCGGCCTGGCTGGCTTTCCTCCTCTCCGAAGGGCGCGCCAGCGAATATGAAATGCGACGCCTGCCGAGTGTCAGGGCGATCTTGGACCAGACGCGCGCGATGACGGATTTCGTTTCGGGCCCGCCGGGCTGGGCACGGACCTTGCTGCGCTACGGATTGCCCTTGGCGCTCCATCTGCCGCCCGTCCGACGCGGCCTCGCGGCGCGCATCCTGGCGCTCGATCTACCCAAGCCGGAGTGGCTCGATAGGTGAATATCGCGGTAAGACCGAAATGCGATGAGTCGGGATCGCTATTTCACCATAAGTGTTTTTTCTGCATTATTTTGCCCGAAAAGTCATGCAACTTCTTGGGCGGCAGCATGCTCTAGTCACCTGCCACATATTGGCGGCCGCGATAGAGAATGTCGATGATTTCGACGCTTTCGTTCTCGACGCGATAGAGTATCACCGCCCTATTCTCGAACGGGACCGTGCGGATGTTGGGTCCAAGGTCAGACCGTAGCCTACCGCCGGTCGGCGCGTCACCGATCTTTCGACATCGCTGCTCTATACGGTCCACAAAGGACAAAGCGACATCGAGAGAGCCGGTCTTGTCCGCTATGAAATGCGCGATGGAGGAAAGAGAGTCGATCGCGACGGCTGTGAGGAAGACGGGAAGCTGCTTCAAAGCCTTCCAAATTCCTTTCGAAGCTCGGCGCGAACCTGCTCGGTCGCGGTGCTGAGCTCGACACGAGGTCTGGGGTCGTCCTTCGCGATCCGCATGCGCTCGCGAAGATCTTCGCTGTCCGCGTCCTCGAGAGGCCCGTCGAGACTCGCGATGGCTTCACGCATCAGGGCGTCCAGACTGGCGAATTCTCCGGTTTCCACGCGCTGCATGACACGGTCCGCCATCTCGTCCGGGAGCGTTACTGTCAATGTTCGCGGCATGGATGTCTCCTCGATCGGCTCGGCCCATGATGTGTCCCAAAGATCGGCGGACGCAAGATGTCCGCCAGGGTGTTCGACACTAGTTTCACTTGATCGAACAGGTCTAAGACCCGCCGGGCGCCCGGCTCGTGCCGGGCTGTGGCAACCGCGTCAGCAGGGGACGGATTGAGACGATGAGCGAGCCGGACGTGGAGACGATGAGCGCGGAGGAGGCGGCCGAAGAGCTGAAGCGGCTCGCTGCCGAGATCGCCGAACATGATCGGCGCTACTATCGCGAGGACGCGCCGACCGCCTCCGACGCGGAATATGACGCGCTGCGCCGGCGCAATGCGGCGATCGAGGCGCGCTTTCCAAGCTTGATTCGCGAGGACTCGCCCTCCGTTCGCGTCGGTTCGGAGGTGTCGGAGAAGTTCGGCAAGATCCGCCATGCGCTGCCGATGCTCTCTCTCGACAACGCTTTCTCCGACGAGGATGTCGCCGATTTCGCCAAGCGCGTGCGCCGCTTTCTGAAGCTGGAGGAGGACGCGCCGCTCGCCATCACGGCCGAGCCGAAGATCGATGGCCTGTCGCTCTCGATCCGTTACGAGAGAGGCGAGATGGTCTCGGCGGCGACACGCGGCGACGGGACGACGGGCGAGGACGTGACCCGCAACGCCCGCACCATCGCCGATATTCCGAATCGCTTGAAGGGTCCTGCGCCGGAGGTCTTCGAGGTGAGGGGCGAGGTCTATATGAGCCATGAGGCCTTTGCCGAACTCAATGCTCGGCAAGCGGAAAGCGGCGGCCAGATTTACGCGAACCCACGCAACGCCGCCGCCGGTTCCCTGCGCCAGCTGGACGCCTCGATCACACGCTCGCGCAAGCTGAAATTTTTCGCCTATGCCTGGGGGGAGGCGAGCGAGCTTCCCGGCGAAACCCAGACGGAGGTGGTCGCCGCGATCGCGGATTATGGTTTTCAGGTCAACGCGCTGATGAAGCGCTTCGATTCCATCGAAGGTCTCATCGAGCACTATCACCTGATCGAAGCGCAGCGTGCGAGCCTCGGTTACGACATCGACGGTGTCGTCTATAAAGTCGATGATCTGGCGCTTCAGAAGCGGTTGGGGTTCGTCTCGCGCTCGCCGCGCTGGGCGATCGCCCACAAATTTCCGGCCGAGAAGGCGACGACCGTCCTCAAGGACATCGAGATCCAAGTCGGCCGCACCGGCGCGCTCACGCCGGTCGCCAAGCTCGATCCGGTCACCGTCGGCGGCGTCGTCGTCACCAATGCGACGCTCCACAATGCCGACGAAATCGCCCGGCTCGACATTCGGATCGGCGACACGGTCGAGATTCAACGGGCCGGCGACGTCATCCCGCAGGTGCTTGGCATCGTCGAGGACAAGCGGCCGAAAGGGGCCGAGCCCTTCCTCTTTCCGACCGTCTGCCCTTGCGAACTCAAGACCGACATCGTTCAGGAAGAGACGGCCTCGGGCGCGCAAAGCGTCGTGCGCCGCTGCACGGGCGAATTCGCCTGTCCCTATCAGCGCCGCGAGCATCTGAAGCTCTTCGTCTCGCGAAAGGCTTTCGACATCGACGGGCTCGGCGACAAGCAGGTCGACTTTTTCTACGACGATCCGGACTTTCCCGTCCGCACGCCGGCCGACATTTTCACCCTCAAGCGGCGCAACGACGCGGGTCTCAAGAAGCTGAGGGATAAGGAAGGTTTCGGCGAGGTCTCCGCGAGAAACCTCTTTGAGGCGATCGAAGCCCGGCGGACGATCGGGCTCGACCGGCTGATCTTCTCCTTCGGCATCCGGCATGTGGGCGAGGCGACGGCGAGGGTCCTGGCCCGCGCCTACGGCACTTTCGAGGCCTTTCACGAGGCGGGGCTGAAGATCGCGGCCGAAGACGAAGCCGCGCGGGAGGAGATGGATGCGCTCGACGATATCGGCGATGCGGTCGTCACGGCTGTCGCGCGCTTCTTTTCCGAAGATCACAATCTGAAACTTGTCGAAGCCCTTGTGGCCGAGCTTCAAGTCGAAGCTGTGGAGAAGCCCGCAGAGACCTCGCCCGTCAGCGGCAAAACGGTCGTCTTCACCGGCGCTCTCGAAAAGATGACCCGCGACGAGGCCAAAGCGATAGCCGAGGGACTCGGCGCCAAGGTGGCCGGTTCGGTCTCGAAAAAGACCGATCTCGTCGTGGCGGGTCCCGGTGCCGGTTCGAAGCTCAAAAAGGCCTCGGAACTCGGCATCGAGGTGATCGACGAGGATGCCTGGTTTGCGCGGATCGGGCGCGACGTGCCCGCCGGGTGAGCGGTGCGTGACGATCGGGCAGGGCCGAGGCCGGCAAGGACGCCCGCGATGCGTCAGGGCAACGGGGCCGGTTCAATTCGGCGTCAAGCGGTTTTGAGCGCTTGCGAAAGGCGGTCGCTCGCCCTGAGATAGGGGCGATCGATTCCAAGGACTTGCGATGCCTTTCTCCCGTGCCGCCCTCGCGGCTTCTCTGCTTTTCGCCGCCATTCCCGCAGCCGATGCGGCCGGGGCGATCGGCATCCCAGTCGCCGACGAGACTCAAAGCCTCATCGGCGCCGACGACACCGAAGCGATCCGGGCGATCGCGGAAGGCTATGGCGAGGCGCGGATCGTCGAACTCGACAATGGCGATCCGGCGATCGTCGGCGATATCAATGGCACGGCCTATCAGCTGTTCTTCCTCGACTGCACCGATGGAAAAGCCTGCGAAGCCCTCAACTTTTATGCGGTCTGGGATGTCCAGACCGTCTCGGTCGGCACGATCAATCTGTGGAACCGGACTGCGCCGCTCAACAAGGCCTATCTGACGGAAGAGAACCGCCCAGTCATCGAGATGAGCCTGCCGCTGGCCGGCGGCATCGCGCCCGGTCAACTGAAATACGTGCTGGACCAATGGACCATCGCGCTCGCCGAGTTCCCGCGCAGCGTCGTCTATCCCGAAGAATGATCCGTTCGAAGGGTCTGGTCGAAAATCCTCGACGAGACCTGAATGGTGGAGAGGCATCGGAAGATCGGTTCTAAGGGAAGAGAGCGAGCGCTCTTCACTCTCTCCAGTCGCAAAGAGGTGAGACGGCTGCTTGATCTCCAGGAGCGTGGGGCCTAACTCCTCGCTCTGCCGAAGACCGCCCAAGCATGCGGCGCGGCAAGCTTTTCCGGCAGCGATGGCGGGAGAAGCCGTTTTGATCGCGTTCCCGACCGTCGGCCCGCGCCTCTTAGGCCGGGTTCGTCGCCCCATCCCGCTCTGTACTCTTTCACTCTCTGTTCGAAGGAGGGGTCGTTCCGCGTGTCCCAAACTCGGTCTTCAGATCTTCATCAACTTGCGGGCTCAGAGATCGAAGCTGCGCTCCGACAGGTTTTTCCGGTCTTTCTGGCGGTTTTCCCCTTCGGCATGGTCTATGGCGCGATCGCCCTCGGCGATGGGCTGACCCTTCTCGAGGCGATGGGTTTTTCGGCCACCGTCTTCGCCGGCGCCTCGCAATTGGCGGCGCTGCAGCTCATCGGGATCGGAGCCCCGGTCTGGACGGTGCTGCTCACCGTCTTCGCCCTGAACTTCCGTCACATTCTCTATTCGGCGTCGATCGGGCGCCATCTCACTCGCTTTTCGCCAGCCGCCAAGGCAGCGGCCTTCTTCCTTCTTGTCGATCCGATCTTCGGTGCGGCGGAAGCACGTGCGGCCGAAAGACCGCTCACCAAGCGCTATTACTTCACTTACGGGATGGCGCTTTACATCTGCTGGCTGGCCTCGACGCTCATCGGCGCCTTGTTCGGTTCGCTGATCGAGGAGCCGGAGGCGTTCGGCCTCGATTTCGTTCTACCGGTCTATTTTCTCGCTTTGGTCATGACCTTTCGCAGTCGGCGCACGTTCTGGCCCGTCGCCGGAACGAGCGCCATCGTCTCGATCGCCGTGACTTACGTGATTGGCCCGCCCTGGCACGTGACCCTCGGGGCGCTGGCGGGCATCGCGGTGGCCGCCGCCATGAAGCCACCAGAGCGTGGCGAGACCCATTCGACGGAGAAGGAGGCCTAAGCGATGTCGGAATTCTGGATCATTGTCGTCCTCGCCGGTCTCCTCACCTATGTGACGCGTTTCGGTGGGTATATCCTCATCTCGCGGATCGGACGCTTGCCACCGCGTCTGGAGGCGGCGCTCGACGCGGTGCCGGCCGCCGTGTTGACGACGATCTTCGCGCCGGTGCTAATTACGGGCGATTGGCCGGAGCGAATCGCTCTTGTGATCTGCGGTCTTCTCGCCCTGCGCCTGCCGTTGATCGTCACGGTGGCCGTCGGGGCGACCGGCGTCGCTCTGACGCGCGCGCTCATCGGCTGAAGCCCTCGGCCCAAAGGCGGTGTGAGGCTTGCCCGATTGCCACGGCCGCCACGATTTCGACCCATTCCAGACTGGACAAGCCGGTTCTTGGGGGCATAGAAGCGCGAAACCTTCTATTGCCCTGCGGCGATGTGCGACCATAGGCGGTGCGCCAAACCCTTGCCGCGGCCACTGAAATTTCGCAAGAACCGGGGTGACCTGGACATCGTGAGTCAAGGAGAGGCTCAGCCGTGAGCGTGAACGAAACCGCCGATCCCAATCGCCGTGATTTTCTCTACATTGCCACTGGCGCCGTGGGCGTCGTCGGTGCCGCAGCCGTCGCCTGGCCGTTCATCGACCAGATGAACCCGGACGCGGCAACGCTGGCGCTCGCATCGATCGACGTCGATGTCAGCCAGGTGGCCGAGGGACAGTCGATTACCGCAAAATGGCGTGGCAAGCCGATCTTCATCCGCCAGCGTACGGCCCAGGAGATCGAGGAAGCCAAGGC
This sequence comes from Fulvimarina manganoxydans, assembly GCF_900176465.1. GTDB lineage: Bacteria > Pseudomonadota > Alphaproteobacteria > Rhizobiales > Rhizobiaceae > Fulvimarina > Fulvimarina manganoxydans. The sequence goes on from NZ_FWXR01000004.1 coordinate 171,413, forward strand.
CGTCGATCTGTCCGATCTGAAGGACCCGATCGCGCGCAACGCCAATCTGCCGGGCGATGCGCCCGCCACCGACGAGAACCGCTCAGCCGAGGGTAAGGAAGCCTGGCTGATCATGGTCGGCGTCTGCACCCATCTTGGCTGTATCCCGCTCGGACAGGCCGGCCCTTATGACGGCTATTTCTGCCCGTGCCATGGCTCGTCCTACGACACGGCCGGGCGTATTCGGCAGGGGCCTGCGCCGGAGAATATGGCGATCCCGCCATTCGCCTTCACCGACGACACGACCATCCGTATCGGCTGACGAGAGGGAGGAAAGAAACGAAGATGAGTGGTCATTCTTCCTATGTGCCGTCGAACGGCATTATGCGCTGGCTGGATGCGCGGCTGCCGCTGCCGCGCATGGTCTACGACTCGTTCGTGGCCTATCCGGTTCCGCGCAATCTGAACTACGCCTACACCTTCGGCGGCATTCTGGCGCTGTTCCTCGCGGTTCAGATCCTGACCGGCGTCGTCCTGGCTATGCATTATGCCGCTTCATCGGCTCTGGCTTTCGAGTCGGTCGAAAAGATCATGCGCGACGTCAACTGGGGTTGGCTCCTGCGCTATATGCATGCGAACGGCGCATCCTTCTTCTTCATCGCCGTCTATCTCCACATCTTCCGCGGCCTATATTACGGTTCCTACAAGGCGCCTCGCGAAGTGTTGTGGATCCTCGGCGTGGTCATCTTCCTTCTGATGATGGCGACGGCCTTCATGGGCTATGTTCTGCCCTGGGGTCAGATGTCCTTCTGGGGTGCGACGGTCATCACCGGCTTCTTCACCGCATTCCCGCTGATCGGCGATCCCATCCAGCAGCTTCTGCTCGGCGGCTTCTCGGTCGACAATGCGACGTTGAACCGCTTCTTCTCGCTACACTACCTTCTGCCCTTCATGATCGCTGGCGTCGTGATCCTTCACGTCTGGGCGCTGCACGTGACCGGCCAGACCAACCCGACCGGCGTCGAGGTGAAGTCCTCCAAGGACACGGTGCCTTTCACGCCCCATGCGACCGTCAAGGACGGCCTTGCCATGGTCGTGTTCCTGGCCTTCTTCGCCTACATGATCTTCTACCTGCCGAACTATCTCGGCCATCCGGATAACTACATCGAGGCGAACCCGCTGAAGACGCCAGCGCATATCGTGCCCGAATGGTACTTCCTGCCGTTCTACGCGATGCTGCGCGCCATCACCTTCAATATCGGCCCGATCGACTCCAAGCTCGGCGGCGTGTTGGTGATGTTCGGCTCGATCATCGTGCTGTTCTTCCTGCCATGGCTCGACACCAGCCGGGTCCGCTCGACCGCCTATCGGCCGATGTACAAGATCTTCTTCTGGATTTTTGCCGCCGACTGCGTCTTCCTCGGATGGCTCGGTTCGCGTCCGGCCGAGGGCATCTATCCGGCGCTCGCGCTCATCGGCACGATCTACTATTTCGCCCATCTCCTCATCGTCCTTCCGGTTCTCGGCCTCATAGAAACACCGAAGAAGCTGCCGAACTCGATCACCGAAGCGGTGCTCGGAAAGGCGGCGGCCAAAGGTGGCGCCGGTCAGCCTGCGGGCGCGGCGGCATCGCCGGACACCAAGGGCTGACGGGTTCAAGCGTTGGGGATAGAACCTATGAAAAAAATGCACCTGGCTATCGTAGCCACCTGCCTGATGGTCATGCCTGTCGGCATGGCCTCGGCTCAAGAGCAGACGATGGAGAACGGCGCCTCCATCGAGTCCAACCCGGATCAGGCGGTCGAGGACGCCGGCGTCATCTCCGCCGAAGAGGGACACGCGGAAACCCCGCATTACCCTCTGAAGCATCCGCACGAGATGGATTGGAGTTTTGCCGGACCTTTCGGCAAATGGGACCTCGGCCAGCTCCAGCGGGGCTTCAAGGTCTATAAGGAGGTCTGCGCGGCCTGCCATTCCATGAATCTCGTGGCCTTCCGCAATCTGGAAGCGCTCGGATACAGCGAAGAGCAGGTTTCGGCGATCGCGGCCGAATATACGGTCACCGACGGACCGGACGCTTCCGGCGAGATGTTCGATCGTCCTGCCACCGGCTCGGACTACTTCCCGGCGCCCTATCCGAACCCGGAAGCGGCGGCGGCGTCCAACAACGGCGCGGTCCCGCCGGACTTCTCGCTGATCGCCAAGGCCCGCGCCGTCGAGCGTGGCTTCCCGACCTTCGTCTTCGACCTGTTCTCCCAATATCAGGAGGCGGGACCGGACTATATCCATGCGCTTCTGACGGGCTATGGCGAAGAGCCGCCGGCGCACGTGACGATTCTCGACGGGACCTATTACAATCCGTATTTCATCTCGGGTCCTGCGCTCGCCATGCCGCAGCCGATTTATGACGATCAGGTGGACTATCCCGATGGGACGCCCCAAACGGTCGATCAATATTCGCGGGATGTTTCGGCCTTCCTGATGTGGGCGGCGGAGCCCCATCTTGTCGAGCGCAAGGCCACGGGCTTTATCACGATGATCTTCCTGATCATCTTCGCGGTCCTGATGTTCCTGGTGAAGCGCCGTGTCTGGTCGGGCTTCGCCCACTAAGGACGCACCCAACATTCTGAGACGTAGAGAAGGGGGCTTCGGCTCCCTTTTCGTTTTCTCGGGGCTTCGCTATCAGGGGCGAACGATCGATCGAGGAGGATCCCGATGTATATCGCCATGAATCGCTTCAAGGTTCTGCCGGACGCCGAGGCCGAATTCGAACAGGTCTGGATGGGGCGCGACTCGAAATTGCGGGACGTTCCTGGCTTCGTGGAGTTTCATCTCCTGAGAGGCCCGAAACGCGAGGGCTATCAGCTCTATTCCTCGCACACGATCTGGGCCGACTATTCGAGCTTCGAAGCCTGGACCAAGTCCGAAGCCTTCCGCCAGGCCCATGGCGGCGCCGGCTCGACCAAGCCGCTCTATCAGGGCCATCCCGAATTCGAGGGCTTCGAGGTCATTCAGACCATCCAGAAGGCCAGCTGAACAAGCGCATCCCGCGTTTCGGCGATTCTGAAGACGGCGAACGCGCGCGAGATCGTGCCGTAGATATTCAACGAGCGCTGAGGCCCCTTGATCTCGGGGCTTCGGCGTCGATGTCAGAAAAGCAGAGCCCCTTGACCGATTTCCGTGCTGCCATTCGAACGATCCCCGACTATCCGAAGCCCGGGATTCTGTTTCGCGACATCACGACCTTGCTGGCCGATCCAATCGCATTCCGTGCCGCCGTCGATGCGCTCGTTGCCCCTTATGCCGATCAGCGCATTCGCCATGTGGCCGGGATCGAGGCGCGTGGGTTCATTCTCGGCGGGGCGCTCGCCCATCAGCTGACCGCCGGCTTCGTGCCCATTCGCAAAAAGGGCAAGCTGCCGCACGAGACCATCCGGGTCTCCTACGATCTGGAATACGGGACCGACGAGATCGAGCTTCACAAGGACGCCATCAAGCCGGGTGAGCGCGTATTGTTGACGGACGATCTGATCGCCACCGGCGGGACGGCGACGGGCGCCATCAAGCTTCTGCGGGAACTCGGCGCCGAGATCGTCGCCGCCTGCTTCGTCATCGATCTTCCCGATCTCGGCGGCGCGCAGAGGATTCGCGATCTCGGCGTCGATGTACGGACGCTGGTGTCCTTCGAGGGACACTGAACGAAAATATGAAGGCGCGGCCGGGCCGCGCCATTCTTCAATCGGTGCCGAGAAAGGCGGCGCCGTCGAACGTCATCACGGACACGCCGTCCTGATTGACCGCTTCGACTGCGAAACCGATGATCCCCCAGCCGGGCCGTGAGCGTGACACGCGCTTCTCGCTAACACGGTGGCTATAGGCGATCCAATCGCCCGCAAAGACCGGATGGGGCCAGCGGATCGACTTGATGCCCGGCGAGGGGCCGAATTTCGGCATCGAATGACCTGCCGCGAGCCATTCCTTCAAGATGCGCTTCCGCCATGCGACATTGAGCTTCATATAGACCGCCGCCGTGTGCCAGCCGGACGCGCAGTGACCGCCGAGCAGCGTCTTCTTGGCGGCCTCGGGATCGAGATGGAAGCGCTGCGGATCGTATTTTTCGGCGAAGGCGATGATCGCCTCGGATGTGAATTCGTAAGAGCCGAGATCGTGCGTACGGCCCAATTCGATGGAGTCCCACAGGCTCATGCGATCGTTCCTTCCTCATGGGCCTGCCGGGTGAGGCAATAGAGCAGATGTTCGCACACGGCGGTCGTCTCGCCGGTCTGATTTTGGAGCTCGGTGCGCAGGGTCACGAGGCCGAGAAAGGGCTTCTTGGTCGATACGCGCGACGTCAGAACGGTCGAGCTGCCCGATAGGACGTCTCCAGGCTTGACGGGCCTCTTCCAGTCGATGTGATCGACACTGGACGAGCCTTGCGACGTGGAATTCAGAAGATAGGCGTCGCAGATCATCCGCATCATGATCCCGGCCACATGCCAGCCCGAGGCCGAGAGCCCGCCGAGCATCGAGGCGGCGCCCGCCGCCTCGTCGAGATGGAAGGGCTGTGGATCGAACTCAGCGGCGAATTCCACGACTGCATCGCGCGTGACCGCGTAGTCGGCGAGGGGAAACACACGTCCAGGCGTGAAATCTTCGAGAACGAGCATTGAGAAGCTCCGATCGCCGTCAGACGTTGAATTTGAAAAGCATCACGTCGCCATCGACGACGACATATTCCTTGCCTTCGTCACGCGCCTTGCCCGCCTCCTTGGCACCAACTTCGCCGCCGAGCCCGACATAGTCATCGAAGGCGATCGTCTGGGCGCGGATGAAGCCCTTCTCGAAATCGGTGTGGATGACGCCGGCGGCCTGGGGCGCCTTGGTGCCCTTGCCGACGGTCCAGGCGCGCGTTTCCTTCGGACCAGCGGTGAAATAGGTGATGAGATCGAGAAGATCGTAGCCAGCGCGGATCAGCCGATCGAGGCCAGGCTCGGCAAGGCCCATGGCTTCCAGATAATCGCCGACCTCGTCTTCGGGCAGCTGAGCGATCTCGGCCTCGATCGCGGCCGAGATGACGACCGTGCCGGCGCCCTGGTCGGCGGCCATCTTCGCGACGGCGGCCGAATGGGCATTGCCCTCGGCGGCATCGGCCTCGGCGACATTGCAGACATAGAGGACGGGTTTGGAGGTCAGAAGGTTGAGGCCGCGCAGCTCCCGCTTTTCCTCCGCGTCCATCTCCTTGGCTGCGACGCGCACCGGCTTGCCTTCGTTGAGGACAGCGAGTGCCTTTTCCATGATCGGCAGCTGGGCGAGAGCTTCCTTGTCCTTGCCGGTCGCCTTCTTGCGCGTATTGACGATGCGGCGTTCGAGGCTCTCGAGATCGGCGAGCATCAGCTCCGTCTCGACCGTCTCGGCGTCGGCCACCGGATCGATGCGCCCTTCCACATGGGTGATGTCGTCATCCTCGAAGCAGCGCAGCACATGGACGATCGCGTCCACTTCCCGAATATTGGCGAGGAACTGGTTGCCGAGACCCTCGCCCTTCGACGCGCCGCGCACCAGGCCGGCAATGTCGACGAAGGTGATGCGGGTCGGGATGATGTTCTGGGACTTGGCGATGCCGGCGATCGCCTTCATGCGTGGATCGGGCACGGCGACATCGCCGGTATTCGGCTCGATCGTGCAGAAGGGGTAATTGGCGGCCTGGGCCGCGGCCGTCTTGGTGAGGGCGTTGAAAAGCGTCGACTTGCCCACATTGGGCAGGCCGACGATGCCGCATCTGAAACCCATCGGATGATCCTTCGAAAGCGCACAGGTCGCGGCGCCATCCCTGTGCGCCGCCTTTGGGAAGGCTGTTTGCAACCTGCCGCGCCAAGGGTCAACATGGCGACGAAAAGCATCAGGGCGACCGTCCCCTTTCGAGAGCGATCGCCCTGGCATTGATCGAAGCGGCCCGACGGAGCCAATCAGCTCTGCGGAAAATCCGGCGCCATGCCGAGAGCCTGGAGATAGAGGTCGAGGATCGCCTCCTGCTCCTGGCGCTCGTTCTGATCCTGCTTGCGCAGCGAGATGACCTTGCGCAGCACCTTGGTGTCGAAACCGTTGCCCTTGGCCTCGGCATAGACGTCCTTGATGTCGTCCGCGATGGTCTTCTTTTCTTCTTCGAGCCGCTCGATGCGTTCGACGAAGGAACGCAACTGGTCTCCCGCGACTTCGCTCACATCGGACATGTATGCCTCGCTCCTCGGCTTGAATGGTCGTTGGCGTCGGCGTGATCCGCCTCGTCGCCCAATGCGGCAAGGTCGGAAGGCGCGCGCCCTCTGATGGACGACATCTCGCAGCAAGGCGTGACCATAGGGTTAACGAGGCCTTTCCGCCATCGATCGCCTTATGGACGCCCCGTTCGCCAGCGCCTGTCTAAAACGCTGTGCCGCTTAATGCTTGTCCCGGCTTTCGAAGGCGGCTTTGGCGTCCGGGCTTGCCTCGCTCTGATGCTCGGCCACCCAATCGTCATAGGGCATGCCATAGACGATCTCGCGGGCCTCGCTCTTGGTCAGCGTGACGCCGCCCGACTCGGCCGCTTCCTGATACCAGCGCGACAGGCAGTTGCGGCAGAAGCCGGCGAGATTCATGAGATCGATATTCTGAACGTCGTTGCGCTCGCGCAGATGCTCGACGAGGCGGCGAAAGGCGGCGGCCTCGAATTCGGTTCGGTTGTCGCCGGCGAGGGTGGGGGCTGCGGTCTTGGTCGCGTCGCTCATCGGGCGCCGTCCTTTCTCTTCGATTTCAGTCTCGTCGGGTCCGATATCGCCATCCGACATCAATCGATCAAGCGTGAGGCGCCTCACCATTTTCGCGGTTGCGCCTCGGAGACCGGCCATCGATCGGCGTCTCACGGCTTCATTTTCTTGCCGCAGCTTTGCTGCATGAGCGTCGTCTCGTTGACTTGAGACGGGGCTACAACCATTGTCGAAGCCTTCAATCGATTCGCATGAGGGTCCAATACCGATGACTGCGGTGGGGTTCGAACGGGCGCGGCCTTGGCTTGTCGCGGTCCTGTCGGTGACTGGCGGAGCGGCGCTGATGACGCTTGTCGGAGCCGGCGAGGCCCGTGCCGATTTCAGGGTCTGCAACGGAACCCAGTCTCTGGTGGGCGTCGCGATCGGCTATCGCGCCGATGCCGGCTGGACCAGCGAAGGCTGGTGGCGCATTCCGGCGACGAGCTGCAAGACGATCATCGAGGGCCAGCTCTCCTCCCGCTATTATTACCTCTATGCCGAGGACGCCAATGGCGAGGCCCGCTGGGCCGGCGACATCAATATGTGCGTGGCGGAAAACGAATTCAAAATCGCCGGCGTCTCCGAATGCTTCCAGCGTGGCTATCAGCGCATGGGCTTTCGCGAATACGACACCGGCGAACAGGCAAGCTGGATGGTGCAACTCACCGAAACCCCCGGCGTGGCAACGGAGCAGCAATGAGACGCAATCGACGCGTGAAGATCCTCGCGACCCTCGGCCCGGCATCGTCGACCGAGGAGCAGATCGCAGAACTGCACAAGGCGGGCGCCGACGTCTTCCGCATCAATATGAGTCATACCGATCATGACCTGATGCGCGCGCTCGTCGGCCGAATCCGCAATGTGGAGGCCGCGATCGGCCGTCCGATCGGCATTCTGGCGGACCTGCAGGGCCCGAAGCTGCGCGTCGGTAAATTCGCCAATGGCTCGGAAATGTTGGAGATCGGCCAGGACTTCACGCTGGACGACAATCCCGAGCCGGGCGATTCGACTCGTGTCCATCTGCCCCATCCCGAAATTCTGGAAGCGGTCGAGGTCGGTCACCGCCTCCTGATCGACGACGGGCGTCTCTTTCTCGAATGTATCGAGACCGACAAGCGCTCGATCCGCTGCAAGGTTGTGGCGGGAAGCAAGATTTCCGACCGCAAAGGCGTTTCGCTTCCCGACACGACACTCTTGAGCGGTGCGTTGACCGACAAGGACCGGCGCGATCTCGACGCCGTCCTGGAGGCCGATGTGGACTGGGTGGCGCTCAGCTTCATCCAGCGGCCGGAGGACATGGCCGAGGCGCGCAAGATCGCGCGCGGCCGGGCCTGGCTTCTGGCCAAGATCGAAAAGCCGCAGGCGGTGGAGCGTCTCGACGAGATCATCGAACTCTCCGACGCGATCATGGTGGCGCGCGGCGATCTCGGCGTCGAATTGCCGCTGGAAGCGGTCCCCGGCATTCAGAAGCGCATCACCCGCGCCTGCCGCAAGGCCGGTAAGCCGGTGGTCGTCGCGACCCAGATGCTGGAATCGATGATCACCGCGCCGGTGCCGACACGCGCCGAGGTGTCGGACGTCTCGATCGCCGTCTTCGAAGGCGCGGACGCGGTCATGCTCTCGGCCGAGTCGGCTGCCGGCGATTATCCGGTTGAGGCGGTCGCGACCATGGATCGGATCGCCATTCAGGTGGAGAAGGACCCGCTCTATCCGGGCATCATCTTCGCCCAGCGCCCCGAACCGGAAGCAACGGGCGCGGACGCGGTCTCGCTCGCGGCGCGTCAGATGGCCGAAACCCTCGACGTTTCGGTCATCGTCACCTACACGGCGACCGGAACGACGGGTCTTCGCGCCTCGCGCGAGCGGCCGCGCATTCCGCTTCTCGCTCTTTCGCCGGTCGCCAAGACGGCTCGCCGTCTGTCGCTCGCCTGGGGGCTCCATTGCGTCGTCACTGAGGACGCGCAATCGCTCGACGACATGGTCGACAAAGCTTGCCGGCTGGCCGTGGAGCAGGGCTATTCGCGAGCCGGTCAGCGGCTGATCGTGACGGCCGGTGTGCCGCTGCGCATGCCGGGCGCGACCAATATGCTGCGGATCGCCTATATCGGCTCGGACGGCCTCTCGGCTGTCTGACGCCGCGCTCGCGATCTCAGAAGACAAGTTGGGCGGGCGCTGGATCGGCGATCAGAACCAGCGCTCGCGAATATAAAGCGTATCACCGGGCAGGATCGGGTCGGAAATGTTCACCCGTCCGGTGACCACGCGCCCGCCGATCTCGCGGGTGATGTCCACATTCTCCTGCTCGGCGCGGGGCGTATAGCCGCCGGCGATCGCCACGGCCTTCTGCACCGTCATCCCCGGCACATAGCTGTATTGGCCGCCCTGGGTGACCTCGCCCATGATGAAGAAGGGGCGGTACTGCTCGACGCTCACCGTGATATCGGGATCGCGCAGATACCCATCGCGCAGGCGGTCGGCGATTTCGCCTTCGAGCTGGTTCGCGGTGCGTCCGCGGGCCGGAACGGCGCCGATAAGCGGCACGGAGATATAGCCGGCCTTGTCGACCGGATAGGCATTCGTCAATTCCGCCTGTTCGAAGACCGTCAGCCGGACGACGTCGCCGCTATCGAGATGATAGGGCTTGTTGATCACGGAATGGAAGGCGGGTGGCGCGGGCTTGTAGGACGCGCAACCGGCGGTGATGGCGAGCACCACGCCGAAGACCGAAAGTGCCGCTTTCCTCATCATGTCCAGTCTCTTCTCCGGATCGCCCGTCTCGTGCCGTGACCATTGTCTTTGAGGGCTCGCACGCAAGGATGGATGGTCCGATCGCGCTTGCGGCGCTCTCCCATCCAGCGTTCTGCGAGGATGCCGGGACCCTTGTCTCGACGCCCGCTCGCCCTGCCTGTCCGCCGCGCCGTCCCGTCCGCGCTGTCGCTTCAGACGAGCCTTCCGAGACGTATCCGACCCCATATGATTTACATTTGTTAGGGTTAAGCATTGGTGAATGCTGCCCTGTGCTTCGGCGTCTCCTGATGTCTTGCGACGGCCGGTTAACGGCCTGGTTACCCTTCCAGGCCAAACTCTTGACCGATCGGCCTTTTCGGCAGGGCTCAAAGCCGGGCCGGCTGCCGCGACATGGTGGCGGGCAGCTCGGATCGACGCAGGGGCGGCCGCAACCGAGCCGTCGAGCCAGGCCTTGCGCGATGGCGGAGATGAGAGGCGACGATACTTCGGGCTTTGCGCGACGCGTTGGCCGAGATGGATTTCGAGAGGTGGTGTGATGAAAGGCGCAGACGAATCGGGTGTCGGCCAATCGGCGCCGATCCACGCCGCCTCGACGGGTGCCGCAAGAGGGAAGTCGACCGACAAGTCGGCGCGGCTGGCGATCGAAGCGGGCCCCGGACAGGGTTATGAAAAGGCGTTGATGGATATGGCGAGTATCGACATGGAGGTGGGCGCTTCGGCTCCCGCTGAAGCCGAGACGGACGATGCGCGCCGCCCGAGCGAGGCGGGCGCCCATGCCGAGCGGGTGAGCCCAAGCGATCCGGCGAGCCCCGAGCGTGTGACCATCGACGAACTGACCATGGCAGCGAGCGAAAGCGCGGTCACGCGCCTCGTCGTCGTCACGCCGTTCGGCGACGAGGCATCGGAAAAGGGCGTTGTCGCACTGGCTCGCGCGATGACCCAACAACTCCAGCCGGTCGCGCTTCTCCAATTCGCCCAATCCAGGGGCCTTGGCGCCAGGCTGGGCGAGGAGAAGGGTTGGCTCGACGTGGTGGGCGGCGCGATCGGCATCGGCGAGGCCATCCATCGCGACGACGAAAGCCTGCTTCATGTGGTGCCCTCGGGCGGCATCGACATCGAGGCGCTGGATCAAGACGAATTGGCCGATCTCGCTTTCTATCTCGAAGCGTTTCAGAGCGCCTATCGCAGTTGCATCGTCCATCTACCGGTCGCAGCCCTCGACCACGTCGACGGGTTGAAGGGCGCCGAGACCGCCATCGTCGTGGCGGCCTCGGGCAGGAACGAGGACGATGTCGTGGAGATTGCGGCCCTCATCGCCGAGCAAGGTTATGGCGAGGTTCTTCACCTCGTCTGTGACGAGAGCGACGCGACGCCCGTCTACAACTGATCCAAGGCGGCCAGGGCGCGTCGCAAGCATATCGAATTTTCTGAAGCGCCCGGCGGCTGCTTCGACCAGATGCATGAAGAGGCGGGGCTATCGGGTCCCGCCTTTCTCTTTCTTCCAAGCGCTGTGTCGACCTATTCGCTCGCCGTCTGGCCAGCGAGCCAACGTTGATCAATCTCGGGAAGCGGTTCGTCATCGATCGCGGCTTCGAAGGCGCGCAAACGTTTATAGATCGACATCAGCTCGACGATCGTCGTCCATGAATTGATGAGATATTGGAACGAGGAGCGAACCTGATCGAATGCGTTGACGATCTGGTTCATGACCCCGAGCGTGATCGCCCCCGCCACGATCGTCGGGCCAAGAATGACGAGCGCGAAGATGTTGTCCGTTTGCAGATAACCAAAGCGCGCGACATTGAAATACATGTAGTGGAAGTAGAGGCGGAAATAATTCCGCCTGACATGGCCGAAAAGCTCGCGAATCTCCGGCGGGCGTGCGCGGTTTGCATCGTCCTCGCCATAGACGAGTTCCTTACGATAGGCCGCTTCCACCCGCTGGTTCTTGAATTCCAGACCCGGCAGCTTGATCCCGATCAACGCCAAAAGGCCGGTCCCGAGGGCTGACCAAATCAGCGCGGCGAAAACGAGCGCATAGGGGACCTCGCCGATAATCGGCAGTTGCGTGACATTTTTCGAAAGGGCCAGAAGCACCGGCAGGAACGCGATCAGCGTCATGACCGCGTCGATGAGCCGAACGCCAAGGCTCTCCGTGGTCGTCGAAAAGCGCATCGTGTCTTCCTGGACACGTTGGGACGCACCCTCGATCTTCCGCAGCTTCGACCAGTGGGACATGTAGTAGTCGTTCATCGCCGTCCGCCAACGGAAGATGTAGTGGCTGACGAAGAAGAGATTGAGCACGGCGATCGTGATCGCCACCAGCGCGATCGACAGGAACGTCGCGACGCCGGCGTAGAATTCCTCGACCGTCACCACCCGGGTCTTACCGAGAGCCGCTTGGATGAGATCGTAGAAGGAGCCGTACCACGCGTTGATGGCGACGGAGACCTGCACCTGAAAATAGACGACGAAAATGATCAGCGCCGAGCCGAGAATGGACCAACGCGCCCAGGGATGGGGTGAATAGATCATCCAGAAGGCGGCGAAGAGGCCGACCATCACCGTGTAATAGACATAGAACCAGAGAAAATCCGGCGTCCAGAAGACCGAAATGCCCACAACTGGCTCCTCACCCATCGGAGGGCGCGGCAGACCGAACCAAGGGCCGGCGTCTGAGGCAAAGCCATACCAAAGCGCGACGGCGAGGATCGTCCAGACGACGGCTGACAGAAAGAACGGCTTGGGATTGGGAAAGTAGGAAACGAACAAGGCGAACCTCGAAGCTATCGGGCCGACGACAGGAGGCGGCAGGGCCGCTCGCCCGCTTCTACAGTCTGCCGGGGCGTTTGGCCTCATGAAAAGTCGGTAAGCTTGGCCTGACCTTGATTGGCCGATCCTCAAATGCCGGCATATAGCCGGATCGGTCAGATCTTGCGCAAAGCGACCTGTTCGATCAGGTGATCCGGCCCTTTGGTCAGGATGAGATCGGCGCGCGGACGGGTCGGAAGAATGTTTTCCTTCAGATTGACCGCATTGATGTCGGCCCATAGGCCTTCCGCAATCTCCAGAGCATCCGTATCGGAAATCTTTGAATAGCGGTGGAAGAACGAGCCCTCCTCGCGGAAGGCCGTCTCGCGCAACCGCATGAAGCGGTCGATATACCAGCGATGAATGTCGTCCTCGGCCGCGTCGATATAGATCGAATAGTCGAAGAAATCCGAGACGAAGGGGATCGCCCGGCCATTGGGCGGCATATCCTGCACCTGCAGGACGTTGAGCCCCTCGAAGATCAGAATATCCGGTCGGTCGATGGTGATCGATCGCCCTTCGATGACGTCATAGACGAAGTGGGAATAGACCGGCGCCTTCACCTTGGGGGCGCCGGCTTTGACATCTGAAAGGAATCTCAGGATCGCGCCGACGTCGTAGCTTTCGGGAAAGCCCTTGCGGCGCATGAGGCCGTTTTGTTCGAGCACGGCGTTCGGGTAGAGAAAGCCGTCGGTCGTGACCAAAGCGACTTGCGGCGAGGACGGCCAGCGCCCGAGAAGCAATTGCAGGAGGCGCGCCGTCGTCGATTTGCCGACGGCCACCGAGCCGGCGATCCCGATGACGAAGGGCGTCTTTCGCGAGCCGCCATTTCCGGACAGAAAGCTCTGGCGCTGGCGAAACAGCAGCTGCGAGGCCTCCACATGGGCAGATAGCAGCCGCGACAAAGCGAGATAGATGCGCCGAACCTCGTCGAGATCGACCGGGTCGTTCATGGAGCGGATGCGCTCGAGCTCGTCGGCCTCGAGCGTCAGCGGCATATCGGCTCGGAACTTCGCCCAGGCCTCCGCCGAGAAGAACCGGTAAGGTGAAAGCCGGGTCGTCGGAGCGAGCTGGTCCATCGTCTTGCCGTTCATCGCCGCGTCAGCTCGTCGGATCGCCCGGCCGGGAGGCTTTTTCCTCCAATCCCGTCATCGTCGTTCGACGCCCCAGTTCTGCGAGGATGTCGGACATGGGAACGCCCCGCAGCCGCAGCGCGACGAGCAGGTGATAAATCAGGTCGGCGCTTTCCGAGACGACCCGTTTCTCATCTTCCGAGACGAGAGCGATGACCGTTTCGACCGCTTCCTCGCCGAGCTTCTTGGCGACGTGGGAAACCCCTTTTTCGGACAGCTTCGCCGTATAGGAGCTGCCGTCGGTCACCGAAGCGCGGTCTGCGATGATGGTTTCGAGGTCGGTGAGGGAAAAATCGGTCATAACGCCTGACTTGTCGTCGAATCCTGGGCGGGTCAAAGGGCGGGTGCCGCTATATCGGACGGATCGAGACGCATGGGAACCCCGGCTTTGGCCATATGCGCCTTGGCCTCGGCGATGGTGTATGTGCCGAAATGGAAGATCGAGGCGGCGAGCACGGCCCCGGCACCCCCCTTCGTTACGCCTTCGACGAGATGGTCGAGCGTGCCGACCCCACCTGACGCGATGACCGGCACGGCGACCGCATCGACCACGGCGCGGGTGAGGTCGAGATCAAAGCCCGCCTTCGTGCCGTCGCGGTCCATGGAGGTGAGGAGGATTTCACCTGCTCCGAGACCAGTCACCTTCTGGGCAAATTCGATCGCATCGATCCCGGTGGCCTGGCGTCCGCCATGGGTGAAGATCTCCCAGCGCGGCGTTTCGCCTTCGCCGGAAACCCGCCGGGCGTCGATGGCGACGACGATGCATTGATCGCCGAACTTGTCGGCGGCTTCCGCGACGAATTCGGGCCGCTTCACGGCCGCCGTGTTGATCGAGACCTTGTCGGCACCGGCCAGGAGCAGGGTGCGCACGTCCTGCACCGTCCGCACGCCGCCGCCGACGGTCACCGGCATAAAACACTGTTCGGCGGTGCGGCGCACGACGTCGAAAATCGTCTCGCGCTCGTCGGAGGAGGCGGTGATGTCGAGGAAGCAAAGCTCGTCCGCGCCGGCCGCGTCATAGGCGCGGGCCGCTTCCACCGGGTCGCCGGCGTCGATCAGATCGACGAAGTTGATTCCCTTGACGACACGCCCGTCCTTGACGTCCAGACAGGGAATGATGCGGGTCTTGAGGGTCATCGCGCCGGCAGCCTTTTTGTCGATGCGGTCATGCGCCGGTTCGTCGCCGGCAGCATGAGGCCTGAGGGCGCCGTTTATGCGATGCCGCGATAAAGGTCGGCAAGGGGCAGATCGAGGCCGAGGGCCGAAAGATGAAGCGTTTCCTCGCGCCCGGCGATCATCACCGGTCTCTCGAAGCTGCCGTCTTCTCCTCTCGACCATACCCAAACGCGGGGCTCGTCCTGGGAGAGGACGAGATAATGGGCGAGTGAGTCGATCGCGGTGTATTCGGCAGCTTTCTCGCCGAAGTCCATGGCGAGTGAGGAGGGCGAGAGGATTTCGGCGATAAGGAGCGCCTCAGACGAGGCTAGGCTATCGCCTGTTTCCCGTCCTGGGGTAACCAACACATCTGGATATCTTATGCCGAAGGGCGTGCGAACGGCGTAATCGGCCGCCGTCACGACGAGACCGGAATTGCTGAGACCATTCGAAAGGAACAAGGCGAGGTCAAGCATCAGCCTAGCATGCCGCTTGGAGCCGCCCGTCATCATTTCAATCACCTCGCCATCCACGAGTTCGCGCTTGCCCTCGCGCCCCTCGTTCCAGCGCAGGAAGGCCTCGGATGTCTCGAAGCTGTGCCTGTGAATGCTCATGGGTTCGATCCTATCATCGGCCGGCCCGCCGCGGAAGGCGAGAGAGGGAAAGGATACCCGCAGAGGTGAATGGTTCGACGCGGCAATCCCCGACGGCGCCGCTCACCATCTCAATTCACCGTCCGGCGTTCATTCGGGCTGTCGAGAGAGAAGGGCGGCACTTCGACCATGAAGCGCATGCCGGAGCCGCGCTCCTCCATGCCGAAATGGCCCCGCATGATGCCGGAGGAGGTCTGGAGCGGGCAGCCCGACGTATAGGTGAAGCTATCGCCGGGTGCGAGTACCGGCTGCTCGCCGACGACGCCTGGACCGGAGACCTCTTGGACACGGCCATGGGCGTCCGTGATATGCCAGTAGCGATCGATGAGCTGGACCGTGCTGTCGCCCATATTTTCGATCTCGATTGTATAGGCCCAAACCCAGCGCCCTTCGCCGGGCTCGGACTGTTGTTCGAGATAGGCCGGCGTCACCGACACCTGGATGCCTTTGGTGGTCGCCTGATACATCACTCTCGCTGCCGCTCCGCCGTCCAGACTGTGTCTTGTAGGCGAAAGCTAGAGAGGGAGCGTCCGCTTTTCCACCACCCATCGATCAATGCGAGTTGGCAAATTCATGGTGAGGCGAGGCGGGAGGTCAGGCTTGTTCGATTGTAATGAATGCGTTTCGACCAGCGAATAGGCGCTCGAACGTTGAGTGCAATGCCAGGGAAGGACACCGCTATGCTCGATGCCGCGCTCAGGCGACGGATTGATCCTCCGATCGAGGCGCTGGCAGGCTGGCTCGCGGGTCGAGGTGCGACGCCGAATCTCGTCACCCTTGCAGGTCTTGGTCTCGGGCTTGCCGCCGCCGGGTCGATCGCGCTCGGCGCGCCGCTTGTGGGCCTTGTCCTCATCCTGGTGTCTCGTCTCTGCGACGGACTCGACGGCGCGATCGCGCGGCAGACCCGCCCGAGCGATCTCGGCGGCTTTCTGGATATCGTCTTCGACTTCATCTTCTACGGCGCGATCCCGCTCGGCTTCGCCCTTCTCGATCCAGCCCAAAACGGGCTGGCCGCCGCGTTCCTCCTCTTCACCTTCTATGCCAATGGCGCCAGCGTTCTCGCCTTCGCGATCATGGCCGAAAAGCGCGGCATCGCAGAGACGAGCGGGCGTGGCGGGAAATCCTTGATGTTCACGGTCGGCCTTGCCGAGGCCTCCGAGACCCTTGCGGCCTTCGTTCTCGCCTGCCTGTTTCCCGAATGGTTCGTCTGGATCGCGGTCGTCTTCGGAGCGATGACCGCCTACACATGTCTCGCCCGCATCGTGCTTGCGCAGCGGCTCATCGGCGAAGGTTAAGGCGCGAACGTCCTTTAGATTTTGTTGACCATAAGGCCTCCCGGCCCGATTGATCGGGAGCCACTCCGCCTTTGACGAGTTTCCTTAGCAAGACATTCATTCTGCCAAGGGGACTTCATGACGACCCAATTGCCGCATTCCGTTCTTCTTTCGCTGCGCGTCATCGGCTTGGCCTCGGCCTCGTTGGTGACCGGCCCGCTCGTCGCGTCTGCGGGCGCGCAGGCGATCACGCCGCAAGCGATCGAGAGCGCGACATTCGCTGAATGGCAGGCGCGCCAAGGCGTCGACGCGCCTAGCGGGTTGGATGTGGAACCGGCGGAACCGGGCGAGGGCGCGGCGCCCGCGCCGGGCGAGGCCGATAGCGGCTCGGCGACGGCCGAAGTCGCCGTGACCGGCCAGCCGTCCGTCGTCGTCGAGACGCCCGCCAATACCACCGACGTGCCGGACGAAACGGGCGTCCAGCCCTTGAGCGGCGAGGAGACGCCGGACCCGTTTCTGGTGCGGCTCCAGATCCTTCTCGATCGGGCCCATGTCTCGCCTGGCGTGATCGACGGCTATCTCGGGGAAAACACGCGAAAGGCGATCCGAGCCTACGAGGAAATGCGTGGATTGGCCGTCGATGGCGAGCCGGATGAGGAGATGTGGACCCTTCTGGTGGTGGATACGGGCGAGGCGGCGAAAACCTATCAGATCACCGAGGATGATCTGTCCAAGCGTTATGTCGAGACGATCCCGGACGATTACGAAGACATGGCTCAAATGGAGTGGCTCGGCTTTCACGGGCCCGCCGAAATGCTCGCCGAGCGCTTTCATATGGATGAGGAGCTTCTGAAAACGCTCAATCCGAATGCTACCTTTTCTGCGCCCGGCGAGGAATTGCTCGTCGCCTCCGTCGCCGACCCAGCCGATACGAAAGTCAGTCGCATCACCGTCGATAAGGGGCGGGGCCTCGTCACCGCCTTCGACGAAAGCGGCACTATCGTCATGAGCGCGCCTGCCACGGTCGGGTCCTCCGATACGCCCTCGCCAAGCGGCACCGTCACGGTGCTCGGCGCGGCCCCGGATCCCACTTATCACTACAAGCCGGACGTCAACTTCACCCAAGGCGACAATCGCGAACCGCTGACCCTGCCGGCGGGCCCCAACGGGCCGGTCGGCTCCATGTGGATCGATCTGTCGAAGCCGACCTATGGCATTCACGGCACGGCTCATCCGGCCTTGATCGACAAGACCCAGAGCCATGGCTGCGTTCGGCTGACCAATTGGGATGCGCAGAACCTTGCCGATCTCGTCCTGCCGAACGAGACGAAGGTGGAGTTTCTGCCGTGAGACCACTTGCCTTTGGGCCGGCAAGGACGCTCGGTCGTTCAGGCCTCGTGACAGTCGCGTTTATCCTCTGTGCCTTCGCTCCCGCTTTTGCGGAAGACGTCCCGATCCCCGAGCCAAAGCCCGATGCGGCAAAGCTCGAAGCTGCCCAGACGTCAGAGACGGCGGCGCCGACCGACGAAGGCTCCGACGATGCGGTGAAACCGGAGAGTGGTGAGGCGTCACCATCCGGTCCGGATGGTGACCGTCCGCGAGCAGCGGGCGAACAGGCCGAACCGGCCACGGCCGACGCTTCTCGGCCTTCCGAAGGCGACCCGCTCAACTCCGAGCCGGCGGAGGGCGATGTCCCGTTGCCAAGCGCACGGCCCGATCCGTCTGCCGCGCCGATTGACCCACCTGCGCCTTCCGAACCCACTGGCAGCAAGGCGCGAGACACAAGAGCGCTTGGCGCTGTTCCGAACCGATCCGAGAAGCCGGATATAACGCCCTCTGCGGCGGTCCGAGCTGCAAGAGCGGTCGCGGCTTCGCTGGCTTGCGAGGACATCCTCAGAGAACGCGGCATCGAATTCGACGTCCGCCCGTCGATCAGCGAGGATCGCTGCGGCGTCCTTCGCCCGGTCGCCGTCACCAAGCTTTCCTCGGGCATCACGGTCGAGCCGGCAACCGCGCTTTGGTGCCCTACAGTTCTCGCCTTGGACGATTGGACAAGGCAGACGCTTCTGCCGGCGGCGAAGACCTTCGAGCCGGATCACGCATTAACGGGTCTTCGGCAGGTCTCGACTTATGTCTGCCGAGATCGGGGATCGGGCCAGAAAATCTCCGAACATGCCCGCGGCAGCGCCATCGATATCGGCGCCTTCATCTTCGATGATGGTGAACGTTCCGTTTCGCCTCGGCAGAAGGGCAGCGAGGGAGAGGCTTTTCAGAAAGCGGCCCATGAGGGCGCATGCGGCCCGTTCTCGACCGTGCTTGGCCCTGGCGCCGACGCCGATCATGCAAACCACTTCCACCTTGATCTTGCCGCGCGCTCGAACGGGCCGTTCTGCCAGTAATCCCCGACAAGGCGGACATCCGGCCGGGCGTGGTCAGGCTGCACCTTCAAGGTTCGGTTCCATGATCGACGCATCGGCGAAACTGTCGATAACCGTGCGCGCCAGCGCTTCGACGGCTTCGCCCGCACCATCTCGCTTCATCAGCGCGACTTCATAGCGACGCAGCGGCGGCAAGCCCTCTGCGGCCCCCAGTCGCCGAAGCGGCGGCTTCACATGGCTTTCGGGCAGGGGCGCGACGGCCAAATCGGCGAGCACCGCCGCGATCTGCGCCTGGCTGTGTTCGCTCGAATAGGCGATGCGGAAGCGCCGGCCCGCCTTTTCCAGCGCCTGGACCGCGATCTGTCGCCACGCGCATCCGGTCCGCGACAGAGCGAGCGGCAGCGGCTCCTTTTCCACCGCCATCCCATAGCGCAGGCCCGCCCAGACAAGCTGTTCGGTGTGGACGATCTCCACCTTGCGCGCCCCATAGTCGCGGCAGGAGAGGACCGCGAGATCGAGCTTTCCGGCATCGCACATGCGCCGAAGTTCCTCGCTCGTCCTCAGCCGCACATCGATCTCCACCTGGGGATGGGTCATGGCGAAGCGCTGCAGGATCTGCGGAATGGCGATGTGGCCGATATCGTCCGGCGCCCCGAAGACGACCCGTCCCTCCACGGCCGGCGTCAAGAAATGGGAAACTGCTTCGGCATTCACCTGCAGCATGCGCCGGCAATAGCCGAGGAGAACGTCCCCGTCCGGCGTCGGCAGAACGGCGCGGCCCTGGCGCTGGAAAAGCTCTCGGCCAAGCAGGGATTCGAGCTTCTTGACCTGAATGCTGACGGCCGACGGCGTGCGTCCGATCCGCTCGGCCGCCCGGGTGAAGCTCTGCGTTTCGCAGATGGCCACCACGGTTCGCGCAAGGTCCATTTCGATGAGAAGCGACGCCGATGCCGTGTTCATGGGATTGCCTTGGTTAAGCGGCGGTTACGATGAATTTCATTCATCGGACCCTTTAGTCCTTTTCGCTGGATTTCAGAAGCTCGGACGCACAGATGAGGGGTGCAAACGCACTCCCGACACATCAAGGTGATGCCATGTGGTTCAACCATCAGACTGCCATTTTCGCCCCCGGCCGCCAGCCCAATGCCAGCCGCAAGAGCGAGCTCGCCGCCAAGGCCATGAAGACCCTCGACCGCCACATGCTCGCCGATCTCGGCATGGCTAAGGACAGCGACACCACCGAGTCGACCGGTTTCATGTCCCGTATGCTGCATGAGCTGCGCTTTACGGGCTATCGCGGAGCTTCGCGTGGTTAATCGGCGCTGGGCGTCGTCAAACACAATCAACGCACAGTGAAGAGCGGATTGACCATGATGGCCAGTCCGCTTTTTTCTTGCCCGAAGCGCTGAGGAATCTGTCGTTATTCGCACGGTGCCCTGTCCCCTGAAAAACGGCGTCGCGCTGCCGAACCCCCGGATCGCGCCCCTCGGCCTTCATGCGACCTTTCCGCCATCGGACTTCGAATCCCAAGACCAAACAGGCGCCCCCAACTTCAGGCCTCGAACACGAGAGCGGGCTGGGTCGCCCCGACCCCATTGCCCCGGTTCGAAACGCCTCTCGATTCGCTCCCAGTTCCTGAACCAAGCGCCCTCATCGCCGCATATGGCCCGAATGGGATCGCGCGGCGCCCCTGTTCAAGCCGCTGTTATCCATGCGCTTTTCAGAATCTCTGCTTCGCTCTGCGATTTTTTGAAGGCGGGGGGTTGGCATTCATCGAGACGTCGCATAAGTAGGGCTCACCGAACGGCGCCGCACACAAAACACGGCGCTTCGGAGGTGGCGCGGGGTGGAGCAGCCCGGTAGCTCGTCAGGCTCATAACCTGAAGGTCAGAGGTTCAAATCCTCTCCCCGCAACCAACTTTCCGACAAAAAATGATACGTTTTGGCCGCCCATGGGCGGCTTTTTGCGTTTCGCTGCATTCTGTGTTGGTTCGTCCCGACAGCTTTTGAAGCATCATGACCAATCCCGTTTGCTCCGTGCGGCACGGATGCGGCACCGGGCGGGGTTTTGGCGGCCGATGGTGCTTGCGGCGGCGTCGTCGCTGCGGTTGGATAGGTGCAATTCCCGATAGGTTCGAATTGCCCATGCCGATCTATGAGTTCGCCAGTGAAGACATCCGCCCTCTGAGCCGGACCACTTTCAGTCTCGCGCAGTTGCGGGAACGGCGCGACCTCCAGCGCCTGCTGCGGGCGAACATCTCGGTGGTCGCGCCGGACACGCTGGTGATCGCGGAGGAGTTCGGGGATTGGGACGAGTCGCGCAGGCGCATCGATCTACTCGGTATCGACCGCAACGCCAATCTCGTGGTGATCGAATTGAAGCGGACGGAAGACGGAGGCCATATGGATCTTCAGTCCATCCGCTACGCGGCGATGGTCTCGACCATGACCTTCGCTCAGGCCGCCGATGTGTTCGCTCGCTACCTCGCGCAGACCGGCAATGAGGCCAGGGATGCGCGGGCCGAGCTGCTCGACTTCCTCGGCTGGGACGAGCCCGACGACAATGCCTTCGCGCAGGACGTCCGCATCGTCCTGGCTTCCGCTGAGTTCAGCCGCGAACTGACGACATCGGTTCTGTGGCTGATCGACCGCGGCATCGATATTCGCTGTGTGCGTCTGCAGCCTTACGACATCGACGGCCGGATTCTCGTCGATGTCCAGCAGATCATTCCGCTTCGCGAGGTCGCGGACTATCAGGTCCGAGTCAGCGAAAAGAAGCGCAAGGAGCGAGAGGCACGCACGGGGGCGCGCGATCGGACCAGCTACGATGTCATCCTTGGAGATCGCACATTGAAGGGGCTGGCAAAGCGCCATGCAATCCATCTTGTGTTTCGTTACCTCGTCGAAAACGGTGTCTCGCCGGAACGGGTCGCCGAACAGTGCGGCCCGAGAGCCAACCGCGCTCTCGTCTCCGTCCAAGGCGAGGTCAATTCCGAGGACTTCATTCGCCTGGCCCGGGAAGAGCGGGAAAAGGAGGGGCGTGGCTTCGATCCGATCCGGTATTTCTGCGGCGAGGATGAATTGGTCCATATCGGCGGTCGGACTTATGCCTTCTTGAACCAGTGGGGCGGGTCCGATTGGATGCAGGCCATGGCCAATCTGCGTGACGCCTTCCCAAATCATCGGATTGCCTTCGCGCCGAGCGAATGACGGTGGCGAGACCGTCGCCTTATCCCAGCCGGTCGTTGTCGAGGCTCAGAAGATATTCGCCATATTGGCTCTTGCCGAGGCTCTCGCCGAGCCGGCGCAGGGCTTGGCGGTCGATATAGCCAAGACGGAAGGCGATTTCTTCGGGGCAGGCGATCTTAAAACCTTGGCGCTGCTCCAAGGTGCGAACAAATTCCGCCGCTTGGAGGAGGGCCTCCGGCGTGCCGGTGTCGAGCCAGGCATAGCCCCGACCCATCAGGGCGACCTCCAGCGTGCCTTCTTCCAGATAGATGCGGTTAAGATCGGTGATCTCCAACTCGCCGCGCGGTGAGGGTTTCAGCGAGCGCGCAAAGCGCGAGGCGCGCCCATCGTAGAAATAAAGCCCGGTCACCGCCCATTTCGACTTCGGCGCCTGCGGCTTTTCCTCGATCGAGATCGCGCGCCTCTCGGCGTCGAATTCGACAACGCCATACTGTTCGGGATTGGCCACGTGATAGGCGAAGACGCTTGCGCCGCGATCGGCGAGGGCGTGTTCGCGCACGCTTTTCATCATCTCCGAGAGCGCATGGCCGTAAAAGAGATTGTCCCCGAGAATCAGCGCCGATGGCTCGCCGCCGATGAAATCCTCGCCAATGATCAGCGCCTGGGCCAGCCCGTCCGGGCTTGGCTGCTCGGCATAGGAGAGTTTGAGCCCCCAGCGGGCGCCGTCCCCCAGAAGCGCCTGGAAGCGGGGCAGATCCTGCGGCGTGGAGATGATCAGGATTTCGGTGATCCCCGCGAGCATCAAAGTCGTCAGCGGGTAATAGATCATCGGCTTGTCGAAGACCGGCAGGAGCTGTTTGGAGACCGATAGCGTCATCGGATGAAGCCGGGTGCCGTTGCCGCCAGCGAGGATAATGCCTCTCATATCGTCCTGCCCATGCGCTTACTGTTCAGTCACGACCGGCCGTGAAGACCGAGCCTTTCGCCGCGATAGTGGCCGGAGCGGATAGCGCTCCACCAGTCTTCATTGTCGAGATACCACCGCACCGTCTTTTCGAGGCCCGTTTCGAAGCTTTCCGCCGGTTGCCAGCCGAGTTCCGATTCGATCTTCGCAGCATCGATCGCATAACGGGCATCATGGCCCGGCCTGTCCGCAACAAAAGTGATCAACCGGCCATGAGGGCCCTGCGGGTCCGGCCTTACTCGATCCAGAATCGCGCAGATCGTCTCGACCACGTCGATATTGCGCCGCTCGTTATGGCCCCCGATCGCATAGGTCTCCCCCGGCCGGCCGGATTCGGCGACAAGGGCCAGCGCGCGGGCGTGATCCTCCACATAGAGCCAGTCGCGAATGTTCTCGCCTTTGCCGTAAACCGGGAGCGGTTTGCCCTCGATCGCATTGAGAATGACGAGCGGAATCAGCTTTTCCGGGAAATGATACGGCCCGTAATTGTTCGAGCAATTGGTGAGGAGGATCGGCAGGCCATAAGTGTGATGCCAGGCGCGAACGAGATGATCGGAGCCCGCCTTCGAGGCCGAATAGGGCGAACGGGGATCATAGGGCGTCGATTCGGAGAAGTGGCCTGTGGCCCCGAGTGATCCGAACACTTCGTCCGTCGAGATATGATGGAAGCGGAAACGGGTTCGCCGGGGCTCTGCAAGGGTTCCGTAGTGGCGGAGCGCGGCCTGGAGCAACACGGCGGTCCCGACGATATTGGTGTCGATGAAGTCCATCGGCCCATCGATCGAGCGATCCACATGGCTTTCGGCGGCCAGATGCATGACGATATCGGGATCGAATTCGGCGAATGCCTTTTCCATCGCGTCGCCGTCGCGAATGTCCGCTTGGCGAAACCGATAGCGCGGATCGTCCGCCACCGGCGTCAGATTGGCGATATTCCCGGCATAGGTCAGCGCGTCGACCACGAGTACTTCGTGCCGGGTTTGCGCGATCAGGTGGCGAACCAGCGCCGATCCGATGAAGCCCGCGCCGCCGGTGACGAGAAATCGCAAAGGCTCGGAGGCATGCTGCGGATCAAGCGTCATGGCGGCCGGCAAGCGTTCGGTCAGCCAAGCCGTCGGCGCGTCGCATAAAGGGCGACGGCCGCGGCGTTGGAGACGTTGAGAGAACGGATCGCGCCGGGCATTTCGAGCCGCGCCAAGGCATCACAGGTTGCCCGGGTCTTCTGACGCAGACCCTTGCCCTCGGCGCCGAGTACGATGGCGATCCGGTCGGCGTCTAAACACTCCTCGAAGGTCGATTCGCCTTCCGAATCGAGGCCGATCGTCTTGAAGCCCTTTCGTGAGATCGCCTCCAGCGCATCGGCGAGATTTCGCACCTCGATCTGCGGCACATGTTCCAGCGCGCCGGAGGCGGCCTTGGCCAGGACACCGCTCTCTTGCGGGGAATGCCGAGCCGTCGTGACGAGGCCGTCTGCGGCAAAGGCGGTGGCCGAGCGCAGGATCGCCCCGACATTATGCGGGTCGGTCACCTGGTCGAGGACGAGAATCAGCCGAGCATCGCCGAGATCGGCCAAGCGCAAGGGCTCCAGAGGCTCCGTCACCAGCATCACGCCTTGATGCACGGCCTCGCCGCCAAGTTCGGCGTCGAGCTTTTTGGGCTCGACGATCTCGAGAGGGCAGGGTGGGGCGGCCTCGTCGATCTCCATCCGGCGCAGAGCATTGAGCGTCGCTTTCAGCTGATGCAGTCGACGCTGGGGATTGGCGAGCGCGGCCGTCACCGTGTGGATGCCGTAGAGCGTCACGCGGCCGGTGTCGGCGCTCGGCTCCTGTCGCTGCCGGTCGCGATGGGCGCGGCGCAGCTTGGCGTAGTGGGTGTCTTTGGGCGTGCCGGAGGCAGGACGATCGGTCATTCCATGGCTTTAGCCGAGGCGGAGGAGGGCGACAACTGCTGGTCTTCGAGCACGATGGATGCGCCGTCCTCGACCCCATGCCGAGCGCTGCGGAAAAATTCGATGCGAGAAGGGCGTTGACAAGTCCGGGTCCCTCCTTCCATAAGGCCGCTCATCGCTTTCGCCGCTTCGGCAGCGGAAGGCGGGTTTCCGGTGCGAATGCACTGGAAACGCTGCGGCTCGGAGGGGTGTCCGAGTGGTTAAAGGAGACGGACTGTAAATCCGTTGGCTAAGCCTACGCTGGTTCGAATCCAGCCCCCTCCACCACCGCCGCGAAATCGCGTATGATGCCTGCATGCGGGTATAGCTCAATGGTAGAGCAGCAGCCTTCCAAGCTGAATACGCGGGTTCGATTCCCGCTACCCGCTCCATCATTTCCCTGATTCCACTGTTTTTCGGCTTGCCGCTTTCAGGCAATCTCCTGCGCGTCGGACGCGCCGTTCGATCGCTTTTTGCTGGTTCGAATGTCGTCTTCGCGGAAAGGACCGATTGTCCTGGTATTTTTAGCGCATTGAGCCTCGCTGCGAGGTTTCAGCTGCCGCATAGCCGCATCAAGGTCACCATCGCTTCGGCCTGGTTGGACGCGTTCAGCTTGGCTCTGGCGTCTTTGAACTGGGTTCGAACCGTGTGCTCCGACAGGCCGTTCGCGTCTGCGTAAGCGGACATGCTGGTGCCGACGAGCAGCGCTTCGCAAAGCTTGGCCTCGGCATTCGATAAGGGTGTGACTTGCCGAATCATGTCGGCGGAGGGAAGCCTTGCCTTCGCCATATCGCGGATGGTCAGGACGCCGTAGGGCTGAGCGCGGTTCGCGCCCGGCGAAGCGAAGGCGCTGATCTTCAGCGGCATGGCGCCCGAAGCGCGCTTGACGAGGATCGGCCTTGGCAAGGTGAAGGTCTGTCCGGCCTGGAATCGGAGAACCGCGCCCATCAAGAGTGCCAACCGTTCACGCGAGGCCCGATCCTCGCAGCTGAGCGTCCGTCCGACCAGCCTCAGCGTTCCGTCTGCCTCGATGAGGGTCCGGGCGGCCGGATTGAGGGTCACGATCGATCCCGACATGTCGAAGACCACCATGCCGTCCGCCATGGCATCGAACGCGTCTTCGAAGGGCGATGCTTTGGGCGGAAGGGCCGCCGTCGCTGTTCTGAACTGATAGGCCGAGACGAGATGCGGCCCGATGATCGACAGGAACTTCGTCTGTTCCTCGTCGGGCGGGCCGTGGCGCGCCGAGCTGTGCATCAAGGGGGCCGCCAGGATGCGCCCGCTGCGCATGGACAGTCCCGTCATGTGCCAGGAGTCGGGATAGATCCGCACGAATTCCTGATGGAAGGGACATTGGGCAATCTCGGCCGGCGACATCAAATTCGGCGTGCTGATGATTTGCATCGAGGGCCGCGACAATGCGCGCTCGATGCGAACGTCGAAAGGCGCGTAAGTGGTCGCGTAGAGATGCAGCCCTTCCGGATCAAAGGGCCATGTCTGTTGAAGGACGCCATTCTCCGGATCGAAGATCAGCAGCGTCATCCGCTCGACCCTTGCCGTCTTGGCCGTCTTTTCGAGAATGGACGACCAGTCGAGATGGCCGTGGGCGCCAGCATGGATGGCATCGATAGTCGATTCGATTCTGTCTGCCATGAGGCCACAAACCCTTGTTCACACAGACGCACGGGCCAACGATCGTCGATCCCGCCCCGCAGCGATGTCGGCGCCTCAGCTGACGTTCGGCCCTCGGCAAGCAAGCTCCCACGGCCAAACTGTGGGGTTTCCGATTGCGCGCAAGAGATGAGTACCAATATCCCGGCCATATCCTTAAGGCAGGCGCTCGCATTTCGCCAGTCAGTTGTGTCTCATGCGAGCTATATATCGTCTTTCGATGCTGATTATATCTCAGCGTTAGCATACGCGCTGACGCGGGGCGAAGCTGGATGCGGAACGCTCGAAATATTCTGCGCTGCGCACGCCGGAGGGCATGGTTTCGAGGGCTTTCAAGCGATAATCTGCGATTCCCATCAATCGGGTTTCGACAACAATGATCAGGGTTAGTTTCGTCGCATGGATGTCCTTCGCTTTGGCTGGTCCGGCCTTTGCGGAAGATCTCGCTTTCACCGTCGTCAACGACACCAGCAGCACGGTGGTCGAGTTTTATGTCTCGCCCGTCGATACAGACGACTGGGAAGAGAATATGGTCAGTTCCGCGGTCGCTCCCGGTGACGAGGTGACGGCGACAATCGCCGACGGACGTTCGGTCTGCGACTACGATATCCGCGCCGTCTTCGAAGATGGCGAGGAAGCGGAAAGCCGCGACGTCAATCTCTGTGATCTTGGCACCTTCACGCTGCACGAATGATGCATTGCGGGCGCGTGGGACCCGCGAACTGCCCACGCGCCCGCCCCGTATGCGAGGCCAGCACTCTTGCTTTGTTCGATTCGGTCTTCTATGTCGCGCCGAAACTGAAGACCGACCATTCGGAGAGTGGGAAATGGCCAAGAGCAAGTTCGAGCGGAACAAGCCGCATGTGAACATCGGGACGATCGGTCACGTCGACCACGGCAAGACGTCCCTGACGGCGGCGATTACGAAGTATTTCGGCGAGTTCCGCGCCTATGATCAGATCGATGCGGCGCCTGAAGAGAAGGCCCGCGGCATCACGATTTCGACGGCGCATGTGGAATACGAGACGGAGAACCGTCACTACGCCCATGTCGACTGCCCGGGTCACGCCGACTATGTGAAGAACATGATCACCGGCGCCGCCCAGATGGACGGCGCGATCCTGGTCTGCTCTGCGGCCGACGGCCCGATGCCGCAGACCCGCGAGCACATCCTGCTCGCCCGTCAGGTCGGCGTTCCGGCGATCGTGGTGTTCCTCAACAAGGTCGACCAGGTCGACGACGAGGAGCTTCTGGAGCTGGTCGAGCTCGAGGTTCGCGAGCTTCTGTCGTCCTACGATTTCCCGGGCGACGACATTCCGATCGTCAAGGGTTCGGCTCTGGCCGCTCTCGAAGACTCCAACAAGGAGATCGGCGAGGATGCGGTCCGCAAGCTGATGGCCGAGGTCGACGCCTATATCCCGACGCCGGAGCGTCCGGTCGACCAGCCCTTCCTGATGCCGATCGAGGACGTGTTCTCGATCTCGGGTCGCGGTACGGTCGTGACCGGCCGTGTCGAGCGCGGCATCGTCAAGGTTGGCGAGGAAGTCGAGATCGTTGGCATCAAGGACACCCGCAAGACGACGGTCACGGGCGTCGAGATGTTCCGCAAGCTGCTCGATCAGGGCCAGGCGGGCGACAACATCGGCGCGCTGATCCGCGGTATCGACCGTGAAGGCGTCGAGCGCGGTCAGGTTCTGTGCAAGCCGGGTTCGGTGAAGCCGCACACGAAGTTCAAGGCCGAAGCCTACATCCTGACCAAGGAAGAGGGCGGTCGTCATACGCCGTTCTTCACCAACTATCGTCCGCAGTTCTACTTCCGCACGACGGACGTGACGGGCGTGGTGACACTGCCTGAGGGCACGGAGATGGTGATGCCGGGCGACAATGTGACGATGGACGTCACGCTGATCGTTCCGATCGCGATGGAAGAAAAGCTGCGCTTCGCCATCCGCGAAGGCGGCCGCACCGTCGGCGCCGGCATCGTCGCATCCATCGTCGAGTAATCGACGAGCGGACGTCGTGCCGAGAAGCGCCGACGGCCAGTAGAAGATTGAACGCGAACGGGCCCTGTGGGGCCCGTTTTCGCGTGGCGGCGCCGGCATCGTCGCATCGATCGTCGAGTAATCGACGAGCGGACGTCGTGCCGAAAGCGGCCGACGGCCAGCAAGGAATGAACGCGAACGGGCCCTGCGGGGCCCGTTTTCGTATCAGTTTCCAGCTTTCAGTCGCCGTTCGTTCCAGATGGGGATTGCACCCCGGGCAGGTGCAGAGCATTCAACGCCGAAACAACGTGAGCCCCGTCTCTTCGGCAAGCTCGGCTTCGGTCGTCGAAACGTCGTTCCGCTTCGCGAGAGCTTTTAGAACGGCGCGATCCTCGGTGATCTGCATGCGCGCACGATTGTTCTGATTGTAGCTATGCCCGCCGGAGGTTAGCGATATGCCGGCCAGAACGATTGAGGGAACGCCGCAGGCGAGGCCGAAACAGGCCGCCGCGATCCCGTTCGTGACTTTGCCGAGATCGCCGATCTCGGAGACTGGCAAGGCGGTCTCGGCCATGACGATCCGTTCCCTGACCTTTGGGGTCAAAACCTCCAACGACTCGATATGGCGGTGGGGCCGGTATCGAAGCTTCAGCTTGGCGTACCAGCGCGGCTTTGTGTGGATCCAGAGAAGCCCGTGGGTATCGAGATTGGGATGCTCGCTCCACGGCTTGGCTTTGGCGCGGAATGTGAGATCGGCGCGGCCGAGCCCCATCTGCTCGGCCGTGCGACCGGAATTGTTGATGTCGACACGCGCATGGTCCGCGAGGACGCCGGCGGGCAGGGTCGGGGAGGGCGCCGAGCCGAGGATCAACCATGGTCGGTCCAGAATGCCGAGTTCGCCGAGCCATCCGCGATAGCGATCGATCTTCATGGCTGCTCGGACCCCGCGAGCGGCTTAGGGGCGGTCTCAGCCAACATGATCACGACACCAGCCGCAGGCCGAGATCGGTCGCGAGATCGGGCTCGGAGGTCGCAAGGCGCGGATCCTTCGCCAATGCCGAGAGCACGGCCCGATCCTCATCCACCTGATAGCGGGTGCGTCCCAGCTGATTATAGGAATGGCCGGCCTTGCTGAGCGAGATGCCGGAGAGAACAATTTCCGGGACGCCGAAATGGAGACCGAGACAGGCCGCCGCGACGCCGTTCGACACCTTGTCCCAGGGGCCGACATTTTCGAGGCGCACGCCGCTGACCGTCTCGACCAGTGCGTCGCGCTCTGCCTTGGTAAATTTGGCGACCCAGCCGATTGAGCGATGGGGTTTGGTCAAAAGCAGGAGGCGGAGCATGGGCGCGGGGATGGTGTGAATCCAGATCAGCGCCTTGGTGTCGAGCTTCGGATGCTCGCTCCAGCTCTTCTTCTTTGTTCGGATGGTGAGATCGGCCGGGCCGAGACCGAGTTCCTGCGCCGTACGCCCGGCATTGTTGATGTCGACCCGCGCATAGTGGCCGGTGAGGGAAGCGGGGAGGATCGGATCGGGCGCCGAGCCGAAGACGATCCAGCCTTTTGAGGAGAGGTCGAGCTCGTCGACGATCTTGCCGATCCGTTTGAGGCTGTTACGCCGATTCATCTATCTTGTCCTGGTAACCGAAACGCGCTCTTGCCCCGTCCATGACCGAGCCGAGCGCGTT
Source organism: Fulvimarina manganoxydans (assembly GCF_900176465.1). Lineage (GTDB taxonomy): Bacteria > Pseudomonadota > Alphaproteobacteria > Rhizobiales > Rhizobiaceae > Fulvimarina > Fulvimarina manganoxydans. Next base: position 201,745 of record NZ_FWXR01000004.1, read on the forward strand.
TTGAAACTGATCGGAATTCTTGATTGCCCAACCCTTGGCCGTCCAGATGGCCGAGTTCGGATAAAACTCGTAATCGCAGAGCGAGACGGGAACTTGGCTGCGCGCGATCGGGTGGACTCGATCGAGCGTCTGGAGGAGGAAATTCATCTGGATCTGATCGACATGGTAGCGCGGCTTCAGACGGAATGCCGAAAGAAGCGCCTCGCGCAGCGCTCTTGAGAAGAGTTTGCCGTCCGTCGTCGGCTCAACGCCGATCGCGCCGGCCATGAAACGTCGCGAGGCCGACCGCTCGTTGCGCGCATAAAGCTGAATGTCGCTCATCCCGCGCGCTGCCTTATAGACCGGCCAGATATCCTTGAGGACCAACGCATCCACATCCATGCAAAAGACGCTGTCCTCGCAGAGATCGAGAAGGGTCGGCAGGAAAACGAAGCGCGCGCTCGTATAATAGATCGCCTTGATCGCCAGCTCGTCCGGGATCGCACTCTCATCCGCCGACCAGCTGACCCGAAAGGGCGCGAGGGTGTTGGCCAGCGCCTCGATCCGATCGAGTGTCTGCTGAGAGGGGCGGATGAGCACGATATGGATCTGGGTCTCGGGCGCGTTGAGCGCGCAGGAGAGGATCAGCGGGATCGCGAAATTGCCGAAATAGACGTCGTCGGCAGCCGCGAGAATGCAGGGGCGGCCGATCTCGGGCTTGCGGAGGACCGTGTGCCGGGTGGCGTCGCTCGTAGCCGGAATGCGTCCGCGGGCTGCGCGCAGTGCGGTGCCGGTCGCGATCGCCTGAAGGGCGAGCCGGCGCCAGAGCGGATGTCGCTTCTTCTTGATGATGTGCGGTTGTTCGTTCGTCATACGGCTCTCATGGGGTGTTTCCGGTTCGCCGTCGAGTCCGTGTCTTCGCCGATACGCCTTGCCGAGGAGTCTGGACACCATGATCGCAGCTGAATGGGGGTGATAAGAGGACTTCAAGCCGCCGCTTTACATCGTGTCGGCCATTTTACCCGGCAGACGACAAGGACGACCTTCGCCAAAGCGGCCCACCACTGGTGAGGATTTACCTTGCCGTGGCGAGGCGATAGGTAGCGGAGGATTTCAGTTTCAATGCTCCCCCTGAGGAGCCTGCCGAGAGGGTCTCATGTCGATCGACGTTGCACGCGTATTCATCGGTTTCGATACGAAGGAAGTGATCGCCTATCACGTCCTGTGCCAGAGTATTTTGGAAAACTCGACGATGCCGGTCGAGTTTTCGCCGCTGGTTCTGTCGAATCTGAAGGGGGTCTTCGACCGCGAGCGCAACAGCCTCCAGTCGACGGAGTTTTCCTTCTCGCGCTTCATGGTGCCTGCCCTTTGCGACTATCAGGGCTGGGCGCTCTTCATGGATTGCGACATGCTGATGCGCGCCGATATCGCCGAGCTTTGGGCCCTGCGCGACGAGCGCTATGCGGTGCAGTGCGTCAAGCACGACTACACGCCGAAGGTCGAGACGAAGTTCCTCGGCCAGACCCAGACCAAATACGAAAAGAAGAACTGGTCGAGCGTCATCCTGTTCAATAATGCCAAATGCCGGGCGCTGACGCCGGATTATGTGAACACGGCGACCGGTCTGCAGCTGCATCAGTTCAAATGGCTGGAGGGCGACGAGAATATCGGCGAGATCCCGGCCGAGTGGAACTGGCTCGTCAACGAGTACGACCACAAAGACGACGCCAAGAACGTCCATTTCACCGATGGCGGACCGTATTTCGAGGAATATAAGAACGACGACTATGCCGATGAGTGGTTTGCCGCCCGCGAGCGCACTCTCTTCGTTCAGCAGCGCGCCGGCTGAGGCACACGCATCTGAACGGATGAGACGGCAGGCCGCTGGCAATAGCGGCCTACCGTTCATAACTGGCGCTCGAAATGAGGGGGCGTGCGAGGTCTTCGCGGCAAACCGGTCCTGAGCGGCCGCGACGAAGGGGAAACGAGGCATGGCAGCGAATTGGCATGCGAGTGAGGACGACTGGCGAGCCTATTTCTCAGCCTTTCCCAAAATCGTGCTGGTCGCCAATAGCGATGCGGCGGATATGAGCGGCTTGCGCGAGCGCCATGGCGCGGACGCGCTCTATGTCTTCTTCAACAAGGCCTACAAGGTCCTCACATCACCCTTTGAAGGGCGGGCTCTCTTGGTGGCCCGCTCCAGCCCGGCCGGCGCGAATATCGTCTATCGCAAGGAGGTGGGCACCGTGCTCGACTGTTTTGCGCCGGGATCGCTCGACGGCATCCTCAACCTCACCTGCGGTGGAGAAGAAGCACCAAGTCCCGCGAGCGATTTCGGCGGGGCGAAAGTCGGCTGGTTCCACGCCGGGCCGTTGATGACGGATTTCTATCCCCAGACCCATCTGCCGACGAGCGGTTTTGCCCTCGCGGTCTTTCTATCGGATATGATGCCGTCTCGCGTGGTTCTCGAAGGCTTCTCCGCCGTTCGCTCCGTACGCTGGAAGCTCTTCGACGATCACGATTGGACCTTCGAGCAAACCGTCATTCGTCTTCTAGGGCGCACGGGGCGCCTCGTGGTGCCGGGTTTGTCGGATCGGCCGCCGCTCGTCCGCATTGCTTCTCGCTATCCGGACATACCGGTCGAGACGATTGCTCTGGCATCGGAAGAGGTTCTAGCGACGCGGCTTGCCTCGGCGAACCAGGCGATTGATCGGCTCTTTCAGCTAACCCGCGTGAATGCTGGCTTCGACGGCTTCTTGCGGCGCCTTAAGCCAAAGACGCGCAAGGAGCGCCTGCAGGAATCGAAAAATCGAGACGGCAAGCAGTCATAGACTTTGTCTTGGCCGCGGAGCGAATCGCGGAGCCCCAAGCCCGATCACGTGTAAGAGCGGCGTCAGAGTGGACGGCAATTGATCGGACGTTCTGGAACACAGATGCGTGAACCTCAGCCCTGCGGTGTTTCGCAGCCCCCGCACCCCGTCTTCGCCCGCCCAGCAAGAATCGGCTTGCACTCGGGCGAAGCCGGCTTTATGTCAGCGGCTGCGAAGGGGTATAGCTCAGTTGGTAGAGCGGCGGTCTCCAAAACCGCAGGTCGGGGGTTCGAGCCCCTCTGCCCCTGCCATTTATCGCAAGCGACGAATGGCCCTTGAGAATCGCCGCGACAGCGGTTAAGTGTTCTAAAAGGTTTTGAGGCGCGTGGGGCCGGGGTGGCCTGCACGCGCTTTGGCCGTGACCAATCGATAGCTGAGTTTCCATGGCGAAGACCAATCCCTTCACGTTCCTGCAGCAGGTTCGCAGCGAAACCTCGAAGGTTTCCTGGCCGACTCGCCGGGAGACCATGATCTCGACGATCATGGTGTTCGTGATGGTCGCCTTTGCGGCTGCTTTCTTTTTCGTGGCCGACCAGGCCCTCGGCTTCGCCGTCGGCTTTATCATGAATGCCGGCGCCTGAGGGCGACAGCAAATTTTTCGGAGTTGATACGAGTTTCATGGCCGCTCGCTGGTACATCGTTCACGCCTATTCGAATTTCGAAAAGAAGGTCGCCGAATCGATCGAAGAGCAGGCCCGGCAGAAGGGTCTGACCGAGAAGTTCGAAAAAATCCTCGTCCCGACCGAAAATGTCGTCGAGGTGCGCCGTGGCCGAAAGGTCAATGCCGAGCGCAAGTTCTTTCCCGGCTATGTCCTGGTGAAGGCGGAGCTGACCGATCAGGTCTTCTCCCTCATCAAGAACACGCCGAAGGTGACTGGCTTCCTCGGGCCTGACAATCGTCCGGTCCCGATCACCGAGAAGGAAGCGAACCAGATCCTGAATCAGGTTCAGGAGGGTGTCGAGCGGCCGAAGCCGACCGTTTCCTTCGATGTGGGTGAACAGGTCCGCGTCTCCGACGGTCCGTTCGCGTCCTTCAACGGCGTGGTTCAGGAGGTCGACGACGAGCGGGCGCGGCTCAAGGTCGAGGTATCGATCTTCGGGCGTGCGACGCCGGTCGATTTGGAATTCGGTCAGGTCGAAAAGGTCTGATCGAGAAGGGCTCTCTTACGAGGGGCCTCAAGCGTGCGGAAGGCGAGCGGGGCCATTCAGCCGACCCGTGACCCGCACCGCGCGGACTGCAAGAGAGGCCGAGGCGGCGATGACGCCGGGATCGGTCGTCTAGAAGAAGGCAGGAGATATGGCTAAGAAAGTTGCGGGCCAGCTGAAGCTGCAGGTCCCGGCCGGTTCGGCGACCCCGTCGCCCCCGATCGGCCCGGCGCTCGGTCAGCGTGGCATCAATATTATGGAGTTCTGCAAGTCGTTCAACGCGCAGACCCAGGAAGCGGAGAAGGGCTCCCCGATCCCGGTGGTCATCACATACTACCAGGACAAGTCCTTCACCTTCGCGATGAAGACCCCGCCGGTGAGCTACTTCCTCAAGAAGGCGGCGAACCTCAAGTCGGGTTCCAAGACCCCCGGCAAGGCGACCGCCGGGAAGGTGACGCGCGACCAGCTGCGTGACATCGCCGAGAAGAAGATGAAGGACCTCAACGCCTACGACATCGACGCCGCTATGGCGATGGTCGAGGGCTCTGCCCGGTCCATGGGTCTCGAGATCGCGGAGTAAGAACGATGGCAAAGATCGGTAAGCGCATCCGCGCCGCCCGCGAGGGCCTCGACCGCGTCAAGCTCTATGGGCTGGAGGAAGCGGTCGAACTTCTCAAGTCGCGCGCTAGCGCCAAGTTCGACGAGACGGTTGAGATTGCGATGAATCTCGGCGTCGATCCCCGTCACGCCGACCAGATGGTCCGCGGCGTGGTCAATCTGCCGAATGGCACGGGCCGCGACGTTCGCGTCGCCGTCTTCGCGCGTGGCGACAAGGCTGACGAAGCCCGCGCCGCCGGCGCCGATATCGTCGGTGCGGAAGACCTGGTCGAGCAGATCCAGGGCGGCACGATCGATTTCGATCGCGCGATCGCGACCCCGGATATGATGGCTCTGGTCGGTCGTCTCGGTAAGATCCTCGGCCCGCGCGGCCTGATGCCGAATCCGCGCGTCGGCACGGTGACCCCGGACGTCACGGCTGCCGTCAAGGCTTCCAAGGGCGGTGCCGTCGAGTTCCGTGTCGAGAAGGCTGGCATCGTCCATGCGGGCGTTGGCAAGGTCTCCTTCGGCGCCGATGCGATCGCGGAAAATATCCGCGCGTTCGCTGATGCGGTGAACAAGGCCAAGCCGTCGGGCGCCAAGGGCAACTATGTCAAGCGTGTCGCGCTGACCTCGACCATGGGTCCGGGTGTCAAGGTCGACCCGTCGACGCTGGCCGTCGCTTCGGCCTAATCGCCGGAACGACAACATCTTTTCATGGGCGGGTCGCGCACCTATATGTGCGGCTCACCCATTCGAGTTTCCGGGTTCTGCCCGGATTAAGGGAAGGCGGCTTTCGCCTTCCTTTCAAATGCCTGTCCGAGATTGAGGGCGGGCCGCATCATGCGGTCCATAATCGTCAGAAAGCCTTCATGAGACGGGGTGAAGTCCCGAATTTGAAGGGAGCGGATCGCTCCTTGCATCTTCGGTTCGAACCTCTGAATGCCTTGCGCCGCCTGCTGGTTCCCTCGGGAATTGTCAGGATCGGGTGAGGGGACAGGATCTCCGAGCGTCGTCCGGATGATCCCGGGCGGCAAAAGGCAACCGGCTCCATTCTCGAAAGGGATAGGAGCCAACTGGAGAGAGGCAGTGGACAGAGCGGAAAAACGCGAATTCGTCACGACGCTGCACGAGACCTTCAAGGACTCGGGCGCTATTGTCGTGGCCCACTATGCCGGCCTCACCGTCGCGCAGATGAACGATCTTCGTTCGCGTATGCGGGACGCGGGAGCCACCGTCAAGGTCGCGAAGAACCGCCTCGCCAAGATCGCTCTTCAAGGCACGGACGCCGAAGGCATCTCGAACCTGTTCGAGGGCCAGACTCTGATCGCTTATTCCAGCGATCCGATCGCGGCGCCGAGGGTCTCCAACGATTTCGCCAAGGGGAACGACAAGCTCGTCATCCTCGGCGGAGCGATGGGATCCACAACGCTCGACGCAGACGGTGTGAAGGCTCTCGCCACCATGCCGTCGCTGGACGAATTGCGTGCGAAGCTGGTCGGTATGATCCAGACCCCGGCTACGCGCATCGCAGGTGTCGTTCAGGCCCCGGCGGGACAGCTCGCCCGGGTGCTCAACGCGTATGCCACGAAGGACGAAGCGGCGTGAGGCAATGGTTCCTCGCTGCTCAACTCAAATTGTTCGAACTGAAGGAAGAGAAACATGGCTGATCTCGCCAAGATCGTTGAAGACCTGTCCGCTCTGACCGTCCTCGAGGCGGCCGAGCTGTCGAAGATGCTCGAGGAGAAGTGGGGCGTTTCCGCCGCTGCTCCTGTGGCCGTGGCCGCTGCCGGCGGTGGTGCCGCTGCCGCTCCGGCCGAGGAAGAGCAGACCGAGTTCAACGTGATCCTCGCTGACGCTGGCGCTCAGAAGATCAACGTCATCAAGGAAGTCCGCGCGCTCACCGGCCTCGGCCTCAAGGAAGCCAAGGACCTGGTCGACAACGCTCCGAAGCCGGTCAAGGAAGGCGTCGACAAGGACGAGGCCAACAAGATCAAGGAGCAGCTCGAAAAGGCTGGCGCCAAGGTCGAGCTCAAGTAAGGGCGGCGGATGCCGCGCTGAAAATCATGCGATTGACGCGGGCGGGACGGCTTTTGCCGTTCCGCCTTGCGTGCTGGAATAATGGTCCTTTCGCCGTGATCCCGTCTGGCGGGTCATCGGCAGCCCGGATGAGAGGCCTTAAGGACGCAAGACGATCGCGGGGCCGTCGAGGCTCCGACGAAGAGGCCAAATGGTCTCGGATAACGATATGGCAATGCGCCGGACGCGGCGCGTTTCCGGACGGCTCGACGGATTGAGCCATGCGGAAACGCGGGTCCCGAGGTCCCGGTTTCGAAATTCCCCGTCCGCGCCGCCAGCGGACGGTGCTTCCCTTAAGGAAGCCCATCATTCAGCCCTCTGGTCAAGGGCGAGACGTCACGAGAAGGAGCGACGATGTCACAGACGACGACGTTCAGCGGTCGCAGGCGCGTGCGCAAAGTCTTCGGTCACATCCCCGAGGTCGCGGAGATGCCGAACCTCATTGAGGTTCAGAAGGCTTCCTACGATCAATTCCTGATGGTCGAAGAGCCTGTCGGCGGTCGCGCCGACGAGGGTCTTCAGGCCGTCTTCAAGTCGGTCTTCCCGATTTCCGACTTTTCCGGCCAGTCTATGCTCGAATTCGTTAAGTACGAGTTCGAGGCGCCGAAATTCGACGTCGAGGAGTGCCGTCAGCGCGATCTCACCTTCGCCGCGCCCTTGAAGGTGACGCTTCGTCTGATCGTGTTCGATATCGACGAAGACACCGGCTCCAAGTCCATCAAGGACATCAAGGAGCAGGACGTCTATATGGGCGACATGCCGCTGATGACGTCGAACGGCACGTTCATCGTCAACGGCACCGAGCGTGTGATCGTCTCGCAGATGCACCGCTCGCCGGGCGTCTTCTTCGACCACGACAAGGGCAAGTCGCACTCCTCCGGCAAGCTGCTCTTCGCCGGTCGCGTGATCCCTTATCGCGGGTCCTGGCTCGACATCGAGTTCGACGCCAAGGACATCGTCTATGCGCGTATCGATCGTCGCCGCAAGATCCCCGTGTCCAGCCTTCTCATGGCGCTCGGCATGGATGGCGAGGAGATCCTTTCGACCTTCTACAATATGGTCGAATTCTCCAAGGACAAGATCGGCTGGCGTGCGCCTTTCTCGGTCGAGCGCGTGCGCGGCCAGGGCATGCTCACCGATCTCGTCGACGCCGACACCGGCGAAGTGCTGGTCGAGGCCGGCAAGAAGGTCACCGCACGTCAGGCGCGTCAGCTCGCCGAAAAGGGCGTGAAGGCGATCCGTATCAGCGAAGAGGATCTCTACGGGAACTATCTCGCCGAGGATATCGTCAACTTCGCGACGGGCGAGGTCTATCTCGAAGCCGGCGACGAGCTCGACGAGAAGACGCTGAAGACCCTGGTCGATGCCGGTTACGAGACCTTCTCGGTCCTCGATATCGATCACGTCAATATCGGCGCCTATATCCGCAACACCCTGGCGGCCGACAAGAACGAAAGCCGTCAAGACGCCCTGTTCGACATCTACCGCGTCATGCGTCCCGGCGAGCCGCCGACGATGGAGACGGCGGAAGCGATGTTCAATTCGCTGTTCTTCGACGCCGAGCGCTACGACCTTTCGGCCGTGGGTCGCGTGAAGATGAACATGCGTCTGGAGGTCCAGGCCGAAGACACCGTGCGCACCCTGCGCAAGGAAGACATCATCGCGGTGGTTCGGACGCTGGTCGACCTGCGTGACGGTCGCGGCGAGATCGACGACATCGACAATCTCGGCAATCGCCGCGTGCGGTCGGTCGGCGAGCTCATGGAGAACCAGTATCGCGTCGGTCTCCTGCGCATGGAGCGCGCGATCAAGGAGCGTATGTCCTCGGTCGAGATCGACACGGTCATGCCGCAGGATCTGATCAACGCCAAGCCGGCGGCTGCCGCCGTGCGCGAGTTCTTCGGCTCCTCGCAGCTCTCGCAGTTCATGGATCAGACGAACCCGCTGTCGGAGATCACCCATAAGCGTCGTCTCTCGGCGCTTGGACCGGGCGGTCTGACCCGCGAACGCGCGGGCTTCGAGGTTCGCGACGTCCATCCGACCCATTACGGCCGCATCTGCCCGATCGAGACGCCGGAAGGCCCGAATATCGGTCTGATCAACTCGCTGGCGACCTTCGCGCGCATCAACAAATACGGCTTCATCGAGAGCCCGTATCGCCGCGTCATCGACGGCAAGGTGACCAACGAGGTCGTCTATCTGTCGGCGATGGAGGAATCCAAGCACCACGTCGCGCAGGCAAACGCGATCCTCACCGACGAGGGCGGGTTCCAGAACGAGTTTGTGGTCTGCCGCCATCAGGGCGACGTCTTCATGACGCCGCGCGAGAATGTCGATCTCATGGACGTCTCGCCCAAGCAGCTCGTTTCGGTTGCCGCCGCGCTCATCCCGTTCCTCGAGAACGACGACGCCAACCGCGCGCTGATGGGCTCGAACATGCAGCGTCAGGCCGTGCCGCTGGTGCGGGCCGAGGCGCCCTTCGTCGGCACCGGCATGGAGCCGGTGGTGGCGCGTGACTCCGGGGCGGCCATCGGTGCGCGTCGGACGGGTATCGTCGACCAGGTCGACGCGACCCGTATCGTCATCCGCGCGACGGAAGATCTCGAAGCCGGCAAGTCCGGCGTCGACATCTACCGACTGATGAAGTTCCAGCGCTCCAACCAGAACACCTGCATCAATCAGCGTCCGCTGGTGACCGTGGGCGACAAGGTGAACAAGGGCGACATCATCGCGGACGGTCCCTCGACCGATCTCGGCGATCTCGCTCTCGGCCGGAACGTGCTCGTCGCCTTCATGCCGTGGAATGGCTACAACTACGAGGACTCGATCCTTCTTTCGGAGCGGATCGTTGCCGACGACGTCTTCACCTCGATCCATATCGAGGAATTCGAGGTGATGGCGCGTGACACCAAGCTCGGGCCTGAGGAGATCACGCGCGATATTCCGAACGTGTCGGAAGAAGCGCTGAAGAATCTCGACGAGGCCGGCATCGTCTATATCGGTGCCGAGGTTCAGCCGGGCGACATCCTGGTCGGCAAGATCACGCCGAAGGGCGAAAGCCCGATGACGCCGGAGGAGAAACTCCTGCGCGCCATCTTCGGCGAGAAGGCCTCGGATGTTCGCGACACGTCGAGCCGCATGCCTCCCGGCACCTACGGCACGGTGGTCGAGGTTCGCGTGTTCAATCGTCACGGCGTCGAAAAGGACGAGCGTGCCATGGCGATCGAGCGCGAGGAAATCGAGCGGCTCGCCAAGGACCGCGACGACGAGCAGGCCATTCTGGACCGCAACGTCTATGGCCGTCTGACCGAGATGCTCGCCGGCAAGATGGCGATCTCCGGGCCGAAGGGCTTCAAGCGGGGCACCCAGCTTTCGCCCGAGATGATGGAGGAATATCCCCGCTCGCAGTGGTGGATGTTCGCCGTCGAGGACGAGAAGCTCCAGGGCGAGCTCGAGGATCTGCGCAACGTCTATGACGAGGCCAAGAAGACCCTCGAAGCCCGCTTCATGGACAAGGTCGAGAAGGTCCAGCGCGGCGACGAGCTGCCCCCGGGCGTCATGAAGCAGGTGAAGGTCTTCGTCGCGGTCAAGCGCAAGATCCAGCCAGGCGACAAGATGGCCGGCCGTCACGGCAACAAGGGTGTCGTCTCGCGCATTCTGCCTGTGGAGGACATGCCCTTCACGGCGGACGGTACCCATGTGGACATCGTGCTCAACCCGCTCGGCGTGCCCTCGCGCATGAATGTCGGACAGATCCTCGAGACGCATCTCGGCTGGGCCTGTGCCGGCATGGGTAAGCGGATCGGCGAGATGCTCGAAGCCTACAAGCAGGACCAGAATGTCGAGCCTCTCCGCCAGGAGATCTCGGGCCTGCTCGGGGACAACGAGCGCAACGAGCCGGTGAAGACCTATGACGACGACAGCGTCGTCACGCTGGCCAAGCAGATGACCAAGGGCGTCTCGATCGCGACCCCCGTCTTTGACGGTGCGAACGAGAAGGACATCGTCGAATGGCTGGAGAAGGCCGGGCTGAATGGTTCGGGGCAGGTGACGCTCCATGACGGGCGTACCGGCGAACCCTTCGACCGTCAGGTGACCGTCGGCTACATCTATATGTTGAAGCTGCACCACCTGGTCGACGACAAGATCCATGCCCGTTCGATCGGCCCGTACTCACTGGTCACCCAGCAGCCGCTGGGCGGCAAGGCGCAGTTCGGCGGTCAGCGCTTCGGTGAGATGGAGGTCTGGGCTCTCGAAGCCTATGGTGCCGCCTACACGCTGCAGGAAATGCTAACGGTGAAGTCGGACGACGTCGCAGGCCGTACCAAGGTCTACGAGGCGATCGTGCGCGGCGACGACACCTTCGAGTCCGGCATCCCCGAGAGCTTCAACGTTCTCGTCAAGGAGATGCGCTCGCTGGGTCTCGACGTCGATCTGTCGAACGCGCCCGAGCGCGCCGGTGGGCCGGAAGAACTGCCAGACGCCGCGGAGTGATCCGCCGCGAATCCATGACCGCCGGCTTTACCAAGCCGGTCGATGCCGGCGACCCTTTCGGGGCCGCCGGCTGACGGGTTCCTAGAAATATGAGGGTGAGTGGTCCCCCGCACTCCGCCCGCTGTAGGCGAAAGCCTCAAGGAGACAGAGCATGAACCAAGAGGTCATGAACATCTTCAACCCGCAGGTCGCCGCGCAGAGCTTCGATACGATCCGTATCTCGCTCGCGAGCCCTGAGAAGATCCTCTCCTGGTCGTTTGGCGAGATCAAGAAGCCGGAGACGATCAATTACCGCACGTTCAAGCCCGAGCGTGACGGCCTGTTCTGCGCGCGCATCTTTGGTCCGATCAAGGACTATGAGTGCCTGTGCGGCAAGTACAAGCGGATGAAGTACAAGGGCATCATCTGCGAGAAGTGCGGCGTTGAGGTCACCCTCTCGCGCGTGCGCCGCGAGCGCATGGGCCATATCGAGCTTGCCGCCCCCGTCGCTCACATCTGGTTCCTGAAGTCGTTGCCGAGCCGCATCGGCACGCTGCTCGACATGACCCTCAAGGACATCGAGCGCGTTCTCTATTTCGAGAACTACATCGTCACCGAGCCTGGCCTGACCACTCTGAAGGAGCATCAGCTCCTGTCGGAGGAAGAATACATGATCGCCGTCGACGAGTTCGGCGAGGATCAGTTCACGGCCCTGATCGGCGCCGAGGCTCTGCAGGAGCTTCTGCGTTCGATGGATCTGGAGAAGATCGCGGGTGACCTGCGCGAGGAGCTGGCGACGACCACCTCGGAGCTCAAGACGAAGAAGCTGATGAAGCGGCTGAAGATCGTCGAGAACTTCCTGGAGTCGGGCAACAAGCCGGAATGGATGATCATGAGCGTCGTGCCCGTGATCCCGCCGGACCTGCGTCCGCTGGTTCCGCTCGATGGCGGCCGTTTCGCGACGTCGGATCTCAACGATCTCTACCGCCGCGTCATCAACCGTAACAACCGTCTGAAGCGGCTGATCGAGCTGCGCGCGCCGGGCATCATCATCCGCAACGAGAAGCGGATGCTGCAGGAGGCCGTCGACGCGCTGTTCGACAATGGCCGTCGCGGCCGCGTCATCACGGGCGCCAACAAGCGTCCGCTGAAGTCGCTCTCCGACATGCTCAAGGGCAAGCAGGGCCGCTTCCGTCAGAACCTTCTCGGCAAGCGCGTCGACTATTCCGGTCGGTCGGTCATCGTGACCGGTCCGAACCTGAAGCTGCATCAGTGCGGCCTGCCGAAGAAGATGGCGCTCGAGCTGTTCAAGCCGTTCATCTATGCGCGGCTCGACGCCAAGGGCTATTCTTCGACGGTCAAGCAGGCCAAGAAGCTGGTCGAGAAAGAGCGTCCGGAAGTCTGGGATATCCTCGACGAGGTCATTCGCGAGCATCCGGTTCTTCTGAACCGCGCGCCGACCCTCCATCGTCTCGGCATCCAAGCCTTCGAGCCGATCCTCATCGAGGGCAAGGCGATCCAGCTGCATCCGCTGGTCTGCACGGCCTTCAACGCGGATTTCGACGGCGACCAGATGGCGGTCCATGTGCCGCTCTCCATCGAGGCGCAGCTGGAAGCGCGCGTCCTGATGATGTCGACGAACAACATCCTGCATCCGGCCAATGGTGCGCCGATCATCGTTCCGTCCCAGGACATGGTGCTCGGGCTCTATTACCTCTCGATCATGAATGAGAACGAGCCGGGCGAGAACATGGTGTTCTCCGACATCGGCGAGTTGGAGCACGCGGTCTATTCCAAGACGACGACGCTCCACACGAAGATCAAGGGCCGGTTCAAGACCGTGGATGCGGATGGCAATCCCGTATCCCAGATCCACGAGACGACCCCGGGCCGCATGCTGATCGGTGAGCTTCTGCCGAAGAACGCCGCCGTTCCCTTCGACATCTGCAACCAGCTGATGACCAAGAAGAACATCTCCAAGATGATCGACACGGTCTATCGCCATTGCGGACAGAAGGAGACGGTGATCTTCTGCGACCGGATCATGCAGCTCGGCTTCAAGCACGCCTGTCTCGCCGGCATCTCCTTCGGCAAGGATGACATGCTCATCCCCGACACCAAGAAGGACATGATCGCCGAGACCCAGGCGCTCGCCAAGGAATATGAGCAGCAATACAATGACGGCCTGATCACCCAGGGCGAGAAGTACAACAAGGTCGTCGACGCCTGGGCCAAGTGCACGGACAAGATCGCCGACGAGATGATGGGCCGCATCAAGGCGGTCGAGTTCGACGAGAACGGCCGTCAGAAGCCGATGAACTCGATCTATATGATGTCGCATTCCGGCGCCCGTGGCTCGCCCACCCAGATGCGTCAGCTGGCGGCCATGCGCGGCCTGATGACCAAGCCGTCGGGCGAGATCATCGAGACGCCGATCATCTCGAACTTCAAGGAAGGTCTGACCGTTCTCGAGTACTTCAACTCGACCCATGGCGCCCGTAAGGGCCTTGCCGACACGGCCTTGAAGACCGCGAACTCGGGCTATCTGACCCGTCGTCTCGTCGACGTCGCGCAGGACTGCATCATCACGCAGACCGATTGCGGCACCGAGAATGGCCTGACCATGCAGCCGATCGTCGATGCTGGCCAGGTGGTCGCCTCGCTCGGCCAGCGGGTTCTGGGCCGCACGGCGCTCGTGGACGTCCTGCATCCGCAGTCCGGCGAGGTCATCGTTGAAGCCGGGCGGATGATCGAGGAGAAGGATGTCGAGCTGATCGAGAAGGCCGGTATCCAGTCGATCCAGATCCGTTCGGCGCTGACTTGCGAGATCCGGACCGGTATCTGCGGCGTCTGCTATGGTCGCGATCTTGCGCGCGGCACGCCCGTCAATATGGGCGAGGCCGTCGGCGTCATCGCGGCACAGTCGATCGGCGAGCCGGGCACCCAGCTCACCATGCGCACCTTCCACATGGGCGGCACGGCGCAGGTGGTGGACTCGTCCTTCCTGGAAGCGTCCTATGAAGGTACCGTTGCGATCCGCAACCGCAACGTCGTGCGCGACTCCGAAGGACGTCTCGTCGCGATGGGCCGCAACATGGCGATCCTCATCCTGGACGGGAAGGGCGTCGAGCGAGCCTCGCACCGCGTCACCTACGGTTCGCGCGTCTTCGTCGACGATGGCGACACCGTGCGTCGTGGCCAGCGTATTGCCGAGTGGGATCCCTATACCCGCCCGGTGCTGACCGAGCTCGAAGGCGTCATCGACTTCGAGGACATGGTGGATGGCGTTTCCGTGTCGGAGCAGACGGACGAGTCGACCGGCATCACCAAGCGTGCGGTCATCGACTGGCGGGCAAGCCCGCGCGGCTCGGATCTGAAGCCGGCGATCGTCATCAAGGGCGATGACGGCACGGTGCTGAAGCTGGCTCGCGGTTCCGACGCTCGTTACTTCCAGTCGGTCGACGCCATTCTGTCGGTCGAGCCGGGTCAGCGGGTGAAGGCCGGTGACGTGCTTTCGCGTATTCCGATGGAAAGCGCCAAGACGAAGGACATCACGGGCGGTCTGCCGCGCGTGGCCGAGCTCTTCGAGGCGCGCAAGCCGAAGGACAACGCGATCATCGCCGAGATCGACGGCACGGTGAAGTTCGGACGCGACTACAAGAACAAGCGCCGCATCATCATCGAGCCGAACGACTCGACGCTGGAGCCGGTGGAATACCTGATCCCGAAGGGCAAGCCGTTCCATCTCCAGGAAGGCGACCTCATCGAGAAGGGCGACTACATTCTCGACGGCAATCCGGCGCCGCACGACATTCTGGCCATTCGCGGCGTGGAGGCTCTGGCGAGCTATCTCGTCAACGAGATCCAGGAAGTCTACCGGTTGCAGGGCGTTCTGATCAACGACAAGCACATCGAGGTGATCGTTCGCCAGATGCTGCAGAAGATCGAGATCGTCGAGTCGGGCGACTCCGGCTATATTCCGGGCGACCATGTCGACCGGATCGAGCTGGCGGAGATCAACGAGCGTCTCGAAGAGGAAGGCAAGAAGCCGGCCTCGGGCAATCCGGTGCTGCTCGGCATCACCAAGGCCTCGCTCCAGACGCCGTCCTTCATCTCGGCGGCCTCTTTCCAGGAGACCACCCGCGTTCTCACCGAGGCGGCGGTCGCCGGCAAGGTCGATACGCTGCAGGGCTTGAAGGAGAACGTCATTGTCGGCCGCCTCATCCCAGCCGGTACGGGCGGGATGATGACCCAGATCCGTCGGATCGCGACCTCGCGTGACGATCTGATCTTGGAGGATCGTCGCAAGGCCTCGAACACGGCCGAGAGCGACAACCTCCTGACCTCGCTGGGCGACGCTGCGGAGTAATTGCCGCAGAACCGTCATCGCTGACATGCTGAAAAGGCCGTCCTTCGGGGCGGCCTTTTCCTTTGACCACGCCCGAAGGCGCCTTTCATTCGAAGCGGGAGACCAAACGCCGGATTTTGCTGCGAGAATCACATGCTGATGGGCACCCTGATGCGACCCGGCGCTAAACCCGTCCCTCACAAAGTGACATCAGCGAGACTCGGATCAGGCTCGCCTTGGAAATGCCATGACACGCCCGCGACTCGACGAATTCGGTCAAATTTTCCTATGGTTTTCGAGCGAAGACCGACGCTGTTAATTTAAATTAACGCGATCGCTCGCTCTCAGGGATGCCGAAACGCCAGTGCGAGCCCGTCTGAGCGCTGAGAATGCGCCAAACCCGGCCCTGCAAGGGGTTGACGATGACTGAGCGACTCGTTAAGTAGCGCTCCAACAGAGCCGATGTGAGGCCGACTCTTCCCGTAGACGCCGCGTCCGGGAGTTACTCGTCTCAAACAAGGCTTCGTTCAACGAGACGCCAATCTCTGGTTCATGATCGCCTTTGGGTGATCCTCTGGTTCTGTCCGAGCCGCCCCCCTGTTTCAAGGGCGATGGCTCGGTTTCGCGCATGACGATGTCTTCGTTCGTGCCGCGAGGGATTTGCTTCGTTTCGAACATTGCGATTGAGAAAGTAGAGGGAAGGTTGGAATGCCGACCATCAACCAGCTGATCCGGAAGCCGCGCGTTCGTCCGACTGAGCGCAACACGGTTCCGGCGCTCGAGGCGAACCCGCAGAAGCGCGGCGTCTGCACCCGCGTTTACACCACGACCCCGAAGAAGCCGAACTCGGCTCTGCGTAAGGTCGCCAAGGTCCGTCTCGTCAATGGCTATGAAGTCATCGGCTACATCCCGGGCGAGGGGCATAACCTTCAGGAGCACTCCGTGGTCATGATCCGCGGCGGCCGCGTGAAGGACCTTCCGGGTGTGCGTTACCACATCATCCGCGGCGTTCTCGACACCCAGGGCGTCAAGAACCGTAAGCAGCGTCGCTCGAAGTACGGCGCCAAGCGTCCGAAGTAAGCGCCTGTCGCGCCGCAACGATCTTTAAGAGAGCAGCGAATGTCCCGTCGCCATCGTGCCGAAAAGCGTGAGATCAACCCGGATCCGAAGTTCGGTGATCTCATCGTGTCCAAGTTCATGAACGCCGTCATGTATGACGGCAAGAAGTCGACTGCCGAGCGCATCGTCTATGGTGCTTTCGACGCCGTTCACGACAAGACCCGTCAGGACGCGGTCGCGGTCTTCCATCAGGCGCTTGAGAACATCGCGCCGCATGTCGAAGTTCGTTCGCGTCGTGTTGGTGGTGCGACCTATCAGGTTCCCGTCGACGTTCGCCCGGAGCGCCGTCAGGCATTGGCGATCCGTTGGCTGATCACGGCGGCCCGCAACCGCAATGAGACCACGATGGTCGACCGTTTGTCCGGCGAGCTCATGGATGCCGCCAACAACCGCGGTACGGCCGTCAAGAAGCGCGAAGACACGCACCGTATGGCTGAGGCCAACCGCGCGTTCTCGCACTATCGCTGGTAATTCTGGCTTCGAAATTTCAAGAGGCGAGCGCCAAATGGCACGCGACTACGTAATCGAAGACTACCGTAACTTCGGCATCATGGCCCACATCGATGCCGGCAAGACGACGACGACCGAGCGTATTCTCTTCTACACCGGCAAGTCCCACAAGATCGGCGAAGTCCATGACGGCGCCGCAACGATGGACTGGATGGAGCAGGAGCAGGAGCGCGGCATCACGATCACGTCGGCTGCGACGACCACCTTCTGGGAAGGTCGCGACGGCAAGAAGCGCCGCTTCAACATCATCGACACGCCGGGTCACGTCGACTTCACGATTGAAGTCGAGCGTTCCTTGCGCGTTCTCGACGGTGCGATCGCGCTTCTCGACGCCAATGCCGGCGTTGAGCCGCAGACCGAGACTGTCTGGCGCCAGGCCGACAAGTACGAAGTCCCGCGTATGATCTTCGTCAACAAGATGGACAAGATCGGCGCCGACTTCTTCCGCTGCGTTGAGATGATCAAGTCGCGCCTCGGTGCGCGCCCGATCGTCATTCAGCTGCCGATCGGTGCCGAGAGCGAGCTCAAGGGCGTCGTCGATCTGATCGAGATGAAGGCCTATGTCTGGCGCGACGAGACCCTCGGCGCGCAGTGGGACATTCTCGATATCCCCGAGGATCTCAAGGCACAGGCCGAAGAGTATCGCGAAGCGATGATCGAGGCGGCCGTCGAGATCGACGAAGCGGCCATGGAGAAGTATCTCGAAGGCGAGATGCCCTCGAATGACGAGCTGCGCCGTCTGATCCGCAAAGGCACCTGCGACGTCTGGTTCACGCCGGTCCTCTGCGGCTCGGCCTTTAAGAACAAGGGCGTTCAGCCGCTTCTGGACGCGGTCGTCGATTTCCTTCCTTCCCCGGTCGAAGTGAAGGCGATCCGCGGCATCGATCCGAAGACGGATGCCGAGCTGGTTCGCAAGTCGTCCGACGACGAGCCGCTCTCCATGCTCGCCTTCAAGATCATGAACGATCCGTTCGTCGGTTCGCTCACCTTCGCGCGCATCTATTCCGGCGTTCTGACCAAGGGCACGTCCCTGATGAACACGGTGAAGGAAAAGCGCGAGCGCGTCGGCCGCATGCTTCAGATGCATTCGAACTCGCGTTCGGACATCGAAGAAGCCTATGCCGGCGACATCGTCGCTCTGGCGGGGCTGAAGGATACGACGACGGGCGACACGCTCTGCGATCCGCTGAAGCCGGTCATTCTTGAGCGTATGGAGTTCCCCGATCCGGTCATCGAGATCGCGATCGAGCCGAAGACCAAGGCCGACCAGGAAAAGATGGGTCTGGCGCTCAACCGTCTGGCCGCCGAGGATCCGTCCTTCCGCGTCAAGACCGACGAGGAATCGGGTCAGACCATCATCGCCGGCATGGGCGAGCTTCATCTCGACATTCTCGTCGATCGCATGAAGCGCGAGTTCAAGGTCGAGGCGAATGTAGGTGCGCCGCAGGTGGCCTATCGCGAGACGATCTCGCGGGCGACCGACGTCGATTACACCCATAAGAAGCAGACCGGCGGTACGGGCCAATTCGCTCGCGTCAAGCTGCACTTTGCTCCGGCCGATCTCGGCGAAGGCTATTCCTTCGAGTCGAAGATTGTCGGTGGCGCGGTTCCCAAGGAGTACATTCCGGGCGTCGAGAAGGGCATCAATTCGGTCATGACCTCGGGTCCGATCGCGGGCTTCCCGATGGTCGACATCAAGGCAGAGCTTCTGGACGGTGCTTTCCACGACGTCGACTCCTCGGTTCTGGCCTTCGAGATCGCAGCCCGTGCGGCCTTCCGCGAAGCCATCCAGAAGGCCGGTCCGCGTCTGCTCGAGCCGATCATGAAGGTCGAGGTTGTGACGCCCGAGGATTACATGGGCGACGTGATTGGCGATCTGAACTCACGTCGCGGCCAGATCCAGGGCACCGAGTCCCGCGGCATCGCGCAGGTTGTCAACGCCTTCGTGCCGCTCGCCAACATGTTCGGCTACGTCAACACGCTGCGCTCCATGTCTCAGGGCCGCGCGCAGTATACGATGCAGTTCGATCATTACGAGCAGGTTCCGAACCAGGTCGCCGACGAGATCCAGAAGAAATACGCCTGATCTCCGAACGGTTTCCGGCTCCTTCGCGAGCCAGTTTAAAGAAGTGAATGGAGGGCCTTATGGCCAAGAGTAAGTTCGAGCGGAACAAGCCGCATGTGAACATCGGGACGATCGGTCACGTCGACCACGGCAAGACGTCCCTGACGGCGGCGATCACGAAGTATTTCGGCGAGTTCCGCGCCTATGATCAGATCGATGCGGCGCCTGAAGAGAAGGCCCGCGGCATCACGATTTCGACGGCGCATGTGGAATACGAGACGGAGAACCGTCACTACGCCCATGTCGACTGCCCGGGTCACGCCGATTATGTGAAGAACATGATCACGGGTGCCGCTCAGATGGACGGCGCGATCCTGGTCTGCTCTGCGGCCGACGGCCCGATGCCGCAGACCCGCGAGCACATCCTGCTCGCCCGTCAGGTCGGCGTTCCGGCGATCGTGGTGTTCCTCAACAAGGTCGACCAGGTCGACGACGAGGAGCTTCTGGAGCTGGTCGAGCTCGAGGTTCGCGAGCTTCTGTCGTCCTACGACTTCCCGGGCGACGACATTCCGATCGTCAAGGGTTCGGCTCTGGCCGCTCTCGAAGACTCCAACAAGGAGATCGGCGAGGATGCGGTCCGCAAGCTGATGGCCGAGGTCGACGCCTATATCCCGACGCCGGAGCGTCCGGTCGACCAGCCCTTCCTGATGCCGATCGAGGACGTGTTCTCGATCTCGGGTCGCGGTACGGTCGTGACCGGCCGTGTCGAGCGCGGCATCGTCAAGGTTGGCGAGGAAGTCGAGATCGTTGGCATCAAGGACACCCGCAAGACGACGGTCACGGGCGTCGAGATGTTCCGCAAGCTGCTCGATCAGGGCCAGGCGGGCGACAATATCGGCGCGCTGATCCGCGGTATCGACCGTGAAGGCGTCGAGCGCGGTCAGGTTCTGTGCAAGCCGGGTTCGGTGAAGCCGCACACGAAGTTCAAGGCCGAAGCCTACATCCTGACCAAGGAAGAGGGCGGCCGTCATACGCCGTTCTTCACCAACTACCGCCCGCAGTTCTACTTCCGCACGACGGACGTGACGGGCGTGGTGACGCTGCCTGAGGGCACGGAGATGGTGATGCCGGGCGACAATGTGACGATGGACGTCACGCTGATCGTTCCGATCGCGATGGAAGAGAAGCTGCGCTTCGCCATCCGCGAAGGCGGCCGCACCGTCGGCGCCGGCATCGTCGCATCGATCGTCGAGTAATCGACGAGCGGAGTTGGGCGCGCCCCGGCCTTAGCGGGGCGCGCTTTTTTCTTGATCCTTCGCCCGGGTTTGTCCGGACGAGGGGAGGGCGGGCGACCCGCCACCGAATTGGCTGACAAGAAGACAAGAGCGCTCGGACAGCACCGGCCCGCCGGCAGGCTCCGACGAGAGGACGAATGAAATGAACGGCCAGAATATTCGCATCCGCCTGAAGGCGTTCGACCATCGTGTCCTCGACGCCTCGACGCGCGAGATCGTTTCGACCGCCAAACGCACCGGAGCGAATGTGCGCGGTCCGATCCCGCTTCCGACGCGGATCGAGAAGTTTACAGTGAACCGGTCGCCGCACATCGACAAGAAGAGCCGCGAGCAGTTCGAGATGCGGACCCACAAGCGTCTTCTCGACATCGTGGACCCGACGCCGCAGACGGTCGACGCGCTGATGAAGCTCGACCTCGCCGCCGGCGTCGACGTCGAGATCAAGCTCTGATCGAGAGCCGGGGAAGGATGACACCCATGCGTTCAGGAATGATCGCGCAGAAGGTCGGGATGACCCGCATCTATACGGATGCCGGAGAGCATGTCCCCGTGACCGTTCTGAGAGTTGAGAACCTGCAGGTCGTTGGCCAGCGTACCGTCGACAAGAATGGCTATACCGCCGTTCAGCTCGGTGCCGGCCTTGCCAAGGTGAAGAACACGTCGAAGGCCATGCGAGGCGTCTTCGCTCAGGCTCAGGTCGAGCCCAAGCGCAAGCTCGTCGAGTTCCGCGTGAGCGAAGACAATATGATCGATGTCGGTGCCGAGATCACCGCCGATCATTTTGTCGCCGGCCAGATGGTGGACGTCACCGGCACTTCGATCGGTAAGGGCTTTGCCGGCGCCATGAAGCGCCACAATTTCGGTGGTCTTCGCGCCACCCACGGCGTTTCCGTGTCGCACCGCTCGCACGGTTCGACCGGTCAGCGTCAGGACCCGGGCAAGGTCTTCAAGAACAAGAAGATGGCCGGCCATATGGGCCAGGTCCGCGTCACCACGCAGAACCTCGAGATCGTCCGCACGGACGCCGACAAGGGTCTGATCCTGGTGCGCGGCGCGGTTCCGGGCTCCAAGGGCGGCTGGATCGAAATTCGCGACGCCGTCAAGGCGACGCTTCCCGAAAACGCGCCGAAGCCCGCCGCCTTGCGTGCGGCCGCCGGCAACGGTGCGAGCGTCGAAGAGACGGCCGCTGCCGAGGGGGCTGAGTGATGGACATTACGATGAAAAGCCTCGACGGGGCCGATGCCGGCACCGTCACCCTGTCCGAAGAGATCTTCGGCCTGGAGCCGCGCGAGGACATCCTCCAGCGTATGGTGCGCTACCAGCTGGCCAAGCGCCAGCAGGGCACCCATCAGACTCTCGGTCGCTCCGAGATCGCCCGCACCGGCGCCAAGCTCTATCGCCAGAAGGGCACCGGTCGTGCCCGTCACGGCTCGGCCCGCGCGCCGCAGTTCCGTGGCGGTGGCAAGGCCCATGGCCCGGTCTCGCGCAGCCATGCCCATGACCTTCCCAAGAAGGTTCGCGCTCTGGCGCTCAAGCATGCTCTGTCGGCCAAGGCGAAGTCGGGTGACCTGATCGTCCTCGACGAGCTGAAGGCGGCCGAGGCCAAGACCAAGGCGATGGTCAAGACCTTCGAGGGTCTCGGCATTGCCAACGCGCTGATCATCGGCGGTTCGGAGCTCGACGCGTCGTTCGCTCGTGCCTCGCGCAACATCGCCAAGATCGATGTGCTGCCGGTCCAGGGCATCAACGTGTATGACATTCTCCGCCGCCCGACGCTGGTTCTGTCGAAGGCTGCGGTCGAAGCTCTCGAGGAGCGTTTCAAATGAGCGATCTTCGCCACTACGACGTTATCACCTCGCCGGTGATCACCGAGAAGTCGACGCTCCTGTCGGAGTCCAACCAGGTCGTCTTCAACGTCCCGAAGACCGCGACCAAGCCTGAAATCAAGGCGGCCGTCGAAGCGCTCTTCGACGTGAAGGTCACCGCGGTCAACACGCTGGTCCGCAAGGGCAAGGTCAAGCGCTTCCGAGGCCGGATCGGGCATCAGAGCGACAAGAAGAAGGCGATCGTGACGCTGGCCGAGGGCCAGTCCATCGACGTCTCGACCGGCCTTTAAGAGCTAGGACCGGAGGAAAGACGAAATGGCACTGAAGAATTTCAAGCCGACGACGCCGAGCCAGCGCCAGCTGGTCATCGTCGATCGGTCCGGTCTCTGGAAGGGCAAGCCGGTCAAGCATTTGACCGAGGGCTTGCACTCCAAGGGCGGTCGCAACAACACCGGTCGCGTGACGGCTCGCTATCAGGGCGGCGGTCACAAGCGCACCTATCGCATGATCGACTTCAAGCGTCGCAAGCTCGACGTGGTCGGCACGGTGGAGCGCCTGGAATACGATCCGAACCGGTCGGCCTTTATCGCGCTCATCAAATATTCCGATGGTGAGCTCGCTTATATCCTCGCGCCGCAGCGCTTGGCCGTTGGTGACAACGTCGTCTCCGGTCTGTCCGGCGTCGACGTGAAGCCGGGCAATGCGATGCCGCTCTCGGCGATGCCGGTCGGCACCATCATCCACAATGTGGAGATGAAGCCGGAGAAGGGCGGTCAGATCGCACGTTCGGCCGGGTCCTACGCCCAGCTGGTCGGCCGCGACTCGACGATGGCTATCCTGCGCCTCGGTTCGGGCGAGCAGCGCCTCGTTCCGTCGAGCTGCTTTGCCACGGTCGGCGCGGTGTCGAACCCGGACCATGGCAATATCAACAATGGCAAGGCGGGCCGCTCACGCTGGCTCGGCAAGCGTCCGCATGTTCGCGGCGTCGCCATGAACCCGGTCGATCACCCCCATGGTGGTGGTGAAGGCCGTACGTCGGGTGGCCGCCATCCGGTTTCGCCTTGGGGCAAGCCCACCAAGGGTAAGCGGACGCGTTCGAACAAGTCGACCGACAAGTTCATCATGCGCTCGCGCCATCAGCGCAAGAAGTAAGAGAGGAAACCCCCATGACACGTTCCGTCTGGAAGGGTCCGTTTGTCGATGGCTTCCTGCTCAAGAAGGCCGAGAAGGCCCGCGCGAGCGGCCGCAACGACGTCATCAAGATCTGGACCCGCCGTTCGACCATCCTGCCGCAATTCGTCGGGCTGACCTTCGGTGTCTACAACGGCAACAAGCACATCCCGGTCTCGGTGAACGAGGATATGGTCGGTCACAAGTTCGGCGAGTTTGCGCCGACGCGGACCTATTACGGCCACGGCGCCGATAAGAAGGCGAAGAGGAAGTAACAATGGGCAAGGCGAAAGCCGAGCGGCAGCTGAAGGACAACGAGGCGAAGGCCGTCGCCCGTACCATCCGCGTCAGCCCGCAGAAACTGAACCTGGTCGCGGCCTTGATTCGCGGCAAGAAGGTCGAGCACGCTCTCGCGGACCTCACCTTCTCTCGCAAGCGCATCTCTGAGACGGTCAAGAAGACCCTCCAGAGCGCGATCGCGAATGCCGAGAACAATCACGACCTCGACGTCGACGCGCTGATCGTGGCTGAGGCTTATGTCGGCAAGTCGATCACCATGAAGCGGTTCCACGCTCGTGGCCGTGGCCGCGCAAGCCGCGTCGAGAAGCCCTTCTCGCATCTGACCATCGTCGTGCGTGAAGTGGCGGAAACCGAGGAGGCCGCCTGATGGGTCAGAAAATCAATCCAACCGGCTTCCGGCTCGGCATCAACCGGACCTGGGATTCCCGCTGGTTCGCTGATGGCAAGGAATATGGCTCGCTGCTTCACGAGGATCTGAAGATCCGCAAGTTCCTGATGCAGGAGCTGAAGCAGGCGGCAGTCTCGAAGATCGTCATCGAGCGTCCTCACAAGAAGTGCCGCATCACGATCCACTCGGCCCGTCCGGGTATCGTCATCGGCAAGAAGGGCGCCGACATCGAGAAGCTTCGCAAGAAGCTCGGCTCGATGACGAATGCGGAGACGCACATCAACATCGTCGAGGTGCGCAAGCCTGAGACCGACGCGACGCTCGTCGCTCAGTCGATTGCCCAGCAGCTCGAGCGCCGCGTCGCGTTCCGTCGTGCCATGAAGCGTGCTGTCCAGTCTGCCATGCGTCTTGGCGCCGAAGGTATCCGCATCAATTGCGGCGGCCGTCTCGGTGGTGCGGAAATCGCCCGCACCGAGTGGTACCGCGAGGGCCGGGTGCCGCTTCACACCCTTCGCGCCGATGTCGACTATGGCACGGCCGAGGCCGTGACCGCCTATGGCATCTGCGGCGTCAAGGTGTGGATCTTCAAGGGCGAGATCCTCGAGCATGATCCGATGGCCGCTGAGCGCCGTCAGGTCGAGGGTGACAGCCATGGCGGTGGCGGACGTCGCCGCGAGCACGCTTAAGCGCCGCTCGAAGTCATTCGGAGTAAGAGAAGATGCTGCAGCCAAAGCGCACGAAGTACCGTAAGGCGTTCAAGGGACGCATTCACGGTAACGCCAAGGGCGGAACGGCGCTGAACTTCGGCGCCTACGGCCTGAAGGCGGTCGACCCGGAGCGGGTCACCGCCCGTCAGATCGAGGCGGCCCGCCGCGCGATCACTCGCTACATGAAGCGTCAAGGACGCGTATGGATCCGGATCTTCCCGGACCTGCCGGTCACCTCGAAGCCGACCGAAGTCCGCATGGGTAAGGGCAAGGGCTCCGTCGATTACTGGGCAGCGCGCGTCCATCCGGGCCGCGTCATGTTCGAGATCGACGGCGTCGACGAGACGGTCGCCCGCGAGGCGCTGCGTCTCGGCGCCGCCAAGCTGCCCGTCCGTACGCGCTTCATTCAGCGCATCGCCGAGTAAGGAGAGTTTGACGTGAAAGCTTCCGACGTCAGAACCATGACCCAGGACGAACTCACCGACGAGCTCGCCAAGCTGAAGAAGGAGCAGTTCAACCTGCGCTTCCAGCGTGCCACGGGTCAGCTTGAGAACACAGCCCGCGTTCGTCAGGTCCGCCGCGATATCGCCCGGATCAAGACCATTTCCGCTCAAAAGGCGGCCGAGGCCAAGGCCTGAGGATTGACATGCCGAAACGTATTCTGCAGGGAACAGTCGTCTCCGACAAGAACGACAAGACCGTGGTCGTGCTCGTAGAGCGTCGCTTCACGCACCCGCTGTTCAAGAAGACCGTGCGCCGGTCCAAAAAGTACAAGGCGCACGACGAAAACAATCAGTTCAAGGTCGGCGATCGGGTTGCGATTCAGGAATCGGCTCCGATCTCCAAGGACAAGAACTGGGTCGTCGTCGCAAACGACGCGGCCGCAGCCAGTTGAATTTTTCCGGGAGTGGCGCCCGCCATGGGCGTTCCCGGCAGTAGCTTTGAAGGCGACCTGACATGATTCAGATGCAAACAAACCTGGACGTGGCCGACAATTCCGGCGCCCGTCGCGTGATGTGCATCAAGGTTCTTGGCGGTTCGAAGCGCAAATATGCCTCCGTCGGCGACATCATCGTCGTGTCGGTCAAGGAGGCTATCCCGCGCGGACGCGTCAAGAAAGGCGACGTGATGAAAGCCGTCGTCGTTCGTACGGCCAAGGACATCCGCCGCAATGACGGCTCGGTGATCCGGTTCGATTCGAACGCCGCCGTCCTCATCGACAACAAGAAAGAGCCGATCGGTACCCGCATCTTCGGACCGGTTCCCCGCGAGTTGCGCGGTAAGAACCACATGAAGATCGTATCGCTCGCGCCCGAAGTTCTTTAAGAGGAGAGCGGACGATGCAGAAGATCCGCAAGGGCGACACCGTCGTCGTGCTCGCCGGCAAGGACAAGGGCCGGTCGGGCGAAGTCATCCAGATGATGCCGAAGGACAACAAAGCCCTCGTGCGTGGCGTAAACATGGTGAAGCGTCACCAGCGCCAGACCGCGTCGGCCGAAGCCGGCATCATCAACAAGGAAGCGCCGATCCATCTGTCGAATCTCGCGGTCGCTGACCCGAAGGACGGCAAGGCGACCCGTATCGGCATCAAGGTTCTCGAAGACGGCACCAAGGTCCGTGTCGCCAAGCGTTCGGGAGAAGAGATCAATGGCTGAGGCCGCCACCGCCTACGAGCCGCGCCTCAAGCGCGTCTATCGCGAGGAGATCATCAAGTCCCTGCAGGACCAGTTCTCCTATACGAACCCCATGCAGGTCCCCCGTCTCGACAAGGTCGTCGTGAATATGGGCGTCGGCGAAGCGACGGGTGACTCCAAGAAGCCCAGCGTCGCTGCCGAGGAACTCGGTCGCATCACCGGTCAGCGGCCGGTCGTGACTCGGGCCACCAAGTCGATCGCCGGCTTCAAGGTCCGCGAAGGCATGCCGATCGGTGCGAAGGTCACTCTTCGCCGCGAGCGCATGTATGAGTTCGTCGACCGGCTGGTCCAGATCGCTCTGCCGCGCGTGCGCGACTTCCGCGGTCTGAACCCCAAGAGCTTCGATGGCCGCGGCAATTTCGCCATGGGCATCAAGGAGCACATCGTTTTCCCCGAGATCAACTACGACAAGGTCGATCAGATGTGGGGAATGGACATCATCGTCTGTACGACGGCGCAGACCGACGAGGAAGCCCGCGCACTTCTGAAGGCGCTCAACTTCCCCTTCCGTCAGTAACGGCAGGCGAGAAAGGATAAGACATGGCCAAGAAGGGCAAGATCGAGCAGAACAAGCATCGGCGCGAATTGGTGGATAAATACGCCGCCAAGCGTGCCGCGCTGAAGGCGATTACCAAGAACGCCGATGCTCCGATGGAAGAGCGCTTCCGCGCTCAGCTGGCGCTCGCCGACCTGCCGCGCAACGGCTCGAAGGTGCGTCTGCGTAATCGCTGCGAAGTAACGGGCCGTCCGCGCGCCTATTACCGCAAGCTCAAGATGAGCCGTATCGCGCTCCGGGAACTTGGCAATAACGGCCAGATCCCCGGTCTCGTGAAGTCGAGCTGGTAAGGAGAAGACGAAATGCAGTTGTCTGATCCACTCGGCGATATGCTGACCCGTATCCGCAACGCCCTGATGCGCAACAAGTCGAGCGTGTCCACGCCGGCTTCCAAGCTGCGCGCGCGCGTTCTGGACGTCCTCAAGGAAGAGGGCTACATCCGCGGCTACACGCAGACCGACTTCGGAAACGGCAAAGCCGAGTTCGAAATCGAGCTGAAGTATTACGAGGGTACCCCGGTCATTCGCGAGATCGCTCGCGTGTCGAAGCCGGGTCGTCGGGTCTACGTTTCGGCGAAGACCATTCCCCAGGTCGCGAACGGCCTCGGCATCACCGTGCTTTCCACCCCCAAGGGTGTGATGGCCGATCATGCCGCCCGTGAGCAGAACGTCGGCGGTGAGGTTCTCTGCAAGGTCTTCTAAGACCTTTGCATGAAACGTCACAGAGCAAACGGACTAAGGTTTCCAAATGTCTCGTATTGGTAAGAAGCCGGTCGCCGTGCCCGAAGGCGTGACTGCCACGGTCGAAGGGCAGACGGTCAAGGCCAAGGGACCGAAGGGCGAGCTCGCCTTCGTCGTCAATGACGAGGTCCTAGTGAAGATGGAAGACGGGTCGATCAAGGTCGACCCGCGCGATCAGTCGAAAGAGGCGCGCTCCAAATGGGGCATGTCGCGGACGATGATCTTGAACATTCTCGACGGTGTGAAGACCGGGTTCGAGAAGAAGCTCGAGATCAACGGTGTTGGCTATCGCGCAGCTATGCAGGGCAAGAACCTGCAGCTGTCGCTAGGCTTCTCCCATGAAGTCGTCTATCAGACGCCCGAAGGTATCCAGATCCAGGTGCCCAAGCCGACGGAGATCGTCGTCTCGGGTATCGACAAGCAGCGTGTCGGTCAGGTCGCGGCGGAAATCCGCGAGTATCGTCCGCCGGAGCCCTATAAGGGCAAGGGCGTGAAATACGCGGCCGAGAAGATCGTTCGCAAGGAAGGCAAGAAGAAGTAAGGCCATGGCTAGCACGAAGGATTCTCTGCGCCGCCGGGCTTCGCGCATTCGTCGGTCGATCAAGAAGGTCGCCAACGGACGTCCGCGCCTGTCCGTGCATCGCTCGTCGAAGAACATCTACGCCCAGATCATCGACGACGCGGCAGGCCGTACCTTGGCCGCCGCCTCGACTCTCGATCCGTCGCTGCGGACCGAGCTGAAGACCGGCGCCGATGTCGCCGCAGCCTCCGCCGTTGGCAAGCTCGTGGCCGAGCGTGCCAAGGAAGCGGGTGTGGTCGATGTTGTCTTCGATCGTGGCGCTTTCATCTATCACGGCCGCGTCAAGGCGCTGGCTGATGCCGCCCGCGAGGGTGGCCTGAACTTCTAAGCTCGTCAGGGCTTCGAAGTCACCGGCGCTGGCCTCCAGCGCCGGTTTAGCCGTTCCGGGCAGGGCCATTGCGCCGGGCCGGAACTCACTGGACGCCTCCGGAAAAGAACAAGGACTAGGATATGGCGCCTCGTAATGACCGTAATGATCGCAGGGACGATCACGACGACGGTTTCGTCGATAAGCTCGTTCACATCAATCGCGTCGCCAAAGTGGTCAAGGGTGGCCGTCGCTTCGGCTTCGCCGCTCTCGTCGTCGTCGGCGATCTGAAGGGTCGCGTCGGCTTCGGCCACGGCAAGGCCCGTGAGGTGCCAGAGGCGATCCGCAAGGCTACAGAAGCCGCTAAGCGCGACCTCATCTTCGTCCCGCTGCGCGATGCTCGCACGCTGCATCACGACGTCTCCGGCCGTCACGGCGCCGGCAAGGTTCTTCTGCGCGCGGCGGAAGCCGGTACTGGTATCATCGCCGGTGGCCCGATGCGCGCGGTCTTCGAGGCCGTTGGCATGCATGACGTCGTCGCGAAGTCTCTCGGCTCGTCGAACCCGTACAACATGGTTCGCGCCACCTTCGACGCGCTGAAGCAGGCGACGCATCCGAAGGACGTTGCAGCCAAGCGCGGCATTAAGTACTCGACGCTTCAGGCTCGACGCCACGACGGCGCGAGCGCCCAGCCGTCCGAGGAAGCCGTCGAGGCCTGATGGCCTCGATCGCTCCCGTCAGGTTGAAGGAAGGACACTTCGATGGCCGATAAGAACACCGTTACCGTCGAGCAGATCGGCAGCCCTCTGCGCCGCGCCGCCGACCAGCGCCAGACCCTTGTCGGTCTTGGGCTCAATAAGATGAACCGCCGCCGGACGCTGGAAGATACGCCCGCGATTCGTGGCATGATCGCCAAGGTTTCTCACCTCGTTCGCGTGGTAGAGAATGCCTGATCGCGCGTCGGCGGATCATCTGCCGGCGACCGTCATCATTCGTTTGGGCTTCGGGCGATCGCATTAAAGTGCTGAGCGCCGGAGCCTTGTGGAGATTTGGACATGAAACTCAACGAGCTTTCTGACAAGGAAGGCGCCACCCATTCGCGCAAGCGGCTTGGTCGTGGCATCGGCTCGGGCTCCGGCAAGACCGGTGGCCGGGGCGTGAAGGGCCAGAAGTCGCGTTCGGGCGTTGCGATCAACGCGTTCGAAGGCGGTCAGATGCCTCTGTTCCGTCGCCTGCCAAAGCGCGGCTTCGTCAACATCTTCGCCAAGACCTTCAATGTGATCTCGCTTGGCCGCATCCAGCAGGCAATCGACGCCGGTCGTCTGGACGCCTCGAATGAGATCAACATCGGCACGCTGGTGGCCTCAGGCCTTCTGCGCCGCCCGAAGGACGGCGTTCGCGTTCTCGGCGATGGCGAGCTGACCTCTGCGGTCAAGCTGAATGTCGCGGGTGCTTCGAAGTCGGCCGTCGAGAAGATCGAAAAGGCCGGCGGTTCGATCACCACCGCCTGAGGTTGAATGCGGGCGTTGCGCCGATCTGGCGTCGGCGCCGGTTTCTCATCGAACCCCGTCCCGCTCCGACCTGGCGCGGGGCGGGGTTTTTGTTTGGAGGAAGGGGCGCGAGTCAGCGCTTCCCCTGCTAATGGCTCTCGCGATCCGGCGTCATGCGCCTTATTCGCCGAGGCCGCCTCGCTCCGACGCATGAGACGTCTCGCTTTGCTTGCTTCGCGGGCGCGAGCCGCTTATGTGTCGGGCACTCGGAAAGGGCCATCCCCGTCCGGGGTGTTCGGCGCGCGATCTCGCGCCACCACGGGCATGCGGGACAATCCGGAGATTTCCACGATATGGCATCCGCCGCGGAACAACTTGCCGCCAATCTCAACTTTGCCGCCTTTGGTAAAGCCGAGGATCTGAAGAAGCGCATCTGGTTCACCCTGGGCGCTCTCCTCGTCTATCGCCTGGGCACCTACATTCCGATGCCGGGCATCAATCCCGACGCGCTGGCGCAGGCTTTCCAGCAGCAGTCGACCGGCATTCTCGGGCTCTTCAACATGTTTTCCGGCGGTGCCGTCGGACGCATGGCGATCTTCGCCCTCGGAATCATGCCCTACATCTCGGCCTCGATCATCATTCAGCTGATGACGTCGGTGATTCCCTCGCTGGAGACACTGAAGAAGGAAGGCGAGCAGGGCCGGAAGGTCATTAACCAATATACGCGCTACGGAACGGTGCTCCTGGCGATGGTTCAGGCCTATGGCATTGCTGTCGGTCTGGAGACCCAAAGCGGCATCGTCGTTGATCCAGGCTGGTTCTTCCGCATATCGGCCGTGATCACGCTGGTCGGCGGCACGATGTTCCTGATGTGGCTCGGTGAGCAGATCACCTCGCGCGGCATCGGCAACGGAATCTCGCTGATCATCTTCGCCGGTATCGTCGCCAACCTGCCGGCGGCACTCGCCAATCTTCTGGAACTCGGCCGCACCGGCGCGCTGTCGACCGGGATCATCCTGTTGGTCATCGTCCTCGCCGTTGTGACGATCGCGCTGATCGTCTTCTTCGAGCGTGCGCAGCGCCGGCTTCTGATTCAGTATCCGAAGCGCCAGGTCGGTAACCGGATGTTCCAGGGCGACACCTCGCATCTGCCGCTGAAGCTGAACACGGCTGGCGTGATTCCGCCGATCTTCGCGTCCTCGCTTCTGCTTCTGCCGATCACCATCGCGAATTTCTCGAACACCGAGAATCTTCCCGAATGGGCGACGGCGGTGATTGCGGCGCTCGGCCATGGTCAGCCGCTCTATATGCTGTTCTATGCGAGCTTGATCGGCTTCTTTGCGTTCTTTTACACGGCTGTCGTTTTCAATCCGAAGGACACGGCCGACAATCTGAAGAAGCATGGCGGCTTCATTCCGGGAATTCGTCCGGGCGAGCGCACGGCCGAATATATCGACTATGTTCTGACCCGCATCACGGTGGTCGGCGCAATCTATCTGATCCTGGTCTGTCTATTGCCCGAATTTCTCATTTCGGCGGCAGGCGTGCCGTTCTATCTGGGCGGTACGTCGCTGTTGATCGTGGTGAGTGTGACGATGGATACGGTCGCTCAGGTTCAAGGGCACCTCCTGGCGCACCAATATGAAGGCCTCATCAAGAAAGCGAAGCTCAGAGGGGGTAAACGGGGAGCCAGATGAGACTGATTTTGTTGGGACCGCCAGGCGCGGGTAAGGGGACTCAGGCTCAGCGCCTCATCGAGAAACACGGCATTCCGCAGCTTTCCACCGGTGACATGCTGCGGGCGGCCGTCGCCGAAGGGACGGAAGTCGGCAAACGCGCGAAGGCGGTCATGGACGCGGGCGATCTCGTTTCGGACGAGATCGTGAACCAAATCGTCTCGGAGCGGATCGACCAGGCCGATTGCGAGAATGGGTTCATCCTCGATGGCTATCCTCGGACATTGAACCAGGCCGATTCGGTCGAGGCGATGCTCGCGGCCAAGGGACTGAAGCTCGACCGTGTAATCGAGATGCGCGTCGATGACGACGTGCTGGTTCGCCGTGTTGCGGGACGTTTTTCCTGCGCCAATTGCGGAACGGTCTATCACGACGAGGATAAGCGCCCGAAAGCCGAAGGTGTCTGCGATACCTGTGGGTCGACGGAGTTCAAGCGCCGCCCGGACGACAACGCCGATACGATGCGCACGCGCCTGCGCAACTATTACAAGGATACGTCGCCGCTCGTCGGCTATTATCACTGCAAGGGCACGCTGCGGACGGTCGACGGCATGAAGCCGATCGACGAAGTCACGCAAAGCATCGAGGCCGTCATCAAAGGCTGACGCTAAGCGCCAAAGTCAGACTTCTGGCATCGTCAATGAAGCCGTCGCATCTCCCGGGTGCGGCGGCTTTTTGTTTGGAATGCCAACGGGAATCAGAAAGCGAGGAACGCGGCGACGAGGAAATAGAGACCGTTGGCGCACAGGATGAAAAAGACGGCAGCGGAACCGAGATCCTTGGTCTCCTTGGCGAAAATCGAGATTTCCGGCGACAGGCGGTCGACGACATGCTCGATCGCCGTGTTGAGCGCCTCTGTCGCGAACAGGACGAAGAGAAGAATCAGCTGGCCGAGAATTGCCAAAGGTGCCGTGCCGAACAGAACGTGAAGCGCCAGCGCGAGGCCACCGCCGACGAGTTCATGTCGAAACGCCGTCTGTCGCCACAAAACAGCGAGACCGCCGGCCGAATAGCCCGTCGCGGCGAAGAGATGGTCGAAGCCGTGCTTCTTCGGCAATGGCTCAGCCCCCAGTTCCCCGGCCGTTGGCGCCCGCACTTCGTCCCGTCCTGGTTCCACGGCCTTGCTACTCCCTGCCGAAAGCCGAATCTCGGCCTTTCGCAACCCGTTTCATGCCCCTTGTTGTAGGGTCAGGGCCTATCGTTGGGCTTTGGTCGGAACAAGGCGAAAGGCCGCAGGCGTTCCCATCGAGCTTTCGCGGTTTCCAACAGGTCGGACCTGCTTTATCGCGGCGCATGAGCGTGATGGAGTGAAGGCGGAGCCGTGAGATATCAGCACCGGGCGAGACAGGATCAGGATAGGGTGGCCATCCTCATCCTGTCCGACAGATCATATTCTCTCGCCAAGACGATCGCCGGCGAGATCGACGGCGAGATCCATGGCGCTTCGGCGCGTTGCCGCGCCGCTGATGTTCTTTTTGCGAGCGTCGCCGACCATCTTCGTGCCTTGTTCAACCAAGGCCGGCCGATCGTTGCGGTCATGGCGGCTGGCGCCGCGATTCGCATCCTTGCGCCGGTTCTGTCTGACAAACGAAGCGAGCCGCCGGTCGTCGTGATGTCCGAAAACGGTGCGAGCGTCGTTCCGATTCTCGGCGGTCACCACGGAGGCAACGATCTCGCGCGCCGCATCGGCGATATCACCAAGGGTCATGTTGCGATCACGACGGCGGGCGATACCGCCTTCGGCATCGCATTGGACGAGCCGCCGCAGGGCTACCGCCTGGAGAATACAGAGGAGGCGAAGAGCGTGATGGCTGCGCTCCTGTCGGGCGAGCCAGTTGCGGTCGAGGGTGATGCCGCCTTCCTGAAGGCCGGCCGGTTCGAGCACGACGAGGGGGCCAGTCATCGACTGACCATATCTGCCGAGGCCAGGGAGCCCCGAAGCGGTGAACTCCTCTACCGCCCGCAGACATTCTTTCTCGGCCTAGGCGCCGAGCGCGGTGCGCCCCCGGAAGAAGCTCTGGCTCTCGCTGAGGCCGTTCTTTCCGAGGCGAGGGTCAGTCCGCTATCGCTCGCTGCCGTAGCGTCTCTCGACATGAAGGCCGACGAAGCGGCGATCCATGCGGTGGCCGAGCGTTACGGCGTCCCGGCGCGTTTCTTCGCGGCCGACGCGCTGGAGGCCGAGGCCTCGCGTCTCGAAAATCCGTCCGAAATCGTCTTTGCGGAAGTCGGTTGCCATGGCGTTGCCGAAGGCGCCGCGCTTGCCTCGGTGGGGGCGGAGGGAAGGCTGCGCGTTGCGAAGCGCAAATCCCACCGCGTGACGGCCGCCCTGGCCGAGGCGCCCCGCCCGATCGTCCCCCGCAGCGTGGGTCGCAGCCGGGGGCGTCTTTTCGTCGTCGGCATCGGTCCGGGCCAGGGGGATTGGCGCTCGCCCGAGGCCAGCCGGATGATCGCGGAGGCGAGCGATCTTGTCGGTTATTCGCTCTATCTCGACCTTCTCGGCCCCCTCGCCAAAGGCAAGACGCGCCATGATTTCGATCTCGGCCGCGAGGAAGCGCGCGTGCGCCACGCGATGGAACTTGCTGGAGAGGGCCGCGACGTCGCGCTCGTCTGTTCGGGCGATGCGGGCATTTATGCCATGGCGACGCTCGTCTTCGAGTTGCTGGATCGGGGGGACCTGTCGGACGGCGCGCGGCGGATTGCGATCGAGGTCGCGCCCGGCATATCCGCGCTTCAGGCCGCTGCCGCGCGGACGGGCGCGCCGCTTGGCCACGATTTCTGTACGATCTCGCTGTCCGACCTGCTGACGCCCTGGGAGGATATCCAGCGCCGGGTAAATGCCGCTGCGGAGGGCGATTTCGTTATCGCCTTTTACAATCCCGTCTCGCGACGCCGACGCACGCAGCTGGCTTATGCCCGCGACGAACTTCTGAAATGGCGTCCGGCGGAGACGCCGGTGATCCTCGCAACCAATCTCGGCCGCGAATCGGAGCATATCAGGATCGTCCCGCTGGCGGAGCTTCAGGTGGACGATGTGGACATGCTGACCGTCGTCATCGTCGGCTCCTCCAACA
This sequence comes from Fulvimarina manganoxydans, assembly GCF_900176465.1. GTDB lineage: Bacteria > Pseudomonadota > Alphaproteobacteria > Rhizobiales > Rhizobiaceae > Fulvimarina > Fulvimarina manganoxydans. The sequence goes on from NZ_FWXR01000004.1 coordinate 236,791, forward strand.
GCCGGGTTGTTCGAACCGGCGATGGCCGCGAATGGGCCTATACGCCGCGCGGTTATGCGCGAAAGTCCGGCAGCGGCATCTCCGCGAGCGAGCCGCGCGACGAAAAGGCATTGGAGACAGAATGACCGTCCATTTCATCGGCGCCGGTCCTGGCGCGCCGGATCTCATCACCGTGCGCGGCCTGAGGCTGATCGAGGCGTGTCCCGTCTGCCTCTATGCTGGCTCGCTCGTGCCCGAAGAGGTGGTCAAAGCGGCGCCGGAAGGCGCGCGCGTCGTCGACACCGCGCCTTTGACACTCGATCAGATCATCGGCGAGATCGTCGATGCCCATGAAAAGGGTCTCTCCGTCGCGCGGGTCCATTCGGGCGACCCGTCCCTTTATGGGGCGACGGCCGAACAGATGCGCCGGCTGGATGCGCTGGAAATTCCCTACGACGTGACACCGGGCGTGCCGGCCTTCGCGGCCGCCGCCGCCGCCCTCAAGACGGAGCTGACGGTCCCCAAGATTTGCCAAAGCGTCGTCCTGACGCGCACGGCCATGAAATCGTCGTCCATGCCGGAGGGTGAGGAGCTGTCGACGCTCGGCCAGAGCGGCGCGACGCTTGCCATTCATCTGTCGATCCGCAACATTCCCCATATTCAGCGCGAATTGACGCCGCTCGCAGCTTACGGGCCCGACTGCCCGGCAATCGTCGCCTATCGCGTCGGCTGGCCGGACGAAGCGTTCATTCGCGGTACTTTGTCGGACATTCATCAAAAGGTTCGAGCGGCCAAGCTGACACGCACAGCGCTGATTTTCGTGGGCCGGGCCCTAGGGGCGAAAGACTTTATCGACTCCAAGCTCTATGATGCCGATCACGTTCATATCCTGCGGCCCAAACGGGGGCAGACGGCATGATCATTCGGCTCGGGCTATGATCCTACCGCCGCGATCGGTGACGACGACGTCGATCGCGACCGGCGCCCCGCGAAGAAGCGCGCTCGCTTGGATTTGGGCCTCGGTGGCGACAGGGGCGGCCAGATCGATGCCGGCCGCCTGGCAAAGATCGAGAGCCTCTTTGCCGGTGTTCGCCGCTTCGATCCGGGCCATGACTGCGTGATCGCCGCCCGCCCGATGAGCCAAAGCGCTCAGAAAGCGCAGGTCCACCTGGCTGCGGCCGGAATGGAGATCCATCGCCCCTTGTGCGAGCTTCGTCATCTTGGCAAAGCCGCCAGCGATGGTCAGACGATCGACCGGATGGGTTCTCAGATATTTAACGAGCCCGCCGACGAAATCGCCCATGTCGATGAAGGAAAGGTCCGGCAGATGGGGCAGAAGGCGACGCGCCGCCGTCTCGCTGGCCGAGCCGGTGGGGCCGACGAGATGGGTGACGCCGGCTGCGCGGGCGACATCGACGCCGCGATGGATCGCATGGATCCAGGAGGCGCAGGAAAAGGGATGGACGATCCCGGTCGTGCCGAGGATCGAGAGGCCACCCACGATGCCGAGGCGTGGGTTCCACGTCTTCTCGGCCAGCCGGGCGCCATCGACGACACCGATCGTCACGGCGAAATCCGCCGCGATGCCGTGTTCCCCCGCAAGCGCCTCCACCACCTCGCGAATCATCTGACGGGGCACCGGATTGATCGCCGGCTCGCCCGGCGGGATCGGCAGGCCATCGCGCGTGACCATGCCGACGCCTTCGCCGGCATGAAAGCTGAGGCCCGCACCCGCCTTGCCAGACCGAACCATGGCGACGATTTCGGCCAGATGGGTGACATCCGGATCGTCGCCGGCATCCTTGATGATCGAGGCCATGGCTCCGCCGTCATTGAGCGTCTGGCGGCACAGGGCGAAGGCAGGCGTTTCACCGCGTGGGAGGCGGATCGAGACAGGATCGGGAAAACGACCAGTCAGAAGGGCCGTCAGCGCCGCCCTGGTGGCGGCCGTCGCGCAGGCGCCCGTCGTCCAGCCGCGCCTGAGGCCGGACGCGTCTTGGTCCCCGCGGCGGTTCGTGTCGATGCGGTCCTGTCCCTTGCTCATGGGCGCTTGATAGCGCATGCGGCCTGTCTCGGGGATAGGGCAACGCAGGCAAAGGCCGCCAGGAGAGCATCGTGACCGGACTTCTCGTCGCAGCCCCGTCTTCGGGCGCCGGAAAGACGACGGTGACGCTCGCTCTGATCGCCGCGCTCGTCCGGCGAGGCTTTAAAGTCGCCTCCGCCAAGTCGGGGCCTGACTATATCGACCCGGCCTTTCATCGTGCTGCCGGCGCTCGATCGAGCGTCAATCTCGATCCATGGGCCATGCGGTCCGACTTCATCGAAAGCCTTGCCGGCGAGGCGGCGCTTGACGCCGATCTCTTCGTCGTCGAGGCGATGATGGGTCTTTTCGACGGCGCGGCCGATGGCACAGGCTCGGCGGCTGATCTGGCTCAGATGCTGGAACTGCGCGTTGTCCTCGTCGTCGATTGCGCCAAGCAGAGCCATTCGGTCGCCGCGCTCGTCTCCGGCTTTGCTGGCTTTCGTCCCGGCCTGTCGCTTGCGGGCCTCATTCTCAATCGCGTCGGCTCGGACCGCCACGAAACGCTTCTGCGCGAGGCACTCCGGCCGCTCGGCATTCCAGTTCTCGCGGCTTTGAGGCGAAGCGGCGATCTGGCCTTGCCCGAGCGCCATTTGGGGCTGGTCCAGGCTCAAGAGCATCGAAACCTCGAGGCCTTTGTCGATCGTGCTGCCAATTGGGTGGAGCAGGACGCGGATATGGCTGCGATCGCCGAATTCGCTCGCCGCCACGAAACTCGCACGGCGAAGCCGGTCGCGACCCTGCCGCCGCTCGGCCAGCATATCGCCATCGCAAGCGACGAGGCCTTCGCCTTCGCTTATCCCCATCTTCTTGAAGGCTGGCGGCGGCAGGGCGCTCAGCTCTCGACCTTCTCGCCGCTCGAAAATGAGGCGCCAGACGAGAGCGCCGACGCGGTCTATCTACCGGGCGGCTATCCCGAACTTCACGGCGGGCGCCTTGCGGCGGCCTCCGACTTTCGCGCCGGCATGCTGCGCGCCGCGGATCGGGGCGCGGCGATCCATGGCGAATGCGGAGGCTATATGACCCTGGCCGAGGGGCTGATCGATGCGGGCGGCGAGCGTCACGCCATGCTTGGCCTTTTACCGCTCGAGACAAGCTTTGCCGAGCGCAAGCTGCATCTCGGCTATCGCCGCATTCGGCCTGTCGCCGATGGCCTCTTTCCGGGCGCGATGACAGCGCATGAATTTCATTATGCGACAATCGTCAAGGAAGGTGCGGCGGAACGCCTCTTCGTTGCGGAGGATGCGCGGGGCGAGCCTATGGGGCCGCAGGGTTTGAGACGTGGCCGGGTCTTTGGCTCTTTCATGCATCTGATCGACCGGGCAGACGATCGATGACGCAGACACATGATTTAGTCTTGCGGCATGGCGGCGCGCTCGATGCGGCGATCGCGCGGTTTGGCGGCGTGAGAGCGGACTGGCTCGACCTCTCGACAGGGATCAATCCCTTGCCGCCGTCATTGCCGCCTGTGCCGGCGGATGCCTGGACCCGGCTGCCAGAGCGCGCGGCCGAGGATCGGCTGATCGCCGCCGCGCGATCAGCCTATGGCGCCGGCAAGGAAGCCGCCATCGTGGCTGGGCCGGGAAGCCAGGCGCTCATCTCGAACCTGCCCTTCTGCCTCCCGCCCTCCAAGATTGCGATCCTTTCGCCGACTTATTCGGAGCATGGCCTCGCTTTCGCAGCGGCAGGCCATGACGTCCTCCGAATCTCGCCTCTGGACGCACTGCCGGGCGACGCAGCCACTGTCGTCGTCGTCAATCCGAACAATCCCGATGGTCGGCATATCGCACCGGCGGATTTGCTGAGTCTTGCAGAGCGTTTGGCGGGCCGTGGAGGGCTTCTTGTCGTAGATGAAGCCTTCGTCGATGCCGAGCCGCATTGGAGCCTTGCGGCGTCTGCCGGGATGCCGGGCCTCCTGATCCATCGCTCCTTCGGCAAGGTCTATGGGCTCGCAGGCCTGCGGCTCGGCTTTGCCTTGACGACTTGCGAGCTTGCCGGCCGACTGTCCGAGCGGCTGGGGCCCTGGGCCGTTTCAGGGCCGGCTTTGGCGATTGGGACAGCCATTCTCGAAGATGGCGGACTTCGAAAGCGTCTTTCCAGGCAATTGAACGCCAATGCGGATCGCCTGAAGAGCCTTCTGCAAACGGCCGGGCTCGAAATTGTGGGGCGAACCGCCCTGTTCGTCACGATCCGGCATGCCAATGCCTATCGCCTCCACGAAGCGCTCTGCGGGCACCATATCCTCACACGGCCCTTCGATCATTCGCCGGACTGGTTACGTTTCGGTCTCCCCGGTGCCGCCGCAGAGTGGGATCGCCTGGAAGAGGCCTTGGCGAAGATCCTTCGGCTCGGGTGACGCAAGCGTGCCGGCGGACGCGGTTGCGCCCCGTCGCTTGAGGGTCGATAAGGCCCGCCTGCCAAAGCATCGACCGAAGGACGCCGAGCCGCATGCATCTCCTCCTTGCGCAAAAGGGCACGATCGACGATGGCGGTGAGGCAATCGATCTCGGCCAGAGCCCGGCCGATCTCGTCGTGCTCTCGGCCGCCGATACGGAGATCGCCGGCCTCTCGGCCGCAGCCCATCGGCTCGGTGAGGAGGCGCCGAGCCTGCGTCTCGCCAATCTTCTGCGCCTGAAACATCCGATGTCGGTCGACACCTATGTCGAGCGGACCCTTCGCCATGCGCGCCTCGTCGTCGTCCGACTTCTCGGTGGCCGGGCCTATTGGCCTTATGGGCTCGATGCGCTGCTGGCCTCGGCGCAAGCGAACGGCACCAAGCTTTGCGTCCTGCCGGGCGACGACAAGCCGGATCCCGGGCTCGACCCCTATCAGATGGTCGATCCGGCGGATCGCGATCGCCTTTGGCACTATCTTGTCGAGGGTGGGCCGGAGAATGCGGCACGCTTCCTTCTCGCCTGCCGAGCGCTCTTGGGAAGCGGCGAGGCGCCCGCCGGAGCCGAGCCTTTGCCCAAGGCGGGGGCGCTGGAGTTCGCTATTGGCGGCGACAACGGCAAAGCTCAGGCGTCGGCCGATCCTCGGCCCCATGTGGCCATCGTCTTCTATCGCGCCCTTATCCAAAGTGGCCAGACCGCGGCGATCGAGACGCTTTGCGCCGCCATGCGCGACAAGGGGCTGGACGTCTCGGCCCATTATGTCGCGAGCCTCAAGGACGAGGCCTCGATCGCCCATTTGCGACGCGCTTTCACCGATCACTCGCCGGACGTCGTCGTCAATCTAACCGGATTCGCGGTCTCTTCGCCGGGCGGGACACGCCGGCCGACAATTCTGGAAGAGCGTGGAGCCGTCGTTCTCCAGGCTGTCCTTGCCAGCGGCGCCGAGGAGGCTTGGCTCGCGTCGTCGCAAGGCCTGTCGGCGCGCGATCTCGATATGAGCGTCGCTTTACCGGAGATCGATGGCCGTGTTCTTTCGAGGGCGGTCGCCTTCAAGAGCGCAGCTGCTTGGGACGATCTCACCGAGACCGATATCGTCGCCCATCGGCCGCGCCAGGATCGCGTGGATTTCGTCGCAGCCCTTGCTGCGCGCTGGGCCCGGCTTCGGCGAAAGCCCAATCGCGACAAGCGGATCGCCATCCTGCTGGCCAACTATCCGAACCGCGACGGGCGGCTCGGCAATGGTGTCGGGCTCGACACGCCCGCTGGAACCATCGAAGTGCTGCGGGCAATGGCGGCTGCAGGCTATGGCGTCGGCCCACTGCCGGCGGATGGCAACGCGCTGATCGAGCATCTGATGGAAGGCCCGACCAATGCCGGGACGGCCATGCGGACGATCCGCGAAACGCTGACGCTCGAAGACTATCGGCGCTTCTTCTCAGCTTTTCCCGAGACAGTTCGACAGGCCATCGAAGAACGTTGGGGCGATCCGGCTGAGGACCCGTTCGTCATCGATCAGGATGGCCGCTCGGTGTTTGCCCTGCCGCTCGCTCGCTTCGGCGAAACGCTTGTCGGCATCCAGCCAGCGCGCGGCTATAATATCGATCCCAAGGAGACCTATCACTCCCCCGATCTCGTGCCGCCGCATAATTACGTCGCGCTCTACGCCTTTCTGCGCGAGGCGGCGGATGTGGACGCCATCATTCATATGGGCAAGCACGGCAATCTCGAATGGCTGCCGGGCAAGGCGTTGGCGTTGAGCGAGACCTGTTTTCCCGAAGCGTTGATGGGGCCGATGCCGCATCTCTACCCCTTTATAGTCAATGATCCGGGCGAGGGGACGCAGGCCAAGCGCCGGACGAGCGCGGTGATCGTCGATCATCTGACCCCACCGCTGACCCGCGCCGAAACCTATGGCGACCTGAAGGACCTCGAAGCGCTGGTGGACGAGTATTACGAGGCTTCCGGCAGTGATCCCCGTCGTTTGGCGCTTCTGAAGCCGCGCATTCTCGATCTCGTCCGCGACATCGGTCTCGACATTGATGCCGGCATAGGCACCGACGAGGCTGAAGACACGGCGCTTGAAAAACTCGACGCCTATCTTTGCGATCTGAAGGAAATGCAGATCCGCGACGGGCTGCACATTTTCGGCCGCGCGCCGGAAGGGCGGCTTCTGACCGACCTGACCGTCGCCCTGTCCCGGCTGAAACGCGGCGAGGCGCCGGGCGAGGGCTCGCTGCATCGAGCGATCGCGGACGACCTCTTGAATGACGATCGCGCCGAACCTGGCGACGGCGCAACCAGCTCCGAGCGTTTTGACCCGCTCGATTGCGACATGGCGGCTCCCTGGCGGGGAAGGTGTCCACAGGCGCTTGCGGATCTGTCCACCGAGCCCTGGCGCAGCCAAGGCGACACGGTCGAGCGGATCGAACTCCTGGCTTCGCGGCTCGTGGCCGGCGAGGCGAAGCCGGAAGGCATGGCACGAACGACCGTGGTTCTCCACGATATCCACAGCTGCCTTCAGCCGAAAGTCAGAGCCTGTGGAGAGGCAGAGATTGCCGGGCTGATGGCGGGGTTGTCGGGACGCTTCGTCGAGCCAGGGCCGTCCGGCGCGCCGACCCGGGGGCGGCCGGATGTTCTGCCGACAGGCCGCAATTTCTTTTCCGTCGATACGCGCACCGTCCCGACAGAGGCGGCCTATGAGCTCGGCAAAGCGTCGGCGGAGCTTCTCGTCACGCGCCATCTTCAGGACCATGGCGACTGGCCGAAGGCGATCGGCGTCACCGCCTGGGGCACGTCGAATATGCGAACCGGCGGCGACGATATCGCCCAGGCTCTTGCGCTGATCGGCGCGGCACCGGAGTGGGACCGGGCCTCGCGGCGCGTCACCGGCTTTCGGGTGCTGACGCTGGCCGAGCTCGGTCGCCCTCGGGTCGACGTGACCTTGCGAATTTCGGGCTTCTTCCGCGACGCCTTTCCCGATCAGATCGCCCTTTTCGATCGCGCTGTCAGGACGATCGCGGCGCTTGACGAGGAGGAGACGGACAACCCGATCGCCTCACGGGTCAACGCCGAGATGAAGGAGCAGATCACCGCCGGCATGAATTCCAAGGATGCGGAACAGCGGGCCGGGGCGCGGGTCTATGGCTCGAAACCCGGCGCCTACGGAGCGGGCCTTCAAGCGCTGATCGACGAGAAGGGCTGGACCGAGCGCTCCGATCTCGCCGAAAGCTATCTGACCTGGGGCGCCTATGCCTATGGGGCGGGGGAGGATGGAACGCCCGACCGCGCCGGCTTCGAAGCGCGTCTTGCCCGCATCGAGGCCGTCGTCCAAAACCAGGACAATCGCGAACATGATCTCCTGGACTCGGACGACTACTACCAGTTCGAGGGCGGCATGACCGCGGCGGCCGAATGGCTCTCCGGGCACCGACCGAGCGTCTATCACAACGACCATTCGCGCCCCGAACGCCCGGTCGTGCGCTCGCTCGAGGAGGAGATCGGCCGCGTGGTCCGCGCCCGTGTCGTCAATCCGAAATGGATCGCCGGCGTCATGCGCCACGGCTATAAGGGCGCCTTCGAGATCGCCGCGACGGTCGACTATCTCTTTGCCTTTTCCGCCACGACCGGTGCGGTGAAGAATCACCATTTCGACGCGGTCTATCGCGCCTTCGTGCTCGATGACGCAGTGCGCCGCTTCATGGAAGAGAACAATCCGAACGCCTTTGCCGAGATGGCCGATCGGCTCGCCGAGGCGATCGAGCGGGGGCTCTGGACGCCTAAGAGCAATTCGGCGGCAAGCCGGCTCGCCGAAGCGCGTCGGACCTGAGGGCGGCCTGACATTCGTTTCGTCCTGACCAAACGGCACTTTTTATCCGGGATCGTTGGAACAATCTTTTGCCAGCCAACTTTCGCAACAAAGGAGGCTGGCGCCCATGTCCATGTCCGTCGTCATCGTGGAAGACGAAGCTCTGATTGCCCTCGATCTCGAAGGCATCGTCGAAGATGCGGGGTTCACGGTGGCCGGCATCGCGATCGACATGGCGGAAGCGCTCTCGATCGTCGCGGCAGCAAAGGTCGATGTGGCAATCGTCGATCTGAGACTGGCCAAAGGCTGCAGCGGGCTCGAAACGGCTCGTCATCTCCGCATGCACCATGGGGTGGCGACACTTTTCGTCAGCGGCAGCATGAGCGAGGATCTCGTGAGACAGGCGTTGTCCCTCGCGCCGGTCGGCTTCGTCGAGAAGCCCTTCACACCCACTCAAATCCGGCAACCGCTTGACGCGGCCCATTATCTCAAGCGGCACATCGCCCTGTAAGATCCATGTCCTGGGTTATGACTGGTGGCACGAAGATCAGCCGGGGTGGCGCTTGAAGGTTGCAGCGGCCCGATGTGGCGGTATTCTGGGTCGATGATATAAGTCGGGGCCCGCTCGCCCCGGCCGCTGCGATATCGGATCGGCCGAGAGGTGCTTCCCTATAGCGCGGACAGGGAAAATCGATGCGCCACATCATCATCCTGTATGATTAGACGCATTGACGTGGGGGCCGAAGACGTGCCGATATCGGCCCATGTATCTCGACGAAAAGAATGAATGGTCGCGGCCCGGACCCCAGAAGGGCCCTCGACCGCTTTCTCCCCGCGAGGCGAGGGTTCTGCTACGGCTCGTCGCGGTCCTCACGCTCGCCCTGTTCGTGGCGCCGATTGGCGGAGCGACGATCATCGACGGATTGATCGCGCTTGTTGGAGGGTGAACCTTGCACAATCTTGCGACGAGTCGCCGTTAAGTCTCGGCAGACGATGAGCTTGCGCAGACCAATGGGAAAGTGACGGGCTATCAGAGTAGGAATTGGAGGCCTCGGCCGGAATCGAACCGGCGTGCAAGGATTTGCAGTCCTCTGCGTAACCACTCCGCCACGAGGCCCCTTGATGCGGGTACGTACTGAGTTCGTTGGCCTTTCGCAAGGGGCTCGGAGCCTCGCATGTCGATTTCGCGACAAAGGCGTCGATCAGGCGAGAATCTCACTGATCTCAAGTCCGTGTTGCAATACGGGCCGGTTTGGCTGAAAAGCGATCGGCAATGGGTCGCCGAACGGAGGTTGACGTTGTTCGATCCTATCGATGTGCATGTTGGGGCACGGGTGAAGCTTCGGCGCAAACGTCTGGGAATGAGCCAGGAGCGCCTGGGTGCGACATTGAATGTCACCTTTCAGCAGATCCAGAAATATGAGCGGGGCGCGAATCGAATCGGCGCGAGCAATCTTTATAAGATCAGCTGCGCGCTCGGTGTCTCTCCCGCCTTTTTCTTCGAAGGTATCGATCCGGACATGCTGCCGGTCTCATCGCCGAAGCCGCCTGTGTCAGAGGCCAACCCGACGGCGATCGGGGATCGAAAGGTTCGCCAGGCCGTCGAGGATCTGATCCAAGTCCTGGTCGAGCGAACCAGTTGAAGAGACCTCTGGTGAGAAAGCCCGAGCCGGTTTTTTTCGTCCAGTCGATGGACCGATGAAGGGCGGGCGGCTTACTCGGCGCACTTCATGTTCGCGATGGGGTTCAGGTATTTTATCACGAGTAAATAAGAGCCGAACCTAGACACGTCGACTTCCCCCCCATGGGAAGACGCGCCTCCCTCCGTCACGCACAGGAAGCGATGAGGGGTTAGCCGCAGCCTCGATGACGGAGATGCCGAACGGTGACAGGCGGATATCGCTTAAGCTTTCCCCCTTATCCCCTTCGGTCGCGAGCCTTTCCAGATCAGAGACATTCCCGAATGTGTGACTGTCGCAGGCATGCAGCCCGAGCATGACGAGTGCGACGAAAGCGAACGCCTGACGGCGGAACACCCGCTATACGCCGCTCGAAGAGACCCTCATGCGCCCTCGATCGGCAATCCGCTCTAAGCTCTCATTTCGTGGCTCTTCACCTTTCAATCAGACGATCAGGCCCGCCGGGACGACGCCGAAATCCTTTGGGTCGACGAAATCTTCCCGAAACCAGGGGTAAAGCTGCGGATCGAAGGCCTTGGTGATGGCCTGGATCAGGCGTCTCACCCGGCCGAGACGCGCGACCTCGGGATGATAGACGAGCCAGATTTCCCGGCGCATCTGAAAATCCGTGCGGACGGGGACGAGTTCATCGGTAAGGGCGGAGGCATAAGTCGGGATGACGCCGAAGCCGGCATCGTTTGTCATCGCCAAGACCTGCGCCGTCGCGGTGTTCACGATGGTTGAGACGTAATTGAGCTCGGGAACGGTTCGGATGAGCTCCTTCAGGGCTTGGCTCGGAATCTGCTCAGCCACGTGATGAATGAAGGAGAAGCGTGGCATGTCGGCGAACTGGGTTGGCTGGCCGTTTTCCTCGATATAGCGGCGGGACCCGTAAACCATCAGATGAAGATGACCGAGCCGCTTGACGATCAAGCTTTCGTCTCGCGGGCGCTGCAGTTGCACCGCGACATCGCATTCGAGCCGTGAAAGATCGGGCACGCGCATGTCGTGCCGTACATCGAGTCGAATCTGCTTGTTGGCGCGCTGGAAGGCGACGAGATGCGGCATCAACCAGAAGGCACCCAAACCCTCGGTCACCGCAAGCCGGACGAGCCCTGAGCCCGAATGGCCATGGCGTTGGGAGAGATAGGCAAGCGCCGCCGACTGCTCGCTCATTTCGACGGCGATGTCATAGACGCTTCGGCCCTCCTGGGTCAGTTCGACACCTTTGGCGGTCCGGGTAAACAGGACGACGTCCATCTGCGCCTCGAAATTGGCGATCCGCTTGCGCAGCGTGGTCGTCGTCATGTTCAGCGCCCGCGCTGCAGCCTTCAAACTTCCGATCTCGGCGACCTTGGCGAAGACGCGCACATCGTCCCAGTTGAAGTTCATGGCCGCGGGGGAGCGGTGTAATTCCTGGACCAGGCTAGGCATTATTTGAGTCTCCCTCGGAGCGGTCGCACCCGGCAGTATACATGCAAATTTAAATGCAATCGATGGGTGTGATCATGACTCACAGCTTGCAGACGTCGTCGACACATTGCCCCAAAGCGCCGCGCCATCTGGAATATATGGAGCTCCAAAAGGTTGGCCGAGGCATCGTCTCGCGTGCCCCGACCGAGGATCGGCTGCGGCAGTTGGTTGCCCGGGCCGCGATGGATGTGCCGGGTATCGCCGAGGCGGAAAAAGTCATCGAGATCTATCGGCACAATCCCGATACGATCATGGAAATCGTTCGTTCGAACGGTTCGGGAGAGGCGGAGACCGGCATCATTGCGCTCCTGCCTTTGAACGAAGACGGCGATCGCGCTCTCTTCACCGGCGAACTTGATACGGTCGCGCCCGACTGCCGATTCGTTTGTCACCAGAGTCAGCGTGCCGTCTCCGTCTATGTTTGGGGCATCTGGGTGACGCCACGTCTCGCCGGCGGCATCGCTCATCTCATGGAACGGCTGTCCTCGAACAAGTATCGATCCGCGACGCTTTATTGCAAGGCCGCTAATGAGAAGGCCCTCAAATTCTTCGAAACACTTGGCTTTACACAAGGCGCCTACAAATTCGGCCATTCGGTTCCCGAACTCCTCCGTTACGAACGACGGTATGGCACCGAGGATCTTGCAGCGGCGGCGCCTGAGGAAGCGCCATCGAAATCCTATGACAGCTACGATCCGGCGAACGCGGCGGGAACCAGATCGATCGGCATCAAGGTGGTCCATTCCCTCGACGAGCTGCTTCAGGTTTTTGCCATTCGAAGCGCGACCTATCTCGGCGAGCAGGGCGTTCCTTATAGCGAGGACATGGACGGCAACGATTTCTCGGGCACGCATCTCATTGGCTATGTCGGGACGGAGCCGGCCGCTTGTCTGCGCCTGCGCTATTTCTCGGACTTCGTGAAAGTTGAGCGGCTCGCGGTCCTGCCGAAATTCCGCAACTCGCGGATCGCCTTTCGAATTGTTCGCGCTGGTATCGATTTCGCCCGCGAGAAGGGCTACCATCGCTTCTATGGGCAGGCCGAGGCCTCGATCTACCCGCTGTGGCAACGTTTCGGCTTCAAGGCACGGCCGGGCGATGGCGTCTCCTACATGACGGGCCGGCGCTATCTCGAAGGCGATCTCGAGGTGGACCGCCCAAACGATTACATCTCCACCGATGCGGGCGCTTACGTCCTGCTGCGGCCCGAGGGTCGCTGGCATGAGGCAGGAGAATTCGAAAAATCACAAAACGCCTTCGGAGATCGCGCAGCATGAAGTCGCCCTTTTTCATCCCCGGCCCGCCGGAATCGGTCGATCGGGCGGAGATCAGCCAGCTGATCCGGCTTCTTGATTATATCAGCGACGATGTCTCGACGGTCAGCCGTGCGGCGGGTTTCGCGCTCCATCTCGCCAAGGAGGAGCTGATCTTTGTCATGACGGCCGATCGGGCGGATGCACAGCCGCCTTCACGCTCGCCGCAATAAGGGCTGGCTGAGGCTGTCTCGGCCTCTGCGGCCTTGTTGCGGTAACGCTGGTGCTTGCGCGTATTCCGAGCCGCGACTAAGGAAGCGGACGTGGCTCAGCGGCTTATGTGACGAGACAGGATGGCAGCGATGGACTTCGAAACGGCCCGGACCCGGCTGGTCGACAACCAGATCCGAACCACGGATGTAACGTCCCATTCGATCCTCCGGGCTTTCCTGACCGTGCCGCGCGAAGAGTTCGTGCCGGCCTCCCGCCGTCCGCTCGCCTATATCGACGAGGATCTGCCGATCGGAAACGGCCGTTTCCTGATGGAGGCTTCGCCCTTCGCCAAGCTTCTCCAGCTCGCCTCGATCACACCTGAAGACGTGGTTCTCGATGTCGGCTGCGGTACCGGCTATGGCGCGGCTGTCCTCTCCCATCTCGCCAGCTCGGTCGTCGCGCTGGAGGAGGACGAGAGCCTTGCCGAGACCGCCAACGACACGCTGACGCGGCTCGATTATGTCAGCTGCACCGTCGTGACGGGCCCGCTCAACAAGGGCTACGAAACCGAAGCGCCTTATGACGTCATCCTGTTCGAGGGGGCGATCGAGGTTCTTCCCGAGACGTTCCTGGAGCAGCTGCGGCCGGGCGGGCGCCTCGTCGCGGTGATCGGACGCGGCCTTGCGGCCGAAGCGCGCATCTATATCAAGGATCACGAGGGGATCGTTTCCGATCGCTTCGGGTTCAATTGCGCGATCAAGCCCCTGCCGGGCTTCCAGAAGAAAGCCGAATTCGTCTTCTGACTTCCAAACGCCGCGCGTCCTCCTGACAGTCGGGACTCGTCCGGGGTCGGTGCTTGTGCCGACGCGGCGAATGATTGCGCGTTGCCGGAACCGGGCGACGGGTGCGAATCGCGTTGCAAAATTGCGCCTGTTCCCCAGCAAAGGCGCGTTGTCACGAAGTCTCGGCTTGATTCCGAACCTCTCTGGCTGGTCAATGCAGCAAGCGCTGCGACCGCTCATGTCGCGCGACGCATTGCCAATGCCTTTCGTTCAGGGCCGGGTGTCGGGATCATTCCCGTGAGTGTTGGCTCTGAACAGCCTGGAGTTAAGCCTTTGCCCAGATCGAATTGGTTCCGAGCCTTGCTGGCGGCGAGTTCGTTGCTGGCCTTTTCGCTCCCCTCCCATGCCGAGACCTTGGCCAGCGCTCTCGCAAAGGCCTATCAGTACAATCAGGATCTGAACGCCTCGCGTGCCCAGCTCCGCGCCACCGACGAAAACGTCACCCAGGCCCGTGCGGGCCTGCGTCCTCGACTGAGCGCCACGAGCTCGGCCTCCGCGACCCGGTCCCAGACGACCTTCGGCGACGACATCAGCACCCAGGACGCGCGCCAGATGTCGATCGGCGGCGGCATCCAGCTTGATCAAACCCTCTTCGACGGTTTTCAGACACCGAACAACGTTTCGGCCGCCGAGGCTCAGGTCCGCGCGAGCCAATTCAACCTCGCCAATACCGAGCAGAATATTCTCTCCGACGCCGCGACGGCCTATATGAACGTCTTGCGCGATCGGCAGATCGCGGCGCTCCGCCGCCAGAATCTTTCCTTCCTTCAGGAGCAGGTCCGCTCGGCCCGGGCGCGGTTCGAAGTGGGTGAGGGCACCCGCACCGATGTTAGCCAGGCAGAAGCCGAGCAGGCTTTGGCGACGGCGCTTCTGAACAGCGCGCTGTCCCAGGTCGCAGCGAGCGAGGCGACCTATTTCAACGTGATCGGCGACGCGCCCGAGAATCTTCAGCCTGGGAAGTTGCCGGCTTCGTTGCCCAATTCCGTTGCGCAGGCCTATGACGTCTCCCAGCGCGAGCATCCGGCCATTCTGGCGACGCTGGCCTCCGTCGATGCCGCATCGTTCCAGGTGAAGGTCGCCGAAGGCGCACTCTTGCCGACCGTGAGCCTGCAGGGGCGGGTGAATGATACCTATTCCTTGAATGACAGTGATGGCGGCAATCTGCCGGGTGTCAGGGATAGTGGGCCTCAGGTCACAACGCAGAATCAGGTCTCGGCGACCGTCGGGGCGCAGATCTCGATTCCGATCTATCAGGGCGGTGCTGCCACCTCACGCATTCGCCAGCAAAAGGAAGTGTTGGGTCAGCGGCGCATTGAGGTGGATGGAACGCGCGATCAGGTCCGCGCCGCGGTCGCGACCGCCTGGGCTCAGCTGAAGGCTGCTCGTGCGAATATTCAGGGCTATACGGCGCAGGTGCGCGCCGCCCAGCTTGCCTTGAACGGCGTCATCGAGGAGCGCAATGTCGGGCAGCGCACGACCCTCGATGTGCTCGATGCGCAGGGCGACGTCATCACCGCGCAGATTCTCCTCGTCGGATCGCAGCGCGATGAGGTCGTGGCGGGCTATGCCTTGCTTTCGGCCATGGGGCGCCTCAGTGGGGGACGCCTTGCATTGGCAGGTCCGACCTACAATCCGAATGACCATTATATTGAGGTCGAAGACAAGTGGTACGGCCTGCGGACGCCGGACGGGCGCTGAGCATCGCTTGAGTCGCCGATCGTTCGGGCGGCGTTTTTTCGTCGCAGGCCTGTCGGGCAGAAAGCGGTCCGATCCGGTGCCATCCGTTAAGGGCGCCCATTCAGGTTCCTAGGCCCGAGCCAATTGATCGATTGTCAGGCCCGCTTCGCGCGGGCTTTTCGCTTTATTGCGAGCCCCATCGCCGTCGAGCCCAAAATTGCATTGCAAAAGTTGAGGAGAGTGATGCCTTTCGGCGCGGGGAGGATTCCCTCTTGCTCCGCGGACACGTAGGCTTCGGGCACGATTCGTCCGGTAACGGTCGTCAATCAGCGTGACGCAGGAGCTTTGAAATGGGCAGCGCTCTTCCGGTTCAAGAACCGTCCATGGACGATATCCTGGCTTCGATCCGTCGCATCATCGAAGGCCGGGAGGACCGCGCGGACACCGGTTCGCAGCCGGGCCGCGACAAAGGGTCGGAGGACGAGAACCGCTCTGCCGGTGCAGTTCAGCCAGCCGCAAAGGCCGCCAACGCCGCGCCATCCATGCAAGCCGACGGCGCAGGCGCCGAGGCTCCGGTCACGGCACGGTCGTCTGGCAAACCCGTGAGCCTCACCGCGTCGAATGATGAGGGCAAGACGCCCTTCGCTGGCGCGACACAGACGGCCGATGCCGAGCGCATCGCCTCGAAAGTCGAGGAACTCGCCACGCTCTCGGTCGCGCGGATGCGGGCAGCTTCGCTGGAAAACGCCGTACGGGACTATCGGGAGACGGAAATGGCCGCCGATCTCCAGGCGGAGGAGGCGGCCATGGATACCCAGTTCGAGCATCTCGGCGGCTCGGTGCCGTCCTTTTACGACGAATTCGACGAGGCGGCCTTCGCTTCGGAGCTTCTCGCCAATGCCGGTCTGACCGAGTCGGAGACCAAGGACGAGGTCAGCGAGTCGGCTCGTCTCCACGAGCGCCGCAGTCGCCCGGCTTTCGAACCGTTCAAGGCCCCTGCCGAGCAGGCATCGATGCGCGCGGCCGATGCCGAGCAGTCCTCAGGCGAGCATCTGCAGGCGGAAGCCGCGCCGTTGGCGACCGTTGCTGTTTTGGGTCTTGCCCGGCCGGCCACGCCCGATGTGGAAGAGCTTGCGCCGAGCTCGAGCTTGTCCGAAGCGATCTCTATCCTGGCCGCCGCCGATGAGCCCGAGGCGCTGAGTGCGGACGAGGTCCAGCTTGAAGCCTCGGCCGGCGAGACGGTCTCCGACGAGGCGAGCCCTGCGAAGGGCGTGGCTGGATCGGCGCACCTCCGTCGCGGCGAAGAGGCCCAAGGCCAGCCGACCGCGCCTGATATGCCTGTAGAAGGCGAAGAGCAGACTGCCGGTATCTTCTCGCTCGTCTCGAGCGAAGTGGAAGGACGAATCTCCTCGTCCTTCGATCAGCTCGCCGAGGCCGTGCGCGCCGATCAACTCGCCCGGATGGACGATACGGTCCGCGATATGCTTCGGCCGATGCTCTCCGATTGGCTGGAGGACAATCTTCCCTCCATCGTGGAGCGGATGGTCCGCGAAGAGATCGAGCGCGTGGCTCGCGGCCCGCGCCGCGCCTGAGGCCAATCCTCAGCCCCACCCCACCTCGTGTCCAGGCTTTGCGAAAAAGCCGGGACACGAGGTCAAGGCGTATGGCGGTGCGTTGACACTTCTTCCTCTTCGGCTTTAACCCGTCCCGACCTTTGACGTCCGGTGGGGGCGAATGGGATGCGCGAGGACGCCAGTTTCGGCGCCGTCTCGCCAACCCTTCGAATGCTTCTCCGGGCCCTGGATTGTTTCGAGTGGTCCTTTCGGGCTCCGCCGCTTGCCCCGTGCTCTTTTGCGACGGGCGGGACGCCGCCGGTCCGGACCGCTCGTCTTCGTGCGACTGGACGGATGATGATCGAAAAGACCTATGACGCGGCGGCGATCGAGCCGCGTATCGCTTCCCAGTGGGAAGAGGCAAACGCCTTTGCCGCCGGAGCCGGCGCGAAAGACGGGGCCGATCCCTATTCGATCGTCATACCGCCGCCCAATGTCACTGGCTCCCTCCATATGGGTCATGCGCTGAACAACACGCTGCAGGACATCCTGGTGCGCTTCGAGCGTATGCGTGGCAAGAACGTCCTCTGGCAGCCGGGTCTCGACCATGCCGGCATCGCGACGCAGATGGTCGTCGAGCGCCAGATGGCGGCGAGCGGCGAGAATGTGACGCGCCGGGAATTGGGCCGTGAAGCCTTCATCGAGCGCGTCTGGGAGTGGAAGGCGGAATCGGGCGGGTCGATCCTCGGCCAGCTTCGCCGACTGGGCGCCTCCTGCGACTGGTCGCGCGAACGTTTCACCATGGATGAGGGCCTCTCCAAGGCCGTCCTCCACGTCTTCGTCGAGCTTTACCGCAAGGGATTGATCTACAAGGACAAGCGGCTGGTCAATTGGGACCCGAAATTCGAGACGGCGATCTCCGATCTCGAAGTCGAGAACCGCGAGACCCCCGGCCATATGTGGCATTTCAAATATCCGCTGGCCGGCGGCGAGACCTATGAATACGTCGAGAAGGACGCAGACGGAAACGTCACGCTCCGCGAGACGCGCGACTATATCTCGATCGCCACGACACGCCCCGAGACCATGCTGGGCGATGGTGCGGTGGCCGTTCATCCCGATGACGAGCGTTATGCGCCGATCGTTGGTAAGCTCTGCGAAATCCCGGTTGGGCCGAAAGAGCATCGCCGGCTGATCCCGATCATCACCGACGAATATCCCGATCCGCATTTCGGCTCGGGCGCGGTCAAGATCACCGGCGCGCACGACTTCAATGACTATCAGGTCGCCCGCCGCAACGACCTGCCGATGTATCGGCTGATGGATACGCGCGGCCACCTGCGCAGCGACGGCGCTTCCTATGCCGAGGCCGCGAAACGGGCCGCCGAGATCGTCGCCTCCGGCAAGGCGCCCGATGCCGGCGCCGTCGACGAGATCAATCTCGTGCCGGAGGACTATCGCGGCCTCGACCGGTTCGAGGCGCGCGAGAAGGTCGTCGCCGCGATCGATGCGGACGGCCTGATGATCATGGTGGAAGACAAGCCCATCATGCAGCCCTTCGGCGATCGCTCCGGCGTCGTCATCGAACCAATGCTCACCGACCAGTGGTTCGCCGATGCCAAGACGCTCGCTGCGCCTGCGATCGCGGCCGTGCGAGAGGGAAAGACCCGCTTCGTGCCGGAAACCTGGTCGAAGACCTATTTCCAGTGGATGGACAATATCGAGCCCTGGTGCGTCTCGCGCCAGCTCTGGTGGGGCCATCGGATCCCGGCCTGGTACGGACCGGACGGATCGATCTTCGTCGAGAAGAGCGAGGCGGAGGCGGTCGCCGCCGCGCTCGCCCATTATGTGACGAACGGCACGATCAGCGACGACGAGGCCCGCGCCATGGCCGAGGACCCGGCCAAGCGCGAAGGCTTCCTGAAGCGCGACGAGGACGTTCTCGACACTTGGTTCTCCTCCGCGCTCTGGCCCTTCTCGACGCTCGGCTGGCCGGACGAGACGCCCGAGCTCGCCACCTATTATCCGACCTCGGTGCTCGTGACCGGCTTCGACATCATCTTCTTTTGGGTCGCCCGGATGATGATGATGGGGCTGGAATTCATGCCCCAGGCGCCCTTCGGCACGGTCTATGTTCATGCGCTCGTTCGCGACAAGCACGGCGCCAAGATGTCGAAGTCGAAGGGCAACGTCATCGACCCTCTCGATCTGATCGACGAGTTCGGCGCCGACGCCTTGCGCTTCACCATGGCGATCATGGCCGCCCAGGGCCGCGACGTGAAGCTCGATCCCCAGCGGATTGCCGGCTATCGCAATTTCGGCACCAAGGTCTGGAATGCGGCCCGCTTTGCCGAGATGAACGGCGCCAAGCACGGTGTCGATCTCGAGCCGGCCTCGCTGACAGTTCCGATCAACCGCTGGATCGTGACCGAACTCGCCCGCGCGAGCGAGGAGACGAAAGCCGCGCTCGAAGCCTTCCGCTTCAACGACGCGGCAGCGACGCTTTATCGCTTCGTCTGGAACCTCTTCTGCGACTGGTATGTGGAACTGTCGAAGCCGACTTTGAACGGGGAGGACGCGCAGGCCGCGGACGAGGTTCGCCTGACGATGGGCTATACGCTCGATCGCATCTTCGCTCTTCTGCATCCCTTCATGCCCTTCATGACGGAAGAGCTCTATGGAACGACGGCGGGCGAGGGTGGCCGCAGCGGTCTTCTCTGCCATGCCGACTGGCCGACGCTCAATTTTTCCGACGCCGAATCGGCTGCGGATATCAACTGGCTCGTCGATCTCGTCTCCGAGATCCGCTCGGTTCGTTCCGAGATGAACGTGCCAGCCGGCGCCGAGGCTGATCTGGTGGTTATTACACCCGATCCGCTCACGCGCGATCGGCTCGAGCGGCACGGGCCCCAGCTGAAGCGCCTGGCGCGTTTGAAGAGCGTGACGGAGGCAAACGAAGTCCCCGCTCAGGCCGCGCAGTTGATCGTGGGCGAGACGACCTTCGCCCTGCCGCTCGCTGGCATGATCGACATCGAGGCCGAGCGCGCGCGCCTGACCAAGGCGATCGGCAAGACCGAGGGCGAAATCACCCGTATCGACAAGAAGCTTGGAAACGAGAAATTCGTCGCAAACGCGCCGGACGAAGTCGTTGCCCAGGAACGCGAGAAGCGCGAGGCCTATAGCCGCGAGGTCGAAAGCCTCAAGGCTGCGCTGCAACGCCTCGCCTGATCCAGTCTGTTCGTCGGGCCGCTAAACCTGAGGGCCGCCTGGACGGATAGAATGAACAAGAGCCCGGTCGCAGGGATGCGACCGGGCTCTTGTGTTGGTCCTGTTGTATCAAATGGAAAAGGCCGACGATCGGTCGGAGTGTTGAGCCCGGTCGTCATCCTCGACTCATTAAGGCCGTAGACCCATGTCTCGAACACCTTGCGCAATCGAAAAACGATTGCGGTATGCGTCTTGGTCTCCCTCGCCCCAAATGCCACTCCAGATGATAATAGCATGGGTCCACCCCGCTCTCTTGCAGCGCCGGACGAAAACCTGGGTATGGGTTCTTAGGCAACCCGGTTCGGGATCAAGGCGATCGAAAACATGTGGCGATGTCGATTGACCGCCTGATGCTCTAAGCGGCTGAGCCATCACGCGAATCCTTCGGCGCATGACGATTATCGTGTCGAAACGGCAACGCATCGCCATCTGGATCAATCGATCCATTCGCTCGATTCCGTTCGAACAGGGCTTTTGAGACTTGGAAGCAGCCGGAATTCTCTGCGTTCAATCTGTTGATCGTCTTTATATCCTTGAATTTCCTAGCTGTTGCGGGTGGTCTCCAGTCTGCGACCAGAGAATTGTCGTATGCACGTATGGTCTGTGACTGCGATGCGACAGTTTCCCACCCAAGCGTTTGACAACTATTGCGCTCTTCGGCCGGTGCTTTACGCTTGCGTCAATGTTGCCGGCGTTCGGAGAGGTCGCTGGACGGGGTTCTTGGGGGAGTAGAGAAACGATGACAATACACAAGCGTTGGCTCGCGGCTTTGGCCGTTTCCGTGTCGAGCACTTCGGTGCTTGCGGGCGGTTTTCAGCGCGGGACGCCAGACACCGATATTCTCTATGAATCGGGAACGGTGAACATGCGCACCGGTCTCACCTATGTGAACCCCAAGCGTAGCTTCGAGAGCATCAACGGCGTCAGCGGGGATTTTGGCGAATACAGCCAGACCTACGACATCCCGTCTTTGGCCTTTTCGGTTGGTAACGATATGGCGGCCTGCGCCGTTCATTACACCGAATCCTTCGCGGCCGAGGCGGATTATCGTGGCTCGCCGGGCGGTGCGCTTCCCTTCCAGAACTCCGCGACGCAGAGCGGCGAGCTCTCCGACCGTCTCGTCTCGAGCAATCCCGGCACTTCGGCTCTGTCCCGGACGCGCACCATCGGCTTCGACTCCAACGAATTCGGCGCAACCTGCCGCGTCAGCTATGCGTCGGACTACGGGCGCTTCAGCTTCCTGGGCGGCCTGTTCGTCGAAGACTTCAACTTCCAAGCGTCTTCACTCGGCTTCCGTAGCCTGAACGGCCAGCTCGCCGCATCCGGGCCTCAAGGGGCTGCTCTTGCCGGTCAGCTCAACCGATTCGGCCTGCAGGCCACTCTGCCGACGCTGGTCGAAAGCGACATCGAGGGTGGTTATGAGGCTGGCTGGCGCATCGGCGCGGCCTATGAGATTCCCGAGATCGCGCTGCGAGCCCAGGTCATGTACCGGTCCGAGGTGGAGCACGACAACCTGACTGGCACCGCGAATGTCACGGTGACCGACTCGGCCTATGTCACGCTGAACGGCGAACTGACGACGATCCCGCTGCCGGCGGTGGTCACAGGCGGCGTCGCTCAGGCTGGCAATGCGGCAGCCAATCTCATCCGCAACACGACTTTCACCTCGACGCTCACCGACGTGACCAGCCCGCAATATCTGGACGTGAAGTTCCAGACGGGCATCGCCGAGGGAACACTGCTTCTCGCCTCCTTCCGCTGGACGGATTGGAGCACCAACAACGTCGTCGTGAACAGCCTGATCAGCCCGGTCGGTAATACCTCGACCTATCAGCCCTACAACTGGCGGGACGGTTACACGGCTTCGATCGGTGTCGGCCGCGCCTTCACCGACGCGATCTCGGGTGTCGTAGCGCTCGGCTATGATCGCGGCGTGTCGACCGGTGCGGAAACCACCTATACGGACCTCTACACCCTCTCCGGCGGCGTCTCGGTGAAGCCGAACGACTGGGCGGAATTCCGCCTTGGCGGCCTGGTCGGCTACTGGACCGATGGTTCGCAGTCGATCTCGGAAGGCTCCTACTTCAACGCGACTGTCGGCAACGACATGGTCTATGCGGGCACTGCGTCGCTGAAGTTCAGCTTCTGATCCGATCAGCCTGTTTTTTTTTGAAAAGATCATGCAGCGCTGCCCCTGTGGCGGCGCTGCACTTTTTTGCGGCCATGAAAAGCCGTGCTTTCGAAGCAACACTATTGCCGCCGCGCATCGCATAACCTTGCCGAAATGCCTCGATGCCCCGTTGCCGCCATAAAACGAAGCGACCCAGAGGGTGCGCGCTTCGGGGAAAGGCGCGGATGGGGCGGACAGCAGGCGAGGGGACAATGGACGCAAACGTGTTCGACAAGGCGAAACTGCCGAGCCGTCATGTGACGGAAGGGCCGGCGCGCGCGCCGCATCGCTCCTATCTCTATGCGATGGGCCTCTCCAAGGCGGAAATTCATCAGCCGCTGGTCGGCGTCGCCTCCTGCTGGAACGAAGCGGCCCCTTGTAACATCGCGCTGATGCGTCAGGCCCAGGTGGTCAAGAAGGGCGTTGCGGCCGCCAACGGCACGCCGCGCGAATTTTGCACCATCACCGTCACGGACGGCATCGCCATGGGCCATCAGGGCATGAAGTCCTCGCTAGTCTCGCGCGATCTCATCGCCGATTCGGTCGAGCTGACCATGCGCGGCCATTGCTATGACGCGCTGGTGGGTCTCGCTGGATGCGACAAGTCGCTGCCGGGCATGATGATGGCGATGGTTCGCCTCAATGTGCCGTCCGTCTTCATTTACGGCGGCTCGATTCTTCCCGGCACATTCCGCGGCCGTCAGGTCACCGTGCAGGACATGTTCGAGGCGGTCGGCCAGCATTCGGTCGGGCAGATGTCGGACGAGGATCTCGACGAGATCGAACAGGTGGCGTGCCCCTCGGCTGGCTCCTGCGGCGCGCAGTTCACCGCCAACACCATGGCGACCGTCGCCGAGGCGATTGGTCTCGCGCTGCCTTACTCCTGCGGCGCGCCGGCCCCTTACGAAATTCGCGACCGCTTCTGCTACGCCTCCGGCGAAATGGTGATGGAGCTGATCGCGCGAAACATCCGGCCGCGCGACATTGTCACGCGGAAGTCTTTGGAGAATGCGGCTGCCGTCGTCGCGGCGACGGGCGGCTCGACCAATGGCGCGCTGCATCTGCCGGCGATCGCCCATGAATGCGGTATTGAATTCGACCTGTTCGACGTCGCCGAGATCTTCAAGAAGACGCCCTATATCGCTGATCTGAAGCCGGGCGGAAAATATGTCGCCAAGGATATGTTCGAAGCAGGTGGGATCCCGCTCCTGATGAAGACCATGCTCGAGCATGGCTATCTGCATGGCGACTGCATGACGGTGACCGGCCGGACGCTGGCCGAGAATATGGCCAAGGTCGCCTGGAATCCCGATCAGGACGTGGTGCGAGCGGCGAACGACCCGATCACTGCGACGGGGGGTGTCGTCGGGCTGAAGGGTAATCTCGCCCCGGACGGCGCGATCGTGAAGGTCGCCGGCATGAAGACGCTGAAATTCTCCGGCCCGGCCCGCTGCTTCGATTCCGAGGAAGAGTGCTTCAAGGCCGTTTCGGCGCGCGACTACAAGGAAGGCGAGGTTCTCGTCATCCGCTATGAAGGCCCAAAGGGCGGCCCGGGCATGCGCGAGATGCTGGCGACCACCGCCGCCATCTACGGGCAAGGCATGGGCGACAAGGTGGCCCTCATCACCGACGGCCGATTCTCCGGCGCCACACGCGGCTTCTGCATCGGCCATGTGGGCCCGGAGGCGGCGGTCGCCGGTCCGATCGGTCTCCTGAAAGACGGCGACATCATCACGATCGATGCGACCCTCGGCACGCTCGATGTCGCGCTCAGCGACGACGAACTGGCCGCGCGACGCGCCGAATGGACGCCTCGGGAGACGGACTATCAGTCTGGAGCCCTGTGGAAATATGCTCAGCAGGTTGGAACGGCCCGCCTTGGCGCCGTCACCCATCCGGGCGGCGCTGCCGAGAAGCACTGCTATGCGGACATCTAATCGTTTTCTCCTTGCTTGCGTTGCGGGAATGATCTTCGCTGCGGTTCCGGGAGCCAACGCCTTGGCGCTCGACCCAGCGGCGAAGACCGATCCCAATGCGAGCCCGATCGAGCTCTTCGCAGAAGGGTTCAAGGCCTATAAGCGCGGCGAGAAGAGCCAAGCCTTCGAGACGCTACGCTATGCGGCCGACAAGGGCCATCGCGGCGCGCTGTGGAAGCTCGGCCGGATGTATGCCGATGGCGACGGCGTTCCCGAGAACGATTTCGAGGCCTTCAAGATTTTCGAGCAGATCGTGCGAGAGCCGGACGATCCGAGCGGCGCTAGCGCCAATGCAGCCTATGTGGCGAGCGCCGTCGTCGCGCTGGCCGACTATCTTCGTCGCGGCATTCCCGGCCATGTGGATCCCAATCTGCCGCGTTCGCGTCAGTTCTATTTTCACGCGGCGTCCTTCTTTGGCGATCCGAAGGCCCAGTTCGAGCTCGGCCGGATGATGCTGCATGGCGAAGGCGGACGGGAAAATCCTCGCCAGGCGGCGCGGTGGTTGAAGCTGGCCGCGGCCAAGGGCCATGTGGGCGCCCAGGCGCTGCTCGGCTATCTGCTCTTCGATGGCCGTACGATCGCTTTGGAGCCCGAACCGGTGCGCGGCCTCGCCATGCTCACCATGGCGCTTCGCCGTTCAGACGAGAGCGAGCGCGAATGGATACGCCCGCTTCAGGAAGAGGTCTTTGGCCTCGCAAGCGAAGCGGAACGGCGAACCGCTCAGTCCTATGCCGACCAGCAGCTCGCTTCCGCGAGCGGAGTCCGGCTGAGCAATTGACGATGACAACGCCGATCGGATGATGTCCGGTCGGCGTTTGACTATCGGCCGGCATTGACGAGGGTGCAGCTCCCTTTTGGCGCCGATGCCGACGGCGCGACCTGCGGCGCGAGCGAAAAAGCCGCTGGGCCCGGCCTTGCCTTTTTTGCGCCGATGTCGCATCTCTTGCGCCATGCAACCGACCGCGACCTATTCCGACGCCTTTTTCGCCGCCCACACGGGTCGGCGTGCGTCGCGCGCTCTCGGCCTTCTTCTTCTCCTTAGCGGCGACCGTCGGGCCCGGTAACGAGAAGGGGCGCCCGGCGGTCGATGGACCGGTTCCGGGTTTGAGATGCCCGACCGGCCTGCTCCTTCAAACGCGCTTTACAAGACGTGATCGATCGCGGATGACGCCCTTGGGCGGCATTGCCGCCGGCCCCGCCGATCGACGAGACGATTGAAGGAAGAAGACAATGTCCGCCATCCACAATATCCCGATCCCGGCGAAAGACACCACGATCGAGGCGAAGAAGCCCTTTCCGGGCGGGCGCGGCCGCACCATGACCAATGCGGGCGAGAAATATCGCCCCTATGGCGTGGTCGACCTGCCGGACCGCACTTGGCCGTCGAAGGAAATCACTGCGCCGCCGATCTGGTGTTCGGTCGATCTGCGCGACGGCAATCAGGCGCTGGTCGATCCGATGGGCCATGATCGCAAGGCGCGTTTCTTCGCCCTGCTGCTCGCGATGAACTTCAAGGAAATCGAGATCGGCTTCCCGTCGGCCTCGCAAACCGATTTCGATTTCGCGCGCTGGTGCATCGAGGAGGGCGGGGCGCCGGATGACGTGTCACTGCAGGTTCTGGTCCAGTGCCGGCCGGAGCTGATCCAGCGCACCTTCGATTCCCTGGAAGGGTCCAAGCGCCCGATCGTCCACTTCTACAATTCGACCAGCGAATTGCAGCGCCGCGTCGTGTTCGGCAAGGATCGGGCCGGCATCAAGCAGATCGCCGTTGATGCCGCGAAGATGATCACCGACATGGCGGCCAAGGCCGGCGGCGGATACCGGTTCGAATATTCTCCGGAAAGCTTCACCGGCACCGAGCTCGAATTCGCCGCCGAGATTTGCAATGCGGTCGCGGAGATCATTCAGCCGACGGCCGACAACAAGCTGATCTTCAATCTGCCGGCAACGGTTGAAATGTCGACGCCCAACGTCCATGCCGACCAGATCGAATGGATGTGCCGTCAGCTCGACAATCGGGAAAACCTGATCATCTCCCTGCACCCCCATAACGACCGGGGAACGGCGATCGCGGCGACCGAATTGGGGCTGATGGCGGGAGCCGACCGCGTCGAAGGTACGCTGTTTGGCAATGGCGAGCGCACCGGCAATGTCGATCTCGTGACCCTGGCCTTGAACATGTATACGCAAGGCATCGACCCGCAGCTCGACGTCTCGGACATCAATCGGATCAGAGACGTCTACGAATATTGTAACCAGCTGGCGATCGGCGAACGCCACCCTTATGTGGGCGAACTGGTCTACACGGCCTTTTCCGGCTCCCACCAGGACGCCATCAACAAGGGCATGAAGTCGATCCGCCAAGCCAATGCGCCGACTTGGGAAGTGCCTTATCTGCCGATCGATCCCAAGGATGTCGGCCGCTCCTACGAGGCGATCATCCGCATCAACTCCCAGTCGGGCAAAGGCGGCATCGCCTATGTCCTGCAGGAGGATTACGGGCTCAATCTGCCGCGCAATCTGCAGATCGAGTTCCGTGAGGACATTCAACGGATCACCGATGAAGAGGGCAAGGAGCTTTCATCCAAGCGCATCTTCGATCGCTTCATGGAGCGCTATGTGGAACAGCCCGAAGGGCGTCTGCGCTTCGTCAATCACGTCACCCGTCCCGACCCGAACATCGCGGAAGGGCGGATCGTCGAGGCGACGTTGATCGAAAATGGCGAAGAGATCGTCGTAACCGGCAAGGGAACGGGACCTGTCGACGGTTTCGTCGATGCTTTGTCCCGCCATATCGGCATTCCCCTGTCGGTCCACGACTATTCTGAGCACTCGCTCGGCCAGGGCTCGGATGCGCGCGCCATCTGCTACATGGAGATTGCCCATCCTGGCGGTCGCCTCTTCGGCGTCGCGATCAACAAGAACATCGTGACCGCTTCGCTGGTCGCCATCGCATCTGCGGCGAATCGTATCCTCGCTCAGTGATCGCAGGCTTTCGCATTGCGTCATTTTAAGAGACCGGCCGTGCCGATCCGGCACGGCCGGTTTTCATGATGCATCGGGGCGGGACGCCTGTGATGGAAATGCCGCCATCGCGTCGCGTCGGTGTTGGTTCCGCTTGGAACCGAACGGCTTCCCCGGTAAGTTAAAGAACCGTTGACGAGACTGAACGAACGAGGCGTCGCCCCATGGCCGAAAACAGCGAGAAGGTCGCATCCCTGATGGGAACGAGACGGCTCGCCGATGCGGTCAGGGCAGCGAAGATCGCTGCAGCGCAGCGGTCCGACGTCGTCATCGACATTCGCGAAGCGGACCGCGCGCGGCTGGAGATTCTGGCCGAAGAATTACGACCGGTTGCCGAAGAACTCGACCCCCATGACGATCTTTTCGACTTCGCCTTGAGTGGTGGGCCCACATCGCGCCTCTGGATCGACGGCACGGCTCATGTGATGATGGCCCGCGACCGGCGGACCTATCGCTTCGTTCGTGAAACGAGGCTGGGTCGCGTCACCCTCGTCGAGTCGACCGAACCGCGCACCGTCGCCGATCATGTGACGACCTACGTGGCAGAGCGGATCGTCGAGCGGGATCGCGCCTATGCGGTGACGGACGGCATCAGCGAACGGGCCGGCGATCCAGCCCGCCTGCGCACTCAGCCTGAACGGGGCGTCGAGCCTCTGCGCCAAATCGAGCATGGGCCGACCGCGCAAAAGACCAATGAGGTCCCGCGCGCCGGCGGCTCCAACGAATTCGTCGTTGGTCTCGTCTGGCTCTTGATCGGCATCGTCCTTGGCGCCGGCGCGCTCTTCGCGCTCGCCAGCTGGTATGGTCTGCGCCTCGGCTAGAGCCAAATGCGATAGATCAGGATGGCGATTTCTCTCTAAGTCTTTGTTTTCGCATGATTTTTTCCGAAAAGTCATGAAACTTTTCGGCATCATACTCTGAACGTCGCGTCTCTCCGAGCTGAGTGGCTTTCAAGGCTCTCCGAGCTGTACCCGCTCGCCTATTGCGCCTCTTCGATCTCGTCCATCGGCGTCACCGGTCCATGAGCCGGCCGCGCATCCGATCGCGGGCGTGCATCCACCGCACGGCCGTCATTCAGGAGATCGCGTTCGCGGACCCAGCCAATGCCGGACAGGGTCTCGTGCAGCCCGCGTTCACGCTGGGTGAGGCTCCAGGCGCCGGGCTCGCCGTCGATCTCGAACAGATTATAGCGCGCGGCCGGCTTGTCCGCGCCGGGGGACTGGCTTGCGGAGGGAACGCCGACAACTGGCACCTTCGTGCCTTGCGGACCATCGAGCCAATAGAGCGTGTCGAGATGGGTATGGCCATGCAGAACGAGTTCGGCCCCCACATCGCGAATGACCTTTGAGAAGAACTGTTTGCCGACCAGCCGCTTGTGCCACGACGTCGCGCCGGAGATCGGCGGGTGATGGATGAGGACGACGCGGAACTGCCCGGCCTTGCCCGCTTGGTCGAGGAGCTTTGCGAGCGCGAGAGCCTGGCCTCGGCGGAACGTGCCCGTCGCGAAGAAGGGCGCCGTCGCCTCCGCCGTCGAAACGCCGAACAGGGCCACGGGGCCACGGGTTCTGAGATAGGGAAAGGAATTGCCGATCGCGTGGAGGGGATTGTCGCCCACCACATAGTCGTACCATTCCTTATAGGAGCGCTTCAGCGCGCCGGGCACATAGGCATCGTGATTGCCGGGAACGACGGAGACGTCATGGGGCGCGCCGAGATCTTCCAGCCAAAGCCGGGCTGCGACCGTCTCCTTCTTGGTCGCCAGATTGACCAGATCGCCGGTCACCGCCACATGGTCGGGCGCTTGCATCTTCATGTCGGCGACGAGATCGGTCAGGGTATCGCCGAACATCGACCGCCGCCGATTTCGGTGCCAATTGACATAGCCGGTGACGCGCTTCGTCGCGAGTTCGCGAAAGGACAATTCCGGCAGGGGACCGAGATGAATGTCGGAGAGATGGGCGAGACGAAACATCGCTAGTCCTGTGACGGCGGGGGCTTTTCGGCGGCTTCAGCGACGACGTCGCTGAGGTTTCGCCTGGCGTCCCTCGATAGTCTTTGTGAGCCGCGCCTTCAGCGATCCGGTCGCTCCGAGGCGAGGCTTCGGCCTCAAGTCGAAACAGGTCATCTATGCGAAACGGGCTCGGAGGAAACGGAGCGTATGCAGAAAATCCTCGTTCGCGCATTTCATCTGGCGCATCTGATGCTCCGGCCGATGACCCTTGGCGTTCGGGTCGCAGCCTTCGACGAGAGCGGGCATCTTTTCCTCGTCCGACACACTTATGTGCGCGGCTGGCATTTGCCGGGCGGCGGTGTCGATCCCGGCGAGACCATCGAGGCGGCGGCGCATCGAGAATTGGCGGAAGAGGGCAATCTGTCCGCCCAGGCGCCTCTGCGCCTCGTTTCGCTCCATCACAACGCCGCCATGTCGCGACGCGATCATGTCGCCTTCTATGCCTGCGATCGAGTGTCCCAGTCGGCATCCAAGAAGCCGGACCGCGAAATCGCAGAGGCCGGCTTCTTTCCCCTCGACGCCTTGCCCGAGGGGCTGACCAGCGGAACGAAACGGCGACTCGACGAATGGGCGGGCCGGGCGGAACCCGACCCACTTTGGTAGGGCGCCGCGCGTCTCTAAGCGGTGGCGGTTTGCGTCAAGCCGCCTTCGCCGCCGCTTCTAGTCGATGGCGGTTATGCGGAACGCTCAAGTCCTGAACGGGGCCGAGCGGGACGATGCCAGTCGGATTGATGGTCTTATGGCTCTCGTAATAGTGCCGCTTGATGTGGTCGAAATTGACTGTCTCCGCGACGCCCGGCCACTGATAGAGTTCGAGCAAGAGACCGAAGAGATTTGGATAGTCGGCGATCTGGCGGGCATTGCATTTGAAATGCCCGTGATAGACTGCGTCGAACCGGATCAGCGTCGTGAAGAGCCGCCAATCGGCCTCGGTCGGCTCGGCCGAGGCGGTCAGGTAACGCTGGCGCGACAGGCGGTCTTCCAGCCAGTCGAGCGTATCGAATAGCTTGCCGAAGGCCTCTTCATAGGCCTCCTGCGTCGTCGCGAAGCCGCATTTGTAAACGCCATTGTTCACGTCGTGATAGACGCGATGATTGACCTCCTCGATCTCTGCCAGAAGGCCGTCCGGCGTCAGATCGACGCTTGGCTCGCCAAACTCCGCAAAACCCTTGTCGAGAATGCGCAAGAGCTCCGAGGATTCGTTGTTGACGATCGTCCCGCGCTGTTTGTCCCATAGAACGGGGACCGTTACCCTGCCGGTGAAATGCGGATCGGCTTGGAGATAGACCTCATAGAGCTTGTCCTTTCCGAGAACCGTATCCGGGATCGTGCCCTCGCGATCGGAAAACTCCCAGCCGTTTTCGCCCATATGCCAGTCGACAACCGAGAGGGAGATCACCTCCTCCAATCGCTTCAGCTTACGCGCGATGAGGACACGATGCGCCCAGGGGCAGGCGAGCGAGACATAGAGGTGGTAACGCCCCGCTTCCGCCTTCTCCGCCGGCTGGCCGTCTGGCCCCGGCGAGCCATCGGCCGTAACCCAGTTGCGAAAAGAGGATTCCTGGCGCTTGAACCGTCCGCCCGTCGAATCCGTGTCATACCATTTGTCCTGCCACTTGCCGTCGACCAGAAGGCCCATGACGCTCGTCCTCCGCGAAAATTCGTTTCGTTCGATCCTATGAGGAAACAACCCTCGGCGTGGACCGGTTGTTCCTCGCAATGGCCATGACGCAGTGTCGCCGGTCAGTGGACGCCGCAAAAGGCGAGTGCTAATCCTTCGCTGCGTAATCGTGCGCGAAGGTCGGGAAGCCTGATCGCTGACGATCATGCGGAAGATCGGCTGGAAGCGGCCGGCATGGTGATGGGGAATGAAGCTCGTGCTTCTGCGACGACGAGGACAGCTGAGCGCCTGAGGCGCCGCCGATCGACCGGACTCGGGTCCGACGCGCTATGGGCGCGGGGGCCGAGATCGCTCCCGTGACCCTCTCTCCAAAGTAGACCTGCCATGTTCGACCCCGCCGCCATCCGGTATCGGCCGGAAGAGGCATCAGACCTCGACGTCATAGAAACCATCACCGACGAAGCGTTCGGCCCGGGCCGCTATACGCGGGCCGCAGAGCGCGTGCGCGAGCTCGCGGTCTATGATCCGGCCCTGTCCTATGTCGCCGATTTCGGCGGAGAGATCGTCGGCTCCGTCCGCCAGACGAAGATTGGGGTGGGTGATGCGCCAGCCCTGATGCTCGGCCCGCTAGCCGTGCGCCCGTTCCTGAAAGGCAAAGGCATCGGCAAAGCCCTGATGCGCCGCGCCGCGCAAGGCGCGGCAGAGGCCGGCGAGACCGTCATCCTCCTTGTCGGCGACCAGCCCTATTACTGGGGCCTTGGCTATCGCCCGGTTCTTCCCGGCAGGATCCAACTCCCGCGTCCGGTCGATCCGACACGGCTTCTGGCGCTGGAGCTCGTGCCGAGGGCGACGCTCACTCTCACCGGTCCGGTTTGCCGGCGGTAGCCGCCTTTTATTCACGCATCCAATAGTGCTACCGCCCCTCGCGATACCAGGTCGCCGACAGGGCGAAGAGCAGGACGGCGAGACCCAGAAACCCGCCGAAAAGCGGCGTTCGGTCGACGCCGCGCAGGACGGTTTCCTCGGTCGTCTTAAGACCGATCCAGTCGCGCCCGTCGGCGCTCGCCCGGCCAGAGACGGGCACGATGCGCGGCACTTCGACGTCCCCGTCCTCGGCAATGCGGCGAACGGAAGCGCGGGTCGCTTCGGCGATCGGCGCGAGCTTCTCAGTCGTGGAGACCGCCTCGCGATATTCGCGGGGATTGACCGGGCCCATATTGGCGAGCGCTCTCAAATCGCCATTGGCGGCCTGGAAAAGGCCGAGTTCTTCGGTCTCGAGCCGCCCTTCCCAGCGCCCTGGCTCGATCATGCGCATATCCACATTGATCGCCTCGCCGGAGGGCGTGATGATGGTGGCGGGGCCAGGGTCGTCGCCGATCGTCTGGCGGGTGATGACGAGGTCGGTGCCGCGAGCCTCGGCGTCGAGCGCCTCTTCCTCGAGTTCGGGCTCCTTCATCAGCCAATGGGCGAGGCGCCGGAACAGCTGGACATGGGGGCCGCCGCCTTCGAAGCCGCGTGACCAGAGCCATTCCTGATCGGAGAGAAGAAGGGCGATCCGTCCTTCGCCGACGCGGTCGAGGACCAGAAGCGGCTTGTCGTCTGGCCCGTTCATGACAGTGGAACCTTGGGTCCGTCCGACATCGATCGCGCGGAACCAGGGGCTCCAATCCGGTGGCTCGGTGGCGGAGCCGGGCAAGTCGCGCGTCACCGGATGTTTCTGACCGATCTCGGAGAGGCGCGGGAAATAGGCGCCGCTATCGACCTCTCCTGTGGGGAGCGCCGGCAGGACCGATTGGAGCGGCGTCTGGGCGATGCTTTCCCGGCCCGCATATTCCGGACCGGCCGCGACCAGCATCGCGCCGCCATTGCGCACATATTGCGCGATATAGTCGAAATAGAGCGCCGGCAGGACGCCGCGTTCCTGATAACGGTCGAAGATGATCAGATCAAAGTCGTCGATCTTTTCGACGAAAAGCTCGCGCGTCGGGAAGGCGATCAGCGAGAGTTCGTTGATCGGCGTGCCATCCTGCTTCTCGGGTGGGCGCAGAATGGTGAAATGGACAAGATCGATCGCCGCGTCCGATTTGAGAAGATTGCGCCAGGTGCGCTCGCCCGCATGAGGCTCGCCCGAAACGAGCAGCACGCGCAAATTTTCCCGAATGCCATCGACGATGGCGATCGAGCGATTGTTGACGTCGGTGATCTCGTTGTCGGCGCGCTCGACCTGAAGTTCGACGATGTTCTTGCCCGCGCGTGGAAGGACGAGATCGACCGTCTGCTCCGTGTCCGGCTGGGCGCTTTGGCGCGTGACGAGATCGCCATTGAGAAACACTTGGACGTTGAAGCCACCCGTCCCGCTCGCCGGTCCATCCTCGAGAACGCGATAGGCGATGCGCTGCGGCTCGTCGACGAGGCCGAAGCGGGGCGCCGAGACGATCTCGATCCGCCGGTCATATTCGTCTTCGCGGCCCGTGATCAGGCCGTGAACCGGCGCCTCGAAGCCGAGACGTGAGGCGTCGGCCGGGATGTCGTGAACCTCGCCGTCGGTCACCATGATGGCGCCACCGACACGGGCCGGCGGGACATCGCTCAAGGCTGAGGACATGGCTGAAAAGAGCGCCGTCGTCGCATCGCTGCCTGGCGATGCGCCTGAGCGGGCTTCGACGGTGCGAACCTCGAATTCGGGAAAGCGTGACAGGCTGGTCTGTAGCGCTTCGACGGCCGCAGTCGTCTCCGCCTCGCGCTCGCCGATGGTCTGGCTTTGGCTGCGATCGACGACAAGCGCGACGACGCTTTTCAAAGGATCGCGTTCTTCACGCAAGACGATGGGATTGAGAAGGGCGAGAATGAGCGCCGCCAGGGCAAGCACGCGAACGAAGGCGCCTCGAAGCCGGGCTACGACGAGACCCGCCGCGAGGATCGCGGCGGGCACCGCGATGAGGCTGATGACAGTCCAGGAGAAGAAGGGCGCGAAATCGATGGACCAGGTCATTGGCCGAGCCTTTCGAGCAGCGCCGGCACATGGACCTGGTCGGCCTTGTAGTTACCGGTCAGGACATACATCACGATATTGACCCCGGCGCGGTAGGCATATTCGCGCTGCATCGGATCGCTCGAGTCGGTCGGAAACAGGAAAAGACCCGCATCGTCGACCGCCCATGCGCTGGCGAAGTCGTTCGAGGTGATCATAATCGAGGAGACCCCGTCGCCGCCGCGCGCCGGGCGCATCGTTCCTTCCGCGTCGGGCACCAAGGATTCCACCCAAAGCTCCGAGTTCGAATGGCGTCCGGGAAAGCTATCGAGGATGTAGAAGGCTTTGGTGAGGACGTGGTCGTTCGGCACCGGCTCCAGAGGGGGAATGTCGAGATCGCCGAGAATATCGCGAAGGCGCCGCTGGCCCGCCGAGACCTGACCCGTCCCAAAACCGGTCAAGGCATCGCCCGCCACGTCGAACAGCACCGTGCCACCCTGTTTCATATAGGCGTCGACGCGGCTGATCGCCTGTTCCGACGGCATCGGTGTCGATGCATCGATTGGCCAATAGAGAAGGGGATAGAAGGCGAGCTCGTCGCTCTCGATGTCGACGCCCATGGGCTCGCCGGGCTCCAGCGCCGTCTTGGCCTGAATGAATTGCGAAAGCCCGGACAGGCCGGCGGCCGAAATCTCGTCGAGCGCCTCGTCACCCGTCTCTACATAGGCGAGATGGGTCGTCTCGGTAGCCTTCACTGCCCGTTCCACGTCTTCGATCGTCGTGGCGGCATCGACCCTCGGGGGCTCGCTTAGGGTGGTCTGAGCCTCGGCTTTGCCCGGCGCGGAGGTGACGGCGAAGGCTGACGTAATGAGAACGAAGACAAGGCCTGGGATCGCCGAGCGGCTGCGTGTCGCGACTGTGTCGCGAATGCGGGAGAGACCACCATTCATCAAGAGGAGCGCCAGAGCGTCGAGCGCGAAGAGGAAGAGCGCAAGGGCGAAAAGCCATGGGGCAAGATCGACCGATTCCCCGCTCTCATAGGCCCGCAATTCAGAGTTTGCGCCGATGGCGATGTCGGGCAAGGGGGCGAGTTCGGCATCGGCACCGAAGAGGTTGAGTGCTCGATAGCCGTCCTCCGAGCCATAGAGCCCCGGCGGATGCGAGCGCGTAATCGCTGTATCTGCGGCCGGGTCCAGCGGTTCGACTTCAGGGCCGGGAGCCGTCAGCCGTCCGTCGGCGTCGAGGACCCGGTAAGGTGCGAGGCTCTCGGCGGCCGTCTCGCCGGTCTGCGGCGCGCCGGCTTCGGCGCGGGATTGAGAGACGATCCGCCTCAGCATTTCGACGAAAGCGCCTGAGATCGGAAGGTTCGACCAGGTCGCTTCGGCGGTTACGTGAAAGAGGACGATCGTGCCGGCCCCAACCGTCTCGGCGGTGACGAGGGGCGTTCCGTCGGCAAGGCTCGCCCAGGTCCGATCGGCGAGGTCGGCCGAGGGCTCGGCGAGGATCTGTCGCGACACGGTCACGTCGTCCGGCACCGCGATGCCGGCAAACGGGCTGTCTTCATCCATTGCCGCAACAGTTTGTGGTTCGGACCAGGACATGGCGCCGCCGAGCTGGCGTTCGCCGCCGCGAAGGCGTACCGGAACCAGGCGATCCTCGCCGGTCGTCGCGGCAAGGCGCGGACCGGCAAAGCGCACGAGATAGCCGCCATTTTCGACAAAGGCCTGGAGCGCGTCTTCCGCCTCTTCCGGCAGAACGCCGATATCGGCGAGGACGACCACGGAGGGGCGTTGTTCGAGAAGGGCGGGGATCGCCTCGGACAGATCGGCGCTCTGGGCCCGAACGATGTCGGCGAAGGGTTCGAGAGCCCGGCTGATATAATAGAGTGGCGACAGAAGCGGCTGGGCAAGATCGGCCGGCTCGCCGGAGACGAGAGCGACGCGCCGGCGCCGGAAGGAGTCGTCGACGAGGCGGACTTCGGCGGCGTTGCCGGCATTGTCGAGCTGAAGCCGGGCGATGTCGTTGCGCAGCTCGACGGGGATCTCGAAGCGCGCACTGGCCGTAGCTTCGCCCGCCGCAAAGCCGAGCGCCGTGCGAGCAATCTCGCGTCCCTGGGGATCGACCGCGAGGAGATCGGCGCGGAAACCCGTCGTGAGGCCGGCCGGCCGAACCGCATCGACCACGAGTGCGTCGGTCGAATTATCAGCGGCGGTCAGAGCGACGACGCCGCCGATATCCGGGCGATAGGTGAGCGTCTGTTCGGGCGCGAGAGCCTGCAGCCTTTCGATGGCGGCTTGCGTTCCAGCCGAATCGAGCCCGTCGGACAGGAAAACGAGAGAGCCGACCGGCCGGCCCGCAAGGCCCGTCGCAAGCCGCTCGGCGGCGCCGGTTCGATCGGCCGGGATCGGACGCGGACGCGCGGCGCCGAGACGCTCCAGTGCGGTTGCCGCCTCGACGGGCGTTGCGTCATTGTCGGTGTCTTCAGCCGTGAAGGCGAGAGCAACGGGTCGGCCAGCCTCGCCCGCCTGGCGAATAAGATCTCTCGCCGCCGCGACGCGCTCATTCCAGCCTTCGGCGCTCGCCCAGCCATTGTCGACGAGAAGCGCGACTGGTCCCGAGCCCGTCACGACGCTTTCGCGCGGATTGAGGGTGGGGGCAGCGAGCGCGAAGATGACGAGCGCCGCCAAAAGAAGACGCAGGAGGGTCAACCACCAGGGTGACTTCGAGGGCGTCTCTTCGCTCTTCAGGACGCGCTGCAAGATGCGTAGGGGCGGAAAGGCCTCGGTCTGCGGGCGCGGCGGGGTGAGCTTCAAAAGCCACCAGATGACCGGGAGCGCCAGAAGGCCGGCCAGGACCAGTGGTGCGCCGAAAGACAGGCTGAGCCCCCCCATCATTGGCGGGCTCCCGAGCCCTGCGGCGAACCGGACAATTGCCCATGCAGCGCGACGAGAACTTCCGATGCCAGCCGGTCCGTGCGGTGGGCAATGAAGCTCCAACCGAGATGGCGGCAATGATCGGCCATCGCCTCGCGCCGCGCGGTCATCAGGCGGCGATAATCGTCGCGCAAAGCTTCGGCGCGGCCGGCGGTGAGGCGCTGGCCGGTTTCGGGATCGCGGAACTCGGTGCGGCCCGTATAGGGGAAGACCTCTTCGGCCGGATCGTTGATCATGACGAGATGGCCGCGAATGCCGCGTTTGCCGATCTTATCGACCCGCGTAAGAACCTCTTCGATCGGATCGAGAAAATCGGACAGGATGACGATCTCCGAATGGCGGCGCAGCCGGTCGTCCGGCGGGAAGCCATCATCGGGCCGGCGGCTTGCGAGCGCTGCGGCGATGCGTTCGGAGGCATCGCGCGCCGAGACGGGGTCGACGACACCGGGATAGCCGATCCGCTCGCCCGAGCGCGAGAGGATCTCGGCCAGCGCCAGGACGAGAACGAGCGCGCGCGACTCCTTCGAGACCTGCGCGGCCTTCGACACGAAGCGCATGGAGGGGGAGGGGTCGGCCCAAAGCCATACGGTATGAGCCGCCTCCCATTCGCGGTCACGCAAATAGACATGATCGTCGCGAGCCGAGCGCCGCCAGTCGATGCGGGAGACCTGCTCGCCCTGAACGAAGGGGCGGAATTGCCAGAAATTCTCCCCGACGCCCCGACGCTTGCGTCCATGCCAGCCGGCGATCACGGTCGCGACGACGCGCTTGGCATCGACCAGGAGGTCGGGCATGAGCGCCGCGCGCTGGCGACCGCGCACCAGCGCTTCGGAGGATGAGGTGAGGTCGACGGCCGATCCGATGGGCATCGATGAAATGGTTCTTCTCTGATTAGGCCGCGTCGCGCTTGAGCGCGGCGATCACGTCACGCACGCTCATGCCCTCGGCGCGTGCAGCGAAATTCAGCGCCATGCGGTGCTGCAGGATCGGCTCCGCCAGCGCCATGACGTCGTCGATCGACGGCGCAAGGCGTCCCTCATAGAGCGCGCGGGCACGCACGCAGGTCATCAGCGACTGGGACGCGCGTGGCCCCGGACCCCAGGCGATATGGGCATCGGCTTCCGCGTGGCCGTTGCCGGGCCGGGCCGAGCGCACGAGACGCAGGATCGCATCGACGACGCTGGTCGCCACCGGCATGCGGCGCACGAGATTCTGAATTTCGATGAGCCGCTCGGCGCTGATGACCGCTTCGGCCTTGGCTTCCGCCGGCCCACCTGTCTCCAGAAGGATGCGCCGCTCGGCCTCGATGTCGGGATAAAAGACGTCGATCTGCATCAGAAAGCGGTCGAGCTGGGCCTCGGGCAGGGGATAGGTGCCTTCCTGCTCCAGCGGGTTCTGGGTCGCGAGCACGTGGAAGGGGCGCGGCAGGTCGTGACGCTCACCGGCGACCGTCACGTGATACTCTTGCATGGACTGGAGGAGGGCGGACTGGGTCCGCGGGCTAGCGCGGTTGATCTCGTCGGCCATCAGAAGCTGGGCGAAGACCGGCCCGCGCACATAGCGGAAGGAGCGGCGCCCGCTCTCATCCTGATCCATCACCTCTGTGCCGATGATGTCCGAGGGCATGAGATCGGGCGTGAACTGGATGCGGCGCGAATCGAGCCCCAAGGCCGTTCCCAGGGTTTCGACGAGCTTGGTCTTGGCAAGGCCCGGCACGCCGACGAGGAGCCCATGGCCGCTGCCGAGAATCGCGATGAGGCTCTGCTCGACGACACTCTCCTGGCCGAAGATCACCCGCCCGACCGTTTCCCGCACCCGCGCGATATCGGCAAGAGCGGCCTCGGCCTGACGAATGATCTCCTCCTCACTCAGGGGAGCTTCGGTCGAGATATGAACGGTCATGAATCGTCCTTCGGTCTGGCGGGGCTTGGCAAAGTCAGCGAGGGCATATGTTCGATGTCTCGCGTGGGCCCACCGCTCTGCCCACCATGAAAAACCTTGTGCCCCGCCCTTGCAAGAAAGACGGGGCAACACTTTCGTGAGCCTTCAGGCTGGCCGAAATAAGACGGCACGCTTGGATGAAGCCGTTCCCGATCGAGCCTATATGGCAAGGCGATGAAGCAAGAGACGTCAAAGACGACAGCCGAAGGGATGCTAGAGGCGTCCCCCGATCTGGCCGGAATCGCCGAATGGGCCGCAAAACCAGCGCCTGGCGGCGCCCCGGTCGATGCCTGGAATCCGCCCGATTGCGGAGTGATCGACATGCGCATCGCCAGCGACGGCCGCTGGTTCTATCGCGGAACGGTGATCGAACGTGAAGCCCTCGTGCGGCTCTTTGCCTCCGTTCTGCGGAAAGACGAGGATGGGAAGACCTATCTCGTCACGCCGGTGGAGAAGCTTCGAATCACGATCGAGGACACACCGTTCCTCGCCGTGGAGATGCAGCAGACAAGACGAGACGGCGTGCCTATCCTCGTCTTTCGCACCAATCTGGGCGACGTGGTCGAGGTCGATGCCGAGCATCCAATTCTTCTGCCAAAGGAAGCAGAGGCCGAGTTTCGTCCCTCGCTCATCGTGCGCGGCCGTCTCGAAGCGCGCCTGACCCGCAGTCTGGCCATGGAACTGGCCGATTTGCTGGAGTTCGAAAACGGGCGGTACGTCTTACGCTCAGGCGGTGCCGTCTTCGACGGGCCGGCGGCCGGCGCCGACGGGGAGACCGCGTGATGGAGGCCGAAACGCTACAGACGCGTTCGGCCCGCTTCACGGTTGAGGATTTCCGCTTGCGCCTGGAAGCGCGCGGCGACGCCATGGCTGATCCTGTTGGGGTCGAATATGGCGATCATCTTCTCAATCCTGACATTGTCCAGCTGATGGAGCGCGCCAAGGTGCGTGAGGCCGCCGTTCTCGTGCCTCTCGTCGATCGACCCGACGGGGCGGGCGTCATCCTGACCCGCCGGACGCAGAAGCTGAGAAAGCATTCCGGGCAGATCGCCTTTCCCGGCGGATCGATCGACCCGGAGGACGCTTCACCTGAAGCGGCGGCGCTGCGCGAGGCCCGCGAGGAGATTGCGCTGGCAAACCGCTTCGTCGAACCGCTCGGCCGGCTGCCGCGCT
This sequence comes from Fulvimarina manganoxydans, assembly GCF_900176465.1. Taxonomy (GTDB): domain Bacteria; phylum Pseudomonadota; class Alphaproteobacteria; order Rhizobiales; family Rhizobiaceae; genus Fulvimarina; species Fulvimarina manganoxydans. The sequence continues at coordinate 276,822 of NZ_FWXR01000004.1, forward strand.
ATCTCACCACCACCGGTTTTCGCATCACGCCGGTGTTGGCCTCCGTCGCGCCTGGCTTCTCGCTGACGGCCAATCCGGACGAGGTCGACGACATCTTCGAAGTGCCGCTCTCCTTCCTGATGAGCGAAGCCAACCACCAGCGCCATTCCAAGGCATTCGACGGCGTCGAGCGCCATTTCTATGCGATGCCCTTCGGCGATCGCTACATCTGGGGCGTGACCGCGGGGATCATCCGCACCCTCTATGAAAGGTATTATGCATGACCGATCTTCGGATCGAACCGGACTGGCTTGCCGATGCGTCGCTTCAGTCGATCCTGGCAATCCTGTCGGCCGATGGCGAGGAAGCGCGCATCGTCGGCGGACCCGTGCGCAACGCGCTGCTCGGCCTGCCGGTCACAGACATCGACATCGCGACGACATGCCTGCCCGAGGAGACCATCCGGCGGATCGAGGCGGCGAGGCTGAAAGCCGTGCCGACCGGTGTCGAGCATGGCACGGTAACAGTCGTCGCCAACGGACGCCCCTTCGAGGTGACGACCCTGCGCGAGGATATCGAGACGGACGGACGCCACGCCAAGGTCCGCTTCGGAAAGGACTGGACGGCCGACTCCAAACGCCGCGACTTCACCATCAATGCTCTCTACGCGACCGCCGATGGGGACGTAATCGATCTCGTCGGCGGGGCGGCCGACATCGAGACGCAGACCCTGCGCTTTATTGGCGAGGCGGAGGACCGGATCCGGGAAGACTATCTGCGCATTCTGCGCTTCTTCCGCTTCTTTGCCTGGTATGGCCGTGGCCGGCCGGATGCAGACGGCCTTCGCGCCTCGACCCGGTTGAAGGAAGGACTGTCGCGGCTGTCGCCAGAACGGGTCTGGAACGAGCTGCGCAAGCTTCTTTCGGCGAAAGATCCGAGCCGAGCGCTTTTATGGATGCGTCAATGCGGCGTCCTGACGGCTGTGCTGCCGGAGAGCGAGCGCTGGGGCATCGACACGATCCATCCGCTGACCTTGGCCGAAGCGGAGCTTGGCTGGCAGCCTGACCCCCTCCTCAGATTGATGGCGATCGTTCCGCCGGACGCGGCGCGTCTCACCGAACTCGCCCGTCGTCTGCGCCTATCCAATACCGAACGCGACCGGCTCGTGGCCTTCGCTCAGGCGGAGCCCGTCAAGGCGCAGGAGAGCGACGGCTCGCTGCGAGCGCGGCTTTATTTCGGCGACTGCCAGGCGATCAAAGATCGGCTTCGTCTTGCGCTTGCGACCCAACGCGGCAAGCCAGACACCTTGTCCGAAACGGCGAGGCTCGGTGCGCAGCTTTCAATCGCCGAGCGGTTCGAAGCACCGCCCTTGCCGGTGACCGGCGACGATCTCATTGCCGCCGGCATTCCAAAGGGCCCCGAACTCGGCCAGATGCTGGACCGTCTGCGCCGCGCCTTCGTCGAAAGCGGTTTCACGCTGTCCCGCGAAAAGCTCCTCGATCTCGTCAAGGCACCGGCCGACTGAACGCATTCGCAGGAAGCGCTTTCCTGGCTTCCGTCATGCCGGGTCGGCTCGGTGGTTGCCACCGCCTACGCCCGGCGCGTAAGGAGCGACGGACGCAAGAGTTAGGATATCCAGGGCCGCCAGCCCTCGCCAATCGATTAGACGAGGACGCCAAGTGACCAAGACGGCAGTCATAACCGGAGTGACGGGCCAGGATGGCGCCTATCTCGCCGAACTCCTTCTTTCAAAGGGCTACACGGTCTACGGAACATTCCGACGCGCGGCCTCGGTGAATTTCTGGCGCGTGCGTGAACTCGGCATCGAAGCCGATCCCAATTTTCACTTGGTTGAATTCGACCTGACCGATCTCGGATCGGCCATCCGGCTGATCGAGCGCACCAAGCCGCAGGAGATCTACAACCTCGCGGCCCAAAGCTTTGTCGGGGTCTCCTTCGATCAGCCGGCTTTGACCGGCCATGTCACCGGCTTGGGTGCGGTCAATGTGCTCGAGGCGATCCGTATTCTCGATCCGTCTATCCGCTTCTATCAGGCTTCGACTTCGGAAATGTTCGGCAAGGTTCAGGCGGTGCCGCAGAACGAGGAGACGCCGTTCTATCCGCGCAGCCCCTATGGTGTGGCCAAGCTCTATGCCCATTGGATGACTGTGAATTACCGGGAGTCCTTTGGGATTTACGGCTCGTCCGGCATCTTGTTCAATCACGAATCACCGCTGCGCGGGAAGGAATTCGTCACTCGCAAGATCACCGACGCGTTGACCCGGATCAAGCTCGGCACCTTGGACAAGCTTGCTCTGGGCAATCTCGACGCTAAGCGCGACTGGGGCTATGCGCGCGAATATGTCGAAGGCATGTGGCGGATCCTGCAGGCCGACGAGCCCGATACCTTCGTGCTCGCCACCAACCGCACGGTGACCGTGCGCGATTTCGTCAATCAGTCCGCCCGTCAATTGGATATCGATCTCGTCTGGCAGGGCGAAGGGGAGAGCGAGGTCGGCATCGAGCGCGAAACGGGGCGCGAACTCGTCGTGATCGATCCGCGTTTCTATCGCCCCGCCGAGGTCGAACTCCTATTGGGTGATGCGGGCAAGGCCAAAGAGGTGCTGGGTTGGGAGGCCAAGACCAGCCTTGAAGACCTCTGCCGAATGATGGTCGAGGCAGATCTCAGACGCAACAGCCGGCCGGCCCATCACATTCTCGAGGAGGACGGATGAGCCGAGTTCTCGTCACCGGGGCGGACGGTTTCACCGGACGCTATGTGATCGAGGCGTTGAGCCGCGACGGGCATGAGGCGATCGGCACCACGCGCCGTGAGGGCGGGCCCGCTCTCGTCGCGCTCGAACTGTCCGATGCGGAGGCCGTTCAGCGTGCGCTGGAGACGCTTCGGCCCGACGCGATCATCCATCTCGCGGCGGTCGCTTTCGTCGCCCATGGCGATCTGACTGAGATGTTCTCGGCGAATGTTGTGGGGACGCGCAATCTTCTCGCCGCCGCGAGCGCGATGGATGCCGCGCCGCGCACCGTCCTCGTCAGCAGCGCCAATGTCTATGGCAATGCGACGGCGGGAACGATCGCCGAGACGGCACCGCTCATGCCCGCGAATGAATACGGTATCTCGAAACTCTGCGTCGAGCATCTGGCGCGCATCTGGTCACCGAGGCTGCCAGTCGTCGTGACACGGCCTTTTAACTATACGGGTGTCGGTCAATCGGAGCGCTTCCTCATTCCGAAGATCGTCGCCCATTATGCCAGGCGCGCTCCCCGGATATCGCTCGGCAATATCGAGCCGAAGCGCGACTATTCCGACGTTCGCATGGTCGCCGAAGTCTATGCTCGTCTGATCACGGCTGCAGAGCCGCCGGAGGTCGTCAATATCGCCTCAGGACACTCGCACAGCGTCAAAGACATTCTCGCCATCATGACTGAGATCACGGGGCACGAGATCGCAGTGGAGATCGATCCGCGCTTCGTGCGCGCCGACGAGATCATGGAACTGAAGGGTGATCGCAGGCGTCTCGACGAAAGCCTTCCGAACCTTCCGAATATCGCGCTGAAGCAGACGCTCGCATGGATGCTTCACAGCGTCTGACGCAATTGGGCCTGTAGCCCAAGTCAATTACGAAGCGGTTCCGAAACTCGCCGCCGCCTCCGCGTAGATTGTCCGCGTCTCGGCGGCATTGCGGCGCCAGTCGTAGAGGCGGCCTCGAGCGCAGGCGCTTTCCATATATCCGCCGTCATCATGGCGGGAATCGTCGATCGCTTCCCTCAATGCCACGGCCCAGGCCTCGACGGATTTCGCCTCGACGAAGTCGGCTTCGGCTCCTGCGATCTCGTGCATGACGGGGATATCGGAAAGGATGGGGCGTTTGCCGCTGGCCAGGGCTTCGACGGTCGGCATGCCGAAGCCTTCGTAGATCGAGGGGAAAAGAAGCGTTCGCGACTGGCGATAGAGTGCGGCGAGGTGGTCGTCGGGCTGATAGCCGAGAACCCTCAGGCTGCCCTCGGCGATAAGCTCGGCGCCTGCCGCAAGTCCCGCATCGCCCCAGCCGAGTTGACCGATCACGACGATCGGATGGTCGCGTCTCAGCTTGGCCGGCAGCGATCGAAAGGCCCCCAGGACCGTTTTCAGATTTTTGCGAGGCTCCAAGGTGCCGACCGCCAGAAAATAGGAGGCCGGCGTCAGTCGGTTTGCCGACAGCACCGCCTGATCGCCGGGAAGAGGCGTCGCGTCATAGATCGGATTACGGCCAGGATTGGTGATCCTCAAACGGTCCCGCTCGATATCGTAGATCTCTGCGATCTCGTCCGCGCTGAATTGTGTGATCGTGTTGAGGACCGGATAGGCATTGAGATGGCGGGCACCGCGCCGCATCCAGGCGACCCGCTCGGCCGGGTGGGTTTCGGGAAAGCGCTCGTGAGACATGTCGTGAAGAAGCGGAACCACCCGATCCGGGCGCGGGGAGGGGGGCAGGAAGTTCAAAGCATGGAAAACGTCGCAGCCATCGACACCCTGGCGAAACCGCATCGCCTTGACCGTACGGTAGGCACCCCGCACGAGACCGATATTGCGAACGCGGCCGTAGAGACGCGCCTTATCGATCCGAGGCGGCGAGATCTTGCCGTCGTTCACCGCCCGTAGATGATTGAGTTTGGCGGAATCGAGAGGTGCGTAGGTCAATCCGTCAAAGCCCGACAATTCGATATCCGGCGCATTTCGGGCGAGCTCGTCTGCCAGGAACCACCCATAATAGGCAATTCCAGCAAACCGCGCCTGCAGCGTCGAAATCTCGATGCAAACCTTCATATGGGCTTTCCTGACTTGCCGGCACGACCTCGCTCGAGTGCCTGCTCCTAAAGCGCGGGCCGTTCCACCACAATCATCTACTCGGCCAAGGATCGAATTGCAGAGAATTTTCTAAGCAAAGGTGATCTCTGCAATGCTGCTTTTATTCCTTTGCGCATTGCGGCATTGAACAACTTCGAAGAGACGGCGTGAACGCTTTCCCGGCTGCGTGATGCGGCCAATCGGGCTGCGCTATAGCCGAGGAAAAAGAAGCATGTGTGGAAAGTTGGCAACGCATGGCCAGGGCTAAGAATCGCCATCAATCGACGATATTTGCTTTGCATCGCCGAACCGGAAGTGGCATAGAGCGCCGGCAGAGAAGGCGCTGGAGCCTAAAGTCTGAATGTCCATAGCACCTTGAGAAAAATCGTGCGGTGCATACCAGCATCCGGCGGTTATTCCCACCTCGACCTTGAGCGGAACTGTTCCGCTCAATGGAATGGTCAGGTCTTTCAGCGTATGATGGATCCGTCTGATGACGAGAGCCCGTCTCTTTCGCCTCAAATATTGCGCCAGGAGCGTCACAGTTGAGTAAGCCAAAGTCGCCTTTGAAGGCCGCGTTTGCGGCGACACGCGCGGGCTTCGTCAGCGCCGTCGTCTTTTCGTTCTTCATCAATATGCTGGCCTTTGTCGGCCCGCTTTACATGATGCAGGTCTATGACCGGGTCATCACGAGCCGGAACGAGACGACGCTTCTGTTTCTCACGCTGATCGCTGGCTTTCTGCTGCTTGTCTATGCGGTGCTCGAGCGCTGCCGCTCGGCGCTTCTCGTTCGCCTCGGCGCTCTGTTCGACGAACGTGCCCGAGACGGCGTCTTCAATCTGTCGGTGCGCGGAAGCCTTCTGGCGCCGGCTGGCGGTCATGCCCAGAGCATTCGCGATCTCGACACGGTGCGCGAATTCGGGACGGGATCGGGGCTGATTTCGCTTTGCGATACGCCCTGGGTGCCGATCTTCATCGCGGGCTGCTTCATCCTGCATCCCTGGTTCGGCTATATCGCGACCGCTGGCGGTCTGATCATCTTCGGCCTCGCGCTCGGCAACGAACTGACGACGCGCGGCCATCTGAAGACGGCCTCCAACAATTCGGTCGCCGCCAATAGCTGGGTTCAGGCGACCTTCCGCAATGCAGAATCCCTTCGCGCCATGGGCATGATGGGGGCATTGCGAAAGCGCTGGACCGAAAAGCATGACGATCTCCTCCTCTGGCAGGCCAAGGCCAGCGATCGGGCCGGCATCTTTCTGGCGGCGACCAAATTCACCCGCGCCTTCCTTCAGATCGCCATTCTTGGAACCGGCGCGCTCTTGACCATCGAAGGTCAGGTCAGCGCCGGCGCGATGATCGCCGCCTCGATCATGATGGGCCGTGCGCTCTCGCCGGTCGAGACCGTCGTCGGTCAGTGGAAGAACGTCATCAACGCCCGGGCGGCGCGCGACCGGCTGTTCAAGCTGTTCTCCTCTATGCCGCCGGAGCCCGAGCGCATGCTGCTGCCGCCGCCGAGCGGCGCGATCACCCTCGAAAACGTCATTGCGGCACCGCCCCAGCAGCGTGTTCCCACCATTCGCGGCATCTCCCTGGCCGTGAAGCCGGGCCAGGTCCTGGCCGTCGTCGGCCCGAGCGGGGCCGGCAAGTCGACCCTGGCGCGCGTTCTGTGTGGCGTGTGGCCGACCCTTTCCGGTTCGGTCCGCTTCGATGGGTCGGAGCTGTCCCACTGGGACTCCGAACAGCTCGGCTCCAATCTCGGCTATCTGCCGCAGGATATCGAGCTTTTCGACGGCACGATCGCGGAGAATATTGCGCGCTTCCAGGAGATCGACGAGGAGCAGGTCATCGCCGCCGCCCGGCTGGCCGGCGTCTACGAGATGATCCAGGCCTTGCCCGAAGGGTTCAACACGCGGATCGGCGATCGCGGGGCGTCCCTGTCCGGTGGTCAACGCCAGCGCGTGGGTCTCGCCCGTGCCATGTACGGCATGCCCGCCGTCACCATTCTTGACGAGCCGAACTCCAATCTCGATGCCGAGGGCGAGATGGCTCTCCTGAAGGCCATCGAGCAGATGAAGCAGGCCGGGCGGACGGTGATCCTCATCACCCACAAGCCGAATATTCTGAACGCGGTCGATCTGATCGCGATCATCGCCAATGGTCAGTTGCAGTCCTTCGGCGAGCGCGAGCAGATCCTGCCACGCCTTCTCGGCTCCCAGGTCCGCCGCATCGCCCAGCCGGGACAGGGTAAGGAAGCCGTGACCCAGCAGCAACCTCAGCCCCAGCCTCAGCAGCGCAACATTACACGGGAGACAGCGGCTCAATGAGCACTCACCTTCCCAAGCCCAACCAGTCGACGAACTGGAAGAAGCCGGCCGCCGTCGGTTACGCGACGATCCTCCTGACCTTCTTCGGTCTCGGTGGCTGGTCCGCTTCGGCGCCGCTCGACAGCGCGGTCGTGGCCAATGGCGTGGTCGCCGTCGACAACAATCGAAAGACCGTCCAGCATTACGAGGGCGGCATCGTTCGCGAGATTCTCGTGACCGAAGGCCAGAAGGTGAAGGAAGGGGACATCCTGTTCCGCCTCGATCCGACCCAGGCTCAGGCGAACCTGTCGATGGTCTCGAATCAGTATCGCTCGACGCTCGCGCAGGAAGCACGGCTTGACGCCGAGCGCGACGGCAAGGACGAGATAGACTTTCCCGAAGAGGTCTTGAAGGCCGCCTCGGAGCCTCTCGTGGCGCGCGAGATCGCCGATCAGCGCGAGCAGTTTGAGGAGCGTAAGGCGTCTCTCGCCGGGCAGATCGACATTCTCGACAGCCAGGTCGAGCAGTTGAAGAGCGAAATCGGTGGCCTGGAGCTCGAGCAGAAGGCGGCCAAATCGCAGATCGAATATGTTCAGGATCAGCTCGCCGACTATCAGGGTCTTCTCGACAAGAAGCTGATCCAGAAGAGCGCGGTCATTCAGCTCCAGCGCGAAAAGGCCAATCTTGAAGGCATCATCGGACGTTCGACCGCCGAGATCGCGAAAGCGCGCTCGTCCATGTCCGAGGCCGAACTTCAGAAGTCTCAGATCAAGCGCAAGTTCCTGGAAGACGTGAACGCGCAGATCGTCGAGGTCCGCCAGCGCGCGTCCGACCTTAGCCAGAAGATTGTCGTGGCGAGCGACGTCTTTAATCGTCTCGTCGTGAAGGCACCGCGCTCCGGCACGGTCCAGAACCTGAAAGTCTTCACGATCGGGGCCGTGGTTCGCGCCGGCGAGCCGCTCCTCGACATCGTGCCGGACAATGAGAGCCTGATCATCCAGGCCCAGGTCTCGCCGATCGACGTGGATAATGTGAAGGAAGGCATGCGTGCGGAGGTTCGCCTTCCGTCCTTCACGGCCAAGAATCTGCCGTCGATGTTCGGTGAAATTCGATCGATCTCGGGAGACCGTCTGGTCAATGAGCAGCGGGGCGATTCCTACTTCCTGGCGCTCGTGGAGGTCGATCCGGCGACGCTGCCGGAGATGGTCGCCAAGGAGTTCAAACCGGGTATCCCGGCGAGTGTCCTCATCCCGACCGGCGAGCGGACCGTGCTCGAATATATCATCGACCCGTTCCTCGACCGCATGCATGGCGCTTTGCGCGAGGAGTGATAGGACGCGCGTCGCCGCGGCACAGGCGGGGCGCAGAGTATCGATGGAACGGCGCTGATTGCAGGCAAGGGGCGACGTGGGGGCTTGACCGCTTCGCGTCGCCCTTGGCATAGGCGCTTCTTGTCATGGCAGAGCCGATGTTGCCCGGCGAGGGCGCTTGGAGATAGCAGTCTCGCGTCAGATCGGCGTTGGCTTGTGTCGCGCGAGGTACGCGGCACGAGCCCGCCTCTCATGCTGATGACACCTCATCGCGAAGCGCTCGCTGGCACGTGGCATCTTTGCTTTCGGGATCGGACAGACAGAATCGGAGACCGGATGCTCGGTATGATCCGGACCGCATATGCCTATCGCGGCTTCATATTTTCTTCGGTCCGCAATGACATCGTCATGCGGTTCGCGCGCAGTCGGCTCGGCGCGCTCTGGACCTTCATCCATCCGCTCAGCCAGGTCCTGATCTACACGGTCATTCTCGCCAATGTCCTGTCCGCCCGGATGCCCGGCGTATCGGGCCAGTATGATTACGCGCTCTATCTTCTCGCCGGTTTCGTGCCTTGGGCCCTCTTTTCCGAGGTGCTTCAGCGATCCGTCGGCGTCTTCATCGAGTTTGGGCCCCTGATGCAAAAGGTGGTTCTGCCGAAGATTTGCCTGCCGATCATCGTCGCCCTGACGGCGCTCTGGAACAGTCTCGTCATGACGGGCCTGACCTTGATCGCCTATGTCCTCGTCGGCCGCCATCCGAGTCTTCTCGACCTTCTCTGGCTCGTCGCCTTGCTCGGGATCACGGCGGTCTTTGCCACCGGGCTCGGGCTCATCTTCGGCATTCTCAACGTTTTCTTTAGAGATGTCGGCCAAGTCGTTCCAATCGTTCTGCAATTCCTCTTCTGGCTGACGCCGATCGTTTATGCCGTGTCGATCATCCCGGAAGAGTATCGCCACTGGTTCGAGTACAATCCCCTTGCCACGCTGGTCGAGGCGTATCACGCCGTGCTTCTGTTCGACACGCCGCCTGATATTGGCGGACTTGCGATCGTCGCCATGATCGGTGTTGTCTCTCTCGCTCTCTCGCTGGTGCTTCTGCGCCGAGCCAATCAAGACATGGTGGACGTGCTTTGAGGGCTCTCGAAATCCAAGGCCTGGGAAAGGCCTATCGAAGCTATCGCAGTCCCTGGCGGCGCATCGGCTCGTGGTTCGATCTCTGCGAGGCCGATCGCGAGACCTGGGTGCTGCAGGATGTCAGCTTCAGCGCGATACCGGGCGAGACCATTGGAATTCTCGGTCACAACGGCGCCGGCAAGTCGACGCTCTTGAAGCTGATCACGGGCACTCTGCGGCCGACGACCGGTTCCGCGATCGCCAATGGTCGCATTTCGGCGATCCTCGAACTCGGAATGGGCTTCAATCCGGAAATGACCGGGCGCGAGAATGCCCGACACGGCCTGAATCTGGCTGGAATTCCGATCGAGACGATCGAAACTCTCTTGCCGGAGATCCACGAATTCTCGGAGATCGGCACGTTTTTCGATCAACCCTTGCGAACCTATTCGAGCGGCATGCAGGTGCGTGTCGCCTTTGCGGTCGCGACCGCTGTGCGCCCGGAGATCCTGATCGTCGACGAAGCGCTGTCAGTGGGGGATGCTTATTTCCAACATAAGAGCTTCAAACGAATTCGCGAGTTCCAGGCGGCCGGCACGACATTGCTCTTTGTCTCCCACGATACGAATGCGATCCAGGCGATCTGCGATCGGGCGCTGCTCTTCGAGCGCGGACGGCTCCTACGTGACGATCGCCCGGACGTCGTCGTCGACCATTACAATCACCTCATCGCCCAGAGAACGGAGTCAGATCAGATCGAAGAGCTGATCGGCGAAGAGGGCCGGGTGCAGACGGTGTCAGGTTCGCGCAAGGTTGCGATCGAGGCCGTCGAGGTACTGGATAGCGAGGGGCGCAACGCCGAAGTGGTCGGGACCGGAGCTCGAACCACGCTGCGCGTTGAAGCAAAGGTGCGCGAACCGGTCGAGGCGCTCGTCCTTGGCGTGTCGATCCGCGACCGGCTCGGCCAGACCATCTATGGGACCAATACGTGGTATACGGATCAGACACTTAGCGAACTGAGGGCGGGTCAGAACATCGTCTTCGACGTTGACTTTCCCTGCGATCTGGGGCCGGGAACTTATTCGGTTGCCATAGCATTAACGAGCAGCGAAACCCATCTCGTCGAGAACTACGAGTGGCGGAATCTCGCTGCGGTTTTCGAGGTTGTGAACCTCGACAAGCCGATTTTCATCGGTAGCGCTTGGCTTGACACAACGATCAAAATCGCGATCAGTGACAGCCGGTCCGAGCGCGCAGATACCGCAGAGGAGGGGCCATCTCTTCAATGAATCTTCACGCGGACAACGTCGTTTCCTTCTTCCGGCCGCGCAAGGCTCGCATTGGTGATTGGAGCCAGAGCGAGCTCGCTCAGTTCTATCGCGTCGACGCCGCTCTGACGCAGGCGGGTCTTGCTCTTGAACAGGAGCGAGGCGTCTCGGATGAAGGCGATCCTTGGCTGGCATTCTGCCATGCCGAGACGGGTGAGGTTTTCGCCCATTTTGCGCGGATCGGCGATCTCTACATCGTCGAGAGCGCGGCGATGCCGCCCATGGAAGATACCAATTTCGAGCGGCTGGTGTCGCGCCTGTCCGAGGCGAACCCATTGCTCGTCGTGGATCGCGGTCGCGTCACGCGCATCTATATGCATCCCGCAGCTCTCCTGATTTCGGCGATTGCGGTTCTTTTCTATAAGACGGCGCCGAGCGAAGCCGCCGATCATCAGCCGGGCGACCACGTCCCGGCGCGAGCCAATGGCGAGACCATGCAGCGCGGTGCTCTCCCGGCGGGTCATGTCATCCTGAGCGAGCTTCAGTCTGTGGCGCTTCTCTCCTCGATCGCTGCGCTTCCTTTCTTGCGCGACCTCGCGCCCGCTCAGGCTGAGGACGCCGAGACCGGAGAGCAAGTCGCGGTCGCGGATCTGGACAGCTTTCAAGCGGCGAGCGAAATCAACCATTCTCACCTCACCGTTGGTACGGGAATCGTGTCGGATGAAGGTGAGGGCTTCAGCTTTTCGGCCCCGACGATGCCAGCCGACAGCGCATTGGCGGCGGGGCCGGACGGAACGTTCAGCGTTCAGGGCGCGTCGATCGACGGCGCCGATGTCTCGTCGCTGAGCCTTTCGCTCCCTGGGTCAGAATTTCGGCACCCGGATCCGCTTTGGGCGGGCCTGCAGTCGCCCGACCATCTGTTCCGCTCCTACGATGCGCCGGCCAAGGCCAAGGGGGAGGATGACGCCGCCGAGACGGGGCGTTCCACGACGCCGGGTGCTGCGACCGGAACTGAGAAGGACGAGGATGGCTTGACCGGGCAGGCGGGCGTCGCCGCCCGCTCGACTGTCACGGCATCGGCCGGCGAGACTGCCGGCAGTTCAATCCCGGTTAAGATCGTCACGAAAGCGCAAGAAGCCGTCGATCGTGTCGTCGGGTCCGGCGTTGACGACGACGATCAAGACGCATCGGCTGAGGCGCCGGCTGTGAAGGGGCCTCCGGCCGAGGATGTGATCTCGGTGGCGGATGCCCCTGCTGGCGATGTCGATACGGTCGATGAATACAACGTAGCCGATTCGGCCGCCCCACCGCCCATCGATGCGGGCCAAGCTGCCGATCACGGGACCGACTGGGTGATCGAACAGCTTCGCGCCTTTATTGAGGAGACGCCCGATTACGGGATCATCCGGATGGCCGACCGCGTCATCATGTATGACCTCGAGGCTGTCGCCGGTGGTGGCACGCAGGCCCGCGAGATCGATCGTTTCGACTTCGCCGATGGCACGAGCATCGTTCTCATCGGTCTGCCGGAGCACGAGGATGCGCTGGCGAGTGTCGATCTCATAGTTTGAGACATATCAGGGTTCGGGCGCCAGCGCAGGGCGTTTGCGAGGTGGGAGCCGCTTGCCGCTCTCACGCCTTTCTGGATGCTTTTGCTTAGAGCCACCAGACAGTTTAGTGGGCCGTGGGAGACGGTTATGACGCTTCTCTCGCCGAGCAGGTAGAGCGGAACGGCGCCTTTGCGCCAGTCAGAATCCGGTACGCCATTTCTGACGTCTGATCGGAACCGACTTTTTATCATTTCGCCGACAAACGCTTGCGCGCTGACCGCACGGCTCCTCCCATTTTTCGACCTGACAATCATGCTAGCTGATTTTTTGGAATGCGCGACGCCGTCCTTTCCATTCTCAGTCCAGCAACGCTCGATATCGTCCCTCAACGAATTGCAACGTGACGGGACTTCCCATGAGCATCAACGGCGCCCTCCGCACCAGCGTTTCGGGCATGAACGCCCAAGGAAACCGACTGTCAGCGGTCTCCGACAACATCGCGAACCAGTCGACCACCGGTTATAAGAAGGCCGATGTCGAGTTCTCGACCCTCGTTCTCGACGGCGGTGGCACCGATTATTCGTCGGGTTCGGTCATGTCCCAGACCCGCCGGAACATCAGTGCGCAAGGCGCGATCGTCGGAACGTCGTCCGCGACCGATATCGCCATTCAGGGTAACGGCTTCTTCGTCGTGCAGGATCCGAATGGCGGGCAGGCCTATACCCGCGCCGGCGCTTTCGTGCAGCGCTATGACGCCAATGCGCAGGCGACCTATCTCGTCAATTCCGCTGGCTATCGCTTGACGGGTCAGCCAGTGGGCGGCGGCGCAGTCGAGACCATCAATCTGCCGGTTGGCAAGATCATGGAGCCCAAGGCGACGGACACGATCAGCCTGGAGAACCTGCAGTTGCCCGTATCGCAACCCAAACCTGCGGCGGCACCCGCGGCCTTCGATCCGGCCAACCCAACGTCAGACTACAAGACCTCAGTGACGGTCTTTGATGCGGTCGGCACCCCGACTGTGGTCGACGTCTATGCGACGAAGATGGATGACAATCAATGGCGTCTGGACTTCGCCACGACCGCTGCCGATGGAACGACGACACAGCTCGGCGGCACGACGACCGTCACGTTCGACTCTGACACAGGTAAGGTCGACACGCCCAATCCTTTGGGGCCGATCACGCTCGATGCCCTGCCGGGCCGCACTGAGCAGATCAACGTCAAATTCGGTAATGTGACCGAATACGACGCAAAGTATCTCGCTGACGCCCAGCGTAACGGTAATCCCGCTTCGCCCGTCACGGACTTCCGGGTCGGTAGCGATGGCACGATCAGCGCCATCCTCGAATCCGGCGACACGGTCGACATCTACCGAGCACAGATGGCGAAGTTCAAGAGCGCCGATCAGCTGGAGACGATGACCGGCAACGTCTTCCGTCCGACGAAATCGTCCGGCGAGCCGCAATTCGGCTTTGCAGGTGAAAACGGTTTCGGCACGACCCAGTCGGGCGCGCTTGAGCAGTCCAATGTGGATCTGGCGACGGAACTGACCTTCATGATCGAGTCCCAACGCGGCTACAGCGCCAACTCGAAGTCGTTCCAGACCGGCGCCGAGATGCTCGATGTTCTGATCAATCTGAAGCGCTGATCCGCATCGTCCGATCGACGACTCTCAAACCTTCAGAACCCGCGCTTCGGCGCGGGTTTTTTTGTTTCGGGCCCTTCACGGGCGTTTCCAGTTTCACTCGGGAAGCAGTGCGGATCACGTTCCGCACGCAAGTCCTGCTGCTTCATGTTCGTGAACCATCGTCGGATTCGCAGAGTTCGAAGGTTCGACCGATTTCCCCGTCGCCTCGTCATCCTCGCTTTCGCAAGAAAGCGGCGACCCATGCCGACACCGTCAGAGCGGCATTCGGGCCGGGGCAATGCACGAAGCAGACCGCAACCGTTTGTGGATGTGAGCACCCTTCGAGGCATGGGTCGCCGGCCCTTAAGGACCGAGAATGACAACCGGTATCAAAACTTCGACCCCTCGTCATGATACCAGAACAGCAAAAGGCCCGCGGCGCTCTCACGCCGCGGGCCTTTTTCATTCATGGCTCAAGCTCGCCCGGGGAAGCTCCCCGGGTCAAGCAAGCGCCTTATTCCTCGTCGTTGCGGCCCTTGAGGGCGGCACCGAGAATGTCGCCGAGCGAGGCGCCGGAGTCGGTCGAACCGTACTGCGCGACAGCTTCCTTCTCTTCGGCGATCTGCATGGCCTTGATCGACACGCCGACGCGGCGGGCCTTCTTGTCGAACTGCGTGACGCGGGCGTCGACGACCTGGCCGACGGAGAAGCGCTCGGGGCGCTGCTCGTCGCGATCGCGAGCGAGATCCGAACGGCGGATGAAAGAGGTGAGATCGGTATCGACGATCTTGACCTCCAGACCACCATCGGTGACGCCCGTGACTTCGCAGGACACGACGGCGCCGCGGCGCACTTCGCCGGCCTCGGCAGCCTCGACGAACGCATCGCCGGCGATCTGCTTCATGCCGAGCGAAATGCGCTCCTTGTCGACGTCGACGTCGAGAACCTGAGCCTTGACGAGGTCGCCCTTATTGAACTCCTCGATCACCTGCTCGCCCGGACGGTTCCAGTCGAGATCGGAGAGATGGACCATGCCGTCCACATCGCCTTCGAGACCGATGAACAGGCCGAATTCGGTCTTGTTCTTGACCTCGCCCTCGACGACGGAGCCCGTCGGGAACTTGTCGGCGAACGCTTCCCACGGATTCTGAAGGGTCTGCTTCAGACCGAGCGAGATGCGACGCTTGTTCGGGTCGACCTCGAGAACGACCACTTCCACTTCCTGAGAGGTGGAGAGGATCTTGCCCGGATGGACGTTCTTCTTCGTCCAGGACATCTCGGAGACGTGGATGAGGCCTTCGATGCCCGGCTCCAACTCGACGAACGCACCGTAGTCGGTGATGTTCGTGACGCGGCCGGTGACCTTGACGCCCATCGGGTACTTGACGCCGATGCCGTCCCAGGGATCGGCCTCGAGCTGCTTCATGCCGAGCGAGATGCGGTGGGTGTCCTGGTTGATCCGGATGATCTGGACCTTCACGGTCTGACCGATCTGCAGGATCTCCGTCGGATGGTTCACGCGGCGCCATGCCATGTCAGTGACATGGAGAAGACCGTCGATGCCGCCGAGATCAACGAACGCACCATAATCGGTGATGTTCTTGACGATCCCGTCGACCACCTGACCCTCTTCGAGGTTCTGGACGATCTCGGAACGCTGCTCGGCGCGGCTCTCTTCGAGGACCGTGCGGCGGGAGACGACGATGTTGCCGCGCCGCTTGTCCATCTTGAGGATCTGGAAGGGCTGCGGCGTGTTCATCAGCGGCGTCACGTCGCGGATCGGACGGATGTCGACCTGTGAACGCGGAAGGAAGGCCACGGCACCGTCGAGGTCGACCGTGAAGCCGCCCTTGACCTGGTTGAAGATCTGGCCTTCGACCTTCTCATTGTTGTTGAACTTTGCTTCGAGGCGGACCCAGCTCTCCTCGCGGCGCGCCTTGTCGCGCGACAGGACGGCCTCGCCCAGCGCGTTCTCGATGCGCTCGACATAGACTTCGACAACGTCACCGACATTCAGCTCGCCGTCGCGGCCCTTGGCCCCGAATTCCTTGAGGGCGACGCGGCCCTCGACCTTCAGGCCGGCATCGATGACGGCCATATCCTTCTCGATGGCAACGACGGTGCCCTTGACCACCGTGCCTTCCGCGACGTCCTGCTCGTGAAACGACGCCTCGAGCATCGCGGCGAAATCGTCGCGGGAGGGATTCAGACTAGACATTCGTTCTCCTTGAAAACCCTTCGGGCGATCGATCGGCGATCGCGGGAAGGGCAGCGCCATGATCTCGGACGAGCCGGGATCGGGTTCGAGTTTCGTCATGTCCGAGAAAGGCTTTCTGCCTACGATGCCCTTGATGAGGACAGGCAGGCGCGGCAGGACCCCGAATAATTCGAAGAGGGGCCAAGCTGCCGTCTGGCGCGGGAAAGCCGCATCGGACCGGTTATCGAAGTCGTCTTCGGTCTCGACGGCCCGGCTGGCGCCGAGCTCATCATAGCCGAAAAGGGCGCGCCCTTCTTTCAAGAGCCGCCCCGTTCAAACTCCATTCCGTCTCATATTGTGCGGCGATCTGTCGATTACGAGTGCTCGTCGATGATCGTCACAGCTGCGCGGAACGCGCTCTCTATATCCAAATCGCTGGTATCCAGCAAGTGCGCGTCGTCGGCAGGTTTGAGCGGCGCGACCGACCGGCCGGAATCGCGTTCGTCCCGCGCTTTCACTTCCGCCAGAATGCGCTCATAGACGACCGTACGGCCCTTGGCGTTGAGCTCGTCGGTGCGCCGGCGCGCCCGCACTTCGGCGCTGGCAGTGACGAAGATCTTCACCTTCGCATCCGGACATATGACCGTGCCGATATCGCGGCCGTCGAGGACGGCGCCGCTCTCTCGATCCGCAAAGGCGCGCTGATATTGGGTCAGGGCCGCGCGGACCTTGGGATGGGCCGCGACCCTCGATGCGAGCTCGCCCGCCTCATGGCCACGTAGGGACGGCTCTTCCATTTCTGCCGGATCAAGCGCGATGGCGATGGGCGCGACCGCGTCCGGATCATCCAGATCGACGCTGAGGGCATGGGCCTTGCGGCCGACGGCGCGATAGAGGAGGCCGGTGTCGAGATAAGGCAGATCGTAATGGGTGGCGAGGCGGCGGGCGAGCGTGCCCTTGCCGGCGGCGGCCGGGCCATCGATGGCAATCACGAGAGGGCGTTGGGTGGTAATGGCGTCAGTCTCCTTGCGGGGTCTGGGGCGTTTCGGGCGTGACCTCTTCGCTCTCGAGCGGGGCGAGGATGATTGTACCCCTCGCATCGAGAACGAGAAGCGTTGCCGAAATGAGCGTCCCCAAGAGATAGGGGAGGGCGATCATGAACAAGATCAATTCCAGCTGACCAAGCCAGCGCGCAATGGTCATCAAGCCATCGAGCACGCCATTGCCGGTCGCCAGAAGGCTGTGTGCGTCTTGCCCGAGAAGCGCGGCTCGGTTCCGCGCCGCTCCTTCATTCTCCCAGATGATGGCAACAGTCGCGCACAGGCAGAGGATCAACGGCATGGGCAGGAGCGCGACCAAACGCTTGGCAAGGCTCGGCTGGCGGCTCTTCAGACCCCGCGCGCGCCACCGTCCATAGATGAAGGCGAGCGGCGAGAAGAAGGCGAGAACGAAGAGCGCAGCCAGCATGAGGTCTCCTTATCCCGAAACGCCCTCGATCGAACCGCCGAGCGCCTGTACGAGGCCGACGAATTCGGGAAAGCTCGTCGCGATCATCCGGCCGTCATCGACGGTGACGCCCTTTTCGCAGGCAAGGCCGAGAACCAGGAAGCTCATGGCGATCCGGTGGTCGAGATGGGTTTCGACCGTTCCGCCGCCATAACCGCGTCCGTCCGGATCGCCGGTGACAACGAGCCAGTCCTCGCCTTCCTCATGGGCAACGCCATTGGCGGCAAGGCCTGCCGCGACGGCCGCAAGGCGGTCCGATTCCTTGACGCGCAATTCGTCGAGGCCGCGCATGACGGTTTGACCCTTGGCAAAGGCGGCGGCGACCGCGAGTGCCGGATATTCATCGATCATCGACGGTGCGCGGCTTGCCGGCACTTCGACGCCCGCAAGTTCCGAATGACGCACGATGAGATCGGCCACGTCCTCGCCGCCGGATTTGCGCCGATGGGTGATCTCGATCGACGCCCCCATTTCGAGAAGCGTCTCGATAAGGCCGGTGCGCGTCGGGTTCATGAGGACGTTCTCGATCGTGACCTCGGAGCCCGGAACAATGACCGCGGCAACGATCGGGAAGGCGGCGGAGGAGGGGTCGCCCGGAACCTCGAAATGGCCGACACCCTTCAGGTTGCCCTGACCTTCGAGCCGGATATGGCGGACGCCATCCTTGTCGGTCTCAACCTCGATCGAGGCGCCGAAGCCTTCGAGCATCTTCTCGGTGTGATCGCGGGTCATGATCGGCTCGACGACCGTGGTGATGCCCGGCGTGTTGAGTGCGGCGAGAAGAACGGCGCTCTTCACCTGGGCCGAGGCCATCGGCACGCGATACTCGATGGGCGCCGCGACTTTGGGGCCGTGGATCGACAGGGGCAGACGATCGCGCGACCGGGCAACGACCTGAACGCCCATTTCGCGCAAGGGATCAAGCACCCGGCCCATCGGGCGCTTGGAAAGGGAGGCATCGCCGACAAAGGTCGCGCCAAAATCATAAGGCCCGACAAGGCCCATGGTCAGCCGCGCACCGGTGCCGGCATTGCCGAAATCGAGCGCCGTTTCCGGCTCCATCAGGCACCCATTGCCGACGCCTTCGACCAGATAGCTGTCGCCGTCCTTGGCGATCCGCGCGCCCATGGCCGACATGGCGCGCCCGGTGGCGATCACGTCCTCGCCTTCGAGAAGACCGGTGACCCGCGTCGTGCCGCTGGCCAGCCCGCCGAACAGAAAGGCGCGATGGGAAATCGATTTGTCACCGGGAATCCTCGCCGTGCCGCTCAAGGCAGCGATGCGCTTTGCCGTCAAAGGGCGGGCGGTTTGGGTCTCGTGCGTCATGGCCAGCTTTCAGATTGCACCGGGCGTTTTGCCGGCAAGACCGGCGCGTCCTTCTGCCCCGTCACATCATGCTTTGACAAGGGATGGGGCAAGCCGTATGGGCAAGGCCGTTTTTCGCAAAGGAAGCCCGTTCCCGGCAAAGCGTCCCGAACGGTCGGCGGGCCGCCATGCGACGATCGGCTGACGGCGTTCTCGAAGGGGGAGCCTACCGGTCGGCGCTCCTGGCTCGATAGATCGCTATCGGCGAGCAACGGTCCGAGCCGCCATGCATTTCACAACTGATCGTCAATAGAGGCACCGATGGCCAAACCCGAACTTGGAACCAAACGCATCGATCCGGAGACGGGCCGCAAATTCTACGACCTGAACAAGGACCCGATCGTCTCGCCCTATACCGGCAAGTCCTATCCGCGCTCCTATTTCGAAGGCGAGGCAGAGAAAGCCCGCGAGCCCGAGCCGGAAGAGACCGAGACGGAAACGGAAGTGGAGTCCGACGGCAAGACCGTCTCCTTCTCCGAAGTCGAGGCGGATGAGAACGATTCCGGCGACAAGAACATGCCCGACATCGACGACGACAGCGACGACGAGGATCTGTCCGACGACAATGATGACGACGACACCTTCCTCGAAGACGACGAGGATGACGACGACGTCTCCGACATTCTAGGCGGTGGCCGCGACGAGGACGACGAGTCCTGATGTCGTGATGCGTGTCGTCTCCCATGACGGCAGACGCCAATGAGAGCGAATATCGAGGCCGGGGGCGCAAGCGCTTCCGGCCTTTTTCGTGGTCCTTGCAGGGGGGGGGCGGGAGGGCCTGTGAGAGGGGCGACCGGACAACGCCGTTTTCGTCGACGGCGAAGCGTGCCACGGACCGTGTTTTACCTTCGAACGTGCTGGAGTCGGGAGCGGCTCCGATCGAGGAGGCGGCGTGCATAGGCGCGATCGTGTCGGCCTTTCGATTCGCATGGACCCCAGCCTGATTCGAGCCGTTCGGCATGGGCGGGGGCCAAAACTGGATGGTCGGAATTTGGCGCTAAATATCTGGAATGGTTGAAGTTCAGACCGGGTCTGCGAAGGAAATGCGACGAAGTTCGGCGATCTTCGCCAAAACCGCTTGACCGGATCGGCGGCCTCGACTATCTCAGCGCCATCACGACGCGGCGCTTCCCGGCAGCCGCGAAGGATCGCGGAAACGACACCCGCGACGTGGGGCCATAGCTCAGCTGGGAGAGCGCTACAATGGCATTGTAGAGGTCAGCGGTTCGATCCCGCTTGGCTCCACCAAATCCCAAAGTTCCCAAAAAAATTCGGCAACATCTAGCCTTTTGGATCGGTCGTATGATGGGTCGTTCCTTGCTCATCGACCGGAGCCTTTGAGCGCGAAGGCGCATTTAGGCTCAAACCGTCCCCCGGCTTGCGGCGATCTCCTCCAGCCTTGCTCGTTCCGCCGATTCCAGCGCTTCGACATTGAGCGTGCGCGTGAGCAGCGCCCGTGTGAGAGCGCGGACGCGCTTGTTGACGCCGCCGTCTAGGCCGGGCTCTTCCTCCCCATCGACTTCCAGTTTGTCGTAGAGCGACAGCAAGCGGTTCTGGACCGTGCGAAGGCTCATCGAGTGGCGCCGGGCGATTTCCTTGTCGGGCAGGCCGAGCGCGAGATCGATCAGGACGGCATATTCGCTGTCGGTCAGGGCCGAACCGGCCTCGGTCTTGCGTTTTTGAATGCGGTGCATTTCCCGATCGATGGTGATCTGGCCTTGGACGAGCACCGAGCGAAGAGCGAGATGGAGCCGTTCGTTGGAGACGGTCTTCAGGACATAGCCATAGGCACAGTCCTCGGGAACGATCCGGGTGATGCCGCGCAAATAGGCCTCGTCCGCGTAATTCGACCAGAAGAGGATGCGCGTCTGCGGGCGCTCCGACCAGATGGTGCGGGCGGCCTCGATGCCATTACGGCTTTTCATCTGCAGATCCATGACGATGGCGCCGACGCTGGCGCGGCGTGCCAGATCCTCGCCTTCGGCGCCATCATGCGCGAGCAGGATCTCGTCCGCTTCCGGCAGGGCGCTCGCGACCTGTTCTTCTAGATAGCCCATATGAAAGGGGTCGTCCTCGACGAGCAGGACCTTCATGCCGGCATCTCCGGGCTTGTGCCGCGCGGCTTCGCGGCCAGAGGCAAATTCACGGTCACTCGGGTCCCCTGTTTGCTCTCGACGGCAAAATCCGCTGCGATCAGGCGGGCCCTGGTCTGCATGTGAACGAGTCCCCCTTGACCGCTCCGCCCGCTGGTCTCGCCCGGAGGTTCTGCCATGCCTCTGCCATCGTCTTCGATCGTCACCCCGACCCGTCCTTGAGCCTCGGCAATCGTCACGACAATTCTGCTGCCTTGCGAATGGCGCGCCGCGTTGTTGACCGCCTCCTGGACGATGCGGAAGAGGGCGGTCCGGGTCGTCGCTCCGAGACGATCGATTGCCTGATGGGCCTCGTCTTCGACCTGAATGACGATACCGGTTCCCGCCGTCGCGCGTTCCAGATGAATCCTCACCGCATGGGCGAAGCCGAACATGTCGAGAAGCGTCGGAACCGCCTCGTCGATGATGCGCCTCAGATCGTTCACGGCATCCGACAGCCGGGCGACGATCATGTCGGGCGACAGGCGCCGATCGTCAGCCTCCACCTCGCGCATCAGCCGGGTCAGATCGGCAAGCGTCTGGTCGTGAAGATCCATGCCGATGCGCTGACGCTCCTGTTCCATGGCGCTGGTCAGCTCCAAAGCGCCCTGGCGCAGGCCTTCCTCGCGAGCGATCGACTCGGCGCGCCGGATGGCTGCCTGGCGAGCGCGTTCGGAGACCTGCAAGGCATGGAAATAGGGAGCAAGCACGTCCGCCACATGGGCGATCGCGGTGACATTGCCCCGGCTGTAGCGGGCCTTGCGACAGGCGGAGCAGGACAGGACCCCGATCGTTCGGCCCATGACCTTCATCGCCACGTTGATGCGGCTGCGCAGATTGAATTCCAGGATCGGCCCGCTGTTGGAACTGGGAAAGACGTAGCGCTCGTCGCTCAGGGCGTCGTCCGTGAGCATCCAGGCGGTCTCACCGGACAGGATCGTGCGAACCGGCGAAGTGGAGACGCGGGTGCGCTCCCGGCTCCAATGGGTCTGGTAGCCAACCTCGTAGGACGCGCACCACGCCTCGTCCTCGTCGAGGAGGCAGACATCCACGTGATCGACTTCGATGATCCGTCCGATCTCCGCGACGACGGCTTCGAGGGCGCTGCGAATGTCGAGATGGCCGGCAAGATGGCTGGCGATCTTGAGATAGGTGTCGTCGGCGCGGGGCGCATCCGGCTTCGGCGACGCGTCTTGGTCGAGCAAAGGCGGCATTTGCGGTCTTCCTCCCCAAAAGACGCGTTCGGTTCACAATGAACCTCAGTAACAGGCGAAGGAACGGCAATCGCCGCATTCGACTTGCGGGAACCCGCAAATGCCTTGCGCGCCGCCTGCTTTACAAGCCTCCGATCTTCCTGCGACCATAATCACCGTTCCAGGAGGAGTGGAACGAGAACCAAGACGGTATCGGCCTTCCCGCTCGCGAAGGCCTATGGGAGGAAACATGACCTATCGTGCCATTCTTGCGGCATCGGCCGCGCTCAGCTTTTGCTTGGCCAGCGCCGCCGCTTCGGCGCAGACCGCCGACAAGTCCATCGCCCTGTCCAACAACTATGCCGGTAATTCCTGGCGCCAGGCGATGATCAACAGCTGGGAAGAGGTGACGGGCAAAGCGGTCGAGGACGGCATCGTCGGCTCGGCGGATGCCTTCACGACGGCCGAGAACTCCGCCACCGAACAGGCTGCCCAACTGCAGAATATGATCCTGCAGGGCTACGACGCGATCGTTCTCAATTCGGCCTCGCCGACCGCCCTCAACGGCGCGGTAAAGGAAGCCTGTGACGCGGGGATCACCGTCGTCTCCTTCGACGGCGTCGTGACCGAGCCTTGCGCTTGGCGGATTGCGGTCGACTTCAAGAAAATGGGCTCGGACCAGATCGAATATCTCGCCGAGCGTTATCCGGACGGTGGCAAGCTGCTCGAAATCCGCGGCCTGCCGGGTACGTCGGTGGACGAGGAAATCCATGCGGGCATCGTCGAGGGCGTGAAGGCCCATCCGCAATTCGAGGTGGTGCGTGAAGT
Source organism: Fulvimarina manganoxydans (assembly GCF_900176465.1). GTDB lineage: Bacteria > Pseudomonadota > Alphaproteobacteria > Rhizobiales > Rhizobiaceae > Fulvimarina > Fulvimarina manganoxydans. The sequence goes on from NZ_FWXR01000004.1 coordinate 300,045, forward strand.
CCAAGGCGACTGGACCCAGACGGTCGCGCAGAAGTCCGTCGCCAGCGTTCTGGCGAGTCTGCCCGAGGTCGTCGGTGTCGTTACCCAGGGCGGCGACGGCTATGGCGCGGCTCAGGCCTTCAAGGCGGCCGGGCGCGAGGTTCCGACCATCATCATGGGCAATCGGCATGACGAGCTGACCTGGTGGAAGGAGCAGAAGGACGCCAATGGCTACGAGACCTTCTCGCAGTCGATCGCGCCGGGCGTCTCGACGCTCGCCTTCTGGGTCGCCCAGCAGATCCTCGACGGCAAGGATGTGCCGAAGGATCTGGTCGTCCCCACCCTCCGGATCGACCAGGACGGCCTCGCCGAGGGCCTCGAAATGACCCCCGAAGGCGGCGTCACCAATCAAGAATACACCCAGGACCAAGCCGCCGAGCTGATCTCGTCGGCCCAGTGATCGGCTCCTCCCAAGCCTGATCGAGGCCCCGCCTGCTTCCGTCCCAAGGGAGGCGGGCGGGGGATGCGCTTCGTCGGACAGATAGCCGATTTCGCTGCTTCTCGACTGGGTCGCGATCGCGATCTTGTCGCGATGCGCCTGCTCTCCATGGCAAGAGACAGCACTCGAGCCTTGTCAAATCCGCTCCCGCAACGCGATCGAACGGATTTCCCATGACGACCCATTCCCAACAGCAAAGGCGCGAAGCCATGCCTGGAAGCTCCCTTCAGGATTCGCTGGTCGCGCTGTCTGGCGTGACGAAGACCTTTGGGGCGGTTCGCGCCCTGGCGGGTGTCGATCTCAGTGTCGGGCCCGGCGAGTGTATCGGGCTCGTGGGCCATAACGGAGCCGGCAAATCGACCTTGATGCAGATCCTGGCCGGCACGTTGCGCCCGACGGATGGCCGCTACGATCTTGGCGGGGAGACGGTCGCGCTGAGCGATGTCTCGGTCTCCAAAGCGCAAGGGGTGGGCATACGCTGCGTCTTCCAGGAACTCTCCCTCTGCCCCAATCTGACCGCGACGGAAAATGTGCGCGTGCGCCATGCCGCCTTGTCCGGCTTCGGCTGGCGCAAACGTGCAGCCAAGCTTTTGACGGAAGCGCTGGACGACATCTTTCCCGGCCACGGCATTTCGCCCGGCGCAACGGTCGGCGATCTCAGCCTCGGCCGGCGTCAGATGGTCGAGATCGCCATCAACTTCATCGCGACCGAAAGCTCGCATCCGCGCCTCGTCATTCTCGACGAGCCGACATCCTCCCTCGATCAGAGCGTTGCCTCGCAGCTTCTTGCCTATGCGCGCCGCTTCGTTGAGGCGGGCGGAAGCATCATCCTGATCTCGCATATTCTCGGCGACATCTTCTCCACAGCAGGGCGCATCGTCGTCATGCGCGATGGCGCCGTGGTCGCGGACAGGCCCGCATCCGAATTCGACCGCGCAAGTCTCGTCGCCGCCATGGGCCATGTGGCCGAGGACGACGAGGATGAGGCGCTCGCTCATGCGGCAAAAGCGCGTATCGGCGAACCTGTCGTCATCGCCCGGCCCCCCAAACAGGCCAATGGCGCCGCCGTAAGTCTTCACCGGGGCGAGATCGTCGGGCTTGCCGGCCTTGCCGGCCACGGCCAGACGGCGTTGCTGCGTCTCGTCCAGCACGCCGCTTATCATCGCTCGCGTCTTGCCGAGGTGCGGGGCCGCATTGCCTTCGTGGCGGGCGATCGGCAGAGCGACGGCGTGTTCCCGCTCTGGTCGATCGGCGAGAATGTCACCATCCGTTCGCTCCCGGCCCTTTCGCGTCTCGGCTTCGTCTCTTCGGCCCGCGAGGCTGCGATGGAAGCCGAATGGAAGGACACGCTGAAGATCCGAACACCCGACATGGACGACAATATCCTGACGCTCTCGGGCGGCAATCAGCAGAAGGCGCTCTTTGCCCGGGCGCTCGGCTCGGACGCGGAGATCATCGCCATGGACGATCCCATGCGGGGCGTCGATGTGGGCACCAAGCGCGAAGTCTATGAGCGCATCCGCAAGGAGGCCGGAGAGGGACGCAGCTTCCTCTGGTACACGACGGAGTTCGACGAGCTCCTGCATTGCGATCACGTCTATGTCTTCCGCGAGGGGCGCATCGTCGCCGAACTCGACCGGGGCGAACTGACCGAGGAGAAGGTGTTGCAGTCTTCCTTCGACGAGGCGGCCGCTTGATGGCCCGTCTCGACCCCAAACTCCTGCGCGCCGCCGTTCCAGCGCTCTCCTTGGCCTTGCTCCTCGTCGCGATCTTCATCATCCAGCCGCGCACGATGAGCTATTTCGGCCTCAACCTGATGCTGAATCTCGCTCTGCCGATCGCTTTTGCGACCATGGCGCAGCTCTTCATCCTGACGGTCAACGATCTCGATCTGTCGATCGGCGGATTCGTGTCCATGGTCGCCTGCATCGCGGCGACTTGGCTCAACGAGACCCCGCTTCTGGGCATTGCGGCGCTGATCGCCTCCATCGCCGCCTATGCGGCTTTGGGCGCGCTCATTCACTTGCGCAATCTGCCCTCGATCGTCGTCACGCTCGGCATGTCCTTCGTCTGGCTCGGCTGCGCGGTCCTTCTTTTGCCAAGCCCAGGCGGCGCGGCGCCGGACTGGCTGACGGCGATCGTCAAGTTCAAGATGCCTTTTGTGCCGCTCGCGATCGTCGCCTCCGCCGTTCTCGGTCTCGTTGTTCATTTCGGGCTGATGCGCTCAGCCGGCGGCGTCGTCCTGCGCGCATCGGGCGGAAATCCGCAGGCCGTGGCGAAGGCGGGCTGGTCGCTTCTGAAGCTGAAAGTGACGATGTACGCGCTTGCCGGCACCTTCGGCGTCCTGTCGGGCCTCATTCTTGTCGGCACGACCACCTCGGCCGATGCCAATATTGCCCTGCGCTATACGCTGTTGTCGATCGCCGGCGTCATTCTGGGCGGTGGCGAGTTCACCGGGGGGCGGGTCTCGCCCATCGGCGCGGTTCTCGGCGCCCTGACGCTTGCCCTGGTCGGCTCGCTCCTGTCCTTCCTGCGCATCTCGCCGGAATGGCAGATCGGGGCGCAAGGCCTGATGCTGATCGTGGTTCTGGCGCTGCGCTCGCTCGTCAATCGTTTCGAGGAGAGGGCCCAATGACCAGCCGTCTCGCCAAGTTTCAATCCATCTGGCAAAGCGCCCCTTACGCTTTCGCCTTCATCGGCGCCATGGTGATCTTCGCGATCACTCTGATCGCCAATCAAGGAAGCGGCGCGGGCCAGATCGTCTCCGCCGCGCTCGCCTTCGGCAGCTTCTATGCGCTTGTCGGCATCGGTCAGATGTTCGTCATCACCTCCGGCCCCGGCAATATCGATCTCTCGGTGCCGGCCAATATCGCTCTGTCCGGGGCGGTCGCCATGAGCATTATGGGCGGTTCGGATGCGATGATCCCGCTCGGGCTTCTCGCCGCGCTCGGTTGCGGCGCGGCGATCGGATGCGTCAATTACGCGCTCATCTCGGTTTTGCGAATTCCGCCGATCATCGCGACCCTGTCCTCGAGTTTCGTCGTCCAGTCGCTCGCGATCGTCTATGGGCGCGGCCTGCGCATCACGCCGCCGCCGTTCCTTGCCGAGATCGCAACGGGGCGCGTTGCCGGCATTCCAATCCTCTCCGTCCTCGTCATCGCACTCGCCGGCGTGATGGCTCTCGTCCTCCATCGTTCAATCTATGGGCGGTTCCTGAAGGCGATCGGCCAGAACATGAACGCTGCGAGCCTCGCGGGCATCAGGGTCGGGCTCGTGCGTTTTGGAACCTATGTGCTGTGCGCGATCTTCGCGGCCCTTTGCGGTGTCTTGCTGGCAGCCTTTTCCGGTGGTGCCTCGCTGAATATGGGCGAGGAATATCTCCTTGCCTCCATCGCCGTCGTCGTCATCGGCGGAACATCGGTCGCCGGCGGCTTCTCGAACGTGTCCGGCATCTGGGGCGCGGCGCTCTTCCTCTACCTGCTGGTGACCATGATGAACACGCTCGGGGTCGGCACGGGGCTTCGTCAGATCCTGACCGGCCTCATCATCGTCGCCGTCATCACGCTGGCCGGCAGCCGGCGCGGCGTTCGCGAATAGGAGTTTTTGTGATGCGTATCCGCGAACCCTACGACATCCGCGACGAGCGGTTCCGCTCGATTTGCCTCGCCAATGTCGATCTCCACCAACTCGACGATTCCAATCACTGGGCCGAGGGGCCAGTCTGGTTTGGCGATGCCGACTGTCTCCTATGGAGCGACATCCCCCAAAACCGCATCATGCGTTGGACGCCGAATGGCGGCGTCTCGGTCTATCGAACAGGCTCGAATTTCTCGAACGGTCATACGCGGGACCGGGAAGGGCGCCTCGTTTCCTGCGAGCATCAGACCCGGCGCGTCACCCGGACCGAGCGCGACGGGCGCATCACGGTTCTTGCCGATGCCTTCGAGGGCCGGCGGCTGAATTCGCCGAACGACATCGTCGTGAAAAGCGACGGAACGATCTGGTTCACCGATCCGACCTACGGCATCCTGTCCGAATATGAGGGCGATCGCGCCGAGCCCGAACAGGATCGGCGCGGTGTCTATCGCCTCGATCCGACGACGGGCGCGCTGGCGCGCGTCATCGACGATTTCGCTCAGCCCAACGGCCTCGCCTTTTCGCCCGACGAGCGCATTCTCTATGTGGCTGAATCCGGGGCGTCCCACGACCCGAGCGTGCCGCGGGTCATCCGCGCCTTCGATCTTAACCAAGAGAGCCATGTCGGCCCTGGGCGAGCCGTTGCGACGATCGATGCCGGCATTCCCGATGGCCTTCGCGTCGATACGCAAGGGCGCATCTGGTCGAGCGCGGCCGATGGGGTCCATTGCTTTGCGCCGGACGGCACGCTTCTTGGCAAGATCCTCGTCCCGGAGGTGGTCGCCAATCTCTGTTTCGGCGGCGTCAAGCGCAACCGCCTCTTCATCGCCGCGACCCAGTCGATCTACGCGATCTATGTGAATGCGGAGGGAATGCCGGTCGTTTGATGGAGCGTCCTTCGACCTGCTTGAAACCGGCCGAGCTCCCCTCTGAAAACTTTTGCGATCTCTACGGGGCAGCCGGCGGCAAGCCCTCGACGGCTTCTCCCCATGGGGAGAAGCCGAAGTCTCGTTGGTCGGCGCTTACCCCCTCGCAAAAAACCATACGACGTTCGTTGAGACGTCGTATGGGCGTCAGTCACTCAAAGACCGCATCGATCACCGCGATGCCAGTGAATCCAGCATTGCCTCGACCTCTGTCGCCGCGGCCTCGATCGCGGCTTCGTCGCGGGAGCGGATGATGATTTCGGTTGAGTAGCGCCCTTCGGCAAAGCGCGGATAGGAGCCGATCGATACGCCGTCATGGCGCTTGGCGATGTCGCGCAGCGGGTCGCCGATATCGCCTTCTCCATAAGGGCAAGGAATTGCTTTCGAGATGAGCGGGGCACCGGCCGGAAGGGTTGGAAGCAGCGCGTCCAGCATGGCTTGAAAGACATTTGGTACGCCGGCCATCACATGCACGTTCTCGACCGAAAAGCCCGGCGCCTTCGACACGGCGTTGGGGATCAGCGTTGCACCGACCGGCGTGCGCGTCATGCGCCTGCGGGCAGGCGTGAAGTCGAGGTCCCGGCCGGCATAATAGGTTTCAAGCAGCTCGACAGCTTCCGGATGTTCGGTGACCTCCAGCCCGAAGGCGGTCCCGACGGCATCGGCCGTGATGTCGTCATGGGTCGGCCCGATTCCGCCTGAGGTCACGACGAAATCATACCGTGCGCGCAAGGCGTTGATCGCCTCGACGATCGCGTCCTCCTCGTCGGCGACGATCCGCACTTCCTTCAAATCGATGCCGGATAAGGTCATTACCTCGGCGAAGTGGCCAATATTCTTGTCCTTGGTGCGCCCTGACAAGAGTTCGTCCCCGATGGCAAGCATGGCGGCGGTCGCTTGGGTCTGGCGGGTCTTGCTCATCGATCAGGCTCCTTCGAATCGCCGACATCGCATAGGGGCGGCGTTGCGCGAATTGTCGGGCGAGGTGGCTCGCCGTCAATCGGGCGGCGACACTCCGTCAGGCGCGCGGGGCGTTCACATCCGTCCATTTCACAGCACATAGCTGGGCAGCAGGCCTTTAGCGCCGCGACGAAGCAACACGGATTCCAAGGGGAAGACAGTGACAAAGGTACTCGTTCTTTATTATTCGAGCTACGGCCATATCGAGACCATGGCGAGCGCCGTGGCCGAAGGGGCCCGCGCCGGGGGCGCCGAGGTCGATATCAAGCGCGTACCAGAGACCGCGCCGAAGGAAGTCGTCGAAGCCGCGCATTTCAAGACCGACCATCCCTATCCGGAAGCGACCGTCGAGGAACTGCCGGCCTATGACGCGATCATCGTCGGCGTGCCGACGCGCTACGGCAATATGAGCTCTCAGATGCAGGCGTTCTGGGACCGCACCGGACCGCTCTGGGCCAAGGGCGCGCTGATCGGCAAGGTCGGTGGCGCTTTCACCTCGACGGCTTCCCAGCACGGCGGCAACGAGACGACGCTGATCTCCGTCCACAAACTCTTCATGCATCATGGCCTGATCACGGTCGGCCTGCCTTACGCCTATGACAAGCTGACCGAGCTTGGCGAAGTCATCGGCGGCACGCCCTATGGCGCCTCGACGATCGCGGCCGGCGACGGCTCGCGCCAGCCGAGCGAGATCGAACTCGGTGGCGCCCGCTTCCAGGGCAAGCATGTTGCCGAGATCGCCGGCGCACTCGCCAAAGGCCGCGCCAGCGCCTGAGCATTGAATGATCGGCAACGATCAGACGACGATCGGCCTCGCATCCAATGCGGGGCCTTTTTCATTTTCAGCTTCGCCGATTGTTTCGGTGACACGCCGGTGCATTGAGGCAAGGCGCGAAGCGGCGTAATCGCTTGGCCGATCATCTCCCATCCGCCCCTGCGCGTCGAGGACCCTTTCATCATGTCTCATCTGAAACGCCTGCGACCGGAAGCTGTCGCCGCGCCGTCGAGTGGCATCCTCGCGGTCATCCAATATGCCTTCGGGCGGGACGGGCTCTTGCCGCTCTGGGCGGGTGAGGGTGATCTTCCGACGCCGGACTTCATTCGCGCCGCTGCCGCCGAGGGGCTCGCACGCGGCGAAACCTTCTATACTTATCAGCGCGGGCTTCCCGAGCTGCGCCAGGCGCTCGCAGACTATACGCAAGCGCTTTATGGGCAGCCGCAATCGCCCGACCGGTTCTTCGTGACCGGCTCGGGGATGCAGGCGATCCAGATCGCCCTGACGGCGCTGACCGGCGCAGGAGACGAGATCGTCTATTTCGGCCCCGCCTGGCCGAACCTTCCGGCGGCCGCGGCTCTTCGCGGCGTCAAGCCTGTCGAAGTCGCCTTCGATCCGATCGCCGGCGGCTGGCAGCTCGATCTCGACAAGGTTCGCGATGCGATCGGCGAGAAGACCCGCGTGCTCTTCGTCAATACGCCCGCCAATCCGACCGGTTGGACGGCGACATATCAGGAGCTCGAAGCTCTGCGCGATATGGCGAGGGAGGCCGGGATCGCCATCATCGCCGACGAGATCTACAGCCAGTTCTATTATGTCGGGGAGCGGGCTCCCTCCTTCCACGACGTGATGAGCGAGGAGGACACGATCTTTTTCGTGAATTCCTTCTCGAAGAATTGGGCGATGACCGGCTGGCGTGTGGGCTGGATCGAGGCGCCGGTCGAATTCGACGAGGTCATCGCCAATCTCATCCAATATTCGACTTCAGGGGTCGCGGCCTTCATGCAGCGCGGCGCGATCGCAGCAATCAGGGAAGGGGGCGCCTTCGTGGAGGAGCAGACGGCTCGGGCCAAGATCGCCCGCGACCTTTTCTGTAACCGGTTGCTCGCCACCAATCGCGTGGCGCTCTCGCCGCCGGACGGCGCTTTCTACGCCTTCTTCTCGATCGACGGGATCGAGGATACGCGTCAGGCCGCCTTTCGGATCATCGACGAGGCGAATGTGGGGTTGGCGCCCGGAACGGCTTTCGGCACGGCGGCGCCGCAATTCCTGCGCGCATGCTTCCATCGGCGTCTCGACGAGGTGGAGATGGCGGCCGAGCGCCTGGCCGATTGGATCGGCGCGGCCTGATGCCGACAATCACCGGCGCGGGGGTTGCGCGGATCGCCGCGACGCTTGTCCTCGCGGCTCTGGGCGGGCTTCTCGCCCATGGTCTCGGACTGCCCGTCGCCTGGCTTCTCGGACCGGTCGTCGCGATCTCCTTGGCGAGTGTTGCGGGGCTGGATACGCGCCTGCCGCCGGTGTTTCGGCAGGTCGCCTTCTTCATCCTCGGTGTTCAGGCGGGATCGGGCGTGTCGCCGGAGGCGATCGGACAGCTTGGCCTCTGGCCGCTCTCTTTCGCCATTCAGATGGTCGGCGTCCTCGCCATCGTCGTCGTCACCTATCTCTATTTGCGCAAATTCGTCGGTTGGAGCCACGAAACCGCGCTCTTTGCGAGCCTGCCCGGCGCACTCGCTTTCGTGCTTGCGGCGGCCTCCGAGACGCGGGCCGACATGCGCTCGATCATCATCGTCCAGACCGTTCGCTTGCTCCTTCTGATCGGCGCATTGACACCGGCGCTCGGCTGGCTCGAGGGCGGAGCGGATGTCGATGCCGTGGCGCGGAGCCATGGTGGCGGCTTGGATGACTATGCGATCCTTCTTGGTATATCGGGAGCCTTAGCCTGGCTTGGAGCGAGGCTTGGCGTGCCGGGCGGCATGATGCTCGGCGCGCTGATCGGCAGCGCTCTCCTGCATGGCGCCGATCTTTCGGCCGTCTCCGTGCCCCAGCCAATCGCGGTGCCCTGCCTGATCGTCCTAGGCGCTTTGATCGGGGGGCGTCTCCACGGCATCGAGCGTTCGGCACTTGTGACATTGCTGCCGATTTCGCTGATCGCCTTCCTCATCGGCCTCGCCATGTCGGCGCTCGCTGGCGCTGCTGCCGTTCTGACACTCGACCTTGGTCCAGGCAAAGTCGCGCTTGCCTATGCGCCAGGCGCATTGGAGGCTCTAACCGTGCTCGCCTTCCAATTTGCGATCGACCCGGCCTATGTGGCCGCCCATCATGTGGTCCGCTTCATGGGCATCGCCTTCGTCGTGCCGTTCTTGGCACGGCGCGCGAAAGATGCGGTGGAGTCCTGACGCCTTGACTGTTCCTGACAGCTTCGATGATCGATGACGAGTGCGATGAGCGAGGCCGGTCTCAAGCGTCGATGGCTGCGAAGACCGATGGGTGAGGCGAGGGCGCTTCGCCGCCTTCAGGGCCCCAGTAAACAATCCAGGCTGCAAAGTCGTCGCTCGCATCGTTGAATCGATGCTCGCTGCCTGCGCGCACGAAGAAGACGTCACCCGCGCCAAGCGAGTTTGGCTTGCCTTCTCCATGGATCACCGCTTGCCCTCTGGTGACGATATAGAGGCGGTCCTGAAAATGCGGCTTGCGCGTGGCTTCACTCTTGCCCGGTGCGAAGACTTCCAGCGTCATGGTGCCATGGGAGAGCACCTCGACGTCGAGCCGGCCCTCGGGCCATTCCGCCGTCGCCGGCAGAGGCAGTTTCTTCAAGGCATCGGCAAGCGTGTTCGTCATCACAGTCGTCCGGCTTTTCCCTCATGGAGCGCCGGACGAGTTCGGTCGCGATCCGGCGGTCAGCCACCCGCCTTTGAGACGACGAGCGGCGTGACGTCCATCGAACGTTCTTCCTCGGCAGGACGTTCCGACGCGAATGGAATACCGATCGCCTTCCATGTCTCGGTCAGCGCATCCGCGAGCGAGGCAATGAGGGCGTCGTCATGGAGCGGCGTCGGCGTGATGCGCAGTCGTTCGGTGCCGCGCGGCACGGTCGGATAGTTGATCGGCTGGATATAGATGCCGTGCTT
>NZ_FWXR01000008.1 GCF_900176465.1 Fulvimarina manganoxydans
ACAGACCGCCGGCGGCGATCAGACAAGAGCAAAGCATGAACATCAGGCAAGCCGCTTAAGCCCAGAATCCTGTCTCAAATCCTTGCCCCGGTACAGGCAGGACATGAAGATCGACGCGAAGCGCAGCGACGATCTCTCACGCGTCGCGATGGTCGCCGATCAAGCCTGGATCAAATGGGGCGCATCGGCTGCCGATCTCGCGACGGGCGCCAAGCTGAAATGGTTCGATACAAGCGAACGCGACGCCGCCATCGCCTGGGCACGCGACGGGTAGAAACGGGCATCCAAGAGATAAGAGGCATATCGGAATTGGCCGCTACTGCCGTTTGCCTGTGACGCGCCGCTGCATCCGAGACGCCCTCTTCCAGCGAAGGTTCGGCGGCAATCTCGCTTCCTCCACCACTTGCCTTGTTTCTCGAATATTTTTTATCTGCCTCGGCCTGTCGCGGGTCCACTCGGTTCGCGCGTTAACCCGAAAATCGGCTGGCGTTAACCTTTGCTTAATCCCGCACAACCTCGCGGGATCCGAGCGTCAGGGGCATGGTTAATGGCGAGGGGGTCACATCGGCCTGGCGCGTTAACCTTCCTGCCTTAAGGACAACAAGGCGGGGCTTCGGCTCGTCAATCACCGTAAAGCCGGGCATCGTTAGGGTTGCCGGACCCTTGCCGTCCGAGGCGAAATTCGCCGTATTCCATTCAATCGTTTGCAAGTATAAGTCCTGAATTCCTCGGTGCATATTTGGAACAAATTGTCGGATCTAAATTGGATTGGAAGTAAATCTAGGATGTCAATCTCCCCTTGCATCGACAGGGAGACACGACAGTGCATAACATCATTCGCAATACCGCATTGACCATCGCACTGGGTGTTTTGCTTCTTTCAGGTCACGAGGCCAACGCCGAGATGGCCGTCACCGGGCCGACCTCCCAGCCGGTGGGGCACTACGAATTCTGCAAGATTTATCCGCAGGACTGCACGCAGAACGACATCGTCGCCAAAGCGCGGCTCGACGATCGCACCTGGCAGACGATGCTCGAAATCAACGATGCGGTGAATGTCGCAATCGCACCGCGGACCGACGAGGAGATGCACGGCGTTCCCGAGCTCTGGTCCTATCCGACCACCGAAGGCGATTGCGAGGATTACGCTCTTCTGAAGCGCTACATGCTGGAGCGCGAAGGCTTTCCTCGCTCCGCGCTTCTGATCACCGTCCTGCGCCAGCCGAGCGGCGCCGGCCACGCGGTTCTGACCGTGCGCACCGACCGCGGCGACTTCATCCTCGACAATCTCGATCAGCGCGTCCTCGACTGGGAGGATACGGTCTATCTCTACCTGAAGCGCCAGTCCGAGAAGCACGCCGGCAAATGGGTCGGGATCGCCGACGATCGCGGGATACTGGTCGGAAGCGTGCGTTGATTAGGACATGGCCGGCTGAAGAGAAGGCCCGCCCCGCAGGATGGACCCTACTGCTTTACAATGCGAGATCCTCCAATCTAACCGACCTTCCTATTGCAGCGGACGTGGCGGTGCCTTGAGCATCCCTCTCGAGGAGCTGTTCGCCAACGCACGGAGAATGGGAAGAGCGGATTCCGGTGAACTCTTTTTGTTTTCGCTGTGATCCATTCACGATCATTGCGGCCGGCAGTCCGGTACTTCGAAGAGCTCGAGTTGGGTCAACGTCCCCGCGAACCCGTAGTCTCCCGTCTCGAAAGCGATCTCTCCGGAAATGCCGTTCTCGTAGAGGGTGTAAGTGGTTTCGAAGAGCGGCAGCCCGTCGGGATCGCTGTCGCTGTTGTAGTAGACTTCCTTCACTTCCCAGGCCCGCAATCCGTCGAGTTTTTCGGGCACCTCGCGAGCGTCGTCGGTCACCCGCCCCACACCTTCGTCGGAAGACGTCTCCTCTCCGACCGCAGTGATGATGGCCGTCGTGGAAAGGAGCTTATCGGCCTCATTGTCGCCGTCGAAGAGCTTGGTCTCCACGATCCTCTCGCCGGCCTTCGCCTTCTCGATCAGCTCCATGGTGTGGGCAGACGGAAAGACGGATAGCGGAAGGTCGAAGCTTCTCGCTTCAGGCTCTTCCAGCTCGACCCTTGTCGACGAGTCCGAATTGGTCGCTTTCCCCCGGATCACCCAAGCCGCAGCGCCATCAACGAACGTTCTCGTGGTGAAGGTGAACGTGTTGGCGGCGGCATCCTCGGCGGAAACCGTCTGCTGGTCGGTCACCACGGTGGCATCCTCGCGCTCGAAACGGGCGACAAAGCGGTAGTCGAGATCGAAGGTCCCGCACGTTTCCTGTCGAAATTCCATCGCGATCCGGCCCGAACCGTCGATTAGATCCATGGATCTCGAGGTCAGAGCGAGATCATAAACGGCTCGATGCGGGGCGAGCGTCGCGGCGAGCGATCCACTCGCCATTAAGGCGATTGGAACCACCGGTAGAAGGCCGATGAACCTTGCCATCGATACTGCCTTCCTTCTGCAAATCCCGAGATTGGCTTGCCCGCCGGCTCTCGCCATGGGCCACCACGGACGGCCGATTTCCCGCAATAGCAGATCGTGCCACCTTGATCTCTTCCTCGCCTTTGACGCCGCAACGATCAGGGCAACTCTTTGCATTTTCTCCCTTGCTCCTCCAGTCGCTGGAGGAAATAGCTTGCCTCTCATGAATTTCGAGGGTCTTGCGGTGGCAACGGTGCTTCATCAGACACGTTTTCGCGTCAGCGGCATGGATTGCGCCTCCTGCGCCGCCAAAATCGACACTGCCGTCCGGCGCTTGCCGGGCGTGGAAGACGTGGGGGTCTCGGTCGCGGCTGGTACGATGACGGTGACCCATGGCGAGGATCTGACGGGCGAAGCGATCGCACGGCAGGTAAGAAATCTCGGTTACGGCGCGGCCGCGGCAGATAGCGACTCAGGGAAAAGATCCGAAGGAACAACCTGTGCGCATTCTCATGCACATGAGCATTCAGAACACAACCACGAGCATCATCATGGAGACGAGCTTCACTCGCATGCTCATGAGTCTGCCGGCGACCAACCCTGGTGGCGTACCCAGAAGGCGCTGCTGTCATTTGCCTGTGGGACGGCTCTGGCCGTTGCCTATCTCGCCGGTCTGGCTTTCCCCGCCATCGAGCGCTGGGCCTTTCTCCTCGCGCTCGCCGTCGGCCTGATCCCGATCGCCCGGCGCGCAGTGGTGGCGGCTCGGTTCGGAACGCCGTTCTCGATCGAAATGCTGATGACGATCGCCGCCGTTGGCGCTGTCATCATCGATGCCACGGAGGAGGCGGCCGCCGTCGTGCTCCTCTTCCTTATCGGCGAGATGCTGGAAGGTGTTGCCGCCGGGCGGGCGCGCCAAAGCATTCAGGGCCTTACAAATCTCGTTCCCAGGACGGCGCTACTGGAGCAGGACGGTGAGACGATGGCAGTTCCTGCCGAAGGCCTCACAGTCGGCTCGATCATCATGGTTCGTCCCGGCGATCGCATCGCGGCGGACGGGGTGATCGTCGAGGGATTGAGCGAAATCGACGAGGCGCCGGTCACCGGCGAGAGCGTTCCGAAACGCAAGGGTGGGGGAGACATTGTCTTCGCCGGCACGATCAACACGGACGGCGTGCTCCGCATCAAGGTGACGGCCGCGGCGGCCGACAACACCATCGCGCGCGTGGTGCGGCTGGTCGAGGAGGCACAGGAGAGCAAGGCTCCGACGGAACGCTTCATTGACCGCTTCTCACGCTTCTATACCCCTGGCGTGCTGGTCGTCGCGGCGATAACCGCAATCCTGCCGCCGCTCCTGTTCGGCGCCGTGTGGGAGGAGTGGATTTACAAGGGTCTCGCCATTCTTCTGATCGGCTGCCCCTGCGCCCTCGTCATCTCGACGCCGGCGGCGATCGCGGCAGGTCTCTCCGCAGGCGCCCGGCGGGGTCTCCTGATGAAGGGCGGCGCCGCTCTTGAGGGGCTTGGCAAAATTACCGTCGTCGCGCTCGACAAAACGGGAACGCTTACTGAGGGGCGTCCGTCCGTCACGGCCGTTATACCGGGGAAGCGATCTCATCAGGATGTTCTGTCGCTTGCTGCGGCGCTGGAACAGGGTTCCAGTCATCCCCTCGCTATCGCCATTCTGCAGAAAGCGAAGGCTGAAGGCGTGCCGATCCCCCCAGCCTCTGATTCAGAGGCGATTGCCGGAGAAGGGGTTCTTGGTAGCGTCGGCGGTGAACGGGTCTTCCTTGGATCTCCTCAGGCCGCCTCCAAGCGCGCAGCAATCTCGCAGGAACAGCAAGAGACGATCTCCGAGTTCAACAGGCAGGGCAAGACAGTTTCTGTGGCGCTTGTGGATGACACGATTGCAGGCTTCATCGCCATCCGCGATGAGCCCCGCCCGGATGCCAAAGATGGCTTGGCGGTTCTGAAGAGGGCGGGCATCCGGACGATCATGCTGACCGGCGACAACCATCGGACCGCGGATGCTGTAGCGACAGGACTTGGCATCGAAGCCCGAGCGGAGCTCCTGCCCGAGGACAAGCAACAGGTTGTCCGCGAGCTTCAGAACAGCGGCTATTTCGTCGCTAAGGTGGGTGACGGCATCAACGACGCACCGGCGCTTGCCGCTGCCGATATCGGCATCGCCATGGGCGGGGGAACGGACGTGGCGCTGGAGACGGCAGATGCCGCCATCCTGCACGCCCGGGTCCGCGACATCCCGGACATGATCTCCCTTTCCCGCAAGACGATGGGCAACATCCGTCAGAATATCACGATCGCGCTAGGGCTGAAGGCGGTGTTCCTGGTTACGACGCTCCTTGGCATCACCGGGCTTTGGCCCGCTATCCTCGCCGACACGGGCGCGACGGTGCTGGTCACGGCCAACGCCATGCGGCTGCTCGGTTGGAAGGCAGGTTGATGGAGGATCTCCTTCGCTTCGGTCCCCTTGTCTTCCTGGCGGCGACCTGCCTGTGGCTGATGGTCGCCACGCGGCGAACCTCGTCCGAGATTGGGCGTAAGGCCTACGGCTTCGGCGGATCAACCCGGCAGCAGGTCGCGCAGGGCCTGTTCCGCGTGAGCGTCGTCGCGGCCTTGCTCAGCACGGCCGGGCATGCGGCGGGCCTGGACTGGGCCGTCCTGGTGCCGCTTTTCGCCGATCCGGCCTGGATGCGGTATGCCGGGCTGGCGCTGGCGCTGGGTGGCTCGCTTCTGACGATGTTCGCGCAGTCGAACATGGGACGGCGCTGGCGGGTTGGCGTTCCGGACGCCGCCCCGGACGCGCTGGTCACGGCGGGTTTATTTGGCTTCTCGCGCAACCCGGTGTTCCTCGCAATGCTGACGCTGGCGGTCGGGCTCGCCGCAGCGTTGTCGTCCCCGGTCATGATCGCGTGCGCGGCAGTGTTCTGGCTCGCCTGCCAGATCCAGGTGCGGGACGAAGAGCGATACCTCGGGGACGCCTTCGGAGCGCAATACGCCGCATATCGGACACAGGTTCGTCGGTGGGTTTGAAGCGGCCTTCCGGCACGGAACAGACAAGGAGAACAAAATGCACGGATATGGGAAATCGGGATTGGCGGCGATCGCGGGACTGCTCATGACCTCCTCGCTCGCCTCGGCCGCAGCCGAGAGTGTCGAGGTCTTCTCGACGTCAGGCTGCGGCTGCTGCATCGGCTGGATCAAGCATCTGGAGGGCGCCGGCTTCGAGGTTACGAACGAAAACCTTCCCATGGCGGACCTCTACGCCAAGAAAATGAACGCCGGCCTGAAGCAGGGCCAGACCTCCTGCCACACGGGCTTCGTCGACGGCTACATCATTGAAGGCCATGTACCGGCGAAGGAAGTTCGCCGCCTCCTCGCGGAGCGGCCCGACGCAATCGGCCTGACGGTCCCCGATATGCCGGCGGGATCACCCGGCATGGGCGAGAGCGACGAACCCTACGACGTTTTAATCGTCCGGGAGGACGGGACGGCCGATATCTACGCGACCTATCCGAAGAAGGAGACTTCCGCGCAATGAGACTGCCGATCACGATTGCCATGGCTGTCGCTCTGAGTGGGGCGGCCGCCGCACATGAGTTTAACGCCGGAGACCTCGTCATCGGTCATCCCTGGTCGCGGACAACGCCGCCGGGCGCGCCGACCGGCGCAGGCTACGTGGCGATCACCAACAACGGGTCCGAGCTGGAACGGCTGGTCGGCGGCTCGGCCGAAGTATCGGAAGGGTTCGAGCTTCACACGTCCGAAACGGTCGATGGCGTGGCTCGGATGCGCCCGGTCGAGGGCGGCCTTGCCATCCCTCCAGGGGCAACGGTCGCGCTGGAGCCCGGCGGCACGCACGCGATGCTGACCGGCCTGAAGGAACCTATCAAGGAAGGTGAGGCCTTCTTCGGCACCCTTCTCTTCGAGCGGGCAGGCGAAGTCCCGATCGAGTTCGCGGTCGAGGGCTTTGGTGGCAGTGCGAAAACGGCTGCAGACCAGCACGAAGGGCATGGCCGATGACTCTGCGCGCGTTCCGCTGGACGCTCTGGGCCGCGGTCGGCGCGCTTTTCCTGATGCTCGGCTCCGCAGCAGGACTGATGGTTCTGCAAAGCGCAAGCCAACCGCCGTCCGGATCCGCGGCGTCGACCAGTGTCGCCGACATCGGCGGGGAGTTCTCGCTGATCGACCACGAGGGACAACGGCGGACTTGGTCCGATTTCCGAGGCAAGCCCGTGGCGCTGTTCTTCGGCTTCACCAATTGCCCCGATATCTGTCCGACCACCCTCGGCGAACTCTCCGTGCTGCTCGATGAGCTGGGGCCGCAAGGCGACGATCTGCAGGTTCTGCTGATCTCAGGCGACCCGGAGCGCGACACGCCGGAGCGGCTGAAGGAATATTTGCAGTCCTTTGATCCAAGGATCGTCGCATTGACCGGAACGGGGGAGGAGGTCGACGCTGCGTTCTCCGCCTTTAAGGCCTATCGCGAGGTCGTCCCACTCGAGGACGGGAACTACACCGTGGACCACTCGGCGGGAGTCTACCTGTTCGACCGGGAGGGCAGTTTCTTCGGAACTCTGGACATTCATGAATCGACCGAGGTGCAGAGGCAAAAAATCGAACGCCTGCTCGCAATCTAAGCTGCGCCAAGTGCCAGCTTAAACACGGATATACAGCTAGGTTCTCAGTGGGCCTGTTATGCTTGCCGATTGATCGGCCCCACGCAACAAATACAACCGGTCATGCCGGACGAGGGATCGACGCGGACACAACAAAGTGAGGCAGAACCAAGGATGACGAAGCCGTTCAGGAATGCGGTGCTGGGCGTCATGTGCGCTCTTTCGGCGGGTTGTACGTCCACCGGAAGCTCGACCGATATGTCGTCCCTGCCAGCGCCGTCGAATGCGGCGCTGGCAATCGATGCGGCGGTCGGCGCGGCCCCGTCGACGGCGGGCACTTCGACGGAGGCAACTCAGGACCTTTACTATCTGGAGTTCCGAGCGCGCACGGCAGAGAGCTACGGCCACACCTTCGCGATGTTCGGCAAGCGCAACGCTCAGGGGCAGATCCTCACCCGTGAAGTTGCAGGCCTCCACCCTGCCTCGACCAGCGACATTCCCTACGTGCTTGGGCACATCATCCCCGTTCCCTCGGAAACCGGACCCAGTGACGGCGATCTTGAGGACCAGTACATGACCGCGAACTATCGTATCGATCTGACCAAGGCCGAGTATGACGACGTTGTCGGCTACATTCGAGAGTTGCAGGCCAGCTCGCCGGTCTGGCATGCCGTTCTCTACAATTGCAGCGCCTTCGTCGGGGACATTGCTCAATATATGGGCCTGCGGACACCACCGTCGCTTCTGTTCCCGGAGACGTACATCAACACCTTGCGTGAAATGAACACGTGAGGGCCCGAATGACGTGCTCCCATCGATCGGTAGATGCCCCAGCGCCGCCGGATGCCCTTCCAAGGTTCCACACGATGTCCCTTCGTCCTCTGCCGCTGCTCGCGACCGCTGCCGTCCTCATCGTTCAAAGCAGTATCGGTTTGGCCGCCGACGGCGACCTAGAGCCAAGTTCCTTATCCGCAATTGTCGTCGAGCATTCGGACATCCTGATCTCATCCAAATCCAGCAAGCCTCGGCTGGAGGGCTATCTAATTATCTGGAACGGGACCGGTCAAAGCGCGATAATCACGGACGTCCGCAGCCAAGTTTTCGAGGAGATCAAGTTCGTGCAGACGATGAAAACCGGAGCCGAAACAGAGGCAGTCATGCGCGAAAAACTTTCCATTCCTGCACATTCCGAGCTGCTGATGCGCCCTGGAGGAGTTTATCTGTCGATCGATCCCGGTGAAAGGATGCCTCGCGCGGGCGAACAAATCGATCTGGAGGTCTTCTATGCGGATGGAGCCTCGGAAGTGGTCGTGGCGCAGGTCAGGGCCGAGAGGGCCGAGATCGAGGACCACCATCACGGCATGCCGCTGATCGAGCACATGTAGGGGAACGTGAATAGCGAGTTCCATGGGCTGGGCATGCCTCGATGACGTCCAGCTTCGTTTGGCGAGCGAAATCCCAAACCCTGCTCGCAGCTTAAGTCGAAGGCAACGATACCCCTTGTATAAGCGCTAAATGACCACCTTCATCCGACATGCGTTGCTGGTTTGTTTCCTGCTTGGGGCGGTAGGTCATGCGAAGGCCGTATCCGACCTTTGCAGCGATCCACTCGCGTTGGATAGGGATGCATTGGTGTTTGTCGTGACGGCAGCGGATTTCACCAGCAGCCGGACACCGGCACCGGCGGAGTCGAGCGAGACCGGTCAGCCCCACAACCAGCACTGCAAGGCGGCGGCCGTACAGGCTTGCCCGCCCGCCCTCGTCACCCTCAAGGCTTTTTCAACATCTTATTCGGACACAACGATCCTCGGATCAGGCTGCACGCCAGGCCTTATTGATCGGCCGCCAATTCCTTCGCTCTGAGAAGAATCATCTGTCGCGAACGCTTTCGTCGCGTTTCATTTCGGGGCCGGTGCTGCCCGCAGAGCGAGCACTCTTAAAGCTCCTGTCGCAGGGGCGCGTTCATCCATGAACCAGCGAACGCGAGTTCCAGGATCCGATTAGGATTTTGTGCCGCGTGGTCCGATCCAATTCCGAGGAAAAGGCATGTCCGATCTCAAGAAGCGGCAGAGCACGTCCGACGGTCAATCTCTGCCCACCTGTTCATCTCACCACCGTCCTGGCACCGTCGTCGGCAATGTCCATCGCCGCGTCTTCCTGGTCGGGCTGGCCGCCGTCGCCCTGTCAGGTTGCGTGGCCACGCAGGAGCGCGCGCGCTTGGTTGTCGCCGATGTTCCCGAACCGGAACCCGTCGTCCCCGCAATGTACCAGGCGATGCCGAACGAACGGTTCCCGATTCCCGCCGTCAACGTCAAGAGACTTGAGCCGCGGCTTTGGCGGCAGGTCGTCGATTATCCAACGGACGAACGCGTCGGAACCCTCGTCGTCGACACGCCAGCCAAGTATCTCTACCTCGTGAGGGAAGGCGGAGAAGCCATGCGATATGGCATCGGGGTCGGCCGCGATGGCTTCTCCTGGTCGGGACGTGCGGTCATTTCCTACAAGCGCAAATGGCCGACTTGGACCCCGCCCGCTGAAATGATCGAGCGGCAGCCCGAGCTGGCGCCGTACAGCGCCGCCAATGGCGGCATGCCGCCCGGTCTGGATAATCCCCTCGGAGCGCGGGCGCTGTATATCTTCCAGAACGGGCGAGACACGCTTTACCGCGTGCATGGCACCAACCAGGCCTGGTCGATCGGACGGGCGGTCTCCTCCGGCTGCATCAGGCTCCTGAACCAGGACGTCATCGATATCTATAGCCGCGTTCCGGATGGCGCCCCGATCGTGGTCATCCCGGATCCCGCAACTGCGGTGTCAGCCTAAGCATCCACGGGAGACCCTTGATCCAGCAGGCATGTGTGCGCCAGCCACACCGCCTTAATCCCACCCGCCCGCGAACGTGCGGTAGAAGATATGACGGCCGATCTTGTCGACCCGTTCCATTGCCTTCGCCCATCGCGGCTTGACATAGGTGGCATGATAATTGGTCGCGGACCCCACCGCCTGGATCCAGGTCTCTCCGGCCGTCACCTTGTGCGCGATGCGCTCGGCGACCGCATAGGCGCGCCGTTCGATGACGCGATCCTCGATGCCGTCGCAGGCGAACGAAAATTGACACCGATTTTTCCAGCTTTGGTTCTGGTACACCACGCCGCAGATGGTGTTCGGATAGGCCGGGTTGCGGACGCGGTTCAGGATCACTTGCGCAACGGCGGCCTGGCCCTTTTCGTCCTCGCCACGAGCCTCGAAGTAGATGGCGGTGGCAAGACAGCTTTGCTCCTTTTTTGAATAGGCGGCGACCGGCAGGGGCGTTGCCGCCCAGGAGTGATCTTTGGGCCCGAGCGGTGGAATGAAACCTTGCTCGCGCTTCAGAACGTGATCGAACACAGCCGATTTCGATCGCGGTCCGGGTGCCGGAGCATAGGCGAGGGTCAGGAGTTCGTCTTCCTTCTCCCCAGCTGCGCCGGCAACCGGAGGAGCGTTCGGCGCGAGCGCGGCGAAGCGGGAACTGACCGGCCTGTCAGATTTGCCCTCTTCAGCCTGAGCCGGTTGAAAATCCGGCTTCCTGGAGCGGAAGCTCATCGCCCTCAGGACACGACTTTCCGCCGATTGCGGTCCGGCGAGCGCCGTGCGCATCTCAGCATCACCGACCGCGAGACCTGCTCGAAGGATGCTCTGCGGCGCTCCGATAGGCCTGCGGCGGGTTTCCCCAGATGCGGCGATGACACGCCCGCCCTTTTCAGCAAGAGTGGAGGACGCCATGGACCGCGGGACCGGGACGGTGCTCAAGGTCTTTGCCGATGAAGCGGGGAAGGCTGGGGCTGGAAGCGCAGCCTCTTTGAGCTCCGTGGCTTCGAACGTCGCGGCGACGCTTGCCAACTGTTCGGCCAAGCCGGTCGCGTCAGTCGAAGCCGCCGATCTTTCCTGAAACGCTGCTTCTTCGGTCAAAGCCGGGACCAGAAGGATCGAAATTGCGGTGACCAGGCCGGCACGCACCGCGGCCGAGTGAATGAGAGCTCTCACGCGGCAGTCAATCTCTTTTTCGAAGTCGTAAACGGCATGCCCGGCTTCTGCCCCCCATTCAGGATTGAGCCGAGAATCAGATATTAACCTTAGCGAGGGGTTAACGGGGCCTGGGAGGCAACAATATGGCGAGCGGCCAAACGCGCTGAACGTCGACGCATAGGCGCCGCGGAGGTGCCGGTCCCTTGAGCCTGTGCCCGCGAGCCGTCCCTATTCCGCTCTCTGATGCAGTTTGTTCGGGCTTCTCGTGGGAGATGGTCGAGAACTTGGATCCGCTGTCCCGTGATGAATGCATCAAGCAACAGGCCTTGGTCAGTATCCCCGGCCCGTCCGCCGACGCGCGGGCGGTCGTGCAGTCGGCATAGGAGCGCCTGCATGAGGATTTCGGGATCGATCACGCCACGACTCAGATCGATTTCGAACCTGGAGATCGGGATAGTGAAGGCGTCGAAGGCCCGACACGCGCTCGTGAGGCCCACGTCTCTGGCGCACGTTACAAGAGCGGACCGGGAATACCGGAAACACGTACCAGCAGGGTGGAGAGTTCGAGCGCCTCGCAGGCCTGAGTGGAACAGAACGAAGGGGCCAGTTGCGAGCGCATCTCCTGCCAGTTGAGGAAAATTCTCACGGAGCTGTTGCGGCGATGAACATGACCCAGCACTCTCGAACGCGGCGTTGCTGGACGCTCGTTCCGACCCAGCCGGAACCGATCAAGGTCAGCCGAATGTCTTCGCCGACGGCAAAGGCATCCTGCCATGACGACTGGCACTCCGTCACGACGGCGATGGCTCCCCCAGCCCGCGTCTTGCCTCGAAGATTACGAGAGAAGTGCCTGAGTTCGGCTGCCAACGAGCCTGGGGGCGCTTTCACCAGCACCCGGTCGAAAGGCGTCCCCAGGTCGCTCGCCGTTTGCAGATCGCCCCAACGCAAACCGAGAGTTCCCATTAGCCTCGGCACGCGATGGAAGCGGCAGGCCAGCACGAGCTTGAACAGGCACCGCTCGATGCCGACCACCTTTAAGACACCCCGAGCCAGACATCCGGCGACATCGTCGCCGGTTCCGCAGCCGAGCAACAAGACGCGCTGATCCGGCCGAAGATCAAGCTGGTCCAGAACCCATCGGTTGCGCTGCATTCGGATCCAAGTCATGGCGCGTCGCATCGCATGCAATCATAAGCTTGCCGAACATAACACTGGATTCCGGATATTGTGCGCATATGCCCCGGCAGGCGAGCAAAGCGCCTCTCCTTTGAAGCAGGAGATCTCGAGGGGGCGCAAACAGCAATCCAGGCGGCGAAGAGCTTCGAAGAACAGAATTTGATTTAGGTCATCTCAGGGAACGCATGCAAGAGACGAGTTCATCCGAAAGACAAACTTCTCGATCCCGCAGTGCTGTTTCTCTCCGTGCTCGTGCTGGTCGCCGCTATGGACTTGCGGCTCCTTGGGATGACTGAAGCGGGAAATCGGGCACCGGTCCCCGACCCTGGCATACAGGCCGCAATTATTCCCAGATCAGCTCTCCCCTCGCGAGAACCGATCGCCGGCGGGCGACCTGAGATACGCGCTGGCGGCGAACACCGCGAGGACGATCGCCCAGCCCGCAACCGCCCACCGGACGGCCGGAGAGACCATGGTGACACCGAAAATGAGCTGAATGAGCTGCACGACGATGAAGCCCGTACACACGCCGAAGACGAGGCCGACAAGGGCGTAAACCAAGGAGCATATTCCGACCGCCAGATTGTGCAGAAATCGTTTCATCAGCGCTTTCCATCCAGCGGACCATTGACTGAAGACGTGGATAAAACCTCCAGCCGCTGTAGGAGCAAGCGATACTTCGGCGGCCTTCCGAACTCACCCGCTCGCCAAGTGGTGCTGACAATGGGCGTGGTCCGCGAGCGTCTGAATGACGCGGCAGTCACACACCCGCCCGTGCCCGCATTCATCGATCATGCGCTGAAGCTCCTTGCGAAGCAGGTTCAACTGGTTGATCCGGTGGTCCACTCCCTTGAGGTGATGACGGGCGATCCGGTCGGCCTCTTGGCACGAGGCGTTGGGCCTCTCTGCCATGGCAAGGAGACCTTGTATGTCCTCGATCTCGAACCCGAGCTCGCGCGCATGCCGGATGAAGGTAAGGCGGTCGATCTCCTCTTCGCCGTACTGGCGACGGTTGCCGCTGGTGCGGATCGGAGACGAGATCAGGCCGATTTCCTCGTAAAACCGGATGGTCGTGACCTTCACACCGCTGCGCTTTGAAGCCTCGCCGATGGAAAATCCACGCTCAGCCATTTTTCGCTTGCTCCTCTAGTTGCTATAGGAGCTAAGGGCGGCCAGGACGATGATCAAGGAGCTGTTCGATGACCTCTTCCCTTTCTGGACGTTCGGGCGCTGTGCGCTCCACCGATCTTGCAGAGAAGCAGGCTCGTCTGGCAGCAGAACGCCGAGCGGCCTGTTTCCTGATTGGCGGCCGCGGCATCTGATGTCGGCTGTCTTTGAAAGCCGGAACGACACCGCAACCGGCGTAAGCGACGTCCAAACCAAGCCTGCCCCGTCCGCTCGGTACATCTTCGTCGATGTATGGCGCGGCTTGGCCATCATCGGCGTCGTCGTCTATCACTTCGGCTGGGACCTGAATTTCTTCGGGTACATTACGCCCGATCTGATGTTCAGCGAGCCGGTAACGGCCTTCGCACGCGTCCTTGCCGGCTCCTTCATGTTCCTCGCCGGCGTCAGCCTTGTCCTGGCCCACCACAGCAAAGTTCTCTGGCGCAAGTTTCTCAAACGGCTCGTCAAACTTGTCGCCGCCGCAGCCGCGATTTCGATCATCACCTATTTCCTGTTTCCCGAAGGGTTCATCTATTTCGGGGTCCTGCATTCGATCGCGGTGGCCTCGGTCCTCGGGCTCGCCTTTCTCCGTCTTCCGATTGGGCTCGTCTTCCTGGCGTCCCTTGCGATGCTCGCGGCGCCTCTCTTCTTCGAGACATCTCTCTTCGATCCCAGGATCCTCGCCTGGATCGGCTTCGCCGCCGAGCCCCCGATGGCGAACGACTTCGTTCCCGTGTTTCCGTGGTTCGGCGTCACGCTCGCCGGGGTTGGCTCAACTCGGCTTTTCCTGTCCAGACGAGCAGTGCGGGATGCACCGCCAAAGCCTGCAAACGGAGCCGTTGTCAGGAGAGTGGCGTGGATCGGGCAACAGACGCTGCCCATCTACCTTCTCCACCAACCGCTTCTGTTTATCGGCTTCGTCGTCTTCACCATCTTTTCGGAGACATAGACGGTCGGAGGCCCGCCCATCATCCTCAAATTATGGAGACCAGCAGTGATCGCACCTATGAGCCGACGCAGAGCTCAAGCAGTTACTTCAATGCAGCCACCTCGCGAAATCGCAGGGCTCGTTCCGGGCGTTTTTCTTCTCGCGATCCTCGGATGCTCGGCGGTCGGGAGCACCAGCGCAGCGGCACAACCGGCAACCGAGGCGGAGACGGCGCAAACGGCAACTTCAGCAGCGGGCGTTGCCACAGGCGTCGAGGCGCCGGAGTCCTCTGGCTCGGCGGATGTCGCCGAGTTGATGGCCGAGGGCCCGCTGCCCGACATTGTGATCGGCGATCCGAACGCGCCCGTCACCATCGTCGAATATGCCTCGATGACCTGCGGCCACTGCGCAAACTTCCACGAGAACAGCTATCCGGCGATCAAGGCAGACTACATCGACACCGGCAAGGCCAAGCTGATCATCCGGGAGTTCCCGTTCGATCCGCGCGCGCTGGCAGCTTTCATGCTGGCGCGCTGCACGCAAGACGACGCCAGGCGCACCGCGATGATCGATGTCCTGTTCCAGCAGCAGGACAAGTGGGCGAGGGCGGAAAACGCCTCGACGGCGCTCCTCAACATCGCCAAGCTGGCCGGATTCACCCAGGAAAGCTTCGCCGCCTGCCTGAACGATAAGGAACTCCAGCAGAAGATCGTTGAAACGCAGGAGCGCGGTCAGCAGGAGTTCGGCGTCGATGCGACCCCGACCTTCTTTGTGAATGGCGACAAGCACGCCGGCGCGTTGTCTCCCGAGCAGATGGCCGCCGTCATTGAACAGAAGCTTGAGTGATCAGGGAAGTGGTCGAACGGCCGCAGCAAAGGACACGTGAGTGGTCACTGCACTACCACCACCTCGGCTCCAACGCTGACGCGATCATAGAGGTCGATGATGTGGTCGTTGATCATTCGGATGCAGCCGTTCGAGACGGCCTTACCGATGGAGGATGGCTCGGTGGTCCCGTGGATCCGGTAAAGGGTATCCTGACCGTTGCGGTAGAGGTAAAGCGCCCGGGCGCCGAGAGGGTTTCCCGGGCCGCCCTTCAAGCCGCCGGCGTATTTGGCATACTTTGCCGGCTCGCGCCTGATCATGTTCGGTGTAGGCGTCCATCGCGGCCATTCAGCCTTTCTTCCGACTACGGCAGCGCCGGAAAAGACCAGACCTGCCCGGCCGACGCCGATGCCATAGCGTCGAGCATAGCCGGCTTCCTCCATGAGGTAAAGGAACTTCGCCTTCGGGTCGACAATGATGGTGCCGGGCTCGTATCCGGGGAGAAGAACGATTTGCGGCAGATATCGCGGATCGAGCTGAAACACATCATGTGCAGCCGCCGGTTCTGGCAGCGCGGCGAATGCAAGGATGCCCGCCAAAAACCTCCGTCGGTTGGTCATCTCTCGTCTCCTGCATCATTATGCGGTGACTGATATTTTAAGCCAAGAACCGTGAATCTTTGGTTGCCCAGGAAGACAAGTGCCTCACAAAAATGCGGTGTCCTCGCGAGCAACGCAGAGTTTAGGCCAAGCATGCCTAAGCCCGTGTCCATTTTTTGGATTGTTTGTCTTTCGCTTTGATTGGATAAAATCAGTGTGCATTAGGGACAATCATTTCTGGAAAAGACGTCTAGGTATGTATCTGGCGAGCGTCGCTGTATTCTTTGGCGCTTTAACATTGCTCCCCCGACTTGCCGAAGCGCATATGGCTAGCTCGCCGGAGGGGCCCGCCGATCTTTCGTCAGCCTGGACGTTGGATCCGATTGTCCTCGCCATGTTCGTGGTGATCGCTGCCGGCTATGCGGTGGGAGTCGGGCAGCTATGGCGCCGGGCAGGGATCGGGCGCGGGATCGCCCCATGGAAAGTCGCGAGCTTCGCGGCGGGCATGGCTAGCTTCTTTCTCGCGATGGTCTGGCCGCTCGACGCGCTCGGGGAAGTCCTGTTCTCGGCGCATATGGCACAGCACATCGTGCTGACCGCGGTTGTTCCGCCGCTGCTCTGGCTCGGGCGCCCGGTGATCCTGGTCTGGAGCCTTCCGCCTCGCGGTCGGCGAGTTGTCGGAGCTCTTCTACGAGCCCGCCTGCTGCGCAAGCTCTGGAATTGGATGACGCTGCCGTTCCCGGCTTTCGTGATCGAAGCACTTGTCCTTTGGGGCTGGCATGCTCCCAGCGCCATCGAAGCCGCTCTCGAGAACGGTGCGATCCACGCCGCCATGCATTTCAGCTTTTTCATGGGCGGTCTTTTGTTCTGGCACGCGCTGGCCCACGCGGGCCGTCGGCAAGGTGTCGGATATGCCGAGACGGCCGGTCTGTCGTTCCTGACGATGATGCATACAGGATTACTCGGCGCGCTCCTCACCTTTGCTCCCAGACCGCTCTACCTCGGCTATGGCGACAGTCCGCTCACCTGGGGCCTGACGCCGCTCGAAGACCAGCAGATTGCGGGTCTCATCATGTGGGTGATTTGCGGCATGATCTACATAGTCGCCGGCATCGTCCTGCTCGCAGCATGGATCCGTCAATTTGAGCGACGACACGCCTCCGTCCCTTCCATCCTCAGCCAGTACCGGCCAGGAATTTCAAGCGCACCTTTGGGCGGCGCGGATCGAAGCCCACACTCGGAGCAAGGCTGAACCGCGCTTTGTGTGAGGTCCATCAATTGATACTGGAGAGGCGAAACTGATGCACGACCACTCGGAAAGCAGCGCGGCAGGCAGGGGAAAGTGCCTGCTGATTGTGATCGCGCTCAATGTCGGCATCACGGTGGCTCAGATTGTCGGGGGCCTGATCTCCGGCAGCCTCTCGGTGCTTGCCGATGCCGCCCACAACGCCAGCGATGCCGCTACGTGTTGGAGAGCATGAAAAACTTGGGGGCGCTCCGATGGTTGGGCTAGGCTCCAGAAGTCATGTCCGACACCTCGAACACCATCTACCAGCTGAAGATCAGCCTTCTTGGCATCTCGCCGATGATCTGGCGACGCGTGCTGATTCCCGCCGACACGACGCTCTACGGATTTCATCGGGTTGTTCAGATCGTGCTCGGCTGGGAGGATTATCATCTTCATGCTTTCCACATCCACGGCCGCCATTACCGTACGATGTGGACTGGCGAGCGGCATTGGGAGAACGGTCACGAAATCATGCTGGCCGACCTTCGCTTCCGGCTGCGTCAGCGTATTCTCTACGAATATGACTTCGGTGACCTCTGGGTGCATGTGATCCGCATCGAGGCCCGGCTAGAACGCCAGGACAGGAAGTTCTATCCAATCTGTGTCGGCGGCGCTCGCGCCGGGCCGCCTGAAGATATCGGCGGACCGGAGGGTTATGCAGCATTCGTCGAGCGTCTAGGCTTTGGCAAATTCGCGCCGTGGTTCGGCGGGGACGACGATGATGAGATCGATGGATACGAGGACGAGGACGATCCCCTGCGGCACTTTGAGCCCGAACGCTTTAACCGGCGTGACGTGAACGCGGAACTGAAGCGCGAATGGGCCGAGCAGAAGGCCGATGGAGCTGAAGAGCTTCAAGAGGCGCACGATCGCGGTCGGCGCTGGGGTCCAGCTGATGCGTTTTGGGTATGCCTTTCGAGGACTGGGGAAATCGCGGTCTTGTAATAGTGTTCCGACCTCGTAAAAAGGACCAAAGCTAGAAAGACCATCCAAAACGGATCATGCCATGTTCGTCCGCGCCTATCTCCGCGCTTCAACCTCGCAGCAGGACGCGTCGCGAGCTCGAGGAGCGCTCGACACCTTCGCGGCCGAGCGAGGGTTTCGGATCGCAGCCCGCTACATGGAGAACGAGAGCGGTACGAAGCTGCACCGGCCCGAGCTGTTCCGCCTTCTGTCAGACTGCGAGCCAGGCGACGTTCTGCTGGTCGAGCAAGTCGACCGCCTGTCCCGCCTCACCTCGCCGGACTGGAGGAAGCTGCGCGCGGAGATCGATGCCAAGCAGGTCCGCATCGTCGCGCTCGATCTACCGACGTCGTGGAACCTGGCCGCACCGACAGACGAGTTCACAAACCGCCTGTTCGCGGCCGTCAACAACATGATGCTCGACGTTCTCGCCGCGGTCGCGCGCAAGGATTACGAGGATCGCCGTCGGCGCCAAGCCGAAGGCACTGCGCGTGCGAAGGCCGCCGGGCTCTACAAGGGGCGTCCCGCCAATACGTCACGGAACGCCGCGATCGCGGCCATGCTGCGCGATGGCCGCACGTGGCGCGAGATCATGAACGCGACAGGATGCAGCCGGACCCTCCTCGCCAAGCTGTCTAGTGCGCAACGAGCATCAGTGATGCCATCGACTGAAATCTGACAGGCTTCGCCATCGCATTTCTCGGCGGCCGTCAACGCGATCATGCTGGACCGGACGGTTCAAAGCCACTCGTTGCCCCAGCGAAGTTTCCGCTTGCTCCTCTAGCCACTTGAGGAACTACAGATGCGAAACTGAAAGCAGCGGCGGACGGCATCATGCAGGTTAACAAGGCGATGGAATCACCCCTGCCGCAGAGCGCGACAGCGAGCCCATCATCGTCGAGGAGGTCATACATCCCTTTCATCGCCGTCATGGCTGGGGGTGTCATCGATCTTCTAACAAAGGAGTGGGCTCAGACGGTGCTTCAACCGTACCAGCCGCCCATTGCAATCCTGCCCTGGCTATCTGTCCGGCTGGGCTACAATGAAGGCGTATCCTTCAGCCTTTTGTCCTTCGATGATCCGGCGGCAAAAACCGCGCTCTTGATCGCGACGGCGCTTCTAACCCTTTTTTTTGCGACGTGGATGGTGCGTGCCAAGGGTAGCGAGCGACTCGCCTTGGCGGCTGTTCTCGCAGGCGCCATACCAAACGTCATCGACCGAGCCCGAGACGGTCGTGTCACCGACTTCCTGGATCTTCATATCGGCGACCGATCCTTCTTCATTTTCAACCTCGCCGACGTCTGGATCAGCATTGGAGCGCTCCTGCTGCTTTCGACCTTGCTTCCTTCGCTCCGAGCGAAGCGGGTCACCCCCTGATGTCGGAAGGGTTCAACGGCACCGTCTTAACGCCCGAACGTGCTGCCAAATTGATGACGTCGCGGACGCGCGAGGCAGAAGCCCCGATGTCACCACGCTACCCGCTCGTGGATGCGATGCGCGGCGTGGCGATCTGCGGCGTCGTCACCTATCACCTCGTCTGGGACCTTTGGTACTTCGATTTCATCCAGGGCGACTGGGTCTTCGGACAGGCCATGGCCTTCGTCTCGCGTGCGGGCGGAAGCCTGTTCCTGTTCGTCGTCGGGGTCAGCCTCGTTCTGGCGCATCCGGCTCAGGTCCGATGGAGAGCTTTTTTGCGCCGCATCGGCATGCTCGCCGCCGGAGCGGTGACAATATCCGCCGTCACGTGGCACCTGTTTCCAGACGAGTTCGTCTACTTCGGCATCCTGCACGGTATCGCGGCCGCCTCGCTCATGGGCGTCTTCTTCCTGAAGGCTTCGCCTGCGTTAACGCTAATGGTCGCTGTGGTGCTGGTTGCCGCGCCTTTCATGGTCCAGTTCTCACCCATTGATCCGTTCACGTGGGCCTGGACCGGGCTCGCGATGAACGCTCCTTCGTCCTACGATTTTTGGCCGGTGCTGCCTTGGGGCGCGGCGACGCTCGCTGGCATGGCCTGCACCCGCATCGTATTGGATCGATATTGTGGTTGGGCGTCTTGGACCAATCCAGGTGGCCGCCTCATCACCGCTTTGAGTTGGTCGGGTCGACACACGCTGGCGATCTATCTGCTGCATCAGCCGCCCCTGTTCGCCATCATCGCCCTGATCGCACGTCTTTCGGGACGATGATGACAGGCTCCATGTTCAGTGCGGGATCGAGCCCTTCACCCTCGCGACCACGGAAGCAGTCCTACCGAGCGCATGACGGTCGTAGGCGAGATTTCAGCAGTCGAAACCGGAGCGGCCTTGCTGGCCGATGATCGCGTTATGGACCGTATGAGGATCGACTGTCTGATCGTGGGCGGGGGACCGGCGGGCCTGACGGCTGCGATCTACCTCGCGCGCTTCCATCGAAAAGTGATTTTGGTCGACGACGGCAACAGCCGGGCGAGGTGGATCCCACGATCTCACAACCACGCAGGCTTCCCGGATGGCATAGGGGGTGAAGAACTGTTGGCCCGCATGCGGACGTAAGCCGAGCGCTACGGGACCCGGTTCATATCAGGCCGCATCGAGACGATCGACGAGGACGCTGACCGCTTCCTGGCGAAAGGGGAAGGCGTTCTACTCGAGACTCGTACCGTCATTCTGGCGACTGGCACTCGGAATCGTCGTCCAGCTATCGATGCGGAAACGCATCGTTCGGCTCTCGATCGCGGCCAGTTGCGTTATTGCGCGGTCTGCGACGGGTACGAGGCTAGCGGTCAAGCGATCGGGATCATTGGAGGCGACGCGCGAGGTGTTGCCGAAGCCTTGTTCCTGCGAACCTATTCCGACGACATCACAATATTCGCGACCGATGCCATAAAGATCGATGCGGATGATCGCGTCCTCCTTGGCCGTCTAGGTATCAAGATAGAGGACCATTCGCTGGAGCAGTTGGATTTTAGCGCCGAGCAAGTGACCGCGCATCTCGAAGGCGGCAGCAAGCTGAGGTTCGACACGGTTTACCCAGCGCTCGGTTCCGATGCCAACGACATGCTTGCGCAGGCGCTCGACCTCAAGATGGGAGACGGCTGCTGCATTTCCGTGGACCAGAAGCAGCGAACCAGCCGCGACGGAATCTATGCCGCGGGCGACATCGTCCATGCCCTCGACCAGATCAGCGTTGCGATGGGTCATGCGGCCATCGCCGCAACGACCCTGCACAACGACCTCCGCGAAAAAGACGGTCTCGCCAAGTCATGATGGCAGGACGCGGCCGTCGCCGGCGACGGCCGATCATTGGATCTGTGATCAGCAAATCTCCCTGAACCATCATTCAGAAACGAGGATTTCGTGCCCCCCTTTGTAACCATCCGGCATGGACCGGCATGGACCGCGGCGGGCGGGTCCTGCGCTTTGGCTACGCGGCTGCCCGCTCGACCCGATGATCTTTGTCTGTCCAGTTCCACGGCAAGAGTTCGCCGAGGCGGGACTGCGGTGTGTCGGCGATGCGGGCGAGGACGTCGGCGAGCCAAGCCTGGGGATCGACGTCGTTCAGCTTCGCCGTGGCGATCAGCGTCAGCATGAAGGCGCAGCGGTCGGCTCCGCGATCGGAGCCGGCGAAGAGCCACGACTTGCGGCCAAGCGCCAGGGCGCGTAGCGCGCGTTCCGCAGCGTTGTTGCTGAGGCAGATCCGGCTGTCGGTGGTGAAGCGGGCAAAGCCCTCCCAGCGTGTCAGCATGTAGTCCATGGCCTTGGCGACCGGCGCATGACGCGACAGACGCGCTCGCTCGGTGCGCATCCAGTCCTCCAGATGGGCGAGAACAGGCACGCTTTGCTGCTGCCGAGCGGCAAGGCGCTCTTCGGCGGAGCGACCGTTCATCTCACGCTCGATGTCGAACAGGACGTCGATGCGCTTCACCGCCTCCAGCGCCAGCGGCGAGATCGGCGCCGCGTTCTTTCCCCGCCGGGCGCTTCGGGCGATATCGGCGAGCTCGAAGAACCTGCGACGAGAATGCGCCCAGCACAGCGCCTCGATCACGGGCTCCGGACTTCGCTCCATAGCATATAGGCGACCGTAGCCGGCGTAGGCGTCGGCCTGGAGAATCCCGCCAAAGCCGGCGAGATGGCGCTCGGGATGATCGGCCGTGCGGTCGCGGGAGGCGTAGAACAGAGCTGCCGGCGGCGCCGCGCCGCCGAACGGGCGATCATCCCGGACATAGACCCAGACCCGGCCGGTCACCGTCTTGCCCTTGGCCAGGATCGGCACGGTGGTGTCATCGCCGTGCAGCCGCTCGGCGGCAAGGACATGCCGCTCGATCCGGTCGTGAAGCGGGCGAAGAGCATGAACGCAGGCGCCGACCTGGTCGGCGAGCGTCGACAGGCTGAGGTCGATCCCCTCGCGGACGTAACGCTCCGACTGCCGGTTGAGTGGCTGATGCTGCCCGTACTTCTCAAACAGGATCATCGCGAGCAGGCTCGGGCCGAGGGAGCCGCGGGGCGTTGGATGGAACGGCGCCGGCGGCTGGGTGATCGTCTCGCACCCCCGGCAGGTGAACTTCTCCCGGACCGTCTGGATCACCTTCCACTGCCGCGGGATCACCTCCAGCGTCTCGGTGATGTCCTCGCCGAGCTTCGACAGTCTGGCCGAGCCGCAGCACGGGCACGAGGTCGGCGCCGGAACGACCACCCGCTCCCTCGGCAGATGCTCCGGGAACGGCTTCTTCGAGGGACGCTTGCGGATGAAGGCCTGCACGACCGTCGTCTTCGCCGCGGCCTGTTCGGCCGCCAGTTCGTCCTCGGTCGCGGCCGCCTGGGCGTCCTCGAGCTGCATCTCCAACTGGTCGAGGAGACGCGCCTTCTTCTCCGAACGCGATCCATAGAGCTCACGCTTGAGCTTCTCGATCTCCAGCGTCAGATGCGCGATCAGCGCCTCGGCGTGCGAGGCCTTCGCCCTTCTGTTGGCCACTTCGGCCTCCGCCAGATCAGCACGCCGTTCGGCCGCTGCAAGAGCGGCCTTCAGGGCAGCGATGTCGTCCGGCGCGGCGGCCATGGCGGGAGGCTCGAAGCAGTTCTTGGTAAGGTTGATTCTGCCACAGAACCCCTGCAACACAAGGAGTTTATGCTATCCGACCGAACTCGGGCGCCAGGTTCTCTGCGGATGGCGCCAGTCGATCCCCTCGAGCAGGTAGCCGAGCTGCGCCGGCGAGATCGTCACCGTCCCATCCGCTGGCGAAGGCCAGATGAAGCGGCCGCGCTCTAGCCGCTTCGTGAACAGACAGGCGCCCTGACCATCGTGCCAGATCACCTTGATCAGGTCGCCGCGGCGGCCACGGAAGACGAACAGATGGCCGCTCACCGGATCGCGCTTCAGCGTCTCCTGGACCATGAGGGACAGACCGGGAAAGCCCTTGCGCATGTCGACATGCCCCGCCGCCAGCCAGACCCGCACGCCGCTTGGAACCGGGATCATTCTTTGGTTCTCGTCTTCGACGAGACCGACGGCGAACCCAGTCGATCAACCGCCTCGAGAATGCGCGCGAGCGCGGCGATGTCGATATCCGCGTCGGCCCGAACAATGCGGCCTTCCGCCAGCTCGATCTCGATCCGGGCAGGACGTAACCGCCGCCTCGAAGGCTTTGCCGCCGGCTTTGTAACCGGCTGAGCAGCGAACTCATCCTGGATAAGCACCGGCAGCAGGGGCGTGACCGGGACACTCTCGGCTCGCTCGCAGAGCTGCTTGCGCCACCGGAACAACTGGCTGACCGAGATCGCGGCCGACCGTGCCACCTGCGAGGTCGACACATTCGGTTCGAAGGACGCCGCTACCAGCCGCTCCTTCTCCTCGCGAGTCCAGCGCCGGCGTCTGCCGCCGCCTCCCGAGATCAGCTCGATCGTCTTCGTCATAGGACTGTTCCTAGGGCTATCCCTAGGACTTCGACGATCAAGCCCGGTCAGAACAAGGCGGCTCCCCCGATGCCTGTGAAGACCGATCGCAACGATGCGCGGGCGCTCGCGCAGATCATGCGTATGGGATGGTTCCGGCAGGTGCATGTGAAGTCGCGGCCCTGCCGGCTCTTCCGCTCTGCGCTGGTCGCCCGGCGCACGATGCTGAACGAGATGCGCTCGATCGAGAAGGTCGTGCGTGCGATCCTTCGAGAGGCCGGCACCAAGCTTGGAACGCCGAGCCGCGCCAACTTCGCGGCAAAAGTGCGTGAGATGGTCATCGGCGACCCCACCGTGACGGCGTTGGTCGAGCCGCTTCTGTCGGTCCTCGCGACCATGCTGGCCGAACTCACCAGAATGACGAAGCAGGTTCTTTCCATCGTGCGGGACGAGCCGGTCTGTCGGCGGCTGATGGGCGTTCCAGGCGTTGGACCGATCACCGCACTCGCCTTTCGTGCCACGATCGACGATCCCGAACGCTTCCGGCATTCGCGCGACGTCGGCGCTCATCTCGGGCTGACGCCGACGCGATACCAATCCGGCGAGACCGATGTGACTGGTCGGATCAGCCGCTGCGGTGATGAACTGGCACGAACCGCACTCTACGAGGCCGCGCATTCCCTGCTGACACGGTCGAAAGTCTGGTCGAGCCTGAAGGCGTGGGGCATGACCATCGCCAGGCGACGCGGCATGGCCCGCGCTCGGGTCGCGGTCGCCCGCAAACTCGCCGTGATCCTGCACAGCATGTGGCGTGACCAGATGGTGTTCCGCTTCGGCAAGGCACCGTCAGCCATCGCCGTGTAACGATAATGCTGCCGGTGCCTGACATCGCCGGCGACGAAAGAGCTTCGCCCGAAAGGGTGAAGGCCTCGCCTCCGCGGGGACGAAGGGCCGGACGATCCCGTTGAGAGTCCAGATCGGGGCGGCATGCCGCTCAGGTCGTGAAACAGATTGGGACGCCTTGCTCTCCTGACCCCATCATGCGGCAGCCCGGGCGCCGACCGCGAAGAGAAGCGTGTGACCCGCGAGGGCAGAGGCCAAAATCGACGAAGGAGCAGCTTGACCTCAACGACCCCAATCAGAGAGGACTCTGAGAACAATTCGGTTGCTGCGAGCACATACCCCGGCGACGCTAGGCCGCGAAATCATTCTCTTTTTCCATTTCCACAATACCTGGTTCCGGTGCGGTAAATTACCTGCAATATATCTTATATCGGTTTCAAACCGATTTTGCACCCAGATAAGCGTTGGCGTTGGACGACATAGCGGTTCGCGAACCATCTTCATGATGCAAATTCGTACAGCGCAGACAATAGATGCATTACGGGTATGCGATTTGTTTTAGGTCAATGAAATCACCGGATTTAATTCCCGTACCGGAATTAAAGCGCAATCGAGACGTTATATTCTGAGTGCTGTGAGCACTCAACAGACCCAAAAGGGGAAGTTTCGGGTAATTTTAATTACCGGTTTTTCATCTCCAAATATGCCGACCACATTTGCTCGACAAACTGGCCCTGCGTAAGGCCAAGGGCTTCGGCTTCGTCGGCAATCAGTTGGCCAACATCTGGCAAAACCTTTGGGTGAAGTTGAAAGGTTCGTTTGCTCGGCTTGCGACCGGGCTTTTTCCTGGGGCTGCGGTCGACAAAGCCCCTTGCCTCCCCCACCCGGTCGGCCCGATCAAGGTCTTCCGAAGAAGATGGTTTTGGTCGAGCCTTGAGGCCCGAGAGGCCGGAAAGCCTATTTGAGCCGTTCATAAACTGCCTCCGTGAAAGAACGAGCATTCTCAAGGGCTTTGTCGATCTTGCCCCCCGTGGAGACAGACGGATCTTCCATCATTGTCTGAAGATCGAAGCCATACGCAAAAATCTCTGAAAACGCCGACCGAGAGACTAGCGAAGGCTCAATGAGGTCCACTCCAGCCTCTTTCAGATTGCCTTCGAGTTCTTTCTGAACGCGCGTTTTCATTGCAGCGCCAGTTTTCGTCAAGACCACCGCGTGAGGGATGGTGCGGCCAAGCGATTCTTCTTCTTCTCTGACGAGGGCGAGAGCTTCAGAACCGATTTCAGCGTCTAGGGCTGTTGGCTGCATAGGAACAATCACAAGATCAGCCTGGGATACGGCACGGCTGACAAGCTGAGAGGCGACGCCTTCGAGATCAACGACGACGATCCTGCCGTCGCCGTCAGAGCGTTTGATGAGAGGGACAATATCGCTCTTGGTCACGCTACCATGAACCGATATTCCTGTTGGGATACCGCGATCAGCCCATCGGGACAGCGATCTATTGGGATCGCAATCGATCGCCGTTACCTGTGCTCCCAAACGAGCAAACTCTGTAGCTAACAGCACTGCGCAGGTGCTCTTGCCGACGCCACCCTTTGGGCTCGCTATGACAATGACGGGCATTGCGGTCTCCGAATTTCGTAATCGGTTTTATATCTGTAACCGGATTTGTTTCTAGTACCGAATTTATCTCCTAGACCTATTATTAATCCGTAAAAAAGCAAAATCTTTTCTGGTGCTTTTCCTATATAATTCCGATGCATTTCCGGTATATTAAAATCGGACTTTTGAATGGCGTTAGTCAGCGCACTAATCTTCGGATAGTGGGTCAGAGAAATCGGAGAATGAGATTGAGACGAAATTGCCTCTGGGCACTCATGCCTTTGGGAGCAATGGCGCTATCGGCATTGGCGACCCAAACCAGCGCCCAAGAACCCGTCACCCAACCCCGTGCCGTCGTTCCCGAAGCAGCCGTCGGGACAACACAGTCCGATCAAGGTCCAGACGGAACGATCAACGTCCGCACCGACACCTACCAGGTGACCGGATCGTCTTATAAAGATCTGTGGTCGAGCGTGCAGCGCGCCGCCATGGAAAACGGGCCGGAAATGGGGATCGGCGAGGCCTCCATTTCATTTCAGCCGCGCGCCAATTTCGAAGAGGGCCAGGGTGGTTGTGTCGCGAGCGACGTCGCCGTCGACATGAACGCAGTTTTGACTTTCCCCGAATGGCACCATACCGGCGAAGCAGCAGCCAATGCCACGGCCGCTTTCGATCGAATGCTTGCTTACCTGCGTGTCCACGAGGCGCAGCATGTCGAGATCGCGCGAGAGTATCGCGCGAAGATGATCGACGCCATCAAGACCTTGCCGGCAGCGACGAGCTGCGAGGGAATGCGCGCTGCCGTCCAAAAGGCGGCGCTGGCGATCAACGCGCTGCATCAAAAGGCCCAGCGCAGGTATGATGTGGAACAGCGTAAAATGTCGACGGAACTATTCGGCCGGGAAGGCTGACGGCTCCGCGGAGTCGGTCTTCGACCGTGAACGCTTCGGTTTGCGTCTGGCCTTCGTCGATTGATCGACCTTTTCGGCCATTGTCTTGGCGGCCGCCTTCACCCGAGGCTGCGGCAAAAGAGGGTGGCCTTCGAACGCCGTGCTCACGGCTGGCCGATAGAAGCTGCGCGGCATTGCTGGTCTTGCGGAGCCTGCGAGCGAAGAGCGCAGCGCTCTTAGAGCCGACGGCAGGCGATAACCGGCTCGCTCGATTAGCCAAAAGACGACGAGCGCGACCACAAACAGAAGTACGGTCCATATCCGAAAATGCAGGATCGGCAGGCCAGCAAAGAAGACGAGCCGCGCATCGAACATCGTCAGCCTCGGCGAGCGCATGGTGTATCGCCAGAGGACAGGAGCGCCGAAGATGTTGGGCCGATCGTCCATGGGTCAGATCCGTGCGACGTTTTCCATGAACAGAACGCCGATCAGCTTGCCGGGTTTGAGGGTCACGATCGGCCCTTGCGGGCCAAGGTCGCTGATCTCGTCGGAAAGCTGCTCGCCGACCTCTCCGACACCGGAATAGATCGCCTCCTTCGTCGTCTGCTCGCGGCTGGTGACGATCGCGGCGTTGCCGGTCAAAGCGACGGAGCTGCCGGTGTTGCCAAGCGCTGTTCCCAAACCTTTGAGAAAGGCGCCGGCGAGCTTGGGACCGTAACGCTGGAGATAGCGGCCGCTGTAGTCTGATTTGACGGGGAGTGAGGCCGTCGCCGCATCGATCGCGTAAGCGGACGCATCAATGTTGGTGCCGTCCGGAAGGATGACGCGGCTGAACGTGACGATCATCGCCGTCGTTTCCCGATTGGGGGCAAAGGTGCCGATCAGGCGAGCGCCCTTGAGCGGTCCTCTCAGGAGCTTGGCAACGATCGGGCCGGGCGTGTCGGTGTCGGACCCGTTGAGAACCACCGCCATGTTGATGTCGCCGGCTGCGGCGAAATAGTCACCGTTGAAGATTTCGACACCGGAGCCGAGTTTCCGGCCGACATCGACCGGCAGCTTCGGCTCGTATTCCAGATGGCCGGAATAGTAGGGCGAGGTCGTCATGAGATCGGCCGGAAAGGTCGACTTCAAAGGCGCCATGACAGCGGGCGCCTGGCCGGTGTTTTGTTGCTGTTGGCGCGAACGACCGACTTGGACGCCGATGGGGCGTCCATCCGGGGCCTCGTAAAGCTCTTGCTTGACGAGGATTTCGTGTTCGGTGCCTGGAGGAGCCGCAGAAGCCGCGATGTCGCGGGCCTGCTTGTCCATGCCGTCGGCCATGGACCGGATGCGGCTCCAGTCAGGCTGCGCCGGCGCCACCGGAACTTCCACCCGCTTCTCGATGATCCGATCGCGATAGACGATCTTCGGTTCGGGCTTGGGGGCAGCCTTCGGCTCTTCATTGGGTGGTGGCAGTGTCGGCATCTGCGCGACCTGAACCGGCATCGGATTGTCTTCAACCGGCTGATCCGGGGTGGCGATGAAGCTCTTGCCGGGAGTCTGTGCAGCGGCTTCCGCACCCTTCCTGTTCGCCGACATGACGGTTTCCTGATAGTAGGGCGATGCGGCGAGTTCGACGCCACCAGGCGTGCCGTCGATCGTCGGGGGCACCCGGCTGACATGCGAGCGCTCGAGGGGCGTAGCGCCGGAGAAGTTATAGAGAAGCGTGCCCCCAAGGCCGGCGAGCAAAACTGCCGCGATGGCGGTCGTCACGCGGCTGGTGCCGCGGCGGCGCTTGACGATCGCGGGACGCGCGGTCTCACGATCTTCGACCGTCTGGACTTCGCTCACGGCGTTTTCGGTCTCGCCGTCCTCGGGGGGCGGATCGATCAAGTCGGTCATCGAGTGATCCTCACTTTTGTCACCCGGCCGCCGCGTGAGATCAGGGCAACGGGAGCAGGGCGCATACGATAGGCTTTGATGCCGCCTGGCCCGGAGAGCGTCTCCTGCCAGGACGGCGAGATCAGTGTTTGGTTGGTGCGCAGGTAGTAGTTGTTGTTGTAGCGCCAGACGGAGACGTCGCCGTCGTCGGTCGCAAGCGGGATGGCGTTGCGTGGGATATCGGCGCCCTGGACGAAGGCCATCATCAGATCGTCGCTGGCGTCCATCTTCGGTTCCTTGGGCGCGACGGCCGGGATGACCGCGTTGGGGCCGAGGCCGTTGACGCTCAGGTCGAGCCGATAGTGGGTCTGCTTCTCGCTGGTCTGAAGATCAAGGACGATCGGCTGATCCTCTTCGACAAGAGAAATCGCCAGGTTCGAATAGCCGTGGGTGACGAGCGGGGAAAGCGCGAGCTGGTTCGAGCCCTCCTGCATGGCATAAACCTGAAACGCGTCCTCGCGGCCGACGACGAAAGACGCCACGGGCCATGGGGCGCCGGTGCGGTCGAAGAAGGAAATGACCGAGACGACACCGGGAGAGGTGAGAACCTCGGGCGTCGGGCCGTTGGTGCCGAGCGAGACCCGGATCGTCCGCGTCAAGGCGTGCGGGCGATGGCCGGTCGGAGGCGCGGCGCGGGCATTTTCGATGGCGTTGAGGCGCCGGCGATAATCGCGGATGAGTTCCGGCGTCAGCGGGAATTGCTGCTGGAGAGCCGCGCCGTATGCGGTGATTTCCTCGGGCGAGAGCGGCCGATTAAGATCGTCGAGGGACTCGAGCAACCCTTGGGCGCCGAGAATCGGGCTCTGCGGCTGATTCTGTCCACCCGACTGGGATCCCCGTGGCTGGTTTCCCGTGGTCGCCGGTTGGCTGACCGCGCTCTGCGGCGGCAATTGTGGCGTGATGACCGGATCGTTGCCGGACTGTGCGAGGGCTGGACCGGAAATGCCAAGGAACAAGCAGGCGACGAGAATTCGCATTCTGGCTGTCATCATGACCGTCCGGGAGAGGTGACGAAGCGATAGATCGCCATGGCTTCAGGCGTCTGATAGGTCTGGACGCGCTGCATGGTGACCGTGACGGTGAGGTCTTGGCTGGTAACCTCGGAGGCCGACTGGAAGGTCACGCGCACCGGCATCTGAACGACCCACTCATAGACGCCGTCAGCGCTGACGCCCTGCCGGACGATGCGGGCGTTCTGCGCAACGGCTGTCGAGTTGAACCGGCGGGATTTGACCATGTCGAGGACGTTGGAGTCCTGGACGGCGCTGACGAAGGAGTTCCAACCACGCGGCTGGGTGAAGAAGTCCTGGGCGGCCTGGAAATCATCCTGATAGCGGTCGAACCGGTAGGTGAGGGCGCTGGTGACGGCCTCCACCGCGTAGTTGGCCACCCGCTCGGCCGACAGATGCGGCTCGTCGAGCGGGATGAGCGGCAGGATCTGGCCGTCGCTCCCCGTCGCGAAGTAGCGCGGAGCCGGCTGATGGGTGGCAAGATAGATGGTCGATGCCGTAGCGCCGGCGGCTACGAGAGTGATGAACGAGGCATAGGCCGTCATCAGCTTGAAGGCGGTCTTGTAGGTGCCGGAGCGGATCAAGACGCTTTCGGCAGCGCCATAGTCGACAGCACTCATTGGGCGGATTCCTCTGACTGCGGATAAGAAGCGGGCTGTTTGGGAAGCGGCTCGATTTCCGAAAGCATGTCGTCGGCAAGGAGGCCGGCTCGCACCTTGGCACCGTCCGGCCCCTGATAGATCCAGAACGGCACGCCCTTCACGCCGTTGAGGCGCCCCCAGGCCACGTTGCGTTGGAGACCACGCACGACATCGGGGTTGATCGCCGTGCGATCGAACATGGTGAGCGTTGAACTGGTCGTGCCGACCTGCGAGCGCTCATGGGTGACGAAATCGCCTGCGGGGTCCTGGCTCTGAAGGATCGAAGCAGCCTGGAACACGGCGTCCTGATTGCGGATTGGCGCCAGGATCACCCGGAGATCGATGTCACCGCTTTCGATTTTGGAGGCGAGCTTGTCGACCGACTGGGCGCAATAAGGGCATGTCGGATCGGCCATCATATAGACGACGGGGGCATTCGGTTTCGGGTTGCCGGCAGAGAACCAAACCGACATCCGCGTTGCCTGATCGAGGAGCTCGTCCAAGGTCGTCGCCTTGGCCGGCACCATCACCTCATTGCCAGCCTGGGCCGCTATGGTCTGGGGCTCCGGTGTCGAAGACGCGCTCTGCGATTGAGCTGTTACGGGCTCCGGGGCTAGACGCTGAGATGAGCCGACGGACGCGTCCTGTTCGCTCGCCGGTGCGGCCATCGGGGAGGCGCCTGGACCAAGAAGGGCAGCGGTCAGATCACGGCCGTCAGGCGTGAGCATCTTCCCCTCAATGGTCATGCCGTCATTCGTCGTGAAGACGATCCGCCGATTGCCATCGGCTCCGGTCACAATCCAGCTTTGGAGCCCCGAGAGCGTCGCAAACGGGGTCGCGCGATCCCCATCTTGCAACACCGGCTGCTCCGATTGCACAACAACTTTCGGACGAGTGGAACTTTCGTCCCCATTCATCAGTCCGACAGTTTGAGCTGTGGAATTGTATGTTGTGGTTGCGAGGCCACACCCAGCCAGAACCACGCATAAAAAAGTTCGCAATGCCTTGATTCCCCACGCTTCGAATTAGTAAGCCTCGCACAAGGTTAACGCCTCGGCGAAGTAGCAATGTTGATTTTTTATCGTCACATATGGGGTATGCGATGAATACCGAAAATCAGCGGCATTGCAAGAGGCAATTATGAAAGTAAAGCAAAATGATCGCTGGACGGCGGATAAGCAATCCCCACCAGTGGATAGCCGCTTTTTGCCTCAAAATGGAGCAATTACACTTCTCTGCTTGTTGTTTTTTATTGGAATAACGCTCACTGCATCTTATTTTTTACTTAATTCGCCAGCATTCCGCCAAACCATCGCAACGGCAAAAAGCGATACCATTGCGAGCGACAACGATCGATTGGTGCGGATCGAGCGCAGCCTTGCCGCCGTGCAAAACCGGCTGACAAGACTGGAAACGTCCAATAACGAGTTGCGGCGTGAAGTTGCACTCTTGTCGGGTCCGCGTGGGGTCGTGGCCCGCATCATCGATCAGCTTCGCAATCTCAAAGGGCAGGAAGAAGTGCTGCGCCGCAACGTTCTCGACGCGCTACGTGGCGATGATGGTCTCAAAGGGGATGGGGCTATGGCAGAGGGGATGGTTTCGGAAGACATGGGCGGTCTGACCGACGGCGTCGATCCCGATCTCATGCGGCAGACGGCCATGGCGCCGATCCCGCAAGCGCGGCCTCACCATGAGGTCGTCACTCCGGTCGCCGCGAAAGCGAGTGCCGCGAAGGCTGACGAGGGTCAGTCTAGCGAGGCGTCGGAGTAGGGGGCAATGGACGAGTTCGTTGCCTTCGTCGAGCGGGTCCAGGGGCTCATACCGCCCTTCGAGAAAGTCGTCGTCGCGTTCTGCTTCATTGCAGGGATTGCGCTGATCATTCGCGGCGTGACAATCGCTTCACGGTCGACCGGCAACGGGCAGATGTCCTCTCTTGCCTATGGCGATCGGAGCCTGGCGGCTATCGTCGTCGCACACATTGCCGTCGGCAGCCTTCTGATCGCGATCCCGCAGACGCTTTTTACGGCGGTCGCTTCGCTTTACGGCGACAGCGAGCCGGTCGCGGCAACCGAGATTTTGGCCTACGCGCCGGAAATGCTGGCGCCGGCGTCCACGGAAGTGGCACAGAAGATCATCGTCGCGGTTCTGACCGTCGTGCAATTCATCGGCTTCGTCGGCGTCGTCCGCGGGCTCTTTCTTCTCAACCAGGCTCCCCAGCAACCAGGGTCGGGTCTGGTGGGACGTGGCGTCACCCATCTCGTGGGCGGCGCCTTGGCCGCGAACATCGTGGTGTTCGCTCAAATGCTGGAAAACCTGATCATCGGATAGATGGGGGACTGATTGACATGAAACGCATGAACGCATTCGCTTGCCGGCTGCCCTTCGCGGCCGCAGCCCTTCTCGCCGGCACGGCATCCGCTTTCGCTGAGGGCAGCCAAGGTTTCGGCGCCGTCGCCGACACGGTGCGCACCGGCACGCTCGGCCCGCTTGGTGATCTCCTTGGGGCCGGCGGCCTGATCCTCGGTATCGGCTCGCTGATCATGATGGGCCTCACATTCTACAAGATGAAGCAGGGCGGCCATCATGGTGATCCGAGCGCGTCGCCCGCTCGGGCTGCGACCTTCGCCGTTGCCGGCGCGCTGCTTCTGGCTCTGCCCGCCACAATGGGGACGGGCGTCGCGACGCTTTTTGGTGACGGCGCTTCCACCGCGTCGATCGACGGTTCGCTGCGCTCGGTCGAGTAGACCATGGGACTGTTCGACGGCCTCGCCGCCTTCGCGGCCCGCTCTGTCCTGAAATCGTCGCTCGACGGCTATTGCCGTCTGGTGACGACGGAGGACGAGCACAGCTTCGTCTCGGATGACGGAAGCCTGTCGAGCGTCTTCGCGCTCGATGGGTTCCGTTCGATCCCCGGTGGGCCGGAAGTCAGCGTCGCCGTCGAACATCTGCGCATCGCGCTCTCGGCCTATCTGT
Organism: Fulvimarina manganoxydans; assembly: GCF_900176465.1. GTDB lineage: Bacteria > Pseudomonadota > Alphaproteobacteria > Rhizobiales > Rhizobiaceae > Fulvimarina > Fulvimarina manganoxydans. The sequence goes on from NZ_FWXR01000008.1 coordinate 33,775, forward strand.
CGACACCGGGGCACTCGATCCAGCTCTGGTTCGGCCATGCGCCGGATTTGGCAAAGTCCGACATCGAGACGATTGTCCGGACGACCGGCAAGACCGCCGCCGACAGCGGTCTCGATCTCGTCGATCTCCTCAGCGAGCGCCGGGCGCTTCTGCCGAAGAAGCTCTCGGGCGAACGCTCCTATCTCGTCTTGTGGTCGCGTCCGTCACTGATGAGCAAGGCCGAGCGGAAGGACGACACGGCTGAGCTTCGTGAAACGCTGAAGTCTCGCAAGCCCGCCACCTCCGCGCAGCAGCCGGGCATCGGCTTTCAATCGCTTCTGACCCGCCATGTGAGTGTCGGCGACGCCCTGGTGCGGGAGTTCTCGAACACCGGCATTGTGCTCGAGCGGCTGACGACCCACGAAGCCCTGTCCGTCATGCGCGGCGTCATCAATCCCGACTTCATGGCCGAGGGCCGCGCCTGGAAAGGCGTCCTGCCCGGCGACAAGGTGCGGGCGCGCATGCCGGCGAATGACCGTGAACTTCGTCGCGGCGATATCTCGAACCTGCTTTGGCCGATCATCTCCCGCCAGCTCATGACCGATCACTGCGAGGTCATCGATCAGCACACGGTCGAGATCGGCAATCATGTCGCCTCCGGCTTCGACATCACACTCGGGCCGGAAATCGTCGTCGAATTCAATGCGCTCATCCGGCGCATTCTGGAAGCTGAGGACAAGATCGCCTGGCGCTGCTCGATGAGCTTCGACAGCGGCGGGTTTCAGGGACAGGTCTTCAAGGAGCAATATGCGGGCCTGTTCACCTGGACGGCCGCGATCTCGAACGGCCGCATCCGCAGAGCGTTCGAGCAGCTCCGGCAGTGGGACGGCGCCGGCGACACCGTAATCCGCTGGCGCGCCTCCTTCGCCGCCTGGGCGCCGAAGGACGAGGTGAAGGCGCTCCGCCGACACGTCTCGACCCTCAGACGCACGGTCGAGCGCTGGGGCAACTGCCAGACCGACGCGCTCGTCGGCGATCCGCTGGAATGTATCATGTCATCCTCGCTCGGCATCACGTCGGCCTCGACGGCGCCGGCTGCCTCCGCCTCCATGGGCGAAGCCTTGGCGCTTGCCCCGATCGCGCGCCCGGCAAGCCCTTGGCCAAGTGGTGCGGTCTTGCTGCGCACCCGCGACGGCAAGCTCTGGCCCTATCAGCCGGGTTCGTCGGAACAGCTTGCCTCCGTCGACGTAATTGTCGGGACACCCGGCTCCGGCAAGTCGGTTTTGATGAACACGATCAATCTCGGGGTGGCTTTGTCGCGCCAGACCGGGCGCTCGGAGACGGGCGAGGGGCTCTTGCCCCGAATCTCGATCATCGACATCGGACCCTCCAGCTCCGGCCTGATCAGCCTGATCCGCGATGCCCTGCCGGTCCATCGGCGGCACGAGGCGGTCTATCACCGGCTCAAGATGGATGACCGCTATGCGGTCAATCCCTTCGACACCCAGCTCGGACTGCGTAAGCCCGTCGCCCATGAACGGGCCTATCTGATCAATCTCATCTCGCTCATCTGCACGCCAGACGGCGAAGACGCGCCGCTCGATGGCATCACCCAGATGGCGGCCGCCACGATCGATGCGGCCTATGAGAGCTTCGCCGGCAACAAGGCCAAGCGCTACCGAAAAGGCGAGAGCTACGAAATCGACGACGCCATCGCCAAGGCCGGGATCGAAATCGATGCCGAAACGACGTGGTGGGAAATCACCGACGCGCTCTTCGACAAGGGCCGCGCCCACGAAGCCGCTCTCGCGCAACGCCTGGCCGTCCCCGTCCTTGGTGATCTGATCTCGGTCTCGAACGAGCCGACGGTGAAGGAGCCGTTCAAGGAAATGCGGACGAAGACCTCCGAGGGTCTTCTGACTGCATTCCAGCGGATGATGACCAGCGCGATCCGCGACTTTCCGATCCTTGCGAAACCGACGCGCTTCGATCTTTCCAACGCTCGCGTCATCGCCTTCGATCTTGCCGACGTCACCTCGACGGCCGGACCGCAGGCACGGCGCCAGACGGCGATCATGTACATGATGGCTCGCCAGGCGGTGACGAGCGATTTCTGGCTCAATGCCGACGAGCTGCGCGGGCTTCCGATCTCGACCGACTATCGCGATTTCCACCTTCGCCGGGTCGAGAACAATCGCAAAATGCCCAAGCGGCTCTGCTTCGACGAATACCATCTGACCGGCGGCCTCGGCATCCGCGACCAGGTGGTTCAGGATGTCCGCGTCGGCCGTAAGGCCGGTGTGCAGATTTCGTTGGCGAGCCAGCTCCTCGACGATTTCGACTCGTCCATTCAGGAACTCGCGACGAGCTTCTGGTTCTGCAACGTGCCGTCCGAGCAAAGCCGCAGGGCGATCTGCGAACGCTATGGTCTCGGTCCCTCCGCGAGAGAGGCGATGGCCAATCTGCGCGGGCCGATCCAGGGCGAGGGCGCCCCGGTGCTTGCGATGATGTATCTGCGCTCGGGCACCTACGTGCAGATGTTGATGAACGAGCCGGGCCCGATCGAGCTCTGGGCGCTGTCGACCACGGCCGAGGACGCGGCCCTTCGGCAAATCCTCTACGACCGGCTCGGTTCGAAGACCGCGCGGCAGCTTCTGGCGAAGCGCTTTCCCTCCGGGTCGGCCAAACGGGCGCTGGAACGCCGGCTTGCCGAACTCGAGGACCGGGGCGAGGCGGTCGATGACCGCGCCCGCGACGACGTCTTGAAGTCGCTCGCCGACGAATTGATCAAGGAAATGGGTGAGGCGTGATGCTGAGGGGACTGGCCGCCCTATTGGCGGCATGCGTGATGGCGACAACGGCCATGGGCCAGACGGTCGCGACGCAGACGATCGACTTCGACAAGCCGGACGAGGACGCAACGGCGGTCGCGCGCGCCATGTATGGCAAGCGCTTTGCCCATGTCGCGGCCAAGCGCTTTTGGCTGATCGAGCCGAAGGACGGCATGAGCGATCAGCTCGCCGTCCAACTCGGATCGCGCAAGCCCTGCGCCAAGGACTGTGAAGTGGCGGTCCTGTTTCATACCGACAATGGCTGGGCAAACATCTGGCGCGAGAAGGGCGACAGCCTCGCGATCGGCGAGCTCGATGAGCTTACCGGCCTGAAATCCATCATCCATGAGGGCCGAGCCTGGGAGTGGGACGGCAAGAACTACTACGCCATGCCCTATGGCGATGTCCCGAAATACCGCCAGGCGAGCGAGGACGAGATGAAGCTCGCGATCGACTGGGTGAAGGCCAATCTGAACCTGCCCGAGACGGTGGCACCGCCCAATCTCTCCGTCGTCGACATGGACCTGAAGTCCGGCGACGAAAAGGCGATATTTCTTCAAGGGACCGCCTTCTGCGGCAATTCCGAATGTCCCGTCCTGATCGTCGACGGCGGCAAGGTCCTGACGCGGGTCGATTCCCTTGGTCCGGACGTCCGGGAGGGCAAAGGTCTTCGAGACCCCAAGGGCTACAAGATGATCGAGGTCATGCATCCGACGACCGTCGACATCGTGAGCCCCGGCAATGGGCAGGTCGCGCTGACATTCGGTGCTGAACCGATCGTTCGCGCCGGGACGGAGACGGAGTAATGCGGCGAGCGTTTAGCCTCTTCGTCGTTCTGTCGGTCGCGGTCTGGCCGACGATCCAGGTGTTTGCCGCCGTCAGTCAGAGCTATCAGGACCATATCTCCGGCAAGGAGAGCAGCGGCAGCTATTCGGTCTACAACGCTGGCGGCCATACCGAGGCGCTCGGCCGTTACCAATTCATCCCGTCGACCTTCGCCGCGCAAGGGTACATGACCTTTACCGGCGGGTCGAAAAAGAGTTGGTCGAGCTACGAGTTCAACGACGCGGCTCACGACGCTGGCGTCTATTCCGTCGACGATCTGCGCTACACCGACGCCGGCCACAATCTTCAGGATGCCGCCTTCGATCGGTTCACGGCAAGCAATGCCAGCGCCTTCTCCTCGGCGACACGCGCCGCGATCGGGACAACCGTCAACGGGGTGACGATCACCGAGGAGGGGCTTTTGTCGGCCGCGCACTTCCTGGGCGTCGGCGCTCTCAACGATTATGTCGCGTCCGGCTTCGATCCGAGCGTCCTGCCGGCGGATTACCTCTCCGCCAACGGCTTTTCGAGCTACGCCGAACTCAACGACTACCTGATGAAGCGCATGGCCGACGCGTCAGGTTCGACCTGGGATGGCAGCTCGGGGGACTCGCTTTATGCCGACGGCTACGGCCAGGACGGCATGTATGACGCGACCGAGGGCTTTCCGGGCTTCGGGTCAAAGCGGCCGACCATGATCCAGGAAATTCCGCCCTTCCAGGGGCGTCTTGAAAATCTGACAGCGGGGGCAGGGGGACAATGAGGACGTGGGGGCTCGTTCTGGGACTTGTCGCGATCGCGGCTTTGACGCCGGCGCCCGCCTCGGCGCAGGGGCTCGACGACGCGATCAGCCAGCTCTTCAAGGTCGATGGCGCGGGATGCGATCAGGGGATTGCCAATCAGCTCACGACCGCAATCCGCACCGGTATCGAGCAGGAAGTCCAGCGCGCCGAAGAAGCGCTCAAGCTGCCGAAGCCGATCGCCGACATGGGCTGCCTCGACAGCTTGTTCAACATCAATCTCGACACACTGATTTCGCTTCCGAATATCAACAACATCCTCAACCAGGCGATCGCCGCCGGCGAGGCGAAGATCTGCTCCTATGCGCAGGAGCAATTCGCCAAGCTGACCGAGCCGATCAATTCCGCGCTGACCCTGCCGAGTTTCGACAATCTCGGCATTCCCGGCTTCGAGAACTCCTCCGTGTCGGTGAACTTCGACGGTCCGTCGGTCGGCTTCGGCAGCCAGGGACAGATCACGATCGATCCGTCCTATGACGTCAACGCCGGCACGGCGCTGCGCGAGCTTTACGAACAGTCTGGAGACGACCAATGAGCGCGCGTCATAGTTTTCTCGGCGCGGTACTCGCCGGCGGCACGATCCTGTCAGGCGTCGTGCCGGCGGCCGCCGTCTGTGACGGCTGCGTGGTGAGCGCCATCCACAACATGAATGCCAATCTGAGCGCCCATCAAGATCAGACGACCGCGGCCGTCAACCAGACGACGAGCGCGGTGGTGACGGCGCAGAACGCCATCGTCGCGGCGATCACACAAGGCACCGCGCAGGTCTCGGGCTATCAGGCCCAGACCACGGAAGCCAACCGTCGTATCGAGGAAGCCGCGCAGATCAATGACACGACCCGTGCGAGACAGGAAGCACGGGCGCGAGCCGAGGGCGGCCGCTACGATCCGGCGGCCTCCGCCTGCACCGACCTGACCGGCATCTTCTCCTTCGGCGGCGGTCAATCGGTCCAGGGCCTCGGCGGCAACGATGTCGTCAACATCTCGCGCAATCGCTCGCGCGGCAACGGCGGCGAAGGTGCGGCCGTGCGCTCCGGTGGCCTCGCCGTCGCCTCCGAAATCGTCAGCGCCCGCGACACTTATGAGGGCTATGGCGGCTATCTCGATCCGACGTCGGATCTGCGGTTCCTCACCGAAAACCAGACCCTCGACACCTCCAAGGAGGATAACGTCAAGATCCTGGCGCGGCTGATCGACAACATCGTCGATCCGACGCCTGCCCGGCCGATCTCGGAAGCCGAAGCCAAGACACCGCAGGGCAGGGCACAGATTGCCGCCCGCACTGTCGACGACGCCCGTCGCTCCGCCGCCTCGGCGGTCTTTGCGCATTTGGGCGAACTGACGGCGCCGACGGGCGGAGCCGAACTCGCGAACTGGGCGAAGGGCGCCGTCACCGACGCCTATCCGAACACGGTTGGCGACAAGGTCTCCTACCAGCAGGCGATCGACATTTTCGTGCAATCGCGCTTTGCCAATCCCGACTGGCATCAGCAGCTCGCCAAGATGTCGCCGGCGGCCGTCGCCCGCGAAATGGCGCTCACCATGGCCTTGAACCTTCACGTCAACTGGATGCGGTTTCAGCTCGAGCAGCGCATGGCCGCCGTCCAGGCGGCGAACCTCGCCGTCAATCTCGATCAGTCCGACGGCACCTCGACCGCGATCCCAACCAACATCCCGGCAGCTGGAGGCGGGTCATGAGCGAGCGGCGGGGTTTCTTCAGACGGGTGTCCGGCATCGGCGGTGTCAGGCGGATGTCGGGCGTTGCCAAGGACGGGGCGGATTTCGTCGCGGATTCCGCCTCGACCCTCAAACCGCGCCGTTTCGATCGGCGTGGTTTTTTCGGTCGCGATCATGATGGCGGTATCGCCCGGTTTCGCCAGATGTCGGCCAATCTGTCGGCGGCCGATATCCAAAACGCCCATACCGGCTGGTCGAACCAGAAGCAGGTGTTTGCCGTCATGGGGGTCGCCTGCCTGATCATGATCCCGCTCGGTTTCGTCGGCGGGTTCATAACCTGGTATTTTCTGATCGGGCTGCTCGGCGCGGCTCTTCTGTTCGGGACACGGGCCATCGTTGCCGACTTCCGAGCCTGGCAGATCGAGCAAGGCCGCTTTGCGCCCCCTGCCGAATATCTGAACGACCGGCTTCCCCGGAACATGCAGATCATCGAGAAGGACTGAGCCGCCATGCTGAGGATCCTCGCCACGCTGTTCGCCATGGCGCTTCTCACCGGCTCGGCCGCGGCCGCCGATATCAGCATCGCCGATATCTTCACCGGCGCCGGTGATCCGCAGTCGAACGAGTTCCTCAACATGATCTTCGGATCGGGGCTGTTCGAGGTGACCGATGGGGTCGGCGGCGCCGACGAGACGCTGATTTCGACCCTGATGACGAATTTCAACGTCATCTTCTTCGCCGTCGGCGTTCTTCTTCTCGTCTACAACATCGTCGTCGCGGTCACCGAAACCGCCCATGACGGGTCTGTCTTCGGCGCGCGGCATTCGGCGCTTTGGGCGCCGATCCGGCTCTGTGTCGCGGCCGCCATGCTGATCCCGCTGCCGGGCGGCTATAACGGCCTTCAGCATGGTGTGGCCTATGTCACTCGCGCCGGTACGGCGACGGCCACCTTTTTCTGGTCGGAGGCCGTCGACGCGGTGATCGATCAGAACATGCCGGTTGCGGCACCCGACTTCGTGTCCCTCGATGCCAACTTCATCCAACAGCTCTGGCGGATGGAGCTCTGCATGGCGTCCTACAATCAGGAGGTCGCCAAGGCGGGCGATCTCGAACAGATGACGGCGGGATGGGCCGGGGGCAACTCGCGGGTCTATGCCTATTCGCTGTCTGGCCATCAGGGCGCCTGCGGCAAGATCGAGCTGCCGGAAGCGACGTCGGGGTTCAAGCGCATCGCCGAGGACGTCGGCAGCGATTACGACACTTGGCTCTCGAATATGCAGGATGCGGTCAACGGGATGATCGAGAGGGTCAGACCTGTCGCGGAAGAGGTCGCGACGGCCGCCAGCACGCGCGAGGAAATGCCGGCAAGCCGTGAACTCAGTAAGGACATGAGTGCATGGCGTAAGGCTCACAAGCAAGCCGTCGACCCGTTTACAGGGTCGATTTCCGAGACGGCGGAAGACAAGGTCGAGGCCGCCATGAAGGATACCGACGGTTCCGATCTCGCCAGCAATTTGAAAGCGAATGGGTGGACGCGCGCCGGATTCTATTATCAGACCATGGCTCGTTATTCGACGGATGCGAGCAGCATCTTACAGATGCTACCCGTCATGACGCCCGGCGACGCGATCGGCGCCGCTACCAACCCAATGGGCGGGACGTTCCGCGCCATACGATCGCAGATGGGCAGTTGGTGGCCCTTCTCGGACACGAACCAGAACGTCCGCGATTTCCTCGCCGAGATCGGCAATACCTATGCACTCACGGTCAACTGGTGGAATGAATCCGTCGCGCGATCGAACCTGAAGGCCTTCACCAACGAGCGCGTCGTCTTCGCCGATTCCGGTGGGGATACGACGTCCTATCTGCCTTCGATGCAAAGCATGTCCCAGGCAGCCCAATTTCTTAGCCCGGCCGCAGACAAAGACCCGATGCTTGGCCTCGTCACTTTCGGCAACGCCATGGCAGCGATTTCGGCGACGGCGATCACGGCCCTGACAGTGCTGGCGGCCTTCCCGCTCGTTGGCGGCGCGGTGGGCTTCATCGGCACGGTCTGCGGCTGGCTCCTCAACGGCATGGCGCTCGCCGGCATGTTCCTCGCCTGGATTCTGCCGATGCTCCCCACCATCATTTGGGTGTTCGGCGTTCTCGCCTTTCTGCTCTTGATCGTCGAGGCAATCTTTGCAGCGCCTCTCTGGGCGATGGCACATCTCTCCATGGACCAGGAAGGGCTTGGCGGGCGGCAAGGTCGGCGCGGCTATATCTTGCTCCTATCGGTCTTCCTGACGCCGGTGCTGATGCTGTTCGGGCTCTTCATCGGCATGATCCTGTTCCGGGTCGCCGGCACGCTCATCAATGGCGGCTTCTATTACGCCCTGACCTCCTCGGCCTCGCTGACTGGCGACAGCGTCATGTCGATGCTGTGGATCTTCGGCGTCCTCATCGTCATGCTGTTCATGGCCTTCGTCTATCTCCTGATCATCGAGCGCTCCTTCGCGCTGATCGCGGAGTTCCCGGCCCGCGTCTTCCGCTGGTTCGAAGATATCGGCGGCGACCTCGACGGTTCGACCTCAGCGAAGGCCCATGGCGCAGGCCTCACTGCTGGCGGCGTCGGCGGCGGCGCGCTTGTCGGTGGTGGGAGAAGCGCACAGGGGCGGATCGGAGCCCGCAATGCCGCGAGCCAATCCCATGCCAGCAGCCCGCAAGGCCAGATGGACGGCTATTCGCATCCAAAGGCGATCAGTCGCTACCCGCCCAAATCCTGAAGGCGATAGGAGACACAAATAGAAAAGGGCGGTGTCACCTCGGCGCCGCCCTTATTCATTACGAACGCTCTGTCGAGCCAATCTCAAAATTCCTTGTCCTTCAAATAGAAGGCCTTGATGAATTCGATGACAGAGAAACCTCCGACGAGGTAGGTCGCGGCTCCGATCAAAAGCACCTTCGTCTCGAAAGTCTGGTGGCTCCAGGTGCCGATGACGTGAGGCAGCAACCCGATAGCCATGATGATCGGAGCGAGCGCCATCATGCAGAGGCCGAGCGAGGCATAAAAGGGCGTGCCGATGACAAAATAGAGCGTCCAGAAAACCCGCTTGCGCAGGCGATATTCGCGATCTGTCAGATGATTGGGCGGTTTCCGATAAGGCCTTGCCCAGCGCATCGAAGCCATGCCTCTCTCCTAATCAAAATCAACTATAACCATCAGCCTCCGCTCTCCTCTTATAACATTGAGTGTTGCTTTATCTTGGTATTTATGTGCGCGTTTCATATTTTTCATGAGCTTTTCGACATCGTAGATGTCACTGACCTCCGCCCACTCTATCAAATCGCCAACTTTTGGCGTGTAAGCTTGGTCACCGACCGTTTCTGGTAGAGGCGCTCCCTCTACGTGCGTGATGAAGACAGCTTCCTCGTCCCCGTAAACATCTCCATACCTGCTGTCTGGATCGAAATACTTCGAAGCAGGCGCCAGCTCGACCCAAACCGCCGTGTGCGGAATGTGCTCGCCGCGCGGCTTTTCAGCGTCCTCGGCGGTCGCACCACAGACGCTTGCCGAAAACGCGATGGCCGTCATCCCCAATAGGCTCAAAACGGTTCGTCGCATCGATATCCTCCAGTCCAGTGAATGCAACCCGTCATGGCAAAGGCGGGTGGAGGGAATGAGGCAGGATCGGCGATGCCGCCGATCGTAAATACCTTCGCGAAAACCGCGCCTTGCATTCGAATTCGCACAAGTTGATAGTGGTCATATGTGACCACAATGTCAAGGAATCCGATAATGTCTGTCATCAGCTTGAAGGACGCTAAGGCAGGGTTTTCGAATTTGGTCGATCAGGCGATCGCCGGCGAATTCGTCACCATCACCCGCCATGGCAAACCAGTCGCGGCGTTGGTGTCCATCGAGGCTGCGGAGCTTGCTCAACATGCGATGGGGCGACGCCAATCCGGCCTTCTCGACTATCTTCGGACATTTCCCGGTGACGACGATCTCTTCGAACGAAATTCGGCGCCCTCAAGGGACGCCGAACTGTGAAAGGGTTTCTCCTCGATACCGACGTGATTTCGATGCTAGCACCCGGTCGGACAGACTTGTCGGCCGAGGCCAATGCCTGGTTGGAAAAGGCCGATCAAGAAGGGCGCCTTTTTTTGTCGGTCGTCAGCATCCATGAACTCGAGAAGGGCATCGAGCGGCTCAATCGTCGTGGAGCGACCGCGAAAGCCGCAAGCCTTAGCGGTTGGGTCTCCGGCCTGGTCAAAGGCTTCGATGACAAGATCCTGAGCGTCGATTTGGAGACGGCACAACTTGGCGGCCGCCTGGAAGCCGAAGCGATCTCGGCCGGTAATGCGCCTGGGATGGCCGATGCCCTGATTGCCGGGACGGCGAAGGCTCACGATCTGATCGTGGTCACACGCAACGCGCGTCATTTCGGAATGTTTTCAGTTGAGATCGCTTCGACGACGAGTATGAAATCCTGATTCCATTCCAAGGTCCGCCATCAAACAGCAACTGCCGACCCATCGTAGCCTCCGTGCATTATTCGGACACGGATTTACGGTAGCGAATGTTCGCATCCCGTTTGCAGGCTAAAGACTTCTGACGACCCACCGGCGCCGTTCCAAATGACGCTCGCTCTATCTCAAAGCAGTCGTTCATTTTGCATCTCGTTTCCACCGCCGCGGGCCGGAAGCGGCGAGTGCACTGAGCCATCCTTTGCACACGAAATCCTCTGTTGCACCGTCCGAGAGCCACGTCACAAATCGATCCGGTGCGCCAATTGGGTTGACTCGTTTCTCGATGACGGGCGTTCTCGGGCGGGACGGTGCTGACGACTTCGAGCCCGGCACTTGCGCAGACGAAGGCGAACCGGAGAGAAGCATGGCGAACGAGCCGATCGACGACATCATCGGCTGGTCGGTCGGGCAAGCGGCTTGGCGTCAGGACTGTCTCCGGCGCCTAGCAACGACGGACGAGCTGGCCGAGGATGACTTAGACGAGTTGCTGGCGATAATTAAGGCCGAGGCAGGCCTCGCCGTTGCGGAGGCGCCGCCGGCACCTGTGCCGTTTGCGAAAGAGCATTTCGGCGGGAGCAAGCAGGCGCCGATTACGCTCAAGGGGATCGCTAACGTCGAGGGAGTGAACCGGCTGGCCGACAAGGCTTCGCTGAACTTCTGTCCAGACGCGCTGACCATTGTCTATGGCCGCAATGGCAGCGGCAAGAGCGGGTTCGTTCGCATTCTTCGAACGGCGTGCCGCACTCGGATCGAGAACACGACGACGCTTAAGGTCCTCGCCGACGTCTACGGAAGCGGCGACGGCGTGCAGTCGGCCGACATCATCGTTGATGCTGGCGCTGGTGATGAAGCGATTTCGTGGGCCGCTGGCATGCCAGCGGCACCCCAACTGATGCAGGTCTCGGTTTTCGACACGGCGTCCGCTCAGCTCTACGTCGATAGCGGCAACCAAATCCGCTTCCTTCCCTTCGGATTGGCTCTGTTGCATCGCCTCAATGCTGTCTGCTTGGAACTCAAGAGAAAGCTGGAAGCCGAGCAGGCGATCGCCGCCGGGAACAAGATCCAGCTGAGCGCGGTGATGTTCTCGCCGGTTCGCGACACGGCCGCGCAACGCTTCGCCGCTTCGGTCAACGCGAAGACCACCGACGAACAGATCGAGGAGGCCGCGAAGTTCACGGAGGCGAACGACGCACGCATCGACGAGATAGGGACACTTCTTTCCTCGGGATCGACTGCAAAGACCGACCTCGCCACGTTCTTGTCGTGGGTCGCAGCCGTCGCCGGCGAGTGCGGAGAGGCGTTGACGTCGCTGTCCGACGAGGCGCTCGACGCGTTAACGGTTCTTCGCGATAAAGCGATCGCGGCGCGTGACATCGCGAAGCTAGCCGCAGGCGACCTGTTCGACGACGAACCCCTCAAGGGAGTAGGCAGCGAGAGTTGGCGCCAGTTGTGGGTAGCCGCGCGCGACTTCTCTGTTGCCGAGGCCTACCCCGGCCAAGACTTTCCAGTCACCGGCGCCGAGGACGACCCGGCGGCGTGCGTCCTGTGCCAGCAGCCGCTTTTACCGGAGGGCGCAGAGCGCATGAAACGTTTTCGAGATTATATGGAAGACGCTCTCGACAAGGCCGCGTCCGTAGCCGAGCAGGCCCTCGTCGAGGCAAAGTTGGCGCTGCCCGCACTTGCGAAACTCCGCGCGGATGACTTCACCGAGAGGCTCGAGCAGGTGCGGTCGCGCGATGCTAGTTTAGCGGACACACTGTTGGCCTTCCAGAAGGCCGCAAGTGAGCGGATCGAGGACGCGGCGGCCCGGCTAGACGGCAGCGAGCGCAAGGTCGTCTCCGAGCTGGTTTCACCACTCACCGGGATGCAGACCCTAGCGGCGAAGCTGACCGCCGACAAGGAAGCCTTGGCAGCCGCCGAAGACACCGAGGGCCGCGACCGGCTTGCCGTTGAGAAGGCGGCACTCGAGGACCTGAAGGTCCTCGCTGCCAATAAAGCAAAGCTCGTGACCCATCGGGATCTGATGCTGCTCAATACGGCATACGCGAAGGCGATCGCTTCGGTCGCAACGACCGGCATCACGAAGCGCGCCAACGAACTGATCGATACACACTTAACGACGGCGGTAGTGACGAGGTTCGAGAAGGAGCGTAACGAGTTCGACATCGGCCATCTCAAGATCAATTTGACCCGGAAGAGCGGGCAGACGGTTGCGGCGTTCCAGACGGATCCGGGTACCACGCTGACGAAGGTTGCATCGCAGATCCTGAGTGAGGGCGAGCAGCGCGCGCTGGCGCTCGCCGGTTTTCTAACTGAGGTCGCGCTGACGGATGGATCCGGCGCGATCATCGTCGACGATCCCGTGTCGTCGCTTGATCGCGACCGCAGCGCGCGCGTCGCAGCGCGGATCGCTAGGGAGGCGAAGGAGCGGCAGGTTGTAGTGTTCACCCATGACATCGTCTTCTTTAACGAGCTGTGTCAGGCGGCCGACGCGGTCGGCATCGAACCGGTCACAATCGCTGTTTTTAGCGACGGTGACGCCGCAGGCAAGGTCGACCCTGCCGGCATGGCTTGGAAGGGGCTGAACGTTGCCAAGCGCATCGGCTATATCAAGAATAAGTCTGCGTCGCTGCCCAAGCTGCGCGCCACCAGCCCGGCAGACTATGAATTCGAGGTGAAGGGGCTCTACGGACGTTTACGCGATGCCTACGAACGCGTGGTCGAGGAAGTCATCTTCAGCGACATCGTGCGCCGCGGAAGCGACGTGATCCAGACGCAGATGCTGCGATACGTGACGTTGCCGGACGACCTTGCAATCCGCTTTCACGATGGCATGACGAAGGCCAACACGCATAGCCACGACAATCCCGCCTCCGACACAGTGATGGTCCCCAAGCCAGACGAGTTCGAAGCTGACCTGAAGGCGCTCGAGGTGTTGGTCGCCGACTTCAAGCAAGCCAAGAACGCTGTCGAGGCGGCGCGGCCCGGCATGAAGCCAAAGAGATAGGAGCGCTGCCTGTCGGGACTACGATCAGCGCTTGCAGGGGCTAAACAGCGCCCGGTGAGAGGATCGTCGAAAACGTAGGCTAGGCACCGCAACCGTCCCGCTTGAGGTCAACACATAGGGCGGAGAGATATACGCTAAAGGATCGTCGAAGCAGAGGAAACTGACCGTCCTCCAATGTGCAAGATGGGTGGATTGCGGGCAGTCGGCTTTGGAAGTGGTGCTTCAAAACGGAGCTACGACAGCATTCCGCTTGCGGGCTTATCCGTACCCCGTACTATTGCCTGATGACCCCAGACGATATTACTGACGCCAATCGAAGGGCTTGGAACGAACAATGCCACAATCAACTTAGCGGAGTCAGCAGGTCGTATTTCGAACGCGGTATGAAGCGCCTTCCCTCGCCCCTGGTAATCTGCCCGGCTTGAACAAGATCGACCGCGGATCGCCAGAGCGGCTTTGCAAGCGCACCGTCCGGCGGCTCCTCGAGAAGCTCTGTCACGACATCGGTCCAGCTTCCAACCGGGACTGACGTGAAGCGCTGGCGGATGTCATCGTCGAAGAGAAGATATTCGCGCACCGGCACGCGGCCGCGCTCGTCGCCGGTGCGGATCAGGTGCTGAACGACGCAGAGCTGAAGCGAGGTTATGAGGTCGAAGGCGCGTCCCTCCCGCTCTTCGGCCGGAAAGACCGACGCCATGCGCCGCAGCGCCTCGGCGATCGAGCCGGCATGGGTCGTTGTATTCACGATGTGGCCGGTCAGGCAGGCCTCGATCGCGGCCGTCATCGTCTCGCGATCGCGCGCCTCGCCGACATTGATGACCTGGGGTGCCCTGCGCAGGGCGGTCCAGACGCCTTCGGCGAAGGTGCGAAGATTGCGGCCTTCGCCGATTTCCGACTGGCCGATGACCGAGGCCCGATCCTCGCGGTCGTTGAGGATGTCGGTATAAGCGAACTCGATCGGCGCCTGCAGGTCGATGATTTTGCGGGCGGGGTCGGATTCCAGATGATGGCGCGTGATCGCCGCCATCGTCGTCGACTTGCCCTGGCCGGTGGCCCCGGCAATGACGATCAGCCCCGATCGCGGGACGAGATGGTCGCGAAGTTCCAGCTCTAGCGAAACACTTTCAAAGGTCGGCGTTGTTTCGGGCAAAGCGCGAAGCGTGATCTCGATCGCGTTGACGCCATCCTTCTGGATGCCGGTCGCGTTGACGCGGTAGCGCTGGCGCTGGCCGCGCTTCACCCGAACCTCATAGGAGAAGTCGAGGGCGCGGGCCTGGCGGATGATCGCCGAGGCGTCGTTGCTGCCCCAGAGCCGGACCAGGATGATTTCGACCTCGGTCGCCGAGAGAGGTCGGACCATCCCGAAGTGCTGCCGCCCATGGATCTGAACGCGCGGCCGTGTCTCGGTCTGAATCGTGATGTCGGACGCGCCTTTGAGTGCCGCGCCGACGATCAGATGATCGAACAGCTCTTCATGGCCGCCGTCGAAGCGGGAGGGTTCGTCCTTCAGGATCGGGCAATGGCTTTGTCCCGGATCGAATGGAGCCTCGTCGAATAGGCTGAGGTCGATCATCGGCCGCGGCCCACCCCGTCAGTTTGCCTTGGCAAGGCGCCGGGTGACCGGCTTCCACTTCTTCGGATTATGGACGAAGGTCGCCGCATCGACGATCTTCACCGTGCGCTCGCCGATGAAGAGCTCGTTGATGTCGCCGGTGGTCTTGCGCTCCTCCCAGACGATCGCGAGTTCCGTGATCAGCCCGGCATCGACGAGGCGGCGATACTCGACCATGCCGAGATAATCCCGACGCAGCTCGTTCATGTTGGCCTTGAGGGCGGCGTCGGCCTGGGCAACGCCCGCGCGCCAGCCTTCATCGAGATAGGCTTCCCAGATCTGCCGCTCGTCGTCGTCGGCGGGGATGAACTCCGGATCGGGCTCGTTGGGCTCCTCGAGCGGCAGGACGAGGTAGTCGCGCCAGGTCGGAACGACGCCGACAAGATGGCCCGGCCGCTCGATGCGGTAATATTCGTCCGAGGCGACGGACTTCGTGCCGGTGTCGTTGATCTGCAGCGCCGACGTTCCGCGGGTGACGATCGGCGGCACGACGAAGCCGGCTTCCTTCGGCGTGACATAGACGACGCGGTTGAAGTCGAAAGCCTTCGAGAGCTTCGGACTGTCCACCTCGAGCTGGCGCATGATGTCATAGGCACGCTTGTAATAGCCCGCCTGGGCGGCATAGGCGGTGGCGGCGTCGCGAAGAACCTGCTGGCGGAGCTTTTCGACTTCGGTGACAGCGTATTTGCCCGAGCTCGCCCGCTTCTTGAAGGTCCTGAAGTCGACGGGCGGCGCGCCCTTGGCCAGAATGTCGTTGCCGCCGATCAGCGGCGTCGGGGCGATCTCGTCCTCGCTGATCGCGATCGTACCGGTGGCCGGATCATAGTCGCGATTGGTGACACAGCCCGACAGCGCTGCGCCCGCAAGGAGAATGAGGAGAAGCTTCGAGCGCATCATAGGATCACATCGTCCTGGTGCGGCACCGGGCTCTGTTCGGGCCGCAGATAGTGGACCGTCAAAACGCGATTGAACTGATCGACGGTCAGCGTCGCGCGGGTGCGCGCTTGGGCGAAACCTTCTCGCAAAAGGCCGATAGCCGAGAGATTGTATTGGTGGACGGCGACAAAGATCGGGGAGGGTGGCTTTTCACCATCGGCCGCCACCCGGTAGTCGAGAAGCGCCGCCATCTTCTTGGTCAGGTCCTCGACCGTGCCGTTGAAATCGCCGTCGACCAGGAGGAGCCACTCGTTCTGGATCGCCGACGGGACGACATCGACGGCGTTGGGATTGGTGCTCGCCAGCGCGCTGTAGCGGGCGGCGTATGCCTTATTGTCGACGGTAAAGGCCGTCTGCTGATCGATATAGGCTTCGACACCGGCCAGCGACGGATCGGCCACCGGTCTCGCGCAGCCGGTGAACAGCAATGCCGGCGCGATGACCGCCAGCAAACGCAGCTTGTCCCTCTGCATACTCAACGCCCCTTAGAAACTCGTGCGGCTCCTGTGGCTTGTTCCGCAGGTTGTTTCAACCTTGTCCGAGGCTTAAAGGGCTCACTGTGACTCGTGAGTTACAGCCGAAAATTGCGGATCAGCGACTGAGGCCGGTATCGCGGCCGAGAGCGCGATCGAGGGCGAGACGTTGTTGATAGCGCTCGCGATCGAGATGGTCGATTCCGTTCGTCTCGGCTTGCGGCAATGCAAAACGCAAACGGGCTGCATCCGTCGCGATTTTTTTCGACAGGCCCGGCAACGCAGCTGGTCCCCGATCCTCGCTCGGGAAGCGGCGCTTGAAGTCGGCGCTGACGGATTTCAGCTCGTCCCATGCCGGCGTATCGAGAACCTTGCTGAGTTCGTAGCGTCGATCGAGATCGACGTCGGGTTTGTAGGTGATGTCGTTGCCGGAAAGGAGCCGGTTCAACAGCTTTTGCGCGTCACTGGACAAGGCCGGTGTCGGAATGGCGTTGACCGCGCGCCAGGACTTTTCCTGGTTGAGATGCTTGGCGTAGAGGCGTTGTTCATGGTCGGCGAGTTCACCGAGTGACGTGGCAAAGGCCGGCAGGAGGTTCTCAGCCTTTTGCCGCTCGGCATCGTTTCTCATGAAGACGGTTCGGCTTCCGTTGAGCGGCCCGAACGTGTTCGGGTGGTCCCGAACCATTTGCGATGCCTCTTTGACTTGACCGGCATCGATCATCGGCTTCAAGGCCGCCCAAGCCTTGTCCGGCTCGCGCCAAATCTCGCCGGCCCTCGCCGCAAGCCGTGCCTCATAACGGTGAAGACTGGGGTCGGCTTTCGTCAAACGCGACGCTGTCGCCTCGGCGGTTTCCGGCCAAGCCTTGACCGCTGGAAGAGCGACATGGAGATAGGACGGCGCGGGTGGATCGTTGCGCAGCAGATCCACGCCGATGGCACTGCCCGTCGTTTCACGGGCGACATCATTATCCGGGACGATCTTCTCGTCCGCCACCGGTGCGGTCTGCGCCTCGAGTTCGGCCTCAAGACGCTCCGCCCGCTTGCTCGAATGGATTGCATGCGCAGCATCGAGGAGATCGACATCGTGGATGGCGCGGGATACCGCGAAGACCTCTCGCCAGTTGGCTTCAAGCGACGATAGGCTTGCCGAAGGAAGCTCCGGCAACAGGCTTTCCGCCTTCGCGCGATCGAAGATTCGTCCGATCGCCATCACCTGGCTCGGCGACGCCAGATCGCCGACATCCATGCCCCATTGTCGCAATTGATGGGCGCGCGGCGTGCCATGGAGAGCGTGGTCGGCCAGATGGAACGCTTCCCGACGTGCGACGCCCTCGTTTCCCATCCGATCGGAATGAAGCCGGACGTGTTCGAGCCGCGTGACGATGCCGCTAAAGCGCTCGGGAAGCGGCGGAACAGTTCTCGCCGGCGCTTGGTACGACGACGTCGGCGACGGAACATCGATTTCCTGCGCCGAAGCTCGACGGGTGAACTTTTCGGCGAACGTCTGCATGGCCGCCCGAACTTCGTCGGGTTGCGCCCAACCGCGAATGTCGATGAAACGAGCAAGCCAGTTCGGCATCTCGGCTGCCCGTCGCTCGGCGATCGACGCGCGCGCCGAACGATAGTCCTCGCTCGCCTCGAAGGCGAGCGTCGTATCCTTCAATCCCTCCCGTGACAGCCGTTGCAGATAGTCGTCCATGGCACCCGGGCCGTCAGGTGCGATGCCCCGGAAGCTGTCGGCCGCGATGTGCATCGTGACATCATCGCGATGGCGGGTCATGGCGACATAGGAGAGCTGCGCGTCCATCGTCCCGGTCGCAAGGACATGCGCCTTGTCGATCGTCGCCCCTTGCGTCTTATGGATCGTCAGCGCGTAGCCGTGATCGACATTGGCATATTCCGACTGGTCGATCGTAACGGGCGCATCGAGATGCTCGACCGCGATCGACAGATGCCCCGAGCGGGCTAGCAAGACAGTCCCAAGCGTTCCGTTCTTGATGCCGAGATCGCGGTCGTTCTCCAGAAAGATGATTCGGTCGCCTTCGGCAAAGTGCCGCATCCCGCGTTCCGTGACGAAGGGCGCCTCCTCGGAAAGCCCTCCGTCCGCTTTGATAACCTCGCGCGCCGCCGCGTTGAGCGTCAGAACGTCCTTGTTGGTGTGAGCGAGCATCAAGACATCGGCGCCGGCTGACCAATCGTGCTGCCAGGCCGCGATGATCGCGGACCGTGCGTCCTCGCGCGAACCATGGACATGGATATGTCCGCGTTCGTGATAGGCGGCGAGCGCTTCATCCGCCGATCCGCGTCCGAACGCGACGGAGGCCTCGGCCTGCCAGGATCGATGCTGACGGCGGACTTCGTTCAATTCGACATAGCCGATTTCGTGAGCGATCGCCCGGAAGGCCGCGCCCGCTTCGATCGGCTGGAGCTGTCGACCATCTCCCACCAGCACGATCTTCGCGCCCCACTCGTCCAGACGGCGAACAACCCGCTGCATCTGTGCCGAGGCGACCATGCCGGCCTCGTCGAGAACGAAGATATCCCCCTGGTTCAAATGACCCCGGCCATTGTCCCAGGAGCGTTCCCATGACGCGATCGTGCGGGATTCAATCCCTGCCGACGCTTGCAGACCCTCCGCCGCCTTTCCCGCCAGCGCGGCCCCGACGACGGCGCGGGTTTCGGCGGCATAGGTTTCCTTGACGGCGCGCAAGACCGTCGACTTCCCCGCGCCGGCAAAGCCGACCATGACCGAGATCCCCTCGGCCCGTAGCAGATGATCGATGGCCGCCCGCTGCTCGCCCGTATACGCGAACCCCTGGGCTCGCTCAGCCCTCTCAAGCGCGCTGCCCTTGACGGCATCGTCAGGTCGAAACGACCGATCCTCGGCGCGCGACCGCGCATCCTCGATCATGTGCGCTTCGCCCTCGATGACCTCGCTGGAGGTGAAGCGCGATTGCTGCACCACGCGGTTCGTTTCCGGGTCATGGATTTCAGCTTGAACCGCCTGTAGATCGGGATGCTGGCCGACCCGCATGATCAACGCCGCCACATCGTCCCCGGGACCGGCATAGCGACGGATGTAGCGGGCAATGTCCCGATTGTCGAAGGTTGAGAGCTGGCGGGAAAGCCCCTTGATCACGAGGCCCGGATCGGCCTGAAGCCGCTTAAAATTTTCCCGGCGGATCTCCGCGTTCCGCGCTTCCGTCTCGGCATCGACCCCGCGCTTGTCGAGATGCCCCGACGGTCCGTTATGGAGACCCGGTTCAAGGTCTGGGAGTCCTTGTGCCCTCAGCGTGCGATGGTCGACTTGCTGCTCGCAACCCGCCCGCGCCAAAGCGACATTGACATGATCCGCCCACGCCTCTCGCCAGCCATGCAGCTCGGCACGTCCGCCCGCCCAAGGCTGCATGACGAGCTGGCTGTTCTTTTTGCGGACAAACTCGCCGTCCTTCTCCAACGCGACTGACTTGCGACCAAACCCGTCCTCCGTCAGCGGCCGCAACGTCGTCAGAATGTGGACGTGCGGATTGTGTTGGGCGTGATCGGGAAGGTGAAAGGCCCAATCGGCAACATAGCCCTTCGGCGTGATCTCCGAGGCGACGAACTCACGCACCAACGCTATATTCTGCTCGGCCGAGAGCTCCTGCGGAAGAGCCAGCGTCGTTTCCCTGGCAAACTGCCCGTTGGCGCGTTGATCGGCCGCTTCGACCGCGTTCCAAAAGCGTTCGGAAACCTCAACTGCTTCAGGACCGGAAACCCGAATATCAGCGGCCGTCGGTTCGGCATGAGCGAGGTCTCGTATCCAGGCCGGTGCGTCATCCGGAAACGCGACCTCCGAATGAATCGTGTCGTTCTTGCCTGAGTAGTCGTAGGTGCGGCCCCGCTCATCGACCATCATTCGGGTGGAATGGCGATAGGCAGCCGAGCGCACGACGCTCATGCCTTGGGAGCGCCCAATATAGCTTTGCCGAAGATGGAAGATGGCCAAGCGAACGTCCGTGAGCAAAACGACTGAGTGGCTTCCCCTAGCCACGACATCAGACATGCCAGCGCGGGATTGAGATCGCAATCCCATAATTGCGCCTGATAAAATCAGGATGCTGCCGCGGGCCTGGTCGGAAAGTGCTGCGACCGTGCCACTTAGGCGCCTTTCGCGAAGGCCCGATCAAGGCCGAAAAGAGGGAAACGTTGCCAAGTTGCAACGTGCGCGGGACCATTTCGAGGTTGACGCCACATCATGGTGGCGATCACGGCGTTCATTCGATAACCGACGATTGCAGTGCATTAAGGAGACTACGATGAGAAAGCCGCGCAAATCGCGTCAGGAGCTTCTGGCGGAGAGGAATCGGATCGACGAGCTACTGAAGGTCGCCGAAAAATCCGAGGAACTGGAGTTCGGTAAAATGGCCCGGAAGGCCGGCATTTTCGATCTCGATTTGTCGGATGTCGCGCTCCAAAGCGCTTTGCAAGATATGGCCGCTCGATTTCAGGCCAATGGGTCCGACAGTTCGCAGACAAAGGCGCCGGAAAAGCCTTCGTCTCAGACAACGGCTTCGAGTAGTCATGACGGAACTCAAGCGAACGTCTGACGCCCGCAGTCGCAGAGCGGCCGAGACGCGGCACAAGATCGAACTCGGCGGTCTTGTCGTCAAAGCCGGTCTCGGAGACGCCGACAAGGCGTTCATCCTCGGGCTGCTGATCGAGGGCCTGGAGCAGTCTGCCGATCCGGAGACCAAAACGCGAATGCGCTTCAGAGGTCAGCGCGCCTTCAACGCATCTTCCTCATGAGAGATTTCCATGATCGTTCATCGTCGCCCGACGCCGATCGCGTGGTCTTTCGGCGCGATCGTCTTGGGACTTGGCCTGTCGGTGGCCCTTTGGTTTTATCTGTTCAATGACACATACTGGCGGCTGGCGTCGGGTGCGATCATGCATCTGACGACGGACTATGCCGTCATGTGCCTCGACCCGCGATCCTTCTTTGAATGCCGGCGGCTCTTCGAGTTCAATGGCTATCCCGATTTGGAAAAGGTTCACGCACGGCAGGCATTTGTGATCGCGCCCACGATCGTCGGCCTCGGGTGCTTTCTGGTGACGTTCTATCTGCGCGTTTTCACGACGCCCTATCTGATGGTCCTGTCGGGATTTTCGGTCGGTGACTTTGAAGATTTGAAGCGGCAAGCCAAAGCCGAGACCGGGCCGAAGGGCGTCGAATGGTTCCCTGGCTGGCGGATGACCACCGCACGTGAGGTTCAATCTCACGCGATCGTCGGTGCAAGCGGCAGCGGCAAGACGAATGCGCTTCTTCACCTTGCCCATAGTGTCGTCAAACGCGGCGATCGATCGATCGTCTACGCCTATAAGCCGGACATGGTCGCACGCTTTCCGGCCATGGACCCCGACGAGCCTTATGTCCTGCTAGCGCCGCATGACGCACGGAGCTGGCGATGGGACATCGCCCGTGACGTCCAGGACGAAGCGAGCGCGATCCGGCTGTCGGCCCACTTAGTCCCAGACCGTGATGGCGACATCCCGTTTTTCACCCAAACAGCGCGGGCCGTCTGCACCGGGATGATCATGCGGCTGATGCGCGACCGGGGAACCGAGTGGAGCTGGGCCGATCTCAATCGTGAGGTCACGCAGCCGCTCGATGTGCTGGTCACCGTCGCTAAGCAGTATTACCCGGAGGCCGAGGCCTTCCTCTCGGCCGACCCCCGACAGTCGGAAGGAACACGCGGGACGCTGCTCGCTCATCTTCTCAATCTGAAGCTTTTGAGCATCGCCTGGAATGACAGCAAGGATCGGCCCGTCTTCTCGATCCGCGAGTTCATTTTCGACGAGGGGAAGTCGTATCCCAAGACGGTGATCATCGCCCGATCCGGCGATCACGACGAGCTGTCGGGCGCCTGGATATCGACCTTCGTCGAAATGGCGTCCGATGCCGTTCAGTCGAACTATCTGAGCGAGAGCAGTACACGACGGCTTTGGTTCTTTCTCGACGAGTTTCCTCGCCTGCCCAAGGTCGAAAAGGTCGATGATCTTCTCATGACCGGACGCGCCAAGGGTGTCGCGCTTGTCTTCGGCATTCAGTCTCTCGAACAGGTGGCCAAGCACTATGGGCGGGAGAGCTACAAGGCCTGGTTCTCGACAATTGGCACGAAGATCTGCTGTCAGACACAGCCCGGCGAAGGCGCCCATGATCTGGCGTCGATGTTCGGCAAGACCCGCATTCGCGAAAAGAAGATGACGCCGACGGCGACCGGCTCCTACGATGCCGGAAACGAACGCGAGGAGGAGCCTTTCACGGCGTTCGACTTCGCCACGAACCTGAATGTCCATCGCGGGATGTGGCACAAGATGTCGAAGACCGGGATCGACGTTCTGGTCACCGGTGTCGGTCCTGTCTTATGCAAGATCCTCGTGCCCTTCGTTTCTGAGGAAACATACCGAGCGGATTGGGAACCGGCCGACTGGCTTGAGGAAGGACGCCAGTTGATGCGGGAGCGCGAGACGACGGTCGCAAACTTCAAACAGCAATCGACGACCGTCCCAGGTGCGAAGGAAACCGATGATCTTCCTAGCGCCGATCGCTGGATTATCGATGAGACCGGAACGCCGCGACGGAAGTCGGCATAGCCGCCCCGATCGTCATTCGAAGGGACGAGAGTACGGTCCCGCGCGCCGTGCGGCCGCCTGATTAAACTCGCCCTGTCACTCGAAGTTTGCCCGCCTTACGAATGGCGAGAATGCCGCGCACGATGCTTTCTGTGAAAGCCGGGCTGAAAGCGCCCTTCGCCGTTCGTTCCTCGAGCGTATAGGACTCTTCGACGATATCGCTGTTCATCTCGTCGAGAATGATCCAAAGGCGGATATCGGTATCAAGTTTCGCGCGACGTGCCTCGATCTTCGGAATCTCAATGGCTGCGCGATCGTCGTCCGGCTCCTGCTTGGTGATGGGGGCTATGAAGACAACGTGCTTGCCTCGGTCATTCGTGACGACAACAGCGGCACAAACGTTGCGCTTTTTTCGACCTTCGGTCTCTCCACGCTTCGCCTGCCATTGCCAAAGGAAGTGATAGCCGAAAACCTGCCCGGCTTTAGGGAAGTCACCGGTCATTCAGATAGTCCTCAATGCCCCTGTCCAGCAATGCTCCTAGGTCATCGGGCATGTTCGCCACTTCGAAAGACCGCTGCGTCTTGTGGCCTTGTGTCATGGCCTCGAACGTTTCCATCGACATGATGACAAAACGCGGCTTGCGATGCTTGGTAATCGCGACGGGGGCCACTGTAGCAGCCTCGAACAGATCGCCCGTTTTGCGGGTCAGATCGGCAGCGGGGAAGCTCTTCATGACAGAAAATCCTAATTTGTTCATATATTCAGAATATACAGATTTTCTGGAAAACGGCAAGCATTGGGGCGGGCTCCAAGGCCCGCCGCGCTTGCTCTGATCCTCAGTCCTCCAGCGAGTTGAACTTGTCGACGATCAGGTCTGTCGAGAACTTGCGATTGTCGCCCTCGCCGTAGGAGCCGGAGCTGATGCGGCCTTCCACATAGACCTTATGGCCCTTCGAGACATTCTCGGCGATCCACGCGGCCATCTTCTCGTTGAAGATCGTCACCGGCACCCAGTCAGTGCGCTGCTGGCGTTTGCCTGAGTTGTCCTTGAAGCTGCGGTCCGTGGCGATCGAGACCTTGGTGGCGCCGTTGAGGACGGTGACGCTGCCGACATTGCCGAGGACGGTGAAACGGTTGACGGTGAACATGAGGCTGATCCTTTCGTGATCGGGTTTCGATGCATACGAAAGGGCCGGGCGTGAGCGCGGTCAGGCGGAATTGCGGAGGGTCCGGCGTAGCTGGAAACCGTCATTCCGCTTGACCGCATAGCGAGGGCGAAAGGCCAGTTTGCATCTCGAAGAAACCCCGGCGCACGAAGGACCAGCGACCTCGACATAACAATCGTCGACCTCGCCGCTTCTCGTCGATGGCAGCCGGCCAGTTTCGTCCGTCGCTGTCGGAATTGATCGTCAGGGATTCGAGCCAGGGAACACGGCAGCCATGGGCGCTGCATGGTGAGCGGTCGAAGACATCTCGAGACATCGCTCTGGGTCGGCATCGGGTAAAGATGGGCCGCTAAAGAAAGATTGGAATTGAACGGATCAACAGCTCCGATTGTCGGCGAAAGAACACACATAGAAGCCTGGAGAACGGAGCTTGTTCGCTTGACACAGGGGATCAGCCGCAGGATCCAAAATCGCTGCGAGTGGGCTGTAATGGAGCGTCGTGACCGTGCTGAACGGTGATCAATCGGGCGGATACTGCCCCGACCCCGCTATTATTCTTTGGCCGTTTGAATTCTCAAGGTAAGAATCATTTCTGGTTTGGTTGTTGGACGACAGATTTGTCATACCCTGAACGCTAAAAAGATCTGTGCGCGTCGCCGATGCCGGCCAACTCGCGCCGCCAAGCGTTTGCGTTGCAAAGGGCATGAAGCCTCGGCCGAAGACGCTGTCGCCAAGCCAGCGGGCGAGGCCTTTGGTCTCGGCAAAGAACGGCAGGACCTTCTCGGTGATCGTCAGAACGAGACCCAGATGGTAGCCGCGTCCGTCGCGACGGATCGATGTCTTAAGATAGCCGCAGCGTTCCAGGTCGCGGAGATAACGCGCAATCGAGCGCGTTGAGCGGCTGATCGCGCCGGCGAGCCCACCCTTCGTACAGATCGTCTCATAGCCCTTGCCGACGCGTGCGCGAATGACCTGCAGGAGCGCTTTAGCCTGCGGCGTCAGGCGATCGTCACGCGCCGCCGTCGTCGCCATCGGATTGGAATATTGCCGGCTGTCACCGGGTGCTGATCGTGTCGCTCGAGGACGCGGTGCAGGTGGCCGGGGCTGACCGGGGCCGCCGCCTTGGCCGCGCATGCCGACCGGGCCGGAGCTGGCCGGTTTATCGACCAATGCCGATCGTCGCGAGGCTTCCTCGATGGAAATCCGCCCCTCGCGATGCTCACGCCAAATCGCGGCGCGCTTTACGAAGGTTTCGTGCGGCTCTTGTTGCGTGTCGAGGCCGCTTAAGAGATCGCGCGGCGCCTGCCAGCGGGCAACAATTCCCCGTTCGGTCGCGATCGGGTTTCGATCGGACGCGTTCGCCTGCGCTCGCCTGGTGATGGGCGAACGCCATTGTTTTTCCGTCATGGTCCTTCCTTGCGCGAGGCAAAGCTAGGCCGTGGCGGGAAACCGCGATTCGTATTGACATTGTCGTTGGAAGGAGCTAACTCTGATGACGGTCAAATCATTCAGAGAAGATGCTCCGCGGCTCCCGCTTCGGGGCTTTTTCTTTGCCTATTGCGTCTCCTCGTTTTGATCCTCGTTCCAGCGCGCGAAATTTGGCATGCGCTGAAGGACGGTCGGCGTGATGGCGTCGATATTCGTGGACGCCATCACGGCGCTGATGGCGGCAGACCGCGACGGCAGACCTAAGCGAGCTTTCAAACGATCGAGCATTTGGATCTCGGTCTCGTGGAGAAAAATCTCGCTCTGCCGAAAACCCTTCTCTCGCTTGCGCATACGCAAAGCGGAGACAGCCTCAGCTCCATATGATGCAGGACGGTTCGATCGGGCCATTGCCATTCAGCCATAACTAGTAAAACGGATGCTTACGCGGCCGACTCCAAAGATTCGGTCGGTTGCAGTATCACCCCGCAATGCGATTCGGACAAGGAAGCGTCCGGCGTGCCCGGCAAGATTTTCCATTTCATGTCACCGCTACGCAATGCTCGCGACAGAAAGGCCCGATCACAGATCTCCAGTTGTAGGTGAAATCATCCCGACCCGCCTCGCGCACCTCAAAGCGACGGCTAACTTACCAATTTTGATGGTGCAGACCTTCGGTCGATCTCTGATTATGCGAGATTGCAGGGGGTTCTGGCATGACGGCCACAGAGTTCTATTTCAAGAACGTTACATTTCGTGATCAATGCCATGGCATTTCCCCGGGGGCTCATCCCGCCCCCGGTTCGGTGCTGTTCTTCAAGGTTGTGTTATTCGGAGATGGGATGGCGCCGTTAGGCGCCAATTCTCTTCACAGCGACGCCCTTCTGGCGTGCGTTGCGGATGAGCTGCTCCTGGATCCCGCCGCCTGGCGCGACGATGACGCCCTGCGGCATTTCAGCGAGCATCTGATCGTTGCGCTTGAATGGCGCGCTTCGGCCGATTGAATAGTCCGGCGTAAAGGCAACCTGGTGAACGCCACGATTGGCCGCCCAGCGGGACGCGATCAACTCGGCGCCCTTGCGGCCCCCGCCGTGCAAGAGGACCATGTCGGGATATTTCGTCTTGGCCTTGTCGAGCACGCCCCAGATCGCGTCGACATCTTCGAAGTCCTGTCCGCCGGAGAAGGCGATACGCGTGCCCTCGGGGCAGCCGGCATTCGCTTCCTTGTGCGTCTTGGCCTTGAGATACTGGCGGCCGTCCAGCGCCGCGGCCGTCGTCGCGCCGTGAGAGATTTTCGAGCCGGTGCGCGGCAGCCAAGGCTTGCCCGTGATAACCTGGAAGTGCTCGGAGGCGATCTCACGCATGGCCTCGAAGGCATTTCGGGCTTCCTCGAGAGAGCGGCACTCGTCGGTCAGGCCTTGCAGCTCGACATCCTTGATTTCGGAGCCGTCCTGCTGCCCCAAGGCGGTCTTGACCTCGCCGGCCTTGTCGTCGAGGCGCTTTTGAGTGTGGGACACCCGGCGATGGAAACCATTGACGACGCTCCACAGCATCTCCTCGGCTTCGCCCTCGAGGCGGGTTTGCAGAAAGAGGTCGGCCATGGTCTGCATGATGGCGCCGACCTTCTCGGCGACGTCTTCGGCTTCCGGCAGCGGTCGGTAGTCGCGCTCGCCTTTGCCGCTCATCACGCCAAAGAGCGCAATTTCTTCCAACAGGTAGGCGGTCGAGCTTGCGGGGTTGAGGAAAGCGTTCATGGGTTTCTCCTTCGGGTTGGGCCTTGCGGCCGGGTCCCCCCGAAGAGGTTCGACGGCGTGGCGAATGCACCGAAGGCGAGGCGTTGGCCGAGAGGCGATAGGAGCAGCCTAATTTGTTGGGCGAGGAGCCCGTCAGGGCGGGGAAATTAGGTTGATCCCGCCTTGCATTCGACGCGAGCGCGCTCTCGCGCGTCCTGTCGAGCCCAAGGAAAAGGGGATCCCGGACTGCATGGCCCTCCCGATGGTGTCCCACGAAGTTCCGATCCTCCCCGCATCGATCCGCCGCGCTTTGGGTGAATGACTTGAAGGCTGAGGAAGAAGAGAGCGCGACTGTCGCGGCGAAGCCTTCGTCGAAGGGAGCGTCACGCAGACCGTGACACACCTTCCAAACCCGCCACGGAAGATGAGGTCATGCTTGTGGCGATCATTTCATCGCGGATGTTCCAATGGAGCTGACGACAGCCGGGCAATGACAGATCGGGGCTACAGGACTCCGAACACACGAGGCTGCGGATCGACGGCAGCGGCTCTCAGGGAAGCAGCCTCTCGGCCTTGCCGGTGATCGCGTCCGAAACCCAGAACATCGCAAGCTCGAACGCGCACGGTTGCGAGGCATCCTCACGGCGCGATGTCGCATCGCGGCGATTGGAAGGGCTGGCGGACTAAGGTCGTGCAGGTAAGCACGAGCCGGGTACTCTCAAGTCGACTTCGTTCGAGCGGCAAGGACGATCGAACGGCGATCCCGCGTCCTCGGCGGTCAACGAATGGGCCGGCACAGAACGCTTGCCGGCGGCAGCACAGGAGATGTGCCGGGAATGGCCTATGGCAGCCGGTGGTGTTCACCAGCGTCACGACTAAAAACAATCGGCTGGAGCATGTCGATCGAGCACAATGATGGCGACTGATGAGGGCGACAACGAGCCATGCGGCTCAACAGCATTCGCGACCGCGCTGAAGGCTGATCACGTGTCATCGACGCGCCATGGATTGATCACGTCGACGCCCATGGCGAGGAACGGGCCGGTATCGCGGGTCGCGACCGAAAACCCTTTCGACAAAGCAATCGCGGCTATGGCGGCGTCGGCAAAGCCAGCGATTTCGCGACCTTGTCTGGCGGCATCCGCCGTATGTCTGGCGAAGAGTGATGCAGCCGCGAGATCAAAGGCCGCGATGCGCTCGGGAAACCCTTCGTCGACATAGGTATCGATCAGGTGCTCCAGGGCGGCGCGACGACGCCCCTCCGCCAATCGCGCGGCGCCGTATCTCAGCTCCGCGACCGTGATCGTCGTGAGCCAAAGCGTCGAGCGCTTTTGCGCGTTGAGCCACGCGGAGACATTTGGATCGGGGGATGATTTCATCATCTCCGAGAGGACATTGGTATCTAACACGATCATTCGAAGGATGGCGCCTCGATCCCGGATCGATCGCGCTCGAAGGTGACATCGTCCAGATCCAGATCGCGCGCCAAGGCATTCAGCCAGTCACCGAAGGGCATCTCGCCCCTTGGAAACAAGCCGGCGGTGAGAAGACGGCGTGCTTTCTCTTCCGCGCTGATCCCCTCACGCGCCGCCTCAGCTTGCAAAGCGCGATGAACCTCGTCCGGGAGGCGGCGAATGGTGATTTGAGCCATCGAGAGAATTCCAGCGATATCGCAAAATGATAGCACGTTGCGGAAGTGCTATCAAAGCAACTGGCGGCTTTTGGATGCTCCTGGAGATACGGCAAGAACCGAATGGCTTCGAGCCGTCAAATCCATCACTGGCGCGCTCAATACTCCTCCGCGAGCATAGCGGTCAGGACGCGTCGGGTCATGGCGTCATCCAGCGGGTTTTCCGAGCCAAATTCGTAGGCCGCGTCATAGGAGTCGATTTTCCAGAACACTGTGGTGTCGTCGATGGTCACGGTTCCAAAGTCGTGTTCGCCGTAAGGATCGTCATCCTTTGGGAACGTGGTCTGCAAGGCCACTGCCCGCAAAATGAGAGCGATCAGAGCGCCGCCGAGATTGCCGATGCCCTGTGTCACGACCATCCGTCCGTCGGGCGCCTCCTTCTGATCAAGAAAAAACAGGTTTCGACGAAACGCATCATTCTTGGCCGCGATCGCTTCAGCGCGCCTGAGCTTGACGAGGGATGAACCGCAAGATGAGCAGCAATCGGGGATCATATGGTCGAGGGTTTCGATCGCGCCACAAGCGGTGCATTGGAACTGTGCCATGGGAAGGCCTTTCAGAAAGAGGAGGAGGATTGAAGCCCAACGCGCTCTCGCTCGTCCTGGTTGGCTTCAGCCAATCGTCCCTCTCTCTTCCTCTCTGCTCCGGCGCAGGAGCGCCCAAGCGACCGGCACCCGGACGGGCCGAGACTTGTCGTCCTGGGCGACCATGCGGCCGCGGTCGTGCGCGGCTCGGGACGAGACGTGCGTTACCGCTCTTGGGCCGCAGGGAGACCGGGATGGGAAGGCTCGGGGAGTGCCGCTTACAGCACTACTAGGGCGCGGTCCCGCGTGAGCGCGGGATTGGCATTGATCTACACCCTTGGGATTGCAAATACGACCTCTCGTTGACGAAAAGAGCGCGGGAGATTTCATAGGTCAGAGAATGACCGACTTGAGCTTTAACACCATCGCGTTGATTGCCGTGATCGGCTTCGTGCTCTTTGTAGGGTCGATTTGGTTTGGCCGGGGGTCTTCGAAATTGAAGATCGAAAGACGCCCCTTTTTGACGAAGGCTGAAATTGAGATGCTCGGCATTCTCCAGGTGGTCTTGCCGGGCCATCATGTGTCCTACCAGGTCTCGATGGGCGCGCTTTTGAAGCCGAAGCGCGGCGTGAGCAAAAAGGAGTTCTGGCAGATCCGGGGGGAGGTTCGCGCAGAAGATTGTCGATTATGTCGTGATCGATCCGGATACGGGGCGTGTCGAGGCGGTGATCGAGTTGGACGACAAAAGCCATGACGCCGATCGGGACCGTCAGCGTGATGCGATGTTGGAGGCCGGCGATTGTCGCATCGTTCGATTTCCCTCGAAACCACGACCAAATCTCGCCATCGTTCGCGAACGCACGGCCTTCTTGACGGCCGCTGCCTGATTACGGCCCGCTAACACAATCATTGCGCAAGGAGGCTCGAGGCGAAGTCGGGGGGCGACGAGCGTGACAAGCCCGCTCTTGAACTGTCGATCATGCGAATACCCCTCATTCGAGGGGATCGCTGAGGATCGCTTCGAGCTCTGCTTCCGCCTTGGCGAGTTCCGCGATGATCCACTGACGCTCTTCGCGCTCGACGGCATTCCGCGCTCGGCGCGCAGTTCCTCGATGTGCTGTTCGATAAGCATCGTCATCTCCTTGAGAGTGTGAAAGATGACGAGCGCGACGGCGGGGGCTGGAAGGGGTCAGGGATCGCGGAGCGACCGGCATAGCCGGCGAGTGGAGGAGCCGATTTTGGTGTTGCGGAGCAACGCGGAGCGGCGGCGAAATTGGAGGGACCGCTCGTCCTTGAGGCCTTTCAGGCGCCGCCGTATCCTTGGCCGACTGAGCAGGCAAAGATTCCTGGCACTGGAACCGCGAAAGAGGGCCGTCCGGCCTCGATGGCCGGTCGGTCCTCAGCGTCCGGGTTCGGGAGATTGCAGATTGTCAGGTGGGGAGTGGCTGTCGATCGCGGCGGGAGCGAAAGCCGGATGAGACAAGGCCCTCCGAGGCGGGCCTTGCAAAAGCGCTATGAGAGCAGCTTGAAGCCGGCGAGGATGATGGCGGTGAACGTCGCGAAGGTCCCGATGGCCCAGAGGATTTGGCGATTGATCGCGGCGTTGATCTTCGTTTCGAAGCGCTCGGCGATGAGATCCAGGTCTTGCTTAGATGCCATGTCTTGTTCCGCTTCGTCGTAGGCCTCGCCGATCTTCGTGGCGGCGATCACGGCGTTCTCGTGCTCGATGCCCGCGCCGGTCAAACCTTCCACGATTTTGAGCCGGTCGATCTTCATGAGGGTCTCCAAAATATAAGTGGCTTTCGATGCGGGACCAATCCCCGCGAAACCTGGCTGAGCTGGGGAGCGCGCGGCCGCACCCGAAGGGTCGCAACGTGAGTGAAGAACCGCGAAGCGATTGCGGTGGCGCGATCTTCGGCTAAGGGTTCGCAATCTCGGGATTGGCTGGCTTTGAAAGCGCTTTGGAAGGAGACCCTCTTGAACGACGCGCGAATCGCGAAGGTGACCAAGCCGGCGGAGACATGGCCAGGAAAAGCCACGCAGACGAGCGAGCGAAAACAGAGTCAGGACGCGCCGCGAGGTTCTTGGGCGCAATCGAAAGGACCGATCACGGCCGACGGCCAAGCGAAGCGCCTGGCCGCTGAGATCAACTCCTATCTTACCGAGCCTGCTGCGGTCTTGCCGTCCGCTGCGGACGCGGTGATGAGGCCCTTCATCAAGGGAATGGGCTCAGCCCTTCATGCGAGACGCCGGCCCCAGGTGTCTTCTCGCGATCTGGCAAAGGCGGTTCGCGTCTATACCAGCAACACGTCCTATCTCCTGGCCGCCGCGCAGCCGGACTCGATGCGCCATGACATCGACGGAGCGCCCGTCGAGCCCGTGAACGAGGAGGACCGAGACTATTCGCGCAAGCGCTTCTTAGAAAGAATGGCGACGAAGCGAAAGGCTCGCGCGGACAAAGCGGCGGCGTCCGGCAATCAGCCGCCCGACCGGACCGGCTCACCCTGATAATCTGGCACCCGAACCGAATTTGGTTCGAGCGCTTGCGATCCGGTCACGGTAGCGGCCGCATCGCTCGGAACGAGAAGGCCGGTCGACACGGCCGCGTAAAATCCGATGGCGGCGATCATGAAAAGGCATCCTTCAATGAGGTCGAGCGTGGTTTCCGGCACTTTCGACGTCTCGCTTCCTGATTCCTCGAACACAAGCATAAGACGTGATAGCCTAATGCTGAGTTATTGGAATCATTCGCCTTTCGTCAGATGCGACATCCTGCTCATCAAGACATGGTCGCCCGCCATCATGTCCGCTCAACCTCATGCGGGGCCCATGCCGGGCCTGGCGAAGGCCTCGACGATCGGACCGATCTCGTGGAGCATCCGACCGTAGATGAATTCCTCGCCGATATCCGTAAGGTCGTCGTTGAAGTCATTAAACACGGGGCCGTGGATGACGACGCGACGGCCGCTCTTTCGGGCTCGCCGCGCAAGCCGGGCGGCGCCGAGACGGCCAGCCTCATCCTCGTCGTGGAAGATCCACACCTCGGCGACGTGGTCTGGAATCTCGAACAGGCCGAGATGCGTCGCGGTCAGGCAGGCCGCAAGCGGAAGATACGGCAGCACGGTCCCGACCGACAGCATGGTCTCAAGCCCTTCGCCGCAGCCGAGCACACTGTCGCGGCGGCCAAAGCGCACGGCGTTGCCATAAAGCGTGCCCATGACGCGCTTGGGGTCTTCCAGGTCGGCAACGCAGCGCCGCTCGACATCGAGCCAGGTCCGCGCGACCCCGGTCGTGCGCCCGGCATTGTCGGTGATCGAAGCCAGCATGGCCGGTTCGGGCGACATCTTCGATCCTCTGGGGGCGCGATAGAAGACGTTCGGATGCCAGGCCAGCGCGCGGCCGAAGCGGCGGATGCCGCGGTTCTTGAGGTACGCTTCGACGGGTGTTCCGGCGATGGGCTTGCCAGTGCCGAGGAGGCGGCGGGCCTTTTCCTGTAAGTCGCTCTGTTGGATCGCCGGCGTCTTGGCGCTGGGTTCGACGCGTTGGGCGTCGGTATGGCCGAGAAAGGCTCGCGCTTCACTCGCGACATCCGCAAAATCCGACAGCCCCTTCACATGGGCGATAATGTCGAGAAGGTCGCCGAATTCCGCTGTAGCGTAGTCCCGCCATTTGCCGGCGGAGCGGCCGCAGCGATCGGCGAGCCGCACCCGCATGCTCTGGCCGGGTGTGCCAGTGGCATCACCAACGGCCCAATAGTCTCCTTGAAGCGTTCCATCGGGCAGATAGGCCCGACAGAACGGTTCGGCGCGCGCGGCCAGTGCCTCTGCCAAGTCCGATGCGCTTTCCATGGTCCTCATCCCTCGGGCTCGGCGCGCGCGAAACGTCTCGCGCGCGGCGGATGCCGAACTCTCCGTCGACGCCTTCGCCTCAACCGGTCCTGTCTCTGGCTCTTGGCGGGACGCGCCGCGACCGCCGTCGCGGCCGTCATCGCTCAGGCCGCGATCGCTTCCGGCGCAGGCTCGAGTGGCTGGAACGCGTCCATCACCGCCGTCAGAACCGTGAGATCCATCAACGGAATAAAGGCGCGGGTTTTCCAGGAAATGATTTCCGTGCGGCATCCGAGGGACTTGAGGTGCTTCAGGGTGTCAGGCGTAAAGCCTACCACCTCCAGTCGATAAGCGTCCATAACGCGCGACTTCCTCAAGTTGAGAGTGTTGCCGATCGGCACGGTCGCGCCCCGATCCATCACTGCGACCCGAGCCTCCTTCGGCGTCAGGGTCACGGTTCCGTCGAGACCGAGCTTGGCGTAGACCGCGCCGAGCTGTTCGGGCGTCACGAGACGGCCGATGACACGCTCCCCGTCGTCTGTCTGAAGACGGTAGACGCGCATGTTCTCCTCGGGAAGCCGATCCCAGATCGGCAGAAGCAGCCCGGACACGATGATGATGCGGGAGGTGGCGAACTCGGGAACGGCCGCGACCTCGGCATTCCAGGCGGTCTCGAAATCGGCGTCGGGCACCGGCTTCCAATGCGAGGCCTGCATTTCGAGAAGAAGCATGGAGTCCGTCGTCATCGGCCGATAGAGCTTGACCCGCTCGATGACATTGCCGTCGTCGCTCATGAGACCCGACGACGGAAGCTCGAGTGCTGCTCGGCCAGACTGCTCGTTGACGAGAAGGCGGGCGTCGCAGTGCTGCTTGGCCATCTCGCGCACGTCATCGAGCGTCAAAGGACGGTTTCGCTGGACCTCCTCGACGGTCAGCGCCGTCGTCTTGGCGCCGGAGGCGGCTTCGAAGATATCCCGACGCTCGACGATCTTGAAGCTTTCGGCCGTCAAAGTCTCCAAGCCAGCATCATAGGTGCCGCCGGCGATCGCCGCCTGAACGATGTCGTCGAGGATGCCGGTGAACTCCGCGAAGATCGCGTTCTGGTCCGCGATCCGAAGCGCAAGGCAGCGGTTGAGGAAGCGGCTGATCGGTGGCAGTTCCTCCTTTAGCATTCCATCGGAGTCCAGAAGGTCTAGGCCGGTCATCTCTTGGAACCGCGTTAGCGAACACGCCTTGATCGCGCCGGTGTAAAGGGCGGCAAAGAAGCGCCGTAGCGCAAGTCGCGCATAGGTGCTTTCGAGATTGTCCTCGGCGCGGAACATCCCCTGACCGCCGGTCTGACGCTGGCCGCGTGTGATCGCACCCAACGTGTCGAGACGCCGGGCGATCGTCGACAGGAAGCGCTTCTCGCCCTGGACGTTGGTGGCGCAGGGCCGAAAGAGAGGAGGTTGGGCCTGGTTGGTGCGGTGGGTTCGGCCGAGACCCTGGATCGCGTTGTCGGCACGCCAGCCGGGCTCAAGCAGGTAGTGGACCCGCAGACGCTGGTTCTTGGCCGAAAGATCGGCGTGATACGACCGGCCCGTGCCGCCGGCGTCGGAGAAGATCAGAACCTGCTTGTCGTCGTTCTGGAAGGCCGATGTTTCCGAGAGGTTGGACGAGGCTGGGCGATTGACGACCTTGAGCTTGTTGTCGCTCGTCTTGATAATACGCCGCGAGCGGCCGGTGACTTCGGCGACGACCTCCGTCCCGAAATGCCAGATGAGCTGATCCAGGGCGGACTGAACCGGCGCGAGGGCGCCGAGCTTTTCGATCATGGCGTCGCGGGACGCTTCGGCTTCGCGGCAGAAGACCGGATTGCCATCGGGATCAACCACGGGCTTCGAACGCAGAACGCCGTCCTCGTCGGTGTAGGGCTCGAAGAGCTGCGTCGGAAAGGAATGGACGAGATAGTCCATGACGTACTCGCGCGGCGTGACGTCGACCTGGAGATCGCCCCATTCGGATGCGGGGATGTCGGCAAGGCGCCGTTCCATCAGGGATTCAGACGTCGACACGATCTGCACGACGGCAGCGTGGCCGGCGACGAGATCCGCCTCGATCGACCGGATCAGGCTCGGACACTTCATCGTGCAAATCAGGTGCGAGAAGAAGCGCTGCTTGTTCGACTCGAAGGCCGAGCGTGCGGCGCTCTTGGCCGCAGGGTTCAAGGTGCCCTCGTCGCTGGTGACGCCGGAGGCCGCCAGCGCTCTTTCGAGATGCGAATGGATCACCTGGAAGGCGTCGGCATAGGAGTCGTAGATCTCCACCTGGGCCGGCGTCAGCTCATGGACGAGCATGTCATACTCGACCCCGTCATAGGAGACCGAGCGTGCGGTGTAGAGACCGAGCGCCTTAAGGTCGCGGGAGATGACCTCCATCGCCGCGATGCCGCCCGCTTCCATCGAAGAGACGAAGGCCGAACGTGTCGTAAACGGGAAGTCGCCGGTGCTCCATAGACCGAGACGCGAGGCGTAGGCGAGATTGGCGACTTCCGTCGCGCCGGTGGCCGACACATAGAGGATGCGAGCGCCGGGCACGGCGTCCTGAAGAAGCAGCCCGGCTCGACCCTGTTGCGACGGCTTTTTCTCGCCGCGCTCCGAGCCCGATGCGGCCGCGTTTGCCATGGCATGGGCCTCGTCGAAGGCGATGACGCCGTCGAAATTCTCACCGAGCCAGTCGGTGACCTGTTTCAGGCGGCTCGCCTTGATGCGGTCGCCATGCTGTCGCTCGGCCGAGCGAAGCGTGGCGTAGGTCACGAACAGGATACCCTCACCGAGCCGAATTTCGGAGCCTTGCGGAAAGCGCGACAGGGGCACGATGTCGGAGGCAGCACCGCCGAGCGCGGTCCAGTCGCGCTGTGCGTCCTCGATCAGCTTATCCGACTTCGACAGCCAGATCGCCTTGCGACGACCCTGAAGCCAGTTGTCGAGGATGACGCCGGCGACCTGCCGGCCCTTGCCGCAGCCAGTGCCGTCGCCGAGGAAATAGCCGCGGCGGATTTGCCGCCCCTCGCCGCTTGCCGCCCGCACCAGCTCACCGGTGTCGGGGTGACGCGCCCATTCGCCCTTGAGAAAACCCGACTGCGCTTCGCCCGCATAGACGATGGTCTCGATCTGAGCGGCTGAGAGAACGCCATCCTTCAAAAGCCGCGCCGGCAGAACCGGCCGATAGGTCGGCAGGGGCGGCGCGACGGAGGCCATGGCCGCCGACTGCACGAGCTGGGTCGGATGTTCGGGCGCGCCCTCGATGTCGATGCTTTGAACATCGTAGGGCTCGTAGAGCGAAGCGGTCAGCGCCTTGGTGGTTGGCGCCCACGCCTTCGGCAAATAGTCGACCGGGGCCGTCTCGACCCCATCGAGCTTGTGCTTGTTGCGCTCGAGGGCGAGTTCCTGCGTTTCGGCGCGGGCTTGTTCTCGGAGATCCTTGAGGCTGCGTGTCACCGATTTCGGGGACGCAGCGGCAGGAATCGAAGCAGACCTAGCGCATGGCCGCTCGACACGAGCGGGGCAGCGGCTTTGAACGAGAGCGAGAAGATCGGACGGCTTGCAGGGCACGACATCCTGACAGCCTGAGAAATCAGAGACGTCGGTCGCCGGCACCTTGTCGAAGACCGTCAGGCGGGTTTCGATCGTCGTGCCGTGACGGGCATAGGCCGTACCGGCGATCGGCGCGGAAAAGACGAGGCGTCCAACCGACTGAAGCTCTTCGAAGGCATCACGCCAGGCCGGGTTCGCGGGCGAAAAGCTTTCGCCGG
Source organism: Fulvimarina manganoxydans (assembly GCF_900176465.1). GTDB lineage: Bacteria > Pseudomonadota > Alphaproteobacteria > Rhizobiales > Rhizobiaceae > Fulvimarina > Fulvimarina manganoxydans. Next base: position 71,201 of record NZ_FWXR01000008.1, read on the forward strand.
TGATGGTCACCAAACGTCCCTTGGGAGCCAGGCGCTGAAGAGCAGAACGGATATGCCGCGCGGTGCCGGCCTTGTAGCGCCCTTCGACCTTGGGCGAGGCCGAAAAGGGCGGGTTCATGATGATGACGGAGGGAACGAGGCTCGGATCGAGCCGATCATGGATCGTCGCGGCGTCGAAGCGGGTCACCCCGTCGGTCTCGAAGAGCTGTGCCAGAAGCTCGGCTCGGAGTTTGGCATATTCGTTGAGGACGAGGCGAGCGCCGGCATTGCGCGCGAAGATCGCCAGCATGCCGGTGCCGGCGGAAGGCTCCAGCACGAGATCATTCTCGTCGATCGCGGCGGCCTCGGCGGCTGCGAGAGCGATCGTGAGGGGCGTCGAAAACTGCTGAAGGACTTGAGCGTCCTCCGAGCGTTTCGTCTGGGTCGGCGCGAGACCGGCAAGGCGCTCGATCATCGCGAGGAAGGCCTCCACCGAACCGGCCTTGCGGCGCATCGCGGCGCCGAACTTCTTCAGGAACAGGAGCTGTGCGACTTCGGTCGCTTCATAGGCATCCTTCCATGTCCAGAGACCGTCGGCGTCCGATCCACCGAAGGCGGCCTCCATGACACCGCGTTGGTTCTTGGCATCAATCCGCCGGCCCTGCTCCAAGGTGCGGGACAAAGCGGTTCCCGCCTGGAAGATTGCGCGGTGGGCGGGAATGCTGGCGGCTTCGAGGAAGAGGCTGGGTGTTGCTTCGGAAAGGGTCATCGAAGGGCTCCATCGTTTGGAAGGATTGGCGCCCCGCCGGCTCTCTCTCGACCCGGCGAAGGCTTGCCCTTCGCGGCCCTTCTCTCTCCTCTCTCTTCAACGGCTGGACATCGATACCCGTCACAGGACGCACGATCCCGTTTGGCCACTCGCTCAGCGGCGCGACCGTTTCGGATTGGCGATTGTTTTGAAGCCCTCCGCCGAACGCCGCCGCGTTCAGGCCGGGCTATCGGTCAATCGGACACCGAGACCATCCCAACTGGCGCTTTGGCGTCCTCTGGAATGCCAAGCTCTTTCCGACGCTGGAGGATGCGGTCGGCTAAGGCGCGAACCTGCCTCTCAATCGAATCCAACATGGTGCAGACCAAACCCCGATCTTCGTCCCCCGGCTTAAAACTACTTGCACTTTAGGGTGGCAACAATCGCCAAGACGCGCCAATGAAATCGGCGAGGCAAAGAGGGTTGATCGACGGCAAATCCGTCCACGAAAAAAGGGCCTCGGAAGGCCCTTCGATGCGACGCTACTTTCGCAAATCCATCTGGCGACGTTCGAAATATGAACGCACCCACAAGCGAGCGAGGGAAATGATCACGATGGTGAAGACTGACGTCGCGATGGAGCCAAGAAAGAAGCCAACGATAAAATCATTCTCGTGCGTCATAATCTGTGTATTGCTGTCGCTGCGAACTCACCATGCCATCTCATGGCGACTTGCCGTATTTTCGATCCATCCGCTTGCTGGCAATATGAACTCCAATTGCCAACGCAACCGAAATTCCGGCTGCGATCAAGCCGACGATGATCTCCGGGGGTAAACTGCTCATAGTCAGTCCTCCGATCTCAAATAGCCGAGAATATAGGATCCGGCCGCGACACACAAAATAGCCGTTCCAGGCGCTCCAGCGATAACCCAGCCCGACGGTCTTTCCGTCTCGTTATCGGAGACGAAGCGCAAGACACCGAAGCCGATCACACCGAGACCCAAACTATTGCTGAAACTCGCATAACTCTTGATCCTCTCGTTCCAACGTCGATTTTTGAGTTTATTCAGTGCGTGGTGAACGCGATCTGGGGTTTCGTCGTTCAAATCATGGGCCCTCCAGGGATTCGGTTTCGGACGTTTCGCCTGGCTCTGTCAGCCGAAGGCTCGCCTCGTCATCCCTGCCTCTCCTCTTCAGGAGAGCCGGTTTTAATTGCTCAATGATAGAGTCCGCCTCAAATCTTACTTCTGGTTTTCGTCCGAGATTCGCTGCGTCCGGGCTGACACTACCGAGCGATCCCGTATCCTCGATTGATGGGACGACCGGTCGCGTGCGCAACCGCGTGATCAGGCAAATCCCGACTATGGCCGCGACCATGTTCAATGTTGTCGCGGATCATCTCCGCGGCGTTTGCAACGGCTGCATCTCGTTTGGGATGATCCACACCCAGTTCGTGGTCGATCGTCTTGATCGCTCGCTCCAAGGCGTCATGGGCGCGTGTGAGGACGTCGTTACCCTCGGCGATGCTGCGGTCCTTCGGATTGAAACGTCGGGCAAGTTCCTCCGGCGTCAGATCCTGCGTCACGCTCCTGTTGTACTCGGCTTTCAAAGCCTCCTTAAGAGGTGTCGAGCTGACAAAGCTCACCTTGCCCGCCAAATCGGGGACCGGAACGTCGCGCGAAGGTGCGACGATCAGGTGATTTTGCGAAACGATAATGCCAGTCAGCGCCGCATTGCCGGCAAACCTTTGCCCGGCGATCTTTTGTCCCTCAGCGGCCACCTCGACATTATAGGCCTGGGGATTGAGCCCCTGTGTACGCAAGCTATCGTAAGCTTTGGCCAGAGCGTAATGACGCGCCGGATCGGCGGCATCCCGCAGGATCGAGACCATGTCGGGCGCGTCCGGATCGGCAACGGTTGCCGTCGATGCGTCGGTCATGCGTGTGCGGGTGATGACCCGCAGATCAAGTTCTATGCCCGAAGCACGCGCAATGTCCTCGACGAAGGCGCGCTGGGTACGGCCATTGCCTTCACGAAACGGATGCACGTAGTTCAACTCGCCGAACATCTTGCCGGCGACCTTGGCGAATGTCTCTCGATCATTGCCAAGATCACCGTTCCCCGGCACGTCCTTTATCGCTTCGGCAAAGCCGTAGTCGAAGCGCGACTGAGCAAGAAACGTGGTCGTGCCCTTGGTGAGGAACTCGACCGGCTCATAGGTGACGTCACCGACCGAAAACCGCTCGTTCCGCATATGGCCGGCCCAAGGATAGACGTCCTGGAAGATGAAGCGATGGAGCTTGGAAAGATGGTCCCGGTCAAAGGTCGGATGTGGGCCTCGGCCCATTCGCAATTCAGCAATGCGGGCGGCCGTCAGGTCCGCCTCGCGTTGGCGAACGAAATCGGCGTCGTCGGAATCGAAATTGTTGTGCAGTACGCCGGAAGGGCGAGCGTAGCTGTCCCTATCGCCGAGCGTGTCGCTCATTCGGAGGGCTCCGCCGCGAGAATTTTGGCCCGGTATTCGTCGAAGGTCAGCTTGCCCTTGGCGACGTCCTCGAGCAGTGCGGCCGCGTTCGGGGATACCGTAAGGCCCTCAAGAGCAAGGCTATGCTTTGCATGAGAAATCGCGTCGCGGCGGCGAGCGACTTCGGCTTCTTCATAGTCGTCAGTCATGAATTTCAGCTCCAGAATTACCGATCGATTATACGCCAGGTCAGCATGGCAATGCCACTTTGAGATGCGGCTTGACGCGGTATCATTCCTTGAAGTCGGAGGGCGCCCGGCTGGAGACTGTGTCGGGCGCTCCCCGTAAATCTATGCGGCCTTGGCCGCAATCATGGCTTCGCCGATGGTTGCAGTGCCCTCCTCATTCGTCACCGGACACAAGACCGCATTCGGATAGCCGTGAACGCTCAGCCACGCCTCTGCGCTGGCTTGGTCGGGCGCCAGATGAACGAGTTCTGCCCGATCGCCTGGGCGGTCAAAATTCCGCACGGAACCGACCGCCGGCGCCTCGACGACCTTGAAGGTCAAGGCACTATCGACACCGAAAGTCCGTTGGACGCGGATGACGACGATCCCATCGCGCCGTAGTCGCATTCATGGAGCGTGAACGCGGCGGGAATCGTGCTGCTCGTCAGCACTGTCGCCACAGCTTTGCTGATTAGCCGCCCCTGAGAGTTGCGGGTTTTCCAGCTCGCGAGCTTCTTGTTGTGCCGCTCGGGTGGACGCGGCGTGCCGTCCGACTAGGAGACGATCGAGCCCAAAGGCACGTGGTCGAAAATCATGGAAGCAGACATGAGTGTTTTCCTTCTTCGAATATGAGGGAAGCCGCCGCCGGAATCCGGCGGCGGGTGAGAAGGCAGCGGCCTGGCCGCTGGGATGATGGAAGGGTTCAGGCGGCGTCGGTCGTCAGAAAGGCCGGAAGAGCTGTGTCGTCCTCGTCGCCGTCGTCACCGGCAACCGGTGCTTCCTGATCGTCGCCGAGAGCTTCAACCTCGACGGCCGGTTCCTCGGCCGGATCAGCTTCGGAGGCCTCGGCGATCTCCGCCGAAAAGCCCATGCCATCCGGCAGCCACCGCGCGGTCCGGCTGGCCTTGTCCTGGCTGAGGCCGGCGCGAGCTTGACCGTCCTCGGAGAAGGCCCGCTCCATGATGTCTGCGAGCGCGCCCTTCTTGTAGCTCTTGTGATCCTCGGCCCATGCCTCGCTGACGGTCTCGCGTGCGGCCGTCATCATGTGGTCCTTGGTGACGCGGCCGAAGAAGTTCCCGGCCGTCGGACGCCAGCACGCGGCGACATCGACGCCGAGCCGGTTGCCGGCGGCCTCGAACACCGGATCGGCACGATGATCGACCGAGAGCTGCTGCGTCAGACCGTGCGAGGCCGCAAAGGCGAACAAAGCCTGCTTGTCATCGGATGGCAGAGCCGACATTGCCGCGAAATCTTCCGGCTTCGGCAGGTTCATCCAGTCGAGCCGAAGGTTGGCCTTCAGCGTCTCGAGCATCCGCTCTGCGACCGTCCCCTCAAGGTGCGGCCGCGACGCCGTGACCATGACTGGCGTTAGTTTGACGTCGATCGGCTTTCCCCTGCTGAGGTACGAGCCGAAGACGCCCTGGCACATGGAGTAGAGCATCAGGTCGAACGCCACGCTGAAATCGCCGGCAAGGTGTGCCTGGGTAATCTGATGGCGAATGGCCCTCAGATCGTCAGCGAGCGCACCGGTCAAGCCCGCGTCCTTCAGCGCGACGGTCTGAGGGTTGTCGATCTTGCCGTCAGCGCTGACATGGCTGGCAACAGCGCGCGGCGGCATGATACGAAGTGCGGGTTCCTTGGCTTCAGCATCCGGGACATACGCTGCCGCCTTATCGCCTTCGTCCTCGGTCTGTGGCGCCGGCATGTCTTCGGGCCGGATCAGGCCGGCCTCGATGCGGATCGTGCCGCCATGGTCGATTGCGACGAGACAGCCTGCAATGGCTTTTACCTCGTCGGTGTAGATTTCGACGGGTGCAAAAGCAGCGTCGATTTCCTCCCAGCGGGCATTCAGCCGCTCGATATCCTGCTCGTCCTCCGCTGTCAGCTCGTCCAACTCACCATAGGCTTTAAGCTTTTCCTCGATCTCGTCCCATTCCTGCTGGAGTTCAGGACTCTCCAGTTCGACGACCTCCGGGTAGACCCGGCCGTAAGGGGAGGCCGCGTCGTAGGGCAGGTCGATCATGACTTCAGCCCAGCGCCATTCCTTGCGCAGCTCAGCCGCCCTCTCCTCAAGCTTGGCGATCGCCAGGGTTTCGACGAGGTCGCGATCATTGAGATGGACGCTATCGTGGTTGCTGAAGAGATCGCGCGTGACAATGCCGCCAGCGGCTTCATAGGCTTCAATGCCGACGAAACGGCCAAGCCGGGAACTGGCCGAAACAAACGTCTCGGTCAGTGTCTGGCGGATCTGATGGACAGCGTGATCGCCCCAGTGAAAATACGACCGAACGCGCTCCAAAATCTCGCGCTGACGATCATGGCTGTCGGACACGGCAAAAGCCTGAATAACTTCCAGACGGATTTCGCCATCCCGATAGAGCGCGACGATCTCCGGCGCAACGCGAGCAAGCTTCATGCGCTGGGTCACATGCTTCACCGTCGTGCCGAAACGGTCGGCAACGTCCTCAACGCTGGCGCCGCCCTCGATCAGGCGATTGAACGCCTCGAACTCGTCGGCCGGGTGCATGCCGGCGCGTATGACGTTTTCGACGAGCGAGAGTTCGATGGCTTGGTCCGACTCGCTGATCGTGCAAGGAACCTTGTAGTCGGCTTCGATGACACCCTTGATGAGAAGCTGGCACAGGGCGTTGAAGCGACGGCCGCCCGCGTAGACGAGAAAGCGGCCGTCCTCCGCGTGCTCGACACCGAGATTCTGCTGCAGCCCATGGGCGGCGATCGACGCCTCCAGTGCCTCATCCTCGGCCTTGGTGACGCTGGCCTTGCGCACGTTCTTCGGTGAAAGGTCGAGCTGAGAAAGGGCGATCTTGCGAATGGTGGTGGACTTCATCGGATCATCTCCTGATCGCGACGAGCCGGGAAAGCCACTCTCTCCCTGTTGAGCCCGTCAACCGGGCTCCCCTTCCCTCTTCCTCTTTGCGGTGCCTCCACCGCTGCAATCGTCAGACGCTAACCGCCCAACGTCGCTGACGTCCATGGGTCAAGAAGCTCGACGCTGGTGTCTTGAAAATCCCTGACATTGCGCGTGACGACCGTCATGCCATGCACGAGACCCGTGGCAGCAATAATCGCATCGTGATCCGACTTCGGATCGGGAACATGAAGCTCGGCCGTGCGGAGCGCGACGCCTGAATCGAGTGGAAGGATGCGGCCGTCGAACTGATCCAGAAGCTGTTCGACCCAGGATCGGATCGCCACACCCTGCACCTTGTCGCGCCGTTCCAGGCGCAGCGCGCCGAGATGGACTTCAAGAATGGTGATCGTCGAAAGATAGAAATTGGCAATCGACCACGAACTCGCCCAATGACGCACGGCAGGATCGGTCCGATCGGGCCGTCGCAGCTCCGAAATCACGTTCGTATCGAGGAGGAACATCAGAACTCCGGGACACGATGCAACGGCGTCGCGATCGGTTCCGGCTCGAAGTCGATGTCAGCGCTGGCCGGATGTGCGAGAGCAGCGAGCAGCGAGGTCTCCTCACCGCGGAGCCGATGATAGTCCTCGATTGTGAGGAGCACATGGGCGGCCCGTCCGCGATCGGTGATGAAGACCGGCCCCTGTTGCGCGGCCTTCTTCGCGCCGGCAGTGTCCTGATTGAATTGCCGGCTGGTCATGGTAACGATCGGCATGGCCATTCCTTATTGTAGTTACTTCACTACATAGCGCCGCGAAACGATCGTGGCAATCTATAGGATGGTAGCTCAGCCAAGACGTTACTGAGCGAAGCAATTCGTCGCCACCGCCGCATTCTCTCCAAGCCCTTCCACCCTGGCTCCCGTTTTATCGTCCCTTTCAGACGCTTACTGATCTGGCAGGCGCGACCCGATATCGGTCTGGCTGAAATCGTCGCCCTTGTAGAGCAATCCGATGCCAAGCGCTTTCGTGCTCGCAACGACCGCAGACACACGTCGGGCACCGGGCCAGATAAGGTCGTCGCCCCGCGCCTGCGGCGCGGGGGAGGTGCTTTTGTCGCCGCGCCGAGAAGATCGAGGGGTTGCTGAGACGTAGGAGAAAGGTCGGTCATCGCACGTCCTCCCGGTCGAGTTCGCGCAGGATGTGATGATCGGCGAGTTCGAAGAGCTGGCCGGTGCTCAAGTCCTCGACGACGGCCAGGTGACCGCCGCGAGCGAGATAGACCTTCGTCCAAACACCGCGCTGGATGTGGAGGGGGTATTCCCGCGTCTTCCAGGCGCGAACGATGCATTTGCGAGGGCGCCAAGTGCGACCGCGGGAAGGCTCGAAGCGGAAGAGTGTTCCGATCGGGACCGTCCCGACCGGCAAGGCAAAATGGGAGTCGAAGACTGTCTCGTAGCGAAACCGTGGTGGTGCGTATTGGCGCATCATCGGATGTCATCCTCCGACGAGCCGGGAGAGCCTCTCTCTCCCTTTGGAGCCCGTCGTCTCGGGCTCGCCTGTCTCTCCCTCTTCGCTCGAACCGTTCAGGAATCCAATCACTTGACCTCGGCGACGTGATGCGCCAGCAACGGCGCAACTGTCAGTGGCGTCCATCAGTCCTCACGATTGGGATGGCAGGCGCGGATGGCGATGGAGTGATGTGAATGATGCGGCTTGCGACCATCCTTTGGATCGGTGCGATCTTGGCGCTTGGCGTCCAGGGCGCAGGTGGGCAAACGATGTCCGGGCCGGCTCGGGTCGTTGACGGCGATACGCTCCACATCGACGGCTACCCGAACAACATCCGCCTGGAACGCATCGACACGCCCGAAACTCACCAGACCTGCGAGAACGCCCGCGGCAGCACCTATCCCTGCGGCGTCATGGCGGCCGATCGATTGCGTTCGCTGATCGGCTCGCAGCCGGTAACTTGCGAGGCGAGCGGCTTCGACGGCTATGGCCGGCCTCTCGCAACATGCTCGGTCGGCAAGCTCGAACTCAACGCGGCCATGGTGGTCTCAGGCTGGGCGGTCGAATTCGATCGCTACAGCGACGGGCGTTATGCCGGCTACGAAGAGGAGGCGAAGACCGCCGGCGTCGGTCTCTGGCAAGGAAAGTTCGTCATGCCTTGGGAGTGGCGCGACCGCAAACGCCAGGAAGCGGCCGAACAGCCTGTCAGCTCTTCCGGCACGGATTGCGAGATCAAGGGCAATATCAGCCGCAATGGGCGAATCTACCATATGCCGGGGCAGGCCGATTACGACCGCGTGCGGATCAGCGAGGGCCGCGGCGAGCGGTACTTCTGTTCCGAAGAGGAGGCACAGGCCGCCGGCTGGCGACGGGCGGAGCGTTAGCTTTGGTTGTATTTTGGTGGAGCGTCCGCATCTTAGATAGTATCACGGCAAACCGCTTTCTCAGGCATTGAAAGGCGAAGAATTCGATATGGCGCCACAAACCCTCATGCCACGCAGCCCCCCCCGGCAAAGGACCGTAAGGCCCGATATCCGACGAAGTGGAGCGGCTATGGCAGGAGGCCGCCGGCATCGACGACGCCGTCGCGGACGCCATCGCCGAGAGCGACGAAGCCGGGATATGTCGCAAGCCGAACTTGCCCGAGCTCTTGGTCTGACATTCCAGCAGGTTCAAAAATACGAGAAGGGCTTGAACCGTATGTTGGTCGGCAAATTCTGCCAGATCGCAAAATCGTTTGGGCTGACGGGAAGTGAACTCTTGGATAAGTCCGAGATCGACTTGGAGCCGGATTCCAGTCCTCCGGTCGTCGAAACCGAGGACGATCGTGCTGTTCGGCTGTTCAAGGCCATCCCCGACCGAGACATTCGCAAGGCCGTCTTGAGGATCATGGAAAGCCTTGCCGGCGAGCCTACGGCCCGATCACCTGCGATCCGCGCTGCCGAGTAAGGAATTGCAGCGCTTTGCAAGCAGATCGGCGAGGATTTCGGCGTCGTTCGCCGCGTCCACTGGATCGCGTTCGAGCGCGGATCGGATCGCGTCCTTCAGCCAATCGCTGCACGCGGGATCCTCGCACAGCAGCGCCATGCGTGCCTCGAGTGCCTCGGGGCTATGCTCCTGAGAAAACTGGGACAGGTCGACCATTGCGATCCTCGCGACATGACAAGAGCGGCGATCCTGTTGGGGACCGCCGCTCGCAGAAATAGCGGTTCATCGTGGCGATGGCGATATTTGAGTCTCTGGCCGCGTCAGGCGGCCATTTCACCAAGCGCTTTCGAGTCCGCCAAAGCGGCTTGATCGAGAACCCAGTCGGCGGCCTTTTGTGCCGGAACGGAATCCCTGAATGCAGATGCGACCTAGCGGTGGCGACACCAAATGACGCGTTCGTGAGAAGCCATCATTCGGCGGTTATCGCACGAACTCGATCCTAATATTCAAGAGTTTGGCGACGGGTTTCCAAGCGCGGTCCGCCGTCAAGGCAGGCGCGCCGAGACTGCCCGCCAAGGCAAGGCAGGCGCGGTCGCCAAACGACAAACCGGCAGAGCGCGTGACTGCGCGCATCGTTCCCGCCGCGATGGCATTGGCATCATCGAATGCGACAATCTTGAGATGAAGCGGGATAAGGGCATTCGTGATCGCGTCGGAATCCATCCCGAGATCGGACAGCTTGGCGGCGACCTCGGACAGATTAACCGAACTGGTGACCGATTGAGGCAGGACGTTTGCGACCTTCTCCGATCCCTTCTCCGCATTGAGAAGACAAAGGAGTGCGGAGGCGTCGAGGACATACGGGCTACTCACGTTCCGCCTCGGCTCGACGGTCCGCGATCAACTCGTCGACCATGGACCGGCCATCGGGATTGAACTGCTTGACCAGTTCCTGCGCGCGGCGAATGGCCGATGGAATGGAGCGGACCCGAAGCTCACCCTCCGCCATTTCGACAATAACGGTATCGCCTGGATTAATCCCGAGTTCGCGCCGAAAGGCCGCCGGGATCACTAATTTCCCGCCTTCCACAATCTTGACCCGCTGAGATGACATTTCAAAGTCTCCACTGGAAGTAAGATTTTCTGTCACACCAATCTGGAGATTGTTGTACATTTTTCAGATCGTATTACCAATATGGAATCTTGGTACTAAACTGAGCAATAGACCTCATCACCCAAACCATTCCAAAATTCGGATTGATGTGATTCCCACACGTCCGCTTGGGTCTACCCTAAAAACACGAAGCCGCGAGACACCCGCCGCCGTCTCATTTGGGTTGCTTTTGAGATTCCGAGACGCTATGCGGGAGGTCTCTAGACTCTAACGAGACAGTTTCGGCCATTTCCATGTCATTTTACGGCTACGCTCGTGTCAGCACCACCGATCAGGACCTCTCCCTCCAGGAAGCGGCTCTGCGCGCCGCCGGGTGCACCGTCATCCGCGCGGAGAAGAAAAGTGGCTCGCGTCGCGATGGCCGGACCGAACTTGCCATCCTGCTTGAGTTTCTGCGTCCCGGCGACACGCTCGTCGTCACCCGCATCGACCGGCTTGCCCGCTCGATGAAGGACCTGCAGGATATCGTCTACGATCTCAAAGAACGCGGCGTTGCTCTACGCGCCACCGAACAGCCGGTCGACACAGCAACGGCTGCCGGTAAGGCGTTCCTGGATATGCTGGGCGTCTTCGCCGAATTCGAGACCAATCTGAGGCGCGAGCGGCAGCTCGAAGGTATTCAAGCGGCCAAAGCACGCGGCGTCTACACCGGCCGAAAGCCGGCCATTGATGCCGAAGAAGTGCGACGGCTCTATGCGGAAGAGAAGCTCGGCCCAGCCGCAATTGCCAAGCAGATGAAGATTGGCCGAGCGTCAGTCTACCGACTGTTGGGAAATGCCAACGTCGCCTGACGCGCCGACGAATGCTCTTGGCCGGAGAACTCGTGAAGTGAATGTCGCCCTCCGCTCAGTTCGCTGCAGAGCACTTCCGGTAATTACTGAGAGCGTCTTCTGAAACTGACAACAAAGGACAAGCCGGACGGAGAAACTGTATTGAAAACGTACTCAGCGCTATCGCGCATGCGCGAAAGTGGCATAATCTACTTTATGAGGCTTTTCGTTGAAAATGCTCATAAATGGTCACATATGAGCGTACCATTCTTGACTAAGGCAGGTGATTGGTCATGTTCTATTTTTGGTCACTCTAATACATTTTGACCAGTGAGCCACCAGAGGGCACACTAGGTCTAGGCCCCATATATTGAGAAAGGGCAGTATGATGATCCGTGTAAATGTTCTCCCAAATGGTCGTCTAGTCCTGCCTGTCGCATTGCGTGAAAAGCTCGGAGTGCAGAAGGGCGGTCACGTGATGGCCGAACTGGTCGATGGTGAAGTTCATCTCACCACTCCGGACGCTGCCTTGGATCGAGCCAGAGCCATCTTTCGAGAATACGTGGCACCAGGAACAGAAATTGCGGACGAGGTCATCGCTGACCGACGCGAAGAGAATGACCGCGATCTTGGAAACCGGTCTGCCGAAGGCGAGACATCCTAATGCCGTCTTGCGTCGTCGACACCTCGGCCGTGTTCGTGGATCTCAACGAGGAGACCGGCGCTGCAGAAGCCAGACGCTGGCTTCGCGACGCCGCGATCTCCGCGATCAACCTTCAGGAAGTCGTTTCGAAGAGCGTCGACAAAGGAGTGCCTGCCGAGGCGGTTCCTCGACTGGTCGAAGCGCTCCGTCTCGATGTGCGAGCGCTCGATGCCGAACTCGCCATGGAGGCCGGTCTCATGCGCATTGCGACGGTTCATCTCGGACTCAGCCACGGCGATCGCGCTTGCCTTGCTCTTGCCCGCCAACTCGATGTACCTGCCGTGACAGCGGACCGAGCGTGGAAAGACGTGGAAGCCGAACTCGGCGTCAAGGTTGTCCTGGTCCGCTGACGATCTACTGCATTGTCCCGGTCTCGGCTTTTACTGGCTGCAAGACGAATGTCCCTTTCAAAGCGATACTCGTAGGAAGTGGCCGTTCATTTGCCGACCTCTGACAGACAACATGTTGCCGATGAAGGGCATCGGGCAGATGGGAGGAATGGCGCTTGGCACGGGTCTCGGCGCTATCGTGTTTCTGATCGTTCTCGGCCTTTGCGCGGCGGCAGCCACCAAGTATCTGCGCCGTTGATCATCCGTATTCGGACCCGTCGCGTGGTCTTATCGGATTTTGATCAGGCCCTCGTGGCGCCTAGGTATTTCGCGACGGCGACCGCTTTCTCAGCCAGCGATGTAGTGTTGCGGAACTACCGATCGTGCCAGCGGCCGTAATCTCTTCCCCGGTTGCCTGTCCGATCCCGTACGCCGCTATCCGGCGGCGACAGATCGCGAAGACCGATTCATCTGAGATCGGAACGATTGGGGAATCGAACTGGAACGAAGACGACGCTGCGCCTGTTTGCTGCATGTGGGCCGACAATTCCCAAGGGAGAAACGCGATGACCGAAGCGACCGGAATTGACGCAAAGATGCCGCCGGCAAAGCCGAGCGACGAGGCCGACCAGAACCAACTAAAAATGGCCAAGGAAGAGGGTGCGAAATATCTTGCCTCGCTCGACTACATGGCAGAGAAGGTCGCCGACACCGGCGGCAAGATGCGGGCCGGGGATTATATCGTCGCCTTTGCACAGGAACGCGCCGAAGGCATGTTCCACCGCAAGGACGGAAAGCTCGAATGGATCGAGGCTCCATCCGACATGAACTGTCACATGGAGATCGCTGTCCTCGACGCGGCCGATCACCGCTTCATCCCCTATCTCGACATCGACTGCACGCTGTCGCTGGAGGGCCAGGAGATCGTGCGTTTCAAGCCGGAATTCCTTTGGCATCCCGGGCTCTATCACTACGGCCGGGACCTGAAGCTTCCAGGTGACGGCGTCTACGACCTCAGCGTCAAGATCGCGCCGCCGACATTTCCGCGTCATGACGAGAAGAACGGCAAGCGCTACGCCGATCCGGTCGAGGTTACTTTCGAGAAGATCAGGATCGAAACCGGGCACGAATGACCGCGATCGACATCTCGGCCGTATCCGCTATGCCGTCGGTGCCCATCGGCATATAGTCCGGTTGCAGCAGCTTGACCTTACGCGCCACTGCCGACTTGTCCGCGCCGATGAAGGTCGGCACGTCGTAACCCACGGCGTTCATCGCACTGTGCGACTTGTGGCAATGGAGCGCCCAGTCGCCGGGATGGACCGCATCGAACTCGTAGGCGCGCATCGCGCCGACGGGAATGTCGATCGTCACCTCCGGCCAGCGTGCTTCCGGGCGCAGTCAGCCGCCGTCGGTGCAGATCTGGACTTGCTTCTTCATGGGCGAGCCTCAGTTGTGTGGAACCCGAATTGTTCTTCTGGAGAGTTCAGGCATCGGACCGAGAAGCGGAAATCGGTTCTTGGACAAATCCGTTTCTTCATCAGAGAGTTATACCAAATCCGGGGGATTAGCTCGGGTTTGAGATTTTGAACCACCAATTGTATCCGGTGCGGCTTATTATTCGGTCGGTTTGGGTTGTCAGAGGGACGCACAGCTTTGCGACGAGGGCGTCGAGTTCGGTGAGGGTATCGAGCGATCGGTTGACGATGGGCTCGTCGACGAGGACCCAGAGGGTCTCGGCGGGCTGAAGTTCCGGCGTGTAGGGCGGCAGGAAAGCCAGCCGGACGCCCGGAGGTATGGCAAGATCGGGCGGAGCGTGCCACCCAGCATTGTCGAGAACGACGATGATGATTTCGTCCGGTCCAGTTCCGGCTTCTCTGGCAAGCAGCGCCAGGAGTTCTTCGAACAGGCGTTTCGAGACGCCGTTCGACAGATAGAAAAAGCTGTTCCCGGTTTGTGGTGAGACGAATGCGGTGACCTACAGCCATTCATAGCGAGGACGGAAAACGGCGGTCGGGCGCTGTCCGATCGGTGCCCAGACGCGGCGCAAGATCGGGCTCGGCCGCGATCTGCGCCTCGATCTCAGTGTCGAGCGCAACGAGCTGGCGTTCGATCTGCTTCAGCCGCTCGGCATTCTGACGCTTCAGGACAGCGATCGTCATGACCTTCGCCCGGTTCTTCGCCGCGGTCCGGTCCTTGATCAGCGCCTCGCGCGCGACGATCATCTGCTTGAGATCGCTCAAGGTCTGGCTCAGAACAGCACATGGTTCGAGCGAGAGGGCAACTCCCATCCGGGCCAGGAGCGCCGCGTCGATCCGGTCGGTCTTGGCGAGCCGTCCGGCCGCCTCGGCAAAGCGCCGAGCGTTTCGCGGATTGACCTTGACGACGGGAAGCCCGGTCTCGGCGAGCCGGCGTTCCAGAGCGCGGTGATAAGCACCGGTGGCCTCGAAGACGATTCGGGCGGGTGGCTCACCGCTTCGCTCCACCCCACGCAGAAAGGCCCTGAGGCCGGTCTTGTCGTTGGCGAACTGCCGGCTCTCGCCACCCGGCAGACGGTGAACGTCGATCCTGTCTTTCGAGATGTCGATGCCGATGGTAGCCTCTGTCATCTTTTCCGAGCCTCTGCTTGTCGTCCGGAACCAGAGTCCGGGTATCCGTTCAGGCCTTCGAGAAAAGACGAGGGTGATCAAACTCTAATTCGGCCCGTCAAACGGCCAGCGTCGGCTGCGTCCCAACAGATGGTGTAGGAACTGCGTAAATCCGCGAGCGAATGCGCCCTCCATAGCGCCGTAGCGAAACGAGCGGATTTGCGGCGGTCATCGTCGATCTTCGGTAGGGTTCGGATTGCGAACCTGAACCTGAAGGAAGACTACGATGACCGATATGAAGACTGCGCTCGTCAGCCTCATCGAGCAAGAGGCCGACACCGATCTTGTCCGCGACATGCTGGCATTCGCCGCCGAGCGGACGATGCAGATGGAGATCGAAGCGCGCACAGGTGCCCCTGCTGGCGTTCGGACCCCGGATCGCACGAACCACCGGAACGGATACCGAGAGCGAGCATGGGATACCCGGGCTGGCCAGATCGATCTGGCGATCCCGAAGCTCAGGAAGGGCAGTTACTTTCCCAGCTTTCTCGAACCGCGCCGCACCGCTGAGAAGGCCCTCGTTGCGGTGATCCAGGAAGCGTATATTCACGGCGTCTCGACCCGTTCTGTGGACGACCTCGTCCGCGCCATGGGTGCCGGCGGCGTGTCCAAGAGCGAAGTGAGCCGCCTGGTCGGCGAGATCGACGAACGGGTGAACGCTTTCCTTTCCCGTCCGATCGAGGGCGAATGGCCCTATCTCTGGATCGATGCCACTTATCTGAAGGTCCGCGAAGGCGGGCGCATTGTTTCCACTGCCGTCATAGTCGCCGTCGGCGTCAACGCCAGCGGTCGCCGTGAGATCCTCGGTGTCGCGACAGGGCCATCGGAAGCCGAGACGTTCTGGAAGAGCTTTCTGCGCTCGCTCGCCGATCGGGGACTGCGGGGCGTGAAGCTCGTTATCAGCGACGATCACAAGGGCTTACGCGCTGCCGCGAACAAGGTCTTTTCCGCAACCCACCAGAGATGTCGGGTTCACTGGATGCGCAACGCCCTTTCTCATGTCGGCGCGAAGCAGCACCGTCCCGCCGTCATCGCCATGCTGAAGACGATCTTTGCCCAAGAGACCCACGACGATGCCCGCCGCCGCTGGCGCGAGGTCGCCGATCACATGCGCACCAACAAGTTCGACCGGCTCGCCGAGATGATGGACGCCTCCTGCGAGGACGTCCTCGCCTATATGGCCTTCCCGGACGACCACTGGCCGCAGATCGCCTCGACGAATTCGCTCGAGCGCGTCAATCGCGAGATCAAACGCCGATCGGATGTCGTCGGCATCTTTCCGAACGATGCTGCCGTCAAACGCCTCGTCGGAGCTCTCATGCTGGAGACCAACGACGAGTGGGCCGTCTCGCGCCGCTACATGTCTCTGGAAACCCTCGCAAAGGTCTGCGACAATCCCATCGTCAGCCTGCCCATGCTGGACGCCTGACGAAACATGATCTCGGACCCTCCGAGATCGGCGTTCCTACACCACGCATCGGGACACAACCCCAGCGTCCGGGCGATCCATCCCTCGCCGCCGCGAAAAGATAGGACCCCTTTCCGCGGCGGTTCATGTTTGCCTGATCGGCACAGAAAGTCATAAGACAAGCGTCCCCTGTGGGTCCGAATGGGTACGCAAAGCGCGCTCTGGCCGATCGGCCAAAACCGGACCGGCAGGTTTCGTGCGGAAGACTAAAAACGCTGCCTGCCCGTTTGCGTACGAGAAAATGTCTCATCGCAAGGCGTATCCCGGATAGGTGATGAGCCAGATCGCAGCGATCAGGCCGAGACCTCCGATCCATAAGGTGATCGTCATGATCCAGAAGCTGGATGTCTGGACCGCGCTGATCCAATGGGCTTCCGGGCGATGCGAGACCATCGAGGCCTTCAGCTGCGCGGTCGCGACGATGAACAGGCCGAGGACGATGAACCGCGTCGCGACGGCCTTGGCGACCCAGGTCGGATCGATCTCGTTGAAGAGTCCATTGAAGGCGATCCCGACACCGATCGCGCCGAGTGCCGTGCGCTGCCAACTGGCGAACGTGCGTTCATTCGCCAGGATCGTTCGATCTTCGGCAAGGTCCGTGCGGTCGCCGGCCAGTTCCGTCCGCGAGGCGACCGCGTCATCCTCGGGCACGATCGAACCTCATGCGACCGTGACGTGGATGCGGTGCCAACTCGTGCAGAGATAGCCAGCGAAGTTCCAGATGCCTTCCGTGCTATCGGACTGACCTTGACCCGCATCGTCTACCGCGCGGACAACTAGCTGGTGTTTTCCGGCTTCCAACTCAAACTCGGCGGACCACTGGACCCAAGTCCGAGGCGTGCCCGTTTCGTCGATCTCCGCGGAACGCCAAGTCTTTCCACCATCGCTCAAGACGTCACCCCGCGCGACTGCGCGGCCATACGCGATGGCGTACCCCGCGATAAGAATAGGACCGGCCGGGAGCGAAGCGCCGTCGGAGGGAATCCAGATCGCCGAGTTGACCGGCATCTCGTTGATCTTCAGGGCGGTGTCTCAGTCGGCTTCGTCCTGCGAGACGGAGGGATGGAAATGCTTCTAGTCCCGGCTCTGCGTCGGCGCCTCGCACGGGGCCGAACGCAATTCGATCGTCTCGACCCATTTGGCGTTGCGCACGCCCGCATAGCCCGGGACCACGAGGTGCAGCGGCGCGCCATGTTCCGGTGACAGCGGCTCGCCGTTCATCGCCCAGGCGAGCAGCGTGTCCGCGTGCAACGCCTTCTCGATCGAAATCGAAATCCCGAATTTCGTTTTCTCGCCTGCGACCGTGGTCGCGTCAGCGCAACCGAAGGCGACATGAGCTGTGGACGGATCGATCGCGATGCCGCCGAGCACGTCACGGAGCGCAACGCCGGTCCACTCGGCATTGCCGATCACCCCGATGCCCCAGCCGTCGCCGGTCGTCATCTGGTAGCCTGCATCTCTTGACGCTGGTTGCCCGCGCACTGGAGCGTCGCCGCAATGGTGCGCGTCTTGAATCTCGCCTTTAGGTCCGCAACCGAAACCGTCGTCTCTTTACCGGAACCACCGACGATCTTGATCGGATGATCGTCCGGCAGGCTCGGCACATCGCCATGGCAGCGAATGTAGAAGTCCGATTGCTTGGTGAGGAAGGAATCCCGAAGCCGCTCGGACCGCGTCTCGACGTTAAGGGAATCGTCGTTCTGCAGAAAGGTATGGTTGGTGTCGCGGACGGACGTTTCGGTCATGGTTTCAATTCCTCGCGTTATGGCTTGGGGAACAGCATGCTTCGGGCAAAGGGGGCGCCGGCTCGTTCCGAAGCAGAAGCATCGCGTCGATCACGAGCCGAGTACCGCCCAGATGACCAGCGCAGCGGCGGTCAGTACGACGACCGCGATGATCCACGATGTGACGGACCTTGATTGCCTGGGACTCGCCCCCTTCGACGCCCTGCGCCGACGCTCGTAGTCGGCGAGTTCATTGACCTCTTCGACTTCTGGATCCTGCCGTTTTCTGTTGTCATCCATCGCCTTGTTCTCCCCTTGTTCGTCAGGCCGCTTCGCCGGCGAACACGGTGCGCATGAGAAAGAGTGCCGCGACGAGCCCCGCCATCGCGGCCAGGACTGAACCGAGAACGTACAGTGTCGCGGTGACGAATTCGCCCCGTTCGTAGAGGGAGATGGCGTCGAGGGAGAACGTCGAGAAGGTCGTGAAGCCGCCGAGCACGCCCGTCGTCAGGAACAGGCTGAGCGGATGGTCGTTCGCACTGCGTTGCGCGAAGACCTCGATCAGGATGCCCATCGCGAACGAGCCGAGTACGTTGACGATCACCGTCGACAACGGAAACGAGAGGCCGGGAAGAAGCCGGACGACGGCGAGGTTCGTCGCGTGCCGCAAGCCTCCGCCGATCCCTGCTCCTGCGATGGCGATAAGCATGTTCATATGCGCCCTTTCCGGTTCGGTGGGGCGGTACGAACGATCGGAGCGGCAGACGACAGAGCCCTACCACCGGCCGTTCGAAACGCGCCCGTGCGGTAGGAGCCATCAGCCTCGAAGACGAGGCGGTTATCGGGGGACTCCATCCCCATCCATCATCGTTGCAAAGATACGACCGATCGATCGCCAAGGCAAGACGAGGCTCGCGGCGCGATCTTTTATCGGCTTCGATGCGGTCGCCGGATGACGTGTGGATGTCATTCCGGCATCCGCCGATGTGGCCATCAGAAGGTTCGACACGACGCAGACCTCGGCGATTAGGCAAGGAGCGCCCGGACCGCGTCGCGCTCCTCGACGAGTTCGGCGACCGTCCGGTCGATCTTCCGGCGCTGGAACTCGTCGATCTTAAGATCCTCGATCCGCTCGATCGAACCGGCAGTGCAGGTTGCCGGAACGCCGCAGTAGAGGCCTTCGGGAATGCCGTAGGCACCTGTCGACGAAAGGCCCATCGACACCCAGCGGCCGTCCGAGCCGAGCATCCAGTCGCGCATATGGTCGATCGCGGCATTGGCCGCCGAGGCGGCGGACGAGGCACCCCGCGCTTCGATGATCGCGCTGCCGCGCTGGGCGACCATCGGGATCAGCGTTTCGCGGTACCAGGCCTCGTCTGAAATCGTCTCGGCGAGCGGACGCCCGTTCGCGGTCGCAAACGTCCAGTCGGCGAACATGGTCGGCGAATGGTTGCCCCAGACGACGAGCTTCTCGATCTCGCCGACGCCCACCCCCGCCTTGGCCGCAAGCTGCCCCTGCGCACGATTGTGATCGAGACGGATCATAGAGGCGATGTTGTCGCGCGGGAAATTCGGTGCGCTTTCGGCCAGGATGAAGGCGTTGGTGTTGGCGGGGTTGCCGACGACGAGCACCTTCGCCTCGCGCTTCGCATTGGCATCGAGCGCCGCTCCTTGCGTCTTGAAGATTTCCGCGTTCGCCGAGAGAAGATCGCGCCGCTCCATGCCCTTCGAGCGGGGCCGCGAGCCGACGAGGAGCGCGGCATCGACGTCGCGGAAGGCCGCGTTCGGATCGTCGGTGACGGCAACGTCGGAAAGAAGCGGAAAGGCGCAGTCCTCGAGTTCCATGACGACGCCACGCACTGCATTCTGCGCCTGCGGCAGATCGAGAAGGTGAAGCGCGACGGGTCGATCCGCGCCGAAGAGGTCGCCCGCGGCGATCCGGAAGAGCAGCGAATAACAGATCTGTCCGGCAGCGCCGCTGACGGCGATGCGAAGGGGAGCTTTGGTCATGCGGGTGTCCTCTGCCTGAAGCGGTCGTTCGTAATGTCCTGACTGGAATTTGGCGTTCCGCGACGATCCGACCAACGAGAAATGCTGCTCGTTTCAATATGAAAAGCAGATCGATTACCGCGACGGGGAGTTCGGGGGTGTGGTGAAAGGGATCACGACGACACGGGAACCGCCCTGAAGACCGCCCCTGAGGCCGGGCCGAGGGCAATCCCTCGCGTATAGGGACATCGATCGGCGGCGGATGGCTCACATACCGGGTTCGGAAGACTTGGAATAATCGGGCCGGCCCAGCCGTTCCTTCCATGACGGGCGCGGTTCCGCGTTCCGACAACGATTGGGAAGGAACATGACGATGACCCGAACCGCCACGCTTGCCCTCGCCGCGGCGATGCTGTCAGGCCCCGCATTCGCCGACACCGTCGCCGATCGGATCGGCAAGACCGATCTCGCCGATCCGTCGATCGAGCATGCGCCGCAGGACGGCGTGGTGAAGCTCTACGGCGCCGGCGGTCCGCATACGGCATTTCGCAAGGTTGCGGACGTCTGGGAGGAAGAAACCGGGAACAAGGTCGAGATCGTTGCCGGGCCGGAATCGGCCTGGTCCGCTGATGCCCAGGCCGACGCCGACATCATGTGGGGCACGTCCGAGCAATCCATGACCGCGTTTCTGCTCACCTATCCTGCCTTCGACCATGAAGAGGTCGAGCCGATCTACATCCGTCCGACCGTCATCGCGGTGAAGGCCGGCAATCCGAAGGGTATCGAAGGCTTCGACGACCTTCTCGCGGACGGCATGAAGATCGTCGTGACGGAAGGTGCCGGCGTCTACAACACGTCCGGGACGGGAACTTGGGAGGACGTTGCGGGACGGCTCGGACGCCTCGATGACATCGCCCGGTTCCGGAAGAACATCGTCGCTTACGCCCTCGGTTCGGGCGCGAGTTTCGCCCAGTTCAAGGAAAAGGACGCCGATGCCTGGATCACCTGGCCGAACTGGCCGCTGACCCATCAGGACGTTCTCGAAATGGTCGAGATCGACGAGAACCGTACGATCTGGCGGGACGTCAACGTGGTGATCTCGCCGAAGGCCGATCCGGCGGCGCAGGAGTTCCTCGATTTCCTCGTATCGCAGAAGGCCCAGACGATCATGGCAACCGAGGGCTGGCAGCGCTAATCTGCCGCGACCACGCAGCGGAACGATTTGCGACACTGGTACCCCTTGCATTGCGGAAAGGATCAGACCGGCGCTATAGCCGGTCCATGTCCACGGCGCTCCGCACCCATCTCGAACGCCTCCTGCCGGAACTGAACGCCTACGCCCGCTCGATCTGCGAACGACGCGAGGACGGGGAGGACATGGTGCAGGAGGCCGTGACCCGGGCGCTGACCGCCGCCGATCCGCCCGGCGCGATCGAGGAGCTGCGGCCTTGGATGTTCCGGGTCGTCCGCAATCTCAGAACGGATGCGGCAAGGCGCTCGAAGGTACGCAGGGACTATTGCGAACGTGAAGCGGGGGTCCGCGAAAATGACGTCGCGCACGCAAACTCGCATGGAGACATGCTGGTCCGCATGGCCTTCGAGGCGCTGCCGCCGCAGACCCGCGAGATCCTGTTCCTGATCGACGTCATGGGACTCAAGTATGACGAAGCCGCTTCGGTGCTTGGCGTGCCGTGCGGAACGGTGATGAGCCGGATCAGCCGCGCGCGCCGCGCGCTGCGCGAACGGATCGATGGCCCGGACCGCTGACAACTGGAGCGCGGAAAGAAGATGTCGTTGCAAACGGATGGCGCGGACAGCGGTGACCTGGCCGATCGGGACTGGGACAGCCTGTCCGCCTACATGGACGGCGAAATGGCGCCGGGGGAGGCGGCCGCCTTTGAGGAAAGGCTGCGCCGGGAGCCGGCGCTCGCGGCGATGCTCGAAAAGCTGGACGCACAGACAGCTGCGCTTCGTCGCATGAGGCCCGGCATAGCTCCGCTTTCGGTTTCACAATCCGGAAGCAGCCCGAACGGACAGGACGTCCTCGGGATCTTTCAGAGGACCGGGCGACCGACGACGTTCCTGAGGTCGCGACGCTTAGGTCTTGCGCTCGCAGCGTGCCTCGCCCTTTTTGTCGTCGCGGCCGGGCTTTTCCTTCGCGCCGCAGACGGGCCCACGACCCTTGTCGGCATGCACGAACGCTTCCTGTCCGTACCTCTGCATCCGCGGGGAACCGACACACTGCGACCGGCCGCGGCCACCGACGGACCCTTTCCGGATCTTTCGATTGCCGGCATGGAGATCGTTGCGACGGCAGAGACCAAGGACGGGAGCTTTGTCCACTATGCCGGCCCGAACGCATGCCGGCTCAGCCTTTTTTACGGTAGCGATCCCATCGTGACCGGAGCCGGGACGAACCTTTCCGCCCAATGGTCCGCGGGCGGAAAGACCTACGAGATAATCGCGGGAAGCATGGCGAGGGAGCGGTTCGCAGCGATCGAGACCTATCTGCGCCTCGTCACGCGCCGCGACAAAGGGCACCTCGTCTTTGCCGAACTCCGGAACCGGATCGACGCTGCGCCTCGCTGCGCGTGAGACTTCGGCGGTTGTTCACCGGTCCGTCGGAAAATTGAGCCCAATGTTTCCGCTTGCCCATCTCCGAGTGATCAGAGACTTTCGGTCAGGTATGGACGAATATGACCGAAACCTGTCTCAGTGCCCGGTGGTCAGGGACGTTGGCCCAACCCGTCGCTGTCTATCGAAGGCTCGGACGGCTTGGACACCTCGGGGAGTAGGCCTTTCCTGATACTGTAATGTCCTGGGTCACATGCGCTTGGCGATCGGAAAATTTTGAAGCCGCTTTTGCGCCCGGCGATCTCACCGTTTTAATAAGACGCTCGTCAACTGATCTCCAAATATTGCGCAACCCTCGCAAGCGTATCGGCGATCGTCGTCGCGTAACGGGGATCGGTGGCGAGAAGGATCGGCGAGGGATGCGGCATCCGGAAGACCGTGAGCTCTGGCCGGCATTCTGTGACGACCGGGGCCGCGCAGGCTGCAGTCCGACCCGCGAGCAGGACCCCGCGCAAATGGGGAAGACAGTTTAGAAACCGCGGGATTTCTACGAGCCCGCCTTCAATCTCGGCCCGGCGCGGGGAAAGGTTTCGCTTGCTCGAAATCGGTGGAAGCCAGGGGACGAGGTTCCATAGCACCGTCGTCTTTCGCTCGATCCCGGCTTCGGACAGAAAACGTCGCAGATTTCGTTGCGTCGGCGACGGGTTGTCGCGAGAGACGAAGCGCGGCGCCGTTCCCTGCCGCGCCGGCCTCTCCAGAAGGACGAGCAGCTTAGCATTGCTTCCACCGTCCAACGGGTCGAAATGGGGCACGTCCCAGCCGCGGCTTCGAAGGCTCCACCAGTAGATGTTGAGCCGCGACATGTGGACCTCACCGCAGGCGGTGAGCCGTGCCGTCCGTTCCAGCTGAGACGAGAGGGGTGCGGTCACGCTTCGTCCTTCGTCAGTGACCGGCACCGGTCGCGACGACGAGAGCGAGCCCGAGGACGACGATGAAGAGCCAGGACGCCGCGCCGAGGATCGCCGGGCGTGCCCCTTCGGCAACCAGCTTGCGGATGTCGGTCTCGAGCCCCATCGCGGCGAGCGCCATGGCGAGGAGAAACTGCGTCAGTCCCTGGTGCCAGGGGTCCGCGGCAGCTGGTACGATACCGGTGGAGGCAACCGCGACCATCGCCACGAAGCCGAACACGAACCAGGGGATCGGCACGCCACCACCGGACTTGTCCTCGCTGGATTGTTTCTCGCCAGAACCCGACATCCGCTCGTGGGCCAAATAGCCAAGCGCAAGGACGAGCGGCGCGAGCAGCATGACGCGTGTGAGCTTGGCGATGGTGCCGTAATGGCCCGCAGCCTCGCCCTGCTGGAAGGCGGCTGCCACGACCTGCGCAACCTCGTGGATCGTCGCGCCGGACCAGAGCCCGTAGGCGATCGGACCGAGTTGCAGGACGGTCGTCTCAATCAGCGGGATCAGAACCATGGACAGCGAGCCGAATACCGTCACGCAGGCGACGGCGTAGGCGACGTCCTCGTCCTTGCCGCGCGTTACAGTGTTTGTCGCGATCACCGCCGAGGCCCCGCAAATGGCCGTCCCTGCGGCGATGAGTTCGGTTAGCTTGCGATCGATGCCGAGGCGTGCGCCGAGCCACTTGGTAAAGACGAAAGTCGCGACCAGCGTCACGGTGATGATCGCGACGCCGAGCCAGCCGACCTCGACGACCTGGGAAAATGTGAGTTGCAGTCCAAGCAGCACGATGCCCGCCTTGAGGATGACCTTGAGCGAGAACTGGACGCCGGGCTTGGCCACCGCCGGCGTGCCGACCGTGTTATGCAGCGCCATCCCGATGAGGATCGACAAGATCAGTGGCGACAGAACGTCGACGCCGGGAATGGCTCGCAGAGCGAAAGACGCGGCGGCAATACCAGCGGTGAGGATGAGTCCGGTCCAAGGACCGGCTCCGGACGAAGCTGTCGTTTCGCTGGTATTGTTCATGTTCGATCCCAAATGTTTTCCTCGGCTCCAACGAATGTCGCCGGAGCGGTCTCGGTCTATGGCGGTCGGTCCGTTCGGCGAAGCGATCTCCTGTTCGTGCCGACGCGTCAGCGTCGTCGATTATTCCCGTTGTTCGAAAAAACCGTCCCATTCTATCGTCTATGGAATAATCGGCGTGCCTCGCGCGTCTGAAATGAGGAGTTGCGATTTTGCCGAAGCAATTCGCGAGGGTCTCGACGACGACGCCCCGGGGTTAATCGGTCGAAAATGGCGGCTCCGGGTTCGATAAAGGGAGGAAACCATGATCGACACACTCGCCATCAAGCGCCGCCAATTCCTGATGGGTTCCGCAGGGCTTGCAGGGGTCGCGGCCTACGGCATGCCAGCGTTCGCGCAGGACGGTGGAAAGCTGCCGGCCTATGCCTCATGGAAGGACGCCGACGATCTCATCGTCCACACCGACCAGACGCTGGAAACCAAGCGTGCCGCCCAGGGCGACGCGCTCGTCACGCCCTCGAGCGATCTCTACATCCGCAACAACCTGCCGGCGCCGTCCGAAGACATCGTCGCCGATCGCGATGCCTGGGAGGTCCAGTTCGAAGGGTTCGCCAACCCGGGTTCGATGACCGTCGGTGAAATGAAGACCCTCGGCGTCGAGACCGTGGTGTGCGTTCTCCAGTGTTCCGGCAACGGCCGGGCCTTCTTCGATCACGAGACGAGCGGCTCGCAGTGGGCGACGGGTGCAGCCGGCAACGTCGTGTGGACCGGCGTTCCCGTACGGGTTCTCGCCGAGGCGATGGGCGGTGCTGCGGAGGGTCGTCAATGGCTCACCGGTACGGGCGGCGAAGAGATCCCTGCGGGCCTGCCACCCGAGACGGTCCAGGTCGAGCGTTCGGTCCCGATCGACGCGATGGAGCGCGCGATCCTCGCTTGGGAGATGAATGGCGAGCCGGTGCCGCTCGCCCATGGCGGTCCGCTGCGGCTGATCGTGCCCGGCTATTTCGGGGTCAACAACATTAAGTATATCAAGCGCCTCGCGCTCACCGCGGACCAGTCGCCGGCGAAGATCCAACAGACCGGCTACCGCATGCGCCCGATCGGTGTCGAAGGCGATCCCTCGCAGCCCTCGATGTTCGAGATGAGTGTCAAATCCTGGATCACCGGTCCGCTCGAGAAAGCGTCCGCCGGAAAGGTGCAGATCCATGGTGTCGCCATGGGTGGCATCAGCGAGCTCAAGACCATCGAAGTCTCGACCGACGGTGGCGAGACCTGGACGGAAGCCCGGTTCCTCGGACCCGATATGGGTCCTTACGCCTGGAGACCGTTCGCATTGATCGCCGATCTTTCTGCAGGGCAGCACACGCTCGCGAGCCGGGCGACGGCGGCAGACGGGCTGTCTCAACCAGAGGACTTCCCGCCCAACGAGCGCGGCTACGGCAACAACGGCTGGCGGGCTCATGCGGTGGACGTGACTGTCAGCTGACGCTGCGCCGCAAAACTGGCCGGTGCTCTATCGCCCGAAGACGCCGGCACCCTCGAGAGATCTTGCTCTTCATCATCGGGTTCGGGCCTCGTATGCCAAAGGCCCGAACCCGATGCAGGTTGTGACGACCGACATTCGATGCACTCCCGAAGCTGCTCCGCGACCGAGTGGCGGGACGCTGCTCCCATGCACGCCTGGTTCCCGCGCACCTTCGCCGAATGTCACGTACGAACCCCTTAAATCGCTTTCGAAAGGAACTGAAAGCTATGCCCATCAGATCAACGTCACTCTTCGCCGTGCTCGCGATGTGTTTCGCGAGTTTCCCAACCCTTGCCGCCGACCCATCGGTCGATGTTGAGGAGGGTCGTGAAATCTTCACCAAGAAGGCTGAACCAGCCTGTACCGTCTGCCACACGCTCGCCGATGCCGATGCGTCCGGTGCGATCGGCCCGAACCTTAACGATTTGAAGCCGAGCGCGGACCGCGTCGCCGCAGCCGTCAAGAGCGGTATCGGCGTAATGCCGGCGTTCGCAGACAGCCTGACGGCCGACGAGATCGCGACTGTTTCGGCCTATGTGGCAGAGGTCGCCGGGAAGGAGTAGCGCATGGCGCTCGGCCCGTCGTTTCGGATCGGTCGAAGCGCACAACGTTTTAACGTCATCGGACCATTGGTTTTGTATACGGCTCTCGATCATCAGCGACAACAAGACCGGGACCCAGCGATGCTCGAAAGGGCGAAGGCGGGCGAGGCGATCGAGTTCATTGCCGAGCGCGTGCGCGGCAAGCTGACCGTCACAGAGATGAAGTGACGCCTCTGCGGGGGGCCAATGCGACAAGGCGCCAGGTCCTCCGATCCGACACTGCAAGCTCGGTCCTTCCAATCGGTAGTGACCGAGCCCTTCACAGACGTTCATTTGAAGGAAGACTGACAATGACAGCTACGAAGAAGACGACCCTCGGAGCCGTTCTCGGAGCCGGTGCGATCGCATTGTTCTCGACGACGTTTCTCACTGAGGCCGGCGAGGCTATGACGGTCTATTCGTCGCCGACATGTGGCTGTTGCGCCGCCTGGGTCCGACATGTCGAGGACGCTGGCTACGACGTGACGGTCGACCACCTCGCCTCGGCCGATCTCTACGCCAGGAAGCAGGAGGCAGGTTTCTCGCCGCAGCACGCTTCCTGCCATACCGGCCTTATTGGCGGTTACGCCATTGAGGGCCACGTTCCGGCGGCAGAGATCGAGCGGCTTCTTGCCGAACGTCCTGACGCGGTCGGTCTGTCGGTTCCGGGCATGCCGGCGGATGCGCCGGGGATGGGATCCGGCAACACGCCTTACGACGTACTCCTCGTCAAAGCGGACGGCTCCACCGAGGTGTTCGCGAGCTATCCGCGTTGAGCCTTCGCATAGATTTCATGGCCACCATGTCCCTTAAATGCGGACAGGCAGTGGATCTGCAAGCAGCTACCTGCGAGTCCCGGTCGGACAGCCTCCTTGCGAAGAACCCCATTGGTTTGGGTATGAAAGGCTTACCAATGCCGGAGACAAATCGCTGGTCCGTACCGTTACATCGCGCGGTTTCGGCGTGAATTAATATTTCAGCGAAATCTGCTTTCATGCGATCTCTGCGGCAATCGAAGCGCCGGCGATCGGGCGCAATGCTGCTACGAGATCTTCTGCGCTTCTGACTTTCTGAGCATGTACGAAACCGGTCTTTTCGGGGAGGCTGGATGGGCTTCGCCTTCGCATTCGAAGAAGCGCCGGCAGCTAGAACGCTAGAACTATACCAATTCGTATACTTCGAATGTGGAACGCTTGATAGATAATCTTGTTTTTATAAAAATTTTACGGCGGGGGCTAAGACGATGTTCGACTGGATCACGGGGTTTGTCACGCAATCGGGCTATCTTGGCATCGCGTTCTTGATGTTCGCGGAGAACATCTTTCCGCCGATTCCCTCCGAACTCATCATGCCGCTCGCCGGCTTTTCCGCCGCCGAGGGCGATCTGTCGCTGATCGGCGTGCTGGTCGCGGGCACGATCGGCTCTCTTCTCGGTGCCTTACCTTGGTACTACGCCGGGTACTACTTTAAGCTCGACCGGCTCAAGCGCCTCGCAGATCGCCACGGGCGATGGCTGACCATGACTTCCGACGATGTCGACACGGCATCGTCGTGGTTCCGACGCTATGGCGCGAGCGCGGTCTTCTTCGGAAGGCTCATCCCGACCGTTCGAACCCTGATCTCTGTGCCGGCGGGAATCAATCGGATGGGAATGGTGCGGTTCCTGGCCTGGTCGGCGCTCGGAACGGTAATGTGGACTGCGTTCCTGACGCTCGCGGGCTACGTTCTCCAGTCCCAGTACGACCTTGTCGCCGGCTGGCTCGATCCCGTCACGCAGGCGGTCGTCGCGTTCCTTGTCCTCGGCTACGTCTACCGGGTCGTCACGTTCGGGCGGCGGCAGAAGAAACAGCGGGAACGTCGAACGGACGAGAATGCGTCGTTGGTTCGGCAAGAGCGTTGAACCGGTCCGAAAAGTCATAATCCCGATCGGTCGATACGATGGAGGTGCGCTGATCGCCGTCCAACGAGAGCATCCATTTCGCTTCTTCGCCCGCGAAACCGGCGGTTACGGCGAGTGCGAGCAGGTCGATACGGCGGAGTGGCATGGGCAACCTCAACGGGAGCGGAACAGGGACGGTTTGCGGATGAAATCGGAGACCTTGTCGATCCCCGCCATGGCGGACACCGTTTCCCCGACGCGGACGACGAATGCGACGAACGGGCTCAGCAGGCCGGATCGGAGAAACGCCGATGCACAGACGCCGATCGATGCGCCGGCGACAACGTCCGTCGGGAAATGCACGCCGAGAGCGACCCGCGACCAGCCGACGAGAACGGTCGCCGTCGCGAGGATCGCGGCGATCCGTGAACGCCCGGCAACGGCGAGGCTCGCGGTCACTGCTGCCATAACGGCCACGTGGTCGCTCGGGAACGAACTGTCGGCGGCATGGTCGAGGACGTTCCCCGCGAGACCGATCATGAAGGGTCTCGGTTCGAAAAGAAGAAACGAGATCAGTCCGGAAAAGGCCAGAGCCATGCCTGCGGCGATCGCCGCCGTGGCTCCGTCTGTCCGGTCACTGTCCCTGTCGCGAAGCCAGAGTGCAATCAGGGCGAACGGAACGAGCGCGATCAGCCAGTCCGCCGCTCCGATCTCGAACGGCGCCAACGTTTCGGCGGCGAAGCCGTGAATGAAGGGGAACAGTGAAAGGTCGAACTGGGTAGGCATGACATCCTCTCGATGGATGCCCGATGATCGCGGATGAGGTTCGCGGGCGTGTGGCCGGAACTATACGGATCGGTAACAGTGCGGCGCAGAATGCGCCGCACCAGACCTCGACCGTCAGTCGAAGCGATAGGAGACCGTCGCCCAGAGGGTGCTGAAATCGGTCCGGTCGTTCGTTCTGGCGTTGAAGTCGATCGCGCCGGCTGCGTTTCGGCCCGTCGCCGACCAGTCGCTCTTGCCGAGATCGGTGTAGAGGTATTCGAGCCCGAGCGAGACATGCGGATCGATCAGATATTCGATGCCGCCGCCGACGGTGTAGCCGATGTCGAACTTGTCCTTGTTCTCGGAAAAGGACCCGCCGTAGGGACCGGAAACACTGGTCGACTGGCTTCTCCCGGCATAGGCGAAGCCGCCGGTGCCGTAGACAAGCAGATCGTCGAAGGTATAACCGATACGGCCCCTGACAGTCCCCAGATAGTCGATCCTGTCCTTGGTGGTGAAGTCCACGCCACCGACGGAAAACCCTCGATCCGTCGATCCGCTCATCAGGCTGATGTCGGTCAGCGCTCCGACGACGATATCGCCGATCCGATAATCGTAACCGATACGCGCACCGCCGGAGAAACCTGCCTTCGGGTTGCCGGTGTCGTAGACGGTCGTGGCGGACAACGGCGTCGGGTCGAAGAGGACGTCCGGACCATCCCTGCCGAACGCCGCTCCGCCCTGGCCACCGATATACAGGCCTGACCACGTGCCCTTCGGCTCGACGATGGCGATAGGTTCGGATGGAGACCTCTCGGGTATGACGAGATCGGCGGCGGACGCGCCGATCGTCGTCGACATCATGCTCGATGCCGCGATGACTGCCAGCTTTCGCAACAGCATCACTCCTCGGGGCATACTGATGCATAGCCGATCCCCCGACGCCCCGACCAGGGGACCGGCATCGACGATGATCGTGGCGACTCGGGACGGGGTTAAGTCCGTCCGCCTGACGACGTCGTCGTGCCGCCTGTCTATGCTTCCGCTGTGGCCACGAGATTGCCGGAACTATACGGATGATATGGACCTGCCGTCGTCCTTGCAGAGCGCTTTCGTCAGATTAGCCCGAATGCTTTCGACCAGCTCATGAGAACGACAGCGCCGTTCGCGATGAGCAGGAAAAAGACGGAGGCCGAACCGAGGTCTTTCGCCTCTTTTGCAAAAAGGCTCCAGTCTTGGGAGAGATGATCGACGACCTTCTCGATCGCCGTGTTCAGGGCTTCGGCGGTGAAAAGCATTGCGACGAGCACGATCTGCAAGACGATCCACCACATCCGAACACCAAGGCTGATATGGAGCGCAAAGATGATCGCAGCCCCGAGAATCTCGTGGCGGAACGCCTGCTCGCGCCAGAGGACGCGGATACCGCCCAGCGAATAGCTCGCAGCGGCGAGCACGTGGGCAGGTCCGGTCAGTTTGGGCGGAATGTCCGGCTCGTTTTCGTTCAAGCGCCCGGCTCCTCGTCTTGAGGTTGGGCGCTGCCGGCGCCCGGGCCGGTTTCGCGACAGGAAACCGAGAAATCGAGAGCCGGATCATAGACCTTGGTCATGACGGACATCAGACCCAGAACGGAGTGGAAGAGATTATCGTGGCTGAGAGGTTCGACCCTTCGGGCCTCGATGCAGGACTGGTCGAGACCATCGTCCTTCGCGAACGCCTCCGAGAACCATGCGATCATCGGGACATGCGTCTGTTCCTTCGGCGCCATGAAATAAGGAGCGGCATGAAGATACAGCCCGCTCTCGCCCAGCGACTCGCCGTGATCGGAAACATAGATCATGGCGGCGTCGATACGGTCCGACTGTTCCCGAAGACGATCGATGATCTGACCGAGATTCCGGTCCGTCTGGACGATCGTGTTGTCGTAGGCGTTGACGAGTTCCTGGCTGGTACAGTCCGCCAACTGGGGTGTTCGGCAATCGGGCTCGAAGTGCCGTGCTTCCTCTCCGTATCGGCGGAAATAGGCTGGCCCGTGACTGCCGATCTGATGAAGAACGATGACGGTATCGTTCTTCACGCCGGCGAGCACCTCCTTTAGACGGTTCGCGAGAACATCGTCACGACATTCCCCGTCCTCGCAGAATGACGGATCGGCAGTATCGGGGAGAAACTCATAAACGGTCCGGTCTGCGACGCCCTTGGATCCGGTGTTGTTGTCGAGCCAGAGCGTTTCGATCCCGGCATGGCCGAGGACATCGAGGAGGTTCTCGGTCCATTTTCCCTTGGTTTCGGAATAATCGTCTCGGGAATAGACGGAGAACATGCAAGGCAGGGAAACTGCGGTCGCCGTTCCGCAACTTGAGACATTCGAGAATGCGATGACGTCCCGCTTCGACAATTCGGGATTGGTGTCGCGTTCGTAGCCGAGGAGGCCGAAATTCCGCGCACGAGCGGTTTCACCGGCAACGAGGACGAGGACTTTCGGTCGTGCACGGTTGCCACGAGGGGTCGAGCGCGCATCCTCGCCAAGCTTTGTCAGGATCTGGTTCCGGTTCTGGAAGTGCCGGTCGATCACCTTCCCGACGCCGACGATAGCGCTTGCCGGGTTGAGGCTCGCCATCAGGTCGCGATGATTACGGAACGTCGCGGCGAATACCGATAAATTCAGAAAGACGATGCCGAGCACGACGAGGACCGACGGCAGGATGAGTGCCGTGTTCCATCTGGCCTTCGCCAGAACGGCACGGTGCCGGATGCGGACCCACGCGATGAAGACTGCCGGAAGAAGCCCGTAAACGACCATGTGAACGATGAAGTTCGGCGTGACGAGTGCGCCGGCTTCCGCCGCCGTCGTCTCCAGCGCGTTCCGGATCATGTCGCGATCGACGACGATCCCGAACGTGTCGACATAATAGGACGAGACGGCCGCGATCAGGACGAAGACGATGAACACCGGCTTGATCACATATTTCATCGAGAACATCGTCAGAAGCGACGCGCCGAGGAGGAAAATCGCGACCGCGAACCCGGCGAGCGCGCCGGGAAATTCTTCAAAATAGGTCCAGGCCTTCATCCAGAAGGTGGCGTTGGCGGTGGAGAGAACGAAGGCTGTCACGAGCATGCTCAACTGGATGCTCGTCAGGCTTGGACGCTTCATGGAATGTGACTTTGTCGTCGATTAGTACGGCACCTCGGCTTGGCCTTCTCGGGCCCTGAGAACGCGGGAAAGCGAGCCGAAGCTGTTCAGGATGGCGGGAGGGAACGATCAGGATGCGTGTCGCACGCCCGGCAGCATGCGTTTGAGCGCACCGGTCTTGAACCAGAAGTGCTGCGCCAAAGCCCCGACGACGTGAAGGCCGATCAACGCCAGCAGCGGGTTCCAGAAGAATGTATGATAGCCGGCAAGATCGTCATTGCCGGTGAACCATGCAGCGAGGCCGAGAACCGGCATGACCAGAAGCACGACATAGATGAGGACATGCGTCACCTTCGCGAGTGTCGAGGCCCATGTCGGCTCGCCTTCGGGATGGGGCGGGCGGCCGTTGACGAAACGGTCGAGAAGACGAACGGCCGCAGCGGCGA
Source organism: Fulvimarina manganoxydans (assembly GCF_900176465.1). GTDB lineage: Bacteria > Pseudomonadota > Alphaproteobacteria > Rhizobiales > Rhizobiaceae > Fulvimarina > Fulvimarina manganoxydans. Next base: position 104,130 of record NZ_FWXR01000008.1, read on the forward strand.
GGACGAGGGTTCCCAGCACGATATGGGAGTAGCCGAGGAGGACGGTCGTCTGGTCGAGCGCCTTGCCCTCCAGCGTCCCGTCCCAGAAGGCGATCATGTATTCGCCTTCGATCCACTGGCCAATGATCAGAACGACGATGGTCCAGTGAAGGAAGACGTTGAGGCCGGTCCAGTGGGCGCGGCTGACGGTGGTGGACATGGGCGAAGGCACTCCGTTCGGAAAGGATGGGTCCGCTTCCCCTCTGAACCTCTGCCATCGTCATCCGCCTTGCCGGATCTATACGATTTCGTAATCCTCGCCATTTCCTTCGGATTCGCCGGGTATCCGCGCATCAATCTGCGATCATGCCCTTCGACGCCGGCATGAGAAGGATGTCGGACGGGTTCGCCTCCGCGAGGTTTTCGAGGCCGGAACGGATCGCCGCGACGTCGGAACAGGCGCCGAGGTCGGAATAAGCCATGCCAAACGCGAGCGGCTCGGACGTCTCGTGCGAGCATCCTGCGAGGAGGATCGGCCTGCTGCGTGTATCGGGTCCGATCCGGTAGGAAGACGGCCAGAAAGAAAGGACGTCTCGCCCTTCCGAAGTCGGTCGGTCGAACGTCGCGACAGGCAACCGCCCCTCGTTGAGGACGGGCAGCGCCGGTCGCGAATTGAGGTCGGTGTTCGAAGGAACAAGAGCGTCCAGAAGCCCTCCCGTCGTCACCCGCGACCAGCCAAGAGGCTTCAGCAACGGCGTCAACGCATGCGGGTCCAGATCGGTCTGGAAGACGATCGGCGTCGCCTGGTCTCCTCCGATCGTCAACCGATGCCGAGGCAGATCGCGCCATCCGCCGTTTTGCCAGTCGGCCTCGGTCATTTTCTTCGAGACGAGCACCGGCGCGTAGTTTTCGGTCCAGGTCGCATAGTCGCGCCAGAGGTGAAAGCCGTAGAAGCTGGTGAAGACGATCGCGAGCATGCCGGCAAGCGGCGCGAGTCGGATCGACCGGTCGCGGCGATGGGTCGTCAAGGCGAAGATCGTGGTCATCAGGAGGCCGAAACTGAGGCCCGCCGACACGTCGCTCAGCCAGTGCGCGCCGAGATACATGCGGCTGAAGGCGATCGTCAGGCCGCCAAGGATCGCGGCTCCGAACGTGACGACCCGGCCTGTGGGACGAAGCCGTGAAGCAATGATCACGGCGAGGATGCCGAAGAAGGTCATCGATAGCGTCGCGTGGCCGCTCGGGAAGGAAAAGGATGAAACGCCGGTATAGAGATCCGTCGGCCGTGGGCGCTGGATTATACCTTTCACGAAATGGACGAAGGTCTCCGAGCCGATCATCGTCAGGGCCGCCGCGATCGCGACCCGGAAATGTCGCCGGAAGGCAAGCCATGCGACGAGAGCGACCGTCAGTGCCGTGAGGACGAACCCGTCCGCCGCCATGGTGATCGCCGTGACGATGTCGGTGCCGGACTTCGTCCGCAATCCCTGAAGCAGGTTGTAGACAGCCGTGTCGGCGAGTTTCAGTTCCGGATCGAGAAGGAGATTGCTGAGGAGCAGAATGAAGACGCCTGCGGCGAGCGCCGCCAGAACGAGCACAGCCGTACGGCCGACGATATTTGCCTCGTTCGACAGGAAGCGCACTTCCAGCCGAGCGAGCCATGTTTCGACGCTGGAGCGCCGTTCGATCCGGCTCTGACGCCATCCGGAGGCGAGCGGCGCGACGAAGCCGATCAGGATCTTTCCAAGATACCAGGCGATCAGCAGGAGAAGCACGCCACCCGCCGCCAGGATCGCGAGGCGCGGATCGAGGGAATGGATGCGGGCCAGCCCGAGACCGACCCCGGCGGCCGGTATTAGATGGGCGGCCGCCCATGCAAAGGCCGAAACGACGTTGACCGTGGCAAAGCGCGGAATGCTCATGCCTGCCATCCCGGCAATCCCGGGGACGATGGCCTTCACACCGGGCACGAAGCGGCCGAGGAAGACGCTCTTGCCGCCATGGCGGTGAAAGAAGGCCTCACCCTTGTCGATCAGCGCACCGTAGCGCTTGAAGGGCCCGAGGCCGCGAAGGCGATCCCGGTAGTGATGGCCGATCCAGTAGGACAGCGCGTCGCCCGCGACAGCGCCGGCGGCCGCAACGCCGAGAACGGGCAGGAAAGGCAGCTTGCCCGCCCCGATCATCGCGCCGACAGCGACGAGCACGACGGTGCTCGGCACGAAGAGACCGACGACGAAGAGCGCCTCTCCCATACAGACGAGGAACAGGAAAACGTAGGCCAGCGCGAAGTGCTGATCGACGAGGTTCAGAAGCGTCTGGGTCATCGGGAGGGCTCGGAGCGGCAGAAATGATTGCCATGCTCTACGGGCCGAAGCTTCGTGCCGGATTTCTCGAACTATACGCTTCGGTATAGGAGGCCGGATCATGCAAAAGGACCCGGGGCGAGCCTGCCCCGAGTCCCACTTTTCCCGCCGCGACCGCTACAGTCGCAGAATCTGCCGTTCGTTTACTCTCCTGCCCGAGCTTCCAGGCGCTCGAGCGTACCCGGATCGTTCCGGTCGTCTTTCCTGCGGGAAAGATATTCCGAAACGACGAGGACGCCGGCAAGAAGCGCGAGCGTGATCAGCGAGGCGGTACCCCTCGGCAGGTTGAAACCGCCGTGATCAAGAGGCTTGGTCAGAAGATCGCCGAAGGTCGCGCCGAACGGGCGCGTGAAGATGAAGGCGATCCAGAACAGGAGCACGTGGCTGATGCGGGTGCCGTAATGCAGTGCGACGACGACGCCGATGACGGCGGCCGTGACGAGCGCGCCCTGAACGTACGAAAGGCCGGCATTGTCGGTCAGCCAGTCGCCGAAGGCGGTGCCGAGGCTGTTCGAGAAGACTATGGCGATCCAGTAGAAGGTCTCGGCATCCTTGCGGCGGATCGGATAGACCGAGAGATCACGGTCCCGCCAGTACCAGATGGCGAGTGTGACAGCGAGGCCCGCGACGAGGATCAGCGATCCGGTCGCGTAGCCGAGGCCGAACGACCGGTCCATCATGTCGGAGACTTCGGTGCCGGCGGTCGTCGTCGCGATGATCGCCGCCCAGAAGAGAGCCGGGTGGTAGCGATCGAAGCGGATCTGGGCGACGAGGAGCGCGATCAGGATCGCGAAGGTGACACCGAAACCGACATAGTAGCCGAGATTGAGCGTCATCGAGATGAAGTCGCCGGCGGTCTCGCCGAGCGTGGTCGCGAGGATCTTCATGATCCAGAATGCCAGCGTGACCTGAGCGACCTTGCTCGCGGTCGAAGTGAGTTTGTCCGTCATCGGGAGAAGCTTTCCAGAGGTTGACGATTCCGGCTCGAAGTCCGGTTCGCGTCCTCTGTAGGACCCGTCTTTCGCGGTGCGATGGAGCGGAGAATACGCTTCGGTAATGTGAGTGATCGGTCACGAAAACGCCCTCGCGAGAGTTCGCGAGGGCGTCCTTCCGATCGGAGAGGCCTGGAGGTCGTCTTTTCCAATCAGTCGGCCATCTCGCCGTCTTCGGCTTCTTCTCCCTGATCGTTCGCCTCGGTCTCGTTCTCGTCGGAGGCGTTCTGGTCGACCTGGCCGGACTTGATGTCGACCATGACGGTCTTCACCGATCCGTCGGACTGCGCGAGTTCGATTTCCCAGGCATTGTCGGCCTTCTCGTCGGAAATCGTCGCGTCGAAGGCCTTGCCGCCGACAGCGGCCTCGGCCTTGCCGATGGCGTCCGTCAACGTGACGGTCGCGGACATCGCCTTCTGCGTCTCGGCCTGATCGGTCTCGCCCTTGCCGTTGTCGGCCGCGAAGGCCGTGCTTCCGGCGGCCAGGATCGCGGCCATTCCAAGGGCGGCGGCGGTGATGCGGTTGCGGTTCTTCATGGGATTTCCTTTCGTTGATGGAGCCGTTTCGTTGTGGCTCGAAAGGAAGATGAGGGGCGTAGATGACGTCAAAAGCTCCGAGACTATACGGCTGCGTATAGCGGCATGCCGTGGCGAAGCCTGAAAACGACAAACGGCCGCTCGAAGGCGGCCGGTTGTCATCATGAAAAGGCTGAGTTCGAAGGACGGGAACTCACTTGTAGTTCGAGGTCGAACCATCTCCGGGTACATAGGTTTCCTGGTCGGCGTCCGTCGCCATCCCCGACTGGGGAGTCTGGCCGGCAACGCTTTCACGGACGGCTGAGGCGTTGTTGTCCATCATGGATTCATCGCCTGGCACCAAAGTCTTCATCGTATCGCGAGGAGCGTCGGTGGCGGAACCCGGCTGTTCGGCGACATCGGTCCGGGCTTCGTCGGTCGTCGCCTTGCTGGAAGCGCTGTCACCCGGGACCACGACGAAGTTGTCATCGGCGGCATAGGAAGGGGTCACGACGCCGAGCGAAGTCGAAAGAGCGGCAGCAGCGAGCAGGGCGACGAAGGTCTTGTTCAGGGCGTTCATGGTCATGATCCTTGATCGAGGTTGCGCCGGTTTGGCTGAAACCGAAACTATGCACGTCAGATTGCCCGTTCTTTTCGGAAGGACTACGTTTTTGTATAGTTTTAATTGGTCCATCCGCAGTATCGACGAGAAAACAGAGAGGGCCGCCAGATCAGATCCGGCGGCCCAAAAGAATGATCGTCGAGGCGATCGATTATCCGCGAGCGATATGTTCACGAACCACCTGTGCCTGATGATCGCGAAGCGACTGGTCGCCGGGCACCAGGGTACGGTGACGGACAGGCGTCGCATGCGCGAACCAGGAGCCGTGTTCCGCGATGTCCATCCGGGTGTCCTCGGCGACCTGCTTCGCGCTCGCGTCCGAACCCGGCACCATCACGAAATTGTCGTCGGCCGTGCGCTGGGCCGCATTCGCGGCGCCGGTGCCTGCGAAGCCGCCCATGATCGAGGCGACGGCCACAGCGGCGAAGGCAGTCTTCCTGAAGGCGTTCATTGTCTTTCTCCGTGGGATCGGGTTTTCGTTTTAACGAGCCGTCCCTCAAGCTCATGAGATCAAGATGGGAGCGGAAGATTGCCGTATCCGGGACGGAAGATTGTGGTTTCGTGATCTTGCGGAAGCGCCTCTCGATCCTCGCCGATCGGCTGAAGGCTGTGGCGACGTGGCTGAAGCGGGACGTCGTCGTCCTGTGGCTGGCGGCTCGTGATCCCGAAACGCCCCTGGCCGCCCGTTTGGTCGCATTCCTGACGACGGCCTATGCCCTGTCGCCCGTCGATCTGATCCTGGACTTTATTCCGCTCCTCGGGCTCCTCGATGATCTCGTTCTCGTCCCGGCTGGGATCTAGCTCGCTCTTCGGCTGATCCCGAAGACACAGATCTCGAGGCTGCGACGGCAGGCGGAAGCCATCGGACGTCGGCCGAAGAGCCGGCTCGGGCTCGTTCTTGTCGTCGCCATCTGGATGTCGGGGCTCGCGCTGGTCCCCTACGCAGCCCGGAGCCGATTGTTCACCGCCATGTAACGAACCATGCGCCGATGGCGATGAGTGCGACGCCGAGCCAATTGACAGGAGCGAGCCGCTCGCCGAGGAAGAGAACGCCGAAGACGGCGACGAGGACGACGGAGAGTTTGTCGAGCGGTGCGACGCGCGCCGCATCGCCGAGCTTCAGGGCCCGGAAGTAGCAGAGCCAGGAAGCGCCTGTCGCAAATCCCGAAAGGATAAGGAAAACCAGAGAGCGACCTGGAAGCGAAGTCAGCGGGCGCCACTGTTTCGTGACCGCGACGATGCCGGACAGAAGGACCACGACGACAAGCGTGCGGATAAGCGTCGCGAGATCCGACGGGATGTCGGACACCCCGACCTTCGCCAGGATCGCGGTCGCGGCTGCGAACACCGCCGCCATGAGCGCCCAGAACTGCCAAGCCGTCGAGAATGCGCTCATCGTGACCGGTTCCTGCTGCAAAATCTCAATCGCGAAGCCTGTATCGCACGACTTCTTCCGAAAGGAGATGATTTCGAGGTGTCACGGTCTCTCGCGAGACCTCCTCTACGTCCTCGCGAAGCGGGTGTGCAAATCCTGCGGGTGCGACGATCTCGGCCTCACCGGCCAGTGAACAGAGGCGGGACGCCAGGTTCACCGTGCGACCGAGAACCGTGAAGTCGGCTCTCTCGCTCGTGCCGACTGCCGTCGCGACGACCTCGCCCTGGTAGAGTCCGACGCCGGGACGTCTTTCAAGATCGCGACATGCGCGAATGCATGCGAGGGCGGCATCGAAGGCGTGAGCGACGGCATCTGGCTGCCTGAAGACCGCAAGTACCCCGTCGCCGATAATCTTGTCGATTTCTCCGCCGTTCCCGGAAACGACGGTCGCGGTCCGCGTCACGAATGCGTCGATCAATTCGGCGACGTCTTGCGTGTCGTTCGTGTCCGCGAAGCCGGAGAAGTCGCGGAGGTCGGCGAACAGGACGACGGCATCGAACCGTTCCGTTTTGGTGGATGTGCCGAGAGCGTCCCGAACCGCCGCCACGGGAAGAAAACTCCGCAGGCGGTCGTGAACGCGACCGACATAACGCGCCTGGGCATCGATCCGCTTCTGCGCACGAATGACAACGAGCGCCATCGTCACGACGACGAGCACGATTACGGATGCGAAGACCGTCGCCCAGGTGCCCGCCGAGCGGAGGATCGAGGCCTCGAGCGATGTCGCCGGACGTGTCGCGGCAATCAGTGTGGCAAGTTCACTGGTTTGCGGCTCGACCGTCCCGATGGAAGTCCATGTGTTCGGAATGATCAGATCTTCGACGAGGAGCGGCCCCGCTTCCTCGATCTCGTGTCTCAGACCCGTCAGATCCGGATCGCGGCAACCCGCCCGCTCGTCGACGCGAACCGTGTATGCTCGCGCGGGAGTGACGACCGAGAGGCATGTAAGCCCCAGTTCGACGGCTTCGCGCTTCAGTTCGGCCAGCATCCGCGGCGTCGGCTCCGGTTCGATCGTACCGTTCGGCGAACGTGGAACGATCGTGCGGACGAGGCGCACGTCCGATTGAGCAAAGAGGGATTCGGAACTCGCCGACATGCCGGCGATCATCGTCACACCGAGGCCGAAACCGCCGATGACCAGCAACGGCAGGAGGACGAACCCGAAAATTCTGAGAAGCGGAAAGGACGTGCCGATTTTCTCGGAGGACTCGGAGGTGTCGGGCGTCAAACTGAATGTCACGGGATCCCTCCAGGAAAGGAAACGGGACGCGCGTTGCTCGCACGTCCCGTGGAGTACCAGTCGGGGAAGATCCAGTCGCCTTCAGACCGAAAGGCTCGGCGTGGCGCTTTCCTCGATCTTGTCCTTCTTCGTCACGGTCAGATAGGTGACGAGACCGGCGATGGTGACGAGGAAGAGAACGCTGGTCCCGGTTGTGCCGAGGCCGAGGCCACCGTGGTTCGTCGGCTGCGACAGAAGATCGCCCATCGAAGCGCCGAACGGACGGGTCAGGATGTAGGCGACCCAGAAGGTCAGCACGGCGCCGCCGCCGAAACGGTAGGCGGCGTAGACACAAGCGATCAGAGCACCGAAGATCAACGCCGAGACACCGTAGCCGAGGCCGAAGTGCTCTGCGATCAGATCGCCGGCGGACGTGCCGAGCGCGAAAGTGAAGAGGATCGCGGCCCAGTAGAAGAGTTCGCGCTTGCGCGTGAAGATCGAATGGATCGAAAGCGTCCGCTCGCTGGCGTACCAGGCGAGGAACGTGACGGCGAGGCCGATCGAGAAGGCGATCGTGGTCGTGACGAGGCTGATGCCGAGATCGTCGACCATGTAATCGGAGATCAGCGTTCCGACGATCGAAACGAACACGACGACGAGCCAGTAGCTGGTCGCGACGTATTCGCGAAGCTTCAGTTGGTAGGCGATAACCGCGACGAGAAGAGCGCTCATGATGAGCGAGGTGACGACGAGGCCGAGGCCGACATTGAAGATGAGAAAATCGGCGGCGGTCTCGCCGACCGTCGTCGCCATGATCTTGATCACCCAGAAGGCGAGCGTGATCTGGGGGACTTTGCAGAGTAGGGTTTCGGTCAGGGCCGATTGGTTCGAGTTCATTCCGGGGCTCCAAGGGAAAATCGCCGCTTCCTGCGGCATATCCGATGGCTTAGGTGACCCGTATTGCGGTCGCTTCTCTCCGGCTATACCGTTTCGTAATTCTGCGTGCTTAGCGCGGCGTGAGCGGTCGGAAGTTCGATCCGGATCCGCAGGCCGGGGGCGTTGTCGAGCGCCTCGACAGTGCCTGAGTGCAGTTCCACGATTGCCGCAACGAGAGACAGACCAAGTCCGCTTCCGGGTGTGGTGCGACTGCGATCGAGTCGATAAAGGCGTTCAAAGATGCGTTCGCGCTCGTTCTCGGAAACGCCCGGTCCATCGTCTGCTATATCGAGCCGAATCCGTTCGTTCTGTATCGAGACAGCAACCTCGATCCGACCGGGCGCGGGAACATGGCGGATCGCGTTCTCCAAGAGGTTTGCGACGGCCTGTGTGAGAAGTTCCTCGTCGCCTTCGATTTCGCCAGGTTCGAGATGCTTCCAGATCAGTTCGTGTTCCTCGTCGGCCGCAACCTCCCCGTAGATGTCGCAGGTTTTCCGCACAACGTTAGCAAGATCCAGGCGGCGGAACCGGGATTTCCTTGTTCCGGCTTCGATCTGGGCGATCCGAAGAAGTGCGTTGAAAGTCTCGATCGCCGCATCGCTCTCCTCGATCGCTGCGTCGATGGCCGTTTCGTATTCATCCGGCGAACGGGGTTGTCGCCTCACGACTTCGAGCTTCTGCCTGAGCCTCGCGAGCGGTGTTCTAAGATCATGGGCAATGTCGGCCGAGACCTGCTTCAAACTCGAAAGCAACGTCTCGATCCTGGCAAGCATAGTATTAATGTCGGTCGCAAGACGATCCAGTTCGTCCCGCCGCTTGGAAACGGGGAGGCGAAGGTCAAGACGTCCCTCGACGATCCGCCGTGTGGTGGCGGCGATTTCGTCTACCCGGCGCGTCGGCCCCACGGAAACGATGAAGCCGCCGACGAGGGCGAGAAGCGTCGTGACAAGCGCGCCCCAGAGCATGGCCGACAGGATGATTTCCTGTGTCTCGTCGAGAACGTGAGAATTACGACCGATCATGACGTCGAATGGACCGATCCGTTCGCCGAGGCCGAGCAGCAAAACCTCTCCATCGCTGTTGCGAGAGGCCGCTCTTTTCAGATCCTCGGAGCCGTCGAATGTGTTCTGTGACAGTTTCTCGTCCGTCCAGCCGTCACGCCAGAGATCGGGAGGCATATTGCCCGCGATCGCTGCTCCGTCGGATGATTGACGCATCATGAAGAAGCGATCTTCCGATGCGGATTCCGTGAGATCGTCCATACGCTCAAGAAGTGCACCTTCGCCCCCGGCATGAAAGGCCTGCCGCAAGATGCGCATGTCATCGGAAACCGCCGAGCGCAGGATCCCAGCCATCTCTGAGGAGGCGGCGACATAGGTTATGCCGAGGATCGCGAGGACCGATCCGAGAAAGAAGACGGTGTAAAGAAGGGCGACCCGGAAGGAGGTCGAACGGAACGGCTCAGGACGGAACATTGAGGACGTATCCAGCGCCTCTGATCGTCTTGATCATTTCGGTCGCGTATGGTCGATCCACCTTGCCACGTAGCCGGCTGACATGGGTTTCCACGACGTTGGTCTTCGGGTCGAAGTGAAAATCCCAGACGCGCTCGAGCAGCATGGTTCGCGTCAGAACCCGTCCGCGATTGCGCATCATGTATTCCAGAAGCCGGAACTCGCGAGGTTGCAGATCGATTTCCCGGCCCTCGCGCTTCACCGTCCGGGCGATCAGATTCATCTCAAGATCGCCGACCGTCAGGACCGTTTCCTCCTTGCGCATGGGTGAGCGGCGCGCCAGCGCATTAAGCCGTGCCATCAGTTCGGAAAAGGCGAAGGGCTTGACGAGATAGTCGTCGGCCCCGGCTTCCAGCCCCTCGACGCGGTCGTCGAGACCGGACACGGAAGTCAGGAAGATCACCGGCGTGTCGCGTCCGGACGAGCGCAGCGCCCTGACGATGGACAAGCCGTCTATACCGGGCAGCATACGGTCGATGACCATCGCGTCGTAATCCCGAGTACAGGCAAGCTCCAGCCCTATCGGGCCGGACGCCGCATGGTCCGGATCGTGCCCCTCCTCCTTCAGCCCGCCCGTCACGTAATCTGCGGTCGAGCGGTCGTCTTCGATGACGAGCACCTTCATTGCGCGTTTCCTTCTTTGTCGTCCGCCGTTTGCGTATATGCCAAACCTGCGGCAGCGAAGGTCTCGAAAGCCCGATCCATGGCTCCAGTCCGGCTCCAAAGCCAAGGAAAATGACCGTAGGCGAAGGATAGCTGATCGTCTGCTTCGTCGGCAGACTTGCCTGCGATGGCATATTCGTAGATCGCCGACGCGAGGCCTGTTCGGTCCGCGCCTCCCATGCAGTGGATTAGCAAAGGTTTCGGGGCAGACTCTATCACGGCTGCGAGCCGCCGCATCGTATCAAGGTCCGGCTCCTCGCGAGCCGAGAGCCCGATCGAGATCTGCACGATCTTCGAGCGGCGCGCGACATCCGCTTCGTCGGAATACCAGCCGACGTCCGGGTGCTCGCCACGCAGATTGAGGATCGATTTTATCCCCTTCTGCGCGATCAGTGCTTCGAGATCGTCTCGGTCGAGTTGCCCCGAGCGATAGACGGCACCCGGTTCGACGGTATGGATATTTCCAGAGAAATGCAGGTAGCCAGCATACCCGGCGGGAGGGGCGACAATGACGGCGGCCGCAAAAAGGAAACCGCCGATTGGACGTCTGATGCCGGACACGAACGAGATCCTCCAAATTGAGTGTCTCGTCTTCGTAAGGCGCGGAATATGCCGGCGAATGTCCCCAACTATACCGATTTGTATACCAACGCAGCAATTGATTTCCAAATATTGCCATCAATATAATTTCGAACTCATTTTACCGCTTTCTTGTCGACAAAGAGAATTATCACGATATGAGCACAAATTTATGATACAAGAATAGTTTAAGAAAAATAACAAATCACTGAAATGTAGACTTTCAAATATGCTCGTATTCGTTAGTTTGTGGCCGATGGCGAAAAACCGAAAAATTTCCGGCAGTTCGCTTATTCGCCGCCTATTTGCTTGATGGCCGGTTTCTTCAGTGGATCACGCCGATGAGAAACGTTTCCATTCTAACCGCCGGATCGGCACTCATCACGATTGCCGTCGTGGTCACGATCTGGTCATGGATATCGACAGGATCGGTGGGCGAGTTGCGACCGGGCGACGACGACGCCGTCGTGCAGGGCTCTCGAATATACGCGCAGAATTGCGCCTCTTGTCATGGCGGCGACCTTCAGGGCGAGACGAATTGGAAGCAGCCGGGTCCCGATGGACGTATGCCCGCACCGCCGCACGACGAAACCGGTCATACTTGGCATCATGATGGCCGAACATTGTTCCGCCTAGTGAAATTCGGCCCAACCGCACTGCTTGATCCTGGTTCGTCGTACGAAACGAATATGCCTGCCTATGACGGTGTTCTGGAGGACGAGGAAATTCTTGCCGTCCTCTCCTACATCAAGAGTACCTGGCCGGATGATGTCAGACAGCGTCACGACGAAATGGAGGTAGTGCAATGATCAGCCAAAGGGCTAACAATGCGGGCTTCAAGACGACCCGCCGTGCAGTGTTGCTTGGCGGCACCTTTGCTCTCGCTGCGCCTGGCTTGCTGCGCGCTCAGGGTATGATGGAGCATGGAGGCATGATGGAGAGCGGCAGAAATTCAACGGCCGCCACTCCCGCCGGTGGTGCCCCGTTCAGATCCCTACCAACACTCAATGTCACTGACGGCAAACTCAATCTGCGCGCAATGGCTGGACAGACGCGTTTCGAAGGCGGTGCTCCGACAAAGACAAAGGGGTTCGGTCAAGCCTACTTGGGACCGACAATACGTCTTATGCGTGGGCAAACGATTGAGGCACAAGTCGCGAACGCAACCGAACGCCCGATTTCTGTTCATTGGCACGGACTACACGTGACATCCGATGCTGATGGCGGAGCTCCGCAATCCGCCATCGCTACGGGTGACAGTTGGCGAGCCACGCTGCCCATCGAACAGCCAGCGGCGACGCTCTGGTATCACACTCATGTTCATGGCCACACGGCGCCCGATGTTTGGGCCGGCCTCGCTGGTGCGATAATCTTGCAGGATGAGGTGTCGGATGCATTAGGTTTGCCGTCCACAGACGGTATCGATGATTTCACGATAATCATGCAAGACAAGAGCTTCGATGCCGAGGGGCGTGCAAACTACGATCCAGGCATGATGGGCATCATGCACGGAGTGGTAGGCCAGATCGTGCTTGTGAACGGCCAGTTTGCGCCACGGGCTTCAGTGCCTGCCGGACCTGTTCGTTTGCGATTGATCAACGCTGCTACCTCCGCCGAACATCATGTAACCTTCGCTCATCCAACCATTGTGGTCGGCGTCGATCAGGGGCTTCTGCCCGAACCGATTGCTGTGGAAAGCGTGACTGTCTCGCCTGGCGCACGGGTCGAGGTGATCGTAGATCTGAGTGATGGCGAAATATGTATGCCGTCGGTCACGGCAGCAACAGTGGGCAGCTCAAAGGGCGGCGACGCTAGCATGATGGGTGGTGGCATGATGGCGGAGAGAAGCACGCCCCACCCCCTTTTGACGCTCGCTCCAGATGCGTCGCTACCTGTGCGCGGCCGGATCCCCGATCGCTTGGTGGACCCGCTTCCTGATACGCCGACTCCAGTCACGACCCGTCGCTTCGTCCTTCAAGAGAATATGGGTCCAATGCAGCATCTCCGCAGCGCGATTGGTTCCGGGCCGGTGATGGCGATCAACGGCGAACCGTACAATCCGGACCGAATGGATTTCACAGTCAAACGTGGGACGGTTGAGCGGTGGACGATCTCCGCGGAAGGCATGGCTCATCCTTTCCATGCTCATGGGGTTAAATTCCGGGTGCCCGAGCCGAATGGACCGGAAGAAATGGGTTGGAAGGACGTGGTGACGGTGGCCGGCACGCGGGATCTCTGGGTTTCTGTCGAGGCAGAATCACGAAGTGACATACCTTTCATGTACCATTGTCATATCCTGGAGCATGAGGATGCTGGCATGATGGGTCAATTCATCACCAAGTAAGCGCTGCTTCACACCCCATTTTCTAATCAACTCAAAGATCGTTTCGGCCTGTTGCGCCGTTTAAGTTTGCAGGGATAACGAACCCATGACCGATCTCGGCAGTCGTCGTCACCGGAACTAAGCGGACTTTGATTTCGTGGTAGCTACAGCATGAGTTTGAAACTGCATCATTCCTCCGCTTCGCCATTTTCTCTGTGGGCCGTTCCAGAGATTACCGTCGCATTTCTGTCCTTTACGCTGCATTTCGTTTGGGAATTTATCCAAGTCCCGACCTATGCGGAAATGGCTGTAATGCCTCATTGGGAAGGCGTGAAGCTCTGTACCAGTGCAACGTTTGGTGATGTAGGGTTTGCACTCACTGCATTCTGGACGACAGCCGCAGCGGCGCGCTCGCGCTACTGGATATTGACGCCGAGAATTTGGCAGGTTGCAATGTTTATTGCAATCGGAATTGGTCTTACAATTGGATTTGAATACTACTACACAGAAGTTTCCGAACGTTGGAATTACTCTGATCTCATGCCGCTCGTCCCGCCGTTTGGAACCGGTTTAAGCCCTTTGTTGCAGTGGATTGTCATTCCACTTCTTGTTCTATCACTGTCGCGTCGCGTTGTAGCCCTAGACGGACAATGACTGTCGTCTTTTTCTTTCGATAAATTCGCGCAGTGCCGTCCAGCCGACGCTAACTGTCTTGTTGCCAAATCTTGCTACAGATCGAATAGAGTAGGGTCGCCGACCAGGTCAGGACCATGAATCCGCCAAGGGAAAGAAACATTGCAACGAGGCGGATTGGACCGAAAGCTTTCATATCAGAAAAGCCGAGGGTCACGAAGCTCATTCCAGAGAAATAGATTAGTCCTTCCCATGTACCGGAATAGGTACCCCCGAAATCTCCAAAACCCTCGATTTCCAGTAGCGCGGACAGCACCAGCGCGAATAGGACAATTTCGAACGAATGAAGTATCAAGAGGCATGCGAACGCGACTATGATCGGTGCGTGCCCTGAGGCCCTGAAATTAGGTGCTACTCGGACGATCATTAAGACCCCGACATGATGAATTACCCCGAGAATGAGCACGAGAAAAAGTCCCGTCGCAAAAGCCACCAAGGTCATGTTAGTCCCCTATTGTTCAGAGTTCCAGTCTCGCGAATGATCCCACAAAAACAAATCATGGTTGCGAGAACTTCACCTGTGGCAAATTGATAGTGGATCGCCCGCCGATCGCACCCCGTACCGACGATTCAGCAAGAAGAAGCTTTGTAAAATGTGGCAGTAGAGGGAGAACAGATTGACCTCCCTTGGCTTTGAACGGCGAGGCGATTTGGATTTCCTTGCTATGGCGGGATACAGCAGTTGCAAGCGCCGCGTGGACCGCTAGTTCATACGCTCTTTGGTTCGACTGCGCGGGCGAGCCTTACTCGCGCAACACCACCGGAATGGCATATGTCGGCTCGCCCGCGATCCACAACTTAAGGCCTAAAGAGAGTAACGGTTCCCAAACCAAGATCTAGAGCGACGGACACGAAATGAGAATCGAAGGTTTGCAAGTTTTCTGAGGCGTGATTCACTGAGACAGGAGGTGGATCATGGGCCGCAGCTATTCGATGGATCTTCGTGAACGTGTGGTCGGGCGCATTGTGGATGGCCATTCCCGTCGCTCGACCGCGCGGTATTTCGGTGTGAGTGAGAGCTTCGCGATCAAGCTGATGCAACGTCATGATCGCGAGGGCTCGGCTGCCCCGCCGCGACAGGGTCGGCCACGGGGCAGCGGCAAGCTGGACCCTTTCGAGACCTTTCTGATCGATGAAGTCGAGCGCCAACCGGACATCACGATGCCGGAACTGGCAGCCAAACTTCTGGAGATTCATGGGATGACAGCGGCTCCGGCGGTTCTTTCGCGCTTTCTGTGCAGACGCGGCTTCACATATAAAAAAATCGCTGATGGCAGCGGAGTGCGCACGCGCAGCCATTCGTGAGGCGCGGCGCGTCTGGGTCGACAAGCGCCAGCCAAGGATGCGGCTGCAGCCTCATCGGCTGGTCTTCATCGACGAAACTTCAATCAATACGAAGATGACCCCGTTGCGGGGTCGAAGCCGAAAGGGCCAGAGGCTGCGAGCCAAGGCACCCTTTGGCCACTGGGGCACGCAGACCTTCATCGCCGGCCTGCGTTGCGATCGTCTGACAGCGCCTTGGGTGCTCGATCGGGCCATGAACCGATCCGCCTTCGATACCTATATCGAGACCCAGCTCGCCCCCACGCTCAGCAAAGGCGACGTCGTCGTGCTCGACAATCTCGCGGTTCACAAAAGCGCAAGGGCAGCAGCGATCCTGAAGGAAAAGGGCGCCTGGTTCCTCTTTCTCCCACCCTACAGTCCCGACCTCAACCCAATCGAAATGGCCTTCGCCAAGCTCAAAGCGCATTTGCGAAAGGCAGAAGCTCGAACATTCGATGCCCTATGGCGAGCCATCGGCGATATCTGCGGTCTCTATGACCCAGACGAATGCTGGAACTACCTCACAGGAGCAGGGTATGCGTACGGTTAAGTGTCCGGCGCTCTAAAGGTGTGTCTCCTTGATGCGCGGGAACGCTTCGAGGTTTGGACGTATACCCTTCGGGTGTCGGTACGTGCCGAGGTCCGGATCATTGGCATTCTGCTGGCCACCGATCGAGGATACGTCGAAGATCATCGTGCCCGCTTTAGTCCAGAGGGTTTCAGAGCGGGCATTCGAAATACCCACGGTACCCAACCTTGAGATCTTCGCCAATCGCTAGCACCATATCCGCCTCGATCGTCGTTCCAGTCGCTTCAGTGAGACTCATGCCCTCCTCGACCGGTGTAAGACTGATGATAAGATTTTCCGAAGACATTGATGACGCATTGTCACCTTCGAGGCGTACAAGGTCGCCGCTGATCTTCGCGAGACCTGCGGCCTGATTGTCCGCGAGCGAAACCGCATAGGATGGATCGCTTTGCGAAGTATAACGGAAACTGCAGGTGCCACCGTCCGAGAACGCTCCTTCGATATCGGCGTCAGTCAAGAATTCAGCATCGAGCGTCGCGATTTCCGGCGTCGCGAGGGCTTCGCTAATGCTCGTCAGTCGGGCCGGCTCCGTCCCGTTCTCACCTTCGCTTTTACCGGACCGATCGATGTCGGCGATGAGATACCGCATCTCGGCGATCTCCTTGTCCTGCGCGTAGATGATCTCGTCGGCGAGCTTGCGTACGCGCGAATCCTCGATGTTGGCGCGCGACGACGTCATGATGGCGATGGAGTGATGCGGGATCATCGCCTTCATGTACGAGCGATCTCCGACCGTCACCTGACTCCTGACGAGCCAAAGGGCGAAACCGGCGACCAGCACCGATCCGACGAAGATCAGGACGTTGATAGTTCTGCTAGAGTACATCGAAAGCATGAAGCCAAGCATGATGAACGCCATGACGCCGCCCATCATGATCGCCATGTAGACTCGTGTCTCGCTGTAGAATACGTGCTCAAACAGATACGTATTTAGATACATCAAGCCGAGCATAACGACGGTTGATGTTGCGATCATTGCTGCGAAGCGCCAGTATGACACCTGTTTTTCCTTCTCATTCGGTTGACAGTCGTGGTGAATCTAAAACCTTTGAAACGAACTATAGAAAATTAAAATGTTACCAATACATAAAAAGTTTGATTATCCTCAAAACATCAACGGATACAGAAATAATTATATTTTTATATTAATATCAAAGAGCCACAAGCCCCTGCTATGTTTTCTGTTTAGGTTGGTAGAAATGCGCTAACGCCTATCATTCCAATTAGGAATTGTGCAAAAATTCCAACAGCAGCCACTGAGATCAACGCGATTGTTGTGGCCACGCAAGACCATGATCCGAGCTGAAGGACACTTTCTGATGGTGCTCGCAAAACCATCGGCGTTACGAAGCGAAGATAATAAGCGAGTGAAACAACGGTGTTCACCAGAGCTGCAATCGCAAGCCAGACATAGCCGCCATCGATCGTCGCCAGGAACAGTTCCAGCTTGCCGACGAACCCGCCGAGAGGCGGGATGCCGACAAGGGAGAGGAAGGCGACGATGATGGCAATCGCGGACAGCGGCGCGGTCTTCAAGAGCCCCGCATAGTCACTTCGGTCGGTTCGGCCTCGCAAATGGGTGATGGCAGCAAAGGCAGTAAGATTGGCGGTTGCGTAGCCAAACAGAAACGTGACGAGAGCAGGTATGGCGTGATCGGTCAGACTAGTAACAGTGACCGCCATTAGGAGATAACCGGCCTGGCTCACCGAGGACCAACCAAGCATCCGTCTCATATCCTCCTGCCAAAGAGCTGCGAGATTGCCGAGGGTCATGGTGATAACGGCGAGTGCAGCGACCAGAGCGCGGATGGCAAAGTCCGTTTCCGGAAACAGGGAAACGAGCCTGGCGAGCGCGATGGCCGCCCCGATCTTCGGGACGACGGTGAGGAAGGCGGCGGAGGGCGCTGGCGCGCCTTCGGCGACGTCCGGCAGCCAGGCATGGGCTGGGACTGCGCCGAGCTTATAGGCCATGCCCACAGTGACAAGACCGAGGCCGACGAGGAGCAGCGGCGAGGCTTCCCCTGCCTGAAGGGCTGCCGCCATCTCGCCGAAGCCCGGCCCGCCGAGCAGGCCGATCATCAAGGTCGCGCCAAGTGCCAGCGCGGTGTTCGCCAGCGCGCCGACGAGAAAGTACTTCATACCCGCTTCGACGGAAAGCGCCCAGTCGCGGTGATAGGCGGCGAGCACATAGCCGGTCGCCGAGGACAGGAGCACGCCGATCAGAACGAGGAGCAGGTCGAGCGCCCCGGCGAGGACCATCGCGCCGAGGGTCGAGAAGAGGAGCATCGCGTAATATTCGCCATGCCGCGCGTCGCTCTCGAACCAGCGCGGGGAAAGGAGTACGGTGACGGCAGTGGCGAAGAGGATGAGAAGTCGGCCCTCGATGCTCGCCATGTCGAGGGCGTAGGTGCCCGAGAAGGTCGCGCGCCCTTCGCCATTTGCTTGGGAAAAGAGCAGCAGGGCGGCAATTGCGAGACCGATAAGCGCCACCGGTGCGTTCGTCCATTGCAAGTGGCGCGGCAAGAAGCTTGCGAGAAGCACGATGATAACGGCCGTCAGGAGGACGGCGATCTCCGGTAAAATATCTCCGAGCGGCATCATCTTTACTGCCCCACAGAGGGGTGGAAGGACGCAAAAGCGGAGCCTGTCTGGATCATGTCGAGAAGCCACCCCGGCAGAAAACCGATGAGGACGACGAAGGCGAGGAGCACCGCGAGCGGCCAGATCTCGGCATGTTTCAGGTCCCTGACCATCGCAATCTCCGGCTTAGTCTCGCCGAAGAAGATCTGCTGGCCCATCATCAGGAAGAGCGCGGCGGTGACGACGAGGCCGAGCAGGCCGATCGCCGCCAGTACCGGATAGACACCGAAAGTTCCGGCGAAGACTTGGAATTCGGCGACGAAGCCGGCAAGGCCCGGCAGGCCGAAGCTCGCAAAGGCCGCGAGAAAGTACGTCACCATCAGGAAGGGCGTCACGCGTGCGAGGCCGCCATAGCGAGCGAGATCATAGGTGCCGGTGCGGGCCTGAAAGCCGCCGGCGATCAGGAAGAGCGCGCCGGTGATGAGGCCATGGGCGACCATCTCCGTCACCGCGCCCGAGAGCGCGAGGGTACGGACGCTCTCGCTGCCGATCATCGCGCCGGCGGCGGCGATGCCGAGCACGGTGTAGCCCATGTGGTTGACCGAGGTGTAGGCGATGCGGCGTTTGAGGTTTGTCTGGCCCAGCGCCACGAGCGCGCCCCAGAGGATCGCAACGAGGGCGACGATCGCCAGCGGAAAGGTGTAGGCCGCGAAGGTCTCGCGCATCATCTGGAAGGGAATGCGCACCATGCCATAGGTGCCCATCTTGAGGAGGACGCCGGCAAGCACGGCCGAGGCCGGCCCCGGCGCCTCCACATGGGCAAGCGGCAGCCAGGTGTGAAACGGCACCAGCGGCGTCTTGATGGCGAAACCGACGAGAAAGCCGAGGAGGATGAGGCTGGAGCGCAGATCCGTTCCGCCGAGCGGCTGGGCGGCGATCAGTTCGCGCATGTCGAAGGTGAGTGTGCCGTTGGCGAGGACGAGGCCGAGGATCGCAAGCAGGATCGCGAGCGAGCCGGCGAGCGTATAGACGAAGAATTTCAGCGCCGCGTATTCGGCATTGTCATGGCCCCAGCGGCCGATCAGGAAATACATGCCGACCAGCGTCAGGTCGAAGAAAACGTAGAAGACGAGAAGATCAAGCGTCAGGAAAAGGCCGAGCGAGACGCCCTGCAGGAACAGGAACCAACCGTAATATTGCCGAGCCCGGCCCTTGGTCTCCGCCGGCCAGGCGATGGCGCAGAGGAAGAGCAGCCCGCTCATCAGCGAGACGGCGAGCGACATCCCATCGACGCCGACCCGCCAGGCGACGCCGAGCGCGTCTATCCAGCTCACTTCCGAGACCGACTGGAAGGCCGGCGCCTCCGGGCCGGTCTCGAAGCGGAGCCAGACGACGACGAGACAGAGAAGCGACAGGGTCGAGGCGCCGAGCGCGACGAGGCGGGCTTTCTCCTTGGTCACGTCCGACCAGAAGAACAGGCCGAGCGAGGCGAGGAGCGGAATGAGGATCGAGAGCGTCAGCATGGATCAGGACAGGCTCAAAAGGAGGATGATCGCCGCGCCGGCACCGAGCGTGGCGATGGTGTAGTAGTGGTGGGAGAAGCCGGTCTGGAGCCGCCGTGCATCGCGCCCGCTCTGGCCGACAGTCTGGGCGAGCCCCTCGACGAAGCCGTCGGTCAGCCATTCGCCGAAGCGGCTCGTGGCGAGCGAAACAATCCCGACAAGACCGGTCGCCTGCGCGGCAAGGCCTTCCGCGCCGGCCTCACCCTTGAGGCGTAGAATCCAGGAGACCCCCCGGCCACCGAGCGCGACAGCCCGCACGCTACCGTCGATGAGGCGATCATCGAGCTTCGCGGCCGCACGAGATAGCCATAGAACTGGTTCGGTGATCGCCGCATCGATCAGCGCTGGCAGGCCCAGCCAGTGGGCCACCTCGGCGGCGGGGCCATCACTGCCGAAAGTGAGATGTTGCCGCGCGATCAGCGTGCCTATGAGAAGGCCGAGACCCACGCCGATAAGCGAGAGGACGAGGGTGGCGACGCTCGCCTCCGGAAGGGTTGCTTGCAGGAGTTCTTCAGCGCTCGTGCGGACCGGCGGGAGCCAGAGTAAAGATGTAAAGAGAACGAAGACGGCGAGCAGCACCATCGCGCCAATCTCGACCTGGCGGGCGCGGGGCTGCGGCCAGAGCGGCGCGGTTTCGCCCGCGTCTTCATCGTCCTCGCTCTCTTCCTCGGGCAGGCCGAAGGCGGACAGCTGAAAACGGGCGGCATAGGCAGCACTAAGTGCCCCGGAAAGGATCACCGCTCCAGCGGCCCAAAGACTCCAATGCTCGGCAGCCGTCAACACTGCTTCTTTGGTCCAGCCCCCGCCAAGCGGCGGCAAACCGGCGAGCGACAGGGCGCCGATCAAGGTCAGGAGGCCCGCCAGCGGCAAAGCGCGGCCGAGGCGCATCGTCGAAAGGTCGTAGCTGCCGGTCTTGTCATGGGCGAGGCCGGCGGCGAGGAAGAGCAGCGCCTTGAAGGCGGCGTGGGCTACGAGGTGGAAGAAGGCAACCCCCGGATATCCCGCGCCGACGGCCACGAACATCAGCCCGTAATGGGCCGAGGTGGAGGCGGCGAGCAGGCGCTTGGCATGGGTCTGGAGCAGCGCGACGATGCCGCCCGAAAGCGCGGTCGCGGCACCCACGGCGATGATCGCGCCCGGCAGACCCGGCATCGAGGCGAGGAAGGGCTCAAGGCGGAGCAGGATGAAGGCCCCGGCGGCGACCATGGTCGCGGCATGAAGCAGCGCCGAGACCGAGGTGGGCCCCGCCATCGCTCGGAAGAGCCAAGGCGCGAAAGGGATCTGGCCGGATTTCGAGGCGGCGGCTAAGAGCAGGCCGAAGCCCACGACGATGGCCGGCGCGCCTTCCATCGCGGCAAGGCCGCCATAGGAAAACGAGCCTGTCACTGAGAAGACCGCCATGGCGGCGGCGAAAAGGCCGAGATCGCCGAAGCGCGTCATCAGAAAGGCATAGAGGCTGGAGGCGGTGTTCTCCCGCTCGCGCCATTCATGGGCGATCAGCAGATAGGAGCAGACGCCGACCAGTTCCCAGCCGATCAGCAGCGTCAGGAAATCCGCCGCGACGACAAGAAGCTCCATGCCGCCGACGAAGACGAGGAGGATGGCGACAAGCCGGCGCAGTCCCCGGCCCTCTTCGTGAAAAGCGGCATAGGCGAGGACAGGCAGCGCGATCAGCGGCACGAGGATCGCCATCGCGCCTGCGAGCGGCGGCAGGGCGGCCGTCAGGCCAAGGGGTTCGTGCCAGGCGATATGGCCGGTCCAGCCGTTCGCTGCGCCGAAGGCGGCGATGAGCGCGGTCAGCGCCATCGCCCCAACGGCGAGCCCCATCAGCAAGAACCGCTGACGATCTTCACTCCCGCGCGGCGCGACGGCCGTCGCGATGGCGAAGAGGATCGGCAGGAGGGGGAGGACGAAGGCCATCGATCAGTGCTTCATCGTGGTGAGGCTTTCGGTGACGTCGGCCTGTCGCTTGCGATAGACGGCGGTCACCAGCGCGAAGCCGATCGCCATGTCGACGGCCATCACCGCCATGATGATGATCGCCAGAAGCTGGCCCTCCGGCGCGCCGCCCATGGTGTTCGCCCAGAGGCCGATCACGGCGAGAAGCCCGCCGTTCAGCATCAGTTCGAGCCCCATCATCAGCATGACGAAACTCTGCTGCGACAGGGCGCCATAGAGCCCGATGCCGATCAGGGCCGCGGCGACGATGAGGACACTGGCGAGCGTCACGGGTCGGTCCCTCCTAATGATGGTGGTGATGATGGCCGCCGCCGCCCTGTTCGGGCTGGCGTCCTGCGGGTTCGCCGTCCGGTTCGAGGCCGGGCGGCCGGGAGCCCTGATCGGCCAGGCCGAAGCGACCCGAGCGCGAGGAGAGGATCACCGAGCCGATCATGGTGGCGAGCAGCGTCACCCCGGCTGTCTCGAAGATCAGCATGGAGGGCCCGAGAAGCTCGATGCCGAGATCATGGACGACCGGCGCGGCCGGATCGACGGGGATTCCGGGAAAGCTCGTGAAGAGGATCGCGACCGTGAGCCCGGCGAAGGCGAGGACGCCGGCGACAATCGAGAAGCGGTGCTGATGCACCATCATCATCGGATTGAGCCCGGCCGGGTTCATCATGAACATGACCATGAAAAGGGCCATGACCATCATCTCGACCGTCATCATGAAGATGGTCGCGACGCCGATGTAGGGGGCAGCGAGCATGACGATGATGAGCCCGACCGCGACGAAGGAGAGAAGCAGCAGGAACGACGCGCGCACCATGGAATCTGTGGCGAAGACGCGCCAGCCGGAGACGATCGCGACAGCCGAAAGGGCGAAGAAGAGGAGATCGGTCAGCCCCATAGCAGCAACTCCAGACCGACGGCGAGAAGCATGAGGAAGGAGAGCGGCAGGAGCATCGTCCAGATGACGCCCATCATGCGGGCGGGCGGCACGCGTGCGAAGAGGTTGCCGGCGGCGACAAGGACGACGAGGACCAATGCCGTCTTCAGGAGAAACCAGACGAAGCCCGGCAGGATCGGCCCGAGATAGCCGCCGAGAAAGGCCGTCGCTGTGACCGCCGAGACCGAGACGAGCATGGCAAGCCGTGCGATCTTCCAGGCGAGCAGCGCCGGGCCGGAAACGTCCGCCGTGGTGCCGCCGGCGAGATCGGCCGGGTCGGCATAGTCGAACGGACCGCGCAGGCTGATCGCAAGGCCGAGCATCAGGAAGAGGATCAGCCCCGCCGGCTGGCGCACCACGTTCCAGACCGTGCGCTGCGCCTCGACGATCTCGGTGAAACCAAGAGATTCCGCCGGCAGTGCCGCGCCGATCAGGACGAACATCGAAATTAGCATCGCCGGCAGGGCGATCGCCACATAGCGATAGGCCCCGATCAGCGGCAGCGGCGCATTGGCCGACCAACCGAACATGAAGACCGCAACGATGGTCAACGCCTCGCAGCTGCCCCAGACGACAATGCCGACTTCGCTTGGAATGGTGACGAGACCCGGGCCGAAGGGAATGACCGCTAGGCCGATAATCGCGAGTGCAAGGTAGAGCGCAGGGGCGAGAAACCAGAGCAGCGCGTCCGGCGCTTCGGTGCGGATGGGCTGGGTTTGCAGGAGGCGAGCGGCTTCAGCGATCGGCCGACGCCAGGACGGGCGAGCCTGCCCGGATATAAGAGCCGGGAGCATGCCGTCGGCGAGCGCAGCCCCGGCAAAGCCCACCGACAGAAAAAGGAGGAGAAGCAGGGCGGCGATGAGCTCCATCAGGCGTGGCCTCCATGGCGATTGTGATGCTCATGACTCTGATGCGAACTATGATCGCCTTGATCTTCGTGGCCCCCCTCACCCTGGTGCCCGCCATGGTCATTATGGCTACCACCGTGATCGTGATGACCGCCGTGGTCATGGTGCATGTGATCGCCATCATGATCGTGGCCGTCGCTCTCCTCGTCCGGCTCGTTCATCACCATGGCCAGCATCGATAGCGTCTTGTCATCGAAGCTGTTGAGGACGAGCATCGCCTCGGACCATTCGAGGCCGGGCAGAAGTGAGGAGAGATGCGCCGATTCCGGCAGTTCCGGCCGCGTCGCTGGTGAGGAACCGCCGGCGATGGCCAAGAGATCATTGAGACGGGTACGCAGATCGGCATGCCCTTCGAGCGCGCCCAGCCCCGGCGGGATGGCGAGCGTCGCGCCCGACCAGCGGATGGTACGACCGAGCTTTTCGAGCGTCGATGACGATCGATCTCCCGCCGCAAGCCGAGCGCGCTGGCTGAGCGCCGGCAGGCCGAGAAGATCGAGAAGCCGCGCCAGCCGCAAAAGCGCCTCTGGAGCATGGTCGCTCGCCGCTTGCCGCAGCGGCGCCCGGAGCACCTTGGCCAACTGGATTACGTCGCCCTGAAGCGTCATTTCCAAGAGCAGCCCCGGCGGAAACACCGGCAGAAAGGGGCCGAAGCGCGCCGTATAAGGATCGAGCGCGAGGCCGTCCCTCAAATCGTCGGAGGTCATCGCCATCGGCCGGCCATAAGGCGTGCCGCCCATCATGCCCTTGCCGCCCTGGCCATGGGGGCCGATACCTTCCCAGGGGTTGGGTGGTTCGTCGTGCAAGAGGTCCGGCTCGCTCGGCCGCTCGCCGCTGGCCAGTTCCTGCCAGAGCCCTTCGAGACGGTCGCGCACCGCCTCGTCCAAGCGCCTCGCCTCGCCTGCATCTTTGTCGCTTGCCAGCGTGCTGCCCGTGAAACGCTCCGCCTCCCCCAGCGCCTCGCCGACTTCGGCCTCCCAGAGAAGCGTCACGCGGGGATGAGGCATCTGATCATGCAGACGCCGCAGATCCTCGCGGTCTTCCAGCCGCATGCGCCCGGCGATCAGGAAAATTGCGGCATGGCGGGGGCTTGCTGCACGGACAAGGCGACCATCGTTGAACAGAAGCTCGACCCGGTCGCGCATCTCTTCGCCAGCCGCGACGAAGATCGGCGCCGGCGCCTCGCCCGCCCATTTCCTCAGCGCGCTCACTGCCACCGGAACACGCCCTCACGCCAGGCATAGACGATGCCGATGGAGAGGATCGCGAGGAACATCCCCATCTCCATCATCGCCTTGCCGCCCTCCTCGACGAAGACGACGGCCCAAGGATACATGAACATCATCTCCATCTCGAAGGCGATGAAAAGGAGCGTCATCGAATAGTAGCGAATGTGATAGCGCTGCCAGGCATGGGTATACGGCATGCCGCCTCCAAGGAAAGGTATCTGTTGAGGTGCTGTTGCCGAGCGCTGGACGCCATGGACTCCTCGAATCCACAACACCGATAGAACTCCGATAACAATGATCCAGAGGACGATCTCCATGCCCAACACCTCAATCGAGTTCAGAAGTTAAACTCCTCGTTCAGCCAACACGCATCTAGAGCGGCAATGTGAGCGAGGCGCTATGCAGCTAGATGAATAAAACACTTAATTCTTTAGCTGCACATCATCTGTGTATTCTTTCGCTTTTCATTGCAATTCTAGAATAAATTCGCAATGAAGGTGCATTCTATATACTTTCGATGTCTGGGTTTCGATTTTTTAATGATTCAATGTAATTAGTTGGAAAAAGAATATGATTTGCTGTATCCAGTCCCATATAGGACGCAATCTCGTTTGTAAAAGAAGAGCAATTGTAGGCAACGGCGTGCCAAAGTGGGCGGGATGACTGAAGTTCTTTTATGAACGAGTATAGTTTTCTGTATTCACCTGGGGAAAGGGCAATCGTCAGCTCGTTTTGAAGGTAAGCAATCTCGGTATCTCCATCCGAAGGACCTGTTTCGGACGGCACTGGCACCACATGGCCGATTGAGTACGGAACGTCGCTTGTCGAGGCGGGATGAAGCCCAGCGATCTCTGTCATCAACGGGATCAGAACACCAGATCGATCGTACGGAATGTTGCCGGCGGAATCGCGTTCACCAAACGCGACAAAGGAATGCCCGTAGCTTTCTGCATTTCTCGCTCGGAATGAAATAAAATAGGGCTTCTCTAAAAGGCCGACTGCACTTTTGCCAGAATATGGAGTAAATCGAACTGCGTCCGCAACGCCTTCAGCAGCACTTGAGAGTGCAAGAGAATTATCGTACTTCGCTGGTTGTGTAGCTGAGCATGCTGAGACGACGACAGCAGTCAACATCAGAACGAACAGTCTAAGTTTCATTTCAAGTCCCAGGGAAAGGCGATCAAAAGACGCCGTTGGCTTTTTGAACTTCTCGCACATAGGCAACGATGTCTTGAATTTGGCGAGTCGTGATGCCGGCGACAGGCGGCATGTTCCCGAACTGCCAGTGATGGGCTCTCGCGCCTTGCGTCGCCGCGATGAGGAAGGCCTGGTCGCCATGATGGTTCGGCTCGTAGATCCGGTGGATGAGCGGCGGCCCCTGTTCTGTGCCGCCAGCGTTCTCGCCATGGCACGCAGCGCAATTCTCCTTGAAGAGATCTTCGCCATAGGCAGCTTGCGCCGACAGTTCAGGCACGGTCACGTCAACGATATGGTCGGTGGTCGGCCCGCTGGGTGACGTTGCCCGCCAGATTAAAAGTGCGCCGACGGCGATGGCCCCTGTGATCGCGACGAGTGTTGTCTTGCTGATGTTCAACTCGGCTCTCCTCAGGCGACTTCGAACCAAGTCATCATGCCCGATGCCGAGTGTTCGAGCATGTGGCAGTGCAGCAGCCATTTGCCCGGATTGTCAGCGACGAAGGCGATCTCGATTGTCTCGTCAGGCATCATGAGATCCGTGTCGCGCAGCACCGGATCGAGGATGGCCCCACCATCCCGCGAGACGACTCGAAAGTGGTGACCGTGGACGTGCATCGCGTGCGGCCATGGCGTCTCGTTACGAATTTTCACGACGGCCGTCCGGCCTCGCTCGAACCGGGCGAGCGGTTCGTTCATATCGCCTGCCACACCGTTGAAAGCCCAGACCCGCCCCGTCTGAGCGAGCGAGCGGATATCCATCATCCGGCCATCATGCATCGCGCCCGTCATGCGCCCCATCGCGCCGCCTTCCATTCGGAGTTCGGCCCGTCGCGCATCCTGCAAATCGGACGAAACGGGGAGGCCTGCCGCCGGCAAACCGATCGGCTCCGGAAACTCCGCACGAACTGGTTCGCCCGAGACGGAGATTTCCGCGATGGCGACCGGACCGTCGCGCGTCTCGATGGTCATCGCGAGCGGTTTCGGGGATGCCGGAAAGTCGACGAGGAGATCTGCCCTTTGAGCCGGAGCCAGTCGAACCGGTCCGGGCATTTCGGCAAGTGAAGTCGCCATCCCATCGAGCGCCAGAAGGCGTGTCGCCGCGCCGCGGAAGCCGATGTCCATGATCCGCGCATTGGCAGCGTTGATTAGGCGAAGCCGAACGCGCTCGTTCGGCCGAAATGCAATTCGCGGCTTGTACCTGCCGTTGACTGTCACGACATTGCCGAGGCGACCACCATGGCTCCAGTCCATCATCTGCCCAAAGCTGTCTTCGATCGCCCCCGTCTTGGTGAGACGCCAGTCGTCGACGAGAAGAACGATGTCCCGGTCGGCGCCCTTCCATCGCTCGGCTTCCTCGACAATCAGCGCGCCGTGCAGGCCTCGAGCATTCTGCTCCCAAGAACGATCATGGGAATGGTACCAATAGGTGCCGGGATCGGGCGTCCTAAAGTCGTAAAAGAAACGGCCGCCGGGCTCGATCGCCTCCTGCGTGAGGCCGGGCACGCCGTCCATCGCGTTGTCGATGCGGATGCCGTGCCAATGGACGCTGGTCGGCTGGTCGAGGCCGTTCTCGACGACGACCTTCAGGCGCTCCCCGGCCTTTGCCCTGAGGACAGGCCCGGGCGCGGTACCGTCGAAGCCCCAAATCGCCGTCGGCGAGGCGAGATCGGATGGAAGAATCGAGGCTGAAGCTCGGCGCGCCGTCAAGACACGGGCCGTCTCGTTCTCTTTCGATAGGTCGATGACGCGACCGAAGGCTTTCTGGCTGATGACGGCTCCAGCCCCTGCCAAGAAGGCCCTTCGAGATAACTTCATAGGGCGGCCATCATAGAACTCGCCTCGATCTGACGCCTGGATGGTCTGACCTTGACCAGTGTTCCATCCGGGACGCGGCTGTAGAGATCGATGATTTCGTGATTGAGAAGCCTGATGCATCCCGATGAAACGGCTCGACCGATCGAATTGGCCTCTGGCGAACCGTGAATTCGATAAAGCGTGTCGACTCCATTCTGGAAAAGATAAAGTGCTCTGGCGCCAAGTGGGTTCGAGAGACCTGGCGGCATCCCGCCGTTTGCCGAGGAATACGGCTCCAACTCAGGCTGCCGCTCAATCATTTCTCGTGGGGGCGTCCAGGTGGGCCATTGCTTCTTGTATTGGACGCGCGCAGAGCCCGACCACGAAAAACCCTGTCGGCCGACACCGATGCCATATCGCAGAGCCTGGTCTCCTTCCTGGACCAGATAAAGATATTTCTCGTCTGGATCGACTACGAGTGTGCCCGGCTGCTCTCCAGTTGGATCATCGACGAGCTGCCTCCAATATTGCGGAGCGACGACCCCCGGGGGAACGGCAGGAATGGTGAACGGCTCTGAATAGACCGGGCCGTAATAGGTCGGATAGGTCCAAGAACCCGACGTGGCGTTCTGAAGTCGCGGTTGGATGCGAGGCGGGGCAGATGCGGCAATTCTGTTTGCAGACGTACATCCGCCGAGGGCCAGTAATCCCAAACCCGTCAAGGCTGTCCTGCGCGTAAAAGGCAAAATTTAACTCTCCATTCGAAGGCGCTCCGCTACGGAAAGCGGAGCGCCATTTCGTCATTTCATTTCGACAACAGTCAACTTGCCGCGAACCCGGTCGGCGATGAATTGAATGTTGCTGCCTTCTTTGGCCTTTTCGAGCATTGCAGGATCGGCGACCGAGAACACCATCGTCATCCCTGGCATGTCGAGGTTCGTCAGCGGACCATGTTTGATCGTGATCTTCTTCGCCTTGGTGTCGACCTTCTGAATGGTGCCCTTGGTAAATTCAGCCGCCATCACCGGCATCGCTGCTGAAACGGAAAGCGCTGCTGCTAGGCCAAGATTGATGATCGTCTTCATTTTGAAACTCCTTCAATAGCGTTTTCTACAGGGCTTAAAGCAAGCCGTAGTCAGAACCGGGCACAATCCGGATTGGTCCGACGCGAGTTGTCGCGACTGGAGCTTGGTTGTGATACTTATCGGCATCGACGTTGAACCGGGATTTTTCTTCCGCACGCTCAATGCCGTATTCAGAACCGGGCATCAGGTTGTGATCGGAAAGGGCCGGCGAGGAGCTTGGATAACCAAACGTCTGAGGCGAATGCTGCAGAATTGTGTGATTGGCAGAGTCTGCCGCGACATGACCACCTTGAGCGACAGCTATACGTTCTGCAGCCTCATGAGCCTCGATCCCAGCTTCTGAACCTGGAATAGAGCCTCCGGCATAACTCGCGTTGGATGCAATAATAGTTGCAAAGGTAGCGGCGATGAGGGTGCGCACTTGTGTTTTCCTTTTCAGAATTGGTGTTAGGACGCGTTATTTTGATGCGACGGTCAGCGGACCGTGCATACCGGATTCGTAGTGTCCAGGAATGAGGCAGGCGAACTCGAAGCTTCCTGGCTTGGTGAAGCTCCAGATAATTTCGCCGGAATTATCCGGTTCAAGACGGATTGCGTTTGCATCCGCATGCTCCATCTCCGGAAATTTCTCCATCAGAGCTTTGTGCTCTTGGATTTCGTCCATGGAGTCCATGACGAATTCATGTTCGGTTTCGCCTTCATTCACGATCTTGAAGCGAACCGTTTCGCCCGCCTTTACCTGAATGGCTGAAGGCGAAAACAGCATCGCGCCGTCGTCGTTCTCCGACATCACGACCTCAATGGTCCGCGCCACATTTGCCGCTTCGCCTGGCTTGCCGATGGCCATCTCATCGTCGTGGCCCCCGGAATGGCTTCCCGCTGCATAAGCTGGAAGAGCAAGGAGGGCGAAGGCTCCAACGGAAAGAGCCGCAACAAAAGTTCTCATGATGATCTTTCTCCTGAGTGTCTTGAAGAGTCCCTGTTCAGTCCCGGCTTCTAGTGGCCGGAATGGTCGCTGCCCGACATTTTGATCTGACGGACATCCGATTTTCGAAGGGCTGATCCATCCGCGCTTCCAGCAGGGGCTGTGGGAGCTGCGGCCAGAGCCCCAGTCCATTCGTAAGCTACCGTTCCTGGCGGATGCTCGTAGTCGCCCGGATCTTCGTAATCGCCGGCTTCGAGCCCGTCGCGAACCTTCATGACGGTGAACATGCCGCCCATCTCGAGCGAGCCGAATTGGCCCCAGCCGGTCATCATCGGGATGGTGTTGTCCGGAAGCGGCATCGACATCTCGGCCATGTCCGCCATACCCTTGGTACCCATCGGCATATACTCCGGCTGAACTTGGCGAATTTTCTTTGCGACCTCCGCCTTGTTCGCGCCGATGAACGTCGGAACTTCGTGCCCCATGGCATTCATGGTGTGGTGCGACTTGTGGCAGTGAAGCGCCCAATCGCCGGGATGGACCGCATCGAATTCGTAGGCCCGCATTGCGCCGACAGGAATGTCGATCGAAACCTCCGGCCAACGAGCTTCCGGCCGCACCCATCCACCGTCCGTGCACGTCACTTCGAAGTCATAACCGTGCATGTGGATTGGGTGGTTGGTCATGGTGAGGTTGCCAACCCTCACCCGCACCCGGTCCCCAGTGGCGGCGACCAGCGGGGCCACATCGGGAAAGATGCGGCTGTTGATCGTCCACATGTTGAAGTCGGTCATTTCCATGACGCGTGGCAGATACGAGCCGGGGTCGATGTCGTAAGCCGACAACATGAACACGAAGTCCCGGTCGACCGGCATGAAGGTCGGATCCTTGGGGTGAATGATGAACATGCCCATCATGCCCATCGCCATCTGCACCATCTCGTCGCCATGCGGGTGGTACATGAAAGTGCCGCTCTTCACGGCGTCGAACTCGTAGACAAAGGTTTTGCCGGATGGGATTGCCGGCTGGGTCAAACCGGCAACGCCGTCCATTCCGCAGGGCAGGATCAGACCGTGCCAGTGAACGGTCGTGTGCTCCGGCAACCTGTTGGAGACGAAGATGCGAACCCGGTCGCCTTCGACGCACTCGATCGTCGGGCCGGGTGACTGGCCATTGTAGCCCCAGAGATAGGCGGTCATTCCCTCCGCCATTTCCCGCTCCACGGGCTCCGCGACGAGGTGGAACTCCTTTACATTGCCGTTCATGCGGAAGGGCAGCGACCAGCCGTTGAGCGTAATCACTGGATTGTAATCAGGGCCGGCACTTGGAAGGGTTGGCGGCTGCGTTGCAGCACTCTCCATAATTGGAGCCTCGGGCAACCCCATTGCCGACGTTCGGGACCACGCGGTAGCGCCCGCAAGCGCTACACCAGCACCCAGGAACTGACGTCGAGAGACCATTGATATTCTCCACTCAGATGTTTGCTTGGAGTCCGGGTGACGTCACTCGTCACCGGCATCCGCGAGTTCGGTTTCCGCGTCCGCGTCGGGTGTGCCTTCTCCTCCGCCGTAGACCGCCGCCATCAGACCGGCATCAGCAAGATAAAACTCTCGCTTTGCATCTACAGAAGATAGTATTGCGGCAAGTTTTTGACGCGTATCTGCCAGCAAATCAAATGTATTTGTGATCATTCCATTGTATGTCAGGAGCGACTCCTTCTCGATCGTCGTTCGAATTGGAACAACGTTCGATCGGTAGTGCCGCGCAATCTCATGTCTGCCGCGATAAGCTTGAAATGCGGCCCGCGCTTCGGAGCGAATGTCGACAGCCTTGGCTGCAAGCTGGTTCGCAGCCTTCAAATACTGAAATTCTGCTTTCCGTAGACGCGCTTGGCCGCTATCGAAGATTGGAATTTCAAGGCCGATCTCACCCGCACCGGAAACGACGTTGGTCGACGTCTCGCTGCCGTCTTCGGCCTCTTCAATCTCCTCCTCGACCGAAATCCCAGCCGAGATTTCAAGATCGGAGAGGTATCTTGTCGCCTTGGTAAGACCATATGATCGAGCCAAAGCCTCCAGCTCCAGACGAGCGACTTGAAGATCGACGCGGTTGCGTAATGCTTCAGCTTCGATGGCCTTATAGGATTTTAAGGAACCTGGGAGTGACGGAAGCGCGTTCGGCACCTCGAATTTTAGGTTTTGCCCCCATACGCCCATGACTTTGTAGAGACGTTCTTTCGCAAGTTTCGCAGCAAGCCTTGCCTCGGCAGTCTGAGCTGTCAGTTCGGCATAGAACGCTTGTTCACGCGCCTGATCGACTTTCGGGAGTGCGCCTGTTTTTCCAAGCTCGAGAGCCAATTCTGCGGCGGCGTCGGCTGCGACTTTCGCCCTGTTGAGGTAGGACACGGCCTCCCAGGCAGATGCTGCGTCGATCCATGCGCGGCGAGTTTCCATCGCGAGAGCAAGCGTTGCGTCGACCGCGCGTAGCTGTGCCTGCAGCACACGCACTTCTGCAACATCCAGCCGGCGTTCTCGTGTCAAAAGTCTCATCAAGTTGGCAGCGATGAGTCCCTCGACGGATCGGGCGATGCCAATCCCGCTATATCCAACGGACAAGCTTGGATTTTGGAGCAGCCCCTCTTGCCAAAGATCGGCAACGGAAAGCCCGACATCCGCATAGGACGCCTGCAACGACTTGTTGTTGAGGAGCGCGACCTGAATTGCGGCATCGACTCCGACATATTTCGGTTTCAGGAGCATCGCTACGCGGTCCTGAGCAGATTTCGCCTGCGCTTGGCTTTGGATCCAGACGGTCTCTTTTCCGAGACGCTGGGCCGTTTGGCTTGAGACAGACGCAAAGCCCAGATCTGTCTCAAAATCCTCAGTCGCCGAGACGCACCCACTGATGAGAAGTGGCAGCGTTATGACACCGGAAATCAGTAGACGGCGCTTCATTGCCCTGTCTCCTGGCTTGTCGAGGGGACGGCTTCGAGCCGGACGCCACTGTTGCGCCAGCCACGTGGCTCAGTGACCGATCGGGGCGTGTAAGAGCCGATAACCGCCGTGCTCTGTACATTCGGCGATGCATATTGAGGGTCTGCAGCAGGAGGCATGGCAGAGACGTCCGGCAAACCGCGAGGTGCAGGAGCGCAGCCAGCCAGGACGAAACCCGAAAGGGTCACGCCGAGCGCTATCTTGTTCATGAGAGTGACGATACCGAGAGAAGTCGTGCGCCTGTAAAGGAGCACTTTGTGTCGACCGATCGACGCGGCTATCCAAAGCGGATAAGCGCGACGCTTCCCAAGCACATTGAGAAAATCAATGCGCCGTGCGACTCTGATCGAGGCCGCAAGCTACCTTTACAGGCGGGGAGGACGATCGTCGGCGGCAGGCTCTACGCCAAGGACAGCTCTCAGAGAGGTATAATAGGCGGTGTATTCGTAAGCCAAAGACATCAGCGGCGCATCAGGCCGACTATCGAGAGCCGAAACACATTGCACGAGGCAGTGCGACGCTCCTTTCGGATGATGGTCTTTCGAATGAGAGGTTTCGGGGTGTTTCGCTTCGTCGTCGCTTGCGGTCTGCATGGAAACCAATGCGACGGTGGCGGAACGCGCTCCCGCGTCAATAGAACGTGCATAGGCAGACGTTGCAGCGAACGCGCTTGCAAAGAGTGCAATCGCGAGCGACAAACGAACCGCCAATGTCAGCCATTGTCTCATATGCGCTATCTAGCTGCTCTTAGGGTTTCCTACAAGCTCCCCCCATTATTCGGACGGAGCACTGTGGTTGTTACACCACAGCGACTGTCAACGACGGAGCAAATCCAGGCCAGTTGGGCGGAGTAAAAGCAGGCCACGGCGGTGGCAGGCGCGACGCACGAAGGGGCCCGATCGGGCCCCTTCGTGCGTCGGCGATCGAGTCCGCGGATCAGGACGCAGAGATTTCGCCAGTATTGGGATCGACGGCGTCGGCGGTGGCCTGGTTTTGCTCCGCCCTTTTGTCGGAAGCAGAAGAGCGGCGGCTGCCGGAAGACTGCTTGAGCCGGTAGCTGTCGCCGTTCATTGTCAGAATGTGGACGTGATGCGTGAGGCGATCCAGCAGGGCGCCGGTCAGCCGCTCCGAATGCAAGACGCTCGTCCAGTCTTCAAACGGCAGGTTCGAGGTGACCACCGTCGATCCGCGTTCGTAGCGCTGAGAGAAGACCTCGAACAGAAGCTCGGCGCCGGTCGGCGACAACGGCACGTAGCCGAGTTCGTCGATGATCAGCAGTTTGACCGCCTGTAGATCGCGCTGCAGCTTCAGGAGACGGCGCTCGTCGCGGGCTTCCATGAGTTGATGGACGAGCGCGGCGGCGGTCGTGAAGGTGACGGTGAACCCCTTCTGGCAGGCGGCCAGGCCAAGGGCCAAGGCGGCGTGCGTCTTGCCCGTGCCGGAATTGCCCAGCGCGATTACGTTCTCGCGGCGAAGGATGAACTCGCTGCGGGCAAGCTCCAGCACCAGCATCTTGTTCGGGGCTGTCGCAAACTTTAGCCGCTTAACGGTTCGGTGACCGTGTTCGTCAATTTTCGGGCTCTCACCAACGGAGAGCCTTGCCATGATCCTGAACACAATCGTCGAAAAGCTAAGGCGGGCGTCAAAGGAGGATTTCAAAGGCCGGCAGTTCGAGGCGTGGCTGATCGTTCAGGCGGTGACATGGTACCTACGCTATCCGCTCAGCTATCGGGACCTTGAGGAAATGTTCGCCGAGCGCGGCTTCGCGGTCGACCATTCGACGATCAATCGCTGGGTTCTCACCTATGCGCCGCTGATCGAGAAGCGGTTGCGCCGGTTTCGCAAACCTCATTGTGGCTCAATCCGGATCGACGAGACCTATGTGAAGGTCCGCGGCCAGTGGCGGTATCTGTACCGAGCCATCGACAAGCATGGGAACGCCGTCGATTTCCTGCTGACGGCGAAACGCGACGCCGATGCGGCCAAGCGCTTCTTCCGCAAGATGCTGAAAGACGAGCCGCTGCTGTCGCCGACGTCGGTCGGCACGGATGGCGCTGCACCGTTCCCGACTGCCATCCGATCGGCCGTCGAGGATCGCTTGCTACCACTCGATCCCGTGCATCATGTCACGAAGCACCTTCAGCAAGGGATCGAGAGCGATCATTTCCGGGTGAAGAAGGCGATGCCGCGGATCGGCGGGTTCCGATCGTTCAACACGGCCCGGCGAACCATCAAAGGCTTTGAGGCGATGCTGTGGCTGAAAAAGGGCTTCGGCTTCGCCGGCGAGTGGACGGTCCATAGCCAGAACGACCTCCTCGCGCAGATCTTCGGGCTGCAAAAAGTTAACAAAGCCTGAAAATCCCCGCAAAGTTGGGGCTTTCGCGTTTTAGCGGCAAAGTTGCGACACGCCCGTTTGCCGCATGATGCCGACGTGGGTGACATGGCTGCCTGTCGCTTGCTTCAGGAACTCCGCCAGGGGCCCGGTCGACTCCTGGACGATAATGTCGCCCTCCAGGAGGCCTTCCCAGATCTCAGCCGCCGGCGCCGCCCAGACGACACAGCAGACGAGCGACATGCTGAGGAGAAGGCGAACGGGGGGTTTCGGGGACATGCGGGCGGTTCCTTCGGTCAATCCAGGGCTGAAGCGTTGCGAATGAGCCCTCGTCGATGACATGCCGGCTTCAGCCGTCGTTGTGAGCCATCAGATCGTGGCCGGACTTGACCAGCTCCGGGCGCCACTGCCGCACGAGATCCTCGAAGCGGGCGCCATACAGATCCTTGTCGGGATACTCGTTCAGACGCGAGACCTGAGCGAAGACCACCACCATGTCGTCGGCCACGCGCTGATCGACGTTCCACATGTCGGTGAAGTCGAAGCCGCCGCAGTCGCCCGCATTCCACCAGGCCAGCAGGAAATTCGCGCAACGCCGGCTCTGGCCGGTGCCGCCTTCGGCGATTGTCAGGAGCCGCTCCAGGGCGGCGGAAACGTGAGCATCCATTGTAGGTCCCCTCTCCTCATCCTGCTTGCCGGCGGAACAGGTCATTCCGTCAACGCCAGGTCCTTGGGCGGCTGTGAGGGCGCGCGGGCGACCGCGGCCCGCACCTCCAGCCAGCCGGGTCCGGTGTAGGTCTCCGCCCACGCTTCCGCTTCTGGCTGGCTCTCGAAGAAATGCGCCTGCCCGTGCAGTTCGCTGTAGCGCCGGCAGGCCTCGTCAAAGGGCACGGCGCTCTCGTCGAGCCGCGCGACGGCCGCGGTGACGTAGGCGTCCGACGCCCACCAGACGATCGGCGCCTGGCTGTCAGGCAAAGCAATGATGAGAAGCGGCGTCATCCTTCACCTCGTCCGGTCGATGCGGCCAATATGGGCGGCGATGGTGGGCCGCAGGGCGACCCGGATCTCTTCGAGGAATTTCGGCCCGAACTGCCCGCGCGGTCGTTGGCCGGGTTCGAAATAGTAGGACCGCTCGGCGATATCGTAGTTGTATTCGCTGACGGTGATCCAGCCTTGCCGAAGCTCGTCGAGCCCGGCACGTTTGATCTCTAGGCGCGGGATCTCCAGAGCGGTTTGATCAGGCTGCGGCGGAGTCCCCGAGATGGGCAGGATCACCAGATGGGTGAAGTTCTGGCGCTCATCGAAGAACGTCATCGCCAGGCAGACGGGCCGATCCTTCTGGCCCGACTCCTGGCCCCGCTTCATCTGCCAACGCCACAGGTAAGGGTAGCTGACGATCTGGCCGCTTGAAAAGCGACTAGTCATCGCGCCGGGCCTTGTACGCGGCCGATTGCCGATCCAGTTCCGTCACGAGGATCTCGGCCAGCTCCGGCGGCGTCTCACCCGGGCCGTAGACCCGGCGCGGATCGTCCTTGCGGAAATGGCGCTCATAGGCCTCGGCAGACATGACCACGAGCGAGGGTCGGCCGTGCTTGGTGAGCGTAAGAGGTCCGCGCTGCGCCTCCTCGTGGTAACGGCCAAAGTGGCGGATGAAATCGGCGGTGGTGATGGACTTCTGGTCCATGGTCAGTCTCCTTCGAGAGTTTTCTGCATTATACAGAAAATGCAGGCGGTCACAACGCGCGCTTCGAGCCTTGGTCCTGGGAGACGTCAATTGGGGTGTCTCACAGATCCAGCTCGGTCTGCTCGGGTGGAGCATCCTCCTCCCGTCCCTGCCAGGCGACGCGGCCGTTCCGGTAGATCGTGACGAAGCCGCCACCCTTGGCGCGCGGCGCCGGCGGCTTCTCCTCGTAGTTCCAACACACGGACTCTCCCGCGGTCGCGGAGAAGCTCGGCCGCTTGCCCCACGACAGGATCACGCGATCACAGGAACCCGCCGGGCGCTTCACGCGCCGACGCGAGAGGCCGAGCCGGAAAAAGTCATAGGCCCGCTCATCGGCTTCGGGGGGTGCCATCCAGTGCCGGCACAGCCGGCACTTCGCGCCGGACGGCAGGACCGGCGGCTCGTCGTCGATGGGCGGCCCACCGTTGTCGCCGATCCCGGGGCGATCGTCCCCGCCGCTCACGACGCCGCTCCCTGGCCGGGACGCGGCTTCCGGGTGACGATCAGGGACCGCTTGTCGGCCTCGCGCGCAAGACGCTCGATGGTGACGAGGTCCTCGTCCGAGCACGAGGGGCTCACCTCGAGCACGACATAGTGGCCGGAGCGGCCCACGAAGCTGTCGCGCAACCTCATGTTCGAGGGCGTGTAGAAGCTCTCGTTGGGCTCGACGAGCCGAACCTGAGACGTAATGAACAGGAGCTCGCCGCTTAGATTGCCGATGAAGGTGAACTTGTCGGCGCCGATCGTCTTCGGCCCGCCCCCGACCTTCGCGTGCCCGATCTGGCGGAAGGCTGCATTCCAGTTTTCCGGGTTCGGGGTGATGCGCGGGGTCAGCTCGCGGTGAAACTTCCAGGGTGGGCGCTCCGGATCGACCCGGCCTACGTCGATTTGGTGGAACAGGTCGAGCAGACAGGCCGGATCGGCGGGATAGGGGCACTCGCGCCAGAGCTGGCGCAGCAGGCCCCGCATGTTGTCGCCATGGGCGAACAGCCGGGCTCGGGCGCGGCGCCAATTAGCGGCGCGTCGGTCGCGGCCCTCCTGCTGCGCCTTCGGCCACCAGTCGGCACGGCGCGCCATCTCGGTGTCGACGTCGTGCTGCTCCTCGGCGATCAGGGGCGCCAGGAGCGGAAACTTGTTGCGCTTGGCCTTCTGCGAGCGATGGAAAGCCGCGCGCTTGCGGGACGTGTCGACATATGCCTCGACACGGGGCCAGCGTTTGAACCGCATCAGGCGGCCTCAGTGCCGTTGCCGGCGACGATCCGGGCGATGGCCACGATCGCACTGTGGCTGAGACCGGACAGCTCCAGGGTTCCCGAACCGCCACGGCCGAGACGAACCCGGCCGAAGACGTGGCCCTTGGCGACCAGGTGGGTGCGCCCGCTTTGGTCGTTCGTGTCGACGGCCGGATTTCCGAGAATGCTGCCGAGATCCCGGCTATGATCGTCAAGGTGACGGCCGAGGCGCGCGCGCTTCTCGCGCAGTTCGACGAGCTTGCCATGGAAGGGTTCGGACGGCTCGATGACTTGTCCGATCAGATCCTCAGCGATCGCGTCCGGATCGGCGAAGCGGTCGAAATGATGGATGGGCAGCTTGACGAACATCGGGGCGACGGCGTCGCCGTCGGCGATGATGTTGCGGCGGCGTTCGGTCCGGCGATCCATGGTGGCGACGCCGCGCTTGCCATGGGACGAAACCTTCAGGACGAAGCCGTCGCTGCGCGAAAGGGTCCAGGTCGCGGTATGCGGCCCGACCGTCAGATCGTCATGCTCGCCGGGAGTCCAGCCTTCACCGGTCATGCGAGCGAGCGCATCGGCGAGGAGGAAGACGAAGCTCTGCCACTGGCTATGGAGGCAGGCGTTTTCGCGGGCGAAGGCAACGGCGTGTGCGGTCATCGGATTGATCTCCGACGGGCCAGGGAGAGCCGATCTCTCCTCGCTTTGAAGCCCGTCGAATGGGCTTCCCTGCCTTTTCCTCTCGACGTTCGGCCGCAGCAAGCAGGCGACGGATTGTCGTCGGGGCTTCCATTTCTGGGCTCCCCCCGTTGAAGTGAGGCGAGTTTTGGAACACGCCAGCAAGGTGTTCCTACCGGGTTGGCCCGTTGACGGGGCGGTAGGGCCTTGAAGGGAGAGCAACGGTGAGAATGATCGTCATGAGCCTGGCGCTGGCGCTGGCGACCGGCTCTGCTGCCGCGCAGACCATTTCGGGGCCGGTTCGCGTCATCGATGGCGATACGATCGCGATCGAGGGCGCTGAGGACAATGTCCGGCTGAACTACATCGATGCTCCGGAAAAGGATCAGAGCTGCGAAAACGCCAGAGGCAGCCTCTATCAGTGTGGGAGGGCGGCGAGCGATGCGCTCCGGCAGATGATCCCGGCGGGCACGCAGGTCACGTGCACAGTCGAAGGCCGCGACGGTTACGACCGCTATCTCGCCCTCTGCAAGGCCGGTGATACGGACATCAACGGCTCCATGGTCGCCTCTGGCTGGGCGCTCGAGTACGTGCGCTACAGCGATGGTCGCTATGAGGCGTTCGAGGAGCAGGCAAGGGCGGCGGGGCGCGGCCTTTGGCAGGGCTCCTTCGTCAGGCCTTGGGAATGGCGCGATGACAGACGCCAGGAGCGCTTCGAGGCTGACCGCAACGAGGCGCTCGCCGCGAGCGAGTGCGCCATCAAGGGGAACGTCAGCCGGAACGGACGCATCTATCACCTGCCTGGGCAGGTCGACTATGATCGTGTTCGGATCGACGAGAGTCGCGGCGAACGCTTGTTTTGCACCGAACAGAACGCGAGAGACGCGGGTTGGCGGCCTGCCCTCCGATAGGCTCGTTGTGCAGAGGGACTTGCGGGAAGAGAAAGGATGAAAGCGCGCGTATGAACCTGGACCTGCTTGACGAGTACGATCTTTTCGTCGGCGCCAAGATACGAGAGCTGCGCCGGGAGCGAGGCATCTCCCCGGTCGATGTGGCCGCTTATATGCTGACCAGCAGACAGCAGCTATTGCGGTACGAGAAGGGGAAGAACCGCATCCCCATTGCCCGTGTGATCCTGGCGGCCGAAAGGTTTGGCGTTCCCCTCGCCGTCTTCACTCCGCCCATCAAGCTCCAAGGTCAGGTCGAGACCGAAGCCGAGATCGAAAGCGCAGGCTGAACCGCACTCACGCTTTGCGCGTCATTTCGTGCAGGTTCGCGGCTGCGCGAACCTGAAGGATCATCGACAGCGCTTCGGCATCGTTCGCCGCGTCGACCGGATCGCGTTTCAACGCTTCCTCGAGCGCCGCCTTCAGCCAACAGCTACAGGCCGAACTGGCCTTGATCTCTTCGACATAGGCATCCGCTGCGGCCTGACTTTCGACGTTCTTGAACACTGACAGGTCTGGCATGATCGCTCCCTTTGTCGCTCGTCGTTCGAGCCTGCCGCTGCGCTTCGATGCTCCGCCTATGGCCAATTCGCGCTCAGCCATTTTTTCGCTTGCTCCTCTAGTTGCTGGAGGAGCTAAGGGCGGCCGAGACGAGGATCATGGAGCCCTTCGATGACTTCTTTTGTTCCGGGACGTTCGAGTGCTGTGCGTTTCACCTATCTCGCAGAGAAGCAAGCTCCTCTGGCGGCAGAATGCCGAGCGGCCTGTTTCCTGATCGTCGGCCGGACCATTTGATGCCGGCAGCGCTCGAAAGCCCGGAACGGCGCCTCGACGGGTGCGAGCGATGTCAAAACCACGCCTGCCCCATCCGCGCGGTACGTCTTCATGGTAAGTGGCGTGGCTTTGCCATCATCGGCGCACGCGCTGTCGAAGCCCTCCCGGCCGTTGCAGAATGAATGTGCTTCACGCGATAGCGGGCCTGCTCCTCCTCCTTCTCCTGTCCGCCTGCACGGGCGCGCAGTCGGCCTTCGACACCGGGGGCGTCGAAGCCGAGCGGGTCCTTGGCATGTTTTGGATCATGGTCGTCGGCGCGGCGGTCATCTGGATTTTCGTCATCGGCCTCAGCTGTTACGTGACCAGGGTCAGTCCACGGGCGGTCGACGATAGGATCGGCATCCGGCTCATCATCTGGGGCGGATGCGTATTCCCTACGTTAGTCCTGGCGGGGCTGCTTTTCTGGGGTCTGGGCATGATGCCCGAACTGCGCAGGCCCGCCGACGGGCCGACGATCGCGGTCTCGGGTGAACGATTCTGGTGGCGCGTCGCCTATGACGTAGAGGGCGGGCCGGGCGTGGTGCGCAACCTGCCTCCGGGCGGGGTTCCGAGCGCGAACGAGATCTGGCTCCCGGTGGGGCAGCGCAGTACGATCCTTCTCGGCAGCCCGGACGTCATCCACTCCTTCTGGGCGCCCTCGCTCGCCGGCAAGATGGATGCCATTCCCGGCCGGGTCAATCGGCTGGTGATGGAGCCGACCAGGACCGGCGTCTACAACGGCGTCTGCGCGGAGTTCTGCGGCGAGGCTCATGCGCAGATGGGATTTCGCGTCGTGGTGGTCTCCGAGCAGGAGTATGCCGCCTACGTGCGGGCGCAGGCCGCGCCCGCCGCCGTCACGCAAGGTCCGGGCGTCGATCTCTTCCTTCGCAATGGCTGCGCCGCCTGCCACAGCGTGCGCGGCACCACTGCCGATGGCCAGATCGGTCCGGATCTGACCCATGTCGCGTCGCGCCGGACCATCGGGGCGGGGCTCTTGCCGACGACGCCCGAGAACATCGCGGCGTTCATCCGCTCGACCGATCATGTGAAGCCCGGCGTCGAGATGCCGTCCTTCGGCATGCTGCCTGAAGCGGAGGTGACGGCAATCGCGCAATGGCTCGGGAGCCTCGAATGAGCGAGACCACCAGGCAGGGCGCGAGCGATCGCGACCAAGAGGACGAGGCGGTCCGCCGCGCGCAGGAAGAACGGCTAAGGAAGGTCTGGGCGGCGCCGAAGGGCTGGCGCTACTGGTCGGCGGTCAACAACACCGAAGTCGGCGTCTGGTACACCGCATTGTCCTTCGCCTTCATGCTGTTCGCTGGCGTGCTGGCGCTCATCATGCGGGCGCAGCTGGCGGTACCCGAGAACAACCTCGTCACGCCCGACTTTTACAACCAGGCGTTTACGCTACACGGCACGGCGATGATGTTCCTCTTCGCGGTGCCGATCTTCGAGGCGGTGGCGATCATCCTGCTACCGCAGCTGCTCGGCGCGCGCGACCTGCCATTTCCGCGGCTCTCGGCGTTCGGATTCTGGTGCTTCCTGATCGGGGGCGTCTTCGTCTGCGGCTCGATCTTCTTCGGCGCCGCGCCGACCGGCGGCTGGTTCATGTATCCGCCGCTGACCACCGAGGAGCGGTTCACGCCCGGCTACGGAGCGGACATCTGGCTGCTCGGCCTCTCCTTCATCGAGGTCGCCTCGATCGCCGCGGCGATCGAGCTCATCGTCGGCACGCTGAAGTGCCGCCCGCCGGGGATGCGGCTCAACCTGATGCCGCTCTATGCCTGGTACGTGCTGGTCGTCGCCGGGATGATCCTCTTCGCCTTCCCGCCGCTGATCGCCGGCGACATCCTGTTCGAGCTGGAGCGGTTGTTCGACTGGCCGTTCTTCGATCCGACGCGCGGCGGCGACCCGGTGCTCTGGCAGCACCTGTTCTGGATCTTCGGCCATCCGGAAGTCTATATCGTCTTCCTGCCGGCGATCGCGCTTCTGGCGATGATCATCCCGACCTTCGCGCAGCGCCCGATCCTCGGCTATTCCTGGATCGTTCTGGCGGCGGTCGGCACCGGCTTCATCTCCTTCGGTCTCTGGGTCCACCATATGTACACGACCGGGCTGCCGGCGATCTCGCTCGGCTTCTTCTCGGCCGCCTCCGAGGCGGTCGCGATCCCGACCGGCGTGCAGATCTTCGTGTTCCTGGCGACGCTCATGACCGGGCGCGTCATCTATTCCGTGCCCATGCTCTTCGTTTCCGGCTTTCTCGCCATCTTCGTCATTGGCGGGCTGACCGGCGTCATGGTCGCGATCGCCCCCTTCGACTGGCAGGCCCACGACACCTATTTCGTGGTTGCCCATCTCCATTACGTGCTGATCGGAGGCATGCTCTTCCCGGTGGTCGCGGGAGTATTCTACTATTGGCCGATGATCAGCGGCCGCAAACTGTCCGACCGGCTCGGCAGACTGGCCTTCTGGCTGATGTTCGTCGGCTTCAACGTCGCCTTTTTCCCGATGCACTTCTCTGGCCTCGCCGGCATGCCGCGGCGCGTGTGGACCTATCCGGAGGCGCTCGGGCTGGAACTGCCGAATCTCGTTTCCACCATTGGCGCCTTCGTCTTCGCGGCCGGCATCCTCACCATCGTCTATGACGTCCTGCGCCCGCGCGGGAGCGAGCCCTACGCCAAGCGCAATCCGTGGAACGCGGGAACGCTGGAATGGCTCGCCGAGATGCCCGGCGAGAACTGGGGCGTGCGCTCGGTGCCGGTCATCACCTCGCGCTATCCGATCTGGCAGCAGCCGAACTTCATCGACGACGTCGACAAGGGGCGCTTCTACCTGCCGGATGCCGAGGAGATGAAGCGCGAGACGATCGTCTCCTCCGTCCTCGACGGCGAGCCCGAGCAGTGCCTGCGCGTGCCGGGCCCGAGCTTCATGCCGATGATCTCGGCGTTCCTGACCGGCGCGGTCTTCATCCTGGCGACCTTCCACTACTGGTATGCCACCATCGCCTTCATGGCGCTCGCCACCGTCTCGATCATGATCTGGCTCTGGCGCGGCACCGCCATCATTCCCGAGAAGCCGGAAAAGGACGTCGGGCGCGGACTGAAGCTGCCGCTCTATACCTCGGGCCCCATATCCGTCGGCTGGTGGGCGATGTTCATCACCATGACGGGCGACGTCACTGCGTTCATCGGCCTGATCTTCGGCTACTACTATTTCTTCACGATCCATGAGGACTTTCCGCCGCCCTCTGGCGCGGGTCCCGGCGTGGTCTGGCCAATGGTCTCGCTTGGCCTCTTCCTTGCCGCCTGGGGCGCGGCATGGCTCGCGCTCGAGCGCAACCGGGCGAGACGGATCGGAGCCGCCCGGGTGCTGATGGGTGCGGGTGCGGGCGCTGCGCTCAGCGCCGCGGCCGTGCTCCTTTGGGGGCCATTCGCCACCGGCCTCGATCCGGCGAGCCACGTCTATCCCGCGACGGTCTGGGTTCTGGCGATCTGGACCGCGGCGCACGGCGCAGTCGGCGCTCTGATGCTGCTCTACTGCCTGGCGCGGTCGCTGGCGGGCAGGTTCACGTCGGACCACGATATCGATATCGCCAATGTCACGCTCTACTGGCACTTCATGGCGGGAACGGCGTTGGTCACTGTCGCCACGCTCGCGCTCTTTCCTCTGGCGGCCTGAGGGGGACGGCCGATGCGGCTATTCGGACTATATGGACGGACTCAGGATACCCTCTGGACCCTGATCGCCGCGCCTGCGATCTGGGGCGTGCACTTTCTGTTCAGCTATTTCTACGCCGCCTATCGCTGCGCGCCCAATGCGGACATCTTCGCGTCGATCGGCGGCACCCGAATCGTCGTCGGCATCGCCACTGTGGCGGCGCTGGTTTTGATTGGCCTGGTATTCCGCCGTGCCTGGGTCGAATGGCAGGCAAAGGGCGGTACGGTCCGGCACGACCGCGACACGGCCGAGGACCGGGAGCACTTTCTGGAGTTCTCCACAGTGCTCCTCGCCGCGCTCTCCTTCGTGGCGGTCGCTTTCGACGTGATGCCGGTGCTCCTGATAGGGGACTGCCGATGAGACAGAGCCGGAGCACCGGCGAGGTTACAGCGCATCGCAGG
This sequence comes from Fulvimarina manganoxydans, assembly GCF_900176465.1. Classification (GTDB taxonomy): domain Bacteria; phylum Pseudomonadota; class Alphaproteobacteria; order Rhizobiales; family Rhizobiaceae; genus Fulvimarina; species Fulvimarina manganoxydans. The sequence goes on from NZ_FWXR01000008.1 coordinate 148,875, forward strand.
GCGGCGGCTTACCGCCGGAGAGAGCCGTGCGGATAGACTTCGTCCTGACCTGGAAGAAAGCTCTCGGCCTGCTTCTCCTGGCGGGAGCCGCGGCGCTGGCGGTGAGCTTGTCCGGGCTCGTGTCGATCGCCGCCTCCTCCGGCCACATCGCGCCCTGGCGCTGGTTCCTCGGCTGGACCCTCGAGAACGCTGTCCGCACGCAGTCGATCGGCGTCGGTCCTCCGGATGATCTCGACCTGTTCGACCCGGCACTGGTGAAGCGTGGGGCGGGGCATTTCGCGACCGGCTGCGCGGCATGCCACGGCGCTCCCGGCGTGCCGCAATCGCCGGTCGTGCTAGGCATGACGCCCGCCCCGCCGCGGCTCGAGGAAGCGATCGGCGACTGGAAAGACGACGAGCTGTTCTGGATCGTCAAGCACGGCATCAAGTATTCCGGGATGCCGGCCTGGCCGACGCAGGAGCGCGACGACGAGGTCTGGGCGCAGGTGGCGTTCCTGCTCGCGCTGCCGGAAATGACGCCGCAGGCATATGCCGATCTGGCGCTCGGCGGCGGTTTGGCCGACGACGATACCGAAGCCGGCGGGCAGACAACGGCGGCGCTGAACGGGATCTTCGAGAACGCTCTCTCCGACTGTGCGCGCTGTCATGGGCGTGACGGGCTCGGGCAGGGCGAAGGCGCGTTTCCGGACATCGCCGGCCAGTCGGAAGCTTATCTCTACGCAACGCTGCGTGCGTTTTCGCTCGGTGCCCGGCAGAGCGGCTTCATGCAGCCGCCGGCCAGACGATACGAGCCGGAGGTGCTGCGGCAGCTGGCGCGCTACTTCGCCAGCCAGCCTGCAGCGGGCACGGCCGCGCCTGGCGCTGGCGACGCGCGGGCCAAGACGGCTGCCGCCCCGCTTGACTCGGCACGAGGGTCAGCACCGACCGCGCGACGCCAGGATGAGGCCGGGCGGTTGGAAGGAGACGCCGAAGTGGCGACCTTCAGGGTGCCGTCGGCCTCGGCAGCCGGCCCGCCCGCTACGCGGAAGGGTTTGCTGGAGCTTGGCCGACGCATCGCGCTCGAAGGCATTCCTTCGCGCAAGATTCCGGCCTGTCAGAGCTGCCACGGCGCGGCCGGACGGGCGAAAAATCCGTTCTATCCCTATCTTGCCGGTCAGCCCGAGTGGTACCTTTCCGAGCATCTGCAACTCTGGAAGGAGGGCACGCGCGGCGGCACTAAATTCGCGCATGTGATGGACAAGATCGCCGTCCATATGACCGAGGAGCAGATCGAGGCGGTGGCGGCCTGGTATTCGGAGCAGTCTGCGAAGGATGATCCGTAGCATGCCGCGGCCTTTGGATCCCGTTACGTCGAAGCGTCGTCCTGCCACCCTGTGGCGGGCGGGACGGCCGCCTACCCATCGCCCGATGCAAGGAATTGGACAATGAGTTTGTGGACCGTGCTGCTGCTGTCTCTCCTGCCGGGGGCGGGGAATTTTGCCGGCGGAATGCTGGCAGAGTTCGGCAAGACGTCCGACCGCCTGCTCAACTGGGCGCTTCACGCCGCGTCCGGCATCGTCATCGCCATCGTGGCGGTCGAGCTGCTCCCTGAAGCGCTGAAGGCGCTTGCAGGCTGGTGGATCGCGGCCGCCTTCGCCGCAGGCGGCGTGACATACATCCTGGTCGAGATGGGGGTCGAGAAGCTGCAGTCCGGTGGAAAGAACCGGACCAGCATGTGGATGATCTACGTCGCGGTCGCGATCGACCTGACTTCGGACGGAATGATGCTCGGATCCGGGGCGGCTGTCTCATCGAGTCTCGCGATCGCGCTTGCCGCCGGGCAGGTCCTGGCGGACGTGCCGGAGGGCTATGCGTCGATCGCGAACTTCCGCGACAAGGACGTGCCACGGCGCAGGCGCATTCTCCTATCTGCATCGTTCATCCTGTTTTGCGTGGGCGCGGCGCTGCTGGCCTATTTACTGCTGCGTGGCGCGGGCGAAGGGCCGAAAATGGCTGCGCTCACCTTCGTCGCCGGCCTTCTGACCGTCGCGGCAGTCGAGGACATGCTCGAGGAGGCGCACGACGCCAAGAGCGACACCCGGACTTCGATTCTCGCCTTCGTCGGCGGCTTCGTGCTGTTCACCTTAGTTTCCGTCGGCTTGGAGACCGTGCTCGGCGGATCGTCGGGTTCGGGCGACGGCTCCGGCCCGGGCATCGAAAGCGACCTTCAGTCCCTCCAGAAGAACGAGAACGGCCCCGATGCCTCATGACCACGGCCACACCCATATCGATCCCGAGTCCGGCGACAAGCGCGTCGCCATCGCGATCTGGGCCAACGGGCTTCTCACAGTCGCCCAGATTGTCGGTGGTATCGTTGCGGGCAGCCTCGCTCTTGTTGCCGACGCCCTGCACAACTTCTCGGACATGGCGTCGCTGGTCATCGCCTTCGGCGCGCGCAAAATCGCCCGGCGCCCGGCCGATGCGCGGATGACCTTCGGCTATGGCCGGATCGAGATCGTGGCCGCGCTGATCAACTACACCACACTGATCCTGGTCGGCATCTATCTAATCTACGAGGGCGTGATGCGGATGATCGATCCGCCTGAGGTTCAGGGTTGGTATGTCGTCATCCTCGGTGGCGTGGCTCTGGTGATCGATACGCTCACGGCGATGTTGACCTATTCGATGCAGAAGGGCAGCGTGAACATACGCGCGCTTTTCGTGCATAATCTCAGCGACGCGCTGGCCTCGGTCGCTGTGGTCGTCGGCGGCGCGCTGATCCTGCTTTACGATATTCGCTGGGTCGATCCGGCGATCACGATCGGGATCGCCCTCTATATTCTCTATCTCGCCCTAACCGAGATCGGCGGCACGATTCGCACCCTGATGCTTGGCAGTCCGCCGGATATCGACACCGACGCCGTCATCGACGCCGTGGCTGACGTGGACGGCGTGACCGAGGTTCACCACGCACATTTCTGGCAGATGGAGGAGCACGAGGCAGCGCTCGACACGCATGTGGTAGTCGATGCAAGCCGCTGGGAGGACCTCGAGAAGATCAAGGACGCGATCAAGGCGCGCGTGAAGGGCGACTTCGGCATCGAACATTCGACGCTGGAGTTCGAGCGCTCGGATCGCAAGCACGAAGATGCGAAGCGGTACGGGCATGGATGACGCAACGGGAGACAGATGATGTGGAAGGAAGTGAAGATCGAAGGCGACCGCGTGCTCGGACTCGAATGCGCCGGCAAGCTGACCGAAGAGGATTTTCGCGGGATAGGAACGTGGCTCGATGAGAAACTGGCCGGGCGCGGCAAGCCCGCGCTGGTTCTGTTCTTGGGCCGCTTCGAAGGCTACGAGAATGCTTCCGCGCTCTGGCATCCTCCGGTATAGAGTTTCCTGAGACAGAACTTTGGGTTTGAGTGGCTCCGTTGAGGAGGAGCCATGACAGACGAGAAGAGCGCCCGGGCGGGCG
>NZ_FWXR01000049.1 GCF_900176465.1 Fulvimarina manganoxydans
GTGCGGATGGTCTGGACCGAAGAGACGACCCCGCCGATCGCCGCTTCAAGCTGGGACACGCTGTCATTGAACTTGACGCGGATCGGCTCGAATTCGGGGGCGAGCTTCTGGTTCATGCGGATCGTGAGATCGCCGTCCGAGAGGCGGTCGAAGCTGGATTCCACAGCCGTAACAAGAACCCGAAGATCCTCGGCCTTGGCGCTTTCGATCGCCGCCTGGCGCTCCTTGGCGAGAACCTCGTTCTGGCGCGTCTCCTCCGCGAGACGCGCGAGGCGATCGCGCTCGATCTGAGACTGTTTGAAGATTTCCACGGTCTCGGCCATCTCGCCGATTTCGTCACGGCGACCGCGTCCTGGAATGGAGAGTTCGGTATCGCCCGCCGCGATGCGCCGCATGACACCCGTCATGGCCTTGATCGGCTCTGATATGCTCCTGGCGAGCGGCCAGCCGATGGCAATCAGGGTCAGCATGAAGACGAAGAAAGCGGTGGCGCTCTTCAGGAGTTCCGTAGTGAACAGCGCATCGATGTCGTCCGTATAGACGCCGGTGCCGATCATCCAGTTCCATTTGGGGCTCGCGGAATAAGCGAGCTTATCGACCGGGGCGGTGTCCGGGCTGCGCGGCCAGAGAAACGAAGTGAATCCTCCACCGGATTTCGCCTGTCCGATCAGTTGTTGAAACAGTTTGACGCCGTTCTTGTCTTCAACGCTCAGGAAATTCTTGCCGATAAGCGTTCGGTTAGCGTTCATCAGCATCGTCGCGTCGAGATCCGTGGCGAAGAAGTAGTCGCCCTTGCCGTAGCGGATCGAACCGATCGCTTCGATCGCAACGGCTTTAGCCGCCTCCTCGCTCATCGTGCCTGCTGCAACTAAATCATAGAAGTGATTGGCAATGGAGACTGCGGTTTCGACCTCCGATTTCAAAAGTTCACGCCGCTCGTCGGTGATCAGAGTTTTGGCTTCGAAGGCCTGATAGGTCGACAATGCGAGACTGAGCAAACCTGCAAAGAGGAGAATGAGGCCAAGCTTGCGAGAAATCGTGAGACTCATGGTCGGCGGACTCCAGAAAAACGGGAAACGAGTTCTGATAGCCAGGACCATTGCAACGAAAGTATTAGCAATGTGTTAGGTTTTGGGTTGACCCAGCGTCTAATATGCAAATTTCGATGGCTGAAAAGGATGCTGCTTATTAAGAGGTCACATGATCATTTTTTGGCCGATCACCTGTCTCTGCCCCTGCGTCATCGATAATGCAGACTGGCCGCCGGAAGGTACCCGGCGGCCAGTCTTTGCTTCGAAGAATTTTCGTGGAGAGAGATCGATCAGAACTCAGCCCAATCCTCGTCTTTGCGGGCAAGGGCGTTGGCGCCGCTGACGGCGGGTGCGGCGCGTTTGGGCGCGGTGCCTTTGGCAAGACGGTCCTGCAT
>NZ_FWXR01000022.1 GCF_900176465.1 Fulvimarina manganoxydans
ACAGACCGCCGGCGGCGATCAGACAAGAGCAAAGCATGAACATCAGGCAAGCCGCTTAAGCCCAGAATCCTGTCTCAAATCCTTGCCCCGGTACACCTTCGAAATCTCGGCTGTTCGCGGTTGCCACGACACAGTCATTTGCAGCCGCAACGGCAGCAATGATCATGTCGAGGGGACTCCTTGGCCGACCTTGGGCCTTCCCCTCCGCCATCAATCTCGCCCAGATCATGGCCGCGTCTTCATCGAAAGCCAGAATTCGCCCTTCGAACAGTTTCGGCGGACCTTCAGGGCCGGAAAACCAAGCAGCCAGCTCCCGGCGCTTCTGTCCGTCGGGCTTTTGAAGAATGCCTCGCCATATCTCGGCAATCGTCAACGTAGCAACGAACAAGTCCTCGTCACGGCGCTCGCCGAGCCATTGCAGGAGCAATTGGGACGGTCTCGGCTGAATCGCGTAGCTTAGGATGTTCGTATCGAGACAATATCGGGTCAAAACTCGATCTCGCGATCCCCGCCCTTTGCTCGCTCGAACTCGATATCCGAGCCGACGAGAGGCGAACGTCGCAGCGCTTTGATGACACCGCCTCTCCCCGATCGTCGCTCGTCATTCAGCAGTGCTTCCAACTCATGTCTGATGAGGGCGGCCTGTCCATCGTCCGCGATCAGTCTTTCCGCCAGAGAGCGGATAAGATCACGATCCGTCGACCGGGCGAGAACCTGGAATTCCTGCAAGCTCTCGGTCGGATGCGAGTGCTGGTCGGACATCGTTCTGTCTCCCATCCACGGCGTTGCTGCGGCAATGCGGGAAGCTTGGCGACCATCGCTTCCAGATCATTAGAGCATGATGCCGAAAAGTTGCATGACTTTTCGGATCACATCATGCGTCAAAACAAAAACTTAGAGCGAAATCGCGATTTCAGTTTATCGCATTTCGCTCTAACGGGAAGTCAGTCGCGGGTCGATCATGAAAGTCACTGGAGCTGAAGCGGCGGGGTGCGTCCCTGGTCCTCCAGCTCCCATTCGGCCGACCAATCGCGGCCCTTGCGAGACAGCGTCATGAAGTTGCGCTCCTCCACATAGACCGTCTTGATCGAGGGCAGGCGATGGAGGCGGATCTTACGCTTTGGAAGCGGGCTCTCGCCGAGCCGCGCCAGCATGGTGAGGACGACCGCATAGGCCTTGGGCGGGGCGCGATGGGCAATGCCGGAAGATACGAGCTGATGGAGATGGGTTCCATCGCGAAGCCGCATCTCGCCGCGCGTCGCCAGATGGATCTCGCCTGAGACGATGGTGATTGGCCCGGCGCCGCTCTCCTGATGATTGGCCAGCAATTTCAAAAGTCTGATCCATTCCTCGCGATGGGCTCGGCTCTGCCACTGATCGCGCAGATCATCCTCATATTTGCGGGCCGGCTCCACCCAATCGGCAACGAATTCGAGCCAGGAGAGGCGCGGCCCCATGACCGGCACGCTGGACATCAGGAAGACACGGTCGCCCTTGGGCGTCTCGGCCAGCATCCGTTCCAGGCCCGCCCAGCCCTTCGGGCCGAGCACGCGCTCCAGGCGGCGTTCGCTGCGAAGATCGGGCACGACGATGCTGTAGCCGGGATAGCGCAGGGCATAGCCGAGGCCTTCGCCCGTCCGGTCGGGCATCGCCGCCGGCAGATCGTCCTCGGTCGCGCCGAGCTGGAACAGAAGAAAGATCTCGCGCGCCGCCTCGAACAGGCCGCGGCCGACGGGGCCATCCAGAAGCGGTGCGGGATGGCTGCCCCAGCCGTCGATGATGTCGTGATCGTCCCACATCATCGCGCCCGGCACCTCGGCCGAGAGATGGCGCATGGCCGGCCGTGAATAGGTCAGGCAGTAGCGCTCCAGATAGAACAGCCGGATGGCGTTCTGCGCCGCCTCGCTCAAGGCCATGGTGCCGCGCTCTTCATCGGGCAGCGTGTTCCAGTGGACGATGTCCGGATGGCATTGGAGGACGTCGTCGGCATAGAGCTGGTCGCCGCCTTCCATGATGAGCGCGAAGGGCGAGACGGCGTGTTCGGCCGCGAGCCGGTCCCACATTGCGTCCCGCTCTTCGAGGGGCCGGTCCATGTCGCCGGCCTCCTGCCCGTTGCAGGAGACATAGGCGATGCGCGCATCGGCGGGCCCTGGCGGCATGATGCGAAATGTCTCGCCCTCGAAGTCATATGAAGCCGGGGCGTTTTCGGGCAGATCGAGGGAAAAGCGCCAGACGCTCGTCTCGAAGAGGTCCTTCAGATGCTTTGCCTCGAGCGCGCCATGGCCGTCCAGGGTCAGGCTCGGCGCGGGCTCGGCGCTCGGCCGCGCGACGATCGCATCGACATGGTGGACGCCCTCCGAACAGCCGCGCGAAACGAGAATCGGACCGGCGCGAAAGCCAGCGCTCGCGGGCGCGTCATGCATCTGAGCCTGCGTCATTGCAGCATCGTCCTCGTCGCGGGTTTCGCGAGCGGCGGAAAGGCCCGCCGCGCTCGTTAGGCGACTTATGCCGTCTTCGCCGCTTCGCAACAGGGATGAGGCCGGAGCGGCAAAAAGACTTCTGTGATGCCGCCGGCGGTCAAAATCTCTGCATCCGGTCCGATCGGCCCAGGATCAGGGCTCCTGCGGGGACGCAATCGGCTTTCTCATCCGTCATTTGGAAGAACGAAAGGGCTGTTCGATCACTCAGCGATCCCCGCCCCGGACACACCGGGAAGGTCGCCGAAACGCGCCGGATCGGGCTCGTTCGCATCAGCAGGATTTGCCGCCGAAGCGACCGGCGCCTTTTGCGGCTGGGTCGCCGCTTGCTGGCCCGTCAGCCCGTCGAGAAGGCTCTTGAAGGGGCTGCGGGCCGGTGCCTTTTCAGCCGCATCGAGCGCAAGAGCGCTGGTCGCGGCTCTCGCGCCGCCGCGCTCGTCCTGCCGAAGGGCCGCGAAGTCGAAGCTCGTCTTGCCCGCCGCGACATCGGCCTGTGTCGCGAGCCGCGCCCGGCTTCTCAGGCTCTTACCGATCTTCTCGTAGAAGGCGTTGCCTCCGGCAATCGCCACATAATGCATGTTCGGATAGGAGAAATTATAGCCGGCGGTGTGGAAGAACTTCGCTTCGCGCACATTCTCGGCCCGCTCGCCGCGCAGCACCTTGGCCGCCGTCGCCATGGCGAGCTCGCGGCCGGCATTCATCTCGCGGGTCATGACGCCCGGCGCGAATTGCCTCGGCTGGCCGACGACCGCGCAGACATCGTTCGGAAAGGCGGAGCTTTCCACACGGTTCATGACGACCGTCCCGACCGCCATCATGCCGGCCTCGCTGGAGCGGTTCGATTCGAAATACATCGCCCGGGCAAGGCATTCCCGCTCATCCGGGTTGACCGAGGCGAGAACCTCCTCGACAGGGGAGCGGCTTCCCATGCAGCCGCTCGCCAGGAGCGTTGAGACCAGCACGCCGGCAGTCGCCGCGGCACGAAGGGAAAAGATCGTCGTCGTCATGGCGGATAGCCGTCACGCCAGAATCGGGCGGCTTCACGACACAATCGGTTACAGTCCGTGTTCAGTCGTCCTGCTGTTGCCCTTGGGCATCAGTTTCAGCCATGGCCTCCAAGAAGCGATCAAGCCGATCCCGCCTTGAACGCTTCCGAATGGCGCTTGAAATTGTCGAGGATCGACTGCCAACCCTGACGCTGCAGCTCGACCGGATTCTGGGTCTCGGTGTCGAACGTGGTGGACACCTGTGTGCCGCCCTTCATCGGGGTGAAGGTTGTGCGAGCCTTTCGGCCATCCGCGATCACTAGCGTCAGCGCCTGTTGAGGCTCGACCTCTTCGAACGTTCCTGCAAAATCGAAGCCGAAGCTGCCGTCCCGTGCTTCCATGCGGGCCCTATAGGGACCCCCCACGCGAATGTCGGCGTCGGCGCTCGGACAGCACCAATCGGGCGAAGCGAAGTTCCACTGCGTAATATGATCGGGCTGCGTCCAGCACTGCCAGACGTGATCGACGGGCGCATCGATCCAAGTGCTGATCGTAATTGTGCTGATCGTGATGGGTTCGGATGTCATTGCTCTCTCCTCAGACAATGATCACCCGAACTTATCAGACCGGTGTCGCAGGGTCCCACAGAAGGCGCGCGAATGGGCGCCGAATACGTATCAGACCCGGCGTTCCACCATCATCTTCTTGATCTCGGCGATCGCCTTGGCCGGGTTGAGGCCCTTCGGGCAGGCCTGGGTGCAGTTCATTATCGTGTGGCAGCGATAGAGCTTGAAGGGGTCTTCCAGCGCGTCGAGGCGCTGGCCGGTGGCCTCGTCGCGGCTGTCGATCAGCCAGCGATAGGCCTGGAGGAGCACCGCCGGGCCGAGATAGCGCTCGCCATTCCACCAATAGGAGGGACAGGAGGTCTGGCAGCAGAAGCAGAGAATGCACTCGTAAAGACCATCGAGCTTCTCGCGGTCGGCATGGCTCTGGCGCCATTCCTTCTGCGGCTCCGGGCTCTCGGTCTGTAGCCAGGGCTCGATCGAGCGGAGCTGGGCGTAAGGCACGGTGAGGTCGGGGACCAGATCCTTGACCACCGGCATATGGGGCAGCGGATAGACCTTCACCGAACCGTCGATCTCGTCCATGCCCTTGGTGCAGGCCAGCGTGTTCGCGCCGTCGATATTCATGGCGCAGGAGCCGCAAATGCCCTCGCGGCAGGAGCGGCGCAGGGTCAGCGTCGAATCGACCTTGTTCTTGATCCACAGCAGCGCGTCGAGAACCATCGGGCCACAATCATCGAGATCGACATAATAGGTGTCGATACGCGGATTGTTCCCGTCATCGGGCGACCAGCGATAGATCTTGAATTCCCGAATATTGTTCGAGCCCTTTGGCCGATCCCAGGTCTTGCCCTCGGTCAGCGTCGAATTTTTCGGGAGTGCCAGTTCGACCATGGTCCGTCACATCCGGTCCTAGTTTTGGAATCGTTCGCAACATAACGAGTGCGCCGCAAAACGGAAGAGACGAAACAGCGCGGTTTTCGCCTCAAATCGATTAAGGGCTTAGAGCCTGTCCGGAAAACCCCTCGAGTCGGCTTGGCGGCTCTTAGGCTTTTTGGCCGAAACCGCCAAGCCTTGCGCGATGATGAGAGCGAAAGCGTCGGCGATCGCGGCCCGTCACAGGCCGAATCCATTACGCGGCAGACCCTTCCGCGCGGCGTTCGCCGATGCGGTTTTCGATCCGCCGCAGATCGCCTGCCGTGATGTAGCCTGCCTCCTCGGCAGCGGAAGCGGCCGCTTGCAGGGTCGGCGCAAGCGTCACCGTCACGCCGCTTTGACGCAAATCCTCGATACCGTCCGTGATGTGGTCTTTCAGAACGCCTTTGGTGACGTCCCGGATATGAACTTGCCTGATGCGCCCCGGATAGCGGCGCGCGGCATCGGCATAGATCGCCCCGTCATCCTGGCCGGAGTCACCGATAAGCAGGAAGGGCAAATTGGGACAGGCGGCGAGGATCTGGTCGATCATCTCGCCCTTGTGCCCGTCATGGCCACCCGTCAGCCATTTCGCCTTGTCGAGCCCGAAATCCTTGAGCATCATCGGCCCACGCGGAATTTCGTGAATGGTCAGGAAACGGTCGAAAAGATCGAAGAGGTTCCAGGGACTGGAGGAGACATAAAAGACCGGATGGGTCTCCGGCCCGTCGGCCCCCTTGGCCAGCGCGCGATAGAACTCCGACACGCCCGGAAAAGCGGTCCGACTTTCGGCGGAATTGGCTACGACGGTCCGCCAATGCTTCAGGAAATTGAAGGCGCCGGTTCTTACGATCGTATCGTCGATATCGGAAATGACGCCATATTCGGCTTTGTCCGACACGACACGGATCCAGGCTTCGGCCCCGAGCGGCGCCATATCGTAGCCGGGGGCGTCGATCAGTTCCAATTCGACGATCGCCCAGGGTGCTTCGAGCGGATCGGCGCCGGGGGGAATGACGAATTCGAAATAGCCTTCTTCGTCCGTGACGACCTGGCCCTTGGCTTCGCCGAAGCGCCAAGCGACCTTCGCCTTTCGGATTTCATCCGTCTCATAGCGTTTGATCGACAGGCGGATGTTCTGAATGGTCGAGGTCGTCGGCGGAGCGCCGATCGCGCCATTTTCCTCCAGCACACGGCCCCGCACCCAGACCCCGTCCGGGCCGGCGATCCCGTGAAAGGCGAGGATCATCGGCGTGCCGAGCCAGCCGGCCCGCCGCTTCACGGCAAAGCGCGCCCGGTCCCAGCGGTTCTCGACCCAATGCACGGTCCGTCGGAGCGCTCGTTCCACCATGCTTGGCCATCTAAGGAGACCATCACAAAAGCATAGGGCTGAGGATGAAGGCGCCGGCGATGGCATTGTCATGGGGCTTACCTGCCTGCCCAATAGGCAGGATATGACGCAAGGATAGGCATTTGCTGGGCTCAGTTGCCGATCACGAGCGTCCTCACGAGACGGTGGCGGCGATCTCGGCTTTGCGAAGAGGCAAAGCGCCAATGCGGCAGATTGCCTCCGCAGCACTGGGGGGCAACCGGACAAGGAGTTCGGAAATTCGCCGGGCTGTAGAACGGCGCCCATGACATTCACATGTCTTATTGGCGCACCAAGTCACGTCGTATCCCCACGGCACCGCACTTCAGAATAAGAGCGAGCCTCGACACTTCGTCATTCTCGGTCTCCGGACCGAGAATCCAGAGCGGCGTTTCAAGCTACGGAAACCATGGAGGAATGCTATCTTGCACCGCTTTTGGGCGGCGCCAAGCCTGGATTCTCGGCACGGTGGCCGAGAATGACGATGCGTGGCGGTGGGCGGCTTAAATCTCAACGGGTGGGAAAGTTGATACGCCGTCAGGCTGCTGATGTTGTTGCGTCTGGCGGACTTGTCGATTTCGTCAGCATGAGGCGGGCAAGAGCGTTTCATGACAGCTACCACCAACCCCGGACGGTAACCTAAACTTCCATTATTGCACATCGAGCAAAAAGCGGTCTGGCACGACCCTTGCAACGTTTCTCATCGTGCGGTGCGTCTAGGGTTCCGGCTCGTCTTCATCCTTCAAGGTGGGACGGGTGGCTGGTCCGAGAGACGCACTCCCCGCCGGCCGGCGGGGAGACACGGCGGGCCAAAATCCCGGGAGAACGCCGCACGGACCCGCGCGAGAAGCGGGCCGTCTCCCGGTCCTTATCGCGCGATAACCTCGTCGGTCGCTCCGGCTTGATGAGGCAAGGAAGAGATAGAGCGGGGTCGTGACGAAACGCCCGGCGCTCTCAAGCGACGAAAAGGATGACGCTTCATGAAGATGCTCGCCTCCGCCCTGGCCCTCACCGCCGCGACGATCCTCGCCACACCCGGCGCCACATTCGCGCAAGAAAAGACCGACTTCTCGGTCTGCTGGTCGATCTATGCCGGCTGGATGCCCTGGGGCTACATGCAGGATTCAGGCATCTTGAAGAAATGGGCGGACAAATACGGGCTGACCATCGAGGCGGTGCAGATCAACGACTATGTCGAATCGATCAACCAATACACCGCCGGCCAGTATGACGGCTGTTCGATGACCAATATGGACGCCCTGTCGATCCCGGCCGGCGGCGGCGTCGACACGACCGCCCTCATCGTCGGCGACTATTCCAACGGCAATGACGGCATCGTCCTGAAGGGCGAAGGCGAGGACACGCTGGAAAAGATCGCGGGCCAGTCGGTCAATCTCGTCGAGCTTTCGGTCTCCCACTATCTTCTCGCCCGCGCCCTCGACACGGTCGGCCTGTCGGAGCGCGACATCACCGTCGTCAACACCTCCGATGCGGACCTCGTCGCCGCCTATCAGACGCCGGACGTCACTGCCGTCGTCACCTGGAATCCGCTGCTCTCGACCATCAAGGCGATGCCGGAGTCCCACGAGGTCTTCGATTCCTCCCAAATTCCCGGCGAGATCATCGATCTGATGGTCGTCAACACCGACACGCTTCAAGCCAATCCCGATTTCGGCAAGGCTCTGACGGGGGCCTGGTACGAGACGATGGAGCTGATGCAATCGGGCGACGAAGAGGCGCTCAGCGCCATGGCAGCGGCCTCGGGCACGGATCTTCAAGGCTATAAGGATCAGCTCGCCACGACGCAGATGTTCTACGAGCCGGCGCAGGCGGTCGACTTCACCAAGTCGGAGAAGCTGCCCGAGACGATGACCTTCGTCGCGAACTTCCTCTTCGACCACGGCATTCTCGGCACCGGGGCGCCGAGCGCCGATTTCGTCGGCATCGCCTATCCGGGCGACAAGACGACGGGCGACACGAACAACATCAAGCTGCGTTTCGATACGACCTACATGCAGATGGCCGCCGACGGCTCCTTATAAGGGAACCGGACCATGCGGCTGATCAACCGCAAGCCCACTCGCCCGGCGCGCGTCGCGCTGGGCGCCCTGCCCTTCTTCTTGGCGATCCTGGCTTACGCCATCGGCAGCGCGATCCGCCGGGCGGAAAACCCGGCCGACAAGCTCCTGCCCTCCTTCGAGGCGATCGCGGCGGCCTTCTCCAACATGGCCTTCGTCGCCGATCGGCGGACGGGCGACTATCTTCTTTGGGTCGACACCTTCGCCAGCCTCGAGCGGCTGGCGATCGGTATGGCGATCGCCGCGTTTCTGGCGCTCGTCCTGGGCCTTCTGATCGGCGTCCTGCCGATCGGGCGGGCGCTGTTCTCGCCCTTCGTTTCGGCCTTCTCGCTCATCCCGCCGATCACCGTCCTGCCGATCCTCTTCATCGTTCTGGGGCTCGGCGAGGCGGCGAAGATTGGCCTCGTCGTCGTCGGCACCGCGCCTTTGATGATCCGGGCACTCGGCCAGGCGATCCTCGACATTCCGCGCGAACAGATCGTCAAGGCCGAGACCCTCGGTGCCTCCACCTGGCAGATGACGATGCGGGTGATCCTGCCGCAGCTCTGGCCCCATCTCATCCGCGCCGTGCGCCTCGGCCTCGTCCCTGCCTGGATATTCCTGATCTCGGCCGAAGCCATCGCCTCGACCGAGGGACTCGGCTATCGCATCTTCCTCGTTCGCCGTTATCTCGCCATGGATGTGATCATCCCTTACGTCCTATGGATCACGCTTCTCGCCTATGCGATCGATCGGGCGCTCGCCCTTCTGTCGAAGCGTCTCTTCGGATGGGCGCATCTCGCGGGGGAAAGCCTATGAGCTTCGTCACCGCCCGCCAGATCGCCGTCTCCTATGGCGATGCCCTCATCCTGGAACGAGTGTCGCTGGAGGTTCAAAAAGGGGCCTTCGTCACCATTGTCGGCGCGTCGGGCTGCGGCAAGTCGACCTTTCTGCGCATCCTTCTCGGCCAGGAGCAGCCGTCCTCGGGCCATGTAGAGATCGACGGCCACCCCATGGCGCCCGAGCCGGACCCCGAACGCGGCGTCGTCTTCCAGAAATATTCGGTCTTCCCGCATCTGACCGTCTTGCAAAACCTGATGCTCCCCTTCGAGCTGGAGGGATCGGCCTTTCTCGGCCGCGTTTTCGGGGCACGGAAGCGCGAGGCGCGGGACAAGGCGCAAGCGATGATGGAGACGATCGGTCTTGCCCACGCCGCGAAGCGGTTTCCCGCCCAATTGTCGGGCGGCATGCAGCAGCGCCTCGCCATTGGCCAGGCGCTCCTCAAACGCCCGAAGATTATGCTCCTCGACGAGCCCTTCGGCGCGCTCGATCCCGGCACGCGCAAGGACATGCAGGCGCTTCTCCTGGAGCTGTGGCGCGAGACCGGCATGACCGTCTTCATGGTCACCCACGACATTCAGGAGGCGTTCGAACTCGGCACGCGCCTCCTCGTCTTCGACAAGGTGCGCCACGACCCGCAATATCCGAACGCCTATGGCGCGACCGTCACCTACGACCTGCCGCTCGACCATGGCGAACGCAAGAAGACCGCCGCCATCGAAGCGGCCCTCATCCAATCGCAAACGGACAAGGCCTGAAGCATGAACGACACCCGTTTCGACCAACCCGCCCGCACGAGCCGCAAGGCCGGTGCCCGCAAAGGCCCAACGCGCACCCGGCTGCACCACCCCAATTTCGACGCCAAGGAAACGCGCGGCTGGAAGGCTTTGGAAGCCGAGGACAAGCTCTCGGCGGAAGGCTGGAAGCGCGAGGTTAAATGGGCGCTCGACATGGGCCTGCCCGGCGCGGACTCCATCACCGATAAGTCGATCCCGACCTTCGCGCGCGGCGAGCTTCCCCATTTCGCCGGCATCAACACCTTCCTGAAGGCCCCCTACGTCGAGAATGTGCGCGACGTCGGCAAATACGACGCCGCCGTTCTCGGCATTCCCTTCGATAGTGGCACGACCTACCGGCCCGGCACCCGCTTCGGGCCCCAGGGCATCCGCCGCATCTCGGCCCTCTACACCACCTATAATTACGAACTCGGCGTCGATCTGCGCGAGCAGATGACCTTATGCGACGCCGGCGACGTCTTCACCATTCCCGGCAATCTGGAAAAGTCGTTCGACCAGATCTCGCGCGGTGTCTCCCACGTCTTCTCGTCCGGGGCCCTCCCGATCATGCTCGGCGGCGATCACTCGATCGGTTTCCCATGCGTGCGCGGCATCGCCGAATGCACCTCCAAGCGCATCGGCATCATCCATTTCGATCGGCATATCGACATCCAGGAAAAGGATCTCGACGAGCGCATGCACACGACGCCCTGGTATTGGGCGACGAACCTGCCGAATGTGCCGGCGGTCAATCTCGTCCAGCTCGGCATCGGCGGCTGGCAGGTGCCCCGCCCCGGCGCCAAGGAGGCCTATAAGCGCCAGACCAACGTCCTCACCATCGAGGATATCGAGCATTATGGCCTCGAAAAGACCGCCGAGATCGCGCTGGAACTCGCCTGGAAGGACGCCGACGCGGTCTATATCTCCTTCGATGTGGACAGTCTCGATTGTGGCTTCGTACCCGGAACGGGCTGGCCGGAGCCGGGCGGCTTCCTGCCGCGCGAAGCCTTGAAGATCCTCGGCCTAGTCTCGGCGCCCGGCATTTGCGGCCTCGAAGTGGTCGAGGTCTCGCCGCCCTACGACACCTCCGACATCACCGCGCTGATGGGGGTCCGGGTCTGCGTCGAGGCGCTCGGCTCCATGTGCGCCCATGGCACGATGGGCAAACACAAGAGCATCATCGACAAGCCGGTGGCCTTCTGATCACCGGGCAGAGGACGAGACCCATGCATCGCGGTCACGACGACCATTTCCATCCCTATGACATGCCGCACGGCCATATGGGCGCTGGGCACAATGCTCAGGCGACGGCCCAATGGCAGCTGCCCCACGAGCATCACGCCCATGGCGGCGAGTCGCAGGACCACCATCACGAGGCGGATTTCGACCTCGTCGAAAAGGCCTTCGCGGAGGGCTTTTATGCCGCCAGCGATCCGACGAGCTTCCTGAGGCTCGCCGGGGTGCCCTTCCGCGCCAGGACGAGCGAGGGAACCGACCTCTCGCTTCTCCGGGTGGAAGAGACCTTGCGCGTCGACACCGGTTCTCTCGCCCCCCATCTCGGGGGCGGGAGCTTTCGCTACGACCCGCTCCCCGCCGCCATGATCTCCAAGCGCCGAGCGCTTGCCTTCCAATATTTCGACGGCAGCGAGGTGAGAACCTTGTCGCTCGAAGAGGCGCGAGGTCTGGAGCGGATCGAGCCGTAAGATCAGGAAGGCCCAGAAGCGCCGGCCGGTCGAAGGATGCCCGCCCGGCGCTATTCTTTCGCCCTGATCCCCATCAGGAAAGCGCCGATCTCGTGAAGCTGCCCCACGTTCCGATCTATGCCTCGCGCCGCTCGCCGGTCCTTGCCCGCAATGTGGTGGCGACATCCCAGCCGCTGGCCGCAGAAGCCGGAATCGCGGCCTTGCGGCGGGGCGGCAATGCGGTGGATGCCGCGCTCGCCGCCGCGATCACGCTCACCGTCGTCGAGCCGACCGGCAACGGTCTCGGCAGCGACGCCTTCGCCATTCTCTGGGACGGCAACCGTCTCCACGGCCTCAACGCATCCGGCCGCAGCCCCCGCGCCTGGACGCCCGACCGCTTTGCCCACCGCGAGGCGATGCCCGCCACCGGCTGGGAGAGCGTCACGGTTCCCGGCGCCGTCTCGGCCTGGGTCGCACTGTCGGAGCGCTTCGGGCGCCTGCCCTTCGCCGATCTCCTCAGCGATGCGATCCGCTATGCCGAAGACGGCTTTCTCGTCTCGCCTATCATCGGCGCGCTCTGGGCGCGTGGCGCGTCGATGCTCTCCGGCGAGCCCGGCTTTGCCGCCCATTTCATGCCGGGCGGCCAAGCACCGAAGGCCGGCGAGACCTTCGCCAGTCCCGATCTCGCCCGCTCCTTGCGGCTGATTGCCGAAAGCCGGGGCGAGGCCTTCTATCGCGGCGAACTCGCCGAGCGCATGGCGCGCTTTGCCGCCGACAACGGTGCGGCGCTGACTTTGTACGATCTCGCCGCCCATGAGGCCGACTGGCCGGGCACGATCCATCAGGGCTTTGCGGGCCGCGAGGGGGCGGTCGATCTTCATGAAATCCCGCCCAACGGGCAGGGCATCGCGGCACTGATGGCGCTCGGCATCCTCGAGCATTGCGGCATCGAGCGTTTCGCGCCCGACAGCGCCGATGCGCTGCATCTCCAGATCGAGGCGATGAAGCTCGCCTTTCGCGACGTTTCGGCCTTCGTCGCCGATGCGCCCCATATGACCGATCCGAGCACGTCCGATCTCCTCGCCCCGAGCTATCTGAAGGCGCGGGCCGCGCTCATCGATCAGGATAGGGCGATCGACTTTCAGTCCGGCGCGCCGAAGGCGGGCGGCACGGTCTATCTGTCGGCGGCCGACGAGGCCGGGATGATGGTCTCCTTCATCCAGTCGAATTATGCCGGCTTCGGCTCGGGCGTCGTCGTGCCGGGCACGGGCATCTCGCTGCAGAATCGCGGCGCGGGCTTCTCGCTTCGCCCCGACCATCCCAATCGCGTCGGCCCGGGCAAGCGGCCTTTCCATACGATCATTCCGGGTTTTCTCATGCGTGAAGGGGTGCCGGTCGCGAGCTTCGGCGTCATGGGCGGGCCGATGCAGGCCCAGGGCCATCTCCAGATGACGCTGCGCACCCAAGTCTGGGATCAGGACCCGCAAACGGCGATCGACGCGCCGCGTTGGCGGGTGATCGAAGGGCTCGCCGTCGCGGTGGAGCCGGCTATCGGCGAAAAGGTCCTCGCCGATCTGAGCGCGCGCGGCCACGAGCTCAGCCTGGAGCCGCCCGAGGCGAGCTTCGGCTTCGGCGGCGCGCAATTCGTGGCGAAGATCCCCGGCGGCTATGTGGCCGGCTCCGACCCGAGAAAGGACGGCGCGGCGGTGGGGTTTTAACGGGATCAGCCCGCCAGCCGCTTCACCCAGAACTGCATGT
The DNA here is from genome assembly GCF_900176465.1 of Fulvimarina manganoxydans. GTDB lineage: Bacteria > Pseudomonadota > Alphaproteobacteria > Rhizobiales > Rhizobiaceae > Fulvimarina > Fulvimarina manganoxydans. The sequence goes on from NZ_FWXR01000022.1 coordinate 13,424, forward strand.
CCTTCTCGCTCTCCTCGATCTCGCCGATGTCGCGCCAGGACATGGGGGCGTGGATGGCGTCCATCTTGGCATAGCCGCGCTTCATCCAGAAGGGATCGAGCGGGCTGTAGTCCTTGGGCCGTGCCGGATGGTCGGGCGGGCGGATCACCGCGCAGAAGGCGACGAGCGAAAAACCTTGCTCGCGGGCCGCCGCCTCGCGCTCCTCGAAGAAGCGATGGCCGATGCCATATCCGCGCCAGTCCGGCAGGAGAACCGATTCAGCGCAATAGAAGACCGCGGCCGGATCGATATCGTTCTTGGCGAAGCTTTCGGCGAGCTGGGGCTGATGGTCGGCGAGCGGGGCGGCAGTCGAGGCGCCGACGATCTCGCCGGAGGGCGCCCGCGCCACGACGACGACCGCGCCGGGCGAGGCCACATAGGTTTCGAGATAGCGGCGCTCGTAAGCCGCATCGCCGGCATAAAGATAGGGAAAAGCCGCAAAGACAGAGATGCGCAGACGCGCCACCTCGTCGAGGACCGGCCGGATCGCCTCGCCGGTCAGTCTTTCGATCGTGGGTGTGCCTTGGCGATCAGCCATCGAAACCGAGCGTGCCCCGGCAGCCGGCGGTCTCGCCGCTCTTCAGACGTGGGTCCGCGACCCGTCCGATTTTGGCGATCGCGCCAGCCTCGTTGGTCAGGATGTCGAGCTCGCAGACATAGGTCGGCCCGGCAGCGGCCGCCGCCGCCGCTGGCGCCGCATCCGGCGCGGCAGGGGCCGCAACGGTCTCGGTGTAGCGCTTGCGCCATGTGTAGCGGGTGCCGCCGCCGCGATCGACATATTCGGAATAGGGCTGGCCATATTGGGAGAAGAAGCTCGTCGCGGGCTTGCCCGCCCAGCGCCCCTGAAGCGTCGTCGCGCCGGAAGCGCCCGCATCCGCCCCGCCGGTGCTCGTGCAGCCCTGAACCGCGACAAGCGGCAGCAAGCAGAAAAGCAAAGCCAGTCCCCGGTGGATCACCACGTCAATCCCTCTCGAATGACACACCGTCCCAGGATGGGACGCGCCACGCCCCTGATGGACGCGAGGGAACCCTTTCGTCAAGCGAGCATCTTGGGGCTCGTTCACCGGCCCGCCATCTCCCGCGCTAGGATCGCGACCCGATGCGCTCCGCGGCTGGGCGCGCCGGGGCTGGGCAGGCCTGTCATGATATTGCAATAATCGGAAGGATGCGCCCGAAGCCCATCCGACACGCCATGCGCGTTCGGGCCCTTTGGGCGCGAGAAGGCTTTGCCGGCCGGAACCGGACCATTGCCGTGCTGATCGCGCGGGGATAGGCAAGGGACGATCGGTCTCGTCCGCCCTCACCAGCGGGCGGGAAGCGGCAATGGGTAAAAGGGTTGAGAGATGACGCCGGACGCGTTCAAGGCCTGGCGCAAGAGCCTGGGGCTGAAGCAGAAGGACGCCGCCGACAAGCTCGGCCTGAAGAAGCGCGTCATCCAATATTACGAAAAGGGCGCGCGGGACGGCAAGAATATCGAAATCCCCAAAACCGTCGAACTCGCCTGCTTCGCCCTTTCCATGGGCGTTGAGACCTATGACGGCCGCCAACTCCCCGGCGCCGTCGCGATCGCGAGCGAGGGAACCGAGCCGGCGGGAGAGGTTATGCCAGCTTAAAGACCGCCTTCGCCGCAATTTCGTATCGCGATCGAAACAAGGATTCCGCGTCGAAAAAGCGAATGCACCAGCGCCAGCAGGTTTCCCCTTCCCTCGCCCCGACCTTGTCCCTATAAGGCGGCCTCAGCCTGATGACTCAATTTGCGACCGGTCGGACCGAGCGGCTTTCGAGATGAAAGCGCCGGATGGCCGGTCTTCGCACGCCGACAAGATGGACTGAACCCATGCCCAAACGCACCGACATTAAATCCATCCTCGTCATCGGTGCGGGGCCGATCGTCATCGGACAGGCCTGCGAATTCGACTATTCCGGCACGCAGGCGATCAAAGCCCTCAAGGAAGAGGGCTACCGGATCATCCTGGTCAATTCCAACCCGGCGACGATCATGACCGATCCCGATCTCGCCCATGCCACCTATGTGGAGCCGATCACGCCGGAAGTGGTCGCCAAGATCATCGAGAAGGAGCGGCCCGATGCGCTTCTGCCGACCATGGGCGGGCAGACGGCGCTGAACACGGCGCTCTCGCTCCAGCGCATGGGAACGCTCGATCGCTACAATGTGGAGATGATCGGCGCCAATGCCGCCGCCATCGACAAGGCCGAGGACCGCGCGCTGTTCCGGGAGGCGATGGCCAAGATCGGTCTGGAGACGCCGCGCTCGGTGCTCGCCAATGCCGCCGGGCCGAAGGCGGAGGACCGCAAGGCCCATGAGGCGCGCCGGGCGGAACTGAAGGCCGCGATCACCGATACCGACGCGCTCAACGCCGCGCTCGACAAGCTGGAAGCCGAATGGCAGCTCGGCGAGGCCGATCGCAAGCAGCGCTATATGGGCCACGCTTTGGCCGCGGCCGCCAATGCGCTCGACCATGTGGGCCTTCCCGCGATCATCCGCCCCTCCTTCACCCTCGGCGGCACCGGCGGCGGCATCGCCTATAACCGCTCGGAATTCTTCGAGATCGTCGAGGGCGGGCTCGACGCCTCCCCGACGACGGAAGTCCTGATCGAGGAGTCGGTGCTCGGCTGGAAGGAGTTCGAGATGGAGGTGGTCCGCGACCGGGCGGACAATTGCATCATCATCTGCTCCATCGAGAACGTCGATCCGATGGGCGTCCATACCGGCGATTCGATTACCGTCGCCCCGGCACTGACGTTGACGGACAAAGAATATCAGATCATGCGCAACGCCTCGATCGCGGTCTTGCGCGAGATCGGAGTTGAGACCGGCGGCTCCAACGTCCAGTTCGCCGTCAATCCCGAGACCGGGCGGCTCGTGGTCATCGAGATGAACCCCCGCGTCTCGCGCTCCTCGGCGCTCGCCTCCAAGGCGACCGGCTTTCCCATCGCCAAGGTCGCGGCTAAGCTCGCCGTCGGCTACACGCTGGACGAACTGGAGAACGACATCACCGGCGGGGCGACGCCGGCCTCCTTCGAGCCCTCGATCGATTACGTCGTCACCAAGATCCCGCGCTTTGCCTTCGAGAAGTTCCCGGGCGCAACGCCGATCCTGACGACGGCGATGAAGTCGGTCGGCGAGGTCATGGCGATCGGCCGCACCTTCGAGGAAAGCCTGCAAAAGGCGCTGCGGGGCCTGGAGACCGGCCTGTCGGGCCTCGACGAGATCGCCATTCCGGGGATCGAGGAGGGCGACGACCTCAACGCCGTGCGCGCGGCGCTGGGCACGCCGACACCCGATCGCCTGCTGATGGTCGCCCAGGCGATCCGCATGGGCACGAGCCTCGAACAGGTCCATGCCTCCTGCAAGATCGATCCCTGGTTCCTCGCAAGGATCAAGGCGATCATCGATCTCGAAGCGCGGGTGAAGGAGCATGGCCTGCCGCAGGATGCCGACAATCTGCGCTTCTTGAAGTCGGTCGGCTTTTCCGATGCGCGCCTCGCCCATCTTTCTGGCAAGACGGAGGTCGAGGTCGCCGATCTCAGGCGCTCGCTGGAGGTCCATCCGGTCTATAAGCGCATCGATACCTGCGCGGCCGAATTCGCCTCGCCCACCCCTTATATGTATTCGACCTATGAGCGGCCCTTTGCGGGCGCCCCGCGTTCCGAGGCCGAGGTGTCGGATGCCAAGAAGGTCGTCATTCTGGGCGGTGGCCCGAACCGGATCGGCCAGGGCATCGAATTCGACTATTGCTGCTGCCATGCCGCCTTCGCGCTCGGCGATGCCGGCTATGAATCGATCATGATCAACTGCAATCCGGAGACCGTGTCGACCGACTACGACACCTCCGACCGGCTCTATTTCGAGCCGCTGACGGCCGAGGACGTTCTCGAAATCCTGCGGGCGGAAAAGCAGGCCGGCACGCTGCACGGCGTCATCGTCCAGTTCGGCGGCCAGACGCCGCTGAAGCTCGCCGAGGCGCTGGAGGCCGCCGGCATCCCGATCCTCGGCACCTCGCCCGACGCGATCGATCTCGCCGAGGATCGGGACCGCTTCCAGAAGCTCCTCAACACGCTGACCCTCAAGCAGCCGCGCAACGGCATCGCCCGGTCGGTCGAGGAAGCGCGGGAGATCGTCAAAGAGATCGGCTATCCGGTCGTCATCCGCCCCTCCTATGTTCTGGGCGGGCGGGCGATGGAAATCGTCCATTCGCAGAGCCAGTTCGAGCGCTATATCAGTCAGGCCGTGGTCGTCTCCGGCAAGTCGCCGGTCCTGATCGACAGCTATCTGTCGGACGCGATCGAGGTGGATGTGGACTGCCTGTCGGACGGCACCGACACCCATGTCGCCGGCATCATGGAGCATATCGAGGAGGCCGGCATCCATTCGGGCGACTCGGCCTGTTCGCTGCCCGTCCATTCCCTGTCGCGCGAGATCACCGACGAATTGGAGCGCCAGACCCGTGAAATGGCGCTGGCCTTGAAGGTCGGTGGGCTGATGAACATCCAGTTCGCCATTCAGGGCGGCGAGATCTACGTCTTGGAGGTCAATCCCCGCGCCTCGCGCACCGTACCCTTCGTCGCCAAGACCATCGGCCGGCCGATCGCCAAGGTCGCCGCCCGCATCATGGCCGGCGAGACGCTGACCGACGCCTTCGCCGCCTATGGCGGCTTTGCCGACGTCAAGAACCTCAACCATATCGCGGTGAAGGAAGCCGTCTTCCCCTTCTCTCGCTTTCCCGGCGTCGACACGCTGCTCGGGCCGGAAATGCGCTCGACGGGCGAGGTCATGGGCCTTGCCGGCGATTATTCGCTGGCCTTTGCCAAGAGCCAGCTCGGCGCCGGCGTCGAGCTGCCGCGTGAGGGCACGGTCTTCGTCTCGGTCAAGGATTCCGACAAGCAGCGCATTCTGCCGACGGTCAAGCGGCTCGATGAACTCGGCTTCCGCATCATGGCGACGAGCGGGACCCAGCGCTTCCTGACCGAGAACGGCATTTCGGCCGAAAAGGTCAACAAGGTGCTGGAAGGCCGTCCGCATATCGAGGACGCCATGCGCAACCGTCAGGTCCAGATCGTGTTCAACACGACCGAGGGCGCGAAGGCTCTGTCGGATTCGCTCTCGCTGCGCCGGGCCGCTCTCCTGCACAAGCTGCCCTATTATACGACGCTCGCAGGTATGGAGGCGGCTGCGGATGCCGTTGCCGCCCTGAAGACCGGCAATCTTGAAGTCCGGCCTCTCCAGTCGTATTTTACAGCGGCGTGAAGCGAAGGCCGGTCTTTGAACGACCGGCCGCGTCGTTTCAGGTTTTCGCGGGTTCTTCGGACAGACGCCGCGAACAGGATTTCAAAGTCCGCTGAACCCGGCTGGCTCCGGGCGGCTCCTCGTCGCTCGGCCCGGCCTGTCTTTGTATCCCGGCCCCGGCCGGCAATGAACGAGAAGAAGACGCCCGGCGCGGTAGACGCGAAGGGCGTTTCGAGAAGGTGGAGGCCCTATGGAAAAGGTTCCGATGACGCAGCGTGGCTTCGAAGCGCTGAAGGAGGAACTGCGCCGCCGTCAGCAGGAGGAGCGCCCCCGGATCATCCAGGCGATCTCCGAAGCGCGCGCCCATGGCGACCTGTCCGAAAACGCGGAATATCATGCGGCCAAGGAATCCCAGAGCCTTAATGAGGGCCGGATTTCCGAGCTGGAGGATTTGACGGCGCGCGCCGAAGTCATCGACGTCACCAGGATGTCCGGCGACAAGATCAAGTTCGGTGCCACCGTCAAGCTGGTCGACGAGGAGACCGACGAGGAGCGCAGCTTCCAGATCGTCGGCGAGCAGGAAGCCGATGTGAAATCCGGTAAGATTTCCGTCACCTCGCCCATCGCCCGCGCCCTGATCGGCAAGAGCGAAGGCGACACGGTGGAGGTCGCGGCTCCCGGCGGCGCGCGCTCCTACGAAGTGCTGGAAGTCGTCTGGCGATAGAGCATGATGGGGAAAAGTTGCATGACTTTTCCTATCACATCATGTGTCAAGACAAAGGTTTAGAGCGAAATCGCGATCCCAACTCGGTCGCGTTTCACTCTAGGAGAGGCGCTGAGCGATGAGCGGAACGGCGGCCAAGCGGTGGACGCTTCAGGAGTTTCTCGACTGGGAAGAACGCCAGGAGCATCGCCACGAATTCGTCGATGGTGAAATCCGCATGATGACCGGCGGGACCAAGGGTCACGCCGGGATCGCTCGCAACATTCTCTTCGCTCTTTACGGCCGGTTGCGCGGCTCGCCCTGCCTTCCCTTCGGAAGCGACCTTCGGGTGACCATTCCGTCCTATGGCAATGTTCGCTATCCCGACGTGACAGTCGATTGCGGGCGCCAGGATCCTGATTCTCAAGAGGCATCCAAACCCGTCGTGGTCTTCGAGGTCCTGTCGAAATCGACCGCCTGGTACGACCAGACGCGCAAGCTCCGGGACTACGAGGCCTGCCCGGACATCCTGCATTATGTCTGCGTCTCCCAGTCCGAAGTGCGGGTCAGCGTTTGGCTGCGCGATGGGGATGGCCGGCTGGTGGCGCAGGACGACATCACCGATCTGACTGCGACGCTCGATCTGCCTGCGATCGGGGTCGATCTCGCCTTGGCCGATATCTATGAGGGCCTTGCGCCGATCTCGGAACCGCAAGCCTGATGCCGCGTCGGGCGCCATGACGAGACCGAACGCACGCGACCTCGAGGTTCTCGCGCCGAACTTCAAGCGGCGCCTGTCGGGCGTCACCTCGACGATCGTCCAGCTCGTCCCGCACCAATCGAAGCGGCTGCGCATCGCCTCCTGCGGCCCCGACGTCCTGCCCGCCAATGTGCCCCGCCTGCCCTATCGCGCGTTTCCCGGGCTCTGGCGGGCTCCCAAGACGCGCCCGACCCGCATCTGGCACGCCCGGCGAAACACCGAGATGCTGGCGGGCGTGATCATGCGGGATGCCTTTCGCATGCCGCTCTCCCTGGTCTTCACCTCGGCCTCTCAGCGCATTCACACCGGCTGGACGCGCTGGCTGATCGGCAGGATGGACGCGGTGATTTCCACGAGCGCCCGCACCGCCGCCTATCTTCGCGTGCCGAACAGCGTCGTCATGCATGGGATCGACACGGCGCGCTTCTCACCGCCTGCCGACAAAGCCGCAGCGAAAGCGGACATCGGCCTGCCGCCAGACAGGAAAATCGCCGGTTGTTTCGGTCGGGTGCGGCATCAGAAGGGTACGGATGTCTTCGTCGACGCCATGTGCGCGCTTCTCCCGCGCCTGCCCGACTGGATCGCGGTCGTGGCCGGCCGCACGACCGGCGAACACAAGCAGTTCGAAACCGATCTGAAGGAGCGCGTGAAGCGCGCCGGTCTCGAGACGCGCATCCTCTTCGTCGGCGAGCATTCGCCCATCGATCCCTGGTACAAGGCGCTCGATCTCTTCGTCGCGCCCCAGCGCTGGGAGGGTTTCGGCCTGACCCCGCTGGAGGCAATGGCCTGCGGCGTGCCAGTCGTTGCAACGACAGTCGGCGCCTTTCCCGAGCTCTTGGTCGAAGGCGAGACCGGCCATCTCGTCGAACCCGGCTCCCCGGACGCGATCGCCTCGGCTGCGGACACGATCATGAGCGAGGCGGTCTTGCGGGTGCGGATGGGCGAGCATGCCCTTGCCCATGCGAAGGCCCATTTTGATCTGTCCCGGGAGGCCCGGGAGATCGAGGCCGTCTATGAGGCGGTCTGGCGCAAGGCCGAGCGGCGCGAGACGACGGCCCGATAGACGATGCGCGCAATCGGCGTGATTTTGATCTTGTTCCTTCGACAGCACCGTGAGATCGTCCGGCAATGGCGAACAAACTCGATATTCCCGCCGACTTGACCGAACGCATCGAAGCTCTTGCGTCTCGATATCGTCTCGATGGAGCGCTGATCCTTCGCAGCGCCATCGAGGATGGCCGCTCTCTCGAATGGCAGGAGACCTATTTTCGCGAGGTCACCGCCGGTCTCGCTGAGGCCGAGAAAGGCGATTTCGTCGACAGCGAAGCCGTGACGGCTCTGCAAGCGCGCTTCCGCGCACGTTGAGGCCAGAGTCACCCGTCCTCCCCGGCCGACACGAAATCGGAGAAATCGACCTGAGGTTTGCGCATGGTCAGCCTCGTCAGTCGGCCGGCCTGATAGGGCAGAAGTGACAGCTGCGTCGCGAGGCGGCGCCAATGATAGGGGGCGTTTTTCGGCGCAAGGCTCGGCCGGCGGCGGGGCGCCCCGATCTGGCTCGTCGTGTCGATCGGGGGCTCGAAGCCTTCCGCCTTCAAGATATGCGCCTGGATGGCGAGGGCCGGCTCGGCCTGGCCGACGACGAGGCGGCCGCTGGCAAAGAGGAAAGCGTCGGACGGTCCCGCCCGGTCAGAAGCGGCAAGAAGGAGCTTGCGGGCCCCGCGCGGCGTGACGAGATAGGCGGCGGAGCCGGCCTTGTCGCGGGCGACCTGCGAGATGCAAAGCCCTTCGGCCATAGGCATTGCGCCGGTCCGTCCAAAATATTTGCGCCGGCCGATATATTCCAGATTGATCAGATCGAAGCGCTCGCCCGCCTCGCCCGGAAGGCTCGCAAGAGAGGCCGGCAGCCGGCGGGACAGAACCGCATCGTCCTCGAGAATGACGAGCGGTCGCATCTCCTCGCAGCAGCGCTCCCAGAGCGCCTTGTGGGAGAAGAAGAGGCCAAGTTCGGCGCCGCTCAAGGGGCGTTCCCAGCTTGCGGCGAGACGCTCGCGCTCAGCCTTGGCGATGTCGTCGGGTCCAAAGGCGGACAAGCGTTCCAGGGTGAGGCCAAGCCGGGCGCCCTGGTCCTCCATGAAGGCCCGCCGATCCCTCGCCCTGTCCAGATTGATGAAGACGAGGCTGACGTCTTCCAGGGCCATCGCTTCACTCCGTCCAGGTGCGCGGGAAGAGGAGGATGAGCACCGTGACGAGTTCCAGCCGGCCGAGCAGCATGGTGATCGACAGGATCCAGAGCGCGCCATCGGGCAGCGAGGCGAAATTGCCGGCCGGGCCGATGATCTGGCCGAAGCCGGGGCCCACATTGGCCAGCGCCGTGAGGGTGCCGGAAAAGGCCGTGATGAGATCGAGGCCGAACATGGACAGAAGCACGGTGCCCATGAGCAGGGTGCCGAAGAACAGGAAGAAGAAGATCGTCACTGTCTGGATGCCTTCCGGCGCGATCTCGCTATTGCCATAGCGCAGGCGGATGACGGCATGGGGCCGCACGAGGCGCCGGAAATTCGTCTCGACCAGATGATAGAGAATATAGAGCCGGTTCGCCTTGATGCCGCCGGCGGTCGAGCCGGCGCAGCCGCCGAGGAACGTGGCGAGGAAGAACAGACCGATCGCCGCATTCGACCAGAGGGTGAAATCCTCCGACGCATAGCCGGTCGTGGTGATGATCGAGACGAGATTGAAGGTCGAGGAGATCAGCGCCTCGCCGAAGTCAGTGCCGTTGATCACGCGGCGCGAGATTGCGATGGCGAGGCTGAGGACGAGACAGATGAGCAGGAAGAGCTTGATCTGCGGATCGCGCCAGAGATGGAAGCGGCGTGGCAGGAAAGCGCGGATATAGACGACGAAGGGCAGCGAGCCGAGGATCATGAACAGCGTCGAGGCGGCGAGAATGCGATTGTCATCGAAATAGCCCATGGAGGCGTCATGGGTCGAATAACCGCCGGTCGACAGCGTCGTCATCGCGTGATTGACCGCGTCGAAGAAGGTCATGCCAAGCGCCGTATAGACGATGGCGCAGGTGAGCGTCAGCGCCGTATAGGCCGCCACCAGCCCGCCGGTCAGCTGGTTGATGCGCGGCAGAACCTTGTCCGACTTGTCCGAGCTTTCCATGTGGAACAGCGCCATGCCGCCCGCGCGCAAGGACGGCAGAATGAGCAGCGCCATACCGATGATGCCGATGCCGCCCAGCCATTGCAGCAGCGAGCGCCACATCAGAATGCCGCGCGGCAGGGCGTCGAGACCGGAGATGACCGTCGACCCGGTCGTCGTCAGGCCGGACATGGATTCGAAGAAGGCGCCGGCATAGGTCAGATTGACCGAGGAGACATAGAGCGGGATCGCGCCGACCGTCGCGCCGAAAATCCAGACCGAGGTCGTGACGAGAAAGCCCAGACGTTGGGTGAAGCGGGGCTTTTCCTCGCGGGTCGCCACCGCGATCATGGCGCAGACCATGCCGATCAGCGCGCTCGAACCCACAAAGACCTTCCAGTCCGGATTCTCGTCGGCGAGATCGATCAGCGCCGGGACCAGCATCGCCCCGGCAAGGGCGAGGCCGAAATTCGCGGTGACATTGGCAATGGTCCTGAAAATGGCCGGCTCTCCATGGCATCGAACGGGATCGGGCGTCTGAAGTCCATTCGCCGACCGGTTCCGCATCGCCCCCGATGCGCATCGTTTCACTCAGCGAAACGCCCGGCCCTCAAAATTAAACCACCAAGCGATCTTAAAGCCGGATACCACTCTGTCGCCCGGCCCGGCGGTGCGACCGAATACTCCGTGCCGACCCCGCGCACAACGCCCGCATCTGAGACGCTCTGCCCGATGTTGCGGCGCTGCACGGCCTCGCCTATTGAACGGGCCAAGCATTACGTCCATCTGCCTCAGTGACCAAGAGCGAGGGCCATCATGAGCGAACGTCACGCCGAAGTCCTGATATTGGGTTCGGGACCTGCCGGATATACGGCGGCGATCTATGCCGCACGCGCCATGCTGAAGCCGTTGATCGTCGCCGGTCTCCAGGAAGGCGGCCAGCTGACCATCACGACGGATGTCGAGAACTATCCGGGTTATGCCGATCCCGTGCAGGGCCCCTGGATGATGGAGCAGATGAAGGCGCAGGCGCTGAATGTGGGCGCCGAGATGGCGAACGATCTCATTGTGTCGGCCGATCTCGATGTCCGCCCCTTCCGGCTGACCGGCGATTCCGGCACGGTCTATACCTGCGACGCGCTGATCATCGCGACGGGCGCCCAGGCGAAATGGCTCGGCCTCGATTCGGAAGCGAAATTCCAGGGTTTCGGCGTTTCGGCCTGCGCCACATGCGACGGCTTCTTCTATCGCGGCAAGGATGTCGTGGTGGTGGGCGGCGGCAATACGGCTGTCGAGGAAGCGCTCTATCTCGCCAATATCGCGAAATCGGTCACCCTCGTTCATCGCCGCGACGAATTGCGCGCCGAGCGCATTCTTCAGGAGCGCCTGTTTGCGATGGAGAACGTCTCCTTGCGCTGGAACAGCGAGATCGAGGAAATCGTCGGCGAGGAGAAGCCGATGAAGTCGGTGACCGGCGTGCGCCTGAAGGATCGCTCGACCGGCGACGTCTCCGATCTTGCGGCCGACGGCGTCTTCATCGCGATCGGCCATGCGCCGGCGGTCGAGCTTTTCGAGGGCAAGCTGAAGCAGAAGCCCTCCGGCTATCTCTGGGTCGAGCCGGGCACGGTCCGCACCTCGCTCGAAGGCGTCTTCGCCGCCGGCGATGTGGCCGACGACGTCTATCGCCAGGCGGTGACGGCGGCGGGCATGGGCTGCATGGCGGCCCTCGACGCCGAGCGCTATCTGCAGTCACGCCCTGTCGCGGACGAAACCAAAGTCGCGGCCGAATAGGCCATCTGGAAGGCGCGCGACCACCCGGCGACGCCGACGACCGCTTCCAAGGAGGCATTTGATCTATGGCCCTCGACTGGGACAAGCTGCGGATCTTCCACGCCGCGGCCGAGGCCGGGTCTTTCACCCACGCCGCAGAGGCCCTCAATCTCAGCCAGTCGGCGATCAGCCGGCAGGTCGCGGCCTTAGAACAGGAAGTCGGCGTCTCGCTGTTTCACCGTCATGCGCGCGGTCTCGTCCTGTCCGAACAGGGCGAGATGCTGTTCCGCACGGCCGACGACGTGTTGCAACGGCTCGAGACCGTTCGGGTCCAGCTCACCGAGACCAAGGAGAAGCCGACAGGCAAGCTTCGGGTGACGACGACGGTGGGCCTCGGTTCGGGCTGGCTGACGGAGCGTTCGAAGGAGTTTCTCGAACTCTATCCCGATCTCGAACTCCAGCTCGTCTTCGACAATGAGGAGATCGACCTGACCCTGCGCAAGGCGGATGCCGCGATCCGGCTGCGCCAGCCTCAACAGCCGGATCTCATCCAGCGCCGCCTCTTCACGGTGCATCTCCATGTCTATGCCTCGCCGACTTATCTCTCACGATTCGGCTCGCCGGAGACGGTCGAGGATCTCGATCAGCACCGCATCATCACCTTCGGCGAGCCGGCGCCCAACTATCTGCGCAATCTCAACACGCTCGAAACCGTCGGTCTGCCCGACGGCCAGAGCCGCTCACCGATCCTGCAGATCAACAATCTGATTGCCATCCGCTCGGCGATCGAGAGCGGCATCGGGCTTGGCCTCCTGCCCGATTACATGATCGATAAACGCTCCAAGCTCGTCCAGATCCTGCCGGAGATGGAGATGCCCACCTTTGACACCTATCTCTGCTATCCCGAGCAGATGCGAAACGCGGCCAAGCTCAAGGTCTTCCGGGACTTCTTGATCTCCAAGGCCCGGACATGGACCTTCTGAGGCGCCTCGGCTTCAGGCGAAAGCCGGCCGATGGAACGCGAGCCTTTGCCGATCGTCTCGTTTCCATGACAGACGACTTGATCGACGCCCTCCGCCCGGCCCCCTCCGTCGCGCTTGATGAGACGGGCCTGCCGCTGCGCATCGTCGCGATCGCCGACACCCATGGCGAGTCGAGGCTTTTCGCGCGTCTTCTTCAAGGGCTTCATGGGATCGAGACGGCACGCGACGCCGCCATCTATCTTCTCGGCGATCTCGTCGATAGAGGCCCAGACAGTCGCGGCTGCCTCGATATCGCGAGCCGCATTCTTCGAGAGCGGCCGGCCTCGCGGGTCTTTCTCGGCAATCACGACGAATGGTTCCTGCGCTTTCTAAAAGGCGATCTGAGCGAGGACGAAGCCCTGAACTGGCTGAGCCAGGGCGGGTCCGAGACGATCGAGAGCTACGGTCTTGCGGCGGATGGTAATCTGTCCCGTGTCAAAGACGCGGTGATCGAGACGGCACCGGATCACCTCGCGCTTCTCAACGAAGCCGAGGCGATCGGTCTCGTGGGCGATTTCGCCTTCGTTCATGCCGGTGTCGATCCGGCCAAGCCACTGGACGCTCAGGACCCCCATGACTGCGTCTGGATCCGGGCGCCCTTCATGCGCCATGAAGGCCCGCTTAGCCATGTGGTCGTCCATGGCCATACGCCCCAGAAGGGCCGCCGCCCGACGGTGACCGAGAACCGCATCTCGATCGACACCGGCGCCTGTTTCGTCGGAACCATGACGGCGGTCGTTATCGACCGGGCTGCCGGCAGCATCGACTTCTACGCCGTCGACCGGGGCGGCACCTTCTCGGAGATCGCGGCCCATCGGCTCGATCGCGGCTTCGGCACGGTTCTCGACCGGTTCGGCCCCAGCCGGCCGATGGCCGCCAAAGGCTGATCGGGCGCGGTCTGAGACGAAACCGGCCCGCCGAGGAAACGCTCGGCAGGCCGGATGGACCCTGAAAGGTCTCGCCTTCTGGCTTACATCCCCTTGGCTTTTTCCGCGATCGCCTGGATGCCGGCGTCATAAATGCCGCCGATCGCGTTCTCGGCCTCTTCGTCGGTGGCATTGGCCGCATCGAAGGTGCCGGACCAGGAGAGGGTCGCGGTATCCCCCTCGCCCGAGACCGAAATCGTCGATTCGTAATTGGCCACCGGAAGCGGGCTCTCGACGATCCGATAGGTATAGGTGTGGGCCGCATCGTCGCGCGAGACCAGTTCCTCGACGATGGTGCCGCCGCCCTTGAGGGTCAGCGTGCGCCGTTCCTTGCCGTCCGCTTCGCCATCCTCGCAGGATTCGACAGCCGGGTGCCAGTCGCCGATGGCGCAGAAATCGCCGACCACCTGCCAGACCGTATCCGGCGAGGCGGCGACCTCCGTCGACTTCTCGACCCCGAGCGCGAAAGCGGGCGTTGCCGCAAGGGCAAAACCGAAGGCGGCGAGCGGCAGAGCATAAGATTTCATGATGTGGTCCTCCCGAACATGAAAGCCGGCCATTCGCGCCAGGGATCGCCAATGGAAGAACGACCACGGCAACGCCGCGGCGCCATCTTACGGCCAGCTGGTTGGTCAGTGTCCGAGCGAGAATTTATCTCGCTGCCCGAGACTGACAAGCTGGCGGATGGGTAGAGCCAAGCAGATCGCGATGCTCCGAGGCTGACCACCGGCCTCGACAGCCGCCCGAGGCGTTTCCTCGGCGCCGGCTCCTTCTTAACATTTGGCATGTGGCGCATAAGAACGGCAACTGAGGCTAGACCCAAACAAAAAACGCCGCCCGCTGGGAGCAGACGGCGTTTCGCATTCGAATGTCTTTGGCTCAGGCTTACTGAACGGCCTGGGTGTTTGCCTCGTCCTGCAGCGCGGCGGCTTCGCCGGTCGCGTTCTGGCCCGGCGAGAAGGTCGCGCCCGAACCCGGAACCAGCGGCTGGTCGCCCGATGCCATGTCACCCGTCGTCTCGGCGGGCGTGCCGGCGGCGACGGCGTTCCGCTCGTCGGCTTCGTTCATTTCGATCTGCGATTCATTGCCAGGAATGATCGTCTCATTGGTCGCGTTCGCGACCGGTGCATCCGTCATCACATCCGGCTGGGCGGCGACGGCATCACGCGTGGCGGCATTGTTCTCTTCGATCACCGTCTCCGAACCCGGAACATTCGGGATGGCGTCCTGGGCGAAGGCCGGGAAGGCAAAGGCGGAAACGCCGGCGATGATGGTGGCGGTGCGAATGGTCTTCAACATGATTTTGCGTCCTTTGATGTCTGGCCACCGGGTCTCGGGCGGCCCGTCAATTTTCGCGAACCTTTTGTCTTGGCTCGTTCGGTCGGATAACGGCAGGATGGGCAGATAGTTTCCGGACGAACTGTCAACCGTGCGTGAACGAGAAAAGATCACGCATGACAGAACCGTGAAGGTACGAAAACCGGTTCGAATGACTGGTCTACTTGACGTTACGACGTCTCGATATTGGCGGCTCTGCGCGTTTCGTTTGCGCCGCTCCCCTCGCGAGGATCGGTTTTTCGTTCAACGATCAGGTCCCGATGGCTAGTCAAATGTGCCTCGATCGCGCGGCGACAGGCTTCCGCGTCGCGTTCTGTCGCCGCTTTCAGGATCGCCGCATGTTGGGGGATCGTCTCAGGCCGGAAACCATAGGTTGGCAGGATGGCGACGACCTGCTGGCGATAGCGCTCGAAACTGTTGCGATGGGCCTCGCGCAGCGTCGTCGACGGGCAGGCCGACATCAGCACCTCGTGAAACTCCCAGTCGATGCGTGTCCAGACCGGGATGACGGGCTTGATCTGCGCCATCTCGTTCATTCGATGCTCGATATGGGCGAGCTTGTGATGGGCGGCATAGAGCCTCGCCTCCCATTCCAGATCGCCATGAAGAAAGGCGAGCCGGGCCCCTTCGGCCTCCAGAAGCAGGCGATAGGCGAGCGTCTCCTCCAGCTTTTCGAAAGAGGCCTCGGGCATATGGAAGCCACGCTGCTCTTCCGTTGTCAGGAGCTGCTCGCCGGTCAGGCGCAGGAACACCTCCCGGATCGCCGTCGCGCCCATTCCGTATTCGTCCCGGAAGCGATCGGGGCGCAGGCGCTCGCCGGCCGCGAATTCTCCCGAAATCAGCCGCCCTTTGAAGGATTGGTACATCGCCTGGGGCGAGACACCGATGCGCCGTGTCGTCAAGGTCGCCCTCGCATGGCTCTCCCCCTCCTCCCACGAGTCCGCGCCTCCCTCGCGCCGATCTCGACATTTCTATTTTCGCGACTTGAGAAAATTTTCGAAATTATGTCAATCGACGAAAATGACGCTTGTCTGCGAACACAGGTTTGCTAGGGTCGCGGCGCCAGAAGGGAGTGCTGGCCAGACGGGAGTGGTCTCAAGGAGGGGTCGCTCGAGCTCCGGCTTGCCGCCTGAATTCTCGAGGGAGGAAATCATGACGATCATCAAGAGCGCGATCGCCGCGCTGACGGCCACCACGCTGCTCGCAGGCGCGGCGGCGGCCCAGACCACCACGCTGCGCATCCAGACCCATTACGGCCCGGAGACGCCGTCGGGTAAGCTCGCGGCCGAATTCATCGACGACGTCCAGACCATGTCGGGCGGCGATATCCAGATCGAGATGTTCTATTCGTCCTCGGTTGTGAAGACGGTCGAAGCCTTCGACGCCGCCGCCAACGGCATTCTCGACTGCGACATGACGGGCGGCGCCTATCAGACCGGCAAGAACCCGGCCTTCCAGTTCGTCGGCGACATCATGGGCGGCTACGACACGCCCTATCAGCAGCTGTCCTGGCTCTATTACGGCGGCGGTCTGGAAAAGGCCCAGGAGCTCTACAACCAGTTCGGCATGCAGCTGATCGGCTGGTGGATCTATGGTCAGGAATCCCTGGCTTCCTCGACGGAGCTCAAGGGTATCGACGATCTGAAAGAGTGGAACTTCCGCTCGCCTCCGGGCCTGGAAACCGAGATCTTCGCCTCGCTCGGCGCCAAGCCGACCGTTCTCGACTTCACCGAAGTGCCGACCGCGCTGGAGACCAAGCTGATCGCGGGCTCCGACGCGTCCGGTCTTGCGAACAATGTCGGCCTCGGCCTCTACGACATCGTCAACAACGCGACCTATCCGGGCTTCCACTCGATGCCGTCGGATCATCTGGCCTGCAACAAGTCCGTCTATGACGCGATGCCGGACGCCCATAAGCGCATCCTGAACGTCGCCATGCAGGCGCTCGCTCTGAAGACCGCGCTGACATTCGAGAAGAAGAACGCGGAAGCGGCCGCCCAGCTGCGCGAGAAGGGCGTCAATCTGTGGGATTGGAGCCAGGAGGATCGCGCCAAGTTCCGCGAGGCCGCTCAGGCCAAGTGGCAGGATTGGGCCGAGAGAAGCCCCGAGGCCCGCGCGCTGGTCGACAGCCACGTCGCTTATCTCAAGGAACTCGGTCTGATCGCGAGCTCCGATGGCGGCGAAGCCGGCAACGAGGCGGCCGCCGAGGGCCAGAGCGCCAACTGATCGCGCTTTCACGACAACAATGACTTGCGGGCCGGCAGGCGAAAGGCATGCCGGCCCGCCGACAAGCCAAGGACCAAGGGCGGGAGGCCAAGAATGGTCGAACATGAGAAGACCGGTCCCGTCGACTGGATCGTCTGGGGTTTCTCGCGGATCGCGATGTGGGCGCCCGCCTTCGTCGTGGCGATCATGTTCTACGAAGTGATCATGCGTTACATCTTCGTCGCGCCCACCTTGTGGGTAAACGAGATGAGCCTTTGGGTCGCGGGCGGCATCTATCTCTCCGCCGGGCTCTACGCCATGCAGCAGCGTAGCCATATCCGCATCACGCTGATCTACGATGCCTGCCCGCGATGGCTGCGGCGCAGCTTCGACATCATCTCGACGCTCTGCATCCTCACCTTCGCCTTTGTGCTTATTTGGGGCGGATATGGCGAAGCCTACGACAAGCTGATGCGCTGGGAGACCTTCGGCACGGCCTGGGACCCGCCGATCCCGGCAACCTTGAAGCCGGCGATCCTCTTCGCGCTTCTGGTTCTCTCCTGCCAGGCGATCTCCAATCTCATCGCCGATTGGAATGCCGATCCCCAAAGCGAGGATCCGGCCGAGGACTTCTACATCCCGACCGAGGATCAGCCGGACGGCAATACGCGCAAGCCCGCAGGCCGATAAAGCACTCCGCGACAAGCCAGCTTGTCGCGGCCTCCGGCTTTTGCCCACGTCAAAGCCCCGCCTCTTTTAGTTAAGGACGCCGCCGATGGACGTCGGAACGATCTCCCTCATTCTGCTTTTCGGCCTCTTCGCCCTGCTCGCGATCGGCATGCCGCTGGGCTTTGCCTCCGGCTTCCTGGCCGTCGTGACCATGGTGCTGAAATTCGGCCCCGACCTTCTGTTCCGCAATTTCGGCACCGGCCCGCTCGGCATTCTCTCCCAGCGCATCTACGGCGTCCTGACCGACTATGTCCTCATCTCGGTGCCGCTCTTCATCCTGATGGCGACGCTGCTCGAACGATCCTCGATCGCCAAGGATATGTATGAGAGCCTCAATATGTGGTTCTCGCGCACGCGCGGCGGCATTGCCGTCGTCACCGCCGTGATGGCGATCATCATGGCGGCAATGAGCGGTATCATCGGCGGCGAGGTGGTACTTCTCGGCCTCATCGCCCTGCCCCAGATGCTGCGCCTTGGCTACAACCAGAATCTCGCCATCGGCACGATCTGCGCGTCCGGTTCGCTCGGCACCATGATCCCGCCCTCGATCGTCCTCATCTTCTACGGCCTGACCACCGAGACCTCGATCCAGGCCCTGTTCCAGGCGGCCTTCCTGCCCGGCTTCATCATGGGCGGCCTCTATATCGTTTATATTCTGGTGCGCACGCGCATCAATCCGGACCTTGCCCCGCTGCCCGAGCCGAGCCCGGGCGACCTCACCGGTCTCGATAAGATCAAGGCCTTCGGCACGCTCGTCGGCTGGATCGCTGGTGCCATCGGCGTCCTTGTCGTGGCCTCCGCGATCATGCACGAGGTCCAGAATTCCGTCGGGGTCCTCAGAACCGGCGAATACGACCCGTTGGATCTGACGACGGTCCTGATCTGGGCGGTCGTCGCGGTCGCCGGCCTTCTTGGCCCCAAACTCGCTCTTCCCGGCTTTATCGTCTCCAAGACCTGGGAGATGACCCGCGGTCTCATCGCGCCGATGTTCATCGTCGTCGTGGTGCTCGGCTCGATCTATGGCGGCTTCACCGGCATCACCGAGGCGGCCGGCATGGGCACGGTGGCGGTTCTCATCATCATCATCCTGCGCGGCGAGTTCACGTTCAATCTCATCAAGGAAGCCTCGATGCGGACCTTCCGCTCGACCGGCGCGATCATCTGGGTGACCTTCGGCGCGACGGCGCTCGCCGGGGCCTACACGATCGCCGGCGGCCCGACCTATGTCGCCAATCTGATCGTCGGCTCCGATCTCGGCACTTGGGCGGTGCTCGGCTTGATGATGATCATCTTCCTCATCCTTGGCTGTCTGATGGACTGGGTCGGCATCGTGCTCCTCGTCATGCCGGTCTTCTTGCCCATCGTCCTGCAGCTGCCGATCGAGGAGATCGGCCTTCTGGGTGGGCTCGCGGTCGATCCGCGCTTCGTGTCGGTCTGGTTCGGCGTTCTCTTCTGCGTGAATATGCAGGTCTCGTTCCTGTCACCGCCTTTCGGTCCCGCCGCCTTCTATCTGAAGTCCGTCGCCCCGCCACACATCACCCTGCCGCAGATCTTCAAAGGCTTCATGCCCTTCATCGCCCTGCAGCTCTTCACCCTCGCCTTGATCTTCTTCTTCCCGGAGATCACCATGGCGTTCAGGTCCGAATAGCCCGGCCGGCAGGATCATGGTTCAGAACGGGCGCGATGGCTTTCAAGCGATCGCGCCCGTCGCCCGTTCACTTGAAAGCACCCCCATGCTCGACTTCATCCGTCTCGACGCCTCCGACAATGTCGTCACCCTCACAAAGCCCGTCCAGACAGGCCACGACGTCGATGGCGTCGCCACCACCAGCATGATCCCCAAGGGCCACAAAATGGCCATTCGCGCGATCGCCAAGGGCGAGGCCGTGCGCAAATATGCGCAAGTCATCGGCTATGCCTCGGTGGACATCGCGCCCGGCGATCATGTCCACACCCAGAACACCGAATTCCGCAACACGACCGCGACCTACGAATTCTCGACCGATCTTCGCCCGGCCGAGATGGTGCCGGAATCAGCCCGCGACAGCTTCATGGGCTATCGCCGCAAGAACGGCTCGGTCGGGACCCGCAACTATATCGCCATCACCACCTCGGTGAATTGTTCGGCGACCGCGGCGAGGCGCATCGCCGACCATTTCGGGCCTGACGAGCTCGCCGCCTATCCCAATGTCGACGGCGTCGTCGCCTTCGTCCACGGCACCGGCTGCGGTATGGCCGGCGACGGCGACGGCTTCGAGGCGCTGCAACGGGTCTCTTGGGGCTATGCGCGCCATCCCAACCATGCGGGCGTCCTGATGGTGGGTCTCGGCTGCGAGATCAACCAGATCGATTGGCTGCTCGAAGCCTATGGCCTGGAGCGCGGACCGATGTTCCAGACCATGAACATCCAGGATGTGGCCGGTCTTCGCCGGACGATCGAGCTCGGCATCGAGAAGGTGAAGGCGATGCTGCCGATCGCCAACGAGGCCAAGCGCGAGCCCTGCCCGGCCTCGGAGCTGAAGGTGGCACTCCAATGCGGCGGCTCGGACGCCATGAGCGGCATCACCGCCAATCCGGCCCTCGGCTATGCCTGCGA
Organism: Fulvimarina manganoxydans; assembly: GCF_900176465.1. Classification (GTDB taxonomy): domain Bacteria; phylum Pseudomonadota; class Alphaproteobacteria; order Rhizobiales; family Rhizobiaceae; genus Fulvimarina; species Fulvimarina manganoxydans. The sequence continues at coordinate 33,904 of NZ_FWXR01000022.1, forward strand.
TCTTCTCGTCGCCCAAGGCGGCACGGGGGTGCTGGCCGAAACGCCCGAGATCTACGGCGCCGAACATCTTCTCACCCGCCGGGCGATCGACGAGAAGGTCGGCCAGAAGCTGATCGAGCGAATCCGCTGGTGGGAAGACTATACGCTGCGCAACAAGGGCTCGATGGACAACAATCCCTCGCCCGGCAACAAGCGCGGCGGCCTGACCACGATCCTCGAAAAATCCCTCGGCGCCGCCGCCAAGGGCGGCACGACCCCGCTGACCGGCGTCTATAAATATGGCGAGCCGGTCACCGCCAAGGGCTTCACCTTCATGGATTCCCCCGGCTACGATCCGGCCTCGGTCACCGGCCAGATCGCGTCGGGCTGCAATGTCGTCGTTTTCACCACCGGCCGAGGCTCGGCCTTCGGCTCTAAACCGGCACCGTGCATCAAGATCGCGACCAACACCGACATGTATACGCGCATGGTCGAGGACATGGACATCAATGCCGGCGCCATGCTGACCGACGGCGTGACGCTGGAGGAAAAGGGCCGCGAGATCTACGAGACGATCCTGCGCGTGGCGTCCGGCGAGAAGTCGAAATCGGAAGCCCAGGGCTTGGGCGATGAGGAATTCGTGCCCTGGCAGATCGGCGCGGTGATGTAGTCCCCTTCCCCATAGCGGACATTTGGCCGGAGCTTCCGTAACCGCCCCTTGCAGGCTGCGCCATCTGTCGCCTATTTTACGACAGATGGCGCAGCATGGCTGCAAGACCGGGGGCGCGTGAGACATGGAACAGGGTGAATTTTCAAAGGTCACGTCGCTTCTCGGCGGCGAAGCGACACTGAGACAGGCTGTGAACTCGCCTTTCGAGGCCCATGAGCTGATCGAAAGCGGGATTCCCTCCGGCGCCCTGTCCGCCCTCAGGGCCCATATCGCCGATCTTCCCTTTGCCGCTGTCGAACGGGTGGTCGGCATCAGCCTGAGAACGGTGCAGCGTCACGAGGCGGAAGGCGGAAAGCGTCGTCTCAGCACCGAACAGAGCGGCCGCGCCTGGAAATTCGCGGAGATTCTCGGTAAAGCTACGGAGGTCTTCGGCACACAAGCTGCAGCGGAGGACTGGCTGAAGCGCCCTGCACTTGCGCTCGATCAGCGAACGCCCCTCGAACTCCTCTCGACGCCGGCCGGCACGAAGCTCGTCGAAGATCATCTCACGCGCCTGGAATATGGCGTCTATGAATGATCGCGCCGTCATTGCCCTTCGACACGAGCGGTTTTCGCTTCTGGCGTCTCGACGACGCTCGCTTTGCGAAGAGCTGGGATAGCGGCGAGGGCAGTTTCCGCGTCGGTGGACGGTGGAATGCGCCTGGCCAACGCGTCGTCTATGCCGCGCTCGATCCCTCGACGGCCATTCTCGAAGTCGCCGTGCATAAGGGATTTCGCACCCTCGACACGGTTCGGCATGTGCTGACCTCGGCCCGGATCGCCGATCCGAGCGCCGTGCATATCGTCATGCCTTCCGACATTCCCAATGCGAATTGGCTGACCCCAGGTCTTTCCAGCGCGGGTCAGAAGGCGTTCGGGGCCGACCTGCTCCGCCGGCATGCCGTGATTGCAATTCCCAGCGTCGTTTCGCGCCATAGCTGGAATCTGATCTTTCAGGTCCCCGCCGGTTTCGTTCTTGACGACATCCAGCAAGAGCCCTTCGCGCTCGATCCCCGACTTCATCCTCCGTCCTGAGGAACGCGCTGGGCATACCGTCCGTGAAAAACGAAGCCGCCGGGCCTTTCGACCCGGCGGCTTCCGCATTCCCGCTTGTCGTAAGCCGCGCTTACTCCGCGGCGACCGAGAACTGGTTCATCGTGTTGTCCTTGCCGCCGGCCTTGAGGGCCGCTTCGCCGGCAAAGTATTCCTTATGGTCGTCGCCGAGGTCGGAGCCGGCCATGTTCTGGTGCTTGACGCAGGCGATGCCCTGGCGGATTTCCTCGCGCTGCACCGTCTTGACGTAGCCGAGCATGGCTTCGTCGCCGAAATAGCGCTTGGCGAGATTGTCGGTCGACAGCGCCGCCGTGTGATAGGTCGGCAGGGTGATGAGGTGGTGGAAGATACCCGCCTCGCGCGCCGCATCCGCCTGGAAACTCTGGATCTGGCGGTCGGCCTCGATGCCGAGCTCCGTCACGTCATACTGGGCCGACATCAGCTTGGAGGCGTCATAGGCGCTGACGTCGCGGCCCTCGTTCGACCAGGTCTCATAGACATGCTGGCGGAACTTCAGCGTCCAGTTGAAGGAGGGCGAGTTGTTATAGACGAGCTTGGCGTTCGGGATGACCTCGCGGATGCGCTTCACCATGCCGCCGATCTGGGCCACATGCGGCTTCTCTGTCTCGATCCAGAGCAGATCGGCGCCGTTCTGGAGCGAGGTGATGCCGTCGAGGACGCAGCGATCCTCGCCCGTGCCGGGCTTGAACTGGTAGAGGTTCGAGGGCAGGCGCTTGGGGCGCATCAGCTTGCCGTCGCGCTTGATGACGACGTCGGACGGCTTCAGATCGTCGATCGAGACCTCCTCGCAGTCGAGGAAGGCGTTGTACTGATCGCCCAGATCGCCGGGCTCGGCCGAATAGGCGATTTCCTTGGTGAGGCCCGCGCCGAGCGAGTCGGTCCGGGCGACGATCACGCCGTCGTCGACGCCCATTTCCAGGAAGGCGTAGCGCAGGGCCCGGATCTTGTGGATGAAGGCCTCGTGCGGAACTGTGACCTTGCCGTCCTGATGGCCGCACTGCTTCTCGTCCGACACCTGGTTCTCGATCTGAAGCGCGCAGGCGCCCGCCTCGATCATCTTCTTGGCCAGGAGATAGGTAGCCTCCGCATTGCCGAAACCGGCATCGATATCGGCGATGATCGGAACCACATGGGTCTCGTGATTGTCGATCTCGTTCTGAATGCGCTGGGCCTTCGTCTCGTCGCCGGCCTCGCGGGCCGCGTCGAGATCGCGGAACAGCATGCCGAGCTCGCGGGCATCGGCCTGACGCAGGAAGGTGTAGAGCTCCTCGATCAGCGCCGGCACGGAGGTCTTCTCATGCATGGACTGATCGGGCAGCGGGCCGAATTCGGAACGCAGCGCCGCGACCATCCAGCCGGACAGGTACAGATAGCGGCGCTTGGTCGAGCCGAAATGCTTCTTGATGGAGATCATCTTCTGCTGGCCGACGAAACCATGCCAGCAGCCGAGCGACTGGGTGTATTGGGACGGATCGGCGTCGTATGCCGCCATGTCTTCGCGCATGATCTTGGCGGTGTATTTGGCGATGTCGAGCCCGGTCTTGAACTTGTTCTGGGCGCGCATGCGGGCGACCGCCTCGGGCTCGATGGCGCCCCAGGAATCGTACTTCTTCTTGAGGTCGGTGATGTATTGGATGTCGCTCTGATAGGTCGTCATCTCGGTGCCCCCTTTGGGAATGGAATTGTCAAATCTTGTAAGTCCGGTCTGCCAAGCGCGCCGGCGACTGCAAGAGCCGAAGGCGGCGGCTGAACCGCTTGGGTCTGTTGTGCGCCCTGAGCGGCCGCCTGTCGACGCAAGCCGGTGGTTCAGCTTGTCGAAATCGAGTCACGCTGTTGCACTGCGACAGGACAAAATCTGTCGATTTGTAAAGATTGTGACAGATCCATTTGCCCTCTGATCAGGCCACACGCCTTCCGATCCATGAATTTCGGCGGCTCTCGCCTCACTCCCGAGAGATCATAACGCTGTGAGACAATGACTGGCGCGCCGGCCCGAACGCGTGTTAGATCGGATCCCTGTCCATCAGGGCCGGCAGTCAATTTCCCCTCGCCCCACCGGGTATCCGCTTGGCGGAGGGGCCGCGTCCTTTAGCCTTCCGTCTCCCGGGCGAGACTCGTATCTGCCGACCGTCCTTCCGCCGGCAGATCGCGCCCCCCGCATGATCAGTCGAGTTGCCCATGGTCGGCCTTGCCTCGAAAGCCAGAGAAGACAGAGTGCTGCTCGGCATCGTGCTGACGCTCGCCGCCTATGCGGGCTTCTCTTGCATCGATTCCAGCGCCAAATGGCTCGCTTTGGCCGGGCTTCCCGCCTTTCAGATCGCCTTCATGCGCTATTTCGGCCATTTCCTGATCTCGACCGGGCTGATCGCCCGGGGCGGCGTCTCGCTCGATCGGTTTTCCACCGAGCGCTTCGGCCTCGTTCTGTTACGCTCGGTGCTGCTGATGGCCTCGACAGCGCTCAATTTCATCGCCGTACGCTATCTGCCGCTGACGCTGACCGGCACGATCATGTTTTTGGCGCCGATCCTCATCTGCGCCCTGTCCTTCCCGCTTCTGGGCGAGCGCGTCGGTCCCTGGCGCTGGTCGGCCATCGTCGTCGGCTTCTTCGGCGTCGTCATTGCCATTCGCCCCTTCGATGCCGACTTCCATTGGGCGGTGTTCCTGTCTCTGACGAGCGTCACCTGCATGTCCGGCTATTCGATCCTGACGCGAAAGCTCGCCGGCATCGTCGCCCCCGACACGATGCAGTTCTATAGCGGGCTCGTCGGCACGCTCGCGCTCCTGCCGCTGGCAATCCTCGTCTGGGAGATGCCCGAGACGGGGCTCGAACTGACGATCCTCGTCTCGATCGGCTTTTTCGGCTGGTTCGGCCACCAATTGCTGACGACTGCCTTTTCCTATGCTCCGGCCAGCGCCCTGACGCCGTTCTCCTATGTCTTCATCGTCTATCTAACGATCTGGAGCATCGTGCTCTTCGACGAATGGCCGGATCATTGGACCATCGTCGGCGGCGCGATCGTCGTCGCCTCGGGCCTCGTCATCTGGTTCCGCGAAAAGCGGCTCGACAAGGTCAAGCGCCTCGCGCCGCATCATTGAGGGGGTCGAAGGCTCTCGCCATCATCGAAAATCTGCGGAGCTGGCAAGCTAGGCAGCTTCAAAACCGTCAAGCCGATAAGGGCGAACGAGAAGATCGGCGGAGATCGACCATCCATTTGCGATCCGGTGGATCATCTCGACCGTCAGCGGGCGTCGACGCGCAAGAACGTCGTCGGCAAGGTCCGGCGTGCCGATCAAACCATTGAAGTCCTCGCGCGTCCTTTCGCCGGACAATAGGAACTGGTTTAGAAGCGAGATCGGATCGGGCGCTTCGACCGGCCAACGCTGCTCTTCATAGGCATTGACGAGGGTGGCGAGGACATCGAGTTTGTCCCCATCGTCGCTTCCAGGCACAGCACCCCAAAGTCGCTCGATTTCAGCCAGGGCCGCCGCATGATCCTGATCGCTTCGGATTGGGCGAATATCCATTCTGCGGCTCCCTTCAAAACTGCGACACAGTGCGCGCGTCGACGCGGTCGTATTCGGCATGTGTGCCGATGAATTTGATGAATGCGATGCCCCGATGGAAGTCGAAGGCCGCGATCAATCGGAAATTCCCTCCGGCAATCTCGAAACGGATGCGTTCGCCGTCAATGACTTTCGCCTTTGGAAAGGTCGATTGGACGTCGGCCGTGCTTCGCCAGGACGCACTTTTGGCGAGGGTATACCAATGGGCAAGCGATGGCTCGGCACGCGGATCCTTGCTACAAAAAGCGATCAGGGCCTGCCGAGAGATGATACGCATACCGACGCGGTCCTGCATTCCTCATGATCGGTTTGCTACCGAAAATGATCGCCGAACAGAAGTCCTTTTCACTCAGCGGATCCCAACCCCGTGAGAGTGGCACCCAACGCATTTGCGTGCCCGAACATTAATGTATACATTAATCGCCGAGACTGCGATTGGCGGCGAATCGCCGAAATGCGGCATCTTCCGAGGATATCATGACCACCGAGACCCCGAATAAGCTGCGCTCGCGCGCCTGGTTCGACAATCCCGCCAATCCCGACATGACGGCGCTCTATCTGGAACGCTATCTCAATTACGGGATCAGCCAGGAGGAGCTGCAGTCCGGCAAGCCGATCATCGGCATCGCCCAGACCGGCTCCGATCTGTCCCCCTGCAATCGCCATCATCTCGAACTCGCCAAGCGGGTGCGTGAAGGCATTCGCGACGCGGGCGGCATTGTCCTCGAATTTCCGGTCCATCCGATCCAGGAGACCGGCAAGCGGCCGACCGCCTCGCTCGACCGCAATCTCGCTTATCTCGGCCTCGTCGAACTCCTTTACGGCTATCCGCTCGACGGCGTCGTTCTGACCATCGGTTGCGACAAGACGACGCCGGCCTGTCTGATGGCGGCGGCGACCGTCAACATCCCGGCGATCGCGCTCTCGGTCGGGCCGATGCTGAATGGCTGGTTCCGGGGCGAGCGCACGGGCTCGGGCACCATCGTCTGGAAGGCCCGCGAGATGATGGCCGCCGGCGAGATCGACTATGCCGGCTTCATCAAGCTCGTGGCTTCGTCGGCTCCGTCCACCGGCTATTGCAACACGATGGGCACGGCGACGACGATGAACTCGCTCGCCGAAGCCCTCGGAATGCAGCTTCCGGGCTCGGCGGCGATCCCCGCGCCTTATCGCGACCGGCAGGAAATGGCCTGGCGCACCGGCAAGCGCATCGTCGACATGGTCCACGAAGACCTGAAGCCGACCGACATCATGACGCGCAAGGCCTTCGAGAACGCCATTCGCGTCAATTCGGCGATCGGCGGCTCCACCAACGCGCCGATCCATCTGAACGCGATCGCCCGCCATCTCGGCGTCGAGCTCACGGTCGACGACTGGCAGACGATCGGCGAGGACATCCCCCTCCTCGTCAATCTCCAGCCGGCCGGCGAATATCTCGGCGAAGACTATTACCATGCCGGCGGCGTGCCGGCGGTCGTCAACCAGCTGATGGAACAGGGCCTGATCCACGAGGATGCCCTGACCGTGAACGGCAAGACGATCGGCGAGAACTGCAAGGGCGCCGAGATCGCCGACGCCAATGTCATCCGGACCTATGACGACCCGCTGAAGCCGCGCGCCGGCTTCCGGGTTCTGAAGGGCAATCTCTTCTCCTCGGCGATCATGAAGCTGTCGGTCGTTTCGGAGGAGTTCCGCAAGCGCTACCTCTCCAATCCCGACGATCCGATGGCCTTCGAGGGCAACGCCGTCGTCTTCGACGGGCCGGAGGACTATCATCACCGGATCGACGACCCTTCGCTGAAGATCGACGAGCATTCGGTTCTGTTCATGCGCGGCGCCGGGCCGATCGGCTATCCGGGCGCAGCCGAGGTCGTGAACATGCGCGCCCCGGATTATCTCATCAAGCGCGGCATCACCTCGCTCGCCTGTATCGGCGACGGGCGCCAGTCGGGCACGTCGGGCTCGCCCTCGATCCTCAACGCCTCGCCGGAAGCGGCTGCCGGCGGCGGACTGGCCCTACTCAAGACCGGCGACAAGGTGCGCATCGATCTCGGCAAGGGCACGGCCGACATGCTGATCTCCGAGGAGGAACTGGCCGAGCGGCGCCAGGCACTCGAGGCGGCCGGCGGCTTCCCCTATCCGGATCACCAGAGCCCCTGGCAGGAAATCCAGCGCGGCCTCGTCGGTCAGATGGAGACCGGCGCCTGTCTCGACATGGCGACCGCCTATCAGCGGATCGCTCAGACCAAGGGCCTGCCCCGGGACAACCACTGACACCGACCGGTCCGGCCGGGTGCGTGAGGCCCGGCCATTCCCGCGTCCGGGCCGCCCGATGGCGGTCCTCCCCAACAGAAGACAAGGCAGAGACAAGACGTGTCGAAACGCTTGGAAGGCAAGATCGCCGTCGTGACGGCGGCAGGACAGGGCATCGGCCGGCGGACGGCCGAGCGCTTCGCGGAAGAAGGCGCAAAGGTCTATGCCTCCGATCTCGATCGGGCAAAGCTCGAAGGCCTTGATGCGCTGGGAATTACGACCGAAGCGTTGGACGTGACGGACAAGGAGGCCATCAGGGCCTATTGCGAGCGCCTGCCGACGCCTCAGGTGGTCTTCAACTGCGCCGGCTTCGTCCATCACGGAACGATCCTCGAATGCGACGAAGCGGCCTGGGACTTCTCCTTCGATCTCAATGTGAAGGCGATGCACCGCATCCTGTCGGCGCTTCTGCCGCGCATGATCGAGGCGGGCGGCGGCTCGATCGTCAACATGTCGTCGGCTGCCTCCTCCATCAAGGCGGCGCCGAACCGTTACGTCTATATGGCCTCGAAGGCGGCCGTCGTCGGCCTGACGCGCTCGATCGCGGTCGATTTCGTCGGCAAGGGCATTCGCTGCAACGCCATCTGCCCCGGCACGATTGAATCGCCGTCGCTGGAGGGCCGCATCGCCGATCTCGGCAAGAGCGTCGGCGGCACCGATAAGGCGCGCGAGATGTTCGTCTCGCGCCAGCCCATGGGGCGTCTCGGCACCCCGGACGAGATCGCCAATCTCGCGCTCTATCTGGCATCCGACGAAAGCAGCTTCACCACCGGCACGACCCAGGTGATCGACGGCGGCTGGTCGCTGTGATGGCGAGGGAATGACCGGAAAAGGGCGCTTTCCGGCAGAACCTGACCGACGCGACGCAACTCGGCCACGCCGAAGACGCGTGACACTCGGGCTCGGCCCCAGGATGACGCCGGCGAGAGTTTGAACGCCGATGCAGTTCGCCGAATGAGGATGGCATGGGTCATCGTGGCCTCGCCCCTGCCAGCGGCGTCAATATGGGAGGAAAACAATGCGGATTCTCGTCCTCGGAGCGGCGGGCATGGTGGGGCGGCGGTTGATCGACCGTCTTCTCGCCGAAGGGACGATCGCCGGCCAGGCGATCGACGTGATCGACGCCGTCGACGTGATCGCGGCTGAAATCCCGGCGACCGGCAGGATCACGATCGACGTGAAAGCGAGCGACGTCTCCGATCCGGACGAGATCACGGCGCTGATCGACAAGCGACCCGACATCATCTTCCATCTGGCGGCGATCGTCTCCGGCGAGGCGGAGGCCGATTTCGAGAAGGGCTACCGGATCAATCAGGCCGGCATGTCGCATCTTCTGGAAGCGATCCGGGCAAAGGGCGGGAACTACCGCCCGCGCCTCGTCTTCACCTCCTCCATCGCGGTGTTCGGCGCGCCCTTCGAGGAGCCGATCGGCGATACCTTCCTGATGGCACCGCTCACCAGCTACGGCACCCAGAAGGCGATCTGCGAACTCCTCCTCAACGATTACAGCCGCAAGGGCTTCGTCGACGGCGTCGGCATCCGCCTGCCGACCATCGTGGTGCGGCCCGGCAAGCCCAACAAGGCGGCCTCCAGCTTCTTTTCCGGCATCATCCGCGAACCGCTCGCCGGCCAGGAGGCGATCCTGCCCGTCGCCGACGACGTGCGCCACTGGGTGGCAAGCCCTTCGGCCGCCATCGGCTTCCTCATGCACGCCGCGACCATGGATACCGAGCGCCTCGGCGCCCGGCGCTGTCTGACCATGCCGGGGCTGTCCGTCACCATCGCCGAGATGATCGAGGCGCTGCGCATGGTGGCAGGCGACGAGGTGGCGGGGCGCATCCGCCGCGAGCCGGACGCAGTGATCGAAAAGATCGTCGCCGGCTGGCCGCGCGATTTCGCCGCCGATCGGGCACTTCAGGCCGGTTTCACGGCCGACCCGGACTTCGCCTCGATCATCAAGGCGCATATCGCCGACGAGAAACAAAGAGTCGCACAAGCGGGCGCGTAAAATGGGAGAAACGGACCGATGAACCAAACCACGGACACACCGCGGATCGGCTTTGCCGGCGTTGGCCTGATGGGCCAGGGCATGGCGAAGAACATTCTCGAAGCCGGCTTTCCGCTGACCGTCCTTGCCCATCGCAAACGCGAGCCGGTCGAGGACCTGAAGGGACGCGGGGCGGAAGAGGCGAGCGATGCCGCCGATCTCTGCGCGAGATCCGATATTCTCGTCCTCTGCCTGCCCGGCTCGCCACAGGTGGAAGCATTTGTCGCCACCTTCCTCGCTGGTGACTGCGAGGGAAAGACGATCGTCGACTGCTCGACCTCGAACCCCGTTTCGACCCGCGCGCTTGCCGAGAGCTGCCGGGAGAAGGGCGCGACGCTGATCGATGCGCCTTTGTCGCGCACGCCGAAGGAGGCCTGGGAAGGCACGCTCGACGTGATGGCCGGAGCGAGCGAGGCGGACTTTCAACGTGTGAAGCCGCTTCTCGAAAGCTTTGCCGGCAAATTGGTGCGAGTGGGCGAGACCGGCGCTGGCCATACGATGAAGCTACTCAACAACTTCATCTCTCTCGGCTATGCCTCGATCTATGCCGAGGCCTTTGCCATCGGCGCCAAGAACGGGCTCGATCCGGCGACGATCGACGGTGTCATTTCCGGCGGGCGCATGGACTGCCCCTTCTGGCAGACCTTTAAGCTCTTTGCGGTCAATGGCGATCGGGAGGCCCATAAATTCGCGCTCTCCAACGCCCATAAGGACATGCGCTACGTGGTCTCCATGGCGACGGAGTCGGGTGTCGCGACCCGGATGGCCGGGCCGATCAAGGACGGGCTGGCAACGGCCGAGGCGATCGGGCGTGGCGGGGATTATCTACCCTTCCTGACCGAGATCGTCGCCGAACTGAACGGCGTCAAGCCGCTCAAGACGACGACGGGCTGACCCCTTGATGGGCGCGGCGCTCTTGAAGGCCTGTTTCGCGATGGCTTGCACGGCAGGCAGGCCCTGCCCTGCCGCCGCCTGCCGCCGGACGGGCTGACCGGATGGCGGGGCGCGGGAGCGATCGGGAAAGACGGGGCGGACGGCGCGTCCTGCCGCGCGGCTCGCGGCCAAGGCCTTCGCGGGAGGGGATCGAGCGGCTGCCGGCGCGGGACCGGGCCTATCACGAACTGAAATTCCGCATTCTCGAAGGCCGCCTCGCGCCTGGCACGACGCTTCTGGAAACCGAGGTCGCGGATCTTCTCGCTCTCTCGCGCACACCCGTGCGCGAAGCGCTCATCCGCCTGGAGGAAGAAGGTCTCGTCGAGGTCAAGCCCCGTCATGGCGTGACGGTCAAGGCGCAGTCGCTGGAGGATATCCGCGAGATCCTCGATGTCTTCTCTGCTCTTGAAGTGAAAGCCGCCGGCCTTCTCGCCACACGCGGACTCGCTGCCGCCGACGCGGCCAAGCTATCGGACATGCTCGACGCGATGGAGGATCATACGCGCTCGGGCGAGATCGAACCCTGGTCGGAACTCGACGACGTGTTCCATTCGGAAATCGTCGCCCTGTGCGGCAATCGCCGCCTGCAACTCACTTTGCAGCAATATTGGGGGCAGCAATATCGGGCGCGGGTCGCGATCGTTCGCCTTCGCCCGCCCCCGTCCCAATCGGACGCCGAGCACCGGGCCATTCTTCATGCGATCCGGGACGGAGACGAACGCTTGGCGATGTGGCTGCATCGACAGCACCGCGACCGGGCGGATGCAGCTCTCATCCGCCTCCTGGCGACCCAACTCGACGTCTCCGTCGCGCCATAGGTTTCAACACGAGCGACGGGCCGCGAGAAGGGTATTCCTGATGCGTCGTTTCGCAAATGGTCGTTGGATCTGCAGAGTTCGAAGGTGAGACCGATACCCCCGACGCTTTATGATCCTCGAACTTGAAGAGTGTGGGGACCCATGCCTCCGCCGTCAGAGCGGCATTCGGGTCGAGGAAAACGAAGGCGAAAGACCGCAATCGTTTAGGACTTTGAAGAGCTTGCGAGGCATGGGCTCCCGGCCCTGACGGGACGAGGATGCCGACCGGCATCAATGGCTGCGACCAAACCTCTTATGCATTCATTTGAGGCAGGAGAACTAACGCGGCTCCTGGCCCGGAATGAGACCGCCCGATGGCGTCGAGGCTTCAGCCGTTGGCGTCACGCCGCCCTTGGTAGGCAGGCCTGAGGGCACGCCGCGATTGTCGCCGAGACCGAAGAGGAACGGTATACCCTGACTGACAGGACGCAGCACGACACGGCCGTCTGGCAGGCGGACGGGACGGCTTTCCTCACGCTCGCGCTCGGAAAGACGAACGCCGACAATGTCGTAGCCGTCGCGGTCTTTCAGCTGCGCGTCGGCTTGCATCGGCAATAAAAGGGGGGCGGTCAGAGCCGCCGAGACGACGGCAATGACCGAAAGAAAGGGTTTGCGCATGACACTACGCCTCCTTTTCCCATTCGACCCTCTCACCAGGCAATTGATCCCAGCGGACATATGAAAGCGCCGCTTTCGCATGGCTGCTGGCAGCCTGATCAGCCTTTTGCCTGACGAGAATTGACTGCAAAGGTCGTTTCTTCGTCGGGCTGTCTTACAGCGCCGTTTCCGAAGGAGTCTGGCCGGGTATGATGCCATCGGACGGGGTGCGCTGTTCCATGGGCGTCGGCTGGTCCATGGTGGTTCGATTTGCGCCGGTGCAACCGGCGAGAGCGGCGAGGCCCGCAAGGGCGATGATGAGGCTTTTCTGTTTCATGAGTGCGCAACGCGCCGAGAGAGCGGCGAGTTGCAACGGTTGCGATCACACAAAGGCGAGGCCGCCTGGGCGCCCCTCATCAGAAAGGACTAGAAGCGTTCGGGAATGTCGCGCTTGGGCTCGCCGGGATGCAGTTCGCTGAGAAGGCGATGGACGGCGCCGCGCACCCTTCCAAGCCGCTCGCCCTCGATCGCGCAGAACATCGTGAAGAGCCGGCCCTTCGATGTCCAGAAATACAAAGGCACGCTCAGCGCGCCGCCGCTCGCCTTGACCGAATAGATGCGCCGGGCAAAACCTTCGCCATTGAGATCGATGACCAGGGGTTTGTCGGCGATCGCCCAATCGCTCGCGGGCGCGGCTGGATCGGGAATGACCGGACCGGCGACCTCGTTCACCTTATGGGCGAGCCAGTTTTCGACCGGCCCCCAGGGCCAGACGGCCGGATTGGTCACATCCTCGACCTTCAGCCAGCGCGAGGCGGGTGGACGCGGCGGCGCGGCGGCATAAAGACAGGTGAAGCCACCGCCGCAATCGGGGCCGTCGCACGTGAATCGCTGGCCGACATCCATGGTCGCATCGGCGGCGGGACCGGCGGTCCAGCCGGGAACCGATGTCTCGGCTTTGGAAGAGGAAACGCCGACCGCAATGACGACGAGGCTTGCCGCCGCAAGACGTAAGGAGCCGAGGATCGAAGACGATCGGATCAAGAGAACCATCCCGTTGGCAAGGCAAGACTACTCTGCCGCCCAGCATAGGAAGGGAGCCTTGCCGAGACCTGTCGCGCCTGGCCTCTCGGAAATGGCCTCCAAGCTCAGACCTTGCGCGCGATGACGAGATGGCCCGGCGCCGGTTGGCCTTCCTGCATGCGCACGGTGATTGGCTGAAATAGCTCGATGTCAAAGCCTGCGGCGGATAGCGCTTCCCGCATATAGGCTTCGCCGTGATGGAAGCGCTGCGCCTTGCCGACCGCGAAAGGCCGCCCAGCAAGGCTCTCTTCGTCCATCGTCTCGGTGGAGACGGCCAAAAGGCCTTTGGAGGAAAGCCGCGCGGCGGCCTTGCCGAAAAACGGGGCGAGATCGCCGAGATAGGGCAGGACATCCGTCGCGACGATGAGATCGAACGCTTCGCCCGGCGCGCCGCTTTTTAAGAAGGCGACAGCCTCGGCGACGAAGAGCCGATCATAGACCTCCTTTTCGTAGCAGATCCCCACCATCGCTTCGGAGAGATCGACCCCCGTCATATGGCCCGAGCGCTCTCGAAGGATTTCGCCCGACAGGCCGGTGCCGCAGCCGAGATCGAGAACCCGCTCGAAGGCGCCGGCCTCATTCGGCAAGCGTTCGCCCAAGAGGGCAGGCACGCCATAGCCGAGCTGATGAACGAGAATGTCCTCGAAGGCTTCGGCATGCTGGTCGAAAAGCGTCGCGACATAGGCATCGCCCGCGCTTGCCGGCGTCTCCCCGGCGCCAAGGCCCGCCAGCCTGATGCGCACACCGCAATGATCGGCGGGGTCGATGGCGAGGCAACGCTGATAGGCGGCGACGGCAGCGGTCAGATCGCCCATCCGCTCGGCCGCCAGCCCCGCGTCATAGGCTTCGCCCAAGGCGTCCTCGTCGAATTCGGTGGTCAGGCTCGCGGTGCCGGCATCGCCAGGGCCGGGCTCGTGCCCAGCCTCAGGCGCCGCGATGGGGGTCTTCGGATCGAAGGGGGTGCTGTCACTCATGCCCGCCTCTTTAGCCGCCATCGCCGAGCGGAGAAAGACGCGATATCAGGCGCGCTTCGGTGAAACATCGCGCTGCGGGAAAGGCTTCTCGCGAGCGCGACAGGCTCAAACGCTACGGTCCGACCGGAGACGATCCGGCCGCAACACGTGCCCGGCGATGATTGCGCCGGGGCGGAGCGGCCCAAGAAAGCTCAGCGGCGTGACCAGGTCTGCGACTTGCAGAAGATTTTCAGCGCGCAACCCGTAAGCTTCATCGACGCGCCGTTGACCTTGGCGCTGCCGGCATAGGTCTTGTTCGCCGCAGGATCGGTGATCTCGCCCGAATAGGACCCGCCGCTGCCGCTCATCCGGCCGATCTGGCGGCCCTTGAACTGACCGGTCTGCAGGGTGATGCAATAGGCGTTGCCGCAAGGAGCGATCTTGGCAGTTTCGCCGCTGGCGGTCTTCCAGGAGCCGACGACGGGCTCGGCCGCACCGGCGGCACCAGCGCCGATCAAAAGCGCGGCGATGGCGAAAGTGGTTGATTTCAACATGCTGTCCTCCCGATTGTTTCAGGGATGCGCCTGCCATTCCCGGCGACCTCCGCGCTTCCCTTGACGTAAGAGTAAACGAAGGCGCGAGTGTGAGAAAGAGCAAAGTTCCGGCGCTCCTGCGACGGCCGGACATCTGCCGTTCCTACGGACGAGGATGGGAGAAACCGATCGCCCTTGTTGCTCTGCGACAAGGCAAAGGAGAGACACGTTTTTCGGAGCCCGAAGCCCCGCCTCGGACCCCGAAAAGATCGCCGCCTGTCGGCCAAGCGCGGCGATAGGTTCATCCGGGATCCGGCTGATGCAGATTGATCCCGTATCAATGCCCGCGCGGCTCTTGAGCGGCTCTTAAAATCCGGATCGCGAAGCGATCAAACGGATTTCGCATCAGTCGGCGACGGGGGTTTCCAGCGGAATACCGCCACCCTCGCCCGCCCGATCGGTCTGGAGCGGCAGCGGATTGGCGCTGGAGGTGTCGGGCGCCGACATGCCGATCGCGCCGATATTGTTCTGAAGACCGCCTGGGCCGCGGGGCTCCTCCTCATTGGCGCTTTCGCCCTCGCCGACGCCGGGCAGATTGCTTCCCGCGCCGATCGGCGCCAGAGCTTCGCCCTCGCCGGAGATGGTCGTCCCCGGCAGCGGTGCGCTGTCTTGCGATTGGGCGTAAGCGGGGCCGGCAGCAAGGACAGCCGCCATTGCCAGCGCGGCGAGAATAGGATTGCGATCGCGGGATGCGGCCATAGGGGAAGGCTCCTCGGGTCAGACGCCAGAAAGCTGTTCGACGGTTCGGATCACGGCTGTCGAATGACAGGGGGCTTCAGAGCCGGCAAGCGGGCTGGCTCGATCGCGTTCCCCTGCCAGGCTACCAGCCGCGTTCGATCATGTCGGTTTCAACGGCGAGACCCGCCCCGATGATCCCTCACGATCCCGTCAGACGAAGCAATATTGGTCAAGGGGAGAGGTCAGGCCGTGGCCGGCGAATCCACTGAAAGAAGCGCGAACAGATCGTCCGCAAGGCCAAGAAGGGCGTCCGCCGAAACGGAATTGAAGACCGCTGGCACCTCTTCGCCTGAGGCCATCATGTCGCCCACCCGCTCGTCGCTGAGCGGCAGATGGATGAAGCCGAACGCCTCGATCCCCAACCGGTCGGCATGGTGGGCGAGCTTATAGAGCGTATCGTTGCACAGATAGCCGCCTGCATTGGTCGACCATTCGAAATCCAGCCGATGGCGCCGCAGAAGACGCGCGAGATCGCTTAAAGGAAGGCGGCAGGCATGGGTGGCTGGCCCTTCGAGGATACTGGGACCGGCGGGAAAGCGACCAACGGCGTCCTCCAGGCCAAGCTCGCGCCGGTTGCGCGCGAGAAGCTCGATCCGCAGTCGCTCGGCCGACATGTGCAGTCCGAACAAGATCACACCCCGCGCGCCGCTCTCCTCGATCGCCGCCTGCAGCACCGGCCAGCTGTCGTCCCAGGAAACGGGGAGCGTCACCAGGGCGCGGCCGGGCCGTTGCGGCGCTTGGCGCAACGCCGCGACGAGATCGGCGCTCGGATTGAAGGGAGCGCCGGGAAAAGGCGCGAAACCGGCGATGAGAACCGTCATGTCGTTTCGGGAGCGTTAAGGTTTAGAGTGGCTCAAACCGGCACAGTCATCCTGCGAGGCGAACCACGTCAGAAAAGTTTTACTTGCCAAGCGGCGAGGTCCATAGCATTGATAGGCGTGTTCGGGCAAATTCGCGAACGCTAGGTATGGACGATTTGCGTATCGGAAGCGCCTCTTCCGGGCGGTCCTCTTGGGCCGCGATGTGTTGGTCCCTTTCCTGAGTCAAGACTTGCCTGCCACCGCCTTCGGGCGCAATTGAATGCCAAGGAAAAGGGTTCCGATCATGGCGCAGACCGGCACGGTCAAATTCTTTAACACCGAGAAGGGCTTCGGCTTCATCAAGCCGGACAATGGCGGCGCAGACATCTTCGTGCATATCTCGGCTGTCCAGGCTTCCGGTCTTCCGGGCCTCGAGGAAAACCAGAAGGTTTCCTTCGAGACCGAGCCGGACAAGCGCGGCAAGGGCCCCAAGGCCGTCAATTTGCAAGCGGACGCCTGATTTCAGGCTCGACCAATCTTTGAAACGATCCGCTTGGCGGATCGGATGGATGCCGGCTCTCGATGGGCCGGCATTGTTGTTTCTGGCCCCTAAAGCGGCGAACACCGTTTGGGTAAGCAGTCGCGAGCGAGAGACGAAACGCTGGGCAACCGTCTTTCGACCATCCGGCGCTCGCTCTGAAAGCCGCCACGCCCATCGAGCCCGAGCCACAGTCGCTCTCCCCTTGCGCCCAAAAGCGCAGGAGAGGTGATCCAGCCTTCAACTCGGGAGGATCGTTGATCTGACGGTGTCAGACAGTGACGGCATGCCCACCTCTTCGACCGCGACCATGACGAAGCATCGGGGGATCGCTCTCACCTGCAAGCGCTGCAGATATCTTTCGCTTCGTCATGCGCCTAAATCTGAAGCATGATGGGAAGAATTTGCACAGATCGTCGATAGTATCTTCCGTTAGTATAAGCGCCTGTATTTGGAACTTCGATTGATCGCGTTCCGCTCAAAGCGCGGAGCGGAAAAGAGGGTCCCGATTCTTCGACCACCCGGCGCGGCATCAAGGCGTTCAAGACCATCTGGCAATGCCGATCGATCGCCTGATCCGCTAAGGCCGAGGCTGGTTCTCCATCGGGGAAGGCCTCACGCCTCCAAACAGTGGAAGAAACCGCCCTTCCCGATCTCTTCCAGCGCTCGGCAACACGCGATCAGTTGCCGCCTCCGCCACCGCCCGCCGATGGCGCTTCGACATTCACGTCGGGAAGCTGAACGTTCACGTCTCCACTGCCGCCGCCGAAGAAGCCACCATTGAAGAGAAAGAAGCCACCGATCACGATGAGCGCGATAAGGAGGCCCGCGACGAGCCATCCGCCGCCGCCGCCACCTCCCCCCGAGCCTCGGTCATTGTTGACGATGACCGTGCGCTCACGCGGCTCATTCGGCGGTGTGTGGGTCATGCCTCTAGCTGCCTGTTCGTTGTTTATAATCCGGCTAACGAACAGGATCGCCAGAGATTGGTTCCCTCGAAGTCGGGTAAGGCTCGCATGGCGGACCTTGCTGCCATTCGGGAAAAGAAAATCGCTCCGGCCGAGCACCGCCTCAGCGTGCGTCCTTGGCCCGGCGTAACGAGCCGCCCGGCCTTTCGCCGAGCGGCAGTGTTTTAAAGGTTCAGGCGATCAGCTCGCAAAGCGCCCGGCGCTGGGCAGCGTGCGCATCAAGAACCAGTAGGAGAGACCGGCCGGAACGAGGCTGGCATACCAGGACATGCCCGAGAAGATCAGCGCCACGACGACGCCGATCGCCATCGCGATCACCGCAGCCCAGTTGACGCCCTGATAAGGGCCGTTCTCGTCATAGAGCTTGTCGAGATCGAGTGTCTGCCGGCGAAGGACGAAATAGTCCACCACAAGGATCGCGAAGATCGGCCCGAGAAAGGCCGAATAGGTCTGGATGAAGAGGTTCAGCCCGGCCGCGGACTCGTCCTTCACCAGCTCCCAGGGGAAAGTCGCGAAGGCGAGAAGGCCGACAAGGACGGCCGAGGTGCGGAATTTCAGCTTGAAGACATCCATCAGCGCGTAGGCCGGCGGGACTACATTATTGAGGATGTTGGTCGTCACCTGGGCAAAGGCGATAAAGAGCAGGGTGACGACGAGCAGGAGCTTGTTGTCGACGGCGCTGGCGAAGACCTTGATGGGATCGACCTCGCCTGTCGCGCCCGAGACCATGAGGCCGATCAGACCCATGAACAGCGTCGCCGGCAGGATCGAATTGGCATAGATCGCGACCTGACCGAGCGGCCCGACACTCTTGCGAAGCTCGCGCGAATAGTCCGACACGTTCAGCATCATCGTGCTGTAGATGCCGAGAAACAGCATCGTCGCGCCCCAGAAGGGCGCACCCCAGGTGCCTTCGACATTGACGAGGTTCGTCGAGATCTCGTCGCCATATTTCCCGATGACGCTGAAGAACATATAGACGAGCGCGCCGATGATGAAGATCGAGCCGATATTCTCCAACCACTTGATTCCGTGGAAACCGAGCACGGAGAGGCCGATCTGCAGGAATTGGAAGCCGACGAAGAAGACGACCATGTTGTCATAACCGAACAGCGTCGCCGAGACGAGGTTCAGCGCGCCGGCTCCGATCCAGCTCTGAAAGCCGAACCAGACGATTGCCGGTACGGAACGCACCAGCGCCGGAATTCGGCTGCCCGTAAAGCCGAAGGCCGAGCGCGCCTGGACCATGAAGGGGATGCCGTATTTATGGCCGGCCTGGCCATTGATCATCAAGGCGAGGCCGATGACCAGGCAGCCTATGGCGATGGCGAGCACGGTCTGAAAGAGGTTCAGCGTGCCGACCAGCCCCGAGCCGACGGTAAAGGTGCCGATCGAGACGCAGCCACCAAGCCAGGCAAAGAGATAGGACCAGGGGTCCATGATCCGCGTTGTCTGGGGCGCAAGGCTTTCCTCGCCAATCGCCTTTTCATTCAGCGGTTCGACGCCGGGCGCTCCGGTTTCGTTTATCGTGCTCATTGTCCGCTCTCCTCCCAATTCATTTTTCATTCTCCTCCCGGTTCCATCACATGATCGGCTCCGCATAGGCGCCGACCTTGCTCGTCTTCAGGCCACAGACGACGAGCGCCTCGACCATCCGCGTCGCCACCGTCACGCCGTCGATGACCGGCACGCCCGTCTCCTGAGTGAGCCATTCGGTGAGATCGGCCATGCCCGCACAGCCGAGAACCACGGCCTCGCAGCGATCCTCCTCGACCGCGCGCAAGATCTCGGCCCGCACCTTCTCGCGGGCACCCGACCCCTCTTCCTCCAAGGCAAGGACGGGGATCGCCGCCGAGCGGACACGCCGACAGCGATGGGACAGGCCATAGCCGTGAACGAGATGCTCGATGACCGGCACGGAGCGCGGCAGCGTGGTGACGACCGAAAAGGAGGTGGAGATCATGCTGGCGGCAGTCACCGCCGCTTCGCAAATGCCGAGCACCGGCCCGGAAAAGACCTCCCGACAGGCGCCGATGCCCGGATCGTCGAAACAGGCAACGACGACCCCGTCCAGGCTGTCCGCCTCGGCCTGTCTCAGGCGGGCGATCAGGCCGGGCACCGACATGGCCTCGTCGTGATGGCCTTGGATGCTCGGCGGTGCAGGCGGCTCGCCCGTTGCCGCGACGATCGTCGTGCCCTGGCTCGCCACGCGGCGCGCGCTCTCGACGATCTTGTCCGTCATCGACGCCGTCGAATTCGGATTCATGACCAGAATCTTCATGGCTTCTCCCTTGTCGCCAAAGATTGTCGACAAAATTTGTTAGCACGTTTCTGTGTGTTTGTCAGCAAGGCGTTGCGAGGTCCGATGATGATCGGCTAGAGCTTCGAGTATGAGCGAGAATATCCCTGCCGATCAGAGCATTGACGCTGCGCGCGTTCCCGAGGATGCGATCACGGCATCCATCCTCGCCGCCGTTGCAGAGCATCGCCTGCCGGCTGGCACCAAGCTCGGCGAACAGGCGCTGAGCGATCTGTTCGCGTGTCATCGCTCCAATGTTCGGCGCGCGCTGACGAGCCTTGCGGCGCAGCATGTCATCGAGCTTCAGCCCAATCGTGGCGCCTTCGTCGCCACACCGTCGCCGGAGGAATCCCGCGAGGTCTTCGAGGCCCGGCGCACGATCGAACGCACGCTTGCGCGGTTGGCGATCAAGCGGGCGCGCCCCGAGGATATCGCCGAAATGCGCCGGTTGACCGTTCAGGAAGCCGAGGCGCGAGCCAGGAGCGACAAGCCGGCCGAACTGCGTTTGTCGCGCGCCTTTCACATGCAGCTTTCGGTGATTGCCGGAAATAGTGTCCTGAGACAGTTCCTGACGGAACTGACCCTCCGGACGACCCTCATTCTCGGGCTTTACGGCGATCGCGGATCATCTTCCTGCGCGAAAGACGAACATGGTCCGATCGTGGATGCGCTCGAGGCGCGCGACGAAGCGCGTCTCGTCGCCCTGATCGACGAGCATCTGGCGCATTTGGAAGCCGGGCTCGACTTCGACTGCCCGGCGAACCGCGCAATGACCCTGGCCGAGCAGCTGATCCCGCAACGACCACTTTGAACGAAAGCCGTCGCGCCAGGATTATGCGGCGGCCAAGCCGTTTCCCGTTGCATCTTGGGGCGGCATAGGGATCTCAAACGGTCGGACGACCGAGATTCCCGGCTCCACTCTCCGCTCGGAAAGTCGCGACCACCGGCCAATCCCGTTCACGGGCTCTGCGGCCGAACTTCCGGCCGCCCACCTCTGCCCTGTTTCAATCGCCCGAAGGCAAGACCCCGAAGGCAAGCCCCCCGAGACAGCCCGAACGGGCGCTCCAGATCACTTCACGTCTGACGGAATGAAATACGCCCCTCATGACGGGAGCGAGGCATCTCGTCGTGAGCCTTGCCAATTGCGCCTTGAAAATTGAGCCTCGCCTCGCCGTGCTGCGCAAGATGCGGCCAGTCCCGGATCGGACGATCGGCAAGAACGGAAGGTGTGACACATCGCGCCGATTGGCAATCTTCTCCAATGGCTAAGCCACGGTTTTCACGGTCGAGATCGCGGCGGCCTACAACTGGCGGCTGGGAAGGGAGTCAATACGGTCGAACTTATCCGCATCGCTGATTTTCTCACTTTGCAGGATAAATTCCCGTCTTCCCTGAACAAGCCCGAAGAGCCATCCCGAACCGTGTCGGCGCGCTCACCGCTTCCATTCTGAGGCTTGACCTTTGCCAATCTTGAGGTACGCTAATCAATAGAACTCACCGACGCGTTCCCGCGAGGAGGCGGGCGCCGGCGACACGGAGGACATCCCCATGAAGCGAAGCCTGGCTCTCGCCGCGCTTTTCGGCGCGCTCAGCGCAACGAGCGCTTTTGCGCAGACCGAGATCAACATTCTCCGGGCAGCGACCAGCCCCGAGCAGGAGGCCTATTACGAGGGCATCGCCAAGGCCTATGAGGCCGAGCATGACGGGGTGACCATCACCTTCGAATATGTCGCGAACGAAGCCTATAAGGCCAAGCTCCCGACGCTGCTCCAATCCGATGCCCGGCCCGACATCTTTTACAGCTGGGGCGGCCAGACGCTTCTGGAGCAGGCGAAAGCCGGCTTCACCCAGCCGATCGGCGAGATGCTGCCGCAAGAGTTTCTTCAGACGATCCCCGAGGCAGGCCTCAACGCCTATACGGTGGACGGCAAGCTCTATGGCCTGCCGCTCTATGCGACCGAGGTGGTCGTCTGGGTGAACACCGAGCTGACAAAGAAGGCCGGCGTCGACCATACGGCGATCAAGACCTGGGACGACTTTCTCTCGGCGGTAAAGACGCT
Organism: Fulvimarina manganoxydans; assembly: GCF_900176465.1. GTDB lineage: Bacteria > Pseudomonadota > Alphaproteobacteria > Rhizobiales > Rhizobiaceae > Fulvimarina > Fulvimarina manganoxydans. Next base: position 56,009 of record NZ_FWXR01000022.1, read on the forward strand.
GAAAGAGGCGGGCGTGACGCCGATCATCGCCGGCGGTCAGGACAAATGGCCCCTGCATTTTTATTGGAGCTATCTGGCGGTGCGTGAAGGCGGCCCCGATGTCGTCACCAACGCCATGGCCGGTGAAAGCGGCGGCTTCGAGAACGAGGCTTTTGTCGAGGCGGGCAAGGATTTTCAAGAGCTGATCGAGCTCGAGCCGTTCCAGGCGGGCTTCATGGGCACGACCTATGAGACCGCAAGCGGCATGTTCGCCGACGGCGCTGGCGCCTTCCACGTCATGGGCGACTGGGACTATCTGCCGATGCGCGAGCGCTCCACCAGCGGCGAAGGCCTGCCCGATTCCCAACTCGCCATCATGACCTTCCCTGTGGTGTCCGATCCGGTCTCCGAAGGCGGTGATCAGGCGACGCTCGGCGGGATCAATGGCTGGGCCGTGTCGAGCTCCGCCGAGCCGGAAGCCGTCGACTTCCTCGCCTTCATGCTGAGTGAGGAGCATCAGAAGGAGGCTGCCCGCCAGCAGCTCTTCATCCCGATCGTCAAAGGAGCGGGTGAAGCACTGGAAAATCCCTTCTTCCGGGAGGTCAGCCAGCATATCGAGGCGAGCAGCTACCACCAGATCTTCCTCGACCAGTTCCTCGGCGCCTCGGTCGGGGCGACGGTCAACGACATCTCGGCCGATCTGGCGCAAGGGGCGGTGAGCCCGGAGGATGCGGCGGCACAGGTCCAGGAAGCCTGGGATTTCCGCTAAGTCGAAGGGTGGCTTGGATCGGCATCTGCCGGTTCGGGCCGCCTCCTTCGGCAGCTCCTTTAGGCAAGGAGGCGAAACGGGGCGGCATCGGCCCGCTAGCGATGGACGCATCCATCATCGCGGCCGGGACGGGGCGTGAGGCTCGAAAGCTCTGGATGCGCGGCGACTGAGGCACGGTGGCCGGGGCACAGCCCTCCGCGCATCGTCATTCTGGGGCCCCGTCCCGAGAATTGAGGCTTTGGTCCTGGCGACTGCGTCTTGAAGGCGGCTTCGTCGAGGACGTCGGAGACATCGAACGTTGTTCCGGATTTTCGGCACTGTGGCCGAGAATGACGAAGTTTCGATGCTCGCTTCCCGTTTCGTCCGAACTTCCGGTGCCGACGAGATAGAGGCCTGAAGGCGACGACCAGTTGGCTAAGCCGACGGCCAAACGACTGCCCCCTAAGAGAACAGGCCCCTTCGCCCTCGCCGAACACAAAAGACCGAGCAAAGCGGCGGACCTTACGCGCGGCCCGCTCGTTCGTTCCGCCGGACGGTTCGCCGACCGCTGCAAGGCCAACCGCTAGACCCATTCACCAAACGGGAGGGCCCTCAATGGCCAGCCTCGACGCGGCGCGTTCAAGCGAGCCGCTCTCCCTTCGCCTCAGGCGCGGGCTCGGCAACGGCCGCGTGACCGCCGTCCTGATCCTTCTGCCGCCGGCGCTGATCCTTTTCACGCTCTTCGTCATCCTGCCTCTATCGGAATCGGGCTATTACGCCTTCTTCAACTGGAACGGCTACGGCTCGCCGACCGACTATGTCGGGGTGGAGAATTTCGAGCGCATTGTCGGCCATTCGATCTTCCAGACCGCGGTCGGCAACACGCTGAAGATTGTCCTGATCTCGCTCTTCATCCAGATGCCGCTGGCGCTCGTGCTAGCGCTTCTGATCTATCGCAAGACGCCGACCAACGCCGTCTTCCGGCTGATCTTCTTCGTCCCCTATATTCTTGCCGAGGTCGCGGCCGGTCTCATCTGGAGCTTCGTCTTCGACGGCAATTACGGGGTTTCGGCCTCGATCGCGGCCGCCATCGGCAGCGAGCCCTATTTCCTTCTCGCCGATCGGGACTGGGCCTTCGTCGCGGTCATGACCGTCATCGTCTGGAAGTATTTCGGCTTCCATATGATGATCTATATCGCCGCCCTGCAGGGCGTGCCCGAAGACCTCATCGAGGCGGCGCGCATCGAGGGGGCGAGCCGCACCCAGATCGTGCGTTATGTCCAGGTGCCGCAGATCAAGCCGGCCCTCATCGTCAGCGCCTTCTTCGCGATCATCGGCGCCCTGCAGGTCTTCGACATCATCATTCCGCTCACCAATGGCGGACCGTCGAACCAGACCCACACCATCGTCACCTATCTCTACACCTTCGGCCTGACACGCCTGAATATCGGCTTCGGCAGCGCCGTCGGCGTCATCCTCTTCATCGCCGCCGTCACCGTCGCGGTCTTCTATCAGCGCTTCTTCATGAAACGGGGGGCCGTCGCATGAGCCGCGCCCAGCTTATCCGCAACATCGCGAGGGTCGCCTTTCTCTGCCTCGTCGCGAGCTTCGTTCTCGCGCCGATGCTCGCGACCGTCCTCGGCGGCTTCAAGACCAATGCCGAGATCCGCACGGGGGCGCTTGCCCTGCCCGAGACGTGGAACCTCGAATTCTACGCCTCGATCGCCGAGGATCCGATGTTCTGGCGCTATCTCCTGAACTCGCTCCTCATCTCGATCGGCTGCGTCCTTCTCACCCTCTTCGTCGGGGCGGCCGCCGCTTACGTCTTTGCGCAGATCCGCTTCTTCGGCTCGCGGATGCTGTTTTCCTATCTTCTCCTCGGCCTGATGTTTCCCTTCGCGACGGCGATCCTGCCGCTCTTCATCAAGGTCCGTGATCTCGGCCTTCTTGACACCTACTGGGCCGTCATCCTGCCGCAGACCGCCTTCGGCCTGTCGCTCGCGATCCTCCTTTTCCGCACCTTCTTCGAGCAGCTGCCGAAGGATTTGTTCGAGGCCGCCTATCTCGATGGCTGCGGCTATGTGCGGTTCTTCTTCCGCTTCACCCTGCCCCTCTCGACGCCGATCCTAGCGACCGTCGGGGTCTTCGTCTTCGTCCAGAGCTGGAACAACTTTCTCCTGCCTCTGGTCGTCCTCAATTCGCGCGAGGCCTTCACCTGGCCGCTCGGCATGATGCAGTTCCGGGGCGAATACGTCACCCAATGGAACCGGACGCTCGCCTTCGTGACGCTGAGCATCCTGCCGGCCATCGTCTTCTTCCTCGCCGCCCAGAAATACATCGTCGCCGGCCTGACCGGTGGCGCCGTCAAGGGATGACCACCGCCACAATGACCATGATCCAGAACCCGATCCTGCCCGGCTTCAACCCCGATCCCTCGATCGTCCGGGTGGGTGAGGACTATTTCATCGCGACCTCCACCTTCGAATGGTATCCGGGCGTCCAGATCCATCATTCCCGCGATCTCGAGAACTGGCGCCTCGTCAAACGCCCGCTCGATCGCGCCAGCCAGCTCGACATGCGCGGCGATCCGGATTCGGGCGGCGTCTGGGCGCCGTGCCTCACCCATTCCGACGGCCTGTTCTGGCTGATCTATACGGATGTGAAACGGCGTGACGGGGGGTTCAAGGACACCCACAACTATCTGGTGACCGCCCCTTCCATCGAAGGGCCCTGGTCCGATCCCGTCTATCTCAACTCGTCCGGCTTCGACCCCTCGCTGTTTCACGACGAGGACGGCCGCAAATGGCTGGTCAATATGATCTGGGACCACAACCATGTGGCGCCGGGCGACCGCTTCGTCGGCATCGCGATGCAGGAATATGACCCCAAGGCCGAGCGTCTGACCGGGCCGATCCGCAACATCTATCGCGGCACGCCCTCCAAATTCACCGAAGGTCCGCATCTGTATCGCCGCGACGGCTGGTACTGGCTCTTAACGGCGGAAGGCGGCACCGGCTACGACCACGCCGTCACCATCGCCCGCTCCAAGAGGCTCGAAGGGCCTTACGAGACCGATCCGCGCCAGCATGTGCTGACGGCGAAGGGAACCGAAGGCACGCTCCAGCGCGCCGGCCATGCGGACATCGTCGAGACGGCCGATGGCGACTTCTACATGGTCCATCTCTGCTCCCGGCCTTTGTCGCTCACCGACAATCGCCGCTCGCCGCTCGGCCGCGAAACGGCGATCCAGAAGCTCGAATGGCCGGCCGGCGAGTTTCCGCGTCTCGCCCATGGCGGAACGGCCCCGGCCGATCGGGTGGAGGCGCCCAAGCTTGCCGAACATCGCTTCGACCCGCCGCCTGCACGCACCGATTTTGCCTCCCCTGACCTGCCCCTCGCCTTCCAATGGCTGCGCACGCCGGAGCCGGGCCGGCTCTTCTCCCTCACCGAGCGACAAGGCGCCTTGCGGCTGTTCGGGCGCGAAAGCCCCGGCTCGGCCTTCGAACATGCGCTGATTGCCCGGCGACAGACCGACTTCGCCTTCGCCGCCGAGACGCAAACCGATGTGGAACCGGGGGACTATCAGCAGCTCGCCGGGCTGATCTCCTGGTATGGCCGCGACAAGTTCCACTATCTGGCGGTCTCCGCCGACGAGGCCGGCAACCGGCTTTTGACGGTCTATAGCTGCGCCGGCGATTTCCCCCTCGCGCGGCTCACCTTTCCGCTGGAAAGCCCGATCGCGCTGCCTCCTACGGGCGTCGTCCGGCTCGGCTGCGACGTCGACCGGGCCGACTTGCGCTTCCGCTACGCGCTCGGCGACAGCCAGGACTGGACCACTCTTCCCATCGTTCTCGACCAATCGGCGATCTCCGACGAGGCCGGGAGCGGCGAAGGCGCGAACTTCACCGGCGCCTTTATCGGCATGGCCGCCCATGACACCTCGGGCCGCGGCCGGCCGGCCGATTTCCTGTCATTTTCCTACGAGGCGCGCTGATGGCCGATGTTCGATTGGAAGGGATCACCAAGCGCTTCGGCAGCCTGACGGTCATCCCGGACCTTCATCTGACTGTCCCGGACGGTTCTTTCACGGTCCTGGTCGGCCCGTCCGGCTGCGGCAAGTCCACGCTTCTGCGCATCATCTCCGGTCTCGAGAACCCGTCGAGCGGACGCATTGCGATCGGCGGAAAGGACGTCACCAAGACCGAGCCGTCCCAGCGCGGCATCTCCATGGTATTTCAGTCCTATGCGCTCTATCCGCATATGACGGTCGCCCAGAACATCGATTTCGGCCTGCGGCTCGCCAAGACGCCCACGGTCGAGCGCGAGGCGCGTGTCGCGGAAGCTGCCCGCATCCTGGCGCTGGACGACTATCTCGACCGCAAGCCGGCGCAGCTTTCGGGCGGCCAGCGCCAGCGCGTGGCGATCGGCCGCTCGATCGTGCGCAAGCCCGAGGTCTTCCTCTTCGACGAGCCGCTCTCCAATCTCGATGCGGCTTTGCGCACCCAGATGCGGGTGGAACTCGCCCAGCTTCATCAGTCGATCGACGCGACGATGATCTACGTCACCCACGACCAGGTCGAGGCGATGACGCTGGCCGACCGGATCGTGGTCATGAACAAGGGGCGCATCGAGCAGGTCGGCGCGCCGATGGACCTTTATGACAGGCCGGAAACGGTCTTCGTCGCCGGCTTCATCGGCTCGCCGAAGATGAATTTCGTCAAGGGCGCGGCGATCGGGCACGAGGAGGCCGAGACCGTCGGCTTCCGGCCCGAACATGTGACGGTCTCGGACGGCGGCGAGGGCTTCGAGGCTCACACCAAGGTGGTCGAGACGCTCGGCGCCGACACCATCGCCTATGTGGAGGCCGACAGGCTCGGCGAACTGACCGTCAGGCTTCCAGGCCATATCCGCCTGAAGGCGGGCGAGACCTTAAGGCTCGCGCCGCAGGACGAATATCTTCACTTCTTCGATCAGAACGGACAGCGAATGGAGGTCTCCCGATGAGACGTTTGGGCATCGGCGTGATCGGCTGCGGCGTGATCAGCGAAATCTATTGCAGCAATATTCCGCGCTTCTCCAATCTCGCTCTGCGGGCGGTCGCCGATATGAGGGCCGAGGCAGCCCGGGCCAAGGGTAAGGCCCATGGCGTCCCAGCGGTCAGCGTCGACGAGCTTCTGGCGCGCGAGGACGTGGATATTGTCCTCAATCTCACAGTGCCTCAGGCCCATGTGGAGGTCGGCCTTGCCGCGATCGCGGCCGGCAAGCACGTCTATTCGGAAAAGCCGCTCGCGGGGAGCGTCGCCGAGGCGCAGCGCCTGGTGGAGGCGGCCGAAAAGGCCGGGCTTCGCATCGGCTCGGCTCCCGATACCTTTCTCGGCGGGGCCCATCAGAGCGCCCGCGCGCTTCTCGACGAGGGGCGGATCGGCACGCCGACGGCGGGAACCGCGACCTTGATGCTCGCCGGCCATGAGCGCTGGCATCCCAATCCCGACTTTTATTATGCCGGGCCGGGCGCTGGGCCGCTGATGGATATGGGCCCCTATTACATCACCGCGATGGTCCATTGCCTCGGCCCCGTCGCCAGGGTCTTTGCCCGAGGCGCCAAGGGACGCAGCGAGCGCGTCATCGCGACGGGCCCGCGCGCCGGGGAAGCCGTGCCGGTTGAGACCCCGACCCATATCACCGGCATCTTGGAATTTCACAGCGGCGCCCTCGTCCAGATCGCGACGAGCTTCGACGTGCGCGCCCATCTCCACACGCCGCTCGAACTCTACGGCACCGAGGGCTCGCTCGCGATTCCCGATCCGAACCGCTTCGACGGCACGGTCCGCCTGTTTGAGAGCGAATGGCGGGACCAGCCGACCACCCATGCCTTTGGCGACGACAATTGGCGCGGCCTCGGCCTTGCCGATATGGCGGCGGCGATCAGCGAGAACCGGCCGCACCGCGCCAATGGCGACCTCGCCTTGCATGTGCTCGACGTCATGGAGTCGGCGCTCAGATCCGTCGAGACCGGGCAGATGGAAACCCTTCGAACCGATTGCGTCCGGCCCGAGCCGATGGCGCGCGAGACCACACTGACAGAACAGGACGCGGCATGAGCCAGACCAACAAGACGGCCCTCATCTTCTATGGCGGCTGGGAGGGTCACGAGCCCGAAGCGACCTCGAAGATCGTCGAGACGATGCTCGCGGACGAAGGCTTCGTGGTGACGCGCGTCGCCGGCACGGACATCCTCTCCGATGGCGGTCTCGAGCGCTTCGACCTCATCGTGCCGATGATGACCCAGGTCGAGGTCGCCAAGGACGGGCTCAGCCATCTCGTCGCGGCGATCGAGGCGGGAACGGGTCTCGGCGGCTTTCACGGCGGCATGGGCGATGCCTTCCGCAAGGAGCCCGCCTATCAGTTCATGACCGGCGGCCAATGGGTCGCCCATCCCGGCAATATCATCGATTACCGGGTCGAGATCACCAAGCCGGACGATCCCCTGGTCGAAGGCATTGGCGACTTCGACTACCACTCGGAGCAATATTATCTCCATGTGGATCCCGGCATCGAGGTGCTGGCGACGACGATCTTCAGCGGCGAGCATGCCCCCTGGACCAAGGGAACCGTCATGCCCGTCGTCTGGAAGCATCGCTATGGACGGGGCCGTGTCTTCTACTCTGCCCTCGGTCACGTGGCCGCCGAGTTCGACGCGCCGCAGATGAAGGAAATCCTGCGCCGAGGCCTCGTCTGGGCCGCAAGTTGCGACTGAGCGCAGTCGAGGAACAACCTATTCGGCGTGTCTTACTCGGACGGGGCGATAAAGGAGCACCCTCGCCCAAGGGCGAAGCCGGAGCAGGATGTCGAATTCGGCCGCATTCGCCGTCAGCAGCGTCAAGCCGAACTTTTCCGCCTGCAGGAACAAGGCGCAGTCGTTGAGCGCCTTGGCCCGATCGTTCTTGGCATAGCCCTGCGTTCGGGCGAGGATGCCGGCAAGGACGGCGGCCGCCCCATGACGTCGGCATCCGGCACGAACAGGCGATGCCTCGGCATCGCCTCGACGATCCGTTTTATGGCGGCCTTCACATTCGGCATGCGCGGATCGTCTTCGCTGAGGAAGCCGATCGCGAAGATCAATTCTTGGACCGCGACCATCAAATGGTTCACAATGCGAATATCGGCTAGGCGGTCGACGGCGTCGGGCGCCGTTCCCTTCATCTGATCGAGATAGACACAGGTATCGAGAAGCAGCGGACCACCCGCAAAAGCCGTGTGCCCCAGAAAAGGCAGTGCGTCGTCACGGCGCCGGGCGAGCGTTCGGCCGGGATCGATCCGCTTGACGCGCTCGGCCGCAGCGAAGTCGAAGGCCACGGCGTCAGAGGCCGAAGTCGATCTCGGGATCGACCGTCCCGCGAACCTCATGAAACGCGTCCGCAAATTTGTCTTCGAGGGCGATGGTGGCCAATGCGAATTCGAGAAGTTCGGTATCCGAGGTGATGCCCGTCGCGGTCTTCGCCTTGTCGATCAGTTCGCGGCTCACCCGCCCCGCAATGCGTCCATCCTTGGCAAGGGTCAGGCCGTCTTCGGCAGCCGCCGTGAGGACGGCCTCCACCATCCGGCCGGACTTCAGCGACGGGACGACCATTTCGGATCGCAGATTTTCGCGGCCGCCTCTCTTCATGTCGCTCACCTTTAGGATGCCCCATGATGGGAAGTCGCGAACCCGCCCCTCACATACATAGGGGGCGATGCGGAACGCCGTCAGTAGCCAAGCGATGCCCCCTGAGCATGCTGCATCCGCGTTCAACAATTTGCTTTCATCGTTTAACATGACGATCTTCGGAGCGCGTTCAATCGAAAAGCGTGGGGCGCAAGAGGCGGGCAAGAGCAAGGAATGCTGCGAGCCTATCCTGTTTGCCTGCGACCCGACGAGCGATCCTCCCTTTGCCCGCTCCCACACGCGGCTTGACGGCTATCCTTTTCGTCGGGGGCGCCCTGCGACGTTCCTCGCTCGATCCCGTTCTTTGAAGAACGAGAACGACAGGCAAGAGCGAGGTTTCGTCTTGGCAAGTGGCAATGAACCGAACCCGGACACCGCGCGTGGCTGGTACACGATCTTCGGCAAGCGGGGCTCCCGGCCGTGGGGGCGGATGTTTCTCATCATCGGCGCCTTCATTCTCGTCGGCGGCCTTCTGGCCTTCGCCTTTTCCTGATTGAAAGGGATGAAGGGCCGAGCAGGGCCGACCATCCTTGGAGAGCTGACGCGATAGGCCTCAAGCAACGCCCGGATGCAGAAGCGGTCGGAGAAGCGGGTTCGGAAAACGCCGCTCCACCGTCACCGCATAGAAGGTCTCGGCGATATCGGGCAGTCGGGCAGCCTCGACGAGGAGCCCCGTCTCGATCTCGTCCTTGACGACGATAGGCGGGAGCACCGCCAGCCCCACATCTTCGCGCGCCAGAAGACGCATCATCGCCATATCCTCCACCTCGGCCGCGATCTGCGGGCGAAGGCCGAGCCGGTCGATCAGCGCGTCGAAGCCCGCACGCACGCCGCTATCGGCCGTGGGGAGGATGACCGGATGCGCGCTCAGACGCTCCGCAAGGTCCTTGGCCCCATCCGCCAGCCGTCTCGGCGTGCCGATCAGGCTGACCGGCTGTTCGGCCAGGCGATGGCTGACATAGGGGGTCAGCGCATCGCGCGGCGGCGCCTGATTGACGAGGGCAACGTCGAGGCTGAGCGCTTCCAGCGAGCGCAGGAGTTCGGCTGTTCCCCCTGAGCGCAGAACGAGTTCGATATCCGTGCGGCCGAGAAGCGGCTTCAAGAAGGCGATCTGGAAATTGCGGGACAGGGTCGCCAGCGCGCCGACCCGAAGCGCCTGACGGCTGGAGCCGGTCTCGCTGAGCGTGCTCAAAAGCTCCTCGCCCACGGCGAAGATCGTGTCGGCATGGTCGAGCGCGATGCGGCCGGCCTCGGTCAGATGCAAACCCCGGCCGCGTCGCTCGAACAAGGCATGACCGATCTGCTCCTCGAGCTTGCGGATCTGCACCGACAGGGCCGATTGGGTGAGATTCAGCCGCTCGGCCGTGCGCGTGAGATTGCCGTCATGGGCGACAAACCAGAAGTAGCGCAGGTGATTATAATTCAGTCCGCTCATGATCGTTCGATCATAGCGAATGATAGATGCGAAACAATGCATTTTATTTCGTGGGTCAGCGACGCTATTTCGCACTGCAATGTGTCTGAACCCGTTGCCCAAGGAGCGCTGCCATGTCCCTTGATCTCCTGCCGCTCGCGGCCCCTCTGCCGCTTCTGATCGCCGCCGCGATCGCCTTTCGCCGGCCGGGACGCCGCCCCCATCTCGTGCCGGGCCTGAGCGAGGCGGCGGGGCTGGCGGCCTTCGTCGTGACCGGTCTCGCCTGTGTCCTTCTGCTTGCAAGAGGCCCCGGCACCAGCCCGCTGATTGGCGTCGGCGGCATAGGGCTGTCGGCCCGTCTCGATGCCGTCAGCGTGGCGATGCTCCTCCTTGTCGGCTTCGTCGGCTGGATCGTCCTTCGTTATGCCCGAACCTATCTCGACGGCGAGGCGCGCCAGGGGCTCTTCATGGGCTGGCTCTTAACGGCGATCGCCTCGGTCCTTCTCCTCGTCCAGGCCGGCAATCTCGTCCAGCTGGTGATCGCCTGGATCGCCACGAGCTATTGCCTCCACAAGCTTCTCGTCTTCTATCCCGAGCGGGCGACGGCCCAGCGCGCGGCCCGCAAGAAGAGCCTGTTCTCAGGCCTCGGCGCGGCATCGCTCGTCGGCGCCGCGGCACTTCTCGCCATCACCTTCGAAACGACGGATATCGCGACGATCAACGCCGCCGCCCGTGCCGGCGGGTTGGACGGCTCCGCCCTTACCGCCGCCGTTCTTCTGGCCATCGCCGCCTTGTTGAAATCGGCACAGTTTCCGACCCATGGTTGGCTGACCGAAGTCATGGAGGCGCCGACGCCCGTCTCCGCCCTTCTCCATGCCGGGGTGATCAATGGCGGCGGCTTCCTGCTCGTCCGCTTCGCCGACGTCATGGTGGGCGCGCCCGGCGTTCTCGGCATGCTGGCGATCATCGGCGGCTTCACGGCGCTGTTCGGCGCGTTGGTGATGCTCACCCAGCCGGCGGTGAAGACATCGCTCGCCTGGTCGACCGTCGCGCAGATGGGCTTCATGATCCTGCAATGCGGTCTGGCGCTCTTCCCCCTCGCCCTTCTCCACATCCTCGCCCACTCGCTCTACAAGGCCCATGCCTTCCTCTCATCAGGCGGCGCGGTCGAACAGGTCGCCTCGATCCGGCGGCCGGGACCGATCGCCATTCCGAGCTGGGCCGCGGTCGGCCGGGCCTTTCTCGTGGCGCTCGTCATCTACGGGGCGATCGGCGCTCTCTTCGGCCTCGCCTTCGGCTTCGAGCACAAGTCGGCGCAAGCGCTGGCGCTGGGCGCGATCCTGATCTTCGGCGTCGCCTATCTTCTGGCCCAAGGCCTCGCCGATCAGGCGCCGCGCCTTCTGACGCGCCGGACCATGCTCTATTCGGGCTTAGCGGCGATCGCCTATTTCGCCCTTCAGCGGCTCGCCGAATGGCTGACGAGCGGAGCCTTGCCGGCAACGCCCGCGCCGGGACGCCTGGAATGGACGCTGATGACGCTCGCCGTCGTAAGCTTCGGCCTCGTCGCGGTCGCACAGGCGCTCTTCCCCCTCTGGTCCTCTCATCCAGCCGCCGCGGGCCTCAGGGTTCATCTCTCCAACGGTCTTTACGTCAACGCCGCGCTCGACCGCATGCTGGGCGGATGGGCGCTCCGCAAATCCTCGTAAGGGTCGAAAGGAAAGGACAAATCCATGCTGACGATCGCCGAGACCGCCTCGCCCTTCGACACCAAGACCATCCTCGATGCGGCCGACAGGGCCGGCCGCGCCATCCCGCCGCTCTGGCCGCTCGCCTCCAGCGTCGCCGTCAATCCGTTTCTCGGCCAGACGGGGGAGAGGCTCGAGGCCACCGCCGCCCGGCTGCGGCGTGTCGCCGGGACGCGCGCGACCATGCCGCGCAATTGGTATGCGGACCGGATCGACGCCGGTGAGATCGCCGATGCCGATCTTGCCGCGGCGCTCGAGGCCGCCCCGCCGGCCATACGCCCGGCGAGCCTCGCCGCCCTGAAGCAGGCGGCACGGATCGAGCTGCCCGAGCCGATCGCCCTGCCGACCCTGGCGGATCTCGCCGGAGAGGCGTCCGGCATCGACTGGCCGGGCTTTGTCGCCGAGCGCTTCGGCCATTGGGCGGCAGGTTATTTCGATCAGGGTCAAGCGCTTTGGGAAATGCCCCGCGCCAACGGCGCCTATCTGAGCTGGCGAGCGAGCGCCATTCATGATCTGACCCCCGAGATCGCCGGCCTCAAGGGCTTTGCCGCAAGCGTCGCCGCGACGCCGGAAACGGCCGCCGAAGCGATTGCCACTGCGGTCGAACACCTCGGCCTTCGCGAAGACGCGCTGGAGGCCTACTTCCATCGGCTCCTGACGAGCCTCGGCGGCTGGGCGCAGGCAGCGCGCTACCGGCTTTGGCAGGCCGAGCTGGCGGGAACGTCCGACACGAGCCTTACCGAGCTTCTCGCCATTCGGCTTGTTTTCGAGGTTGCGCTTCTCAGGCACTATCGCGACGACATCGCGAGACGCTGGCGCGCCGTCGCCGACGGCTTTGCCAAGCCTATTCTGCCAACCCCGGACGACCATATCGACGCGATCCTTCAAGAGGCGGCGGAACGAGCCTCCCAACGCCGGCTCGCCGCTCGCTTTGCCGAAGCCGCCTCGAAGCACCCCGGTGTCTCGGCCCCGTCCGCAGGGCGGCCAGCCCTGCAGATGGCCTTCTGCATCGATGTACGTTCGGAGGTGTTTCGCCGGTCCCTGGAAAGCCTCGATCCGGCGATCCAGACCCTCGGCTTCGCCGGCTTCTTTGGGCTGCGGGTCGATCACCATCGCTTTGCCTCCGATGTGGTGGAGGCGCGTCTCCCGGTGCTTCTGAACGCCGCGCTCGAGACGAGAGCGGGCGCGCCGACCGCCGAGATGGAAAACAAGGATCACGCCAAGCGGATCGCCTTGCGGGCCAAGCGCGCCTGGGGCCGGTTCAAGCTCGCGGCCATCTCCTCCTTCGCCTTCGTCGAAGCCACCGGGCCGGTCTATGTGGGTAAGCTCCTGCGCGACGGTTTGGGGCTGAAGGCCGACGGGCGGTCGGAGGATCCGCAGCCGCGTTTCGATCCGGAACTCGATCTCGAAACGAAGGTGGCGACGGCCGCGACGGTGCTGAACGCCATGTCGCTGACCGGCGGCTTTGCCCGGTTGGTGGTCCTGGCCGGCCATGGGGCGAGCGTCGTCAACAATCCCCATCACAGCGCGCTTCATTGCGGCGCTTGCGGCGGCTATTCGGGCGAGGTCAATGCGCGGCTTCTGGCCGGCCTCCTCAACGATCGCGCGGTTCGGGAGGAACTCGCCCGGCGCGGGATCGCGATCCCCGCCGACACGCTGTTCCTGGGCGCGCGGCACGATACGACGACCGACGGCGTGACGCTCTATGCCGAGGACCACGTCTCGCGCGACCATGCCAAGGATATCGACCGGGTCAAAGGCTGGCTGGAGGCGGCCGGCGCGCTCGCCCGGACCGAGCGCTCGCACCGCCTGCCGGGCGCCGACACGAGCGAAGCGGTGATGGCCCGGGCGCGCGACTGGGCCCAGTTGCGGCCGGAATGGGGACTTGCGGGCTGCGAGGCCTTCATCGCCGCGCCGCGTGCCCGCACGTCGAGCCTCGATCTCGGCGGCCGCGCCTTTCTCCACGATTACGATTGGCGGCGGGACGACGGCTTCGGCGTTCTCGAACTGATCCTGACTGCGCCGGTCGTCGTCGCGAGCTGGATCAGCCTGCAATATTACGGCTCGACCGTCGCCCCCGAGATCTTTGGAGCGGGCAACAAGCTTCTCCACAATGTCACCGGCGGGATCGGCGTTGTGGAGGGCAATGGCGGGCTGCTCAGAGGAGGGCTGCCTTGGCAGTCGGTCCATAATGGCGAGGACTTCGTCCACGAACCCTTGCGCCTGTCGGTCCTGGTCGAGGCCCCACGCGAGGAGATCACCGCGATCCTCGAACGCCATCCTGAGGTGCGCGCCTTGTTCGACAACAAATGGCTCCACCTCTTTGCCCTCGACGAGGCGGGGCGCTTGGCCTTTCGCTATGACGGCAATTTGGGCTGGGAGGACGCGACGGCGAACAAGGCAGAGCGCAAAGAGGCGGCCTGACGTCCTAGAAGGGCCGGCTGGACACACCTCGCCGGCCCTCGATCACTTCTCCCAATTGCTGCCGATCGGCTCGCGATCGAGCTCTTTCAGATCGTCGACGATGTCCTCGGCCTCTTCCTTATCGTCGCTATTGGCCCTTTCAGGTCGATCGATGGCGCTGGGCGTCGTCGTCAAAGCGAGCTTGAAGAGGATCGGGAAATGATCCGAGCCGATATGCTCGCGCCGATCCATCGAGACGAGCGAGAAGTGATCGTCATGAAACAGATGGTCGAGCGGCCAGCGCATCAGCGGATAGCGGGCATCGAAGGTGTTGTAGAAGCCGCGGCCGACGCGCGGGTCCAAGAGGTTCGACAGACGCTGGAAGAGCCGCGTCGTGTGGGACCAGGCGACGTCGTTGAGATCGCCGCAGACGATGGAGGGCATGCCGTCGTCCACGACGATGTGCGCCACCTTGACGAGTTCGGCATCGCGCCCGGCGGAGTCGGCATTGGGCACCGGCGGTTCGGGATGGACGCAATAGAGCCGGAAATGGCGCCCATTGCGCAGCTTCACGGTGACGAGGAAGGACGGGACCTTGTCCATCGCCAGGAAATGCACCTCCACGTCGTCGAAGGGCAGGCGCGAGAAGAGGATCATCCCATAAGAGTTGTCGTAAGGGCGCGAGACCACATGGGGGTGGCTTTCCCGCAAAGGCTCCAGCCCCTTCGCCCAGCCCTCGTCGGTTTCCATGAACAGGGCGAGATCCGGGTCCGCCTTCTTCGCCATGGCGAGCGCCCGGCCATAGTCGCGGTTCGACATCTTCACATTGGACGACAGGATCGAGACCGTGTTCGGCCCATTCGGATCGCCGCCATAACGCTGGGACTGGCGCCGGCCGAGCGGCGAGAACTTCGCCACCCAGAAGCCTTGCGCCGCTGCGATGATGAGAAAGGCGACGACGAGGCCCCACCGCCAGCCGGCCTCTGGCACGAGGACGCCTGCCGCGAGGGCGAGCAGGACCGAAAGCACCAGCATCTGCAGACGCGGAAACTCGAAGATGCGCACCGCGCCATGGATGATGCGCGTATAGGGAAGGGCCGTCGCGATCAGAAGAAGACCGGCGAGGACGGCGAGAATAATGGTTGCGATGCTCAAAGCATGCCCCCTTTTGCCAAGGTCTCGCGCAAAGTCTCGGTCGACGAGCTGCGTGAGCCGGGCGATGAAGAATGGCCGGAATGACGAAGCGGTGCCAGCATCGAAGGACATCCCGTTCGGCGGTTCGAAGGCGGCGGTTCGTTTGCTCAGCTAGGCGAAGGCATGAAAACGTCCATTGAACTTATGAAAATCGGCGCATGGGGCCGGTCAAAGCTCTTCCGCCCCGAAGTTTCGAAGATCCGATCCTGTTCCGTCATGAGCGGCCGACGGAATTTGACATTTCGCCCGGATTGATGTTTGTCGGCCCCAAATCCCGCGACCTTTGTCCGCGAGCCACCGACCGGGCCCCTCGTTCTGCTTGAACCGCAGATGAGACGAGCCGCCCGGAGGTCAACATCCGCCAGCGAGTTTCGCTCGCGGATGCCATACCGCTTTGGGCCATCGGTCTTTCGGGCGCGGGTTCGACCCACCACCTTTCGTGTGAGCGATGCGAAGGGATCGGAAGGAAGACGATGTTTGATTCACTCCAGGACCGCCTCGGGTCCATCCTGAATGGCCTCACGGGCCGCGGCGCACTTTCCGAAAAGGATGTGAGCGCGGCGCTGCGCGAGGTTCGTCGGGCTCTCCTGGAAGCCGACGTCGCGCTGGAAGTGGTGCGTAGCTTCACGGACCGGGTCCGCGAAAAGGCGGTCGGCGCCGAAATCCTGAAGTCGATCAAGCCCGGCCAGATGGTCGTCAAGATCGTCCATGACGAGCTCGTGGCGATGCTCGGCGAAACCCAGGTGCCGATCGACCTCAACGCGCCCGCTCCCGTCACGCTGATGATGGTCGGCCTTCAGGGCTCGGGTAAGACGACGACCACCGGCAAGATCGCCAAGCGGCTGAAGGAGCGTCAGAACAAGAAGGTTCTGATGGCCTCGCTCGACACGCGCCGGCCGGCCGCTCAGGAACAGCTGAAGGTGCTGGGCGAGCAGACCGGCGTCGACACGCTGCCGATCATCGCCGGCCAGGGACCGGTCGAGATCGCGAGCCGGGCCCATCAGGCGGCGCGCCTCGGCGGCTATGACGTCGTCATTCTCGACACCGCCGGCCGCACCCATATCGACGAGCCGCTCATGATCGAGATGGCCGACATCAAGGCGAAGGCGAACCCGCACGAGATTCTTCTCGTCGCCGACAGCCTGACCGGCCAGGACGCGGTCAATCTCGCTCGCTCCTTCGACGAGCGCGTCGGCGTCACCGGCATCGTGCTCACCCGCGTCGACGGCGACGGGCGCGGCGGCGCCGCGCTCTCCATGCGCGCCGTCACCGGCAAGCCGATCAAGCTGATCGGCGTCGGCGAGAAGATGGATGCGCTGGAGGACTTCCATCCCTCCCGTATCGCCGATCGCATTCTGGGCATGGGCGACATCGTCTCGCTGGTCGAAAAGGCCGCCCAGACCATCGACGCGGAAAAAGCCGCGGCGATGGCCAAGCGCATGCAGGCCGGCAAGTTCGATCTCGACGATCTCGCCGGTCAGATCCGTCAGATGCAGGGCATGGGCGGAATGGGCGGCATGATGGGCCTGATGCCCGGCATGGGCAAGATGAAGGACCAGATGGCCGCCGCCGGCCTCGACGATAAGATGTTGAAGCGCCAGCTCGCCATCATCTCCTCGATGACGGCCCATGAGCGCGCCAATCCCGACATCCTCAAGCACAGCCGCAAGAAGCGTATCGCGGCCGGCTCCGGCACCACCTCCGCCGACATCAACAAGCTGCTCAAGATGCACCGCCAGATGGCCGACATGATGAAGGCCATGGGCAAGGGCAAAGGCGGCGGCATGATGAAGCAGATGATGGGGGGTCTTGCCGGCAAGATGGGGCTCGGCGGCATGGGCGGAATGCCCGGCGGCATGCCGGACCTGTCCAAGATGGACCCCAAGCAGCTCGAGCAGATGGCGAAGGCCATGCAGCAGGGCGGCGGTGCCGGCATGCCCAATATGCCCCCCGGCCTTGGCGGCCCTGGCGGATTGCCGGGCTTGCCCGGCTCCGGTGGCGTGCCTGGGTTTCCCGGTTTGCCGGGGAAGAAGAAATAGGACCGCTCGATCAGAGACGATCCTGAGACCTGAGACGGACGCGGGCGAGAGACACAAGAAGGCCCGCGCCGACACACCTTAAGACAGAAGGAAGACTTAGACATGCCCGTGAAACTTCGCCTCGCCCGTGCCGGCTCGAAGAAGCGCCCCTACTACCACATCGTCGCCGCCGACGTTCGCGCGCCGCGCGATGGCCGCTTCATCGAGCAGCTCGGCTCCTGGAACCCGATGCTGCCGAAGGACGCCCAGCGCGTGACGCTCAACGAAGAGCGCATCAAGCATTGGCTGTCCAACGGCGCGACGCCGACCGACCGCGTCCTGCGCTTCCTCGACCAGGCGGGTATCGTCAACCGCCCGGCTCGCAGCAACCCGACCAAGGGTCTGCCGGGCAAGAAGGCCCAGGAGCGTGAAGCCGAGCGCAAGCAGCGCGAGGAAGAGGCCGCGGCCGCAGCCGCCGAGGCCGCCAACGCACCGGCCGAAGAGGCAGCTGCCGAGTAAATTCGGCGATCGGCCTGACGCGCTGCTTTCGAAGGGCCTTCGCTTGCGCAACGGACGATATGCCTGCGCGCGGCTGGAGCGGTCCTTCAAGAGCCTTTTGCAACGATCATTGATCGCAACCCGCAAGACGCGATCTCCGACCACCGAAAGTTAGCGTTAAGGCTTAAAAAGCATTATGCAGCCTTGGGGGCGGCGTCTGTCGGCGTCGCCCCTTTGTCGTATGAGGCCCGCCCTCAGCTTCCAAGGCCCGTTTTCCATGACCAACGCCCTTGCTACAACTTTAAAGCGGTATGCCCCCGAAGAGGCCGATGAGATCGCCAAAGGCGTCTTCGATCTCGCGCCCGTTCCGCTCTGGCTGGAAGACTATAGCGGCGTGAAGCGATTGCTCGACCGATGCCGGGCCGAGGGCGTGACCGATCTGAAGCGCCATTTGTTGGAGCACCCAGAGCTTGTCGAGGAAGCGGCAGGGTCGATCCGGCTTCTGGCCGTCAACGCCAAGACACTCGAGCTCTTCGAGGCCGAGAGCTTCGATACGCTGCAGGAAAACCTGTCCAGCGTGTTTTCCGGCGACATGTTCCAGACCCATGCCGGCGAGCTGGTCCAGCTCTTCGAGGGGCGAAACGGTTTCGAGAGCCTGGCGATCAACTATACGCTGAGCGGACGACGGCTCGACGTTCAGGTCAAGGCGCGCATCCTACCGAAGGGCCAAGAGGATTGGAGCCGGCTTCTCATCTCGACCGAGGACGTGACCGAACGGGAGGAGGCGGTCCGGGGTCTTGCGTCCAGCGAATCCTTTTCGCGCGGCCTCTTCGAACATTCGCCCGTCTCCCTCTGGGTCGAGGACTTTAGTGCGGTCAAGACGCTGATCGACGATGTGCGCCTGCGAGGCGTTACCGATTTTCGGACCTTCGTCGATGTTCATCCCGAATTCGTCGAACGCTGCATGAGCGAAATCCGGGTCATCGACATCAATCAGCACACGCTGGACCTCTTCGCCGCGCCCGACAAGGCAACGCTCCTGGCGCATCTGTCGGACGTCTTCCGTGACGACATGACCCCGCATTTCAAGGAACAGCTGATCGACTTGTGGGAGGGCAAGCTCTTCCACAGCCGGGAAGTGGTCAATTATGCCCTCGGCGGGGAGATGCTCCATGTCCATATGCAGTTCTCGGTGTTTCCCGGCCATGAGCGTGACTGGTCGCTGGTGCAGGTGGCCCTGACCGACATCACGGCGCGCAAGAAGGCCGAGGCCTATCTCGAATATCTCGGCAAGCACGACATCCTGACCAAGCTTAACAACCGCTCCTATTTCGACGACGAGCTCAACCGCCTGGAACGGCGCGGGCCGATGCCGGTGACGATCATCGCGGCCGATCTCAACGGGCTGAAGGACACCAATGACACGCTCGGCCATGCGGCCGGCGACGCGCTTCTGCGCCGGGCGGGCGAGGTCTTGCGTGAAGCCGTGCAGCGGCCGGCGACCGCCGCCCGCATCGGTGGCGACGAATTCGTCGTCATCCTCCCGGCTGCGGGCGAGGCTGAGGGACGTTCGATGATGACGGCGATCGAGGAGTTGGTCGAGGTCAACAACCAGTTCTATGGCGGCGGCCACCTCTCCCTATCGATGGGTCTCGCCACCGTGGGCGATGGCGAGCGGCTGGAAGACACCGTCAAGCGCGCCGACGCCCAGATGTATGAAGCCAAGCGCGCCTATTATCTGGAGCCCAAGCACGAAAGACGGCGCAATCGCACGACGCCACGCGTGTGAGCATTGGCAGCGGGCCTACAAAACGCGCCCCACCGCACGCCCGATCACGCGATGATCATCTCAGATCCGAGATCGGCTAAGGTCTGACCCCGCAGAATCAGCTCCGTGTAACCGAAATCGAAGTGAAGGCCATCGGCCTCCTGTCGCGCCAGCGAGAGGAACGACTGGCCATCGCCGGCGAAATTGAGAAGCTGGATCAGATCCTCTTCCACATCCGAGAGCCGAAAATCCTCGACGATCACGCATCCCGCGCCGGCGGCGTCGAAGACGAAGACGTCGTCGCCGAGCCCGCCATTCAGGAGATCGTTTCCCCCACCGCCAGAGAGGACGTCGGCGCCTTCGGCCCCATAGAGGAAGTCGTTGCCGCCACCGCCCGCCAGTCTGTCATTGCCGGTTCCGCCATGAAGCACATCCGAACGCCACGTGCCTGACAAAACGTCGTCGCCGGCAAGGCCGAAGACCAAGGAGCCGCTCAAGTGATCGTCGCCACCCGTTCCCTGGCGGCTGCTCGTGAAGGCGACGTCGCGATCGAGAAAGTCGAGCCAGCCGCTATAGCTGCGGTCTTCGAGCCTGTTATCGGCAATGTCGTAATGGCGGTCGAGATGGAGCGGCCCGGCAGCCAGGAAAGTGACGCGCTCGATGCCAGACGCGATGTCGATGCCATAATCTTGAGAGACAAAGGCGATCGTCCCGTCGCCGAGCCGGGTCACGGTCCAGTCGCTCATATCGCCCTGGAGCTGCAGCGTGTCGAGACCCCGCCCCCCTTCCACGCGGTCGGCGCCTGTCCCAGTCTGGAAGATATCGTTTCCGGCAAAGCCTTCGAAATAGTCGTTACCCCCCTTGCCGGCGAGACGGTCGTCGAAATCCGTGCCGATTAGAAAGGCGGAATCGCCGCAATGGTTAGGGTTGGAGGCCGCGGTGTCCTTGTCCTCGACAAAGATCGTGGAGCGTTGCAGCGCCGATAGATTGGAGACGATGACGAGACTGTCGCGCTCGGTGAATTCGTAAAAGCTCGAGGCGGCGATGCGCTCGATCGAATTGACGAGAAGACCCTGGACATGGGCCGACCAGCCGCCAGGAATGTTATACAAAGCGAAGGGGCCATAGGGCCAAGCCGGATTCGCATAGTCGTCGCTGAAGAGGATCAGGTTATCGGTCGAGGATTCAAGGCTGTAATCCTGGCCAATCAGACCCGGCGCGTTTTCGAGCGCGTCCTGCAAGGATCCGGCGTCCCCGGCCGCCCGATGGACGATGTCGTTCTCATAGCCGATATTGAGGACACGGTCGCCCTCGTCATAGATCTCCGGCACGGCATGGGCGATATAGCTGCTATTTGCGAAGAAGCCGCCTGCAAGACTGTCGGCATATTCGGCCATGATGTTGGTGTAGGCCGCGCCGAGCGAATAGCCGGTGACGAGGACGTCGCTCGCATCGACACCCTTGGCTATCGCGTAATCGCGGACTGCCGCGAGAATCGGCTCCATGTTTGGGGCGATCTCTCCGCTATTGAGTTGGGTATAATCGGGAAGATCGAGGAGCGAATTCGTCCCTGCAAAAGTCACCGACAGGCGCGTGACGGCGCCGCTCTCGTCGCGCTGTTCGAGAATTTGGGCTTGGGCGCCGGAATAGAGACGGCCGGTGATCGGACTTTCGATAATGTAGTAGCCGTCGAAGTCGCGGGCGCTTTCCGGCAGACCCAGCGCGGCCGGCTGGATAGCCGACCAGCCGCGCGGCAACTCCGCCGAAATGGCGTTCGCGGTAAGCCCGGCCGGCAGAAGGCTGCCCAGCGTGTTGATCCCCCGATCGAGATCGATCCCATAAAGTTTGTCGAATTGGACCTGGACCGCCAGCTTGAAAGTCGTCAGGGCCAGCTCGGTCGACTGTGCCGTGCTGTAGCCTTTATAATCGAACATCGCCATGAATTGCCTCCCAACTCGTTTTCCCATTTTGTTTCGAGCATTAGGGACAATATCGAACGTTTACGTCAAGTGCTGATTGCATTCGATCGCGATCAGGGTTCGGCGCTTGCGCTAGCCGGCGATCCTCGGATATGGCCGACCCTCACGATACCGCTGGTTCACACGGCCGATCTATGATCCTCCAATCCCCTGTCCTTCTTGCCGTCATCGGCGGCGCGCATGGCATTCGCGGCGAGTGCCGGGTCAAATCCTTCACCGAAGACCCTCAGGCCTTCGCGTCCTATGGGCCGCTCTACGACAAGGCGGGCCAGCGCTACACGGTGATGGCGGCCCGCCTGCAAAAGGCCATGCTCTTGGTGCGCTTCGCCGAAGTGAGCGACCGGACCCATGCCGAAAGGCTGAACGGGACGGAGCTTTTCGTCGATCGCTCCGTCCTGCCGGAAACGGAGGAAGAGGACGAGTTCTATCTCGACGATCTCATCGGCCTCTTCGCGCGCCAGGTCTCGGGCGAGCCCATCGGCGAGGTGGTCGCCGTCCACAACTTCGGGGCCGGCGATATTCTGGAGATCGAGCCGGCGAGCGGGCAGACCGTCATGATCCCCTTTTCCGAAGCCGCCGTCCCCGAAATTGATATCGAGGACGGTTTCATCCTCGTCGAGCCCTATGCGGCCGGTCTCGCGTCAATCGAGGAGCCCGAAGAAGAGGAGAATGGGGGCGAGGCGCAGGAGAGCCTTGATGAGCTGAACAGCGATGCGGGCAACGATGATTGACGGAGAGGACGCGCCGCGTCATGCCGGCAGACAAACCCCTGGGCGCACCAGCGGGAGAGACTTGCGCGGCTCCATTGGGCATCGATCGGCGTCGCCGAAAGTGCACCCACCGGCATTCGCGATAAACGCAAAGGATCATCCATGGTCATCGTCTCCGGCACACTCCGTCTTCTCGCAGACGATCTGCCCAAAGTGCGGGTCGCGGCGGCAACCGTCATTGCCGCGACGCGCGCCGAAGCCGGCTGCATCGTTTATTCTTTTGCCGAAGATCTCCTCGAGCCTGGCCTCATCCGCATCTATGAGGAATGGGAGAGCCGCGAGGCCTTGAGCGCCCATGGCCGCTCGCCCCACATCGCCACCTGGCAAGAGACGCTGCGCACCGTCACCGTTCTTGGCCGCGATCTCGACGTGACCGAGGCCGGCGCGCGCGAAAAGCTTGGTTGAGACGCAAGCGAGCCCATTGATCCATGCCTTTTGCCGCGACCATCCTCACCCTCTATCCGGACATGTTTCCGGGGCCCTTGGGCGTCTCGCTGGCGGGCAAGGCGCTGTCGCGTGGGGACTGGTCGCTCGAGACCGTCCAGATCCGTAACTTCGGTCGCGGCAAGCATCGCCTGGTTGACGACACGCCGGCGGGCGGCGGGGCGGGCATGGTCATGCGCCCCGATGTCGTCGCCGAAGCGATAGACCATGCGGCGCCCGAGGGCGACAAGCGGCCGAGGCTGATGATGAGCCCGCGCGGGCGCCCGCTCGACCAGGATTTTGTGCGCGGCCTCGCCGACGGTCCTGGCGCGGTCATCCTGTGCGGCCGCTTCGAGGGCGTCGACGAGCGGGTCATCGAGGCGCGCGGGCTCACCGAAATCTCGATCGGAGATTATGTGCTTTCAGGCGGAGAAATCGCCGCGCTGGTTCTTCTCGATGCGGTGGTTCGCCTCCTTCCCGGCGTCATGGGCAATGCGCTGTCGGGCACCCATGAGAGTTTCGAGGACGGGCTTTTAGAGCATCCGCATTATACGCGGCCGGCCGAATGGGAGGGGCGGATGATTCCGCCCGTTCTCACCTCCGGCGACCATGGCGCGGTGGAGCGCTGGCGCCGGACGGAAGCAGAGCGCCTGACGGCCGAGCGACGGCCGGACCTTCTGCGCCGTTGAGGGGCGCCGCCCCCGCAAATTCGCAAAGGTGGATCATCGCTTCCGGCGATGGCCGATTCCACGGGTTTTGGCGAGGTTCGTGTCGCTCCAAGGACTTGCGAGGCCGAAACGGGCTGACCATATTTTTACCGCCCGGAGGGAAGCGACCCGTCGGGCCCCTGTGAGATCGACAAGGTTTGTTCTTGAGGAGGATGCTTTGAACGCCGTTGATTTCGCCTCGCCCCTATTCGTGCGCACCAGCCGCAGTCTCGTCCAGGAAATCGCCTCGACCGCTGACGCGATCGATTTCCTGCTGGGTTGGACGGAAACCCGGCACGACATCCTGGCCGAAACGGTGCTGCGCGCCTGCTATGACGTTCAGCTTGGCCGCAAACCGGTGTCCGTCGTCGAAAAGGGTTTTAGCCAATTCGCTCGGCGGGCTGGCATTTTAGAGGATTCGATCAAGGTCATGCCCTGGATCGCGGCAGGCCGTCAAAATGGAGGCCATGTGCCGGCCTAAGGCAGGGATGCGGGGTCGATCGGCTTTCGGCCGTCGACCCCTTTTCGGGTGATCACAACATGGTTGTCCCTGCCTATTCGGTCGCCATTGCCCCACATGGCGGTCGATGAACCATCCGTCGAAACACTCTCATACGAAATCCGTTTGATCGCTTCGCGATACAGATCTCCAAGCCGCTCAAACGCCGCGCGGGCTTTGATACGGGATTAGCCTGAATCAGCCGAATCCCGTATCAGGCCGCGAGCGACGTCTCGGCCCAGTGGCGCGAAGGGGCTCGGCGTTCGGCTTCCACAAGCCGGAACCGGCCGAGAAGCTCGGAGAGTTCGTTGCTCTGGCCAACGAGATTGTGACAGGCGGCCGACGCCTCCTCGACCATGGTGGCGTTCTGCTGGGTCCCATGATCGATCGCGCCGATCGCGACATTGATCTCGGCAAGCCCCATATGTTGCGACTGACTGGCCTCGACGATCGTCTGGATATTGGTCTGGAGCGAGGTGATCCCCGTCGCGATCAGGCCGAGCGCGTTTCCGGCCTTGCCCACCAGATCGACGCCGTTGCGAACCTGATTTCCTGAGCGTTCGATGAGATCCTTGATTGTCTTGGCGGCGTTCGATGAGCGCTGCGCCAGTTCTCGAACCTCTTGAGCCACGACGGCAAAGCCGCGTCCCGCCTCTCCGGCCCGTGCCGCCTCGATGCCGGCATTGAGCGCCAACAGATTGGTCTGGAAGGCGATCTCCTCGATCATGTCGATGATCCGGCCGATCTCCTTGG
Source organism: Fulvimarina manganoxydans (assembly GCF_900176465.1). Lineage (GTDB taxonomy): Bacteria > Pseudomonadota > Alphaproteobacteria > Rhizobiales > Rhizobiaceae > Fulvimarina > Fulvimarina manganoxydans. The sequence goes on from NZ_FWXR01000022.1 coordinate 80,612, forward strand.
AGGAGGCCGCGATCGCATCCATGGCGCTGACCGCGTCGCGAACCACCACCTCTGAGTCCTTGGCCTGGCGATGGGCGCTGTCGACGACGTCTCCGGCGTCACGCGCCCGCTCGGCCGTGGTGGCGACCGCCCGAGTCAGCTCTTCCGTCGTCGCGGCCGTCTGCTCGACCGCCGCGGCCTGCTGCTCGGTGCGTCTCGCCAGATCGTCGGAGGCAACGCGGATCTCGGCTGTCGCCCCATCGATGACGCTTGCCGCTTCCTGAACCTGCCCGAGCGCGGCGGACAGGGTTTCCAAAGAGCGATTGAAATTGTCGCGCAACGTGTCGAGCTCCGATCCAAAGGGCCGCGTCAGCCGCAGGCTCAAATCGCCATCGGCCAGCCGTTCCAGCCCGTCGCCGATCTCGGCCACGGCCCGAACGCGGGGGGTGACGTCGGTCGCGTATTTGACGATCTTCGAGACCTTGCCTTCCAGGTCGAAGATCGGATTGTACGAGGCTTGGACGAAGACCTCGCGCCCACCTTTGCCGACGCGCTTATATTCGGCTGAGAAGAACTCGCCCTCACCCAGACGCCGCCAGAAATCGGCATAGCTCGGCGAACGCACATAATCCGGTTCGCAGAACATCCGGTGATGCTGTCCGACGATCTCGGAGAGCTCGTAACCGAGCGTCTTGAGGAAATTCTCGTTGGCGCTGAGAATGGTCCCATCGACGGTGAATTCGATGACCGCCTGGGCGCGGCCGATCGCATCGAGTTTCGCATCGGCCTCGATCGAGCGTATCCGCGTCTCGGTGATATCGCTGGCGATCTTCACGACCTTCAAGACGCGCCCGCGACGATCGAGAATGGGATTATAGGAGGCTTCGATAAAGATCGGAGCACCGCTCTTGGCGATGCGCAGATAGCGGCCCGTGGCGAATTCACCCTTGGCCAGCTTCGCCCAGAAGGCCTTGTATTCCGCGCTCTCACGTTCCGTTTCGGAGACGAAGATCGCATGGTGACGGCCAATGATCTCGGATGCCGCATAGCCGACGGCCCGGCAGAAATTCTCATTGGCCGAAAGGATCGTTCCGTCCGGCTTGAATTCGATGATCGCCTGGGACCGCGAGAAGGCTTTAAGGACAAGATCGGCAACCGTCTTATCGGTCGAAAAGAAGGACATGGAGCACCCCCGCAATCGATGGATCATGAGTGATTTTTCAATCTCACTGATAAACCCCCGCCCTTGCGGAAACTTGAATCGTACGCGAACAATTGTGTCCATTGAGCTTGAAGAGGCGATCGTCGGATAAGACTTTGGAATCGGTCCGCGCCGTCTCCCCACGCTCGAAAGCCGGTGTCTATCCGAGGCGAATGCGACGAATGACGAGGAGCGCTCGATATCCTCTGGGCATCGGGAAGAGCCGCCATACCGTTTCGCTTTACGCCACAAGGCGAGCAAAGGCCTCAGCGATTGCGAACCAGAGGCGTGCGTCTCGGCCAGGGCGTCTTCTTTCTCTCCCGCACGAAGGTGAAAAGGCCGGAAAGACCGACAAGCGTCATGCCGCCAAGCGCGATCGCATCCGGGTATTCGGCGAAGAAGACGGCGCCCAGCACCGTCGCCCAGACGATCTGGCTGTATTGGGTCGGCGCGACGGAGGCGGCCGAGGCGAGACGCGTCGCAAAGACGAGACCGGTATGGCCGAGGCCCGAACACAGTCCCGCAAAGACCAGCAGCCACCATATATCGGCGCCGGGCATCTTGAAATCGCACAGCATCAGGACGCCGTTCAGCGCCGCCGAGGCGACGAGAACCGCGCCAATAATGGTGATCCGCCGCTCGCTCGCCCCGATGCGTCTGAGGACGAGGACCGTGCCCGCACCGCAGGCTGCACAAGCGATGGCGGCGAAATGGCCCGGCAGGATGGCCTGAAAGCCCGGCCGCACGACGAGAAGCGTGCCAAGGAGGCCGACGACGACGGCGCTCCAGCGCTTCCAGCCGATATCCTCCTTGAGGAATATCCGCGAAAAGACGGTCACGAAGATCGGCAGAAGGAAGATGAGGGCATAAGCCTCGGCGAGCGGCAGCGATGTGAAGGCGATGATGCCGGCGATCGTACCACCGGCGCCGAAGGCCATCCGCAGCGCCATCAGGCCCGGATTGGCGATCCGAAACGTATCGGCCCAGGAATCCTCGGGACGCTTGGTGAAGAGCGCCGGCAGAAAGGCAAAGAGCGAAACGAAGAAGCCGATCTCATAGACCGGCAGGCTCGGACCGAGCGCCTTCAGGGCGGCATCGCCGCAGGCAAAGACAAAATAGGCAAGAAAGGCCAGGAGGATTCCGGTCTGCATGGGGAGAGGATCGGCTCTTTGCGGGCGGCGCGGAACGGGGCGCGGGGCGAGCTTTAACGAAGAGGCCGGGCGCTGCCCAGCACCAGGCCGAGAATTCGCCAGATGGAGCCATCTGAAAATTGCATAGCTGAGATGCGAAAAATGCAACTCTAGACGAAATGATTTGCCAGCAGGCGGGCTCGCAAGGTCCGAGAGATCATGAAAAAGGACGGCGAGGGGAAGCCGTCCTTTTTCATTCTGCGGGGTGCGATCGAGGGGGATGATCGCTTGGGGGTGCCTGAACAACGGGGCCGTCAAAGCTTGGTTCCGGTATGACGCGAAAAAAATCGGCCGCTTTAAAAAAAAGTCGGCTCCATCCGATCCGGCGAACAGCTGCGATAGCTTTTCTTCATCATAGGTTCAGACGCCAAATGCCTATGGGGGAGCGCGTGAAACCAGAGACAGTCAATGGGCGTATCTAAGGTGCAAGGACTTTGTTAGGCTGCCTTCGCTCAGGTGTTTCGGCAGGTCGATATGGACCCGACGACCCTCCGTGCGACGCTCGAGTACGATTGAGATCGATTGAGATCGATTGCCGCGGAGCAATTCGTCGGCTTAATGTCACGCTTGCGCAGAGTTATGTTCGGCAAAGCGCTTCGGATCGGGACCGGAAATGGACAGAGCTGAGATGTCCGAGACCATGGCGCAGGGCCTCTCGCCCGACGATGTTGCGAGCGAGGAAGCCGCACAGCCTGCCCAAGAGCGCTTTTCCGCCGAACTCGTCGTGCGCGGTCAATCGGAGGCCCGTCGCCTCGTCGAGGAGATCGCCCCGACCCACATTCTCTCGATCCTGACGCCCGGCCGCGCCAATCTCGGTCCCAAGGGCTTTCCCGAAGAGCGTCATCTCGTCGTCAGTTTCGCCGATGTGGAGTCGGCAAAGGATACGGATGCCCCGAACGAAGACATGGTGCGACGTTGCCTGGCTTTCGCCCGCGCCATTCCGGCCGAGGGCCGGCTTCTGGTCCACGGGCTGCAAGGGGTGAGACGAGCGCCGGCCATGGGCCTCGGCCTTCTGGCGGACCGGCTTTCTCCGGCCGAGGCGGCCCAGGCGCTCAGCCCCGCCTGTAGTCAACCGGCCGATCCCCAGTCCCTGGTCATCGCCCTTTTCGACAAGGTGCTGGGACTCGACGGCCAGCTGAAAGCTGCCGCCGCCGCGCGTTTCGTGCCGGGTCGCAACACGCTGCGCCGCCGCATCGCCGGCGAATAGCGTCAGCTGGGCCCTGGAGGCGGACATTTACCGCTGGGGCACCATTCGCCGTTCTGGATGGCACAACCGCCCTGCAGATTGCCGGACGACTTGTTATATACGAGCTCATGAGCCTCTATCCTGCCGCAGCGCCGGCCGCGCCCCGATCCACCGACGCCCGTCTCGTCGCCGTTCTCGGGCCGACCAACACCGGCAAGACCTTCCTTGCGATCGAGCGCATGGTCGCCCATTCGTCCGGAACGATCGGCCTCCCCTTGAGGCTTCTCGCCCGGGAGGTCTATTCGAGGGTCTGCGAAAGGGTGGGCGCGGCCCATGTCTCCCTCGTCACCGGCGAGGAAAAGATCACCCCGCCCCATGCGCGCTATTCGGTCTGTACGGTCGAGGCAATGCCGCGCAAGCCGGGCACGGCGTTCGTCGCCATCGACGAGGTGCAGCTCGCCGCCGATCTCGAACGCGGCCACATCTTCACCGACCGCATTCTGAATGCCCGCGGCTATGAGGAGACCATGCTGCTCGGCTCGGGCACCATGGCGGGCGTTCTCGCCAAGCTCTTGCCCGGCATTCAGACGACGACGCGTCCACGCCTGTCGCATCTTGCCTATGCGGGCCAGAAGAAGATCACGCGCCTGCCGCGCCGCACGGCCATCGTCGCCTTCACGGCCAACGAGGTCTATGCGATCGCCGAGCTGATCCGGCGCCAGCGCGGCGGGGCGGCCGTCGTCCTCGGTGCACTCAGTCCGCGCACGCGCAACGCCCAGGTCGAGCTCTACCAGAATGGCGAGGTCGATTTTCTGGTCGCCACCGATGCCATCGGCATGGGCCTCAATCTCGACGTCGATCACGTCGCCTTCGCGCAAGATTGGAAATATGACGGCTTCCAGTTTCGCCAGCTGACACCGGCCGAATATGGCCAGATCGCGGGCCGGGCCGGGCGTCATCTGCGCGACGGGACCTTCGGTGTGACGGGTCAGGTCGATCCGCTGCCGGGCGAGCTCGTCGAAGCCCTGGAGGGACACAGTTTCGCGCCGGTGCGCGTTCTCCAATGGCGCTCGTCGAATTTCGACTTCTCCTCCGTCGACGCCCTGAAGGCCAGTCTCGACACCGCCCCACCCCAGGGCGAACTCGCCAAGGCCCTGCCGGCGGTCGACCAACGGGCGCTCGAATTCCTGTCCCGCGAGCCGGACGTCATGGACAAGGCGACGAGCCCGAAGACGGTGGAACTTCTTTGGGAAGCCTGCAAGCTGCCGGATTATCGGCGCATCGCTCCCGCCCAGCATGCCGAGATCATCGCCACGATCTATGCCGACCTCGCCACGCGCGGGAAGGTCGCCGAGGATTATATGGCGACCCAGGTTCGCCGGGCCGACCGCACCGATGGCGAGATCGATACGCTCTCCCAACGGATCGCGGAAATTCGCACCTGGACCTATATTTCGCATCGGCCCGGATGGTTGGCCGATCCGACACACTGGCAGGAAAAGACGCGGGACATCGAGAACCGCCTTTCCGACGCCTTACACGAGCGGTTGACGAAACGCTTCGTAGACCGCAGGACAAGCGTCTTGATGAGGCGGCTGAGAGAGAACGCGTTCATGGAAGCAGAGATCGGCAGCGACGGGACGGTGATGGTGGAGGGCCATGCCGTGGGCGAGCTGCAGGGATTCCGCTTTACGATCGATACGAGCGCCGAGGGGCAGGACGGCAAGGCGGTGCGTGCCGCTTCGCAAAAAGCCCTTGCTGGCGAGTTCGAAAAGCGGGCCGAGCGCTTTGCCAATGCGCCCAACGGCGATTTCGCGCTGGGCTCGGACGGGCTCGTGCGCTGGCTGGGCGCCCCTGTGGGGGTTCTGGCGGCAAGCGACGACCCTTTGAAGCCTCGGATCGTCCTTCTGGCCGACGATCAGCTGACCGGTCCCGCGCGCGACAAGGTCGTTGCCCGGATCGAGCGCTTCATCGCCTATCAGATCACCACGCTCTTGAAGCCGCTGGTCGAATTGAAGGACGGCGAGGGTCTCGAAGGCGCGGCCAAGGGCATCGCCTTCCAGCTCTATGAGAATTTCGGTCTCCTGCAGCGCCGCGAGGTGTCCGAGACCGTGCGCGGCCTCGACCAGCAGTCGCGCGCGGCGCTTCGCCGGCTCGGCGTGCGCTTCGGCGCCTATCACATTTTCGTGCCGGCTCTCATCAAGCCGGCCCCCGCCGGGCTCGTCACCCTGCTCTTTGCCGTCCACAAGGATGCCAAGGATCGGCCGGGCTATGGCGAAGTGCCGGGCCTTCTGGCGACGGGACGCACATCGGCCGTCGCCGATACGTCCTTCGACCCGGTCTTTTACGGTCTGGCGGGCTATCGCCTGCTCGGTCGGCGCGCCGTGCGCATCGATATTCTGGAGCGTCTCGCCGATCTGATCCGCCCGGCGCTCTCCTGGAAGCCCGGCGAAGGCAAGCGGCCGGAAGGTGGCTACAATGGCGGCCAGTTTCTGGTCACGCCGCCAATGATGTCGATCCTCGGCGCGACCGCCGAGGATATGGAGGAGATCCTGAAGGGTCTCGGCTATCGCGCCGAGCCGAAGGATCTCACCAGCGTCGAAGCCGAAATCGCGCGCTACGATGCCGAGGCTCAGGCCAAGATCGAGGCCGACCGCGCCGCCGCGGCTGCAGCCGCTGCCGAAAAGGCCGCCATATCGCAAAGCGAAGGCGAGGCCACAAGCGAAGCCCCAACCGAGGCATCGGCCGAAGCCGCACCCAGCGCGGAAACCGCGAGCGAAGGCGCTATAGACGAGACACCTGCGGCCGAGAGCGGGGACGAGACTGCTGCTCAGCCGGCTCCGTCACCAGTGACGGACGCACCGGCTGCCGATGCGGAGACGGCCACGGACGCGCTGTCGATGGCCGAAACGTCCGAGGCGGTTCAGACGCCCGATGCAAGCTCAACGAGCGACGAGACACCCAGCGAAGCCGCGCCTGCCGACGAGGTACCGGTGTCTTCGGGCGAGACGACCACGCTCGAGGCGGCGAGCGAAGCATCGAGCGAGGACGCCCCCGTGACGTCCGAGACGGAAACGAGCGCACCGGCGGAGCCGGAAGAGCCCAAGACCGTTCTCGTCTGGCGCCAGAACCGCAGCGAACGTGGTGGCCGTGGCCAGCGTCACGGCGGTCCGCGTCATCGTCAGGGCGGCGCTCCGGCAGATCGGCGCGGCGGCGATGGCGAGCGCCCGGCCCGCGGCGCGGAAGGCGGCGAACGGCCCCCACGCCATCAGCATGGCAAGCCGGGTCAAAAGCCCTTCAACAAGGGCGGCGGCAAGAAGCGCTTCGACAAGGATCGGGACGAACGGCAGGACGAGCGCCGCTTCGGCCATAAGGGTCCGCAAGGCGGTGGCCGCACTCAGGGCGGCGCGGGCGGTGGCAACGCCAAGCCCCAGCGCATCGACCCGGATTCGCCCTTCGCCAAACTCGCACAGCTGAAGGACAAGCTTGGCAAATAAGGCCGTCTCTCGCGATGCTGCCGGGGAACCGGCGGCAAGCGCTCAGCGCATCGACAAATGGCTGGTCTTTGCCCGGATCGTGAAGACGCGGAGCATCGCCCAGAAGCTCGTCGAGGGCCGAAAGGTGCGGCTCAATCGGGACAAGATCGACAATCCGGCCCGCAATCTGCGGGTCGGCGACGTGCTGACGGTCAGCTATGGCGGCCGGGTGCGGGTCCTGAAGGTCGAAGGCTTTGCCGAGCGGCGCGGCCCGCCGGGCGAGGCCCAAGGGCTCTATGTCGACCTCTCCCCCGACATCGCGACATCAGAACAGGATGCGCCCGAGATCGGCGAGGACGCTGAGGACGAGGCTTGAAGACCGGGACACTTCACCGCTCCGTCCAGCCTTTTCGATCACGCCGGAACGGCTTTGCGCCGAACCCACAAAGCGTGAGAGGAAATTTTCTTGTCAGTCGCGCGTGGAGTGTCTAGGCACGCGAAGACTGACGACCGGCAGACAATATATAGGCCGGCGACGATCCCGGTTTCCTCGACTTCAACAGGAAACCGGCGTGATGAGGGACGGCCGCGGCTCGCCTTCGCGGCCCCGACAGTTTGAGGATTCCGCATGACCTATCTGGTGACGGACAACTGCATCAAGTGCAAATACACCGACTGCGTGGAGGTCTGTCCGGTCGACTGCTTCTACGAAGGCGAGAACATGCTCGTCATCCATCCGGACGAGTGCATCGACTGCGGCGTCTGCGAGCCGGAATGCCCGGCCGAGGCGATCAAGCCCGACACCGAGCCGGGCCTCGACCACTGGCTGAAGGTCAACACGGAATATGCGGCCAAATGGCCGAACATCACCATCAAGAAGGACCAGCCGGAAGACGCCGAAAAGTTCGACGGCGAGGAAGGCAAGTTCGAGAAGTATTTCTCTGCCGAGCCGGGCTCCGGCGACTGATACGGTATCCGACTGTTTCAGTCGGGCTCCGTATCAAAACCCGCGTGGCGCTTGAGCGTTTTGGAACTCCGTATCGCGAAGCGATCAAACGGATTTTGTATGAATTGAGTTTGGGCAAAAGCCGGCGGCTCGAAGGGGCGCCGGCTTTTCACGTTTTGGGTGGCATGAGTACGCCATCCAGAGAGCCTGCTGCCCTCATCAACTGCGGGCGTAGACATCCTCGATGCGCACGATGTCGTCCTCGCCCGTATAGCTGCCGACCTGGACCTCGATGAGCTTCAGGTCGATCTTGCCGGGATTGTGCAGCCGGTGGACGCAGCC
>NZ_FWXR01000024.1 GCF_900176465.1 Fulvimarina manganoxydans
GAAAGTCGCAATCATCGCCGTCGCCAGAAAGCTTCTCACCGTCCTCAACGCCATGCAGAGAGACAAAAAGGCCTTCGCATGAACACAGTTGCCATGCCTCGCACGCTTGTCACATCCACGAAGGATTTTGGTCTGCGTCTTGGTCTTCCGCCGCCCGAATGCCGCTCGATGGGAATGGCATGGGTCCCCACGCTCTTCGAGCGCGAGGATGACGAAGCGTCGGGGGATCGCTCTGATCTCCAAACCCTGCAGGCACGGCGCTCATCCACGAAACACACCGCAGAGCTCCAATCACTCCGCTGCCGGCCTCGCCCGCTTCATCTTGAACGGCGCCATGCCGGCGCGGGCGAGTTCGTCGGCCCGCTCGTTGTCCACATGGCCGGCATGGCCCTTCACCCAATGGAAGGTCACGTCGTGGCGTTCGCGCTCGGCGTCGAGCTTCTGCCAGAGTTCGGCATTCTTCACCGGCTTGCGATCGGCGGTCTTCCAGCCGTTCTTCTTCCAGCCGTGAATCCATTTCGTGATGCCGTTGCGCATATATTCGGAGTCCGAATGCAGATCGACGGCGCAGGGGCGCGTCAGCGCCGACAGCGCCTCGATCGCCGCCAGAAGCTCCATGCGGTTGTTCGTCGTCTCCGGCTCGCCGCCCTTCAGCTCCTTTTCCGCCCCGCCAAAGCGCAGGATCGCGCCCCAGCCGCCCGGTCCCGGATTGCCGGAACAGGCGCCATCGGTGAAGATCTCGACCCGCTTCTCGCTCATGCCGGGTCTCCTTCGATCGCAAAGCCGTATTCGGCCGGCCCGCTCACCTGGGCGTGGAAGCGCAGCTTGCGCAGATATTCCTTCGGGTCCTTCTTGGTGACGAAGCTGTCGTCCGGCACTGTCAGCCAATCATAGAGCCGGGTCAGAAGGAAGCGCATCGAAGCGCCCCGGCAAAGGACTGGGAAGGCCTCGATCTCGCGCGGCTCCAGCGGTCGCACGGATTGATAGCCGCGCAGGAGGCTCTGGGATTTGGTGATGTTGAAGCTGCCATCGGCCTCGAAGCACCAGGCGCAGACGCCGATCGCCAGATCATAGGCCAGAAGGTCGTTGCAGGCGAAATAGAAGTCGATGATGCCCGACAGGTCCCCGGCGAGGAAGAAGACGTTGTCGGTGAAGAGATCGGCATGGATCACGCCCGAGGGCAGATCGCGCGGCCAGTCGCGCTCCAGCGCAGACAATTCGCCCGCGATCTCATTGGACAAGCCCTCTTCGACCGTGTCGACCTTGGGCGGGCAGCTCTCGAAGAGCGGGCGCCAGTCGTCGATCGAGAGCGCATTCGCCCGGCGCATGGAAAAGCCGTCGCCGATCGCGTGGAGCCGCGCCATAGCCGCCCCCACCGCTCGGCAATGGCTCGCGGTCGGGCGGCGGGCGCCCATCCCCTCCAGAAAGGTGAAGACGGCGGCCGGGCGGCCGGCAAGTTCGCCCAGAGCCTCGCCGTCCTTGCGCTGGATCGGCAGCGGACAGGAGAGCCCGTGTTCCGCCAAGTGCTGCATCAGGCCGAGAAAGAAGGGCAGATCGTCCCGGTTCACCCGCTTTTCGTAGAGCGTGAGGATGAAGGTTCCGCCGCCGGTGCGCAGCAGGAAGTTGGAGTTCTCGACCCCTTCCGCGATACCCTTATAGCTTAAGAGCTGGCCGAGATCGTAGGCGGCGAGAAACTCGGCGAGTTCGGTTTCGGGAACGTCGGTATAGACAGCCATCCGACGCCCCTCTCAGGCCGCGCCATTGACGAAGGCCATGTCGGCCTTGGTCAGCGGCGTTTCGCGCAAGGAACGCATGACGGGGAAGAGCTCGTTCTCCTCGGCCGTCTGGACGAGTTCGAGCTTGGCCTCGAAGCGGCTCCTGAGCGCGTCGATGACGCCATTGACGAGGACTTCCGGGGCGGAGGCACCAGCGGAGATCGCCACACATCCGTCCGCAGGTATCGCATCGAAAGGAATTTCGCCCGCGCCTTCGACGAGCACCGCCTGACGCGCCCCGGCCTTCAGCGCGACTTCCACGAGGCGCTTGGAGTTGGAGGAATTCGGGGCGCCGACGATGAGAAAGAGGTCGGTGCCGGGGGATGCCGCCTTCACCGCCTCCTGGCGATTGGTTGTCGCATAGCAGATCGACTCGGAGGCCGGCGCCTGCAGCTCTGGGAATTTTGCTTCGAGCGCGCCGATGACGCCCGCCGTATCGTCCACTGAAAGCGTCGTCTGGGTCACGAAACCGAGCGCCGCCGGATCGTCGGGTGTGAACGCGGCCACGTCCTCTTCCGATTCGATCAGGGTCACGGCGCCTTCGGGCAGCTGGCCCATGGTTCCCACCACTTCCGGATGGCCCTTGTGGCCGACGAGAATCACATGGCGGCCATGGCGCATGTGGCGCAGGGCCTGTTTATGGACCTTCGAAACCAGCGGGCAGGTCGCGTCGAGATAGAGCATGTCCCGCGCCTCGGCTTTCGCCGGCACCGATTTCGGCACGCCATGGGCGGAAAAGACCACCGGCTGTCCGTCATCGGGAATTTCGTCGAGCTCTTTGACGAAGATCGCGCCCATGTCGCGCAGACCGTCGACCACATAGCGATTGTGGACGATCTCATGGCGCACATAGACCGGCGCACCGTGCTTCTTCAGCGCGAGCACGACGATCTGGATCGCCCGCTCGACACCGGCGCAAAAGCCGCGCGGCTCGCAGAGGCGAATGGTGAGGCCGGCCGAAGGCGAAGCGGACGGCGGGACGATGGTGTCGGAAGGCGCTAGGGTCATGGCCGGAATGAAGGCATCACGCCCGTCCCTGTCAAGCGGAACCGGGCCTGCCATCATGCCGCGATCGCCAGCGATTGACGACGAGCATGCCGGTCATGACGATCAGCACCACGCCGATGCCGTACCAGGTGATCGCATATTGCAGGTGGTTGTTCGGGATCGTCACGACGGTCTGACCGCCGACGGGCAGACCGCCGGGATTGGGGGTGTCGTCTGCGTCGACGAAGAAGGGGACGAGCCGAATGTCGGAGCCAAGTGCGATCCCCTCCGCCATGGCGGGAAGATCACGCCAGAAGAAGGTGTCCTTGGCCGGATCGTTGTCGGGCAGGAAATAGCCGGGCTTTTCTTCCGGCGCCTCGCGGGCAAGACCGGTGATGCTCACCGTGCCCTCGACGAGGCTTTGCGGGCGTTTGGCCGGATCGCGCAACTCGTAAGGAACGAAACCGCGATTGACGAAGACCATGCGATCCTCGGGCGTCACCAGCGGGGTGAAGACGTTCCAGCCGGCCTGACCTTCATAGGTCGAGAGAAAATAGCGCTCGCCGTCATTGAGGAAGCGTCCCGTGAGCGTGACGGGCTGATAGTCGATGTCGCCGGTCTCCGCGCGCAGGGCAATCGCCTCATCGAGCGAGATCGGGGCACCGTGAATGCGCGTCTCGATCCGCTCGATCAGGGCCTCCTTCCATTGCAGCCGCTCGACCTGCCAGGTGCCAAGGCCCATCAGGATGGTGATACCGACGATGCAGAGTGCTAAAGCGAACAGGAAGCGACCGCGGCTCATGGGTCCGCTGGCGCCCGGCGCGCCAGACGGCTCCTCACCCACATCCTCCGCCGCCATCGGCTCACTCTCCGCTTTCAAGACGGCCCTCATGCGCCTTGTTGCGATATTGGAGCGCAATCATCAGGCCCTTGAGCGTTCGCAAGAGCGGCAGGCAGAGGATCACGGTCAGCGGAATCCAGAGGATGAGATGAACCCAGAGCGGCGGGCCGACGCTCACCTCGAGCCAAAGCGCAAGGCCGCAAATGACGAAGCCGATGATCAGGATGACGAAGACCGCAGGCCCGTCTCCCGAATCGGCGAAGGCATAGTCGAGGCCGCAGGCGTTGCATGTCTTGGCCGGCGTCAAAAAGCCGGAAAAGAGCTTGCCCTCGCCGCAGCGGGGGCAACGACCGGCGAGCCCCGCCTTGACCGGGTCGGCGGGCGGATAGTCCATGTTCGGCTCGTTCATGGTCGCAGGCTCCTTGAATACGGTCTTGAAACGAGACGAGGGCGAAACCCGCAAGGTTCCGCCCTCCCCGTTTGAATCCCGGATGGTGCCGCCTCAGGCGGCGTAGACCGGTGCGCCCCAGCCACCCCAGACATAGATGGCAAAGAAGAGGAACAGCCAGACGACGTCGACGAAATGCCAGTACCAGGCAGCGGCCTCGAAACCGAAATGCTTCTGCGGGGTGAACTGGCCCACCGATGCGCGGATCAGGCAGACGATCAGGAAGATCGTTCCGATGAGAACATGGAAGCCGTGGAAACCCGTCGCCATGAAGAAGGTCGAGCCGTAGATCGAACCCGCGAAGGCGAAAGGCGCATGGGCATATTCGAAATACTGCACATAGCTGAAGATCACGCCAAGCGCGACGGTGAGCGCCAGACCGGTGATCAGGCCGCGGCGATCATTGTGCAGCAGAGCATGATGAGCCCAGGTCACGGTCGTGCCCGACAGAAGCAGGGTGATCGTATTGAAGAGCGGCAGATGCAGCGGGTCGAGAACCTCGATGCCGACCGGTGGCCATTGTCCGCCGAGCACTTCGGTTCGTGCTTCTTGGATCGCTTCGTTCGGGAAGAGGCTGGCGTCGAAGAAGGCCCAGAACCAGGCCACGAAGAACATCACCTCGGAGGCAATGAACATGATGATGCCGTAGCGCAGATGGAGCGACACGACGCGCGTGTGCTTGCCCTCCAGGCTCTCTTTCACGGCATCGGACCACCACGCATACATGGTGTAAAGGACGACGGCGAGGCCGAGCACGAAGATCCAGGGGGTCGCAAGATCGAGCCCGAGGAAGTTGAAGGCCTGACCGGTGTTCCAACGGAACAGGCCGACAGCGCCGAACAGCATGATGAAGGCACCGACCGAGCCGATGAACGGCCAAGGGCTCGGATCGACCAGATGATAATCGTGTTTGGCGTGTGCGTCAGCCATCGCGCGTTTCCCCACTATCCTCTACCGCGCCCCGTCATGGGCCAGGCGCGGCATTTCCCCTTATACGAGGCCGAGCGCCTCAGCCACTAGTCTTCTGTTCGAGCTTCGACCCAGCGCCGGCCTCATCCGTGTTCGGCGCCTTGGCCAGCGTCTCGTCCGTCTCGTCTTCCATGGGGAAGAACGTGTAGGACAGGGTGATCGCCTGGTCGAGCTTCAATTCTTCAGCTTCCCGGATGTCGGGATCGACGAAGAAGGTGATTCCCATATCAACGGTTTCGCCGGGCTGAAGAAGCTGCTCGTTGAAGCAGAAGCAGGCTATCTTGTTGAAGTAGAGCCCTGCGGCATCCGGCGTCACATTGAACAAAGCTTGCGCCTTGGTCGGGCGGTCTGACAGATTCGTCACGTGATAGGATGTCTGACCGACCTCGCCCAGCTTGACCGTCACTTCGCGGTCATTCGGCGTGAAGCGCCAGGGCAGCCCCTTGGCGACATTGCCGTCGAAGCGGATCTTGACCGGGATATCGACAACCTCGACAGGAGCGGCCTCGGCGCGCTGGGTCGTGCCGCCATAGCCCGTCACCTGACAGAAAAGCTGATAGAGCGGCACGGACGCATAAGCGGCGCCCACCATCCCAAGCGCGAAGGCCGCGCAACCGGCAGCCACGAAGCGCCCCTTGCGCCGGGCCTCGGCGATCCGTTCGTCCGCGGACTGTCTGGTCTCGTTCATGATCCGATCTTCACCAGGGACACGACATAGAACAGAATGACGAGGGCGATCAGCGTGACGGCGATAGCGATCGACCGCTTGCGGCGCGCCCGCTCCTCCTCCGGCGTCAGCCGAATGCGTTCGTCCTTTTCTTCGGCCATCAAGCAGCTCCGCCTGCGAGAAGCCGGATCACGACCGTCTCGCCGAGCAATGTGATAAAAAGACCGAAGAGATAAAGGATCGAAAAGCCGAAGAGGCGCTTGGCCGGGATCATCTTTTCGTCGCCATCAGCCATCTTCAGGACGGCGTAGGCATGGCGCAGGAAATTCGCGCCCATGAGGGCCGCCACGACACCATAGACCGGACCTGCAAAGCCGAGGAAGAAAGGGGCTACGCCGACGGGGACGAGGATCAAGGAATAGGCGAAGATCTGGCGACGCGTCGAGGCCTCGCCCGCCACATTCGGGAGCATCGGCACGCCGACCGAGCCGTATTCCTTCATCTTGAACAACGCCAGCGCCCAGAAATGGGGCGGCGTCCAGAGGAAGATGATCATGAAGAGTACGAAGCCGGCAAGCGACATGTCGCCGGTGACGGCGGCCCAGCCGATCATCGGCGGGAAGGCGCCGGCCGCGCCACCGATGACGATGTTCTGCGGCGTCGAGCGCTTCAAACCCATCGTGTAGATGACGGCATAAAAGAAGATGGTGAAGGCAAGGAAGGCGGCCGCGAACCAGTTGGCCGCCAAGCCGAGCACCATCACCGAGAAGATCGAAAGGCCGAGACCAAAGGCGAGCGCCGCGTCCGGCTCGACGCGGCCTGAGGGCACCGGCCGCAGCTTGGTGCGCGACATGCGGGCGTCGATATCGGCGTCATACCACATATTCAGCGCGCCGGACGCCCCGGCACCGACCGCGATCGCCAGGATCGACACGATGGCGAGTACAGGGTTCATCGTGCCGGGCGCCGCGACCATACCTGTAACCGCCGTCAGAACGACCAACGACATCACGCGCGGCTTGAGAAGCGCGAGGAAATCCTTCGGCTCGGACAGGCTCACCCGCGGCTTTGCGGAGACAGAGCCCGGTTCGATCATTGACGTTTCGATCAGCGACACGTGGCGACCTTCATTCAATCCATGATGTGGCGGGCCGTGATGCGGCGGGGCGCGCCTGCAAGGCGAAGATCATCCTCGCCTGTATGCAAAACCCGGCAAAACACCGAGCCGCCACCCGTTTCCATCGGGCCTGTCATGAGGGTGGAGGCCGCCTCGCATTCGGGCGGCCTCCACCGATTGTCTCAAAAATCCCGCTTCAGGATCCGATCAGCTGACCTTGGGCAGCTCTTCCCACTGGTGGAAGGGCGGCGGCGAGGACAGCTTCCACTCCAGCGTGGTCGCGCCGTCGCCCCAAGGATTGGCACCGGCGACGCGCTTCTTGGCGAAGGCCTCCCAGACGCCATAGAGGAAGACGAGAACGGCGACGCCCGAGATGTAGGACCCCATCGAGGACACGAAGTTCCAGCCCGCGAACGCATCCGGATAATCGGCGTAGCGACGCGGCATGCCGGCGGCGCCTAGGAAATGCTGCGGGAAGAAGACGATGTTGACGCCGACGAAGGTGAGCCAGAAATGCACCTTGCCGATCGTCTCGTTATACATGTAGCCGCTCATCTTCGGGAACCAATAGTACCAGCCCGCGAAGATCGCGAAGACGGCGCCGAGCGACAGGACGTAGTGGAAGTGGGCGACCACGTAATAGGTGTCGTGCAGCACGCGGTCCATGCCGGCATTGGCGAGCTTTACGCCCGTCACGCCACCGACGGTGAACAGGAAGATGAAGCCGATCGCCCAGAGCATCGGCGTCTTGAAGCTGATCGAGCCGTGCCACATCGTGGCGATCCAGGAGAAGATCTTGATGCCGGTCGGCACCGCGATCACCATGGTCGCGAAGACGAAATAGCGCTGGGCGTTCAGCGAGATGCCGGTGGTGTACATGTGGTGGGCCCACACGACGAAGCCGACGACGCCGATGGCGACCATGGCATAGGCCATTCCGAGATAGCCGAAGACCGGCTTCTTGGAGAAGGTCGAGATGATGTGGCTGACGATGCCGAAAGCAGGCAGGATCAGGATGTAGACTTCCGGGTGACCGAAGAACCAGAACAGATGCTGGTAGAGGATCGGGTCACCACCGCCTTCGGGCGCGAAGAAGGTCGTGCCGAAATTGCGGTCGGTCAGAAGCATGGTGATCGCGCCGGCGAGAACCGGCAGCGACAGAAGCAGAAGGAACGCTGTGACGAGCTGCGACCAGGCAAAGAGCGGCATCTTGTGCAGCGTCATGCCGGGAGCGCGCATGTTGAGGATCGTGGTGATCAGGTTGATCGCGCCGAGCAGCGAGGAGGCACCCGACAGATGCAGCGCGAAGATCGCCAGATCGACCGCCGGCCCGGGATGACCCGAGGTCGACAGCGGCGGATACATGGTCCAGCCCGTACCCGCGCCGTTCGAGCCCGGCGCGCCCTCGACGAAGAGCGAGGCGATCAGGAGCAGGAAGGATGGCACCAGCATCCAGAAGGCGATGTTGTTGACGCGAGGGAAAGCGGTGTCCGGCGCACCGATCATCACCGGCACGAAATAGTTGCCGAAGCCGCCAATCAGCGCCGGCATGACCACGAAGAAGATCATGATCAGGCCGTGGCCGGTGGTGAAGACGTTGAAGACCTGCGGATCGGAGAAGATCTGCATCCCCGGCTCCTGCAGCTCGGCACGAATGCCGATCGACAGGGCTCCACCGATCACGCCCGCGACGATCGCGAAGATCAGGTAGAGGATACCGATGTCTTTGTTATTGGTCGAATAGACCCAGCGAACCCAGCCATGGGGCCGGTGATCGTCATGGGCGTCGTGGGTGGCGCCGTAAGCCATTGAGTAAAACTCCCTCTAAACCCGACGAACTCAGCGGGACGCGACTGCGCGGCCGGACTGGGCGGCCTTGATCGAAGCGACGAGTTCTTGATTGGCGGCATCGAGATCCTCGAGCGCTGCCTTGTACCAAGCGTCATACTGCTCCTGCGACACGGCGCGGATAGCGATCGGCATGTTCCAATGCGCAGCGCCGCAAAGTTCGGAGCACTGGCCGTAGAAGATGCCCTCGCGGGTCGCCTCGAACCAATATTCGTTTGCGCGCCCCGGAACGGCATCGACCTTCACGCCGAGCGAAGGCACGGCGAAGGAATGGATCACGTCGGCCGAGGTCGAGATCACACGCACGATGGTGTTGACCGGCACGACCATCTCGTTGTCGACGGCCAGAAGCCGCGGATAGGTCTCGAGATCGCCCTTGGAGGCTTCGATGTCTGCGGCCTCGACCGGATAGGATTCGTAGGAGAGAACAGACGCTCCGCCGTCCGCATCGGCCTCCGGCGGCTGATACTCGTAGCCCCAATACCACTGATAGCCGACAGCCTTGACCGTCAGATCCGGATCGCGCGGCGGATTGTACTGTGCCGTGAGAAGCTGGAAGGACGGAATCGCCAGCATCAGAAGAACGAGAACCGGCGCGAGCGTCCAGATCACCTCGATCGTGGTGTTGTGGGCCGTGCGAGAGGCCGTCGGGTTCTTCTTGGCGCTATAGCGAAAGACGCACCAGCCGAGCAGGACCGCGACCAGAATGGTGATGGGAACGATGAAGGCCAGCGTGTAGTTCGAGAACCAGTGGATCTGCTCCTCGATCGGCGAGAAGGCCTCCTGCAGCCCCATCTGCCATGGATGCGGCTTTCCGACGACGAGATCGCCGTCCTGGGCCATCGCGGCCGTTGCGCCGGCCGCCAGCAAACCGGCCGTCAAGCTCCATCGTTTCACGTGCATCCTCCTGCCGACCCCTCGCCTCTCACAGACTGTCGCGCAATCTTCTTTGGCTCGCTGCCGAAGGCCTGCGAGTTGCACCCGAGGCCAGCCCCATTCGAGGCAGCAATACCGATGGCAGCGCTTGAACCACGAAACCGCAAAAGCCGCAACACCTCGGAGCCATTCCAGAATGCGACACAATTTCTTGCCGATAGCAGCGACGGCAGAGCGTTGCAGCGACAGCACGCGACGTTTGGCCGAGCCTCAACTTTGGTCGATAGGACCGTGCCCGCATCCATCCAATCGCCTGTTATGTTGTTGTTCGTAAGATCCTTGTGGAGATGATCAGGCGACGGCGCCGCTCGCCGGATGGGACGCCTCTGTATGATTCGGGCCCATCCGCCGCGACGGGCAGCCGGTCGCATGCCCGTATCGACGCGGCCATGGCGGCGACCCGCGTCCTCCGCCGGCCCTAATCGTGCCGTGCGGCTATGCAACGGCATTCTCACTTGCGTGCTATAGCGCTCAAAATCCATTCCTTCGCTCCATGGCCAGGAGGTCGCCAGACCCAATGTTCAACGCTTTCTGCCCAGTCCGCTTTCGGGCCCTGCCGTTTCTCCTCGCACTTCTCGGCGCACTTGCCGCAGGTCAGCCGCCAGCCGAGGCGCAGACGACATCGCCGATCGGAAAGCTGAAATCCCAGCATGGCGCCTGGGCGATCGTCTGCGACACGCCGGCGGGTGCGACCAACGAACAATGTCTCTTGCGGCAGATCGTCGTGCCGGAGGACCGACCGGAGATCGGGCTTGCGATCAGCGTTCTGAAGACCGCCGACGGCAAGGATACGATCCTGCGCGTTCGCGCCCCGCTCGGGATCATCCTGCCGAGCGGGCTGCAACTGAATGTCGACGGCAAGCTGATCGGCCGGGCCCAGTTCGTGCGCTGCTTCGCCGATGGGTGTCTCGCCGACGTCATCATGGATCAGGGCCTCATCGACACTTTGTCGAATGCCAAGAGCGCCACCTTCTCCTTCTTCCAAAGCCCCGAACAGGGGATCGGCATTCCGGTCGAGTTGGACGGGTTCAAGGATGGCTTCGCCGCCCTGCCCTAAGATGATCGTTTCGAACGCCAATTCGGCTCGAGCGCTTGGAAGCGGCCCCGGGCGACCATATCTCGCGGGCTGAACGAGACTTTTCAGGCCCGGAATTTCGGAGCGTTGCGCCCATGATCCCTTCCTTGACCGAACGATTCGACGTCTCCGAGGCCGAGCTGCGCGCCCTCCTGGACGATACGCTTTCCGGCGCCGACGACGGAGAACTTTTCCTCGAATATCGCGAGCAGGAATCGCTCGCCTTCGACAATGGCCGCCTGAAGGCCGGTAATTTCTCGGTCGATCAGGGTTTCGGCCTGCGCGCAGTGGCGGGCGAGGCAGTGGGCTTTGCCCATGCCGACGATTTCTCGCTCGCCGCCTTGAAGCGCGCGGCGGATGCGGTGGCGGCGGTCAAGACCGGCCATAAGGGCGTCTATGCCGAGCCTCCGGTCGGCACCAATGCAAAGCTCTATGGCGATGACAATCCGATCGGGGCGCCGAGCTTCGAGGAGAAGGTCGCGCTTCTCCAACGGATCGACGCCTATCTGCGCGGCCAAGGCGACGATGTGCGTCAGGTCTCCGCGACGATCGGCGCGCAATGGCAGGTGGTCGAAATCCTTCGCGCCGACGGTCGGCTCGTCAAGGATGTGCGTCCGCTGGTGCGCTTCAACGTCTCTGTCGTCTGCGGCGAGGGCGACCGCCAGGAGACCGGCTCCTTCGGCGCCGGTGGGCGCACCGCCTTTGGCGAGTTCATGGTCGAGGACACATGGCAGGGCATCGCCGACAAGGCGCTTGCCCAAGCCCGCGTCAATCTGAAAGCCGTCGCGGCGCCCGCCGGCACCTTCGACATCGTTCTCGGCTCGGGCTGGCCGGGCGTCATGCTCCATGAAGCGGTGGGACATGGTCTCGAAGGCGACTTCAACCGCAAGAAGACCTCGGCCTTTGCGGGCCTGATGGGCCAACAGGTCGCGGCCAAGGGCGTCACCGTGGTCGATGACGGCACGATCGCCGAGCGGCGCGGCTCGCTGACCATCGACGATGAGG
Source organism: Fulvimarina manganoxydans (assembly GCF_900176465.1). GTDB lineage: Bacteria > Pseudomonadota > Alphaproteobacteria > Rhizobiales > Rhizobiaceae > Fulvimarina > Fulvimarina manganoxydans. Next base: position 11,669 of record NZ_FWXR01000024.1, read on the forward strand.
GCACGCCGACCAACCGCACCGTGCTGATCGAGGACGGCAAGCTCGTCGGCTATATGCAAGACCGTCAGAACGCTCGGCTGATGGGGGCAAAACCCACCGGAAACGGACGGCGCCAATCTTACGCCTATGCGCCGATGCCGCGCATGACCAATACGATGATGCTGGGCGGAGAGCATACGCCGGACGAGATCATCGCCTCGGTCAAGGACGGGATCTATGCCGTCTCCTTCGGTGGCGGCCAGGTGGACATCACCTCGGGCAAATTCGTCTTCGGCTGCACCGAGGCCTACCGCATCCGCAATGGCAAGGTCGAAGAGCCGCTGAAAGGCGCCATGCTGATCGGCAACGGCCCGGAGGCGATGAAGCGCGTCGCCATGGTCGGCAACGACGTCGCCCTCGACACCGGCATCGGCATGTGCGGCAAGGCCGGCCAGGGCGTCCCGGTCGGCGTCGGCCAGCCGCATCTGCGAATGAACCAGGTCACCGTCGGCGGGACGGAGGCCTGATACGAAATCCGTTTGATCGCTTCGCGAACCGGATTTTCAAAGCCGCTCAAACACCGCGCAGGCTTTGATACGGTGTCCGAATGAATCAGACCAGCGGACATATGAAAGCATCGCTTTCGACTGTCCGCTGGCACCCCGAGCGGCGTGTGAGCCCCTCGCCGGACGTGGATTGACCCGAGGGGTCAATTCATTCGTCCGGTGGGATCAGTCGAACACCGTATGAAGGGGTTTCATCCCGACAAGCAGGCGCATCGGACGTCTGCCGCGCTTCCATCACACGATGAAAATCCCGTCTTGGGTTGCGGCCGCGGTCAGAGTGAGGTTTTCGTCCGAACGCGTGAAGCCGAGAAGCACGTCGGCTCTGTCCGCTTGCCCGCTATCGAGGGCATTGGCCCAGAATGCGGAGCCGGCGGCATCGCCGTCGCGGCCGAGAACGTTCTTGTAGAGCGCAGCTGCATAGGCCGAATTGCTCGTATTGCCGTAGAGCGCGATGAATTCGCTCGCATCGTTGAACGAGCCGGCCATGCCCTTGAAAGAAAGGCCGTTATCCACGGAATTGATCCAGAATTTCAGGCCCGCATTGTCCGGCGTGCGCCCGAAGGCCGCCTGATAGATGCGGAATGCCGTTCCGGCATTCTCGTCCTTGCCCACATCGAGCGCCAGGGTCCCATCGTCGAAGGCGATTCGCTCGATCGAGGTCAGGCTGTCGATACCGCCCACCGCTGTCGTCACCATTCCCGATTCGTCGGAGCCCTGAAGGGTCGCATCGGCGCGGTTGGTCCCGATTTTCAACGTATCGATGCCCTCGAGACCGGAGAAACTCTCGTTGGCGGCCTGGGAGACGAAAAGATCGCTGCCGGTGGTGCCGACCTTGGCGCCCCCGGTTCCGCCGGTTCCGTCCATGGCGTCGACCTTCACATTGGACTGAGCAACTATCGCCGTCTTTGTGATCGGCGCAGCGAGTCCGCCCCCTGAAAAGGTCACGCTGTAGCTGCCGGCGGGCACCACCATCTGATAGCCGCCGCTGTCCCAACTCATCGTGGTGAAGGTGCCGCCGGCCCCCGTTGCCGTTACAGTGACGCCACCAAGCCCCTCCCCGGCATCGTAGAAGGTGTCGGCGTCCTTGTCCCTGAAAGTGACGCCAAGGAGTTGCGCTTGATAGTCGAAGCGATTGCCGAAATTCTGTGTGACGACGTTGGGCCCGACCTTCGTGGCCGAATTATCCTCCGCAATCGCTCCGATACCGATCTCGCTGTAGCGGTCGCTGAGAATGGAAATCCGATGCCCCGCCGGGTCCTGCATTCCTCCGGGTCCACTGCCCCAATCGATGATGAAGCCGGCATGGCCATGCTCGACGGACTTCGAATAGGCGTAGATGTTCTCTCCGACGGAAGACAGTTGAGTGTAGCCGGCGGCCTGGATACGTTCCAGCAACCCCGCCTCGCCCGGCAGATTGTGCGACTGGGTGTCGGTCTGGATCATAAGATTGGAATGGGCCGTCGCCGCCTTGTCCAAAGCCTCGGACCAGGCGAGCGGCGCAACGGGCGCGAAGGCTGCCATCTGCGTCTTGAACAGCGCCAGATCGACGTTGAAGAAACGGACCGCATTGGTGACATCGTCGGAGAATGCCTCACCTGTCGCGGCATTCTTGATGATGGCGTCGAATTCGCCGGACGGGTTCGCACGCGCCCGGTTGATCAGTTCCAGCATTTCCTGTTCGAAGGCACTGGGTGTCGGCATGGAAGGGCGCAGCTCCGTTCATCGCTCTCGTAACTCTTCGTAAGATAGCCTGTGGTCTGAGACGGAGGAAGCGTTTTATTGGCAATGCAGCAGGGTGCGACAGAGAAAACCATCCGACGATGTCGCTTGAGGAAGATATACGCCCTGTCGTTGCAGGACACCAGCGGCGAAAATCGATCGTTCAACTATCGGAAAGCGCCAAGGCCCCGCCCAGAAATCCGATCGTCTGCAACCCATCATGAAAGCAGAAAGAATGTCTTCGAGGACGTCCGCGCCTGCCTCCATCTTCATCCTCACCGGCGCCGGCATCTCCGCCGAATCGGGCGTCGAGACGTTTCGCGACAAGGGTGGCATCTGGTCGAAGGTTCGGCTGGAAGACGTGGCGACGCCGGAAGCCTTCATGCGCGATCCGGAGAAGGTTCAGGCCTTCTATAACGCACGCAGGGCAAGCCTGAAGGAGGTCGCGCCCAACCCGGCCCATCGTGCGCTCGCAAAACTCGAAGCTGATTATGCGGGCACGGTGACCCTCGTCACCCAGAATATTGACGATCTCCACGAGCGCGCCGGCTGCCGCGACGTGATCCATATGCATGGAGAATTGTTGATCGCCTTCTGCGCCGCTTGCGGGGCGAGGGAGCCAGCCCGCGAAGCCCTTTCGCCCCAGGATGTCTGCCCCCGTTGCGGCAAGGTCGGCACGATGCGCCCCGACGTCGTCTGGTTCGGCGAGATGCCCTATCATCTCGATCGCATCCTCGCGGCCTTGGGCGAGGCCGATCTCTTCGTATCGATCGGCACCAGCGGCGCGGTCTATCCGGCCGCCGGCTTCGTGGCCGAAGCCAAGCGCGCCGGGATCGAGACGTTGGAGCTCAATCTGGAGCCGACCGAGGGCAGTTTTCAGTTCGACGAAGCCCGGCACGGCCTTGCAAGCGTTCTGGTGCCCGCCTTCGTCGAGGAGGTTCTCGCCGGCTGCTGGGGCTGAAGCGGGCCCGCGAGCCCGCTCCTCTCTGTTCGCAAGGCTTCGGCCAGACTTATGGATTGAGGCGCTTCAGCATCCAGGGGTCTTCCGGCTCAGCGCGTTCGAACAAGGCCCGATCGTGAAGGCGATAGGCCCCGTCCTGCCAAAACTCGATGGCGAAGGGGATCACCCGAAAGCCCGACCAATGGCCTGGACGCGGAATGTCGTCCTCGCCATAGACGGTTTCCAACTCCGCCACGCGGTCGGCCAGTGCCTGGCGACTTTCCAGCGGACGCGACTGCTGAGAGGCCCAGGCGCCGATGCGGCTGCCCCGGGGACGGGAAGCGAAATAGGCGTCTGCCTCAGCGTCGGACACGGTTTCGATCGGCCCGCGAACCCGCACCTGCCGTCGCAAGGACTTCCAATGGAAGCAAAGCGCGGCCCGGCGCGTTGCCAGAAGCTGATGGCCCTTGGCGCTTTCGAAATTGGTGAAGAAGGTGAAGCCGCGCGAATCGAGCGCTTTCAGGAGGACGATGCGCACATCCGGCTGCCCGAGCTCGTCCACCGTTGCGAGCGACATGGCGTTGGCATCGTTCGGCTCGGCGTCCTCGGCGGCCTTGAACCACTCACCGAACAATGCGAACGGATCCTCGTCCGCGCTCACCGGCCGATCGCCAAGCCGGACATCGAATTCCGGCTCCATCACCCTATCCATTTCAGGTCCTTTCATGCCCTTTTCCGGGGTCGGCAGAGATAGCCGACGGCATATCATCCGGAAAAGCGAATTCTGGCGATGATTTCGATCGCCGGTGCTGATCGATATGGGCGCTGCGGCGCGGATTCGCCAACCTCAATGAGTAAAGGCGCGAGGCAGAAGCCTTGACGGGGTGTTATTCGCCCGGCCGCCCACCCGCCGCCGGCACCACTTTCAGATAGGCGGCGATGGCCTCGCGGTCGGCTGCCGGCAGGCGCGCGATGTTCTCCTGGACGTCGACCATCGAGCCGCCGACCGAGTCGAAGTCCGGCGTGAAGCCCGATTCGAGATAATAGGCGATGTCCGAGGCCGACCAGGACCCGATCCCGGCCTCCGACGGCGTGATATTGGGAATGCGCCCCTCGCCATCTGGATTGGGCGCACCCTGAAGCCAATGGGCGTCGTCGAGCCCGCCCGCGCCGTAGAGGAGACGCGGCGTGTGGCATTGGCCGCAATGGCCGGGCCCTTCGACGAGATAGCGCCCCCGCTTTTGCGCTTCGCTCGCATCCTCCGGTAGGGCAATGATCGGACCTGGCCCATCCATGAAGGCGAGCTTCCAAAGCCCAATGCCGCGTCGCACATTGAAGGGGAAAGCCAGATCGTTGGCCGGCGCAGTCGTTGCGACCTTCGGCAAGGTCCGCATGAACGCCCAGAGATCGTTGAGATCGCCATCGGTCATCTTGACGTAAGACGTATAGGGAAAAGCGGGATAAAGATGCTTGCCGTCCGGTGACACCCCGCGCTTCATCGCATTGGCGAAATCCACGAAGCTCCACTGACCGATTCCGGCATCGGGATCCGGCGAGATGTTCGGCGCATGGAACGTGCCGAAATCGGACCGGATCGGGTCGCCGCCGCCGAGCTTTAGCTTGTCGTCGCCTTCGGCCTTCGAGGGCGCATGGCAGGAGGCGCAGCCACCCGCCCAGAATACGGTCTCGCCGCGCGCCGCATCGCCCATTGCAGGATCGGGAAGTGCCGCAGCATTGAGCCGATCGGGTATGGTCAGCCCATAGACGAGCCCGGCGCCGAGAAGAATGACGACGAAGAGCACGGTCAGAATGCGATCGAGCACGGGCTTTCCCCTCCAAGGCGCCAATCATCGGACAGGACAGCACCAATACCGGGCCGGATCGGCGCCGGGCAGCACGATCTCGAACGGCTTTTGCCCGCAGATGACCCACCGGGCTACGGGCAAAAGGCGGCCGGACATCCCGCCCGGCGCCGCTTCACTCAGTCCTTGTCGATGCGGAATTCTTCGTGGCAGCTTTTGCAGTTCTGAGCCACCATTCCGAATTGCTGCCGGAAGCTTGCGAGATCCTGCGGCGCGGCGTCGATCGCGGCTTGGGTATCGTTCTGATATTTGACGAGAGCGGCCTGAAACGCGTCCGGCTTCTCCCAGATCGCGGGCGCCGCTTCCGTCTTGCCGCCGGTCTTGGAATCCTCCGGGAAATGGTTGCCGAAATCCATGGCGATCTCGTGCATCGAGGTGAACACCTCATTGGCCTTCTCAGCCGAGAACTCGGTCTCGCCTTTGGCCATTGCGCCACCCGCCTTCGCGGCCTTGCCATTTTCCTTCATGAGCTCCTGGCGCTTCTCGATGGCATCGAGATTTTGCGCGATCGCCGGCAAGGCGACCAGCGTCGCGCAGCCAAGGGTCAGGGCGGATATCAGGGTCAGGGAACGCATGTCGCTCATCGGGCTGGAACTCCTCGCCGTTTCAAGACACCGCCGAGGCAAACGTTCGGACCGTCGCCGACCGCCCATGGCGCTGACAATTGGGGAGTTGGAACAATTCCAGTCACCGGCAACGGTTCGCCTTAGACCTTTCGCTCACACATTGGCGTGAGGGAGGGGCATGAGGAAGGCCATTTCGAAACGCAAAACGCCCCGGCCGCAGGGCGACCGAGGCGGATGAAATGCGTTTCAAATAAAACGCTTACTTCGTCGCGGCCTCGTAGCATTCGAGGACGTAATCCCAGTTGATGAGATTATCGACGAAGGCTTCAAGATATTTCGGCCGGGCATTGCGATAGTCGATATAATAGGAATGCTCCCACACATCGACGCCAAGGATCGGCACGCCGCCATGGACCAGCGGGTTCTCGCCATTCGGCGTCTTCATGATCTGAAGCTTGCCGTCCTTGACCGCGACCCAGGCCCAACCCGAACCGAACTGACCGGCACCGGCCGCCTCGAAATCGGCCTTGAACTTGTCATAGCCGCCGAGATCGGAATCGAAGGCCTTCTGCAGCTTTTCGGGCAGGCTCTTGCCGCCGCCATTCGGCTTCATCCACTGCCAGAAATGGATGTGGTTGTAATGCTGACCGGCATTGTTGAAGAGCGCCTGGTCGGCGCCATAGGACTTCTTGACGATCTCTTCGAGAGAGAGATCGGCCATGCCGGCCTTCTCGGCCAGCTCGTTGCCCTTGGTCACATAGGCATTGTGATGCTTGTCGTGGTGAAACTCGAGCGTTTCTTTCGACATGTAAGGGCCAAGCGCATCATAGGCATAGGGAAGCTCTGGAAGCGTGAACGCCATCTCTTGTCTCCTTCTCGTTCAAATCTCGTTCGGCCGCAAAGCCCTTCCGCCTTATCCCGTTGATCAGGAGCGCAGCGGGCAGCCCTTGCCGCCATCGCAACGAAAGTTAGGGGACCATCCTCGATCTGCCACCGCCATCGAAAAGCGGCGGCTAAGAAATTGAAGCGCGAATCACGCGCCCTTGATGACGGCCTAAATCGTTGCAGACGAGATCATCTCGCGGTCTGGAGCGGCCGCGTCAATCGCTGTGTCCCGCACCTTTCGCAAATTGCCAGTAAAGCTCGCGGGCCTTGCGATAGAACGGTCCTGGCTGGAAGGATGTCCCCTCATAGCGTGTCACGGGTACGACCTTCGAGTGATTGCCGGTGGAGAAGATTTCGTCGGCGGTCTCGAAGTCGGATGGTTTCAGCGTTTTCTCGATCACCTCGACGCCGGACGAGCGAAGGAGATCGATGATCCGTGCCCGCGTAATGCCGGCGAGAAAGCAGCCATTGGGCACGGGGGTCAGGACGACGCCATCCTTGGCGATGAAGACGTTGGAGGTCGCCGTCTCGGCCACATTGCCGTTCATGTCGAGGAGAAGCGCATTGTCGAAGCCGCGTTTCTGGGCCTCCAAAATGGCTCGGCCGGAATTCGGATAGAGGCATCCGGCCTTGGCGTCGGTCGGCGCGACCTCGATGGAGGGCCGGCGGAAAGGCGAGAGACCGAGAGTGAAGCCGGTCGGCTCCATCATCGGCGACTCGTGGAGATAGAGGCAGAAGCGCGTCGTGGCCGGATCGGCCGGGACGCCCATGAAACCGCCGCCTTCGGCCCAATACATCGGACGGATATAGATCGCCGTCTCCCCGTCGAAGCCCTTGATGCCGTCAAGGGCCAGACGCTCGATCTCTGAAGCGGCGACGAAGGGATCGAGCCCCATGGCCGCGGCCGAGCGGTTCACACGAGCGCAATGAAGATCAAGGTCGGGCGACAGACCCTCGAACCAACGCGCGCCATCGAAGACCGAACTGCCAAGCCACATGGCATGACTGCCCGGACCGATGAGGGTCGGGCTGCCGTCGTGCCATTGCCCGTCGAAGAAGGTTCGCGCTCTTGGGGTCTTGGCGGGGTCCCCAGCGCTCGTCTGTTGGGCCATGTGCGAAACGTCCTTTCTCGTCGTCGAAGCGTCGATCCCTGCCACGCGGCAGGCGCGCCTCGTCCCAAGTCCATGCCCCTTACCCCAGTCGACAAAGCTGACGCCGGTCCGGCGAAGCTGTGGCAATGCCGCACCAGAGACCATCAAGTTTTGACGTAAACGTCAGGTCGCAATGGGAGGGACTGGACATCCAGAACCGCTCTTTATCTCCTCTTTCGACAAGACAAAACCGTCAAGAAACCGGCCCCCCGCGAAATCGGCCAGGAGCATCATGCCCGCTGTCTACGTCTTCGACGCCTATGGAACGCTGTTCGACACCAATGCCGCCGTTCAGCGCCATCAAGCGGCGATGGGACCGGATGGGCCGGCCTTTTCCGCCCTTTGGCGGCGCAAGCAGCTGGAATATTCCTGGATTCGCGGCCTCGCGGGGCGGCACGATCGCGATTTCTGGCAGCTGACCGAAGACGCGCTGGATTTCTCATTCCAGTTTTATCCGAAGATCGATCCCGCCCTTCGCGAGGCGCTGCTCGACGCCTATCGCGATCTCGACGCCTATACGGACGCCGTCCCGGCCCTGCGCGCGCTCAAAGAGGCCGGCGCCAAGCTCGTCATTCTGTCCAACGGCTCGGCCGCCATGCTGGAGCGGGCGGCGAGTTCTTCGGGGATCGCCGAATTCTTCGACGCGATCATCTCGGTCGACGAGGCAAAGACCTACAAGCCCTCGCCCGCAGTCTACGAGCTCGTCACCACCCTTTTCCGGGTCTATCCGGAAGCCGTCTCCTTCCAATCCTCCAACCGCTGGGACGTGGCGGGCGCCAAGAGCTTCGGCTTTCGCACAGTCTGGATCAACCGGTTCAACGAACCGGACGAATATTGGGATTTGTCGCCCGATCTTGTCCTGCCCGATCTGATCAGCCTGCGCGCGGACTGATCTGCCCGACCTCTTATGACAGGGTCTCATCCTTGCGATCATCGCTCACGGGCGCGTGACGCTGGGAACCTCGAAGGCCTCTGCCATCTTATGGCCTTACGTGTGACTGGCGCCGGGAGAAGCGCCAGCGCAGGAACAAGACGACAGACAGGCTGGAACGGACATGACCCAATCGCTTCTTTCGCGGCGCAAGCTCCTCATGGGGCTCGGCGTCGGCTCGGCCGCCGCGCTCGCCGGTTGCTCGTCGAGCGGGACGTCGCGCGCGCGCATCATCGGGCTCACCGCTTTCGACGGGCGCCCAAGCCGTGCCTCCGCCGATTCGCGCTATCGCGAGATGTATGGCGCCATGGTCGATGGCGGCCACCGCATTCCGGCCGTCGATCTCTCGCGGGTCGATCCGATCTATTACCGCCAGGAGGTGGACGATCCGACCGGCGAGGCGCCGGGCACCGTGGTCGTCGATACGGCCCGCAAATTCGCCTATGTGGTCCAGCCGGGCGGCCGAGCCATGCGTTATGGCGTCGGCGTCGGACGCGAGGGCTTTGGCTGGGCCGGGCGCGCGAAGATCCAATGGAAGCGCAAATGGCCGACCTGGACGCCGCCGGCCGAGATGATCGCCCGCAAGCCCGAACTCGCTCAATATGCCGACGGCATGGAGCCCGGCATCGCCAATCCGCTCGGCGCGCGCGCCCTCTACCTCTTCCAAGGCGGACGCGACACGCTCTATCGCCTGCATGGTTCGCCAGAATATTGGACGATCGGAACCGCCGGCTCGTCCGGCTGCATCCGCTTCATGAACCAGGACATCATCGACCTCTATGATCGTGTCCCCTCGGGTGCGCCCGTCGTCGTTCGACAGAGCGGCATCGTCTGAGACGGTGTCGGACTGATTCAGTCGGCTTCCGTATCAAAGCCCGCGCAGCGCTTGAGCGGCTTTAAAAAGCCGCATCGCGAAGCGATCAAGCGGATTTCGTCTGACGCGTTCCGATTGCCGGTAAAGTGAGAACAGGCGGGTCGATACGGCTCGCCTTTTTCGTTGCGCCCACCGCTCCCCCTCGGGACTGCGCCTGGGCGAACGTCCCACAAAAAAAGGGGCCGGGACGCTTTCGCATCCCAGCCCCTTCACGAGCCTCTCCCAAAGGCTTGTCTTCGTGTATCCTCGCGAGCCGATTACTCGGCGGCGACCTGCGCGCCGTCGCCCGCCGCATCGCCGCCCGTCAGGGCCGGCGTGTCCGGGGTAATCGGCGCCGCATTGGCGGCGTATTCGCCCGAGGCATTCGCCTCGTTCCAAGCCTTGCGCACGCCAGCCTCATAGGCCGGGTCCACCTGCTTCAGATGACCGAACCAACGCTCGGCGATGAATTCGGGAATGCCGGCCATGGCACCGCCCATATTCTTGTAGAGCCGCTGACGCTGCTCTTCGTCCATCACCTTGGTCACCAGCACGCGGCATTGGGAATAGTCGTCATAGCCGGTGCGATGGTCGTAGCGTGCCGCATCGCCGGAGATCTTCAGCGGCGGCTCCTGCGCCGAGCGATCCTCGACGGCCGCGCCTTTGTCGGCAAAGGAATTCGGCTCGTAATAGGCGTTCTCATTGCCGGTCCGCACGCCGCCAAAGACGTTCATCGTGCCGTCCTTGTGGTAGTTGTGCACCTCGACGAGCGGCCGGTTCACCGGGATCGTCTCATAATGGGTGCCGAGGCGATAGCGATGGGCGTCCGCATAGGAGAACACGCGGGCCTGGAGCATCTTGTCGGGCGAGAAGGAGATGCCCGGCACGACGTTGGACGGCGAGAAGGCGGCGTTCTCGATCTCGGCGAAGTAGTTGTCGGCGTTCCGGTTGAGCTCGATGTAGCCGACATCGATCATCGGGAACTGGTCGTGCGGCCAGACCTTGGTCAGATCGAAGGGGTTGAAGTCGCACTTTTCGGCGTCGAGCTCCGGCATCACCTGGATCTGGAACTTCCAGCGGGGAAACTGGCCGTTCTCGATCGTGTTGAACAGGCGCTCCTGATAGCCCTCGCGGGTCTTGCCGATGATCTTTTCGGCTTCTTCATTGGTGTAGAAGTCGTGGCCCTGCTCGGTCTTATAGTGGAACTTGACCCAGTAGCGCTCGCCGGCATCGTTCCAGAGCGAGAAGGTGTGCGAGCCGTAGCCGTTCATATGCATCGGGGACTGCGGCAGGCCGCGATCGGACATCAGGATGGTGACCTGATGGATCGCCTCCGGCGAGAGCGACCAGAAATCCCACATGGCGGCGCCCGAGCGCATATTGGTCTTCGGATGGCGCTTCTGGGTGTGGATGAAGTCGGCGAACTTATAAGGGTCGCGGACGAAGAAGATCGGCGTGTTGTTGCCGACCATGTCCCAATTGCCGTCCTCAGTATAGAACTTCAGGGCAAAGCCGCGAACGTCGCGCTCGTGATCGGCGGCGCCGAGCTCGCCGGCGACCGTCGAGAAGCGCGCCAGCATCGGCGTCTCGACGCCCTTCTGCAGGCATTTGGCCTTAGTGTATTTCGAGATGTCCTCGGTGATGACCATCTTGCCATGGGCGCCCCAGCCCTTGGCGTGAACGGTGCGCTCGGGGATGCGCTCACGGTTCTGATGGGCAAGCTTCTCGATCAGCTGGTAGTCCTGCAACAGCAGAGGACCACGCTCGCCGGCCGACAACGAGTCCTGGTTGTTGGGCCAAGGCGCGCCCGCCGAGGTGCGCAGAGTGTTCCGATCAGCCATGAAGGCCTCCCTTGCGGTGATGGGGTGAAGGCTCGGACAATGGGCCGCGAGCCTTGGAATTGTTCCAGCCCGTTATGTAAGAAGTCGGCGATCATCTCCAATCGTATTTCGTCGCCTCAGTGATCGGATTATCTTATCGGCATGCTCACACTCCGACAGTTCCGCTATTTTCAGGCTCTGGCCGAAACGCTGCATTTTGGAAAGGCGGCGCGCCGGCTCAATATCAGCCAGCCCGCTCTGTCCGGGCAGATCGCCCAGATGGAGACGTTTTTCGCGACCGCGCTGTTCACGCGGGGTTCGGCCGGCGTTTCGCTCACCGCCGATGGCGAAATGGTCGGCGAGCGCATTCAGCGCATCCTGAACGAGGTGCGCGATCTCGAAGGCCTTTCCGACCGAGGCGCTGGCCTTCTCGGAAAGCGGCTGCGGATCGGCATGATCGCAACCGTCGCGCCCTATCTCGTGCCGCGCCTCCTGCCGGCTTTGGCGAAGGATTTTCCCTCTCTCGACTGCGAAATCCGGGAAAGCGTCACCGAGCGGCTCTTATCCGATCTGAAGCTCGGTGAGATCGACTGCGCGGTGGTAGCGCTGCCTTTGCATGTGGAGGATGTCGAGACGCTTCCGCTTTTCGACGATCCGTTCCATCTCGCCGTGCCGGCCGCGGAAGCGGCAAGCCTGCCGACGCCCGTCCCCGCACCGCTTCTGACGCGCCAGCGCATGATCCTCTTGGAAGAAGGCCATTGCCTGCGCACCCAGACGATCGATGTGTGCCGCCTCGCCGACGGAAGCGAGCTCGCAAGCCTTGGTGCGACCAGCCTGACGACGCTTCTCAGAATGGTCGCGGGCGGGCTCGGCACGACGCTCGTGCCGGAAATGGCGGTGGCCGACGAGACGCAAGGGGCCGGCATTGCCATCCTGCCGCTCGCACCGCCCGTCCCGGCACGCCGCCTGGTTCTGGCCTTCCGTCCGACCACAGTGCGCCTGGCCGATTTCGAGACGCTCGCAGGCCTGATCTGCCAAACGATGGACAAGCCTCGCCTTGGCGGAGAGCCGGGCAAGCCAAAGCCAATCGAGGGCTTCGCCCCTTAAGTCACAAGAGGTCGGCGGCACCGGTCAGGACGAGATTGACCGCAAGAATGGCGAGGAAGCTCAGGACGACGAGGCGAAAGCGCTCGGCGGAGATTCGCTTTGCGAGCCCATTGCCGATGACCATGCCGGCAAAAGAGGCCAGAACGGCGAAACCGCCCAGCCCGATCCGCGAAAGATCGATAAGGCCGGCGAGGAAGAACGTGCCCGAGATGAGAACCCCGGTCAGGATGAAGAACAGGCTGAGGGCCGAAAGATAAAGCCGGCGCTCGATCTTGAGCCCGACGAGATACATCACGAAGAGCGGCCCGCTGGCGGTCGTCAGGGCGCCGACGATCCCGGCGACGAAGCCGACGCCGAGCCCCAGCGGCTTCTCCGCCGAGGTCGCGATGGAAAGAGCGGGTTTTGCGAGGGTCAAAAGCACATAGGCCAGGGCAAAGACGCCGAGGGCGATGAGCAGCACGCTGTCGCGCACGGTGCTGACCAGGGCGGCCCCAAGGGGAATGCCGAGAACCAGGCCGAGAAGCGACGGGGCGAAGCGGGCGACCGTCTCGCCCATCCGCCCGGCCTGGACGAATTGAGCCATATTGGTGAAGGGCATCACGATCGCATTGATCGCCAGCGCGAATTCGATCGGCACGAAGAGCGGCAGCATCGCCATCGTCGTCAAGGGCAGACCGAAGCCGAAGGCGCCTTTCACCATCCCGCCCAAGACGAAAATGACGGCGATCTCGGCCCATGTGCCGAAACCGAGACTGTCGGGAGAGATCATGATGGATGGTCCGTCCGGTGTTTTCAGGCCGCGAACGGAGGATCGCGATCGCCAATCAGGATCGGCGCTTTTCCATTCGCTTCTCCCGCGCTTCATAGAGCGATTTCGCCAGTTCGCCGAGAGAGCCGACGAACATGCCGGTTGATCCGACGACGAAAAGCCAGACCGCCACCGTGTACCAAGCCTCGAAGGTCTTGAAGAACAGGATCGATCCCACGACGAAGCAGAAATTGCCGAACAGGCCGATCCCGAGATGGATCCAGCCAAAGTCCCGGACGAGCGTTTGGATCATGAGTTCAAAAGGTCTCCTATCTGAATTTGAATCGAGATGGACGACGGAATGAAGCCATCGATCAACGGGGCAAAACCCGGCTGGGGACAAAGCGCGCCTCGCTCATCCTGCAAGGCCTCGCCTCTGCGAGATCCTCTTGCCGGCTGACAAAGGCCCCTTTTTGGATCACGATGCGGAGGCGCTTCGCCCCGTCGCCGCCTTCAGACAGACCATCGCGGCAAGGCAGGCGAGAAGAACGGCACCGAGCGCCAGCGAGTAACCGCCCACACGCCAAAGCAGGGAGCCGGCGAAGGGCGCCAGCGCGACGGCGCTCACATAGACCGCCGCCATCGTTCCGCTGATCGCCCCGAAACCAGCCTCGCCCATCGTCTCGCGCAAGAGAACCGGTCGCAGGATGCTGATCGCGCCATAGCCGAAGCCTTGAAGTGCCGCGAAAAGAACGAGAAGCGGCAGAAAGCCGGCAGAGAAGAGGAGACAGGTCGCCGCGAGCGTCAGGGCAACGAAGCTCAGAAGCGTCGCGATCGAGGCCGGCAGCCGGCGCTCGGTGCCTAGAAGCAAAAGACGGGCGAGAACCTGCATCGGGCCGATGGCCGACACGGTGGCAATGGCCTCGGCGCTCGAGAAGCCGAAATCGGACAGCATCGGCAGCGCGTGATTGATGATCAGCCCATGGCCGGCCCCGACCAGGGCGAAAGCCGCCGAGAGCGCCCAGAAGGCGCCTTTCGTCCGGACCGCCTCCGGGTTCGTGCCTCCCTTGGTGGAGGCGGACGATGTTGGCTCAAAGACCGGCCGTCGCCTTGCGGCCGCCTCCAGACGACGCGCGGCGTAATAATGGAGCGGCAGCGCCACGAAGAAGAGGATCGCGGCGAGCGACCAGCAGGCCAATCGCCAGCCACCAATGCCGCTTAGCCAGTGAATGAGCGGGAAGGCGAGTGTCCCGGCAAAGCCGCCGACGAGCGTGACCAGGGTGATCGCCCGCCGGGCATCGGCTCCAAGAGCGCGCGTCAGAAGCGCGAAACAGGGCTCGTAGAGCGTTCCGGCCATGGCGAGGCCAAGACAGAGCCAGAGCCCGGCAAAGACCGGGAAAATCGGGGCGAAGGGGATGAGCGACAGGATCACCGCGCCGAAGAGGCCGGCCAGCACGAAGACGCGGGGACCCTGGCCGCGATCAATCCTGCGCCCAACCACCGGCGCGGCCAGGGCCGAAAGAAGCACGGCGCCGGCAAAGGCCGCCGTTAGCCCGGTCTTCGGCCAGTTCTCCGCCGCCTCCCATTCCGGCAAGAGGGCGGCAAAGGCATAATAGAGGCAAGCCCAATTGAGCGTCGTGGAAATCGACAAGGCCGCAATGGCGCGGCGCGGGCCCGCAAGCGATGAAGCGGGGCGGATAGCCTCGCCGAGGCTCAACCCAATGTCTCGGCGGGCAACTCGAAGGGGCGGCCGTCCTCGTCGATCGCGACCATGACGAAGATGCCTTCCGTCACCTTGGATTCCCGCCGCGAAGTCCTGCGCTGGGTCCAGGCCTCGATGGCGAGGGTGATCGAGGTGCGGCCGACCTTTTCGATCGAGGTATAGACGCAGAGCGTGTCGCCGATCTTCACCGGCTTCTTGAAGGTCAGCGTATTGATGGCGACGGTGGCAACGCGCCCCCGTGCGCGCTCGGCCGCACGAATGCCGGCCGCCATGTCCATATGGGCGACGACCCAACCGCCGAAGATGTCGCCATTGGCATTGGCATCGCCGGGCATTGCCGGAATGCGCACGGTGAGCTCGCCCTTCGGCAACTCGTCGCTCTTGTCCATCTGAAGTCCCTTTAGACCTATCCCCAACCGAAGACGTCCTTAAGCCGGAAGGGGCCTTCGAGGCCAGCCGCTTCGATAATACGCTGATCTGCGATGCAGAACCGGCATGGGGCAAAGGGATGGCGGCGTATCAGCCGGGCTAGGCCCGCCGCAACCAGATCGGCCCGAGTTCCACCGCCAGCATCGCCGCAAAGATTAGTGCGCAGCCGAAGAGGCCTGACGGGCCGATCCGCTCACCGAGGAGCAGCACGCCGAAAAGCGCCGCGAAGAGTGCTTCGGACGAGAGGAAGATCGCGGCCTGGGCGGCGGTGGTGTAGCGCTGGCCGATGGTCTGGAGCGTGAAGGCGAGACCCGAAGCGAAGACACCGCCATAGACGATTTCCAGCCACGCGCCGGCCATCGCATCGAGGCTCGGCGCCTCTAGCAGGAAGGCTCCGAGGGCCGAGCAGCCGGCACAGATGGCGAATTGGACGCAGGAGAGCGCGAGCGGGCGACCGGAGGAGAGCGCATAGCGGCCGACGAGCAGGATCTGTCCCGCCCAGAACACGGCACAGACGATCATCCAGACATCGCCCCGATTGATGCCGGTCATGCTTCCGCCGGAGAGAAGCACGATGCCGATGAACGCCGCGAGGGCGGCCGGCCAGACAATCGGATGAGGACGGGCCCGCATCAGAACAAAGCCGAGGATCGGCGTCAGGACCACATAGAGCCCGGTGAGGAAGCCGGCATTGGTCACACTGGTGAAGACGATGCCGATCTGCTGGGTGATCGAGGCGAGAAACAGGAACAGGCCGATGACCACGAAGGCCACCCAGGCTTGCCGGGCCAGCGGCGTCGCCGCCTGGCGACCTTCGGCAAGCGCGAAGGGCAAGACGGAAAGCGCGGCCAGGGCGAACTTTGCCGCGATGAAGGTCCAGGGCCCGACCGACTCCATCGCGGTTGCCTGCGCAACGAAGCCCATGCCCCAGACGGCACCGGCCGTCAGAAGGAGAAGATTGGCAGTCGTGCGTTTCATGGGGTGACCAACCTGTTTGGCGGACAAGGAAAGGAGAGAGGTCGAAGCGCACTGGGCGGCCTGGCCCGGCGGCGATACCACGCCTCTGCCGCCAACCCCATCCCCGAAAGCGAAGCGGATGCTGCGATGGCCGACAGGCGTTTGATCTGACATGATCGTTCAGGACGCGATCCCTCGGCGAGCCTTGCCGAAACCTAGCGCCTTTTGGTTCGCGCCGATCCTCGGCCATCGTGACGCCGACGCAGAAAGGAGCCTTTCCATGCTCGAACGCGCATTGTCCTCGGCCGCGCTCGGCCTCGTTCTCATCACCGCCACGGGCACCAAGGCCGACACTTTCCGCCAATTTCGCGATTGGGCGGTCACCTGCAGCGAGGGGCTCACTTGTTCGGCGAGCGTCTCCGATGGCGGCGAAGGCATTTATGGCCTCTCGCTGACGCGCGGCAAGGCGGCGGACGCGCCGCTTGGTCTCATCCTTAACACGTCGAGCGGCGGGCCGGCGAGCGGCCCGGTCACCTTCGCCGTCGATGGCAAGCCGGCGGGTGAACTCTCGGCCGACGCCTTTACCGTCAGCAACAGCGGCGCGCTCGAAACAGAGGCCGCCATGGTTGCCGAGACGATCCTACCGGTCATGCGCAACGGGAGCGAGATGACCGTCTCCTTCCCACAAGGAGCCGAGACCCTCACCCAGACCTTCTCGCTGTCCGGCCTTGCGGCCTCGCTCCTCTTTCTCGACGAGACCCAGAGGCGCGACGGGACCGTCACCGCGCTTGCGGCCAAGGGCGACGAGCCGGCGCGCGACGTCTCGCTGCTGCCTGACGATATCGAGACGCCGGACGATCTGCCACCGCCGGTGCGCGATGCTTGGGAACAGAGCGGCTCGGACTGCGCCTCCTTCGGCAGCTTCACGCCCGAACCGCTCGGCTTCTCGGCGACCGTCGAGAGTTCGCGCCTCTTCGGCCTCGTTTGCGGCAGCCCCGGTGCCTATAATTTCTACTACGAGATGTTCCTCGATTCCGGCGGCATGGTGACGCCGGTGCCCCTGCCCGACATGGCGCCGGAAGGCCCGATCGCCGTCACCGGCGCCTGGAACGTCTCCTGGGACGACCGGACGAAGACGCTCACCGCCTTCTTCAAAGGACGCGGCCTGGGCGATTGCGGTTCCTATGATCGCTGGCAGTGGTCGGAAGGCGCAGGCCCCGTCGGCGGCTTCGTCCTTCTTCAATCGCGTTCGAAGCCCGACTGCGACGGCGATTATGCGGGGGGACCGGAAGCTTGGCCGGCCGACTGGCCGAAAAGCTGACGGGAATCAGGAAGAGACGAGGTTCGAAAGGTCGTCGAACGTCTTGGCTGTCGCCGCGGATCACGCACCCTCGAGCACGACGGCGATCCGCTTCAGGCGTTCGGCATTGGCGCCGAGATCGCCGCGCCCAAGAAGCGAGCGCGAATAAAGGAGAAGCGCGGTGCCACCGTCCGTGGCGCGCGCTTCGGCGTTCAGCGTATCGGGAAAGCGCATGAGCTTCGTGCGCACCACATAGCGCCGACGCTTCGGATCGGTCCCGTCATCCACCCGTTCGGCGTCCCCCGACAAGGGGCCGTCGAACATCACCGCGTCCAGCCGATCCAGTAAGGTGTCGGGCTGTGCAGCGTAGACCGGCAGGACGATCTCGGCCGCCTCACCGCAGACGCCTCGTGAACAGGCGAGCGCATCGTTCGGATAGGGGCTGCGGGCGAGCCGGTCGAAGTCGACGGGCCCTTGATCGGCCGGACCTGCGATGGAGCTCCAAATCCGCGCCGGCCCGACGAGAGCCACCGCAACGCCTGTGACGATGACCGCCGCCGTCGCGCCGCCAATTCCGATCTGAAGCCCTCGCCGCCATCTGCGTCTGGTCATGGTCCGTCTCGCGCCCCTTCACAGCCTTGAGAAAGCCCGACGCCTCACCGGATCGTCATCCCGAAAGGGCCGAAAACCAGGTGCCGCGCCGGATTTTCTGCGGAACGTCGAAGGGTCTCGGCCGGTTGCACCCTCGACATCCCTTTGAGAGCCAGTGCGGCTCTTCGGGAACGTGAACCCTGACCGCTTGAAAGGACGACCCATGAAACGTCTCGCCCTCGCAACCTTCTGCGCCACCGCCCTCGCCTCCACACCGCTTCTTGCCCAAGACTCCGGGCTGACCGACATGTCTTCGGCCAAGAGCATCCAGATGAAGGCACCCGACGGCTCCGATCGCGGCACGGTCTCGATCGTCCCGACCCCGCACGGCCTTCTCTTCGAGGCCCAGCTCACCGGCCTCAATCCCGGTGTTCATGCCTTCCACATCCATGAGACCGGCCAGTGCGGCGACGACTTCTCGGCTGCCGGCGGCCATTACAATCCGACCGACAAGGATCATGGCTATCTGACCGAGAACGGTCCCCATGCCGGCGACATGCCGAATTTCACCGTGGGCGAGGACGGCTCGGCAAAGTTCTCGACCTTCAATCCGATGGTCACCTTGACAGGCGGCGAAGCGCCGCTCGACGATTCCGACGGCTCGGCCCTGATGGTCCATGGCGGCGCCGACGACTATCGCTCGCAGCCTGCCGGCGCGGCCGGTGACCGCGTCGCCTGCGGCGTCGTCTTCCCGGCCGAGTAATTTCGGTATCCTGCGGATCGAGACGCCTCTCGCTGTCGGTAGAAACTGCCACGGCGAGAGCCGTCACCCGCTGGTCCGATCGATCATCAGAAAAAGGGGGCGCCCGGGAGGACGGACGCCCCTCGTCGAAGGCGGCCAGACAGGGAGGAGCAAACCGCCATCGCAGATAGGGAATCGTAGCCGCACAAAGATGGGCTGTCCACTGTCCTTTCGGTCACAATCGGGGCCCCACCCGCATCGGTGCTCAAACCGTCTGCTCGGCGCTCCTCCTCCGCATCAGATAAAGCACCAGCGGGATGCACCAGACCGCGATGGTGAAGGCGCCGAGCCCGGCGGCGATCGGCCGTTCGAAGAAGCCGAGGAAGTCGCCATCGGCCTTGATCATCGAGGTCACGAAGTTCTGCTCCAGCATCGGCCCGAGAACGAGGCCGAGGATCGCCGGCGCGATCGGAATGTCGTTCTCCTCCATGAGAAAGCCGAGCACGCCGAAAATCAGCATCAAGAGAATGCCGAAGGGCGTGTTGTTGATGGCGAAGGAGCCGACGATGCAGAACATCAAGATGATCGGCATTAGAATGCGGCTTGGGATCGACAGGATGGTGCGGGCGCCCTTGATCGCCGCCCAGCCAAGCGGCAACATGATGATATTGGCCAGAAAGAAGACGATGAAGACCGCATAGATGAGCTGCGGATCGTTGATGAAGACGGTCGGCCCCGGATTGATGCCCTTGATGTAAAGAACGCCGATGACGATCGCGGTGATCGAATCGCCGGGAATGCCGAAGACGAGCGCCGGAATCCAGGCGCCCGAGACCGCGCCATTGTTGGAGGCGCCGGCTTCGACGAGGCCCTCCACATGGCCGGTGCCGAATTTTTCCGGTGTCTTGGAGAACTTCTTAGACACCGCATAGGAGATCCAGGCGGCGATATCGGCGCCCGCCCCCGGCAGCGCGCCGATCGCCGTGCCGAGGATCGAGCCGCGAAAGGCCTGGGCCGGATAGCGTTTGATGTTGGCCCATTGGACCCCGAAAACACCCTTGCGCCCGCCCGGCTCCATGGGTGGCCTGTCGCCAGCCCGGTGGACGACGGCGCGGAACACTTCCGAGACGGCGAAGAGGCCGATCATGGCCGGGATGAACTGGATGCCGGCGAGAAGCTCCACATTGCCGAAGGTATAGCGGGGCTGGCCGGCCGGATTGTCGATGCCGATGGTCGCGGCGAAGAGGCCGATGATCAATGAAATCATGCCCTTGGAGGCCGAGCCCGGCGAGACGAAGATCGCGCAGGACAGGCCCAGGACGACCAGCCAGAAATATTCGAAGGAAGAGAATTTCAGCGCGACTTCGGCGAGTGCCGGCGAAGCGGTGATGAGAACGATCGTGCCGAAGATGCCGCCGATCGAGGAGAAGACCAGCGAGGCGCCGAGCGCCTCCTCCGCCCGCCCCGAGCGGGTCATGCGGTAGCCGTCCTCCACATAAGCCGCCGAGGCCGGGGTGCCGGGCATTCTCAAGAGCGTACCGGGAATGTCGCCGGCAAAGATCGCCATGGCGGTCGCCGTCACGATGGCGGCGATCGCCGGGACCGGGTCCATGAAGAAGGTGACCGGCACCAGCAGCGCGGTCGCCATGGTGGCCGTCAGGCCAGGGATCGCCCCGACGAACATGCCGAAGGCGGCCGAGGCGAAGATGACGAGCAGAACATAAGGCTGGAAGACAAGACCGAGAGCGTCGGCGAAGACGGACATGAGATTGACGAGCCTTCCAACCTACCAGAGAAAACCAAGCAATTCGCTGCGCGGCAACGGGACAAGGAGCAGACGACCAAAGGCCTGCTGGATCACGACGCAGGCGAGGATCGACACGGCGATGGCCGGCACCGGACGCGTGCCCAGAACGAGCATCATGACGATCATCACGACGATGGAGGCCGGCACGAAGCCGATCAGCGGCGCCGCGACGATATAAAAGACGACCATGAGGATCGCGACGAGAAGGCCGAACCAGGCCTTGCCCGATTTCGCCCAATCGGCCAGGTCGAGGCGCGGCATGCGCCCGCCTCGGACAAAGCTCGCGACGATCATGAAGAGGCCGAGCGCGACGGCGAAGACCGCGATCGCCCGGGGCATCGTCCCCGCACCATAGGCCTGGCCCGGAATGGCGGTAAAGCCGATCGCCGAGACATAGATCGCAATCCCTCCGAGAAGGACAAGGACGCCGAGGAGGAGGTCGTTGAATTTCATCGAATGGTTCCGTGGGTGCCCGCTTTTCGGCAGAGGGCCGTTCTCGGCGGTGCAGGGGCCAGTCTTATTGCGTCAATTCGAAAGAGTGGGCGATTGATCGAAGCATATGAGACCGGTCGTCATCCTCGGCCCGTCAGGGCCTTAGGACCCATTCCTCGAACGCCGTTCAAGACGCTCAACGACTGCGGTCTTTCGCCTGGATTTTCCTCGACCCGAATGCCGGTTCGGATGGTGACGGCATGGTCCCCCCGACTTCGAGCCTACGAGATTCACACATTATCTCGCTGGCGGTTAAGACCCGACCTTGGACGCTTCGGCTTCTCCCCCAGGGGGAGAAGTCGTCGGTGCTTGCTGCCGGCAGCTGAGACAAGTCGCCAAGGTCGTCGTCAAGATCACGGTCGGTCGCAAAGCCATGGAATAAGGGCTCTTCGCAGGATGTCTGAATGTCGTAGCTCTATGAGCCGAAGTTGACGACCGGTCTCAACGCTTCGACCGATCGTCCGCCGTTTCCACCCGATGCCATCGGACCAAAGCGCCGTCCCATGAGGCGAGCGCGTGGGCAAGCGGGGCGCTCAAAAGCACCCCGCCTCTTCGGTCCTTTACTGAGCCGCCAGACCGGCCTTCTTCATGACCTCGCCGAGATTCTTGTCGTCCTCGGCGATGATCTGGGTGGCCTCTTCCCCGGGGGCCCAGCGAACGCCGAAGCCGCGCTCCTTCATGAAGCTCTGATATTCGTCGGAATTGTAAGCCTTCTCGATCGCCGAAGTGAGCTTCTGCTCAACCGGCTCGGGCAGCCCTTTGGGGCCGACCACCGCGCGCCAGACCGCGAGCGTCCAGTCAGACCCGGTGCCCTCCTTCAGCGTCGGCACGTCCGGGAACATCTCCTGACGCTCGGCCGACATGGAGGCGAGAGGCCGCACGCGCTCCGCGTCGATCATCGAGCGCCCCTCGGCAAGCGATGACGGTACGATGTCGACACCGCCCGCGACCATGTCGGTGATACCCGCGGCCGCGCCCTGGCTCGGCACGAAGGTCACATAGTCCGGCTCCAGCCCTTCCGACAGAAGCCAGCCGGCGAGGCCCAGATGCCAGATGCCGCCCTGGCCGGTGCCCGATGCCTTGAAGGTGCCCTTGGGCTGAGCCTTGATGGCGTCGAGGAGGTCCTGGACCGTCTGATATTCCGAATCGGCCGAGACCATCACGCCGCCCGGATCGGCGTTGACGAGGGCGAGAATGTCGTAGTCCTCATAGGTGAGGTCGGTCAGGCCCTGCCAATGCATCATGTCGATCTCGATCGTCATGATGCCGATCGTGTAGCCGTCCGGTTCGGCATTGGCGATGGCGCTATGGCCGACGACGCCCGAGCCGCCCGTGCGGTTGACCACATTGACCGGCACGCCGAGCTCTTCCTGAAGCAGCGAGGCGAAGACGCGGCCGACCGCGTCGGTGCCGCCGCCGGCGCCCCAGGGCACGATCATGGTGATCGGTCGGCTCGGATAGTCCTCCTGCGCCATAGCGGCAGGCGCGCCCATCAGGGTCGAGGCGCAGAGGGCCGCGGCCATCGCAACGAGTGTGCGGCGTTTCATGGATTGTCTCCTCCCATGGGGGCCGGACTTCAGACGGAAGCCGGCCATGAGGGCGCTTGAGGCGCCCGTTTGTCTCAAGACGCGCAGCCGAACGATTCGCTCTCCTTCTCGAGCCGAGAAGCCTCCCGAGAGCGATCGGCTGGCGATAGGCGCACCGTCAGGCCGCGCTGGACGTCACTATCCGTGGGGTCGAAAGCCCTGTCAATGTATACGTTAAATCGTAAATCCATCTGACGAATTGCGGGTCGCGCTTCGCACGGAGCGTAATTCCCGTCGCTTTGTGGCGCGGAGGCTGCTAGCGTCCTGCCCCGATGCCGGCCGCTGACGGAGAGACCAGCGACCATGTCGGGGATATCCTCGCCTTTGTCGGCACCCAAAGGCGAGCGGAGGGTCGGTTGAGCGTGACGAGCGAGGCCTTGGTTCTGGAGCGGGACACGCCGAGCGGGACGGCGGCGTCTTCAGCCCGCCCCGCCCTTTTGGCGATCGAGGATCTGTCGGTGGAATTCCGCTCGATGGCCGGCACCGTCAAGGCCGTCAACGGCTTGTCGATGCGGATCGAGCGTGGGCGCACGGTCGCCCTTGTGGGCGAATCGGGGTCGGGCAAGTCGGTTACCTCCCAGGCGATTCTCGGCCTCTTGCCCAAGAACGCCGTCGTCACTTCGGGGCGCATTCTCTTCGACGATCCCGATCTTGGCCCTCTCGATCTTGCGAGCCTGCCACGCGCCTCGCCGAAATTTCGCTCCGTGCGCGGCCGATCGATCGCCATGGTGTTTCAGGAACCGATGACCGCCTTCTCGCCGCTTCACACGATCGGCGACCAGCTCGGCGAGCCCTTGCGGGTCCATAAGCGGCGCGGGCGCGCGGAGATCAGCGAACAGGTCAAGGAAACCCTGCGGCTCGTCGGCTTTCCCGAGCCCGAGCGGACCTTGAAGATGTATCCCTTCGAGCTCTCCGGCGGCCTTCGCCAGCGCGCCATGATCGCCATGGCGCTCGTCTGCCGGCCGGCGCTTCTGATCGCCGACGAGCCGACGACCGCGCTCGACGTGACGCTCCAGGCCCAGATCCTGAAACTGATGCGCGATCTGCAGGACACGCTCGACATGGCGGTTCTGCTCATCACCCACGATCTCGGCGTCGTCGCCAATCTCGCCGAAGAGGTCGTGGTGATGCATCACGGCAAGGTGGTGGAGGCGGGCGGGCGCGATGCGATCTTCGGCGCGCCGCGTCACCCCTATCTGAAAGCCTTGATGAAAGCCGTGCCCGACTTCGGCATGGGCGAGCGCCGCCGACTGACGCCGATCCGCGAGATCACCATCGATCCGGCGGCGCTGATGGGCCGAAAGCCGGTCGGGGCGGCAGGCGAGCCGCTTCTTGAAGTCCGCCATCTGAAGAAGAGCTTCTCCTTGCGCGGCGACAAGCGCCTCTTTGCCCGCGCGCCGACCCGCCATATTCACGCGCTCGACGACGTGTCGCTGACCATCCTTCGCGGCGAAAGCGTCGGCCTCGTCGGCGAATCGGGTTCCGGAAAGACGACTTTGGCTCGGGCGCTCATGCGGGCGGTGGACGTCGATTCGGGCGAGATCGTCCTCCATGGGCCGGATGGCCCGCTCGATCTCGTCGCCGCCAGCCGCGAGGCGTTGTTTCCGGCCCGCCGGCGCATGCAATATGTCTTTCAGGACCCGTTCTCCTCCCTCGATCCCCGCATGACGGTCGGGGCGATCCTCGCCGAGCCCTTCGAGGTCCACGATCTGTGCGACAGGCCTGAGCGCCGGATGCGCGTCGAAAGGCTTCTGCGGGCCGTCGGGCTCGAGCCGAGCCACGCCTCGCGCTATCCCCATTCCTTCTCCGGCGGTCAGCGCCAGCGCATCGGCATCGCGCGGGCCCTCGCACTGGAGCCGGAGCTTCTCATCTGCGACGAGCCGGTCGCGGCCCTCGACGTCTCGGTCCAGGCCCAGATCCTCAACCTTCTGAAGGATCTCCAATCGATCGCCGGCCTCACCTATCTCTTCATCACCCACAATCTGGCGGTGGTGAACCATTTCGCCGACCGGATCATCGTGATGTGCGACGGCATGGTGGTGGAAACGGCGCCGCGCGAGACGCTATTTCGCGCCCCGCTCCATCCCTATACGCGGCTCCTGATGCGCGCCGTGCCCCATGCCGATCCCAAGCGCCCACTCGATTTCGAGAACCTTCCCAAGGTCGGCAAGGTGCGCCGACGCAATTGGCCGGCTCCCTTCACCATCACCGAGGGCGAGCCGGCGCCGCCGCTGATCGAAGCCGGCCCCGACCATTTCGTTCGCGCCGCCCATCTCGCACTCCCCCCCACCTGGCTCGAAGCCGGGACCGACCTCGTTGCGAGAGCCGCTATCTCCGGGCCGGAAGGACACTGACCATGGCCCAGCCTCGGGACGATCTTCACGCATCGATCTTCCGCTATGTCTGGCATTTCACGCGGCGCCAGCAGCTTTGGCTCTTCGCCGTCCTCGCCGTCTCCCTGCCGCTCTATTATCTGACGCTCGATCTGCCGAAGCGCATTGTCAACGGGCCGATCCAGGGCGAGTGGGCGCCGGGCGAGACCCAGACGCTCTTCCAGACCTGGATCACACTGCCGGATTTTCTCGGCGGCAGCTCGGTCCAGCTCTTCGATGGCGTGGAGCTCGACCGCTTCGGTGTTCTCCTTGCCTTGAGCCTTACCTTCCTCTTCTTCGTCGTCGTCAACGGCCTCTTCAAATTCTACATCTCGACCTACAAAGGCCGGCTCGGCGAGCGGCTCTTGCGGCGCCTGCGCTATCAGCTGGTCGACCGCGTGCTGCGCTTCCCGACTGGCCGGTTCAAGCAGGTGCGCGGGCCCGAAATCGCGTCCATGATCAAGGACGAGACCGAGCCCGTCGGCGGCTTCGGCGGCTCGGCCTTCGCCGACCCGGCCCTTCTTCTCAGCCAGGCCGGCACGGCCCTCGTCTTCATCATCCTGCAGAATGTCTGGCTCGGCACCGTGGCGGCGGCCGTCGTCGGGGTTCAGCTTCTTCTCATTCCGCGCATGCGCCGACGCCTCGTGCGCCTGGCAAGGGCCCGACAGATCACGGCGCGCATCCTGTCGGGCCGCATCGGCGAAGTGGTCGAGAGCATTCCCTCGATCCGCACCAACGATACGTCGAATTACGAGCGGGCCGAGCTCGGCGACCGGCTCGGCAAGATTCTGAAAATTCGCTACGACTTCTTCCAATGGAAGTTCTTCGTGAACTTCCTCAACAATCTGCTCGCCCAGATGACGCCGTTCATCTTCTATCTGGCCGGCGGCTATTTCGTCATCACGGGCCGGCTCGATATCGGCCAGCTCGTCGCGGTCATCGCGGCCTATAAGGACCTGCCCTCCCCGCTCAAGGAGCTGATCGCCTGGGACCAATACCGGGTCGACGTCCAGTCGAAATACGCCCAGATCCGCGAGCAATTCACCATGCCGGACCTGGTCGACCCGAACGTCCAGAAGGTTAGCTTCGAACGCCCGCCGCAGCTCGGCCAGGACATTGCCGTGACCGGCCTCAAGGTCACCGACGATTCCGGCAACGAGCTCCTCCAGCCGACGAGCGTGAGGTTGAAGCGCGGCGAAACCGTCGCCCTTGTGGGACCAGTCGCCGGCGGCGCCGAATATTTCGCCGACGCCCTGGTCCGGCTCGCCGAGACGTCGGGCGGGCGCATCGCCTTTGACGGCCAGTCCCTCGACGCTCTGCCCGAAAGCGTGCTCGGCCGACGCCTCGCCTATTCGGCCTCGGGCCTTTACTTCGCGCAAGGCACGATCCGTGACGCGCTGCTTTATGGCCTGAAACACGTACCCTTGCGTCATGAGACGCGGGAGGGGCGCGAAGAGGAAAAGCGCCTTCTGGAGGCGCGGCTCGCCGGCAATCTCGATCTCGATATTCGCGACGACTGGGTGGATTACGAGGCGGCCGGCATATCGGGGCCCGAGGAGTTGTCCCGGCGCCTCGCCGAAGTGCTCGATATTGCGGACATGCGGATCGAAGTCGCCCGGCTCGGCCTTCGAAGCCGCGTTCCCGAGCCGATGCAGGAGGAGGTCGCTGGCCGCATTCTCGATGCGCGGAACCGCTTTCGCGAGCGACTGCAGGAAGGCGGCGACGAGGACTATTTCGAAAGCTTCGATCCGGCACGCTATTCGGCCTATGCGACGGTTCTGGAAAACCTCGTTTTCGGCATCGCACGGCCCGATTTCGAGGACGACGGACAGCCGCTGCCGGCCCGGCCCGAAATGCGCGCCCTCCTGACGGAAACCGGCCTCGACGAGACGCTGCTTGCTATGGGCCGCCAGATCGCCGAGACGCTGATCGACATTTTCGGCGATCTCTCCCCCGACAATCCTCTCCTCGACAATCTCGACCTGATGAGCCCGGACGAGGTCGACATGTATCGCGCGGCCCTCCGCCGCTCGGCCATGGACGGCGCCGTTTCGGAAAAAGACCGCCGGGCATTCCAGCGCCTTGCCTTCGGCTATGTGGAACCGCGCCATCGCCTCGGGCTTCTCAGCGACGACATCCGCGAACACGTTCTTTCGGCCCGCGCGCGGTTCCTGAAGGACGCCGAAGCCGAAGCGCTCGGCAGCGTCGGCGCGGCGGTCTCCGTCCATCGGCCCGATGCGATCAATCCCGCCGCCACGGTTCAGGACAACATTCTCTTCGGCCGTGTCGTGACCCGTTATGCGGAAGCGGCCGGCCGCATCAACACGGTTCTCGTCGAGACGCTGCGCGAGACGGGCCTGTCCGAACTCGTCTTCGAGATCGGCCTCGATTTCGATATCGGTTCGGGCGCCAAGCGGCTCTCGGCCGGCCAGCAGCAGAAGCTGGCGCTGGCAAGGGCGCTCTTGAAGCGCGCCGATCTTCTCGTGCTCAACCGTCCGCTCTCGGCGCTGGACGGCCATAGCCAGCGCGCGATCATCGAGCGAACGCTTTCAGCCCGCCAAACGTTGGATATTCCTGATCAAACGGTCGTCTGGGTCTTGAGCCATGGCGAACAGTCGGCTCTCTTCGACAGAACGCTCGAATTCGTGGAGGGGCGCATGCGCGAGCCCGCCAACGATGCCGAGCCGAAACTGGCCGAAAGCGCATGAGGGACGGGGTCGCGATGAATGACAGAGCCGCAGCCGCCGCACAGACAAGGCGCGGTGGCCGAGAGGCGAATGGGAGCGTTGCATGCTGAAATCAGAGATCGAGCTCCTGAAATCGGTGCCACTCTTTTCCGGCATCGAGCCGGCTCGCCTCAAGCTCATCGCCTATACGTCCGATCAGGTCGCCTATCGCGCCGGTCAGGTGCTCTGCCGCCAGGGCGATCCAGGCGACGCCGCCTATGTCCTGACCGAGGGCGAGGCCGACGTCTCGATCGCCACGGAAGCCGGCGATTATGTGGTCGCCCATTTGAAGACCGGCGATGTGGTCGGCGAGATCGCCATTCTCTGCGACGTGCCGCGCACGGCGACCGTCACCGCCAAAACGCGCTTGTCGGCCTTGCGCATCCGAAAGGATGCCTTTCTCCAGCTCGTCACCCAGCTGCCCGAGATCGGCACGGAGGTCATGCGCGGCCTCGCCGTTCGCCTGTCGCGCACCAATGAGGAACTGGCGCGGGCACGCAATCAGGCGAGTGAAGGCACGCCACGGGACAAGGACCAATGAGCCGGTTTTCCGCCACCATCTGGGGCGCGCGCGGCTCGATCGCCGCACCCGCCGGCCCGAACCGGGAGTTCGGCAGCGACACGAGCTGCGTCGAGGTCACATGCGGCAAACGGACCATCATTCTCGACGCCGGAACGGGCATCGTCGGCTGCGGGCGAAAACTCTATGAGGCCCATGTCAACGATCTCGACATCCTCCTCACCCATTGCCACTTCGACCATATCATGGGCCTGCCCTTCGTGATCCCGCTTTATAAGGATCATGTCACGGCCCGGATCTTCGCCGGCCATCTGGACGCGGGGACGAGCTGCCGCAAGATGGTCGAGCGCTTCATGTGCCCGCCCTATTTCCCGGTGACGCCGAAGCAATTCGCCGCCAAGATCGACTATCGCAACTTTTCGCCTCCCGAAACGCTGGACCTCGGCGACGGTATCGCGGTGCGCACAGTGAAACTGAACCATCCGAATGGGGCGGTCGGTTACCGCATCGACTATGCAGGCCGGTCCCTCTGCTATGTGACAGACACCGAGCACGTGCCGGGCCAGCCCGATAAGGGCATTCTCGATCTGATCGAGGACGCGGATGTGATGATCTACGACACGACCTATACGGACGAGACCTTCGAACGCCATGTGGGCTTCGGCCATTCCACTTGGCAGGAGGGCGTGCGCCTGTCGGAGGCCGCGGGCATACGCCAACTCGTCCTCTTCCATCACGACGTTCTTCATACAGACGAAACGTTGGAGGCTCTGGAGCGGGAGGCACAGGCACGCTTTGCCGGCGCGATCGCGGCGCGCACGGGGCTGACGATCGAGGTTGGGGCGGATAATATCCCGGTCTGATCATCGAAAGGTTCGTCATGACGGGACTGGCCCATCAGGTCGAAGAGTGGCTCCTGCGCGAAGCGCTCGGTCAGCCGAGCGTTCGCGACGTCTTCGAAACACTCTGCCTGCGTCTGGCCGGCATCGGCATTCCGATCGCGCGAGCCCGGCTCAACTGGCCGACGCTTCACCCGCTCTTTCGCGCCGAGATGGTGCGCTGGGACCGGGGCACGGGACCGGCGGCCGTCGAATATTTCCATCATCAGGATCAGAACAGCGAGGCCTGGCAGCAGAGCCCGCTAGCCTTCATGTTGGAGGCGGGCATTCCGATCCTGCGCCGGCGCCTCTCCGGCCCCGGCAAAGTCGTCGACTTCCCCCTGCTGAAGGATCTCGCGGAGAAGGGGTTGACCGATTACATCGCCTTCAAGACCGCCTTCGTCGAGGCCGAGCTCGTCGCCGATTCGCGCATCGCCGGCATCTTCGTCATCTGGGGCACAGACCGGGAGAGCGGCTTCACCGACGAGGATATCGACGTCCTGCAACAGATCCAGCAGACCTTCGCTCTGGTCTGCAAATCGATCATCCAGGCCCAGATCACCGGCAATATCGTCGAGACCTATCTCGGACAGAAGGCCGGCCGAAGCGTCATGAACGGTAAGATCCGGCTGGGCGACGGGACAACGACCCGTGCGCTCGTCTGGTATTCGGACATGCGCGATTCGACACGCCTCACAGCGCGCCTCAAAAGCGACGACTTTCTCGGTCTCCTCAACGCCTATTTCGAATGCGCCGCCCGCCCCGCCATCGAGGCCGGCGGTGAAGTCCTCGCCTTTATCGGCGATGCCGTTCTCGTCATCTTTCCGGTCAATGAGGAAACCGATCTTAGCGCGCTCGCCGAAAAGGTGGTGAGCGCCGCGCAGCGCTCCTTTGCCATGCGCCAGGAGACCAATGAGCGGCACCGGGCTGCCGGCAAGGGGGAAATTGCCTTCGGCATCGGTCTTCATCTCGGCGAGGTGGTGTTCGGCAATATCGGCGTTCCCGAACGCCTCGCCTTCACCGTCATCGGCTCGACCGTCACCGAAGTCGAACGTATCGAAAAGCTGACCAAGCGAGTGAGGCCGAACATTCTGGCGACGGCCGAGGTCGCGGGCCTCCTGCCTGAGGCTTGGCGGACGATCGGCATTCACAGCCTTGCCGGCGTCGAAGACCCGATGGAGCTCTTCACGCCTATCGCTTGTGCGCAGGACGGGATTGCCGTCGCCGCTCAATAGAAGAGGATGGCCGAACGCAAAGACGCCGGGTGGATCGGCTCCACCCGGCGTCTCTTGGTTCGTCTTCATTCGGATCGAAATGCGCTCAGACCAGAGCTCAATACGAAATCCATTCGATCGCTTCGCGTCGACGGATTTCGAGACGCCCACGCGGCCTGATCGGCCAGATAGCGTTTGATCAGGTGTTCATCGAATCGAAGAAGTCCGCATTGCTCTTGGTCTGCTTGAGCTTGTCGTTGAGGAACTCGATCGCGTCGGTCGTGCCCATGGGAGCGAGGATCCGGCGGAGGACGAAGATCTTCTGCAGCTCCTGGCGTGGGACCAGGAGGTCCTCCTTGCGGGTGCCAGACTTGAGAATATCCATGGACGGGAAGACGCGCTTGTCGGCGACCTTGCGGTCGAGCACGATTTCCGAGTTACCGGTGCCCTTGAACTCTTCGAAGATCACCTCGTCCATGCGCGAGCCGGTGTCGATCAGCGCCGTCGCGATGATGGTCAGCGAGCCGCCTTCCTCGATATTGCGCGCTGCGCCGAAGAAGCGCTTCGGCCGCTGCAGGGCGTTGGCGTCGACACCACCGGTCAGCACCTTGCCCGAGGAGGGGACGGTCGTGTTGTAGGCGCGGCCCAAGCGGGTGATGGAATCAAGAAGAATGACCACGTCGCGGCCATGCTCGACCAGACGCTTGGCCTTCTCGATGACCATTTCGGCCACCTGAACGTGGCGGGTCGCCGGTTCGTCGAAGGTGGAAGAGACCACCTCGCCGCGCACCGAGCGCTGCATGTCGGTCACCTCTTCCGGCCGCTCGTCGATGAGCAGCACGATGAGATAGCATTCGGGATGGTTGGCGGTGATCGAATGGGCGATGTTCTGGAGAAGAACCGTCTTACCCGTGCGCGGCGGAGCGACGATCAGGCCGCGCTGGCCCTTGCCGAGCGGGGCGACGAGATCGATGACGCGGGCCGACATGTCCTTCTTCGAGGTCGGATCCTCGAGCTCCATGCGGAAGCGCTCATTCGGGTAGAGCGGCGTCAGATTGTCGAAATGGCTCTTGTGCCGGATCTTCTCCGGGTCGTCGAAATTGATCGTATTGACCTTGAGAAGCGCGAAATAGCGTTCGCCTTCCTTCGGCGAACGGATCGGGCCCTCGACCGTGTCGCCGGTCTTCAGCTGGAATTTGCGGATCTGCGAGGGGGAAATATAAATGTCGTCCGGGCCGGGAAGATAGTTCGCTTCCGGCGAGCGAAGAAAGCCGAAGCCGTCTTGCAGGATCTCGACGACACCTTCGCCGACGATCTCCACCTCCTGGGTGGCCAGCTGTTTGAGGATCGCGAACATCAGCTCCTGCTTACGCAGGACGGAGGCGTTTTCGACGTTGTTCTCCTCCGCGAATGCGATCAGCTCGGGAGCGCTTTTGTTCTTCAGGTCCTGAAGTTTCATGTTGTATCTTAGATTAACTCTAGGGAAGGGTTGGGTGCGGTCGCGCGGGTCGTTTCAGTTAGGAACGGTCGGGGCGCGACGCTGAATGGGATGTGGGGCGCGGGGCAGTCGAACGGATCGGCGCGAAATGCGGATGCGACTCAACGGCTCGCCGAAGGGAGAGTGGCTTGTGTTATAAACCTGCCTTCGCGGCAGCGCAAGCGATTTCGGCTCAAGACCACCCGGAATTCCGGGCCGGATCAACGAAATCACCTGTCCTTGGAACCAACTGCGCGCCGCCCGGCGTTACGGTCGAAAGCGGGATCGCTAAGTTACTTCCAGCCGGGCCGCAGATGGGGATAGCGCATGACAGCTGCAAGATGTGAAAGCCCGGCAGATCACAGGAAATTTCGCTTATCCGGGGAGCCTTTCAGTCCTTATCCTCATTCATACTTGCTTAGAGCTCGTTAAGGCTGGATTATGATAACAGCCTCGCGCTCTTTTATGAACCAAGACGTCGTGCTTCGCGACGGCCCCGACATAAGGGAATGCCCATGATCACCCGCTCTCTCGTCAGTCTCGTTCTCGTCGGAGCCCTCGCGGTCTCCGTCGGCTGCAGCCGCACCCAGCGCACGCTTGGCGGCGCGGCGATCGGCGGCGCCTCTGGCGCGGTGATCGGCGATGCGGTCGGCGGCACGGGCGGCGCCGTGGTCGGCGGTGTCGGCGGCGCGGTCGCAGGCGGCTATATCGGCCGCAATTACTGACGGTCTCGCCCGCTCGTCGACGAACGGGCCGCAATCGAAACGCGAAAGGCGCGCATCCGAGAAGGATGCGCGCCTTTCGCGTATCGGGGCTCCGCGAGACCCAGAGCGGATCCGGCCATCCATTGCGGACAGCCGGCGCCTGCCGTCTTGGTCAGCCAGAGGTGAGCGGCGAGATGGAGACCTCCACGCGGCGGTTGGCGGCGCGGCCAGCTTCGGTGTCGTTGGAAGCGACCGGCCGGCTCTCGCCGAAGCCTTGGGTGTTCAGACGGCGCGGATCGACGCCCTGGCTCGCCAGATACTGGCTGACCGAGCTCGCGCGGCGCTGGGACAGCGTCAGATTATAGGCGTCCGAGCCCTGGCTGTCCGTGTGGCCATACACGTCGACGATCGACTTGTCGTATTCCTTCAAGACGAGAGCGACGGAGTTGAGCGTCGAATAGAAGCCCGGCAGGATCGACGATTGGTCGGTCGGGAAGGTGATGTTGGACGGCATGTTGAGGATGATGCGATCGCCGGCGCGGGTGACCGAGACGCCGGTTCCCTGCAGCTGGGCACGCAGCTTGGCCTCCTGATTGTCCATATAGGCGCCGATCGAGCCGCCGGTCAGAACGCCGACGCCGGCCCCGACAAGCGCTGCGTGGCCCGCATCGACGCCGGTCGCCCGGCCGATGAGATAGCCGGCACCAGCGCCGAGACCCGCGCCGAGACCCGCTCCGCCGACGGTGTTGGAGAGCTGCGCCTCGCCGGTATAGGGGTCGGTCGTGCAGCCGGCGAAGGCGGCGGTCAGCGCGAAAGCGAGGGCGAGTTTCTTCATGCGATCCGATGCTCCAGCGTGGGGGTCGGCGCCCGGGCGTTGCCGCAGCGCCTTCATGTGTCGGCTTGGGTTTGGGGCGCCACTAATCGGCGCTCTTGTCGCAAATACGGCTAGGGATTGCCGACTGAACGGCAGCTGAATGATGTTGCCGATCAGCAACAGCGGCGGTTTAGCCGATAAACCCCAAAGTCGCCAGGGCCACCAGGGCGTAGCGGACGAGCTTTCCGAAACCGACGAGAAGCGTGAAGGTCAAAAGCGGCACCTTCAAGAGGCCGGCGACCACCGTCAACGCGTCGCCGCCCAGTGGCCACCAGGCCAGAAGCAAGCTCCAGACGCCCCAGCGATTGAAGATGCTGGCCGCCTTGTCGAGCCCGGATTTCGGCACGGGGAACCAGCGCCGATCCTGATAGCGCAGAAAGAAGCGGCCGAGCGCCCAATTGGTGATCGAGCCGAGCGTGTTGGCGATACCGGCAACGAGCACCGCTGCAACCGGGTCGGCCGCACCCTCCGCAAGGATCGCCACGAGCACGATCTCGGACGCGCCGGGCAAAACGGTCGCGGCGAGGAAGGCGCTGGCAAAGAGCCCGGAAAGGGCCGCGAGATGATCCAAAGCGGGGCTCGGCAGCAAACGAGGTCGGCGGGAGCGGGGCTCCGCGCCGACCATCGGTGTCCGTGTCTCAGGCGGCTTCGCGCTTTTCCAAAAGACCGCGATTGATCAGCAGTTCGGCGATCTGGATCGTGTTCAGCGCCGCGCCCTTGCGCAGATTGTCGGCGACGACCCAGATGTTGAGACCGTTCTCCAGCGTCTGATCCTCGCGGATGCGGCTGATATAGGTCGCGTCCTCGCCGGCCGATTCGAAGGGCGTGATGTAACCGCCGTCCTCGTGCTTATCGATGACGAGGCAGCCCGGCGCCTCGCGCAGGATGTCGCGCGCCTCGTCCGCCGTGATCGGCTTGTCGAACTCGATATTCACCGCTTCCGCATGGCCGATGAAGACCGGTACGCGCACGGCCGTGCAGGTGACCTTGATCTTCGGGTCGAGCATCTTCTTGGTCTCGGCCATCACCTTCCACTCTTCCTTGGTGGAGCCGTCTTCCATGAAGACGTCGATATGGGGGATGACGTTGAAGGCGATGCGCTTGGTGAACTTCTTCTTCTCGACCGGATCGGCGACGAAGACGGCGCGCGACTGCTCGAAGAGCTCGTCCATGCCCTCCTTGCCGGCGCCGGAGACCGACTGATAGGTCGACACCACGATGCGCTTGATCGAAGCCGCCTCATGCAGCGGCTTCAGCGCGACCACGAGCTGGGCGGTCGAGCAATTCGGGTTGGCGATGATGTTCTTGCGGCGGAAGCCCTCGATCGCGTCCGGATTGACCTCCGGCACGATGAGCGGCACGTCCTGATCGTAGCGCCAGGCCGAGGAATTGTCGATGACGACGCAGCCCTGGGCGCCGATCTTCGGCGAATACTCCTTGGAGATGTTTCCGCCGGCGCTCATCAGCGCGATATCGGTGTCGGAGAAGTCGAAGCCTTCCAGTGCCTTCACTTTCAGCGTCTTGTCGCCGAAGGAGACTTCCTGGCCCACCGAACGGCGGGAGGCGAGCGCCACGACCTCGTCAGCGGGAAAACCGCGCTCTGCGAGGATGGACAGCATTTCACGACCGACATTGCCGGTGGCGCCAATGACGGCGACCTTGTAACCCATGGAGATCGACCTTTTCTGCTCTCCCCTTCATCACACGATCGACGCACGCTGGCCCACCGCCCCGGGGGAGACAAGCGGGGCGAGGCGTCAGATGATCGACGTTTTCGTAATGGCGGAGCGCACGGTCATGGCGCTCCACATGCGCGAGGCGGGCCGAAAAGTCAATCGAGCGCCCGGCTTGTGATCGGGCAACGATATCGCCCCGCCCATTCCGCTCGTCATCCGGACAATGGCTGTCGCTGAAACGTCATTCGCTCCCGTCAGAGCGTCCCGTCCGAAATCGGCCGCCTGGTCAAACAGCCAGCCGGAGCCTCGATCAAAAGACCCGAGGCTCTCAAGGCGATCAGGTCTTTGCGTCCCAGGCCGCGATCGCTTCCTTGAAGGCGCGATCGCCGGGAATGCCCTTTTCGATCGAGACGAGCGCCCGGCGACCGGTCGCATAGGCGATCGGGATGTCGATCCACTGCTCGCTTTCGAGAAGCGATAGGTTGTTCTGCACGGCCTGATCGAGATTGTTGAGCGCAATGATGAAGAACCCGTCGGAGATCTTGCCCGCGACGCCGATCAACGGCTCGCCCCGCGCCTGTTCCGTTGGCTTCAACGCCAGGCGCTGAACCGTCGCGACGCTGCCGCCGGGAAAGCCGGAGGGCGTGTCGAAGAGAAGTTCGATGACATGGCTGGCCGGCAGCGTCGGATCGGCATTGCGCCGGATCGTCATGGTCATGGTCAGATTCTCGTCGGGCACCTCGGCGACGGCGCGAATGGCAGGCTCCGGCGGCTGGCCCTCGATCGGCGGCTCTTCCACCACCGACCAGACGACATTGCCGGTCTCCTGTGTCCCCGGTGAATCGGCCGTGCGCTCCTGATAGAAGACCGTGCGCTGGGCGACCGGGATCGCGCCATTTTCGCTGGCTTCCGGCGCAGCCGCTGTTTCGGCACCGGCCTCTGACGGGGTCTCGCCGGCAGAGGGCTCTTCGCCGGCGCCGACGATCTCGGGATCTTCGCCGATCTCGGCTGCGATGGTCGGCGAGGTCCCGTCATTGGCGTCCGGCTCGACGGCGTTGGCCGCTGCCACATTGGTGCCTTCGCCGAAGGCGTTGGGCTCGGGCGTCGCCGGGCCTTCGTCGACCTCGGTGCCATCCGGTAGAAGGCGCTGAGTGTACTGCCGCGTGCCAGCCGCCTCACCCGATGCGACGCCCGCCACGTCGGTTTCGCCTTCGCCCGTCGTCGCCTCGGAGCCGTCAGTCTCGGCGGGCGCTGCCGCACCGTCATTGGTCGCAACGACTGGCTCGCCCGTCACCAGAGACGCGATCTCGTCTCCATAGAACCATGCCGCCGCGCCAAGACCGCCCACAACGACGATCAGCGAGACAATGCCGACAGCCGCGCCAGATCCCTTGCGCCGTCCCGCCGCTCCGCGCGGGGGCGAATAGCGCGGCGCCGAGATGTCGGCGGCCGGAATCGGCGCGTGACGATCGGCGTCGTCATGGCCCTGATGTTCCAGATCCGGGCTGGTCTCGTCGCGGTCGAATTCGCGCTCGTCGGTGCGCCGGTCGTCATGGCCGTAATCGGCCATAGCGGCGCCCGCCGCCGCGCCGCTCGGCACGAAGGGACCGGAGACGCCGACCGGCGCATGGCTGGTCTCGTCCGGCTCGGCCGGGCGGAAGACCGGCGGCTCGCTCGCGCCTCGCGATCCTTGCGTGTCGGCGCCCCAGCCGGGCCCGGCGGCCGCGCTTTCGCGGCTCTGGCTCTCGTCGTCCCAAGTCGCGCCGCGTGAAGCGCCCCAGCCGTCACCGGGGCGATCGGCCATCGGCTCGTCACCGGCGGGCCTGACGTGAGCCGGCTCGTCGTCCGGTTCGGGATCGGGCGCAGCGCCCCAGGCCGAATGCATCGCCGGCCCGGCACGCGAGGCCTCCGGCGCATAGGGTTCGGGATCCGGCTCGCGGGCAGGCGCCGGCGGCGCGCTGTCAGAAGGCGACGGGCGCTCGGCCGCCACCGGCGGCGCCGTCTCCGGCGCGATCGGCTGGGTTTGCGGCTCGGGCGGCGCAGCCTCGGGCGCCGCATCCGTCTCGGAGGACGCACCGGACTCGAGCTCCACATAATGGGCCTCGGTGCGTTCGATCGCATCTTCGAGCGCGTTCATGCGCGCCTCGGCCACCTCCGGCGCGATCGGCGGATTGGCCGCCTGGATCTGGCGCTGGATGGCGGCCCGGGCCTTGTCATAGACCTTGGCGCGCATTTGGGGTGTCGCACGCGGCAGTCCATCGATCGTCTTGCGAAGTACGCCGCTCAAATCCGCCATGAAATGCTGCTACCTGATTGTCCCGACACCCGAGTTCATCCGTAAAAAGACTCTAGTCCTCAAACGGATCGCGAACAAGTATCGTGTCGTCCCGCTCCGGGGAGGTTGAAAGCAGTGCGACGGGCGCGGAAACCAGTTCTTCCACGTGCCGCACATATTTGATGGCCTGGGCTGGAAGATCGTTCCACTTCCGCGCGCCGGCCGTGGTTTCCTTCCAGCCCGGCAAGGTCTCGTAGACCGGCTCCAGCCTTTGTTGCTCGGCAAGACTGGCGGGCAGATAGTCGATCGTCTCGCCATCCAGACGATAGGCGGTGACCACCTTGATCTCGTCGAGACCATCGAGCACGTCCAACTTGGTGAGAGCGAGGCCCGAAATACCGTTGATGGCCACCGACTGGCGCACGAGTACCGCGTCGAACCAGCCGCAGCGGCGCTTGCGGCCCGTCACCGTGCCGAATTCGCGGCCACGCTCGCCCAGAAACTGACCGACCTCGTTGTCCTGCTCGCTCGGGAACGGGCCCTCGCCGACGCGGGTCGTATAGGCCTTGGTGATGCCGAGCACGTAGCCGACCGAGCCCGGCCCGACGCCCGAGCCCGCCGAAGCTTGGCCGGCCACGGTGTTGGACGAGGTCACATAGGGATAGGTGCCGTGATCGATATCGAGAAGCGCGCCCTGGGCGCCCTCGAAAAGGATGCGCTCGCCGGCCTTGCGGCGGGTCTCCAGAAGGCGCCAGACGCGATCGATATAAGGGGTGATCTCGTCGGCAACGCTTTTCAGCTCCTCAAGGATTGCGGCCGGATCGATTTCGGCCTCGCCGAGGCCACGGCGCAGCGCATTGTGATGGGCGAGCAGGCGCTCGATCCGCTCCGGCAGGCTCTCGGGATGGGCCAGATCCATGACGCGAATGGCGCGGCGGCCGACCTTGTCCTCATAGGCCGGGCCGATACCCCGGCCGGTGGTGCCGATCTTGGTGCCGGCGGCAGCCGCGTTTTCACGCGCGGCGTCCAGTTCCCGATGGATCGACAGAATCAGCGCCGCATTGTCGGCGATGCGCAGCGACTGCGGGGTGATCGAGACCCCTTGCGCTTCGAGGCGCGTCTTCTCGGCCACGAAGGCATGCGGATCGAAGACCACGCCATTGCCGATGATCGACAATTTCCCGGAGCGCACGATTCCCGAAGGCATCAAGGACAGCTTGTAGGAGACCCCGTCGATGACGAGCGTATGCCCGGCATTGTGACCGCCCTGGAAGCGGACGACCACATCGGCCCGCTCCGAAAGCCAGTCGACGATCTTGCCCTTGCCCTCGTCGCCCCATTGCGACCCGACGACGACCACATTGGCCATATGACGAAACTCCCGCTTGTCTTCCGGTTTGCGCCGCTCGAAGCGGCGCGGATTCTCGATCAACGAGGCGCGTTTCGTCGCGAAGGGCGACCAGCGTCAACCCCTTGTTTGAAACACCAGCCTTGCCCGCCGCTTGCTTCGCCGGGCCGACAGTCGCTAAGAAGCCCGAACGTCTTCGCTTGCGCTGCGACCGGCCTCGAACGGCATGCGCCATTTTCACGCCGTCCTGCATCGACCCGATCCCTCCGGCCCCGTCAAGGCCCGGCGTCGCGATCGATGACCACGACCATCTGATTTCAAGAGGGCGCCATGCTGCGCATCCTGGGCCATCCTTATGTCCTGTTGGCACTGACGACGCTGTTCTGGGGCGGCAATGCGGTTGCCGGCAAATTCGCCATCGGCCATGTCTCGCCGATGATCCTGGTCTTTCTGCGCTGGACCCTCGCCTGCCTGATCATGGCGCCCTTCGCCATCGGCCATGTGCGGCGGGACTGGCCGACCATCCGCCAGAACCTGCCGCTCCTCTTCTGTCTGGGTGCCTGCGGCTTCACGGTCTTCAACGCGACCTTCTACACCGCCGTCACCTATACCAGCGCGATCAATGTGATGATCGAGCAATCGGCGATGCCGCTCGTCGTCTTCGTGGCGAGTTTCCTTCTGTTTCGCACGCAGGTCGCCCCCCTTCAGATCGTCGGCTTTCTCATCACCATGATCGGCGTCGCGCTGACGGCCTCCCATGGCGATCCGAAGACGCTTTTATCGCTCGATCTCAATCGCGGCGATGCCTGGATGCTCTTCGCGGTGCTCGTCTACGGCCTCTATACGGCGGCGCTTCGCCTCAAACCCGCTATCTCCTGGCAATCTTCGATCTTCTGCCTCTCCATCGCGGCGCTGATCACCGCCGTTCCCTTCGCCCTTGTCGAAAGCGCGCGCGGGGCAGCGCAATGGCCCGACCTGCAGGGCCTCGTCGTCGTCCTCTATACGGCGGTCTTCGCCTCGCTCCTGTCCCAGACCTTCTATATTCGCGGCGTCGAGCTGATCGGCGGCAACCGGGCCAATCTCTTCATCAATCTCGTTCCGATCTTCGGCTCGATCCTTGCGGTGGCGCTCCTTGGCGAGACGCTTCACGGCTATCAGGTTCTGGCGCTCGCCTTCGTCATCGGCGGCATTCTCCTGGCCGAGCAATCGGCCCGGCGGAAGATCGCGATGGCCGGCGAGAGGAAGGATGAATGAGATGATTCGGTCGGAAGATCGACCTTCGGCAGGAAGCGGCGGTTTTCGAATTCGACAACGATCCCGTGAGGGCCGACGCGCCCGCTCCAACGCTTCCGTTCACACTTCAGTGCCAGAAATTCTTTTGGAAAAATGGTATGTGAACCAAACGCAGACCGATGGAATGGGTCGACTTAGAACACCTGATTTTGAGCCGGTTTCGGCCATAGAACACAGCCGAGCTCGCGCATTCGAATTTCTGCAACCGCTGGCGAAACGTCGAACGCTCGAGCCAGAGCCCCTTTGGTTATCGCTCCATTATCCCACGCCTCTCTGACCTGTCTTCTTGGCATCAGAAGAGACGCAGCATAACGATTGGCTTGACGCTCGCGTTCATCGCCGAGGCGATGGTCGCGGTACAATGCGTCATCGACAATACCGTCGCCGATCAGATCACGATGGAGGATGAAATGGGCGATCTCGTGGGCAATCGTGAAGCGCTGCCGCGTCGCCGAATGACCTGAATTGACCGTGATTACATAATCATCACCGAACAGACCTACCCGCTCGATCTTGCCGGAAATGCTGTCCGGCAGCGCCTTGGTTTCGATCCGAATGCCGAGTGCTTTGCTCATTTCTCGTACATCGACGGGCCGCTCGCCAAGAAAGCGATCGACGACACCTGCCGAAACCATCCGATCAACTGCCATCGCCGCTGTCCTCCGCCGCTGCAGCTCCGTAATCTCCGCCTTCCTCATTCATCCGGAGCTGATTGATCATCTCTTCAGCCGTCCGTGCAGCCGTAGGCTCTGCGACCTCCCTTGCAACTTTCCGTGCCTCTATCATAGCGGCCTCACGAGCAAGCTCACGCAGTGTTCCGAACCCCCAAACCGCGAGAATGGCTACGAAAATCCCAAGTATCGTGACCATGACCGCCAAGGCTGCCAAGACAATGGTGATCAGCTCTGGCGCAGTCCAGCCGGCAGACGCCTCGAACCCTCTTGTAGATAGGTATCCCAAAAGGCCAATCGCGAGTCCAACATTCACAAGTACGGCAAGAACGTTCCAAGGGCTGATGCGAGGGCGATCTCGGCCCGGTCGCCCACTTAAAGGCTTGTCACCATGAGGAGAGCGCGAACGACGGAGCGGCAAGGCCTCTCAATCTCCGAGGACCGATTGGAGCGGGCGATGGGGATCGAACCCACGACATCAAGCTTGGGAAGCTTGCGTTCTACCACTGAACTACACCCGCGCGCGAGGGATAGATGCGCATCCTTCGCGTCCGCCGTCAAGGGCGAACGCGACCCGATTCAGCGTAGCGAAC
Organism: Fulvimarina manganoxydans; assembly: GCF_900176465.1. Taxonomy (GTDB): domain Bacteria; phylum Pseudomonadota; class Alphaproteobacteria; order Rhizobiales; family Rhizobiaceae; genus Fulvimarina; species Fulvimarina manganoxydans. The sequence goes on from NZ_FWXR01000024.1 coordinate 53,044, forward strand.
GATCAGACCGACAGGCCGCTCGCCTCTTTTGCCAGCTTGGTGATCGCATCCCAATCGCCGCTCGAAAGCGCTTCCTTGGGCGCGACCCAGGAGCCGCCGACGCAGACCACATTGGGGAGCGTAAGATAGGACGCGACATTCGTCGGCGAGACGCCGCCCGTCGGGCAAAAGCGCAGATTGGGGAAGACCGGCGCGAGGGACTTGAGATAGGCGACGCCGCCGCTTTGTTCGGCGGGGAAGAATTTCAGGACCTCGTAGCCTTCCTGGATCATCGCCATCAGTTCGCTCGGCGTCGCAGCGCCCGGCAGAAGCGGCACCGAGCCCTCTTTCGCGGCATCGAGGAGCTCGACCGTCGCGCCGGGAGAGACGATGAAGCGCGAACCGGCCTCGCTCGCCTCTTCATAATGCTTGGGCGACAGGATGGTCCCGGCGCCGCAGATCGCTTCGGGCACCTCGGCAACGATCGCCTTGATGGCATCGAGGGCGGCCGGCGTGCGCATGGTCACCTCGATCGCCTTCAAGCCGCCGGCGGCCAGAGCCCGCGCAAGCTCGACGCCCTGGCGCGCCGAATCGACGGCGACCACCGGAATGACCGGCTGACCGGTCAGGATCGGAAGAAGCTCTTGGGATTTCTGCATGGGGGCCCCGAAGGTTTGAACGGATCGGTCGATCGAATGTCTGACCCGCTTATTCCAGAGCGGCCCACCGTCTGGCAAGCGCACCGCCCAGCGGCCATTCGCAGGCCCGGCGAAACGCCGCAAAGACCAAAGCCGGCTTGACGGGGTGCCAAGCGGGGCCGAAAAAGACCGCATGAGCCGCATGGACCCTGCCCTTTTCCCCGATACCGATCCCGGCGAGGGACCTGCCTCCAATGTCGCCGAATTCACGGTGTCGGAAATTTCCGGCGCCCTGAAGCGCACCATCGAGGATGCCTTCGGCCATGTGCGCCTTCGCGGCGAGGTGTCCGGCTATCGCGGGCCCCATGCCTCGGGCCACGCCTATTTCTCCCTGAAGGACGACAAGGCGCGGATCGACGCCGTCATCTGGCGCACGTCCTTCGCCAAGCTCGCCTTCAAGCCGGAAGAGGGCCTGGAGATCGTTGCGACGGGGCGGCTCACCACCTATCCGGGCTCGTCCAAATATCAGATCGTCATCGAGGATGTGCGGCCGGCGGGCGCCGGAGCGCTGATGGCGCTCCTCAACGAACGACGCCAGATGCTGGAAGCCGAGGGGCTGTTCGCGGAGGCCCGCAAGAAGCCCCTGCCCTTCCTGCCGCGTGTCGTCGGCGTCGTCACCTCGCCGACCGGCGCCGTCATCCGCGACATCTGCCACCGGATCGCCGACCGCTTCCCGGTTCATGTCCTCGTCTGGCCGGTGAAGGTGCAAGGGGAAGGCTCGGGCGATCAGGTGGCAAACGCGATCGCCGGCTTCAACGGGCTAAGCGAGAAGAGCAAGGTGCCGCGCCCGGACGTCATCATCGTGGCGCGGGGCGGCGGCAGCCTGGAAGATCTCTGGGGCTTCAACGACGAGGCGGTGGTGCGCGCGGCGGCTGCATCCGAAATTCCACTGATCTCCGCCGTCGGCCACGAGACCGACTGGACGCTGATCGACCACGCCGCCGATCGGCGGGCCCCGACGCCGACCGGGGCCGCCGAGATGGCCGTTCCGGTCCGCGCCGAACTCATTGCCGACGTGGCCGGGCTCCATGCGCGGCTCGGCCAGGCCGTGACCCGGCGGCTCGATCAGGACCGGCGCCTCGTCGCCCAGACCGCACGGGCCCTGCCAACCGCCGACATGCTGCTGGCCCTGCCGCGCAGGCACCTCGACGAGGCGGCATCCAGCCTTGATTCGGGTTTCCGGGTTCTGATCTCCGAGCGCCGTCAGGCCTTTTCCGGAGCCGCCGGCCGGCTTTCGCTCTCGACCCTCGACGGGGCCGTTCGCGACAAGCGCGGCGCCTTGCGCCAGAGCGGAGCCGAGGCCGATCACGCCATGGCGGGACTTCTGGCGAGGCGCCGCGCCGCCTATCAGAAGGCGGCATCCGTCATCCAGCCTATGGGCGTCAGCGCCCTGACCAAGGCGGCGAGACTGCGCCTGACTGCCCTGTCGGACCGTCTGGCCCGCGCCGAACGCGATCTGACGCGCCTGCGGCGCGACCAGCTTGCCAATATCTGGCGGGTGGCGAGCGGGCTCGGACCGCAAAAGGTCCTTGCCCGCGGCTATGCGATCGTGCGCGACCGTGAGGACAGACCGGTGACCGATCCGGCCGCTCTTGATGCCGGCGCGGTCCTGTCGTTGGAATTTGCCGGCGGCAAACGGATCGGCGCCATCGCGACGACGGGATCGGAGGACAGCGCGACAGGCGCCTTCGGTCCGCGCAAGCGGCGCAAGAAACCGATATCCCAAGAGCGCGAGCAGGGCGATCTGTTCTGATCGGCCCACATGCCTTGCTTCAGGACCCGACCGTCAGGCCGCGACCTGGCGCATGGGGCGGACCACCTGCATGGCGAGGCGATAGGGCAGAAGCGCGCAGACCGCGATGGTCAGCTTCACCGTGAGATCGCCAAGCGCCCAGGACACCCAGCGCGGAGCCTCGATCGCGAGGACCCCGAAGAGCGGGCCGGATTCCAGCGCAAACCCGTCATTGGGGCCGACGAAGACGAAGATGGTCGCAAAAGCGATGCTGAAGAACACCGTCGTGTCGAGAATTGAGCCCGAGAGCGAGGAGGCGACCGGCGCGCGCCACCAGCGGGTGCCTCGCAGCTTGTCGAAGACGAAGATGTCGAGGGATTGGGCGGCGAGGAAGGCCGACCCCGAGGCGATCGCGATGCGCGCAAGGCGCCCCGGCTCCGTCTCGAAGGCGAGCAGCCCGGCCTTAAAGAGGAGCGGCGGCACGAGGATGGAACAGGCGACCGCGACGGCAAAGCCGGAAAAGACCACGCGCCGGGCAATTCGCGCGCCATAGCGCCGATTGGTCAGATCGGTGACCAGAAAGGCGAAGGGATAGACGAAGGCGCCATAGGTGAGGACGTCCGCCAGCTGCAGCGGGCCCACTTGCGCGAAGATCGGATACTGGACCGCGATATTGGAGGCCAGAACGATCAGCGTCATCGCTGCGATGGGCAGCGGATAGGTCTTGAGGAAATTCATTTTTTTATCCTGGGTGATGGAACCAGAAGGCCGGCCGATCGCGATGGATCGTCCGGCCTCATGAGGATGGTCAAGTGTCGGTCCGGCTGCCTCAGCCCGAGCGCGACCGCTTCGAAGCTTAGGCCGAGACGGCCGTCTGACCCTCGGTCTCCACCTTCTTGGCGATCTGACGCTTCAGAAGACGGGCACGCTGGGACAGCTCGGTGTCGCGAGCCTTCATCAGGAAGGCGTCAAGGCCGCCGCGATGCTCGACCGAGCGAAGAGCGTGGGCGGAGACGCGCAGACGGTAACGCTGGCCGAGGGCATCGGAGATCAGCGTGACATTGCACAGATTGGGCAGGAAGCGGCGGCGCGTCTTGTTGTTGGCGTGAGACACGTTGTTGCCGGACTGAACGCCCTTGCCGGTGAGTTCGCAGACGCGCGACATGGGTTTCCCCTTTGTTTAATGCTCAACAAGCCCGTCCATGCCGCGCCGCCGCTCGAAGACGGCGCGATCCATGCGAAGCGGGCATGATCGGAGGTTCGTGGGTGCCTATAATCGCAATGCGCTTCGCCGTCAAGGCGGAACGCGGCGCTTCGGCCACCCCGTCAAGCCTTCGAATTTATCGCCCTTTCGGCGGGCGCGGCGTTGGACGCCAATCATCGGGCGCCATCTCGAAACTTTCGAAGCGGAAGGCGGGCGAGACCGTACAGCCGACAAGCGTGTAGCGGCCAAGGCTCGTCGCCGTCTGCCACCAGCCGGCCGGCACGACGAATTGCGGGCGCTGACCGCTCGCAATATCCGGCCCCAGATGATGGGCCGAGGCGTCGTGACCGTCAGGCGAGACGGTGATGACGAGCGGCGCGCCGGCATAATAGTGCCAGACTTCGACCGCGTCGCTCACCTTGTGCCAGGCGGAGGTGTCGCCGGCTTCGAGAAGGTAATAGATCGCCGTCGAATGGGCCCGGCCCGCCGCATCGGTCTGCGTGTCGCGAAAGGTCTCGCGAAACCAGCCGCCTTCGGGATGGGGTTTCAGATCGAGCGTTTCGACGATGCGCCGGGCCTCGGGAATCATTCTGCGCTCCCCATCCTCACCACCCCTTTTGCCCTCGTCGGCCTCCGCCTCAATAGCCGTTGCGCTTCTCGCGCATCATGGCGAAGACGTCCACCGGATCGGCGTCCGCCATGCCGACGGCGCGCTGCAATTCGGGGTCGTCGGCGCGCAGAAACGGGTTGGTGCGCTTTTCACGACCGAGTTCGACCGGCAGGGTCGACTGTCCGCCGGACCGCAGATGCTCGACCTCCGTCGCCCGCTCCTTCAAAAGCAGATTGCCCGGATCGATATCCAGCGCGCAGCGTGCATTGGTCGCGGTATATTCATGGCCGCAATAGAGCATCGTCTCGTCGGGCAGATCGCGCAGACGCTTCAGCGACGCCCACATTATCGCCGCATCGCCCTCGAAGAGGCGCCCGCAGCCGAGTGAGAAGAGCGCATCGGCCGCAAAGAGCGCCTTCGCCTGCGGCAGATAATAGGACACTTCGCCCGCTGTATGGCCCGGGGTCGCGATGACCTCGACGGCGACCCCGCCCACATCGATCTTGTCGCCGCCCGCAACGGCATGATCGAGACCGGGGATCTTCGCCGCCTCGTCCTTCGGCCCATAGATCGTCGCGCCGAATTTCGCCTTCAGCGCCTCATTGGCCTCCACATGGTCGCCATGGTGATGGGTCGTCAGGATGTGGGTGAGTTTCCACCCCTCCGTCTCCAGCGCCGACAGGATCGCCTTCTCCTCCGGCGCATCGATCGAGATCGTCGTACCGCTTCCCGCATGATGGACGAGAACGCCGAAATTGTCGCTTCGGCAGGTGAATTGCCGGATCGTGATGTCGCTCATTCCATCGCCTCCTGTCATTGAGAGGGCGAGAATAGCGCCCTCACCGTCTTCGGCCATCGGTCGTGATTTCGACCGATGGCAAAACAGGGCCCGAACGGCCCTGTTTCGTGTTGTCTAGCCCGCCGTGGCGGCGCTACTCTCAAGCCGCCGTCAGATAGTCGTCCGGCAGCTGCGACAGGAGCTTGTCCATCGTCACAGGATAGTCGCGCACGCGCACGCCCGTCGCATTGTAGATGGCGTTGTTGATCGCCGCGCCGACGCCGGCAATGGCGAGTTCGCCGATGCCCTTGCCGGCGAGCGGGCTCGCATGGGTGTCGCGCTCTTCGAGAAGAACCACGTCGAGCTTGGGCACATCCGCATGGACCGGCACGTGATATTCGGCGAGATCGTGGTTCACCATCAGGCCGTTGCGCGTGTCGATGACGAGCTCTTCCTCCAGCGCGTAGCCGATGCCCCAGATCTGGCCGCCATAGCACTGGGACGTCGCCGTCTTGTGGTTGAGGATGCGGCCCGCCGCACCGACCGTCAGAAGCCGCCTCACCCGCGTCTCGCCGGTGACGACATTGACCGCCACTTCGGCGAAATGTGCGCCATAGCTTGCCTGATGGGTCTCCTCGTCGGTCTTGCCGGGCTCGATCTGGCCAAGCACCGTGATCGCTTCACCCTTCAAGATCTCCGAGAAGGGAATCTGACGATTGCCGGCAATGGCATGGCCGTCCTTCAGGGTCAGTGTCTCGGCGTCGACATCGAGGCGCTTGGCAAGTTCCGCGATCATCGCTTCGGCGGCGACGAAGACGGAGGAGCCGGCCGAATTCGCGCCCCAGGAGCCGCCCGAGCCGGATGAGGCCGGCAGGGCCGTATCGCCCAACTCCACATCCACCTGATCCAGCGGCAGGCCAAGCATTTCGGCGGCGATCTGCTGCAGGATCGTGTAGGTGCCGGTGCCGATATCGGTCATGGACGTGCGAACAGTGGCGCGCCCGTCCGGGCTCATCTCGATCTCGGCCGAGGACTTCATCAGCGAGTTCTTGCGGCTCGCCGAGGACATGCCCATGCCGATCAGCCATTCGCCCTCGCGGCGCGTGCCGGGCTTTTGCGGCCGGTCGCCCCAGCCGAAGCGGCCGGCACCCTCCTCAATACATTCGAGAAGCATGCGGGAGGAGAAGGGCGTGTCGTCCTGCGGGTTGACCTTCGGCTCGTTCATCCGGCGCAAATCGATCGGATCGATGCCGAGCCGGTCGGCGAGTTCGTCGAGCGCGCTTTCGGTGGCCAGCATGCCCGTCGCCTCGCCCGGAGCGCGCACCGCCGAGGTCATCAGGGCGTCGGTCTCCACGATCGTGTGGGCGATCCGGCGGTCCTTGCCGGGATAGAGGAAGACCGAAGAAATGCCCGAGGGCTCGAAGAAGCCGTTGCCCGGCGAATTCGTCGTGTCGGTCTCATGGGCAAAACAGGTGATCTTGCCCTCCTTGGTCGCGCCGAAGCGCACGCGCTGGACGGTCTCGCCCCGGCGGGAGGTCTGCTGGAAGACGTTCTGGCGGGTGAGCGCGATCTTCACCGGCTTGCCGACGGTCATGGCACCGAGCGAGGCGAAGACCGCATCCGGGCCGATGCCGAGCTTGGAGCCGAAGCCGCCGCCGATATAGGGCGAGTGGAGACGCACCTTGGAGACATCGAGACCGACGCCGGCCGCGATCTGCTTCACATTGGTCTCGAGCAACTGGCAGGAGGACCAGACGGTGAGCCGGTCGCCATCCCATTTGGCCACCGACGCATGGGGCTCCATGGCAGCGGCATGATAGGAGGGCGTCGTATAGGTCTCGTCGAACTGGACTTCGGCCTCGGCGAAGGCCTTTTCGAAATCGCCGCGCTCATTGACCGGCTCCATCGGCATCGCGTCCGGCTTGCGCACGGTCTCGCGGGCCTTGACGTCGTAGCGGCCTTGCTTGGGCTCATAATCCGCCGTGACGAGATGGGAGGCATGGCGCGCCGCCTCGAAACTCTCGGCAATGACGATGGCGAGCGGCTGGTTGTAGTGGAAGACCTCGCCGTCGATCGTCTGGGCCGCGGGCGCCATCGGCTGGGAGGAGGCGCGCAGAATCTTGTCGCCCGAAATCACGGCGAGAACGCCCGGTGCGCTCTCGGCCTTCGACGTATCGACCGACTTGATCGCCCCGCGCCCGATCGGCGCCGGAACGACGAAGCCATAGGCAACATCCTCGCCGGCCAAGTTCTCATAAGCATAGGTCGCGCGTCCGGAGACCTTGAGCGGCCCCTCATAGCGATCGACGCCCTTGCCGATGATGCCTTGCGTGTTGCGATCGAGGCGGGTCTCGCCGATCGCCTTGTCCATGACGTGCTTGTTCATCGGATGTCAGGCTCCCTGTGTGGCTTCGGCGAGCACCGAGACGAGGGTGCGGCGCGCAAGCGGGATCTTGAAGTCGTTCTCGCCATGGCCCTTGGCCTCGGCCAGAAGCGCGTCGGCGGCCCTGTCGAAGAGGGCGCGCGAGGGGGCTTGGCCTTTGAGGACGTCCTCGACGGCCGTGTCGCGCCAGGGCTTGTGGGCGAGACCGCCAAAAGCGAGCCGGGCCCACTCGATCTCCCCGCCCTTCATCTTCACGATGGCGGCGACGGAGACGAGGGCAAAGGCGTAGGATGCCCGGTCGCGGACCTTGCGATAGATCTGCGTGCCCCCCAAGGATTTGGGCAGGCGGACGGCGGTGATCAGCTCGCCTTTTTCGAGAACGGTCTCGATCTCAGGCGTGTCGCCTGGAAGACGATGAAATTCGATCAGCGGGATCGTGCGGGTCGAACCATCGGCCTTCAAGGTCTCGACGCTCGCCTCCAGCGCCTGCATGGCGACCGCCATGTCCGACGGATGGGTGGCGATGCATTTGTCGGAGGTGCCGAGGATCGCATGGATGCGGTTGAAGCCGCCGATCGCGCCGCAGCCCGAGCCGGGCTCGCGCTTGTTGCAGGGCTGGGAGGTCTCGTAGAAATAGCCGCAGCGCGTGCGCTGAAGGAGGTTGCCGCCGGTCGTGGCTTTGTTGCGCAACTGGCCCGAGGCGCCTGCAAGAAGGGCGCGGGAGAGAACCGGATAGTCGTCGCGAACGCGCTTGTCGGCGGCGAGGTCGGAATTGGTGACGAGAGCCCCGATCCGCAGACCGCCGTCATCCGTCGCCTCAATATCGCGCATCGGCAGACGGGTGATGTCGACGAGCTTGTCGGGCGTCTCCACCTGAAGCTTCATCAGATCGAGAAGATTGGTGCCGCCGGCAATGAAGCGACCGCCGAGCGAGACGGCTTCGGAGGCCTCGCCGGCACGAGCATATTCAAACGGTCTCATGCGGGCTCCTTGGTGGTCTTGGCGGCCGTCTCGATGGCGTCGACGATGTTGGGATAGGCCGAGCAACGGCAGAGATTGCCGCTCATGCGCTCGCGGATTTCCTCGCCGCTGAGCTCGGCGCCGTTTTGCAGATCCTTCGAGGCATTGCTCGGCCAGCCATCGGCGACCTCGCCCAGCATGCCGACCGCCGAAACGACCTGGCCCGGCGTGCAATAGCCGCATTGGAAGCCGTCATGCTCCAGAAAGGCGGCCTGCATCGGATGGAGATTGCCCGGCTCGCCGAGACCTTCCACCGTGGTGATCTCGTCGCCCTCATGCATGACAGCGAGGGTGAGGCAGGAATTGATGCGACGGCCGTTCACCAGCATAGTGCAGGCGCCGCACTGGCCGTGGTCGCAGCCCTTCTTGGAGCCGGTCAGGCCCAAATGATCCCGGCAGGCGTCGAGAAGCGACGTGCGGGGGTCGACGTCGAGCCGATGCTCTTCGCCGTTGATCGTCAATGTGATCACGTGATTTCCCTTCGCTTTCGTTTGCGTTCCCGTTCGGCGCGCCGGTGATCGGCCGACCTGAAACTTGGAACGGTTCGAAATCGGACAGGAAACTAGGCGAAGCCCCATTCGGTTCGAGGGGTGCGGCAGAAAGTGAAGCTGATGTTCAAGGAAAATCGGGACGCGCAGCCTGAACGTGTGTGAAGTTGATCGCTGCGTAGCCGGATCTCACCGCCGCCTCATAGAGCGCCGCATCGTCCGTAATCAGAGATGCACCGTTTTCGGCCATGATCAACAAAGCGCTGTCGGCGAGGCCGAGCCGCACAAATTCGCGCCGCCCTGCTGCGGATTGGCTGGAGATAAAGATTTCTTGATGGTTCGAAGCCATCTCAGCAAGCTTTTCCGACACAATCGATCGGTCAGGCTCGCCAAGATATCGAACGATGTTGGATGTCTCGGTCAGTGTATTCGGAATAAAGATCAGTTCGCTAAATTGACCGATCAGATTTATCAGGTTCCGAAAGTCGATCTCGTCGTATTTCTGGAGACGTTTGTGGCGTTTGATGATCCTGATATCGACAAGGCCGACCGCCAGCAGAACGGCGACATTCGTATCGATGACGACAAGACCACTCATTCCTCGTTGATCGTCTCGCGCCTTCGCAACGAAAGCACTTCGCCATTGTCATCGCGAATATCTACGACCCGGTAAGCTCGCTTTAAAGCGGGGTCGATCGTTAGATTTGAAAGGGCGGAACGAGGCGTATTCCACGGACGGGAAAAACCAACCGTCACCCTCCAAACATTTCTGCTCTCGTCGTATTCGATTTCCTCAAGGCCGAGATTCGTTAGCCCTTCCTCAGCAAGAAGGTCAGTTACGTAGGTTTTAGCTCGCCTTACAGCTTCTTTCACGTCCATGACGCCCTCGCCGATTGATCCTCAAGATCGCATAAAAACACGGAAGGCGGCAAGCGATTCACCCCTTCTCCCGCTCCACCTCGGCCAGATGGTCGATGATCTTCTCCAACAGCCAGCCCCAGGCCTTTTCCTCGTCGGGCCCCGCCGTCTTGTCGATGGCGATCTTGAGATAGGCGAGTTCGTCTTCGATCTTCTCGGCCGGCAGCATCTTGAGGCGCGACGCGAGGATGGCGGCTTCGAGAACGGCGGCCTTCGCCCGGTTCATGCCGGTGAAGGGACGATGCTGGCCGGAGGCGGCGATGCGGCAGCGATAGCGCGGCCTCACCTCGTCTTCGCGCAGATCGACGACTTCGAGAACGTCATGGGCGAGCGCGGCTTCGAGGCGGGGAATGTCGCAGCCTTCGATCGGTGTCAGCGGCCAGTCCTTGCGCCCCGTCAGGCAGCCGGCGAAGATCAGCGCGTCGTCCGTATAGTTGACGACCGCCCGGCCCGTTTCGGCGATATTGTCGAGGGTGCGCGAGGGCCTGAAGGGTGCGACGATCCAGTGATCGCCATCCTCGATGATGCCGAGCGGGGCGATATGGATGCGGCCATCCCCCCCCTTCGTCGTCAGCACCGTCTCGCGGATATAGGGCATGAGGCCTCCCCTTCGTCTGCGTCCGCCGCCTCGTCGCTCGCCGGACCGGCCGCTTCGTTGTCGTCCGCGTCTTTGTCGCCCTTCGCCTTGCCGGTCTTGGCCTTCAGCGTGTGGCCGGCTTTTTCCAGCCGCGTGCGGTCGGCCTCGCGCGGCGGAGCCGCGACGCCGAAATCGAGCGGATTGTCCTGGGCATAGCGCTTGCCGAGGGAGAAGGCGATCTCCGCCTTCTGCAATTCGGCACCGAGATAAAAGGCATGCCCAATATCCTCGCCCACATCGATATGGGGGAAGAATTCGAAGGCGTCCGTCTCCACCACATGGACGTCACGATTGTAGAGATGGACCCCGTCCTCGGCGACCTGGATGCGATAGTTGCGATCCTTCACGTCGGCCGCCATCTCGGCGATCTCGGCCGGGCTTGCCGAAAAGGGCCGAACGTCATGGGCGGTCATCAGCCCGGCCGAATAGCCGCGCGGCAGCGCATTGTCCTGACGCGCGGCGAAGAGCATGCGCCGGGCGAGATCGTGCTCGGCCACCGTGCGGCGCGTATGGGGGCTGACATTGACGATGAGGAGATGGCCGATCTCGAGCTCGGAGCAGATGCCGAGCAGCATGGCCGTGATGCCGGAGGTGTCGGCATCGGTCAGCTCGGTCAGATTGCCCGTTCCCATCATGATCTCGATGTCGGGATGGGCCGCGCGAAGCGCGTGATAGCGGGCAAGCGAGGCGGAAAAGCCGAAATGGATCGGGTCGAGGATCGCATCAGCGATGAAGCGAAGGCCCATGGCCCGCGCCGTCTCGATCGCCCGGCCGAGCGAATCCATGTCATGGGGCCTGGCGGGCACCAGAACGGGCATGACCGAGGAGCCCTCGGCCAAATCGAGTGTCTCTTCGGTCAGTGAGAGAACATGGTCAGCGCCGGCCGCGATCGCACGGGCGAGTTCCTCGCGATCGGCCGAATCGACGCTGACGGCGTGGCCTTGCGCCTTCAGGGCCGCGATCATCTCTTCCATATGGGGGAAAGGCGTATCGGGCAGGCAGCCGAGATCGATCACATCGGCCCCATCGGCCCGCATGGCGGCGGCGCGCGCAACCACCTCCTCGACCGACAAAGCCGAGGCATCGACGATCTCGGAAAAGATCCGCATCGAATGGCGCGAGAGATCCGGCGGCGGCCCCTTTCGGCCGAGATGGGCCGGAAGGTCGGCGAGTTCGTCCGGCCCGCGCTCGAAGGCGACGCCGAAATGCTGCGAAAGCCGGTCCAGGTCGGCGCGGCAGCGGCCGGGCAGCATGACCCGGTCGGCCTCCACCGGGCGCTTCAGCCGCCGCTCGATGATGTCGCCGGTGGCAAGCGCCGCGACCTTGACGCCGATATCGGCGATCGACCAGTCGAAATCGGTCTCGCCAAGGCCGGTCAGAAGCCTTTCGAGCCTTGGATGGGCCAGATGCCCGGTCAGGAAGAGAATGCGTTCGCGCGCCATGAGCCGCTATGTCGGCGATCTGTCGGCGCTTGCCAAGCGCGAAGCCTGATCCTTTGCATCGAAAACGGTGCGAATTCAGCCGGCGATCGCCTGATGATTGGTCGCGGTGATCAGCCGTGTCGCCACCTGCCGCCCCGGGACGCCGCCGATGGCAAATCGCTGGCCAGCGGTCACGAGATCCATCGGCCCTGCAATGAAGAGGTCGGTGCCCGAGCGCAGCATGGAGGCGAAGCTGTCGTCGACGATGCTCGCGCCAGTGAGCGCGTCGAGATTGGAATTGGCCGGAACGTCGATCAGCTTGACGAGGCAGAGATTGGCCTCTTCGAATTGCCCGGCAAGCCAGGCCGAGAGGGCGTCGGAGGTGACAGACCAGTCCTGGGGGATCGCGGAATCGGCCATGACCATGTCACGCGGCAGCCAGACCGGGATGCGCCCGTCCTTCTGGGCCAGACGGATCGCGTCCATGCTTCGAGCGCCGACAAGGCGTTTGGACAGATTAGCCAAAGCGCAGCCAAACTGCTCCATGGCGAGCGTCGCCATTTCATGGGCCGCTCGATCGTCGAAGCCGAGACGAACCTGGAAGCGCCGCACCACCTCGGCAAAGGGTCCACCGCCCGGCACGACGACGATCGGTCCATCCGCCTGCTCGATCGCCGCGATCCACCGCCTCAAATGCGGCGATCCGATCGAACTTCCTCCCAGCTTGACGACGGTCATTCTGTTCATGGCGGGACCTCCCTAGAGCGCACTCTTCCTTGAGTGTCTTTGGTCACTCAAGTAACGAAGGATGTTGATCATCCTTTTGAATTTCTTGTCACGCTATTGACGCATTTGCCGACCCTTTCGTTCCGAAAACTTGGTGCCGCGACCCAATCACCATTGTGTTGGGTTGCTCATGCGATCACAAGAGCGGTTTGCGCGCGAGACGATATTTCGTCTCGATCTCGGTTCGTCTTGGCCGAGGGTGTGCGGCGCAGCATCGTCGCCTTTCCAACGGCTTGCAGCCGCGCGAAGCCCCGTCAGCGGACGATTTCAACGCCCACCGCACCCGGCCCCAATTCGAGCTTTTCGACGCGAATTCTCACCTTTTGGACCCGCTTGTCGCGTTTCAAGGTCGTGGCGAGGGCTGTGGCGAGTTTCTCCACGAGCACGGTGTGGCCGTCTTCGGCGAGCGCCCGGATCGCATCGATGATGACGTCGTAGGAATAGATGTCGGCCATGGTGCGGGCATCGTCCGGAATCGGATCGATGCGCGCCTCCACCGTAAAGCGCACTTTCTGGCGCCGCCCATATTCATGGCCATAGGCTCCGATTTCGAGCTCCTGAACGAAATCGCGTACGAAGATAAGGTCGCCCTCTGTCTCAGTGTCCGCGAAGGCTTTTGCCGCTGTCACCACCGGCTTGATCGAAGCCTCATGCGATGCCGCTTGGTTCGCCCGCCGGATCAAGTCGGCGATCATCGCGACATTGTCGCCATCGAGGGCGCCCGCGCGCCCGCTCGCGGCCAGGGCGCCGCGAAAGCCGAGATAATCGGGCGACAAGCCGGCAAGGCGCGGAACGTCCGGGGCTTCGAGCGAGCCGGCAAGGCCGGTCATCAGGCCGTTGTCGCGGGCCGAGCGAACGAAGCGCGCAAGGCTAGCCGGCGACTGATGCTTCAAAAGACCGCCGGACGTCTTGTCCAACGTGTCCAACATGGCGCCGGCAAAGCCGGCCTTGGCCAACGTCTCGACCAGCGCCAAATCCGGCTGCGCATCGGCAAACAGCACGGCGACGAGGCGGGTTGCCCCGGCGATCTCGGCAAGCGCCTCGATGACGGCACGGGTCGCGGCAGGCGCGGCCGGAAACAGGCCGATCTTGACGAAATCGGCCGCCCGCCGTGCCTCGACGGCGGCTAGGACCGCCGCCGGCTCCATGGGGCAGTTGCCGGCGACCGCCGAGACAGGCTTTTCGCCGGCGAGCGCCGCAATCGTCTCGGCAAGAACGTCCGGCGCGACCGCGCCGAGCGCGCCATCGGCCGGGTTCTTCAGATCGATGATGTCGGCGCCGGAGCGGCTTGCGATCAGGGCCTCCTGCGGCCCGGTCACGCTGGCAAGAAATTGGATCACCCGCGATCCTCGAGCTGACGTTGCAAGACGTTCTCCCACAGATAATTCAGGCCGCGTTTCCAACTTTCGTCGGTGTTGGAGCGAATGTCGGCGCTGCCACGCGCGATCTGTTCGCCGCTCTCAACGTCGAAGACATAGGCATTGATATTGAGAATGAGATTGGACACCTTCTGCACGGTGCCGAGGACAACGATGTCCGCGCCGAGCTTTTCGCCGAAGGTGATGCCGCAATTGCCGCAGGCCTGGAGATTGACCTGCTTCACATCCTCCGCAACCGGAGAGACGTCGATCGCGTCGAAATGCGGCAGGGTTTCGAAATCCTCGCGCAGCATCGGAGCGAGGCGCTCCAAACGCTTCGTCTCGTCGGGATTCTCGCCCATCATATCGCCTTCGAGACTGGAATCGATCAGTTCGAACGGTAATATGGCGACCTCTTCTCGGGCGTCCTCCGCCTTTTGCTCCTGCGCCATCGCACCCGGCGTGCCGGCCAGGGAGGGAAGGATCAGCAGTGCCGGCAGGAGCGCCGCGACAACGGGAAAAAGTCTTGCTTGTCTCGCCCGGGCCGCTTGGCAAAGCTTGGTTACGATCATGTGTGTCGCCTCTTGATCGACGGCGCCCACCGCGTCCTCTCGCTCCGAGCCCGGTGCAAGCGCGACCCGCAAGGCGCCGATTAGGGAGGGAATCGGCTACGGCCCGACCATGCGAGGGAAAGCGGTGCGACCGCAAGGCCCCCTTTCGGACAGCCGATCCGCGCGCGATGGAGCGAACGGACCGGTGCTTAGGGTTCACGGTGGCGAAATACGAATGAGACGAGGTGAGCGCCGAGGAGACGACGGCGCCGCGTGCCGGCCTAGACCGGCCGCTTTTGGGAGGAATTCATGACGAAACAGGTGAGAGCGGTGTCTCGCGCTATTGTCGGCGGATGTCTGGCGGTGGTCTTGCTGTCCGCAGCCCCAGCAGCCCTTGCCCAGGAGAGCGCTGCTCCCGGGGCCCCGACGGTCGGCGCGGCCCAGGCAAAGGCCGAGGTCAAGATCGGCTTTCTGCGGACCTATGAGCGCACGCTCGCTCTCTCGGCCCTGAACATCCCGCCCGAGGATATCGGCCTTGCCGGCGCTAATGTCGCCATCGCCGATAACAACACGACCGGCTCCTTCATGGGTCAGAGCTTCACGCTCGACGTGACGACCTTGAAACCCGGCGACGACGTGAAGCCGGCGGCGCAAGCCATGCTCGATGCCGGCGTCCACTACATCGTGACGGACCTGTCGGCCGCCGATACGCTGACCGTCGCCGACATGGCGGCAAGCGCCGATGCCCTCGTCCTCAATGCCGGCGCGACGGAGAACAATCTGCGCAACGAGGACTGCCGGGCGAACATGCTGCATACGGCGCCCTCGACGGCGATGCTGACCGACGGGCTCGCCCAATATCTCATGTGGAAACAGTGGCGCGATTGGGCGCTGGTCGAAGGCGAGCACGAGGCCGACCAGCTCTTTGCCGAATCGCTCAAGCGCTCGGCGACGAAATTCGGCGGCAATATCGTCGCCGAGAAGGTGTTCGAGGACAAAGGCGGCGCCCGCGCGACCGATTCCGGCCAGGCGCTCGTCCAGCGCCAATTGCCGGTCTTCCTGCAGGACCTGCCCGAACACGACGTTCTCCTCGTCGCCGATCGGTCCGAGGTCTTCGGCACCTATGTGCCCTGGCGCACATGGATCCCGCGCCCCGTCGCAGGGACTGCAGGCCTGACGCCGGGCTCCTGGCATCCGGCGAGCGAGCAATGGGGCGGGGCCCAGATTCAGAACCGTTTCGAGGACGCCGTCGGCCGGCGCATGGAATCGGAGGACATGCAGGCCTGGACGGCGGTGCGCATCATCGGCGAAGCCGCCTCGCGCACCCAGTCGACCGATCCGAAGGTGCTCGATGACTTCATCAAGTCGGACGACTTCACGGTCGCCGCCTTCAAGGGCCAGCGATTGACCTTCCGCAACTGGAACTGGCAGCTGCGCCAGCCCATCCTGCTCGGCACCGAGGATTCGGTCGTGACCGACTCGCCCCAGGAAGGCTTCCTCCACCAGGTCTCCAATCTCGACACGCTCGGCTACGACCGGCCCGAAAGCACCTGTTCGTTTTGATACGGTGTTTGGAGAGATGCAATCGGCGCCCGCCACGTAAGCGTAGAGGCCTAAGCGCGTTGGCGCAATTTTGGTACGCTCGGGGCACGATCGGAACTGCGAGCGGCCTTGCCGATTGATACGGGATCGGATCTTGTGATCAGTATGCCGTGAATTAGTCGCCTGAGGAGAACCGAAAATGACTTCTGCTCTAGAAGCACTAGTGGCAAAAGCGCAGCGAATTGAAATGACTGAGGATCAGATGAGAGAGCAGCGTCTGAGCTTTGTGTATGGCAACACTCATATTGAGAATGAGCGAATCACTAGAGAGATGGTAGCTGAAGCGGATGACAGGGTCGCCCTGGAGGATGCTGCTGCACGCAAATGAGCGAGGACCGGCACAGCAGAGCTGACCCTGTCGAACTGATCATGGACCCCGACGAAAAAGCTCAAAGAGAGGCTGAGAACGGGGTCCGACAGTTCAAGGATGCTATCGAGGTAATAAGGGCTCACATAAAGGGCGGCAGTAAATTCAAGTTAACTCAAGGGGTTATCTTGCGTTTACATCAAACGGCATTGGATGGCATTCATCCCCTCGCCGGCACCTACCGTAACTCTCCAGTTTATATCGAAAAGAGTAATCATTTTCCGCCCCATCAGGCTGATGTCCCAGACCTCGTAGCAGAAATGTGCAGCTATGTTAATGATAACTGGCACATGCCCGGTCTATATCTTGCAGCATACATTCTCTGGCGGATGAATTGGATTCACCCGTTTGCTGATGGCAATGGAAGAACGGCAAGAGTTGTTTCATACGTCGTATTGAGCATTAAGCTAGATAGCTTGTTACCTGGCACTCCAACCATCCCAGATTTAATTGCGGCCGACAAAACACCATACTACAGGGCTCTTGAACGCGCCGATGACTCTTGGAAGCGCAATCTGATTGCCGTGTCAGATATGGAAAACATGCTTGAGGGTATGTTAGCGCAGCAGCTGCACAACGCCACACAAGAAGCGGCACACTAGTGAAAACGGATGTATCGCCATATGTAATGTTAAATCATTTCATATGGCGATCTTTCTTCATAATGCCGCACTTTTCGCCCGGCGTTTTAACCCGACTTGTGTCAAATAAACGCAACTGAGGGTTGGACGCACCGATTAATACCGGTCGTCATCCTCGGCCCGTCAGGGTCTCAGGACCCATGCGTCGAAGGCCGCTCACATCCATAAGGCGTGCGGTCTGCTTCGCGCCCACCTTCCGCCCAAGTGCCACTCTGACGATGGCGGCATGGCAACTGTGTTCATGCGAAGGCCTTTTTGTCTCTCTGCATGGCGTTGAGGACGGTGAGAAGCTTTCTGGCGACGGCGATGATTGCGACTTTC
>NZ_FWXR01000027.1 GCF_900176465.1 Fulvimarina manganoxydans
ATGCAGGACCGTCTTGCCAAAGGCACCGCGCCCAAACGCGCCGCACCCGCCGTCAGCGGCGCCAACGCCCTTGCCCGCAAAGACGAGGATTGGGCTGAGTTCTGATCGTCCGAAAGGGCGCCGTTAAAAATCTCGACCAAACGAACAGCCAGCGCTCGCATGGGGAGACCCATGGGGGCGCTTTTTCATGTCGGGCGCGATCTCGATCCCCGTCCCAAACCTTACCATTCAATGAAATTTATGACGCACTGCAACGTGAGCGGTCTTGCCACCGTTCCGTATGAAACGATCTAGCCTCCATGGCAGGGGCCCCAAACGCCGCGCCGGGACCGGCGCGCCGAGGGACGAAAAGGAGTGTCATCATGCAGCTTCAGGACAATGTCGCCATCGTCACCGGGGCCTCGTCGGGCATCGGCAAGGAGATCGCCCATGCCTTTGCCAGGGAAGGCGCGAAAGTCGCGATCGCGGACATCAATATGCAGGGCGCGAACGACGTCGTCTCCGAGATCGAGGCAGCGGGCGGAGCGGCTATGGCGGTGGAGATGAACGTCATGGACGAGGCGGTGGTCAATGCCGGCGTCGACGCCGTGGCCGAGCGCTTCGGCCGGATCGACACGATGGTCTCCAACGCAGGCATCCAGATCGTTCATCCGATCGAGGATTTTCCATATGAGCAGTTCAAGAAGGTCGTCGACATCCATCTCGGCGGTGCCTTCCTTCTGACCAAGGCCTGCGTGAAGCACATGTATCCACGCAAATCCGGCTCGCTGATCTATATGGGCTCAGTCCATAGCCACGAGGCCTCGGCCCTTAAGACCGCCTATGTCTCGGCCAAGCACGGCATTCTCGGCCTGTCCCGCGTGATGGCCAAAGAAGGCGCCAAACATGGCGTGCGATCCAACGTCATCTGCCCGGGCTTCGTGAAGACGCCGCTCGTCGAGAAGCAGATCCCCGAACAGGCCGAAAGTCTCGGAATTTCGGAACAGGAGGTCGTCGAAAAGATCATGCTTGGCGAGACGGTGGATACCGAATTCACGACCGTCCAGGACATCGCCGATGTCGCCGTCTTCCTCGCCGCCTTCAAGACGAACGCCCTGACAGGCCAGTCGATCGTCGCCAGCCATGGCTGGTATATGGGCTGAGATCGCAGCTTTAGAGCATCTGGCGATCCCGATTGATCCCCGGATGCCCTCGCGTTCCGTGACGCCGCGCCGGGTCGCCAAAGACCGGATTCCACTTTTTCACCCGGCGCTCCAGGCGAAAGAAGAGGCAAGGGCCGCCTCTATTGCCTGCGCGCCGGGAGACTAAAGCCTCGCCAACCCGTTCGAGGCGTCGTCAGGCTGGCGCTCAAAGAGTGAAAGGACCGATGCCGTTCACACAGCTTCTATGATCGGATGCCGAGAGAACCAGGAGCAGACCGAGACGCTTTGCCGGCTGGTGCGTCGTGGATCACAGCCTTGTCGCCAAGCCCAATAGGCGAGGATGCTCTGGGCAGAGAACCCGGGCCCTGACCCACCGAAGGGAAGACTGAACTGACGGTCGCCGACGCTTACAAGGCCATGGCTAGCCCAAATGGCCAACCGCGCCTGAAATGTCTGGGGAATATAAGGAAAGTGGTACTCCCAAGGGGAGTGCATGAACAGCGCATCTCAAGGCACTTCAGATGGCTAACTTTTTGCAGTGGCACGTATAGCTTTGCATCGAACAGCAACTGGTTCGCCCATCTGATGGGAATGGGTTCCGGGTTGGGTGATGAAGCTGTGCTACCTTGTCCGGAACATGTCTGCAGACGAGGCGCTTTCAAAAATTCAATGTAGTTTACGATGATGCTTTTCTATCTTGAGGTTGTATTCTAAACTAATTCAAAGACTAACACGCTCGTCCGCCTTTAATGGAGTGCGCAGCGAGTCGCAAGCTGCGAATGGCTCACCCCATGAGGGCGAGCAACGGCCCAAACGCTCTCCGGGCCAGACTAGCTTCCGGCGACGATCGCCGCCTTCTCTTCTTCGCTCCAGTCGCGCCGATGTCTAGAGTCGACGAAGATCTCGAACGCCAGACCGGCTTCGCGTCAATATTATCGACATGGCACCGAGCGTTTTCCTCTCTCGTCTGAAAAGACCGGAAAACTCGCCGGATACGCCGCGATCAACAAAGTTGGATAGCGTTAAACGTTCACGACTGCCTCTATAGTTAAATATCGCTCTGACGCAAAAGCCCGAGGCTATTTCGGAATAGCCTCGGGCTAGCAGTCCAAACATCACACTGACCGGCAATTCAGTCCGCCGGACCAATTAAATTTTTATATCACGTCATACCCATGAAAATTGGCATAAGCTTGTAGGTTGTCGACTTCCGCGATCACAAGTCCTGGCCCATAGGTATTGGAGAAGTCGTTCCAAAGCCCTGCCTTGCCGTAATCTCCCCACATACCGAGATAATTCTCGGGACCATATTCGGTCCCTACTCCGTTGCTCGGCTCACCATCGTCCCATTTTGTATAGGAGTCGTTTTTACTAACTCCATCACTTTTCGCGAATTGTTTACCCGATTCAAGTCCGTCGACCCACTTCCACGCACCTTCATTTGGATTTTGCTTACCAGCCAACCATGCAAATGCGTTTTGCGAACTGACCAATATATCCTTGACGAAATCGTTCTCTCCGTCTGCAGTTACGGTAACAAGAGCGGCTCCGGCACTCGACGCAGCGGAAAGCGCATCTTGGAAGGAGCTAACGGTATTCAGTGCTTTATAATAGTGACCGTTTCCGTCAAATTTCAGATATCCGTCATCGCTCATTATTTGCTCAAGCGTTCGAGCGGAAACTGTAACTGCAGCGGATGCGGAATTACCTGCGTTGCCCGCTTGATCAGTATACGCGGATCCAATAACGCCGAAGCGGACATCTCCACGCTGCGCCGTATCATCTGCCGTGAATGTTGCGGTATAAACAAACCCATCCGCTGTTTGCATGACTTCGCTTAACGCGCCCAACGACCCTCTTCCATCAGTGACTGTGATATCTTCGCGAGCGAAATCGACAGGGCTTTCATTGAATATGAAACTAATGACTGTCTGTCCACCAGCTGTAATTACGTCATTCGCAGCGGCAATAGTTAACAGTGGCGCCGCCGCATCCACATCCACGTTCACACTGCCACCGGTACCGTCATTGCCGGCGCGGTCGGTGTAGGCTGCGTCCGCTACAGAGATCGTCGCCGCAGCATCATAGGTGTCTGCAGCTGCCCTGAAGACAGCGGTGTACACCACGGTCCCATCTGAATTGGTGGTCGGAGCACTCAGAGAGTCAGCGACGATCTCGCCGGCAACTGCCGGGACGACGATGTCGCTCGCCTCGAAACCATAAGGCGTCTCGCTGAACGTGAAGGTTAGCGTCGTCTCCTCGCCGGCTTTCAGAAGACCATCACCGTTATCGGAAACTGCAACCGTGGGCGCAGACGTGTCGTAAATGAACGTCACCGCATCACTATTTGCCGAGACGTTTCCGGCCTGGTCCGTCTGACGAGCCACGACCGTGTACTCGGTCCCGTCGACGAAGGTCGGCAGCGTAGCCGAGAACACACCATCATTGACGCTATACTCGACAGACGCATCCGACTCATTGTCCGTCAGCACGATCGGAGAAGCCGCATTCGTCACGCCTTGAACAGGGCCCGTATCCGAAACCGTAAGCGTCGGAGCGATAGGCGCCACCGCATCCACATCCACGTTCACACTGCCACCGGTACCGTCATTGCCGGCGCGGTCGGTGTAGGCTGCGTCCGCCACAGAGATCGTCGCCGCAGCATCATAGGTGTCTGCAGCTGCCCTGAAGACAGCGGTGTACACCACGGTCCCATCTGAATTGGTGGTCGGAGCACTCAGAGAGTCAGCGACGATCTCGCCGGCAACTGCCGGGACGACGATGTCGCTCGCCTCGAAACCATAAGGCGTCTCGCTGAACGTGAAGGTTAGCGTCGTCTCCTCGCCGGCTTTCAGAAGACCATCACCGTTATCGGAAACTGCAACCGTGGGCGCAGACGTGTCGTAAATGAACGTCACCGCATCACTATTTGCCGAGACGTTTCCGGCCTGGTCCGTCTGACGAGCCACGACCGTGTACTCGGTCCCGTCGACGAAGGTCGGCAGCGTAGCCGAGAACACACCATCATTGACGCTATACTCGACAGACGCATCCGACTCATTGTCCGTCAGCACGATCGGAGAAGCCGCGTTCGTCACGCCTTGAACAGGGCCCGTATCAGAAACCGTAAGCGTCGGAGCGATAGGGGGAGTTTTGTCAAGAACAATCGTCCCACCCGAGGCGATCGCTGCATTGAAACCATCGAAGACGCGAACCGAAACGGTAATTTCACCGTCAGACAGAGCACTGATGTCAGCGACACTGGTCCTGAGACCGTCCACTTCAACAGTTGCGCCATTCTGATCTGTGAAGGTCACGACAGCCGACTGCAAGTCGCTGTCAAGCCCATCAAGATCAAATTTCACCGACTTGCTTTCACCTGCATTGATCAGATCGTCAGGCAGACTTAGCGCGAGGTCGTCGCCCTCATCGGCTGTGGAATCTGGATTTCCTCCAACCGGCCCCTCATCATCTTCGACATCATCGCCGCCGCCGTCATTCACGACCAGCAGCGAGTCCCGGTTTTCTGGATCATTAATGACACCATCCACCAGGTCGGCGAGATAGGTTCGCAGCGCGGCCCCAACGGTGGAGTCCGATTCGTTCGAAGCGAGGAAGCTCCGGGCGAAGAAGCCAGCGTCAATTGAGCCGCTATCGAGCGCAGCCTTCCAGAACGCGAAGCCAGCATTGTCCGGCGCGCGACCGAGAATGTTTGAATAGAAAAGATTGACGATCTCGTCCGATGTCGGATCGGTTCCGATTCCCGGATTGACGACTGGGAACTCACTCGAATTGGTAAACGTATCGATGAGGTCGGCGAACGATTTTTCGCCAGCACTAATTGCTTCGCTCCAGAAGCGCAGACCGGCGACATCGGGCGTCCGAACAAGAAATGCTTGATAGAGCCCAATAATGGGAAGAACAACTGTTTCCAGTGTCACCGCTTCATCCGAGGAAGACAGCGATTCCTCAAGCGCGTTCTCGCCAGATTCACCCAGTACAATGACCGCGGCATCGATTTCGCCTTGCGTGGGCTCGCGGAAGAGAATGCGATTGTAGAGTTCGATAATGAATTGCTGATCCACGAGACACCACTCCAACGAGCGACTAGCAAGGTTGCTAGATGCGCAATTTGACGTTGGGAGACATACTCACGAATTGAATGCGCTCGCAATACCTAAAGTTAGCAAAACGTTAACGCCGAAAATGCAAGAAGGTGACTCTCGTGTTTCCCGCGCTCGGCGATGCGGAAAAGCCACGACAAGACTGGCAGAAACAAAAAAGCCCACGCCGAAGCGCGGGCTTTCGAGAAAAGACATGAACGAGGAAAAGCGTTAGCCGGCAACGCTTTCACGCGAGACCGGCTGCTCGAACGCCAAGTGGTAGACGATCGGATCATAGGCCTGGAGAAGCCGGCGAACAAAAGGCTTAGGATCGACCCCTAGCGCCTTGGTAAACGTGACGAAGTCTTCGGGCGGAACACGGCCGACGCCGCGCTCGATCTGCGAGACACGCGTGTAGAACTTATAGCCCATCCGGTCAGCCATATCGACCTGGGTGAGACCGGCCTCCTCGCGCACGCTCTGGATGAACTGCCCGGCCTCTTTGCGAAGGGTCTTCAAACCATCCGACGTATAGGCCGGAAGATCCCGCACCGCGCCCATCGGCTCCCGCAAATGGGTCCCGTCGTCGTCGATGTCCGCTTCGGTAAAGAGCACATCGAAGGTCAGCGGATCATAGAAACACATAAGCTTGCGCGCAAAGAAGCTTGGATCCACACCCAGCGCGGCGGAAATCACGGCATAGCGATCCGGCGCAACACGGCCGACACCCTGCTCGATCGCCGAATACTGGGTATAATAGCGGTAACCGGCAAAGGTGCCGACGTCATGCTGCGTCAGACCCTGCCGCTCCCGCACAGACCGCATCCAGGCGCCCGCCTGCTTACGCAGTTCCTTGCTTTCGTCAGTCACCGCTCTTTGCGGGTTCGTATACATGTCTAGGCCCCTGTCATCGCCCCCCGGCAGCCGCTCGCCATGGTCCGATTGTTGTTTCATTGCCTCAGCATGTAGCACGTTCACACAACGCATGTCCAGAACACATTTTTTCTCTCATAGCATCTTTACCGCCATTTTTAATCAGGCTATACGGCTTCCCGGACAGCGTGGGGGACGCTTCATTTTCCCCGCTGCTCGACATGCCTCGGCAAGACCCGGGGAAATGGCAAGCCACTTTTGAGAGGACCTCATGGCTACCGCACAAGAAACCATCGCAATTTATAACGC
The DNA here is from genome assembly GCF_900176465.1 of Fulvimarina manganoxydans. Lineage (GTDB taxonomy): Bacteria > Pseudomonadota > Alphaproteobacteria > Rhizobiales > Rhizobiaceae > Fulvimarina > Fulvimarina manganoxydans. The sequence continues at coordinate 6,428 of NZ_FWXR01000027.1, forward strand.
TGTCCTGCAGCGCGCCCCGACCGACGCCGAGCTGGCGTCCTTCGTTGCCAACAGCCAAACGGCGCAGAACGAGCAGACCCAGATCGACCTTCTGGTGAACTCTTCGGAAGCCAACGACTTCGTCGCGCCGATCGTCCGACTTTATCAGGCGACCTTCGGCCGCGTGCCGGATGCCCAGGGCCTCGACTTCTGGACGGATTTCCTCCGCGCCCAGGCATCCGACGGCATGAGCACCTTCGACGTTTTGACGACGATCAATGCCGGTTTCGCCCAGTCAAGCGAGTTCGCGACGCTTTATCCGACCGCTGCAGAAGACGGCATCGTGACGGAAGAGTTCCTTAACGATCTCTACCAGAACACCTTCCAGCGCGACCCGACCGATGCTGACATTGAGTTTTATGTCGGCAAGACGATTGCTTCGACGCTCTCCGCATTCGCGCAGTCGTCCGAGACGATCAATGACTTCGGTCCGTACGTCAATCTGTTCCTGAACAAGGCTGCCAACGGCAACCAGGACTATGAGCAGAGCCTGCTCGACGCCAATGATGACGGTCAGGTCAACCAGGCTGATGTCGATGCCGTTGGTGGTGGAACGACTACGCCCGGCGGGCAGATCACGCTGACGGCGAACGCTGACGGCCCCGGCGCGACAGCTCCCGCGGTCGACACGAACGGTACTGCCGGAAACGACGTCTACAATGCCGTTTCCGATGCTGCTGGCGGGACAACGACGCTGACAACGGCTGACATCATCGATGGCAAGGGCGGTACTGACACGCTCAACGTCCGTGTTGTCGACAATGCGGGTGGTGGTACGTCTGTTGCTCCGCAGATTTCGAACGTCGAAGTTTTTAATATCACGAATCTTGATACGACGGCGGCGAATTTCTACGCACTGAACTTCGGCACGATCACTGGCGAGCAGCAGGTCTGGTCGGTAAATTCTGCCGCTGGTTCAGCGACACGCGCTGTAGCTGTTGATGCTGGCACGACTGCTGGTCTCGACGGTGCTCAGGGCACGTTCGGCGTGAACTATAAGGGCGACACCGATCGTACTGGCACGTCCGATGCATTCTCGCTTGCCGTGAAGGGTGCGGGCACCGCGGCTACGGCGGCCAATTTTACTCTCAACAATGGTACTTTCGCCGCTATCGACAATACCTTCGAAGTTGCGAACGTCGTCGCATCCGGCGCTGCTTCGAACATTACGATCAACGCTGGCACTGGCGCCAACGGCCTGCGTGCTCTTAATGCTTCTGGCGACGTAGCAGCTAATGCTGCCGGCTACGGTTTGACCATCGCTGATGCAGGTTCTGCGACCTCGCTGGCCACTGTCGACGCTTCGGGCCTCACCGGTACTGGTGGCATCAACATCAATGCAGCAACGAGCACGTCTACTGCCTTCTCTTTCAAGGGTAGCGCGGTTGCTGACCGTGTGGTGCTGAACGGCGGGGTCCTGAACGCTACGAACACCGTTTCGGTGGACGGTGGTGAGGGTAAGGACACACTGGCGGTGGGAACAACCACCGATTTCACTGGAACCGGTGCCGCCACTCTCCGCACGACGGTGAATACGAAGGCAGCTGGCATCGAGGTTCTAGAAGCGGCTGCAACTGATTTCCGTGCCCTGAAAGCAAACGACTTTACCACTATCAACGAGTTTGCTTTCACAGCAAACAGCACTGGTATTGATGGCGCAGCTGCGACCAACGATGGTGCTGATGCACTTGTAATCACCGGCATTGAGACCGCGGATTCTTTCCGCTTCGCTTCTACGATCGTCGGTGGCGCAGGTAACACCTCTGGCAATGGTGGCGACGCCGTTGAACTTACGCCTGCTTCCAACGGTCCGGCTGATGTTGCAAACGTCGTATTGACCGGGGCTTCGTTGACCGGTGGAGCGACAGGCACAGGAATGGCCGGTTATGGCCTGAACGCTGGTCAGTTTGAAACGGTGAACATCACTTCCAGCGGACTGACCGCCGCGGCAACCAACACCCTTGCTAGTGGCACGCCGACAGGCGCTGGCACTGCAGCCTCCGGCTTGCTCGTCAACACCAATGGTGTCGTAAACGTCACCGGCGCGAACGACCTGGTACTCACCGTTCAGTCGGTCAACCCAACTGCCGGCGGTGTCCAGTTCAAGGCGGGCGACTTCACGGGTAAGCTGAATGTTACCACCACGTCTGGCAATGATGCGATCATTGGCGGCAAGGGCAACGACATCATCAACTCCGGCGCAGGCCAGGATTCGATCGATCTGTCCGCCGGCGGCCAGGACATCATCCGCTTCGGTCAGACGGCTTCGGCCGATCGTGATACCATCACCGGCTTCCAGGCTGGCGCTGGTGGCGATGTTCTTGACGTCGCGGCCGCAACGTTCGCTTTGAGCGGCGGCACCGATGAGGTCCCGGCAACGGACTATCAGGAGTACACTGGCACGGCGAATGGTTATACGCTGGACGCAACGAAGGACGTGTTCGAGTTTAACTTTGACGCCGCCAATAACGGTGCCAACCTCGCCAACGCGACGAATGGTTCTGAGCTTCTGAAGGCGATCGCCAACCAGGGCTCCACCATTTCGGGGCTGACGGCTACGGCGAGCGATACCGGACACATCGTAGCCTATGACAATGGCAACGCATATGTGTACTATTTCGATGCAGCAGCAAATGGTGCAAACACTGACGTCGAAGCGGCTGACATCCAGCTGATCGGCACGCTGAATGGCATTGAAGTTGGTGCGCTGACGCACGACAACTTCGCATAAGCTATATCTGGCTTAATGCCGGACGCGAAGCGATAATAGCGGCGGAGACCGGAAGGTCTCCGCCGTTTTCGTATTGTTTATACGCAATTGATATTGAGAAGTATGGAAGGCTACCCTCAGTATATCTGCGATCTCAGTTCACTATCGCAGCCGGCTGATCTCCCGCCGATGCTCCTCGATCTCCTTTTCCAGCGAATGCAGCGCCCGCGTGTGCTCCCGGATCGCTTCGGCCTGCTCCCGCAAGGCCTCAGCGTGATCGCTGAGCTCCTCGCGTGCGATCTCGATTTGGCGACGATCGAGAAGAGCAGCGTCTAGACGAAGATTCGGGGCAGTCGGCTCCGCTCCATCCACCGTTTCCTGCCGACGACTCCGACCATGGAGAAAGAGGATCGCCCCGCCGATCGCGACGGAGATGTAAAACAGCGATCGTGCCCATTCGGGAAGCTCAGCGAGAAGGCTTTCCATCGGGACGCTCCTGATAGGGGACACGAGCATCCGTTGCCGCAGTCCAGATATTTGAGGCCTCGCCCAGCGCGAGAAAGGCATAGGTGATCGAGCCGGTCGAGGCGACGCCCGCCGTCTCGATGCCGAGGGCGAAGACCGAAAAAACCACCATGCCGAAGATGGAAAAGACGCCCCGCAATTCCGGCGAAGGCTTCCAGGCCCCATTATAGGCGAGGACGAAAAAGCGGGCGACGCCGACGATGAAGAGAAGCGTGCCCCAGCTTCCTTCCGCCATCCAGCCCGCCAGCTCGTGAAAGGCCGGCTGGGCGAAGGTCTCGGCCGGATCGAGAAGCCGAAGTCCGAGACAGCCGATGATCCCGGCGCAGAGCCATTCGAGCCGGCGAATGGGAAAATGCTCGCGAATGCGGGCGAGAATGATCATTGCGCCGACCCATCGGGGCGCGGGGGCGTCTTGCCGGTCGCGGCGCGGCTTAAATGCGGCATAATGAGATCGACGATGTCGCGATCCTCAAGGCCGAGCTTTCTTACCGTGCCGGGCACCGACTGTTTGACATAGTCCAGCGCGGCTTCGCGCGCCGCCATGGAAAGCGAGGGATCGCCACTACGGCCACCCACGCGCGCCAGCGCGGTCTCGGCCGCATTGGCGAGGGCGGATTGAAGAAGCCGCGCCTGGGCCTCGTCTTTGACCACATTGTTCGCCCGCAGCCAGGCGACGAGCGCCGGGATCGCGATGCCGGTGAGGATGGTTGCCAGAAGCGGCAGGAGAGCGTCGAGAACCTGTTCCATGGGTCTTAAGCCTCGTTGGTGCTGATCTCGCCCGTGGCGGCCAGCTGTTGCGAATGTGTGGTGGAGCTGTCGGTCACCGGCCAGCGGGCGCCGAGAAGGCGCGATTTCGATAGCCGCGTGACCGTCACAGCATTCGACTGGTTGCCGCCGAGGACGTGATAGGTCTCGGCGTCCTCGCCGACATAGAAGCCCACATGGCCCGAAATGCCGGATCGCGAGCCGCGCCAGAAGACGAGGACGGCGCCGAGGCGGGGTTCGGTCTCCTGGCCGAATTTCAGCCAGTTGCGGGCGAGATAGGGATTGGCGGGGATCGCCTCGCCCGGAAGCGTCAGCGCGATCGCGGTCTGGACGAAGTCGCCGCACCAGGGGAGCTTGCGCGGATCGCCGAGGGTCGAGCCATCCGAGCGCAGCCAGGCCGACAACTCGCCGTAGCTGTTTGCCTCGTGGAGCCCTTTGACGGACCGCGCCTCGACCATCCAGGCGGGCTCGCCGCTGGCAACGATGATCGGCTTCGCGCGCGGCTTGGCGTCCTCGTCATAGAGGAGATGCAGCGTCTGGATGCAGGGATAGGGGCGCGGGGTGAGGCCCTGCGCCCGCTTGAAGTCGGTGAGGGCGGCCTCCGTCCTTGCGCCGGCGTCCCCATCGATCGCGCCGGCGTAATAATTGAGGTCCTTCAGGCGGGTCTGGACCGCCATGACGATCTCTTTCGACATGTCGTCTCTCCAAAGAAAAAGGGCCCGGCAGTTTGCCGAGCCCTCGCGGGTTGCGTTCTGGGTTGCTGTTAGACGTGTCGGTGGGTCAGCCGGGGTTCGGCTGGGCGAGCTGCAGGGTCGTGGTGCCACCGCCGCCGCGATTGGCGCGTGAGGATACCGAGGCGATGCGATAGAGCCCGTCGATGCCGGGGCGGGCGCCCTTTAGAAAAAAGCGGCCCTCGACGAAGGCGTCGGGGGTGAACTCCATCGTCACCGAGCCGACGCCCGCATCCTGTTCGGCGTCGGTCTTCTGGCCGTTCGCCATAGTCTCGCTTTGGCCCTCGTCGGCCGCCGGCCAGCGCTGGGTGTCGATCGCATCGCCGGTGTCTTCGAGCAAGACTGTGACACGCTTGTCCTTGAACTCTCCGGTCTTCGGATCGAACCAGGTGACGCGCTTCTGCCGAGAGCGCGGGCGCCCCCGCGTCGGATCGATGTCGATCGAATGAATATTCCCACTTGTCTCTTCGCTTGGCGCCGGCACACGGCCGATGACGGTCGGAAGGGCCTGGCCGAAGGGCGACAGCCCCGTGCCCCGCGCGGCGAACACCGCATTCGTCCCGCCGCGCATCTTGAAGGTGGCGCCGAATTCATGCCGGAGCTTTTCGGCAAAGGCGACGAAGCTCTCGCCGAGCGGGTTCCAATATTCACGCTCGATCGTGGCAAAGGCCGGATCGACCGTGATCGTGACGCCGGCGAGAGACGCGGCCTTTTCGAGCACCGCCTTCAAGGGCGCGTCGTCCAGATGCCAGTTCTGGGTCTCGACCGCCTTGCCACGGGTGTCGAAGGCCTTCAGCGAGACATCGAGCACCCGGCCGCCGCCGCGCGTCATCCGCCAAGGCGTCGAATCGACGACGCCCGAATAGATCTCAACGCCCTGATAGGCGACCGTCGCAACGGAGCGCTTGGGTGGAAGCGCGAGTTGGCCGAAGGAATCGTCGAAGCTCAGCCGGCATGTGTCGGACGACACACCCGGATTGTCCGTCCATTCGATCGAGAGAAGATAATCGGCCATCTGGCGGATGCGCGAGGTCCCGCCCATCGTGATGTCCCAGTCCTTCCAGGCCATCGTTCAACTGTCCGCAAAGAGATTGATGACGCGGGCGGCGGGCGTTGCTGCCGGCAGATCGGGCAGGGTGAAGCGCGTGCCCAGTGGCAGGACCACATGGGCGGCGAGCCCCGGATTGATGGCAAGCGTCGCCTCGACCAGCTTCAGTGTCCTCGTTCTGACGGGGCCGAAGCGCTCGGCGAGGATTTCGTCGAGAAGGAGGCCCTCGCTGCGCACCGTGATCGTATCAGCCATGGCAGTCAGCCTCGAAGCACGCGGAAGAGCGAGACGAGACCGCCTACGATCGCCGCAGCATCCACCGTGATTGGGGGCGGCACCCTTTGCGTCTTGATCGTATAATCGAGTTCGAAGCCGACGCCGTTCGGCTCGATGTTCTGATGGTCCTCCTCGATCTCCTCGAGGACATGATAGCCGAGCACCCGGCCGTCGCCGCGCAAGACCGGCTGCGGGATCTGCGAGGCCATCATGCCATGGGCGATATCGAGCTCGGTCAGACCACCCAGTTTGAAGGGCAAGAGCTTGCCGGACAGGGTCAGGCTGTCATCGCCGATGCCGATCGCCTCGCGCGGCTTGCGCCCGCCAACCACCGGCTTCACCGCGAAATCGGCCCGCGCCGAGCGGCGCACGCGCTCGGCCGAAAAGCCATTGGTGCGGATGGATAGAAGTCCGATCTGGTAGAGCATCAGCCGGGCCGTGACGTGTTGGCGTGAAGACCGGACATGTCGGCCCGAGAGGCGGAGGCCGCATTGCGGGCCTCAGCCGCTGCCCGCGCCGCGCTCGCCGCCAGCGAGCTGGTTCGGGTGAGTTCGGCATTGAGCGTTCTTGCGTCGGCAATGGCGGCGCGGATGGCCGATGGATCGACCTCGGGCCGGGCTCGCACCGAAAGCGCACTGGCTATGTCCTGCCCACCCTGCTGGGCCGCTGCCCGCGCCTGATCGACCTCGCTGGCGATCGAGGCCGCGATATCAGGTCGGGGCTGCGGGATGGGAACCGCCGCCTCGCTTGCCGGTGGAGTCGGCGCCGGCGCGTGGGCCATGGCGTCGAGTTCGGCCCTGCGTGCCGTCAGCCGCTCCATCTCGTCGCCGATCTGCCGCATCACCGAAACCGCGCTCGGATCGAGCGCCAAGCGGAAGCCGTCCTCAACTGCGCGCTTTTTCTCATAAAGTTGACCGAGCAGCTGGTCGATCTCTCGGATCTCCGCCAGCGCGGCGCCGGCTGATGGGCTTGCCGGCGATGGCGAAGCGGCAGATTGCGGACGCGGTGCCGGAACCGGAATGGTCGGACCAGTGAGACCGGATGGAACGGCCGTCGGATAAGAGAGGTCTGGCAAACGGATGTTGCCGGCATCAGGCGCGACGGCGCCGGACTGCCCCATGCGTATATTCCGGCGCCGCCAATAGTCCTGGCGCTGGGCTTCCAAATCGGCGGGCGTCTGTCCGCTGACACCCGCCATTTGGGCCCGGCGGCGCTCCATATCGGCTCGGATCGTCGCGTCTTCTTCCTCCGAGCGGACGCCCGACACCACATCGTCGACGCCCTTGATGACGTCGATCGCCGGCTTGATGACCGGGCCCGCCGGACTCGCATCGACGATGCCGTCGAGAAACGCTTCGCGCCGATCGTGGCGGTCGAGTTTTGTCTCGCCGTCGTCCTCGGCAAGGCCCAAACCTTGCGCCACATCCTGGACGATGCCGATCCCTTCCGAGACCGCATTGGCCGCGTGGGCGATGCGCTCGAAAAATCGCACGATGGCCGAATCCTCGCCATTGAGGTTCATCAGGCCGGTGACGGCTCCGATCAGGTCGGAGACGGCATTCTTGGCCTTGTCGAGCCCTTCAATATCAAGCGTCGCCTCGAAACGGCCCATACCGAGCTGGATCTCGTCGACCAGGGCGCGCACCTCTTCGAGCCCGCTTTTCAAAAGCGGCATTCCGGCCGTGCCGGCATCGATGGCGATCTCGGCAAGCGCGTTCTTGGCGATCTGCCATTGCGACCAGAAATTATCGAGCTTCAGCTGATAGGAAGCGTCGAGGGAACCGCCCCATTGGCGCTCGTCATTGGCAAGGCTCAGATTGCGGCGATATTCATCCGTCGCCTCGACGAGGCGCAGCATCTCGTCGGCCCATTCGCGCCCGACAAAGGACGACAGGAACGACATGCGGTCGGTCTTATCGAGATCCTTGAGGGTGTCGAGCATGGAGAGGAGCGCGCCATTGGCGTCCTTCTCGACGAGTTCGGCGAAATTCTCCGTCGAACCCATATATTTCTCGAAGGTCTTCTTGCTCTTGCCCGTCAGCTCGTTGACGGTCAGCATCCGGCCCGCGAGATTGCTCATGCCGGTCGAGGCCACTTCCGCCGGCATGCCGATATTGAGAAGCGTCGCGCCGAGCGCCAGCGTCTCTTCCTTCGCCATGCCGAGCGTTTTCATGGTCGCGCCGGCGCGATCCATGAAGGAGACGATGTCGCGTTCGTCGCTGATGCCGGCATCGGCCAGACTGTTGGTGAGATCGAGGACTTGCCGGACCTCACGAGAACTCATGCCAAGCGCGGTTTGAAGCTTGGAGGCGAAATTGCCGGTTTCCTCCGCGCTCATCTCGAAGGCGTCGGCCGCCTTGACCGATTGGAGGGCAAATTCACGTAAGGTGTCGATGGGAAGCCCGGCCGCGGCGCCCCGCTCATAGGCCGCCGCAATCTCGTCGATGCCGACGGCGACCTCGCCGCCGGATGCCAGATCCTTGATCTCTTCGCCGAGCGCCGTCGTCGCGGCTTGGGTCAGCCCGGCTTTTTTCTGAATGCCGGTCAGGGCGCTCTCGAAATCGGCCGCCTGGGTGACGGCCGTCTGCACGGCAAGCCCGGCGGCGAGCGGCACGCCGACGCCGGCGGCCTGCATGGCGGCGAGCCCCATGGCGCTGCCAAGCCGGCCCGTTGCCCGCACGCCGCTTTCCATCATGCGCGTGGAGGCGTTGCCCGCCCGGCTGAGCCCATGCAGCGAGCGCTGGATGATGCCGGCCTTGCCGCTGACATCGTCGTGCAGGGACGCGGTCATCTCGGCTTTCATTGGACGTGCCATCGTCGCTTATCCTGTCGGCAGATCGGGCGCGAGCGCATGGACGAGGCTCATGACCCGCTCGGCATCGGTGTATCGGAGATAGCCCAGGAACCCGTCCGGCAGGCCGGTCATGGCCGCCGCCAGGGCGGGCCGGGACATGTGACCGGCGAGCAGAGCGCCGATCGCCGCGAAGGTCGGCTCGCGAAACGCGATCCAGACATGGTGAGTGCCGGCGATGGTGACGGGTGTCACGAGGCGGAGCTTTGCCACGGGCTCGTCATCGTCGAGGCGGGCCTCGATCCGCGGCGAAGGCAGCAAAGACGACCCGCCTTGAGCGGGTTTTGCCGGCGGGCCACCATCGCCCGGCTCCGCCGAACGTGCGGCTTTGGGCGAGGGGGAAGGCCTCCCCCGGCCTGCGATGATCTTCGTGCCGAGCGCGAGGAATTCCTCGCGTGTCAGCTGGCCTTCGTCCGGCATGATGGTCGGCTTCATCGGCGCTTAGATCCCGAGCGCCGCGTTGAAATCGCCGAAAATATCCTTGCCGAGATAGCGGGTCGCCCGTTCGCGCAGCGAGACATAGATGAATTCCTGCCCATCCAGCGTCGCTTGGTAATCCGTCACCTCCGCGAACATCCAGTTGCAGTCCTGCATTTCGGCGGGGTCGGTCTCGGAAGGCTCCCAGGCATTGAGGACGCCCGTGACGATCGCCCGGAATGGCAGCATGCGGTGGCCATTGTCGGTGTCGCGATAGACGCCGGCCATGATCCACTGATCGACCTCGCCAAAGCCGTCGAAGAGCGAAATGTCGAAGGGACTCGCAAAGGCCGGCTCCAAGGCCTCGATCCGGCGCAACGCGTAATTGACCTCCAGATTCGCGCCGCCGCCATCATGGGAGACCGTCTTCTTCTTGAGCGGCGGGACCGTCATCTTGTTGATGATATTGGCGCGGGACTGGCCGGTCTGAGAGACACGGCGGATGTCGACGCCTTCGAGCACGAGCAAAGGGCGCTGCGGCATGGTGCGAACCTTCTATGAATGGGGAAGAACATTGCGGCCGCGAAAGCCGCGAGGGTCTTACGCGCTGACTTGGCTGAGCTTCTGAACGATGTCGTCGATGAGACCTTCGACCGCCGGGCGGTAGGGGTGGAAGTCGGCATGGACGCGCTTGAACATCGGCGCATATTCGATGCGCGGATCGAGCTTGATGGACCCAAGCCGAATATTGTCCGGCTGGTTCTGATCCTTGATGAAGATATCCCGGTTGTATCCGAGGATGTCGTCAGCGGCCTTATGGCCCTTCAGCATATTGAGGATCGTGAGCATGTAGTTCTCGGCCATGCCGGCGGTGATCCGCTGCCCCAGGAACCGCTTGGTGATGTCGATCCATTTGATGGTGATATAGTCGGCACCGCGCGTCTGATGGATCTGTTGATAGGTCGTGTCGTCGGTCGCGGCATCCGCGCCGATGAAGGTGAAACCGCCCGAGGCGAGCGAGCCATCCACATTGACCTTGCCCTTCACGGCGATCGCGACCTGCGCTTTCAGCATTTGCTGGCCTTCGGTCGAGCCGTCGAGGATCGAGAAGCGGATATTGCGAGAGAGCTTGGCCAAGCCCTGGATCTGCCGATTGGCGATCGGCTCGAAAGGCTTGCTTTGATTGGCATTGTCGACCCGGATGAAGAGACCGGCGGCGCGGCTTGCCATGGGCCGCGTCACCAGGTCCTCGCCCTCATACACCACGGCCTTGACGCCGATCGGCAAGATGCGCGTCGACGAAATGAACTCGCGGTCGGCGGTCGATGCGGCGCGGGAATCGTCGGAGACGTCCACCGGCGCGACGGCAAGCACCTGTTCCAGCGCGGGGGCCAGCGCGGCCAGCACCGGCGAGGCTGCTTCCTCGTCAGGCCGGAAATCCGTCATGCCGGCGACGACAATGCGCGGGGTCGCGTCGACCTCGTCCGGCACATAGCCGATCTGGCCGAGGGCTGTGGCGATCTTGGCGGCCGTCGCGGCGGAGTCGGCGCCGGGCGTCACGCGATAGACCGTGACATCGGCCCCGGCATTGAGATTTTCGAGCTGGGCATTGATGCCGCGGATATGATCGCGAACCGCGCCCGTGCCCCATTTGGCCTGGACCTCCGGGTCCGACGTCGAGACGCGCACTGGCTCGTCGGCCGGGAACAGCGTCGCGTCGACCGTGTCATCGGCATCGAAGATGATCGTTTGCGAAAAGTCGGCGCCGAGAACCGGGATCGGCTCGTCATTGGTGCGCGAGAACGAGGCGCCGATATAAGGCGTGGTCATTGCCCCTCTCCAATCTGTCGGGAAGTGATCGCCTTGCCGAAGGGCTTTTCAGGATCGGCGGCCCCGCGCAAAGCCGGGCAAAGAAAAAGGCCCGGGCGAATGCCGAGCCTTACGGAAATTCAGAAATGTGGTTCGGTCAGGCCTTCGGCGGCTTGCTGCGATGGGCCCGCCGGCGCCACCACCAGCCGAACAGGGTCAGACCACCGAACATGATCGCAGCCATCAGCGGCCCGCCGGTCGTCGCCGCGACGCATTGGGCGAGCGCCCAGTCGGCCGAGAGGCGGCCGATCGCCGGATCGGCATAGGCAAGATCATGAGCCGCGCAGCACGCGCCCCAGGAGCCTTCGGGCCAGAGGGTGCAATGGTCGATCACGTCGGCACACCTGCGGCCGCCTCGAAGAGCGCGTCGACATCCTCGTCGGTCAAATCCAGCTCGACGGCCATGCCGGCGATATACGGATGATCGCGCCGCCAGCTTTGCGCCGAGGACCACCAGATGCGGACCATGGCGTATTCGGACCCGCCCAGCACGGCCTCGACCTGATCATACAGGCCGGCATTGTAGAGGGCTGTTTTCGCCTGGACGGCGGAGACTTCGAGCGAGATCGCCGGCATGTCCGGCTTAAATCGACGGGCACCCATGGTTAGCCCCTCCACTGCATAATGGTGCCGGAGATTGGCGCGTCCTTGGCGTTAGCCGTGACGTGTTTGTAGACCATGCTGGCACCGGCTGGTTGACCCGTCAGATCCGCAAAGCCCTCATAGATCTTCGTGCCGTCCGTCAGGACAGCTATCTGCTCCAACGCGGCGACGCTGAATGTGACGCCGCCGTCCCGGCTTACGGACGAAATGAGATCGACATTCGGGACGACCGGCGACGACGAAAGAGGCGGCGCGAGCTGGACGGCGACGCGAGCCACAGAAGGGCTTTGAGTCACGGAGCTGAAGACCGAGGAAATGAGGGTCATCGGCGCCGGGGCCCCCTCAAACGTCATCTCTGCCACCCACCATTCAGAGCCGTTCGCCGAGGTGCTGGTTGCCAAAACCCTCCAGTATCTATGAGCGCCCGCTGCGCTCACATCGAAGACCTGGGTATTGCCGCCTGTTTGGGAGAAACCCTGATTGGAATAGGAAACCCAATTGGCGCCGTCATCAGAGTACTGGGCGGCGGCGCTGTAAACGGCATTATTCGTCGCCGAGGCATTCTTAATAATGATTTTTTTGACAACGGTCGCGGCGCCGAAGTCGCGACCGATATACGCATTTCCGTTTACGGGGCTGCCGGACTGAGATGACGCCCAATATGTAGCAGCGTCTCCATCAAAGGCTTTACCCTTCGCGGTGCTCGCACCTTTATCACCCCCCGATATTGGGAGACCGAGGGTCGATAAATTCACATTGACATATTCAAACTGTTTTTTCTGGGCGTTGTGGAGGTGATTCGATGAGGCACCGCTGACATCGCTTGTGTCGGTGTAAGGATCAACGATCCCGTCGACCATATTGAGCCGGTCGCCGCGCAACTCCGCGATATAGAGCGCGTTCAGCCGCGCGGACGATGCGGCGCTGTCCACTTCGGCCGCCATCCCATCGATCTGATCTGAGAGACCGCCGATAGCGTCGTAAACCGGATCGAATGAAACGAAGGCGCTTTCGAAGCCGCTGCCGTCCAAGCTGAACCGGACGAATTTCTCGCCGTTGGCTTCTGCGAAGGCCGGAAACTTGGCCTTGAACCCTGCAAGTGCGGCAATCGCATCCTGCGCGTTGGTCGCATCGAGCCCTTCCACGGGCATGATCGTGACATTGGCCGCGACCACGCCGCCATTGTTCAGTGCGGCGAGCCGGTCCTCAGCGAGCGCCAGCTGATCTTCGAAACCCGAGATCGTCGCGTTGATCTGCGCAATCTGCGGCGTGACCGACTGTTGAATGATGGCCTGCGCCATCGCGGTCCCGGCTTGCTGCGCGGCCGTGTAGCCGGCGGAGATGAAGTCCTCGATCGCAACGAGCCGATCATGGAACAGCGGGATGACGGCGTTCCAGACCTCGGGCGAGATCGTGAAACTGACCGTGACTGCGTAGCCGTCAGAACTTGTCGGCAGAGGTGACGACATCAGCGCCATTCTCCTCGATCATGGCGTTCAACGCGCTGCCGAGAATGCGGAGATCATCACGCGGCAGATAGCGGAAGGCGCCGAACCGAACCGGACGCGAGAGACGCACGCGATATCGGACTTCCGGCTCATAGAGATTGGTTTCGGGTCGTTCGGTCATGTCGGACCTCAATAGGCGTTGAGCTGGATGTCCTGGACGAAGGCCTGCGCCACCACACTGGTGGACGTGCCCTCGACGCGCAGACGCGCGGAGGTTGCCGGCGCCCCGAGCGAAAAGTTAGCGGCATATTGCGACCGGCTCGGCTTGGTCGGGTCCGGCGTCAGCGTCACCGCCGTCGGGTTGATCGTCACGCCGCCCACCATGATCTTCGGATCATAATCGTGGAGGTTCGGGTCGAAGGCGTCGACATTCATTACGACCCGGATGGTCGAGGTCGCGTAGCCGAAGGCGATCTCGTCGGAGATGGCGCGCACGTCCGATCGACACCGGCCGGTCTGAACGCGGGAATAGGTGTCCATTACCAGCATCGGCGCGACGTCCTGCGTTCCGACGAGCGTGCATCTGAGATTGCAGAAGGGCGGCAGATTGGTGAGCGGGTTCGGGTCGCGCCCGTCCATCGGCACCCATTCGTCGGCGCCGATCGGCTTGATGTCCCACGGCCGCGACGTGCCAGCCGGCTCCCAGCCTTCATAGACGAGCTGGATTTCCGTCATGCCGTTTTCGAGCTCGATCGGCTCCATCTGGATTGTGACGCGGCTTTTTCGGAATTTGGCGGCGTAGAGGCGGAAGCTGAAGTCTTCCGTGGTCGAGCCTTGGCTAAAGATGCCGTCGGAGCACTGGAACTTTGTGCCGCCGGTGAAGGTGTTGCCGCTGTTCGCCGCGACCTGATGATTGCCTGTCGTCACCGTGAACCAGGCGTAGCGCTTGCCCGGCTCCAGAAGCGTCGGGCGATCGAAGACGAAGGGCACCCATTGGTTTACGCGCAGATCGGCTTGCTCGACCACGGACTGGGTGATGATCCGGTCATAATGCGGCGTGCCGTCCGGTAGGACTTCGCAAAGGGCGAGCGTGATGTCGCCGGTCGAGCCCACGCGCGTCAGATAGAGGTCGATCCGGGTGGCGACCATCATCTGCGAACTGAGGAAGGTCTGGGCGTAGAGCGCGCCGTTCAGACCGTATGTCTCGGTCGTGTAATAGGTATAGGTCGAGACGATCGTGTCGCGGATGACATTCTGGACGGCATACTGCGCGTGTCCATTGCGGCCGAGCTCGGTGTTGTTCCACGGATTATCCGTCTTGCCGAGCGACTGATATTCCTTGCCGGAGACCGCGAAGATTTCGCCGGCGCGGCGATCGGCGAGATCGGCCGTGTTCCAGCCAGAGGTGTTTTCGCAGACCTTCACGGTCGGGCCATAGCGGATCGACGTCGTCGAGGTCGTGCCGGTGTGGGCGGTCTGGATCGTGTGGACGGTGTTGGAGATGTCCACCCGCCCCGAGCCGAGCGGGCTCTCGATCCGCATCACCTCGTCATAGGCCGGCAGGACATATTTGCCGCCGATCACGACGATATCGGGATTGTCCGGTTGAGCGATGAAAAGCTGGGAGTTGCGCACAGCCGCATAGGGAAAGCGCAAACCTTCCTGGACGCGTACGAGACTGTCCGGGTGCTGCAGGTCCCAGAGGTCTTTGACCAGAGCCTGATCAAACCAGTAATTCCGCGCCTCGTCGGGGAACTGCAGCTCCTGACGCGTGCGGGAGATATCACGCGCGAACTGATCGATCAGGCGCGGATCGGGCATGCGCTCGACAGCCGCCGCGACAGTGGCGAGATCCGTGACGATCGCCTGGGTCGCCTGATAAAGCGTCTCGACCTTGCCCTCGACCACGGTCAGCCGCCCTTCGATCTCGAAGACGGTTTTGACGCGAGCGGCCTGATTGACGACGATGTCTTGCACGCCGGTCGCGGTTACACGGACGAACGCGACGCAACAATTGGTCTCGGCGATCGTCGGCCTCGGCTGAGGTGCCGGGCCGATCGTGCCAGGCTGGACGATCACCTCCGCCTTACGGGTGTGATATTTGACCGTGCCGCGCTGAACGGGCTTGCTCTCGATCAGCGGCTGATCGCTGGTTTCAAACGGACGCTGCACTTCGATCGTCTCTTCGGTGCCGCGAAGGATCAGGGCCAGCCAGCTTTCGTCGCCCCCAGCAAAGGCTCCGAAATATTCCTGCAAGTTCAGCTCGACATTGTCGCCGATCCGATAGACGGGCTTGCCGGTATGAAACTCGCCATCGGACACAACGACCGTCGTGCTGTCGCCGGCCTTCTTCGAAACCGTGATGCGGGCCCAATGGACGGGCCACCCCCACGCGCCTTGATGGATCGCATCAAAATGGTCCCGCGCCTCCTGGGAGATCGCCGTCCAGTCTTTCGGCTGAATGATCTCGGCCTGTTCGAAATCAACGAGCTTCATCAGCTGTCCTCAAAGGTGCGTGCGGTCGACGTAAGCCCCGAAGGGTCGCTCGTCGCCGAAGGTCAGACCGTCGCCAAAGGTCGCCGGGCGGCGCCATGCGAAGGAAACGAGATATTCGGTCTCGGGCGCTTTCGAGACTTTCAGCGCCGTCTTGGCCCGGTTGATTGGCGTCAGATCGACATTTCGCCCGGCCGCCATTCCCGCCGCCGAGCGCCCGGCCACGAAGGCGTTGAACGGCTTCACAAGCGTCACCTTGACGAGATACCGGGCGCGAAAAGGAGGGTGGCCGACGGGCGTGATGCCAGCGGCGGACAGGCCGGCGACGAAGCGCGTCGGGTGGGCGACCACGTCGAGCACCTCGGCATCCACGAATTCGAGATAGCGTCGGGCGCCTTCCCGGGTGCCTTTAAAGTCGGCCAGCCGGGTGCCGGGATAGACCGTCGACGAGCCCTTCGCCTGCGCAACCATCTCGCGCTTTTTCTCGACGGTCCAATCGTCGAACCAGAGATCGACCGAATAATGCCCGGCCAGAAACGGCAGGAACCGCTCCGGTGTCCGATAGGGGTCCATGACCTCTTCCATCGGAATGGGAAGGTCGTCCGACATGGCCCGCGCCATCGCCCGTTCGAAGGGCGCGGCGTTTTGGGCAAGGATCTGATCGACAGTGGTCATGAGCGCACAACGACCTCGACCGTGATTTCGGTGCAGACCGGCACCGAATAGGCATCCGGCGCGATCACGATCGGATTGAGATCGGCGACGGACAGGACATTCGGCCCGTAGGCGGCACCCTGGATCAGTCCGTCCGGCACCTCGCCGGCAATCAGCGTGCGGGCATCGGTCGCCGCCTTGATGCGATCGGCGATTTGCTGACGCACGAGGTCGGCGTCGGGGCCTTGCGGCAGCTCGACACGCACATGCGCCCGATACTCGACGCGCAGAGCCTTGAGCACCGCGACCGAGACCGCCTCCGGCTTGATATGAGGCGCGCGCACGGCCGCCGAGATTGCAGCCCGCTCTGCATCCGAGACCAGCGCGCCAGCCTCACCCATCACCACGACGTCCGTGTCGCCGCGCCGGCCATGTGTGTTGAAGCCAACGACCGCTGCGTGGCCGATTGCCGGCACTGTGGAATAGGCCGCGTAGAGATAGGCGCCTTCAGAGCCTGCGCTCGCTCGATCGAACGAGAACAGATAGCGGAGCAGAAGCCGCTCGTCGGTCTCATAGACTGCCGGCGTGTCGGCCGTTGCTGCCCGCACCAAGAGCCGCTGGACGTTCTGATTGGCGGCGACAGCGTCGAGGTTGCTGCCCTTGGCAAATGCGACGAAGACTGACCGGATGGCGTCATTGACGCGGTATCTGTCGAGAACCCGCGTGTACTGCCACGCCCGGCCGCCAACCCGCCGAATGGGGTTGGCCGCGACTTTCGCGACCGTCCATTCTGGCAATGTCGGGTCGATCGCGCGTTCCGCCTCCCATTCGACCGCGAAGCGATCGAGAAAAGCTTCGATCATCGCCTCGGCCGAGACGATCTCGATGGCATCGGGCGGAGGAAGTCGGGAAACATCAACGATCGAGGGAGCGGATGTCATCGGGCCGAAACTCCCCGATCGTAAAAGTCGAGCCCAAAGGTCCTGACGCCGGCCACCGTAAAGTCCGGCGGCGTGTCATATGCGCCGGGCCGCCAACCGACCTCGATCATGAAACGCGCTTCGCCAAGTCGGATTGTGTCGACATCACCGTTGATTGAGATATGCCGCACCTGAAAGCGAAGCTCCCAGGCGTCGATCGCGGTCATGAGCAATGTCTTAAAGACCATGAAGAGCAACGGCGTCATGCGACGGCCCAAAAGCTCGATCAGACCGGCGCCGAACTCGCGCAGCATGACTTCCTCGCCAAGATAGGTCGTGAAGATCACTTCCACCGATTGAAGCGCCGACCGGTAATTGTCGATCATCTCGCCGGTGCGCCGGTCGAAATCGGCCATCAGGCGCCTGCGCGATCCGCAGCCGCCTTGTCCCTGTCGGCCTTGGCCTTCGCTTCGGCCGCTTCAGCGTCAAGCCGCGCCTGGACCTGCGCCCAATTGGCCGGGTGCTTCCCCTTCTCGGCGATCTGACCGACGCGAAGAAGATGCTGAGCCGCATGGCGCGTCATGGAAACAGTCGTCGCGTTTTTCAGGCGCTTGCCCATGATGGACTCGACACCAGGACGCACATCGAACTCGACGACTTCGTTCGGGTCGGCGACTGGCGCCGCCGATGAAGTCGCGTCGTTGGTCACGGCCACCGGCTGCGAGACAAGCGCGGTCGACGGCTCGGGCGCGGCTGCGTCCGGCTTCAAGGGTGCTTTCGCCATGAGATGATCTCCTGAAGGTCAGGCTTTGGGGGTGGGCACGCCGGATATTCCGCCGCCGGGCATCACTTTCGTATGCTTGTGGCTCGATCCGACATCGAGGCCGTCGTGAGACATCGATCCGCCAACGGTGGTCACGCCCTCGGTCGTGATGTGATGGGTGACATCCCCGCAGATTACGAAGAGGCCGTCCTCGCAGGTGATCGAGAGCCGGCCACCCGCAGCAACCATTCGCACGCCGGCATCGTTGATGAGGACATTCTCGTCCATGTCATCGCTCGGGCTCGGCTGCCTGTCCGAATAGCCGACCCGCAGCGGATAGCCTTGGCGCGGATCGCCGGTCGGGTTCAGGATGCCGACATTCTGCCCGAGATGCATCGGGATCGATGTCTTGCCGCTTTCGGGATGCGGCTGCCAGGGCGACAGGACCGGGTTGCCGTCCAGATCCTTTCCGAGCTGGATGCGATAGCCGCGCTTGGCATCACGTTCGACCACCGGGCCGCGCTGGACCATCTGCCCGATCAGCGTTTCGAGGTGCGAGATGCGTGCCAGAAGCGCCGCGAAATCCGCCTCCGTCATTCAGGCTCACTCGTGGTCGTCACTTCGCGCCCGTCGCCGAGATCGAGGGTGCCGGTAACGAAGGGCGGCGTCTCACGCGTCTGGTCCTGCGCGAGCGGGCCATGGCCAAGCGCCATCAGCTCGTCGGCCGTCAAACCCTGTCGGCGCTGCAGGCGATGCCAGTCGCGGGAATCCGCATCACCGAGAAAGCCGCGCAGAAGGGCGGCCTGCGTCCGGTTGCTTTCGACCGGGCTCGCTTCAAGAGCAGCGAGGAATGTCTCATAGACATGACCGGTCCCAAGCGGCACACCGGGCGCTGGATCACGCATGATGGTGAGCGTCAGCATGATCTGGTGACCGGCGAGACGCTGGCCACCGACCGAGCGCACCGCAAGCGTATCCCGCTTCTCGACCGACAGAACCATGCCGCGCCAGATCTCTGCCCATGAATTATCGGGGTTTGAAAGAGCCCCCATCGCCTGCGCGGCCAGGAGATCGAGATAAAATTCGACATTTCGATCGGTATAGGGAAGGCCCGTTTCGAGGACCTTCTTCCCAGTTGAAGGATCTTCGACCAACATGCCGGCGGCATGGCCGATCTCGATCCCGAGCATCAACTGTTGCGGCGAGCCGAGATCGCGAAACCCGCTTGCACCAGGGCCACGCTCGGCGGACCCATCATAGGTGTAGATCGCGATGAACGGCTTCTTCTGAAGCGTCTTCGGCTGATTGTCGGCGTCGAAGTCGATCGCGCCGTTCTGGCTGTCGAGGACATTGTCACCGACGATTGTCGCACCGCGCAGGGCCTCGACGGCCGCAACGCGGATGGCGTGCCGGACGAGGCTCATTCCTGCACCAGCTGGATAACGAGCCGCGCCCCGCCGCGCGGATCGGCGGAGGCGACCGACCACCATTTGGCACCGGGTCGCTCCAACGGTTTCACCATGTCCCGCTCCTTCACGACGAGATCAGGATAGTCGAGCATCGAGATCGCCAGTTCAGCCGTTCCGGCGGTCATTTCGATCTGCCAGTTCATCGTGTTTCGGGCTGCGGGATTGACGGAACGCGCTGGCGCGAGCTTGAGGCGCCCGACGACCGTCTGCTGCGGCCGGGCGGGATCAACGTCGCCATTCTCGAAAAAGGAGAAGAGGACCTTCTCGCTGAGCACGCCATCGACGGTCTTCGTCAACAGCGTGCGAAAACCGACGATTGGCGAAGATGAGGTCTCGTCGCTCATCAAACGCCTTATCGAAGGAAACCGGCGGTCAGGAACCGTCGGCGCTGAGGTGCTTGTCCCGATGCGATATGGCAGGCCCTTTCGGCTTCTGCGATCGCACGGTCGAGTCGCGTCGGATCAGCCTTCGAAAAGGACACCTCTTCGTCACCCGATTTGACCGAGACTGTCAGAGCACCGGTCGCAAGCCGAAGCCGCGCGGCCTTGAGCGCCTTTAGAAGCGCGCAAGGATCGTCGAGATCGACACCGTCGAGAGGCTGGCCCATGGCGTCAAGCGTCGCCCTGGCCGAGAGCGGCCGTCAGCGCGGCCATGATCTCGGCCTTGGTGTCGGAGGATTTCACCTCGACGCCGCGGCGCGCGGCTTCCGCAATCAGCTCGTCCTTCGTCATCTCATCGAGGTCGCGAACTACAGGCTCGTGATCGCTGGTCTCGATCGACTGACCGGGGCGAAGAAGCCGGCCCTCATGTATGCGAGGTTCGGTGAGAACAACCTTGCCCATCGTCAGGATTTCCTCGCACGAAGGAGAGTCTCAGGCAGGGTGCAGACGAACATCGGATAGGAATAGAGCTCCACCCGGTCCCATGCCTCCCGGCCCGACGGATCGGCCAGCAAGAGGCCGTAATATTCCCGGCCGCGCTGATTGAGATAAGGCTTGAACTCGTTCGCTGGCGAATAGGCGACCTTGAAGGCACCGCGCATGCCGATCGGAAAGAACCGTGCCTTGTCGGTGCCGATCGCGATCGTCGAGCCATCGTCGGTCCCGCGATAGTCGATGAAGACGATCCCCTCGATCTCGATCGCGGAAAAGCCCTCGATCCCTTCGAGCGTCACCGCCCGCTCGGTGCCGAGTTTGGTCTCCTTGATCTGCTTGTGATTGACGAGACTGTCATAGAAGCTCGATCCGCACAGCGCCCCGACGCGGGCGGACGGGGTCCAATTGCCCTTGGAGGCGACGGCCATGGCGCGCTTGATGTCGCGGCATTTCTTGCGAACATCCGTCGTCTCGGTGTCGAGCGCGAAATTGACCTCCGCGGGCTCGGCGACGCCCCAGAAGTCGAACCAGTCGAGAATGACGGTCGATCCATCGGCGTCGAGCACCTTCCCCTGGATCGCCCCGAAGCGCATATGCTCCCAGGTGAGTTCGAGATCGTCCATGATCGAGCCGGTTCGATCGCTGATCTCCTGCGCCACTTCACGGGTCTGCAGCTCGAAAGGCAACGCAGTCACCGCGGCGAGCTCTGCGGCAAAGACGGTCGACCCCTTGGCGAGCCGCACCGTGTCGAACTTCTGAACCTTGGCGCCCTTCGGGACGAGCTCGGCGGGTGGCTCGCCCAGCTGAGAGGTCGGGATGAGCGACATCGTGCCATCCTTCTTGGCAATCGCGATGGTGCGAGAGCGCGAATAGATCGGTTCGAAGAGACCGAGGGAGCCGAGCATCTGCGGCTTGAATTCGATCTTTTCCACGATGTCCTCGTGGAATTCGACGACGCCCCAGGCATTCTGGGCGAAGATATTAGTGACGAGGGCCATGAGGTGTCGGCTCCTAAAGTGAGGTCAGCGGGCAATGATGCCGTGGCTCGCGAGGGACGCGACGGCGGCAGTCTTCTGGGCGTCGGTGACGCCCTCGGCGAAATGCAGGACCTCGGCATGAACCTCCGTGTCTCGGAGGGTCAGCGTCCGGGTGACGTCGGCAGAGGTCGCGTCACAGCCCTCGAAGAGGATCGCCGCGGCGGTCTGGGATCCGTCCGAGGCAGCGGGCGCGAAAGCGACGAACTTCTTCGTCGCCGTGACCTGCCCGAGCACGGCACCGGCTTTCAGCGCACCGGCACCGGACGCAACGACGCCGGTCCCCCGCGAGCGGTAGCCGGTCGCCTCGGACACGATGTAATGGGCAGCGCCCGCAAAACGGTCTTCGGTCAAAACGGTCATGGGTCGGTCCTTTCGTCAGCGCCGCTTGTTGGTGCGCGCGACAGCCTCGGAGAGAGCGGCCGTCGATTTCTGCCTCTCGCCAGCGCCGATACCGGCAGCGGCCAGGCTGTCGGGGATGCTCGCCCGCTCGGTGAGATGCGCCCCGGGGAGCGTTGGGCGCCCGTTGCCCTGGTGAGCGACGCCCGCGGCCGGGCCAGCATCGGCAATGTGCTTGGTCGCAAAGGCCGTCGCCTTCTCGGCCGAGAGGCCTTCGGCCAGAAACTCGACGGCGGCCGACATGCGGGCGGCGTTGCCGGCAATGCCTTCGGCGCCGAGAACGGCCGCGACGTCGGCGATGCCTTCGCTACGACCGGCCTTGCGGCCCTCGTCTCGCGCCGTGGCGACCTTCGCCGCATGCTCGCCCTGGGATGGGCCTTGATGAGCGGCGGGCACGCCTGTCTCATTCTCCATTTTTCTTCTCCTTGAACTTGGCTGACTGGATCGAGCCGATGAGGCCCGCTGAAGATCGGCGAGGACCGCTTCGAAGGTTCCGACCCGATCGGCGATGCCTGCCGCGACCGCTGCCGGACCGACAAAGATGCGGGCCTCGGTCGCAGCGGCCGCT
Organism: Fulvimarina manganoxydans; assembly: GCF_900176465.1. Taxonomy (GTDB): domain Bacteria; phylum Pseudomonadota; class Alphaproteobacteria; order Rhizobiales; family Rhizobiaceae; genus Fulvimarina; species Fulvimarina manganoxydans. The sequence continues at coordinate 28,885 of NZ_FWXR01000027.1, forward strand.
TTCGCGGTCAGTCGTGAACCGCGGCCCTTGCCAACGGCGCTCGTGAAGGCGCCATAGAAGGCGTCGACCTCGGCCTGCAGGTCGGATCGAACGGATTCGGGCAAAGGCTCGAAGGGATTGCCATCGACTTTGTGAGCCCCGGCAAAGATCAGGGTTGGCGTCACGCCTTCCTCGGCGAGCTGGCGGGAAATATCGGCGTGAAGAAGCACCACGCCGATCGAGCCCGATATGCTCGTCTCGCTCGACACGATCTCGCTGGCGCCCGACGCGATCGCATAGGCTGCCGAACAGGCCATGCCATTGACGACAGCTACGGTTCGCTTGGTCTTCGCCAGATCGCGGACCATAGAAGCGGTCTCCATCGCTCCGGTCGCCTCGCCTCCAGGCGACGCCATGTCGAGGATCACCGAATGAACGGCCGGATCGGACGCCGCCGTCTTCAGCTGATGCTGTATGCCCTCATAAGAGGTGAGCCCCGACGAAGCGCCGATCCAGGCCCCGCGATTGACCAGCGAGCCGGTGATCGTGACGATCGCGACGCCGCCCGAGACCCGGTAAGGATTGATGCTGATCGGCTGGCCGTTCGCATCCCGCCGATACGGGTCGCCCTCGAACCGGCTGGCCTCCGGCGACGAAAGGCCGATGCGACCCGATAGGACCGACAGGATGACCTGCGCCTTGTCCGGCGTGATCAAGAGCGGGCGGTTCAGAACGCGATCCGCGATATGAGCCAGAACTGTCATTGAGACCCTCCTCTTGGCGCCGGGCCTCTTTGTGATGCGCCTGCCTGCGGAAGGATGGCCGCCGGCTCCGGATCGAGCATCTGGTCGATGTCCGCCCCTCCATTGGTGACGCCGCCATGAATGGTGAGGTCCTCGCGCCGCGCCTTCTCATAGGCGCGCTGCTGATAGACATCCTCCCAGTCCTCGCCGAGATCGGCGCAGATCTGTTCGTCGGTCATGGTGCCCATCAAGCGGTACATCTCATGGGCCTTGGCGGCCTTCAGCTCGTCGGCGACAGGCTTGGCCGGTCCTCGCCATGTCGCCCGGCAGATCGCCGCCTTGTGCGCAAGAAAAGCTTCGATGCCGCCAGGAATTTCGAGATAGCCATTGTCGATTTCCTCCTCGAGGAAGGCTTCGAGGGCGGCATCGGAGATCGGCACCGGCACATGCTTGCGGCGATAGAGAACCAGCGGCCATTGCTTGGCGATGCCGGCGCGGACCGAGGAATAGGTCGCTCCGCGAAAGTCGCCGGTCAGGTCCTCGAACATCGCACCCGCGCAGCGCGCGATTTCGCGCAGGAGAAAATTCGCGAAGGGCTCGTAATTGGCGTTTGGCGACTTCGACGAATGAAGCATCAGCTTTTCGCCGGGCAGAAGATGAGCAACACCCGATCCCCGCCCGAGATCGATATCGACATTCTGATGCCAGCCGAGCTTCTGGGCCATGAAGGCCATGAAGCCGCCGGGCCCTTCCAGCTGGCCGGTGGCGGTCGGCGCCGGCGACAGGGCGTCGAGAACCTCGCTCGTCGGATAGTCGCTCTCGACGGTGGCGGCGAAGATCGCATGGATCATCGTCGCCGTGAGGGTCGCGTTCGACAGTTGATCATAATCCCGAAGCACTTTCAGGATCGGCGCGAAGGGCGTGATGCCCCGCACCTGTCCCGCCGTGCCGTCGAAGACATGAGCGATGATCGGGCGCCCATAGCCATCGCGGGCGGCCTTGCGAAGTTCGGTCCGCATCCCGAAGCGGGATTTCACCTCGAAGAGGTAGCCTGCCGGTGCGCCATGACCGTCAATGAACACCCCATGATCGAGCCGCTCCAATTCACTGGACTTCTGGCTCAGCCAATGGGCCGGCAGGAGCCGAAGCTTCGTGCGCCATTCGATCCCCGGTCGCTCGATCGAGGGAAGCTCGGCCACTGCCTCGCCGGCACCGAACCAGGAGCGGACGGAGGCCGCCTGGATCTGCGCCAGCGTGTAGCGTCCCCCGGCATCGCAGGCCCAACGGTTCGACGCCCAGGCCTGGAAGCGCCGCTCCGCCCGCCGCGCCCAGGCCGCCGACTGCGCCTCGTCCCATCCGGCCCATGAGAAGTCGGGCTTCAGATTTGGCTTGAGACCGTCGCCGATCATCAACGAGATCATCTGCTCGGTGACACCGGCAATCCAGCCATTGTTGTGGAGCGCATCGACCGCGCGAGCCGCCGCCCGGCCCCAGGCGATGCGAACATCCTCCTTGGCGTCGCGCAGGATCGGCGTCGGGATCGCAAGGATCTGCGCCTCGGGCAGACCGCGCAGATAGCCGGCAGCCGGTTGAGGACGCAGTCCGCCCTCACCGACCGTCAGAGCGCCCCTGACCCGGCTTCCAATCGCTTGCATGAGGCCCATGCCGATCCTTCGATTTAAGATGGTGTCAGTCTCTGCGGTTGAGCGCCGCCGAAAGATCGGCAAGGCTCGGACCGGTGACATTCGTCTGCGACTTGGCCGTCGGCCGGAACGGGTCCACCGGCGGCGAAAAGAGATCGGGCGCGCTTTCGCTGCCATGAACGGCGACAAGAAGATCGGCCCAACGCTCGCCCGTCAGGCGGCGCTGGCGCTCCAGATGCCAGCCAAGCGCCGTCGCATAGACCGAACAATCGAACCAGTCGTTCTTGCGGCCTGGCAGTTTCTTCCATTCGCGAACCGCGCGCGGACTGATCAGCCGGCTTTTGCGCCCGCGGGCCGACTGGATTGTCTCTTCCGGATCGACGAGGCGCTCGGCCGTCAGCTCCTTGGCGAAATCCTCGTCGACGATCGAAGGCGTCAGATGCAGCGTGTTCCTCGGGAACTGCCCGGCGCCGTCCGGCCCCGTCATGAAGTTCGACAGGCCGCCGACGACCTCCGTCTTCACATCGTAGTTTCCGACCGGATAGAGCAGCACCCGCGCCTGAACACGCCCCCGCTCGTCCTTCACCTCGCGCTTGACCGGCGTTCCGAGCCAGGCGAGGCCCGGCTGATGGCGCCCGTCAAGCGGCAACACCGCCGGGCGACCGGCGCAGAACCGATAGACCCGATCGGTCGCAAAGCCGGAATCGACGCCGGACAGATCGAGCCCGATCTCGCCGCCATTCGGCGTCCGATAGGTTTCCTGCAGCGCGTCGGCGAGCGCGATCCAGGGCTCGTCGCTGCGATCGGGCTCGCCCTCGAAGACGCGGGCATCGATGACGAAGCGCTGGCCGCGCGGACCGATCGCCATGACCAGCCACTTGATGCCATAGCCTTGAACGTCGGCCGCCGAGACCAGCAGGCCGGCATCGGCGGGCACGATGCGCGCTTCATAGGGCCGAGCGCGCGCGGCCTGGACCAGAGATTCCCAATCCAGCGCCAGACCGCCCGGATCATAGGGCTCGGCCAGATCCTGCTGGCAGAACACCCGCATTTTCGAGGCGTCCTGCTCGGCGTCTTCGGCGCGGGCGAGAATGTCCGCGAACCGCTCCTTCGGCGCATAGGCCGCCCAGAGATGATAGCTCGGCTGCCAATCGCGGCACCGGCCCTCGCATGGGGGGCAGCGCCAGCGCTGAATTGCCTCCGCATCGAGCCGGTCGGGCACCGCCTCTTCACCCTCGCCGACGCGGGTCGCGATCCAGACGCCGCCAGCGAGAAGCTCGGCCTTGTGCCCGTCGAGGATCATTCCATCGCAGGACAGGCACCGGATATGAACAGGTCCAGCCTCACTTGAGGGCCGCATCTGGTCAAAGGTCAGCGGCTGATAAGTCCCGCAATGGGGGCAGGGCACATAATAGAACCGCCGATCACCCGCCTCAAAATCGGCCGTGATCGCGCAGTCGCCGAGAAGTCCCGGCGTCGATCCTTCCCACTCCTTGGCGAGATCGCCATACATCTTCTGGCGCGAGCGCGCCTGATCCCGAGGGCTGCCGCGCCCGTCGACATCGGCCGGATAGCCGGTGACCTCATCCATGGCGAGATATTTGATCGAGACCATCTGCAGGCCCTTCGACGAGCCTGCATTGACCACCTGACAGAAGCCGCCGGCATAGCGCTTGAAGCTCGTCGTCGAGCCCTGCTCGTCGCGCGAGGAGACCGGAACCACCTTGTGCCGGATGCGCGGCGAGGCGTCGATCGTCGGCTGCAGCTTCACCCGATTGAACTTCGTCGCCTCCTCCAGCGTCGGCAGAACGATCATCATCGAGCCGGGCGCTTGGTCGACGATGAAGCCGAACCAGTTTTCGATCGCCGTCGACTTGCCGAGCTGGGCCGCCCATCGCGCCGTCACGCGCCGGGCCGGATGGTCCGGATGAAGGCAGTCCTGTGGCTCGCGCAGATACGGCACCCGGTCGGTTCGGAATGGTCCCGGCCAAGGCGACCCGGATTCGGCCGAGACAACGCGATAGCGATCCGCCCATTCCGAAATGGTCAGCTCTTCGACCGGTCGGCTTGCCGAGGCCAGACCGCCAAAGAGAACCGTCTCGCCGGCGGCGAGATCGGGAAAGGCGAGGCGGGCATCCATGCCGACGGTCTATTGAAGCCGCAGCTCGGACGGGGCACCGCCGTCATGGCCGGCAGTCTCCGACACGTCAGCGGCCCCATTATCAGCGGCACGGCGCATCTGATCGAGCCGGTCGAGCATCTCGCGATGGAAGACCGTGAGGCCCTGACGCGCGAATTTCTTGAAGGCAACGCGCGCCTGACGCTCGTCCCAACCGAAGCGCAGCGAGACCTCCGCCGCCTCCGTCTCGATCGCCCGCTCGAAGGCGCTCGTCATCAGAGCGACCGCCTCGCGGCCCGCCCGGTCGACCTCGGCCGTCGGCGTCAGTTGCCGGCGCTTGGCCGCGAGCTCCATCTCGCGCAGCTCGGCATCGGCGAGAGCCTTCCGGGCGACACCATCGGATTGCGTCCCGGCGAACCGCCGCTGGCCGCTCGGCGGCGCGTTCCGGGCGACCGGCGCCGGCGTCGCAGTGCCCGTCACGATCGGCCTCAGACGGACATTCTCGGAGCGATGCTGCGCCAGGGCGCCGAACTCAACGAGATTGCTGCGCCCCTCGCGCCGCGTCTCCAAAGCCTCCGCATGCTGCGAGACATACCGGGAGAGGGTCGAGCGATCGACGATGTCGCCAGCGGCCGACAGCCGCGCCGCCGCCTCCGTGATCGACACCCACTCTTCGCTCATCGCTCTCTCAACCCTCAAAGCCCCATCCGTGCGCCCACACGTGCATCAACTGTGCGTCCGTGTACCGCTTTCCGACCCACCCACTGGCGATTTTCCAGGGCTCCCCCGTGCCGCGCGTGGGGGTTTGGCGCAAACGGTCCCTATGCCGGGGGTGGCCCCGAGCCACCCGCCGGGTCGCCTCAGCGGAAGAGGCCGCCCGAGGCGCGGTTGACGTCGTAGAGCACGCGCCGCTCCAGATCGCTGTTCATCATGCCTTCCCAGGCCGCGGCCGTCGCACCCTTGACCATTTCGTCCGGGATCACGACGCCCGAGCGGGCCGACGCCACGGGCCATTTCCCGCTCGTCTCCCGGTACATCACATGACCGCCGAACCGTGTGGTATCGACACGATCGGGCCAGGCGCCGCCGCGCATGAAGGAACCCGGATAGAGCGTTGCTCGCCCGAAAGGCTTGGCGATCACGCCCGCCTCGCTCTCCTTCGGCGAGAAGAACGTCACTCGGATGTTCCCACCTTGCGAGGCCAGAACGTGCCGAAGGTTCGACGAGCGAGCCTTTTGCTCCTTGACCGCCGCAACGATCGTCTTTCGACGAAGGCCGGTCTGTTTGGTGAGATTTTGGCGCACCTTCCTGCGCGCCTTGCCGCCCGTATGGTTCAGCGCCTGCGCAAAAGCACTGTTGAGCTTTGCATCGCTCAGGCCGCGAAAGCCCCGCATCATCCGCTCAAGACCCGAGCGGTCATCCCAGCGGATCACGACGGTCATGGGTGATCTCCCAAACAAAAACGCCCCGGGTGGGTGACCCGAGGCGCTCGATCTTTTCATCTGTGCTTGGTATCCACCAAATTCCTGCCGCAGGTCAAGCCGCCCTTGTGGATAACTTTGCCTCGCCTTCGCCCTCAGGAGACCGCAGGCGCGCATTGCCGGGGTTTTCCGCTTCGAAAGTCTCGCCAGCGATCCCGCTCTCCCAGGGCCAGAGCGGTCGATCGCTGCGCCCGATCTCTTCGCCGATCGCCGCGCCAACTTCGGCGGCAAGCACGTTCAGCGACAGAACCCAAGCCTGATAGTCGGCCCGGTCAGCGACCAGGATCGCCAGATCCGGCGCAACCACCGTCTTGCGATAGGCTCCGCGATAGGGCCGCCCCTTGATCCGATCATAGCCATCGATCTCGACCTCATGCGTCGGGCGCCCTTCGCCGTCTTGCCGAAGAACGCGCCGAAACCAGCGCGGCTTACCGTTCGGCCCGGTGACATCACGCCGGACATATCGCTCTTCGGCGGCGAAATCCGGCACGGTTCCGAGCATGGCGAGGCGGATCAAGGCGCCCGGCACCCGGTTTTCGCCGAGCCGCGCCATGGCAATGCCCCGCGCCATAGCGTCTTCGCGCTCTTCGTCGGTCAAGGCCGAGCCATGGCTGAGCCGGATATCGGCGAGCAGATCATAGCCGTCCGGCGCCTCGAAGCTCACATCGGCCATCCGCTTCACCGCCTGGCCGATGATCACGGCATGGGGATGCGGATCGCATTCGGCCGAGTGGTCGATCGTACACCAGAAGCCGTTCATGTGATCGATCTCGACGCCGAGTTTGGCGAGATTGTCGAACATGCTCCAACCCGATCCGAAGCCAGCCACCTTCCCCGATCCCGCCTTCGGCAGCTCTTCCCGGAACGCCCAGGCCAACCAGGCTTCGATCGAGGCCGATCTTCCCGCTATTTCAGCGTATCGTCCCACACCTTCCCGCACCGTTTTCATGTCTTTTCCAGCCTTTTCAGTAGTTTATTGAATTGGATTGGGAGGATGGGAGGGTTGGGAGCTTATAATTGACTGATCTCCATGCGCGCCCAGGCGCGCCCCCGCATGTATATGTGGGTCGCCGCAAAAAACGCTCCCGTTCCTCCCAAACCCTCCCAACGCCCTGCTGGGCAAGGCTTCCAGTCCTCGCTGACCCTCCCATCACTCTCCCGGTTTCGGGAGGGTGGAGTGCGGTTTGGGCAAAGCCCGAACCCCTCTGCGAGAGGGGCGCGGGGTCGAACGGCTCACGCTTCGGCATAGGTCGAACCGTCTTCGTCAGGGAGTTCGTCGAACGCACCACACCAGTCGTTCATACAGGTCACAGGCCAAGGCGATCGCGAGGCTGCCGGCGGCGAATGGCGACAGAGACCGAAAGCGGGGCGTGGTCTGATATTTTTCGGAAGGTCCGCCTCCTGAAGGCATCGTTGGTTACTCTTGCCTTCCGCGAAATCCTCGTTCACCACGTCCCAGTGTCGGCAGTCCTGGCAAGTCGGTTCCTTCGACATCACCGGCGCATCGGCTTCGACATTTTTCATCAGCATCACGCCTCTCCACTCCGTTCCAACTTCCTCATCACTTCGGTCTTCAGCCTCAGACCGAGCCAATGGTTGCTGTTGCTTTGCTTTCGCTCATGGCCGATCAGCACCATTGTGCGGCCGAACATATTTTCCGTCATGGTGGGTTGGCCGGTGATCGCGGCCCAGCGGCAGAAGGCCTGATAGAGCGGGCGCGCCTGCACCCGCGCGGTCGCCTCCGCTTCGCAGCAATCGGCCAGGAAATCGGCGACGATCGGGATCAGCCGCGCCTGATGGTCGGAGGATGGTTGCGGCACGGGCCGTTCGCCGGCGCCGACCGGCAACTCCGGCCCGCCGCGATCGGCCCATATCTTGCGCGCGGCCGCGATCCCATGGGTCCGGCGCACCGTGTCGCAGATGCGCGAGAGCTGGGCGAGATCGGCCAACGGAAGGTCTTCACGCCCATAGGCCCCGGTCCTGCGGATCGAAGGCAGGACATCATGAAAGACCCAGCGCTTGAACCGCTCAGCTTCCGCCTTCCGGCTTTCGAAGATCAGCCGATAGAGGCCCGGCTCGCGAAGCCAGACCATCATCTGTTCACCGCCAGGGGTACCCGTACTGCGGGCACCCTTTTCGTCAGCTGGAATACGTGCGAAAGCATTCTCCGGCTTCTCAATGGACAGGCATCGACAACAATCCCGACCGTTGAACAGCGGATCGTCACCATCGAATTCGACCCGCACCGGATCGCCCTCGAAATCGAAAGTTTGAAGCCCGGTCATTCTGCGCCTCCCACCAACTCTGGCTCGGCGCAGACACCGTCAAAGTCGAATTCATCCCGATAGCGCCGGAAATGGTCATGGCGGCACGGTTCCTCGCAGCCCGAGCCGGCCAGGCCGGAGCGGATCAACCAGCCGAGCTCCGGCTCGTCGCTGCCATCGGCCTCGGCCGGATCGCCCTCTTCGCTGTGATCGTCCTCTTCGAAATCCTCACAGGCCGCGCCAAGGGCGGCGAGCCGGTCCAGATCCTCGCCGGTCACCGGCAGGACCAGCCGGAAATGGCCATTCCTCAGGCGTGTGACATCCGATCGCTCGATCAGATGCAGGATGAAATCACGGGTGAAAAGAAGGTCGCTTGAGGGCGCGACGGCCCGTTCGCTGGGCAAAGCCATAGCGGTGGTCTCCACGATCTGTGTTGGACCTGACCGCTCGCTACCAAACGGGTGGCCAGGCGACGCCGGATTGGTAGACCGGTGACCGTGGGAACCGGCGAGCCTTTCGGCCCCCCGACGCGCCTGACCATAGGACGCCGGGACGCAGAGTCCGGGCGTGAAAAAACGCGCTCGGACGAGCGTCCGGCGCGTCTTGCGCGCCACGATCACTGAAGCGGCTACCACCCCGCATCCGACCCGTTTTCGATCGGACCCGGTGAGAATGCGCTCGAAGATGGCGAGCGTCAAGGACTGGACGAAAGCAACATCCTGTGGTGGCCTTCCATCCCGCGACGAGGGGCAAACATGGGCGAGACGAACATTTTCTGGCTGATCATTATGATCTTGCTTGGCGGAATATTTTTCTGGCGCCACGACCGCCGAGAAAAGGCCAAAGCCTCGCGTTCCTATTTCGACCACACGAACCAGGGTTTTCCGCGACAAGGAATGCTCAGTGACGCCGAGAGGCTGCAACGCGAGATTGATCGCGACTGTGATGCCCTTCAGGTGTTTGCGGAAGACGCCGCACGATTGGTTCGAACGGCTAGAAACCCGAAGCACGCCGAGAGTGACTTGAAGCGGATAGACCACGGAGCGGGCGAGCTTACTGAGCGTCTTATCGGCAAGCTGGCTCGATACGAAGCTGGCGAATTCGTCGACAGATCGTGGGCGCGAGCAGTTCGCTCGACCGCTGGCCGGAACGCAGAGGCAGTGCTTCGTGATATCAGCTTGGTTCGTGAAGGTATTGCCAAGGCCAATCGTGAGAATTGGAATCCGACGCCTGGTGAGCCCTGGCGCGGCCGTCAGATGAACTTGGTCGAAGACCCGGCCAGAAAGCCCTACAATGCAGAATCGTGGGATGAAGTCTACAATCGCTCCATCGGCGATGATCTGGAATTCTGGATCCAATACGCAGACGAGGACGGCGTTGTTACAGAGCGAACGATCAGACCGAAAAGCATCCATCTCGTGCGTTCTGAGTCTTGGGTCTACATCAAAGCAGACTGCTCCCTGCGAGGTGCCGATCGCACTTTTCGCAGTGACCGTATCCAGGCAGCAAGAAATCTGAAGACGAACCGTCCAATCAAGGACCTTGGCCAATATTTGCGTAGCCGGTACTGAAAAGAAACTCATCCCGCATACCCCGGCTCATATTCGTCGCCCTCGCCCTTGCGAACATTGCCATCCGCATCGATGAAGTCACCGACGGTCTTCACCGTCACCATGTCCAGCCAATAGACATTGTTCGACTGTTTCGAGCGCCAGCCGCGCTCCTTCATCGCCTTGGTGAAGCCTTTATTCGACCATTCGTTTTCACCGGCCGCCTTCGCCCAGGCCGAATGCAGGCGGTGGAGTTCGGAGGACTGGACCCGGCTGCCGTCATGTGATCGGACGCAGAGTTCCAGGAACCGGCCAAGGGGATCGGAGTCGGCGAAATACTGCTCCGTCGCTTCCAGGATCGAGGCGGGCGTGACGAGCCCGTTCTCCAGATAGTCGCGAACGCCATCGAGCACGAAATTGAGGATGCCCGAGGCCTCGGCCTCAAGCTTCTTGGCGAGACGCTTGTCGCGCTCCTCGCGCGGGATATGGACAGACCAGGGAACGAGATCGACGCGCGCCTTGATGCCATCGTCGGACCCGGTGATCTCCGGCCGGTAATTGCCGGCCATGGTGACCGTGAATTCCGGCTTGAGGCGGAAAAAGTCCTTGTTCAGATGCCGGACCTTCACCACCTCGCCGCCGGTCACGAGCTTGATCTTCGCTTCGGCGAGTTTGGCGCCCTTTTCCGGCTCCGATGTGAGCAGCATCCGCACGCGGCGCAGGTCAGCCAATTCGGGCGTCGCGTCGCCGCCCTTTCGCTTGGCGCCCTGATCGAGAAACGTCTCGATCGGCACCGTGTCGGAGTAATCGCCGAAGACGAAGGAGACAGCGTCGGTGAAGGTCGATTTGCCGTTCCGGCCCTTGCCGTAGAAGAATGCGATCTTGTGTTCGTCGGCATTTCCGAGCGCGCTATAGCCACACCATTGAGCGAGATACCGCCGATGTGCCGCGTCGGGCTGTACGCGCTCGAAAAAGCCGTCGAAGACGGGCCGACCTGCGTCCGGATCGAAATCCACCGGTGCGAGCTTGGTGATCAGATCACCAGCATCATGCGGCTTGATCGTGACAAGGTCTTCCCCGTCCGGACAGTCTTCCGGCCGACGAAAGACCAGCGTGCCATTGCGGACGTTGAACAGCATCGGGTCGGCGTCCAGCATGTCCGGCCGAATGGAGAGCTTGCGGCAGGAGAGCTTCACCAGCGCCTCGATATGGCCCTTCGATTCCGACGACCGGCCCCACTGCTTCACCTTTTCCGACAGGAAGACCGCCTCTTTGCCGCGCGTGGCCGGCTGGACTTCAAAATCCTCCGGTGATGCGGCCAGCGCGAAGCCCTCCGTCTGGATTGCGCGCACGGTGTCATAAATGGCAAGCATGGCTCGGGTTTCGGCGTCCTCGATCACCCAGCGCCGACCGTCCCAGGCCAGCCAGCCAAGTTCCAGACACCAGCGAAACGTCTCGCCATATCGGGCAACAAAACGCTCGACATTGCCGAGATCCGTCAAAGGCTTGAGCGCCAATTGCACTTCGCGCTTATCGGCTTCCTTGCCGGGCTTGCCCGACACCGGGCGCCGACCGCCTGTGAATTCGATCACCTCGGGCATGAGTGAACCTCGCCCGTGGGCACCGGCAGCGGCCAAGCCGGATCAGCGCCGTTTTCGGCCCAATCGAAACCGCGATCGGCGATGACAGCGCGCACCGTGCGCCCATCTTGCGCGTGACGATGGCAGGCCCGAACCATCGCCGAGCGGGTGAAGACCGGTTCGGAATCACCATCGCCCAGGAGGACTAGCTCATCGACATGATCTGGGATTGGTGCGGCTGGGCTCGATAGGTCCGGCTCCTCGCCCGGGACGAAGACAGGACGCTTGCGGCCCTTCCGGTCAGGCTTGACCAGCGACGGATGGCGCATGCGATCGACCGAGCGCCCGGCCAGATTGCCGAGGTCTCCCGCTGCAAAATAAAACGTGTCATCCCGGAAGACGCCGGTTTCATCGGCCTCGCGCATGGCGAAACCGATGACGGATTCGATCCCTTCTCCGCCGACCATGCGAATGGCGGTCGAATAGCGCCCGGCGATCGGCAGGAGACCCCCGGCCTTTGTCCCGCGCATCTTCTTTGTGGCCAGCGCCTCGCCGGTTTCTGGATCGATGATGAAGGGCCGAAATTTTGGGCCGTTGGAAAGGTCGATCCAGGTTCGATGCAAGCCAATCGGCTGCCATGCATCACCCGCCGGCCTGACGAACATAACAAGAAGCGCAGGTCCTCGATGCAACACCTGGGCGGCCTTGCCCTGGCCGAACCAATAGGGAAGATTCGGGTGGCAACGGGCATAAACCGGGTCGGGGAGCGCGAGGCCGCGTGCGGTGAGATACGCCGCCGCCGGTGATCCGGTCAGCGGCCCGGCCGCCTTCCAATCGCCGACACAGCGCGCCCACTCGCGCTCCCGAAACCGGTTCTGCTCAGCCTCCCGCCGGGCCACCTCCCGCTCCGCCGCCGCCTGGCGCTCCTCCCGCGCCTTCGCCAGCTCCGCCCGGCGTTCGTCGCTCAAGGCTTCGTCCTCGGGCACGGCCTCGCCGGTCACCATCGAACATGCTTCGAGGAAATCCGCCCGGCGTTTGACATCGAGCCCGGCCACATGGGCGGCGAGGCCGATCGCGTCACGCCCGCCATCGCCGCATTTCCGGCAGACCCAGCTGTTTTTGGCCGTGTTGATCGCAAAGCCGTCTCGGCCGCCGGCGATCGGGCAGGGGCCCGCCTCTTCGCCGGTGCCGATCCGCTTCAGGCCGGTCAGCCCCAGCGCCGGCACCACACTGGCGATCGAGGCGCCCCGAGCGGTTTCGATGAAGAGATCGGTCGCCGCGCTCATTGCCGATCTCCCTTGGGCCGATCCCCTTTGGGCCCGGCCCCTTTCGAGGTCAGAAGGCTGTGCCGGTTTTCGAGCCACGCCAGATTCGTGACGACATCGTCGTCGCGCATCCCGCCGGCGCCCCGCGCGACTGCCGTCAGCCCCGCGCCAAAACTCGCCGCCGAGATCGGCTTGCCGCCCCGCCCACGCGTGAAGCGCTCATATTCGCCATAGGCGCAGGCGATATTGATGCGGCTGCCCGCCCGCGCGATCAGTTTGATCTGGGCAAAGACCTCCACCGAGGCCGGGATGATCCCGGCCGAACTATGCTTCGTCATGGGACATCTCCATGGGCAAAAGGGCTTACGGAAACGGCGCGAGACAAGAGCGGGGCGGCGTCACGCCGCCGCGTCGACCCTGCCGGTTTCCAGGCCCCAGTTTTTCCAGCCGCCCCGCGACTGGCGTGAGAACAGGATCATCACCGCCACCCCTCGATCGGGTCCGGCGTGCCCGTCACAGCTGCAACCGTCCGGCGGCGATAGCGTGTGCCTTCCACAGCGAAGCGGGCGAGAAGGTCGATGTCGGTCAGCGTCTCTTCGAGGACGCGCCAAAGGTCGGCGGGGCGGCTCATGGCTGGCTTACCTTTTCGAGGATAAGGCTCGCCGCGCGCACCAATTCGCCCAGCTCGCGGCGGATCGCCTGGCGCTCGGCGGAATCGACGCGTCCATCTTCCAGCGCCTGAAGAACGACACGAGCGACATCGCCGGTCTCGATCGTCAGCCGGCCCACATCGTTGAGGGCAAGAGCTTCAGGCTTTGGCGGCGCGGTATGTCGATCGACGAGCCAGCGCGAGACGATTGGCTGGCCGCAATGGCGCTCGAGGGTCGCGACATCCGACAGCGGCATGAAGCGCTTCGGCTCGCTCATCACGGCATAGCCGGAGACGAGGCTCTGGGCCTTGCCGAGCAGCTGCGCGGCGGCGCAGGCCCCGCCGCAAGCGTCGATCAGCGCGCTCGTCATCACCTTCAAAGCGCGATCGTCGGGAGAAAGCTCGCTCATCGGCTGCGGCTCTTGCGTGTTAGGCGCTGACCGGTGAAAGCTAGCCGGCACCAAATTCGGAGGACTAAGCGATGAAGCCCTTCACCGAAGATCAAATGCAGGCATGGCGAGATGCGGCCAAGCGAAAGCCACCGCGAATTCCAGACAATGCCTTCGAGCGGTTTGCGCACGTGCGATCCTTCGACATCGCTGTTCACCCAAACGCCCTGCTGTTGAGGATGATGTGCGGAAACGGCGATATCACTGATCTTCGGATCAATCCGGTCCTTGCCAGAGACTTGGCTGCAACAATTCTGAGGGCGGGCCTGGCGGCCGAGTGGCTGAACAAGCAGGGCGATGTCATCATCCCCGACTTGCCCCCCTTGCCAGACGAAACCTGACTGATAGGCAGCAAGCGGGACGAGGCGCCGTCGCACCTGGATCGATCCGGCCGATCGCGTCAGCGATCTCACAAGGCTGGCGTTCAAGACGCACTCGCTCATCGCTTGGCCCTCCCGCCGGATGAGCCACCCGACTGATCGCCGCCCTCGCTTCGCGATCGATCCTTAGCCGGCATCACATGACAGACTGTCGCGGGGCGGCGAGGCTTCGAGCCATGATCACGCCCGCCAACAACAATCGCCCGATTTTGCGCCTGTTGCGCTCCAAGCCGCCCGCTCATGCGACGGCTCCTTCAGTCGATGACGCTCGGACAAAGTCATTAATCGTAACGGCGCCAGACGTTGCTGCGACAATCTTCTGGATTGTATCCAGGCGAGGCGTGCGCTCTCCACGGATGATCCTTGTGATTGTCGATGCCGGAACTCCGAGCTCGGCCGCGAAGGCTGCGGGGCTCATCTCATTGGTTCGGAGGAAATCAGCGAGGGTCATGCTGCATATTTGCCGAGTGGCAATAAATTTGTCAACTGACAATTTGCCACCCGGCCATGGCGAATTTTTGCCAATTGGCGAATAAGTCATTCATGACTAACCACATCCGTCGACTGCGAGACGAACGCGGCATCACCCTCGAAAAATTGGCAGAGATGACGGACATCTCGGCGGGCCAGCTCTCGCGCATTGAGAAGGGTAAGCGGGGCCTGCGTCTTGAGAGCGCATTGAAGATCGCAAGCGCTCTGGACGTTGATCTCAGCGAAATCTCGGATTTCTTGGAAGGCGGCGAAGCTGTCTCGCTGCCTGCGTCCCGCGCCAGTCGCCCTCCTCGACCGCTGCCGAATGCTTCGCCATTCGTGCCAGTGGAATTTCCGCGAGCGACCATCGGGATCTACGGGCAGGTGGCGGGAGGGAAGGACGGTCGCTTTGTCCTCAACGGCCAGAAGGTCATGGACGTGCTCTGCCCGCCGTCACTTGAGAACGTCAAGGATGCCTACGGCGTGTTCGTATCAGGATCGAGCATGGAGCCACGATACTTTCCCGGCGAAGCGGTCTTTGTGAACCCGCATATCCCCGTTCGACAAGGCAACTTCGTTATCGCACAGGTTGCCGGCCAGTTCGAAGGCGATGATCCAGGGGCTTATGTCAAACAGTTCGTCTCGATGACGTCGAGCGGCTTGGTGCTGCGTCAGTTCAATACACGCGAAGGCGTTTCAGAAGATGCATCGGACGCAGATAAATTCGAGCTTCGCTTCCCGCGCGACGAGGTCATAGCCGTGCATAAGATCGTGGCGACGCTAGACGTGTAGCCATAGCTTCTCTTGCCTCTTCGCTTTGCTCCGAAACCCATTGCGCCGCCAATGCTAAATCCTTCCCATCCTCGCCAGAACGCCGGCAAGTTGGGCAAGTGATTGCTGATATATATCGAGCGGCTGTCATTGGCCTGGTTGGCTTTTGCCGATCGTTCGGAAACACAACATTGGTCCGGCCGCAATCATGGCACGTCACCGTTACGCAGTTGAGCTCTGATAGCGGGCGCTCTTCGTCAGCTTTCAATCCGGCACCCTCGCTCATACGCAACCCGCAAGTTCTCGTTCTGTTTCCCTATCGATTCCAGAAGTGCTCGCCGAAGTCGAGTCAGATACACCGGGGCATGCAAACCGCTTGGGGACAACAGTGGGGAAAAGTTTGAGGCCAATTCGGCCGTGACCACGATGAGACGTTAGGCAGACGGACATCGAGCCGTCGCATTTTGCCGTTCGGCAATTTGCCAATTGACACTTAGGTTGCCTGATGGCAAATTCATCTTCTCAGACGCGAGAGGCCTGTTCGTGCCTCATGAGGAGAGCTTGATGCCATCGTTTATCGAACCCGCTGAGCCAAGCATTCCGGCTCTTCCCACTCCAGTCTCTCCGTTCCTCAATGTCCTCGCCTCCATGTCTTGTGAGGATGTTGCGGGCCGGTCCGTGTCTGCACACGCGGGCCGGCATCTCATTTATAAGCGCAATTCGCGACCGAGGCCGGCAGGCGTGGTCCGCGTGGGCTTCGGCCCGGCCCACACGCGGAGGATTGCGCGCGAAGGCGGATTTGACCGCGTCTGGCATCAGCGCCGCGACGATCCGATGCGCTCGCCGCTGGCCGAACAGCGCGAGTTCGACTTCGGCATCTTCCTCGCGGTTTTCGGCCTTGCCTGCGCCGGCTGCGTTCTTCTCGGCATCGCCGCTGGCGCCTCCCTGTCCTGACATTGTCCTTTTCGATGGAGACCATCATGCAGATCTCGAAGCATGAGGGGCAGACGCCTCTCACCCTCGCTCAGGCCCGCCGTGAAGCCCGCCTGTTCGGCGAGATGACCGCCAAGCGCGACGCTGCCCGGCGCAAGTCCTTGTTCCAAGCCGGCGTGTTTCCGGCCCCCCAGTTCCGGCCCAACGATCTCGCCGAGGCGATGGCCGGCCACATGATCGAGATCGCGCAAGGGGGAGCCGAATCCTGTTCCGACGCCGATCTTGCCCTTCGCGGCTTCACCATGGCCGAGATCGAGAAACACGGCGCCGAGGCCCGACGCATCGCCTTCGGCATGGCCGCCGAGAGCGCCGAGCGGGGCCAGGAGATGAGCCGATGAGCGAAGCACAAAAGCCTGTCGGCTATATCAAGCGCCCTGATCTCCTCGGGGTTGAGCCACCCGTCTTCATTCGCGCTGAGGACCGGTGTGAGGCCTGGCAGAAGGAGGTCTTCACGGTGCCGGTCTACACGGCGCCCCAAACCAGCCCGCAATGGGTCTGGGTCAAGAACGAGCCGGAAGCCTCGGATCACGATCTGGAAAGACTCGTGAGAGCATGCGGCAAAGACTTTTGCGAGGCGCCGGTCTGCGTCGAAGGAGGCCTTGTCGTCTATGAAAAGTGGCTTGCCATCGTGCCCGATGACGGCGGTTGGCAGTTCAGCGAACACGAGACTGAGGCCGAAGCCCAACGCGTGCTTGACCGGCATCATGCGCCATCGACCAAGGCCGAAGGCGGTGCGCAATGACCGCATGGGCCCAGACCGTCACCGGCCGCGCGCTCGTCTATGAGAAGCCGGTCTTCACAGCCGAGCATCTGTTCACCGAGATCGGCCATGGCCTCTCGCTGATCGCCCGCTTCGCCGGCCAGACCGACATCGCCTATTCCGTCGCCCAGCATTCGGTCCTCATGGCCGAAAGCGCGCTCGACGAGACAGGCGACGGCGAGCTCGCCGCCCATTGCCTCCTCCATGATGGGCACGAAGCCTTGATCGGCGATCGGCCGAGGCCCATGGCGGAGGCGGTCGCCCACGAGGCGCGCATACGCTGCGCCGCGCGCTTTGCCTCCCAGGCGGCAGCGGCCGTTGTCGTAGCCGTGTTTCAGGACGCGGAAGCGCGGGTGAAGGCCCGGCTCGACGCCGCGATCTGGAAGGCCGCCGGCCTCGACGAGCCGACCTCGCGCATCGCAGCCCTGGTCAAGAGCTATGACCTGCGCGCGCTCGCCACCGAAAAGCGGGATCTGATGCGCCCGGCGCCGCGGCCCTGGAACGAGCGGGTCGAGGCCTCACCACCCTTGCGCCTGCGCCAAGGCCGCATCCGACCCTGGCCGCCGGCCATTGCCGAAGAGCGCTTCGCTGCGGCTCTGACCGCTCTTTGCCCGGACGCCGCAAAGGCGGCGGGCCGAACCCTCTCCGAAGGAGCCGCGTGATGTCCGAGCTTCGACCAATTTCGCGCGATCTCCCGCGCCCGCCATCCATCGAGCCCGGGCCAGCGCCAATGCTGCAATGGATCGACATCGAGCTGCTGGTGGTCGACGAGAGCTATCAGCGCGAATTGCGGGCCGACAACATGAAGGCGATCCGCCGGATTGCCGAACGGTTCGACTGGTCGAAATTCTCGACGGTTCATGTCGCCCCAATCGAAGGGGGCCGCTTTGCGATCATCGACGGGCAGCACCGCACCCATGCGGCGGCAGCCTGCGGCTTCAGCCAGGTGCCCTGCCAGGTCACTCCGATGGACCGGACACGTCAGGCCGCTGCTTTTGCGGCCATCAACGGCCTCGTCACTCGTGTTACGGCGTGGCAAATCTACAAGGCCGCCCTGACGGCCCGGGAAACATGGGCGATCGAACTCGACGAGATTGCCAGCGCCGCCGGCTGCAAGATCGGCCGGAACGCGACGCCCGCCGCCGACAAGCAAGCCGGACAGATCTATTCGATCACCTATCTGCGCAAGGCGATCGCAACACATGGCGCCGAACGAACGCAGAAGACGCTGACGGTTCTACGCGAGGCCGAAGGCACCGGCGATACCGTGGAACTCTGGAGCTTTGCCTATTTCAAGCCGCTTTTCGAGGCGATCGCGAGCCGGCCCCGGTGCCTCAGGAACTCGGACGGATTGAAGGCGTCACTTGCCGCCATGGATGTCTGGGCGCTGGAAAGCGAGGCAGAAAACATGGTTGCCCAGCGCCGTCGGGCGGGCCAGCCCTTCGTCTCGAAGATCGAAATTCTGGAAAGTCTGATCGGCGACGCGCTCGACAAGGCGATGCCCGAGCGGATGGCGCTGCCTGCGCCGAAGGCTGCCTGATGTCTGACGTCAGCCATATTGCCGGAAATCAGCTTCTTGCCGGAAATCAGCTTCGGTCGTTCGTCGAGCGCATCGAACGGCTCGAGGAAGACAAGAAGACGATCGCGGACGACATCAAGGATGTCTATGCCGAAGCGAAGGGCAACGGCTTCGACACCAAGGTGCTGCGCAAGGTCGTTTCTCTCCGCAGGCAGGATCAGAACGAACGCCAGGAGCAGGAGGCGATCCTTGACCTCTATCTGTCGGCGCTCGGCATGAATCCCGACTTGCCCTTCGACGACGGCGAGCTTCCGATCCAGCGTAAGGGCCGCGCGCCGCGCGAGGGTGGCCGTCGCCACGCCGCTGCTGAAAGCAATGAAGACGAAGCCCTACGCCGGACCCGGGCGGAAGGCCCGACCTTCTCATGACGCGCTCATTCGCTCAGCTCATTCATGACGCAAGATCGTCGATCGCAGTGGTCTGGGCCCTCAAGCGCTCCGCGAAAGCTGGTCGGACGCTCTTGGCGAACGGCTATCCGCGCGAAGGCCGCAAAATCCTGAACGCCTGCCGAGACGTCTCGGAGGCGATGAAGGCGGAGCATCAGGCCAAACGATCCCAAAGGCGGCCATCATGATGACCCTCCAAATCACTTCGTTGAGGTTCACCTGCCGTGGCCCCGCAATGCGCGCGGCCACTCAGACATGCGGCAGAAGCCGAGCCATCGTCCTCATGCCAATGCGGGTGTCGTGATGCCAGAACCCAAAGCTCGAAACCTTCGGCCCGATCCGATCGCCTATGCGCCACGCGGCCTATCCAAGATGGAAGCCGCTCGTTGGATCGGCGTTTCCGTCCGCAAGTTCGAAGACATGGTGTCAGTCGGTGAGATGCCGAAGCCAAAGCGGGTGGGCAGCCGGGTGGTCTGGGATCGCTATTTGCTCGACGCGGCCTTTGCCGATCTCGACGAAGCGCCCGCCGCCAATCTGATAGATCTTGCCCAGGGCCGCCACAGATGAAGAATGAGCCTATGGCCACCCATCCGGACTATCCCTTCTGCACGAGCTTTCTCGACCGCCACGGCCGCGAGCGCTGGCGCTTTCGTCGAAACGGCAAGACGATCTCCTTACCGGGAAGCCCGGGGGAGGGGGCGTTCGACGAAGCCTTCTATAAGGCGCTGAATGGGCAATCGATCAAACCAGCGGCCGAGCCGAAGAAGACGTTCTCCGAGGCATGGGCACTCCATCGTCGAACCCCGGCATGGAAGACGGCACGGCCGATCACGCGCGAGGGCACGGAGCGCATTGCGGATCGGTTTCTGGCTTTGAAGGTCGGGCCCGAGCTCGATCTCCTATGGGGCGACGTCCCGATCACGGATGTCAGGCGCCGCCACATCGCCCAGCTATTGGGCGATCGCGCCGAGACGCCTCATGCCGCGTGGCGCATGCTTGTCGTCATTCGAAAGATGATCCGCGCGGCACTCGACGCGGAGTGGATCGAGGTTGATCCGACACTCGCGGTCATGAAGAAGCCGGAGACAGAAGGCCACAAAGCGTGGTCGGATGCCGACCTCGATGCCTTTCGCTTGCATTGGTCGCCAGGAACGACCCCGCGCCTGGTCTTCTGCCTGGCCCTATGGCTTGGGAACCGCCGTCTGGACGTGGTGAATCTGCGCTGGTCGCAACGCACGACGCGCAAGCATGGCGGCATGGCGGTTCCAGGATTCAATCTGCGCCAGCACAAAACGGATGCGGCTCTCTTCGTCCCGGAGGCGCCGGAGCTGACGGAAGTGCTGAACGCGACCGAGCGGAAAGGCCCGCATGTCCTGCTCACAGCATATGGCAAGCCGTTTTCCGACAAGAGCCTGACCGGCCGCATGGCCGACTGGACGAAGGCCGCCGGCTTGGAGCCAGGCCGCACGATCCATGGATTGAGAAAAACGCTCGGACGCCTGATCGCCGAAGGCGGCGGCACGACACGCCAGATCATGGCGGCGCTCGGCCATGAGGACATCGAACACGCGGAACTTTACAGCCGCGACGCCGAACAAATTCGGCTCGTGATCGACGCTTACAAGGCCGTGGCTAACCGAATTGGCTAACCTGTGGCTAACCGGGCCTCAAACGCCTGTGAAATAAGGAAAGTGGTACTCCCAAGGGGACTCGAACCCCTGTTTTCGCCGTGAGAGGGCGACGTCCTAGACCGCTAGACGATGGGAGCGTTCCGACGAGGGCTCGTATAGAGGTTGGCGCTGGCGGACGCAAGGGGCTTTCTTCAATCCGTCACAAAAGATGGAATGATTTGTCGGGGCGGTAAACACCAGGCCCCGTTACCAGCGATAACAGGCTGACGGACCACGTAATTCGAGGCCGGTAGGCCATGCGGCGTGACCGTCCAGCCGTCTGATACCAGCGGATATATGAAAGCATCGCTTTCGAATGTCCGCTGGCAGCCCGAGCGGGGTCTGAGCCCCCGCCGGAGGTGGATTGACGCAAGGGGTCAATCCATTCGTCCGGCGGTCTGATTGAAAGACCATGGGAGTGCCTCGCCAAAGCGGTTTGGCTTGGGCTCGAGCGCGGTTTCGGCTCCGGCTGTCGGCGAATCTTTGCGGATTCTGCCGCGTGGCCCAGTCCTTTGCCCATCGGACGATCGGCTCGGCAACATGAAGCCGGCGGAAGGGAAGGGACCGATTGAGACCCGTTTCATCCAAGACCCCACCCTAAAAACACGAAAGGCCGCCTCCTTTCGGAGGCGGCCCCGTGATCCTCAAGCCAGTGGGCCATCGACCATCTTCGAGCGGTTCGTCGCGCTTCATGCGCGCCTTTAGCTCGAGGGCGATGCCCGGCCGTAAATCGTCAGGCGAAGCGAGAAGGCTGCTCCTCGTTGACCGTCCGATTCGAAGACCCAACCGGCTTTAGACAATCACTCGACATCGGATCACCTCCTTTCGCTTCGTTGAACATGCAAGAAGTATGGGCGTCTGATTGCGGCATGACAAGGGCGCGAGTGCCAAAAAAATCGTCAGGCTCAAGCCTTACGCAAAGTCAGGGAGCCTGAGACCGTGAGCGCAGTCGGTTTGGGTGCCGTGATCAGCCCATTCCCCCAGACATTCAGACGCTTAAGACTGAAGACCCATCCTGCAGCTCGGCGATGATCTGGCGCACCCGCATTCGCGCCGGCTCGATCCCGCTGCCCGTCTCGACCAGAAAATCGGCGCGGCGCCGCTTTTCGGCATCCGGCACCTGGCTTCTCAAAATGGCTTCGAACTTCTCAGCCGTCATCCCAGGGCGAGCAAGCACACGCGCCTGCTGAATGTCGGGCGCCGCCGTGACGACTAGTACCTTGTCGCAGCGCGCCTCTGCACCTGTCTCATAAAGAAGCGGAATATCCAGAACGACGAGCCATGAACCGCCGGCTTCGGCCTCGGCGACGAAGCGCTCCTCCTCCTCCCGCACGAGAGGATGGATGATCGCCTCAAGTCGCTTCAGCGCTGTCTTGTCGCCAAGCACGCGCTCGCTCAGACGCGCCCGGTCGACGACACCGTTTTCCACGACGCCGGGAAAGGCGTCCTCGATCAAGGGTGCGGCCCGGCCCGCATAAAGGCGATGGACGGCGGCATCGGCGGAATGGATGGGAATGCCTTCAGCGACGAACATTTCAGCCGTCGTCGACTTGCCCATGCCGATCGATCCCGTGAGACCCAAACGGATCATTGCTCGCGCAGGTCCTCGTTGATCACGAAGGTGATTGCCCAACGGCCCGGCCCTTCATCGAAGCGAAGAGCGTAGCGGCAGACCGATTCGACGATGACGCGGCCGCCGCGTTCCTGGCGCCAGCCAATGGCGACGAAAGCGGTGTGGCCGGAGATGATCCAATCATAGGCTGTCCAGCAAGAACGTTCGATCCGCGCCTTCTCATTGGCGCGGATCAGCGTTCCGAGATGGCTGGTGAGACTGTCGCGATTGGCATAGGCGCTGGCGCGCCCGTCATGCCAGATGGTGATGGGGGTTGCGAAACAGGCGGCAAGCGCGGCTGAGTCCTCGTCATCCAGCGCCTTGGCATAAGCGGAGAACAGGGCTTCGATCCCGCCGAGAAGCGGCGGGCGACCCGGCCTTTGCGCCTCACCCGGGCTGATCGCACTCATTCGGCCAGTCCCAGATCTTTGAGGATGAGCGCCCGAAGCGTCTCGGTCACCTCCGGCCGCTGGCCGAACCAGCGTTCGAAGCCCGGAACCGCTTGGTGCAGCAGCATGCCAAGCCCGTCGCAGAAGCGAAGCCCAGCGGCCTCGGCGCCATTGAGGGTCGGTGTCATCAAGGGCGAATAGACGATATCGGTGACGAGCGAATCGCTGCGCATCATCGACAGGTTAACCGATGGTTTCACGTGAAACATCGGCGGTACCTTGTCCTCGTCCGGGTCCCGTTCGGGAACGGGCGCGGTGTTCACCAGAAGATCGGCATTGGACAGGAGCGCCTCGCGCTCCGCCTCCGAATGGGCAGAGACGGCCGATCCGAACATCTCCGCCAGGGCCTCGGCCCGGGAGAGCGTCCGATTGACCACCGAGACATGGGCGACGCCGCGATCGATGAGCGCGAAGATCACCGCGCGTGCCGCGCCCCCTGCGCCGAGAACGACCGCATGCTCCGCATCGGCCCAACCGGACAAGTGCTCATCGAGATTCTTGGCAAAACCGAAAGCATCCGTATTGCCGCCGACCAGCCTCTCACCTTCAAACCAGAGCGTGTTGACGGCACCGATCGCCGCGGCCGCGGCGTCGCGCTGGTCAACGAGGGCGAAAGCCCGCTCCTTATGGGGGATCGTGACATTGCCGCCCACATAGCCTGTGGCTTTCAGGCCTCTCAGAAAATCATCGATCTCTTCCGGCGGCACACCCACCCGGTTATAGGAGCCGGCAAGGCCATAGGTCTTCAGCCAATTGCCGTGGATGAGCGGCGAGCGCGAATGCCAGACCGGCCAGCCGGTGACGAAGGCTCTTGGCCCCGTTTCGCTCGCCCGTTTTGCGTTGGGGTCGAAGACCGACCCTTCCCCGCGCGGCCGCGCCTCGCCGCTGACATAGGGTTTGGGCTCCCATTCGGCGTCGCGCTCGGCGATCGTCTTCTGATCAGCCATCGATCTCGCCTCGCCGGCGCAGCTCCTTCAGAAGCGGCAAAAGCGGCAGACCGATAATGGTGAAATAGTCGCCATCGATCGCCTCCATCAACTGAATGCCCTCCTTCTCGATCTGATAGGCGCCGACGCTGGTCAGCGCCTTCGAGCCGACATGAGCGAGATGACGGCCGATAAAACCCGGATCGAGCGGGCGCATGGTCAAGGCGGCGACGGAGGTATGGCGCCACGTCACCTCACCGCGCTCGACGAGGACGACGGCGCTATTCAAATGATGGGTCTTGCCGGAGAGTGCCAGGAGACGACGGCGCGCCTCCTCCATATTGGCCGGCTTATGAAAGGTCTCGTCGCCCAGCGACAAGGTCTGGTCAGCGCCGATGACGATCTCATTCGGATGGCGCTCCGAGACATCCACCGCCTTGGCCTCGGCGAGGATCTGCGCGATCTCGTCGGGCGAGACACCGGAATCCTTCAAAGGCGCCTCGATCGCCCGCTCGTCGAGCTCGCTCGGCTCGCAGGTGAAGTCGATGCCGGCATTCTTCAGAAGCTCTCGGCGGTGAACACTCGCGGAAGCGAGTACGATCCCTTTGGACATTGCGTGCGGCCCGTCCGTCCTGGTTTGCCCTGCCGGCGCACCGCGAGGGGAAGGGATCGAGAGCAGCAGCCCTTTTCCTCCCCAGCAAGGCGGATCGCCGGTCCGATATGGCTCTTAACGCGGGTCGGGTGTGAAGACCACCTTAGATGACGAGCGGACTCGATTCGCCAGACGAAAGCAAGAGCGGGCGCTTGCAACTCCCACGATTCTTCGCGCCCTGTTCAAAGTTCGGGATGGGGCGGAACAAGATCGAGGCGAAGCGGGACTGTGCCGGGATAACCGTCTTTCCATCCACAGAGTCGGACGATGGCGGCCCTGTGCGGGAGCGATGCGGGAATTTGTGGGAAACGATCGATTGTCCTCCGCTGTCCACAAGATCGGCCGCCTTAAAGCATCGGCCGAGAGGGCCGACTTGACGCTGAGGCCCAAGGCGATTCGCTGCAAATCTTCCCGCTTTTCTCGACAGGTTCGAAATTGGCCGCTACGAGGCTGGGGAGAGCTTTGGCGGACCCGAGGACGCAATAGCGTTTGGGGATTCCGGCAATCCACCGACTCGAAGAAGAATCAAGATTCCTTTCAATAAGGGATTCTTTGTTGGGAGAGACCACGCATGGCCGATCGCAAGCTCGTCCGGGTGCTGAATGGCGAGACCGTCTTCCCGCCGCCGACCTGGCTGATGCGCCAGGCCGGGCGCTATCTCCCTGAATATCGCGCGACGCGCGAACAGGCCGGTGGTTTTCTCGATCTCTGCTACAATCCCGATCTGGCAACCGAGGTCACTCTCCAACCCATTCGCCGCTTCGGCTTCGACGCGGCGATCCTCTTCTCCGACATTCTCGTCATTCCCGACGCGCTGGATCGGGGTCTTACCTTCGTCAAAGGCGAGGGACCGCAACTGACCCCTATTCGGGTGGACGAGATTGACCGCCTGGAGCCGAACCGGGCCGAGACCCATCTTGCCCCGGTCATCGCCACTGTCGGTCGCCTGCGGGACGCTCTGCCCGACGAGACGACGCTGATCGGGTTCTGCGGGGCGCCCTGGACGGTCGCCACCTATATGATCGCCGGTCACGGAACGCCGGATCAGGCGCCGGCTCGGCTCTTCGGCTATCGGCATCCGGAGGCCATGGAGAGGCTTCTGGCGATCCTCGCCGAGATGAGCGCGGATTATCTGATCCGTCAGTTGCAGGCAGGCGCCGATTGCGTCCAGATTTTCGATTCCTGGGCCGGCGTCCTCGACGAGGCGAGCTTCGAGGCCTATGCGATCGGCCCGGTCAAGCGCATCGTCGACCGGGTTCGCGCCGCCATTCCCGACGCCAAGATCATCGGCTTTGCCAAGGGCGCCGGTCCGCTGCTGAAGACCTATCGGGAAAAGACCGGCGTCAATGCGGTCGGCCTCGACTGGCAGGTGCCGCTCTCCTTCGCCAAAGAGCTTCAAGCGCAAGGCGCCGTTCAGGGCAATCTCGATCCCTTGAGGCTGATTGCGGGCGGGAAGGCCCTCGAGGAGGGCGTCGACCGCATCCTCGAGACGCTGAAGGACGGGCCGCATATCTTCAATCTCGGCCATGGCATCACGCCCGAAGCCCCGATCGAGCATGTGGAAGCCTTGCTGAAGCGCATCCGGGGTCTTTGACCGGCCCTGGCATCATGCCATCAATCGCTATCAGACGCATTTGAGGAAGGAAGGGCTTGAGCCAGACGACCCCCGAGACCTCCAGCGGCCGCCCGGCCCGGCGCGCTGTCATCTCGCTTGCCATTACCGCGCTCGTGGCCGTCCTCGCCTTCGTGCTGATTCCGCCCGAGGCCTATCTCTGGGTCAAATCGGTGCATATCTTCGCGCTGATCGCCTGGATGGCGGCGATGCTCTATCTGCCGCGCCTCTTCGTCTATCACACGGAAGCCGGCCCCGGGACGCCGCAGTCCGAGACATTCAAGGTCATGGAGCGCCGGCTTCTGCGCGGCATCGGCAACCCGTCCATGATCGTCACCTGGGTCGCCGGTCTCTGGCTCGCCTGGAACGTCTTCCAGTTCCAGGGCGCCTGGCTCCACGCCAAGATCGTTCTGGTCATCCTCCTGTCGGGCATACACGGCTTCTATTCGGCCTCCGTGCGGCGCTTTGCCGAGGACCGCAACACACGCTCCTCGCGCTTTTGGCGCGTCTGGAACGAGGCACCGGCCGTGCTGCTCGTCTTCATCATCATTCTGGTCGTGGTGAAGCCGTTCTGACGCCTCGTTAGCCCAGACAGCAATGATCGCAATCCACGGCGCCGGTTCATGACCGGCGCCGCTTTCATATGAGTGGGCGCTCGAGGAGTGTTGTGGCTGAGAAGCGCTGGGGCCAGTCAGCCGGCCTCGCTAGGCAAGGTGCATGTCCGGCTTGGCAAATCCGGGCGGCGGCCTGTAAGGAAGCCTGGGAGGCGCGCCCGACGCGTGTCTTCTTGCGAAATTCGACCGAGTATAAGGACGTTCGCCGATGTCGCCTTCGCCCATCGTTCCGATCATCATGGCCGGCGGATCCGGCACGCGGCTCTGGCCGGTGTCGCGCGACACGATGCCGAAGCAGTTCGT
>NZ_FWXR01000029.1 GCF_900176465.1 Fulvimarina manganoxydans
AACCATGCGAAAGCTCCTCACCATCCTCAACGCCATCATAAGGGACAAAAGACCATGGCAAAGCGCTTGACCGGAAAGACAGTCGCTCTCCCCCATGGGGGAGGAGCAGAAGCGGCTATGTCTGGCTCCTACCTGTTCGCGAAAAGATATGTGAATGTCGTAGGTGCCGGGGCGCGAGGCTTTACAAATCGAACGGCCGACGCGTGTCTCGCGCCGGCCGCTTCCAGGCGGTGTTTTCTTAGAGTGCAGGTAAAGTGAAAGCTCGGACCCCTCAGCCACCGCTGCGCGGGATGATGACCACGTTGGGGCTCTTCTGGTTCGGCGTCATGCTGGTCGTGCCCTGCGGTTCGATCATCCGAGTGCCGGTATCGACATTTTCGTCCTGGCGCGGCGCTGGGCCGGTACCACCGGTCGGGTTTTCCCCGCTCGAGCTCTCCTCCCCGGTCTGAGGCGCGCCGTCGCTCGGCGCGTCATTGGTGCCGCCCTCGCGGATCATCGGCGTGCCCGGCCTCAGAACGTCCGGTCGGGCGCCTTGCGGAGCGTCGGTGCCGGTCGGAATTTCAGCGGGCGGTTCTTCCTCCGGTGACTCGGGAGGCAGGGCCTGTGTGGTCGCCTCGATCGCAGGATCGTTCGCGTCGCCCGTCGGCTGCGTCTGGGACTCGTAGCGCACCTCGCCATCCGCCGGCTGGCTCTGACCGCTGCTCGAACCGCCAGAGCCGTTCTGACCTTCCGGCACCGCTACGCCTGGTGTAGCTGCGCCATTAGCGGATCCTTCCTGACCCTGACCCTGACCCTGACCCTGACCCTGACCCTGACCCTCGGTCTGGCCACCGTCGGCGGGCGCCACGGACTGTTCGATCGCGTCCTCGCTGACCGGTGCCGGTTGAGGCGTCCCGGCCTCGGGGGCGTCTCCCGTCTGAGCGACGGCCACCGCCGTGCCGAGCAGGATCTGCTCTTTTGGGCTCGGATCGGGCAGCTCGCCGTTCGCCGACAGACCGGCCACATAGGAGTGCATCAGCTCATAGCCGCCCAGCGGTTGGGGCTCGCCGCGATGGCAGGTACCGCAATTGGCCTTGGCCGGATCGCCGAGGGGGCCGAGTCGTTCGGCCGGGAAAACGCTCTTGAGCGGCTCGATATAGTCGGTGTTGATATCGCGGACCATGCGGATGCCCCAATAGGCGATCCAGCGATAGGGCGTCGACTGGGACCAGTCGGCGAAGGCACGCGAATTGTGGCAATAGGTGCAGTTCACGCCGAGCGAGTTCGACTGCTGCATCATGAAGAGATAGAGATCTTCCGCCGTCTGCTCCCGGGCCACTTCTGCCGTGCCGGTCGGGGAAACGAGTGGATCGCGCGACTGGATCTGAGCGGTTTGGTGATCCTTCATGAGATATTCAGCATAGGGCACGTTCGGGAAAAACTGCCGGATCGTCTTGGCCTCGAGATACCAGGGACGCGGCTTGCCCAGGAACTGGTTGCCGGAAGGGGCTTCCTGATCGTACCAGCTGTCGGCCGGCACGTTCTCACCTCGATGGCAGGTGTAGCAGGTGACGCCTGCCGGAGCGACATGCTCGGGCCAGTTGGCGTTCACATAGCGGGTCATCTGGAGCATCTGCCGCGCGACAACCTTGGTGTAGAGGCTGTCGGAGGCAAAACCCTCTTCGAGATTGTGGCAGTATTCGCAACCCTGCTGCGGCGATACCCATTCGGTGATCGCCAGCATCAACCGGGTGAATTCCCCGTCGGAGAGCTCGCCCAGCACCTGGACATTCTCATAGATTTCGCTTGCCTTCGGCTCGCCCTCGTAAGGCTCGGCCGGCGGCAGGGCCTCAGGAAGGATATAGTCGGGCTTGCGGTCCTCGTCCTTGAACTGGACCATCTCGATCGCCGCGGGACCCGTCTCGCGCGACTCGATTGGAGGCAGGACCCATGGCGGCACCGCAACGATGATCAGGGCGATGGCACCCGCTGCGACCGCCGCATAGATCGGGGCCGTGCGCCGTCTGCGCGTTTCGCGCGGTTTCAGGACGCGTTTCATTGGGCGGCCCCCCTCAGAGCTTCGTCAGGGATCGGAAAATCGGGATAGACGGATGGATAGCTCGGCGCGATGCCGTGCTTGACGCCCCACAAATACCAGTTGTCGACAACCGTGCCCGTGAGAAGGACGCCGATAGCACCGGTGAACGTGGTCAGCACAGCGAACCACCAGGCCCAACGGTGGATCGACTCGTAGGTTGCGTTGAAGCCCATGGTCCAGCGCCAGAAGATGCCGGCGCGTTCGGCCGCCGTGCCACGATCGACGATTTCCTCCGCCTCGCGCTCGCCGCCGAAGCGTGAGACGGCAAGGATCGTTGCGCCATGCATGGCGAACAGCATTGTCGAGCCGTAGAGGAAGACGATCGAGAGCATATGGAACGGGTTATAGTACCAGTTTCCGTAGAGCACCGAGACCGAGGCGGTCCAGTTGAGATGGGTGATCAGCCCGAAAGGGACGGCTTCCGACCAGGAGCCCATCAGGATCGGCCGGAACAGGCCAAGGGAAAGATAGAGGAAGATCGCCGAGGCGAAGGCCCAGCTCGTATGGGTGCCCATGCCGAGCGCCCGTGCTCTCGTATAGCTTCTGACCCACCACAAGAGGATCGAGACGGTGAGGAAGAAGCCGGCCAGGATCCACCAGCCCCCGTCGCCGAGCGGGACAAGCGGATTCAGCCCGTATTTCGCCGGTGGTGGATCGAGGGAGAGGAAAGCGATGTTGCGCACAAAGGCGTAAGGGTCCCAGTCGACCGAGGCCCACATATTGAGACCGATGATCTCGATGGCGATGAAGCCGAAGGCGAGAGAGAGTGTGCCCGACCAGCCGAGATAGAGCGGCCCGAGCTGCGGATCGCCGATCTTGCCGAGCCAGTAGCTAAAGGCCTTGGCCTCCTGGACGCGTGGCTGGTCGCTCTTTGGCAGGGGGACGCCCGGATCGAAAGGGCCGCGGATCTGCGTGCGATTGTATATGGAAGCGTAGGAACCCATGGTCTTGCCGCCCTCAATAGGAAACATTGCCGATCGCGGCCGGCGTCTGGAGGAAGAAGTCGTAGAAATACGGCCAACCCTTGTCCCAGAACGGACCGGAAATGATGATGCAGACCGCGCTCCAGAAACCCGCGTTCAAAGCGAAGAAGAGACCCAGGCGGTGGATGCCGTAAGGGCCAACCGAATAAGCGATATAGTCGCGGAAATAGGCGTTCTCGGTCTCGCCGAACTTGACCTCCTCGCCCTTGGGCGGGTTGACGACGGCGAGAATGACGCCGGCATGCAGGCCCAAGAACATGGTCGTTGTGAAGAAGAAGGTCACGGCGAGCATGTGGGCGGGATTGTAGTGAAAGTGCAGGAACTGGTAGCCGACATTCGACACCCAGTCCAAATGGCTCATGATGCCGTAGGGAAAGCCGTGGCCCCAGGCGCCCAGAAGCAGCGGGCGGATGACCACCAGCGAGACATAGGCGAGAACGGCGAAGGAATAGGCGATCGGGACATGCCAGCCGATGCCGAGTTTTCGGCAGAT
This sequence comes from Fulvimarina manganoxydans, assembly GCF_900176465.1. Taxonomy (GTDB): domain Bacteria; phylum Pseudomonadota; class Alphaproteobacteria; order Rhizobiales; family Rhizobiaceae; genus Fulvimarina; species Fulvimarina manganoxydans. The sequence continues at coordinate 3,554 of NZ_FWXR01000029.1, forward strand.
CTCGATCTCGCGCAAGGCCCAGGACCCGAAGGCGCCGACCGCGCAGATCGTGACGAGCTGCCAGATGCCGCCCTCATTCAGGGGCGCAAGGCCGAGCCCGTATTTGATCGAGGGGGGATTGACCGAGAAGGCGAAGATGTTCGTCTCGGTGCCCTGGCTGATGTCGTAGAAGATGAGGAGCGAGCCAAGCAGCGCGAAGAAGATCGCGGTCACGCCGAAAAAGCCCACATAGAAGGGCCCGACCCAGAAATCGAACAGGTCGCCGCCGACCAGCGTACCGCCGCGCACCCGGTATTTTCTCTCGAATGACAGCATCGCCATGGCGTGTCGCTCCCCTTGAAAGCCCCGTCAGGGCCGTCGAACCCTCGAAAGCCTCCTTCGCCCATCAAAGGACGTGCTCGGCCCCGCGCGCTTCTCACGGCCGGCTCGTCGCCGCACCGCCTCAAGCGTCGTCGTTTCGTTTGATGATGCCGGGGGCGGCACGAGGTCGCCCCCGGAGATTGCCGGACTTCGTCCCGCCGTCAGGCGAAACCGTGCGGTACGACCAGAGTGGTCGCCTGCGCGGCATTCTGAGCCGGAGCCGGATTGGCAAGCCAATTGAACCGGGCCGTCGACAGAAGGATGAAGTGGATGAGAAGCGCCAACACCAGAAGGAAGGTGAAGAGCCCGATCAGCGCACGGCGCGGATCGAAGAGAAGCCAAACTCGCCACATGGGTGTCGTCTCCTCTTAAGAGATCATCGACAGAAGCGGCTGGACCAAGTCCAGGCTCGCCGCCGTCGTGTCGGGTGTCTGGAGCCACGGGCGCCACAGCCACACTAGGAAGTGGGCCAGGACCGCGACCCCGGTAAAGGCCAGAAACGATGTGACGAACAGGGAGTTGAACTCCTGCGCCTCCCGTTCCGTCAGACCGGATAGCGTGCCCGCTTCGGAGCCCGCCATTGGGGTTTCAGCCATTTCCTTTCTCCATTTGTTTGCATGTCTCCTCGGCGCTCGAGGACCTGTTCCCCGCCCGCCGGAAGCTTTGAGATGCGCTGGAGATCAGCGCATGAAGGCGTGGGGCAGGACGGAATGAGCCGTCTCGCGAGCGTCGGCGACGATCTGGAAGAAGCGCCCTCGTTCCAGCGGGATCGGCCGCATCGACGCCGGCAGGAGGCGCGAGAGGACCGACATGGCGAGGAAGAGCGGAAAGCTGATCCAGTAGATCAGCCGGTACTCGCGGCGTTCGGCGCGAAACAGCGACGGCGCGGGACGATCGACAAGGCTCATGATGTCCTCCTTCTGCGACAGGTCTTCGGATCGGGATGGGTCGGAAGCGGTCTCATTCGGCCGGTTCCGGGTGGCGCTGCGAAAGGGCTTTGCGGGGGACGAGCCCCGGATCGAGATGATCGAGCGTGACGCTCGCCGACCCGGCCGCCCGTGCCCGGCGCTCGGCGCCGTCGCGCCAGCGCTTGGAGGCCGAGATGCGTGTCAACACCGGCTCGGAGGCCATGGCCGCCTCGAAGACCTCGCTCGCCTCGGCCGACCAGCTGAGGCTGGAGGGCGCACGCGCCGGCGTCGGCGAGACCGCGTCCATTTCCGTGCCGAGCGGCAGGATGAAGAAGAGAGCGTCGAAGAGGGCGTTGCAGACCTCCTGGACGAGCCAGGTCGCGCCCGCATAGCCCATGAAGGGCGTGCCCGTGGCGCGGCGGATGGCGGCGCCCGGGAAGGAGGCCGGGATGAAGGCGCTGCGCCCGCCGGTCTCGGCCAGATACATGCGCTCATTGTAGCTGCCGAAAAGGACGAGCGGCTTCAACGCGCCGATCTTCGAGCGGACCTCGTCATTGGCCGTCTTCTGCCCGGCCTTGCGCGAAACGGCGAAGCGGCAGGGCAGGCCCATCTCATCCTCGAGAAACAGCCGGATGCCACGCGCATGGGTCTCGTTGGCGACGATGGCAAAACTTGCCGTTCCGAAGAAATCCTGGGTCACCGAGCGCCAGAGATCCCAGAGCGGCTTGATGGTGGTGTGCTTCTCGCGTTCGATGAAGGGCTCGGGGTCGAGTCCGGTCAATTCACCGAGCGCCCTGAGGAAGGCAGTGGTCGAGTGGAGCCCGATCGGCGCTTGGAGATAGGGCTTGTCGAGGGCTTCGCAGAGACCGCGGCCGAATTCGCGATAAAGGCACACATTGACGTCCGCATCGCCAAGACGGGGCGTGTCCTTCAGATGGCTGCCGAGCGGATAGACCAGATTGATCTCGGCGCCTATGCCCTCGACCAGCCGCCGGATTTCGGCGAGATCGGAGGGCATGTTGAACATGCCATAGGCGGCGCCGACGATGTTGACGCGGGGCTTGGCGCCTTCCGCGCGCGGCTTGTCCGGGCGCTTCTTCTTCGGCCCGTATTCGGTCCACAGCCAGGTCAGCGCCCGATCGGCCGACTGCCACTGATCCTCGTCGATGGTGCGCGGCAGAAAACGCTTGAGATTGGTGCCTTCCGGCGTCACCCCGCCGCCGATCATCTCGGCGATCGAGCCCGTGACGACCACCGAAGGCTCCTTGGGGTCGAGCGTGCCATGGGCCCGCTTCATCGCTCCTTCGGTGCCGGTCTGGCCGAGATTTTCCTCCGCTAGACCCGTGACGACGATGGGCAGTTCATGGGGCGGAAGGGCGTCGGTGTAGTGGAGAACCGAGGTGACGGGCAGGTTCTCGCAGCCGACGGGCCCGTCGATGACCACCTGCAGGCCCTTGATGGCGGTGAAGACATAGACCGCGCCCCAATAGCCACCGGCTCTGTCGTGATCGAGGACGAGCATCAGGCGTCTCCCTCGTCATCGGCTTCGCTGGCCGCTACGCTATCCAGCACCTTGCCGTATTTCGACGCTTTCGCCGATCCGACCGCCGAGACGGGAACATCGGTCCGACGCTTGGGCGCGGCCCGCTTTTCGGGCGCCGTCGGCCAGACGCCGGTCTTGTCGCCCGTGCCGACGCCTTCGAAGAACGCCTTCATCCGGTCGAAGCGCGGCTTGGAGCCGATGGCGCCATTGACGACTTCGGCGAGCGAGCCGGCGCCGGCCGGGCCCATCAGCGGGCGGGCGGAGATGAGATTGGTGAAGTAGAGGGCGGGTGTGCCGCTCTCCTTGGCATTCTGAACCACCGGCGTCGTGCCGATAGCGAGATCGGGCTTGAACTCTTCGAAGGCGGCGAGATCCTGTTCGAGCGAGGCGCGGAAGGCGACATGGACGCCCTTGGCTTCCAGCCATTCCCGGTCGTGATCGGACCATTTCGTGCGCGGGCAGGCCGTGCCCACATAGCGCAGATCGGCGCCGCTCTCGACGAGAAGACGGGCGACGAGAAGCTCCGATCCTTCATAGCCCGACAGGGTGATGCGTCCCTTGATCGGGGCGCCGGCGAGTGCCCCTCGGATCGCGGGAAGGATCGCGTTCTGAGCGGCCGCGACGGCGCTTGTCGGTACGCCGGCGGCCCCACCGATCCGTGCAAGCCACTCGGCCGTGCCTTCGACGCCGACCGGGGCGGAGCCGACGACCGGGCGGCCGGCGGCCTCGAATTCCCGGATCGAGGCCGTATAGAAGGGATGGATCGCGGCCACGGCCGCGCAGTCGAGCGCGCCATAGAGCTCGCGCCATTCGCGCGTCGGTACGACCGGACCCGCCGCGAGCCCCATGGGCTGCAGCAGCCGGTCGATGACCATGGGATCGGCCGGGAACATCTCGCCCAAAAGGGTGATGGTCGGGCGCTCGCCGGTCTCGGCCTTGCCGCGCGGTTTGGCGACGGGGCCTGCCTCGGCCTCCTCGCGGGCCCTTGCCAGCATCGCGCCGGCCAGAATGTCCTTGGCTTCCGCATGGGTCGGCACGCCAAAGCCCGGCACGTCGATGCCGATGATCCGCACGTCGTTGATCGTCTTGGGCAGAAGCCGCAAGGGCACGCCTGAGGCGGTGGGCACGCAGAGATTGGTGACGACCACCGCGTCGTAGAGCTCGGGATCGGCGAGATCGTGGACCGCGTCGCGAATGTCTTCGAAGAGCTTGCCGGTGACAAGGGTCTCCGAATTGAACGGCACATAGCCGACGGTGCGCCGGGCGCCGTAGAAATGGGAGGTGAAGGTCAGCCCGTAGACGCAGCAGGCCGAGCCCGACAGAACCGTCGCCGTGCGCCGCATGCGCAGGCCGACGCGGAGCGAGCCGAAGGCCGGGCACATGGATTGCGGCTGGTCGTGGGGTCCGAGCGGATAGTCCTTGGCATAGCGGTCGAGCGTGTCGCTCGCGCCGGCCTTGCGAGCCGAGTCAAGAAGCGTCTCGCGGCCGCCATGGCAGCTCGCATCGCCGTCCTTGGCGACGGGACCGGTGGCACCGCTCGGCGTCGAGGAACCGATATCCGGGCTCGGCAACTCGACGGGCGTGACGGCTTCGCCCCGCTCCGTCTCATGCCTGAAATCCTGACGATCGAAATCCATGATGGCGGCCTCAGGCGTTGTCGTAGACGACTTCGAGGGAAGGCTTGGGCGTGATCGGGCGGCCCATCATGTCCTCTTGGCTCGCCGGCTGGAGGACGAAGTCGCGCCCCGTCTCCTCGTCGGCGAAGAGGCCCAGAAGCCCGTCCTGGTCGAGCGGGGTCGGATGGAGCGGCGGTGCCTCGGCGATGCCGGTGGCCAGTTCCTCGAAGACGCTCGCCCAGCGCCCGCCGGGCAGGCCGACGATCTGATAATTCGCGCTCTTGCGGCGAATGTCCTCATCGGCCGGGATCGCCGCCAGGACCGGGATGCCGACCGATTTCGCGAAGGCCGCCGCCTCGCCGGTCCCGTCGTCCTTGTTCACCACCATGCCGGCGACGCCGACATTGCCGCCGAGCTTGCGGAAATATTCGACCGCCGAGCAGACATTGTTGGCGACGTAGAGCGATTGGAGATCGTTCGAGCCGACGACGATGACCTTCTGACACATGTCACGGGCGATCGGCAGGCCGAAGCCGCCGCAGACGACGTCGCCCAGGAAGTCGAGAAGGACGTAGTCGAAGCCCCAATCGTGGAAGCCGAGCTTTTCCAGAAGCTCGAAGCCGTGAATGATGCCGCGCCCGCCGCAGCCGCGGCCGACTTCCGGCCCGCCGAGCTCCATGGCGAAGACGCCGTCGCGCTTGAAGCAGACATCGGAAATGTCGACCTCTTCGCCGGCGGCCTTCTTCTTGGAAGAGGTCTCGATGATGGTGGGGCAGGCTTTGCCGCCGAAGAGCAGGGAGGTCGTGTCCGACTTTGGATCGCAGCCGATGAGAAGGACGCGTTTGCCCTGCTGGGCAAGCATGTAGGAGAGGTTGGCGAGGGTGAAGGACTTGCCGATGCCGCCCTTGCCATAGATGGCGATGATCTGGGTTTCTCGCGTGACCGGGCCGGAAGTCGGCTCGTCGATCGGCTCCGAGGCTTCCGCGCGCAAGGCGGCGTGCATCGCAGCCTGGGTGTCCTCGAGATTGCTTTCGGTCGTCGGCTTTCTGAGTGCGCTCATGCGCCGGCTCCCCATTCGATGATCATTTTCAGACAATCGGCGTCCTGAAACGCCGTGCGATAGGCCTTGTCCGCCTCGCCGGGGCTTGCCCGGTGGGTGAGAAGGCCGGTGAGGTCGAGCGTGCCGTCGGCGAGGCGCGCCATGACGGCGTCCATGTCCGATGGCGCCCATTCGGCCGCGATCTTGATCGTCGCCTCACGCATGAAGGCGGGCGGAAAGGCGAAGGAGAGAGGGGCCTTGTAGAAGCCGGCCAGCACGATCTCGGCGCCGCGCGCCATATGGGCGATCAGCGTGTCGAGGATCGCCGAATCGCCGGATAGATCGAGAATGCCGCGATAGTCGCGCCGCGCATCCGCCTCGGGCGACAGAACCTCGTATCCGTGGGCGCCCGACAGGCGACCGGCATGGGTCTCCCAGACCTTGGGAGCCCCGCCGAGCGCGAGGGCGAGGCGGGCCGCGAGACGGCCGAGAACGCCATGGCCGACGATGAGATCGGGCAGATGTTCGCCGCGCATGAGCGCGTGGTGGGCAGTGGCGGCGAGCGCGATCAGGACCGCTTCCTCGCCGACCGAGTCGGGCAAGGGCGCCAGACGGTCGGCCCGCACGATCAGATCCGAGGCCGACGCCCCGAAAAGACCCTTGGCATCGAGAAAGCCGTTCGAGCCGGGCACGAAAACGCGCGTTCCCTCAGCGGGCCCGCCATCGTCGGCGGCCCTGACCACCCGGCCGATCGCCTCATAGCCGGGCACCAGCGGATAGCCCATGCCGGGAAAGGCGGGCATGTCGCCCGAATAGAGCAGGCGTTCGGTGCCGGTGGAGATGGCGGAGACTTCGATCGCCACGAGAGCTTCGTTCGCCTCGCGCTCTTTGAGCTGCAAGGAGCGAGTGGCAATGAGACCCGGCTGATCGAATAAAATGGCTTGGGTTCGGCGCGTCATCAGACGGCTCCTTTGTTAACTGTCAAGGTAACTGGACAGTCACAGATGTCAAGCTCTCATGTCGCAACTGCCGTGACAGCACTGGTTGCGATCGGCATCCCGGCGGGGATCGTGCGGGGCTTCGAAAACCCTGCCGCGCCGAGCATTTCGGCGATCTCTTCGGGCGTGCGGGGGCGTCCGCTCCCCATCGCGGCAAGGTAGAGGTTGAAATAGGCGTCGCCGATCCGCGAGTGGGCGCGTCGATCAGCCATGGGCTCGGCGATGAGGATCCGACCACCGGGGGCAAGAGCGGTGCGGGCCCGTCGCAATATGTTCATCGCGGGCTCATCGTCATGGTCATGAAGGATGCGCACGAGAGTGACGAGGTCGCATCGGTCGGGAAGGGAATCGGCGAAGAAGCTGCCGCCATGGACGCGAAAGCGGTCCGCATCGGGCCGGATATCCAGCCGCTCACGCGCGAGAATGGCAACATCCGGGCGGTCGAAGAGATGAAGCTGGGCCGTCTCATTGCGCTCGGCGAGCGCCGTCAGGAAGCGTCCCGACCCACCGCCCAGATCGAGAATGCGCTTGAAGGGTCGGACGTCGAAAAGGCGCAGCGCCTCGCGGGCGACGAGGTCCTGGCTCGCCTCCATGAGCTTCGTATAACGGGTCGTCTCGCTGGTGCTCCGGCCCTCTGGCCTCGTGTCCGCGCTCTGGCCGTCATAGTCCCAGAGCCGCGCCAAACGCCCGCCGCCACGGATCTTCAAGACCTCTACGGGGTCGCGCAGGTCGTCATAGAAGGCGTCGTGATGGCGGATCATGGCGATCGCGCCGGGATTGGCGAGGAGGGCCGCACCTTGCGCGCCCAGCATGAAGCGCCCGTCGGGGAGCTTGTCGAGGAGCCCCAGGGCGGCGGAGCCCGACAGGAGACGGCGAGCGCCATCCAGCGGCATTTCGAGGCGCCTGGCAAGATCCTCCTCCGGCGCCGGACCCTCCGCCAGGGCTTCGAAAAGGCCGGTTTGAACGCCGGCGAAGAGGATCTGCGAATAGACGAAGCCGGCGGTCAGATCGAAGAGCTTGTCCGCCGAGCGGCGAGCGAAGAACCGGCCGATCGGCGTCGCCAGGGCGATGGCGTGGAAGCGCGGGCTCATCAAGGCCCGGTTGCGGATATCGCGCCAGCGAACCGACAGCGGCGATGAGCCACGCGGGGCTTTGTCTGCCCCGGCGATCGGCGCGGATGGGCGGCTGTCAGACAGCGACATGGTTTCGATCCTTCGCCTTATCTCATCTTCAAAATGGACATGACCGGCCCTCATGTGTCAAATTAACTTGACACTTAACGGGGCGGAGAGACGAGGAGTCGGCCATGGACGTCGCCGTCATCGGCGCCGGGATCGCGGGATTGTCCGCCGCGCTGCGGCTCGCGGCGGCAGGACTTTCGGTCACCGTGTTCGAAAAGGAGGCCCGGCCGGGCGGCAAGATGCGGCGCGTTCGCGTGGGCGATGCCGAGATCGATGCGGGGCCGACGGTCTTCACCAAGCGCGCCGTCTTCGACGAGCTCTTCGCGCTCGCCGGCGAGCGGATCGACGATCACCTGACGATCCGCCCTTGTGAGACGATCGCGCGCCATGTCTTTGCCGATGGCGCCTCGCTCGATCTCTTCACCGACCAAGGGCGCTCGGCGCGGGCCGTCGCCGATTTCGCCGGCGCTGGGGCCGCGCGCGATTATCGCCGTTTCATGGAGAGCGCCTTCGAGACGCTTGATCTCCTCGATCCGATCTTCATGAGCGCGGAGCGGCCGAAGAACCCTTTGGATCTCACCATGCGGGCCGGGTTGTCCGGTGCCTTGAAGATGGCGCGGATCGGCGCCAATCGCAGCTATTTCGACGCGCTGACGCGCGCCTTCTCCGACAAACGGCTTCGGGCCCTGTTCGCCCGCTACACGACCTATGTCGGCTCCTCCCCCTTCGAGGCGCCTTCGACCTTGCGGCTGATCGCGGCGGTCGAGGCTGCGGGGGTCTGGCGGATCGAAGGCGGCATGGCGCGGCTCGCCGAGGCGCTCGCCGATCTTGCCGAAAGGAAGGGCGTCGTCTTGCGCTATGGCGCGAAAGTCGAACGCATCGCGATCTCGGGTGGCGCGGCGCGCGGGCTGGAGCTGGCCGGGGGAGAACGGATCGAGGCCGGCGCGGTTCTGGCCAATTGCGATACCGAGGCGCTGGCCTCAGGCCTGTTCGGCGCGCCAGCGGCTGCCGCCGTCGATCCTCCGCTCGCAGTGAGGGACAAATCGCTCTCGGCGATCGGCATCGCGCTCAAGGCGAAGGTGAGCGGGCGCGAGCTCATCCACCACAATGTCTTCTTCGCCGCCGACCCTTTGCTGGAGTTCCATCAGATCTTCGAGGGCCGCCGGCTGCCGAGCGCGCCCAATGTCTATGTCTGCGCCGAAGATCGCGGCGAGGCGGGCGAGGACCCGCCTTCGGGTCCTGAACGGCTTTTCCTCATCGTCAACGCGCCGGCCCAGGCCGGTGCTTCCCAAACCTTCGATCGACAGGAGATCGAGACATGCGTAACGGCGGCCTTCTCGACCCTCGCGGCCTCGGGCTTGCGCCTGGAATGGGCGCCGGGGGATCGTCATCTTTCGACGCCCTCGGATTTCGCGGCGCTTTTTCCGGGGACGGGCGGAGCGCTCTACGGGCGGGCCTCGCATGGGTCGACGGCTTCGTTCCAGCGGCCCGCGGGGCGCTCCAAGATCCGGGGGCTCTATCTGTGCGGCGGCAGCGCCCATCCGGGAGCGGGCGTGCCGATGGCATCCCTCTCGGGGAGCCTCGCCGCGAGCGCGATCGTGACGGACCGCGCTTCGACCAGCGTGTCCCGCCGGGGGGCTATGCCTGGTGGTATTGCGACGCGATCTCCGACGAAGGCGCCTTCGGTCTGACCATCATCGGTTTCGTCGGTTCGGTCTTCTCGCCCTATTACAAGATCGCCGGGCGGGGCCGGCCGGAGAATCACGTCGCGATCAATGTCGCGCTCTATGGGCGGGGCGTGCGCCGCTGGGCGATGACCGAGCGGGGCGAGGGCGCGGTGTCGCGCAGCGCCTCCCATCTTCAGGTCGGCCCGAGCGCCATGCAATGGGACGGCAATTGCCTGACCATCGAGATCGACGAGGTGACGCCGCTTCTGCCCAAGCGCGTGCGCGGCACGGTAAAGCTCCACCCGCAAGCGCTGCTCAACCATCCGATGCCGCTCGACCGGCACGGGCGCCATTGCTGGTGGCCGATCGCCCCTTGCGCGCGGGTGGAGGCCGATTTCACGGCGCCTGACCTCTCTTGGCGCGGCCATGGCTATCTCGACTTCAACACCGGCGCCGAGCCCTTAGAAGACTCCTTCTCCCGCTGGAACTGGAGCCGGGCAAGCGTGCCGGGCGGCACCGCCGTCCTCTACGATCTTACGGACCGCGAAGGCGAGGACGTCTCGCTCGCCATTCTCTTCGACCCGAAATCCGGCGTCACCGATTTTGCCCCGCCGCCCAAGACGACGCTGATCACCAGCGTCTGGCGCATGGCGCGCGTCACGCGCAGCGAGGACCGGGATCGGACGGTCGTCCTGAAGACGCTGGAGGATTCCCCCTTCTACGCCCGCTCCCTCGTCAAGGCGACGCTCTTCGGTGAGAAGACCGTCGCCATGCATGAAAGCCTCGATCTCGACCGCTTCCGCAACCCGGTCGTCCAGTCGATGCTGCCTTATCGCATGCCGAGGCGGTTTTTCTGAGGGGGAACGATCGGAAAGCGACCGAGCGGATTTCTCTCACTTTTTCAGTCTTCGCCCGGTTTTGCCCGCGCTGTTCTCTTCTCAATTTGAGTTCAGCGTGGCTACGACGGCTTGATACGAAATCCGTTTGATCGCTTCGCGATACGGATTTTTCAAGCCGCTCAAGCGCCGCGCGGACTTGATACGGAGGCCGACAGAATCAGTCGGACACCGTATCGATGGGGAGAACAGCGGGCGACCGTCTTGGAATTATTCGATGAACTCGGCGCAGCGCAGATAAGAGCGATTGGCGGCGTCGCCCTTTGCATGCCCCACCAAAGCGCCGATGCCGAACCCGGCCTCATCGCAAAAAACCTCACCCCTCCTCGCCCAGAGCGATCGCCCGTTCGGCCGTCAAGTCGTTCGAGCAGGAGGCGGCGACGACGGTGCGGATGGTGCCTTCCTTGTTGGCTTCGAACAGGCGGTCGCATTCGGCATCGCGGAAGGCGATCCAGGCGCGTTGGGCTTTGACGAGGGCATCGGCGACGCCGGTTTCGAAATTGCCGTCTTCCGCAAGCCGCTTGTCCATGTCCTTGGCGTCGGACAGCGTGGTCTTGTAGCGCGCGTTCAAAAGCGCGTCCCAGGCCGCTTCCTCATCGGCGAAGCAATCGGCCGTGCCCATCGTGGTCTGGCCGTCTTCGGTTTCCATGCAGGGCTTTGCGATCGTGCCGATGCAACTGCGCGGCTCGTCGGTCTTGGCGAGACAGGCTTCGATCTTTGCGAGCCCATTGTCTTCGGCGCGCGCCGGGGCATGGATGGTGAGAGCCGCGAAGGCCGTGGCGGCAAGGAGGGTGAGCGGGAAACCAAGGACGCGCATGGCGTGACAACCTTTACGGGGCACGGATCCGCCCGCGAGAGTCGGCCCGGCGATCGGGCGAACACCCCATAGAGTCACGCCGTCTCGAGCTTGGCAATGATGCCGTAGAAAATTGCGCGCGATGGTGGCGCGTGGTTCGGGCGCGTCATACGAAATTCGGCCGACTGCTTCGCGAGGACGGTTTTTAAGACGCTCAATCGCCGCGCGGGCTTGATCCGGTCCCCGGCTTGATCAGCCGCAAACCCTATCAGGCCGCTGGCTGGCCGGTCTCCGGGGCCTCGGCGGCAAAGGCGAGGATCGCCTCGGCGACCCGGTCCGGCGTCTCCTCATGGGCGAGATGGCCGAGGCCCGGCAGTTTCACGAGTTTGGAATTCAGGATGCGCCCATGGACCTCCTCAGCCACTTTGGGCTGAATGGCGAGATCATTGCCGGCGGCAATCAGAAGCAGCGGCACGTCCAACCGCGAAAGGCGCCGGGAGAAGTTTTCCAGATCCCAATGGCTCATCATGGCGAGCGTGCCCTCCACATGGCGCGGCTCGCGAAAGAGGCGGGCATAATAGGCCCGGCCGGCGGGCGATATCCGTGAGCCCGTTCCGTCGAGAAGGCTTGTCACGGCCCGCTCGCTATGGGCGCGCAGGGCAAAGAAGCGCGGCACGACTGGGTTGAGGAAGAGGAGCTTGGCCAATGCCGGAAAAAGCCGTCCCGCCCGGCCCGGAAAGGGCAGGAGCGCGCCATTCAGCGAAACGATCCCCTTCGGCTTTGCTGCACCGCGCAAGACCATTTCGATGGCGATCACGGCGCCGGCCGAATGACCGACGATGAAGGCCGGGCTCTCGCCGAGCTTGCCCAACAGCGCGCCATGGAGATCGGCCATGGTTTGCAGGTCCGGCCGGCGGCGCGGCGTTTCGGTGAAGCCGACGCCCGGACAGTCGGCCATGACGACCTTGTGGGTCTTGGCGAGAAGCGGTGCGAGATCGCGAAAGGAATGGGTGGAGGCCCCGGTGCCGTGGATGAGGAGAATGCTCGGGCCTTCCCCCATCACCTGCACATGCCAGTCGATCCCGCCCGCCGACACGATGCGGCTTTGGGCGACATGGGGCCAGTCGGCGGGCGGGAGACCCGGCCTCATCGGGTCACCGCCTTCGACGCATCATGGGCGATCGCATCGGCCAGCCCTGCGGCATCGGCCTGGGGCAGGGCCAGATAGCGGCCGCCAAGATCACTCGCCAAATCGCGCGCGGCCTGGCCTGGGCGCGCCGAAAGGTCGATGACGAGGCTCGCCAGTCCGGCCCCGCGGCAGCTTCGTGCCTCCGCGCTCGCGTCGCTGCGCGCTTCCGCCCGGCCGGCGAGACCGCCTTTGCCGATATTGGCGCGGCCATCGGTCAGGAAGACCAGAAGCGGCGTGCGACCTTGGCGCTCGCATTGTTCGGCGAGGCGCCGGGCAAGCGCGATGCCGGCAGCCAACGGCGTGCCGCCGCCGGCCCGCAAATCGGCGAGGGCGCGCCGGGCCCGGGTCAAGGAGCGGGTTTCGGGCAAGAGGAGTTCGGCATCCGTGCCGCGAAAGGCGAGCAGCGCCACCCGGTCGCGCCGGCGATAGCATTCAGCGAGAATCCGCTCGACCGCGCCCTTGGCCTCGGCCAGCCGGGCGAGGGCCGCGGACCCCGAGGCGTCGACTGCGAAGATCGTCGCCGTCTCGCGCTTCACCCGCATGCGGCGAATGCGGATGTCGTCGGGCAGAAGAATGAGCTTGCGGCCGGCCAAGCGCTCGAAACGTTGGCGGCGGAGACGTTGCCAGGGGAGAGCGGCTGTCAGCGTGCCGGCCATGTCGAGAGGGCCTTGATCGGCCCGGCCGGCCCGGCTGCCGACGGGTCGCCCACGCCTGGCCCCCGATGAGGCCCTGGCGCCGGCCCGCGAGGCGCCGGCCCCTCTCATATGCGAGGCCGAGGCGGTTTCGGCGAGGCGTTTGAGGAGATCGGCGGAGATGGCGGCATCGCCGATCTCGACCGTCATGCCGTTTTCTGCGTCGGGTGTCCCGCTGGCCTCCGAGCTATCGCCCGATCGGTCATTGTCGTTCTGCGATGGTTCGGTCTGGCCGGCGGGATCATCCGATCCGTTCGTCTGAGGCGGGTCGGTCCGGTCCGCCTGCTGGTCGGCGTCTTCCTCCTCCTCCTCCGGCTCGTCGGCGGCCGTCTCGCCGGTCGAGGGAACCTGAATGGCGCGGGGGGCGAGAACCAGCCGGGCGGCGAGGAGGATATCCTCGTCAGCCACCGCCGAGCGGCCGGCGAGCGCAGCCGAAAGCCGCGCTACGCGCAGGGCGAAGAGCGGTGCGCGCAGGCTGGCGATGCCGAAGGCGGCGGCCGTCTCACAAAGCGCAGCGATCGCCGCCTCCGAGACGTCGACCGATGCGGGAGAGACTGGCGTCTGAACCTCTGAAGGCGTTTCACCGCCAAATTCGCGGTCCTCCGCTGGACGGCCGAGATCGAGCCAGAGGCCGAGCCGGTCGGTGAGGGCGGCGGGCGGCGACTCCTCGCTCGTCAGGCCCTCGTCGAGAGCAACGACCGGGTGGCGGTCTCCAAGCCGCTCGATCAGGCCGGCGGCGTCGCTGGGGCTCATCCGCTCCGCGCCGGCAACGATCGAGGCGGGGCGCGATGCTCGCGTGACGTCTCCCGCCTGACTGGCGAGCAATGGGGACGTGGCGCGGCCAGTGCCGGCCGGCATCGGGCGCGCGCCGCTCCAGGATTTTTGCGCCCCAAGCGCGCTGAGAAAGGCCTCGCGCATGGGGCCCGGCCGGGCCGTCAGCCGCAGGCCGAGGGACGGATCTGCGGCCAGCAGCGCGATGGCGGCGTCAGCCAGGGGTGACAGGCGGATGCGTTGGCGAAGGGCGGTTTCCAGCATCAAGCGGCGTCGAGCGCCTTCAGCGCCCGTTCGATGCGCACTTCCGATCCGGCTTCTTCGAGAGGACCCCGGCGAAGCCGGTGGGCGAGGGCGAAGGGAGCGAGTTCGGCGAGATGGGCGAAGGTGACAGTGGCGTCGCCCTTCAGGGCGGCGAGCGCACGGGCGGCACGCACCAGCGTCAGCTCGGCACGCAGACCGTCGGTGCCGAGCTCGATACAGAGATGGGCGGCCTGTTCGAGAATGCGGTCGGACACCTCGATCGAATTCAGCCGCTCGCGCGCGTCTTCCAGATCGGCACGAAGCTTAGCCTCCGCCGGTTCGGCATCGGCCAGAAAGGCGTCGGGATCACGCTCATAGCGGTCTCGCGCCTTCACGATGGCGATCCGGGTCTGAACGTCCTTCGGCGTCGTTACCGTCACCGATAGACCGAAGCGATCGAGAAGCTGGGGGCGCAATTCCCCTTCTTCCGGATTGCCGCTGCCGATCATTACGAAGCGGGCCGGATGGCGTACCGAAAGCCCCTCGCGTTCGACGACATTCTCGCCCGAGGCTGCGACGTCGAGAAGGAGATCGACGAGGTGGTCCTCCAGAAGATTGATCTCGTCCACATAGAGAAAACCGCGATTGGCTTTGGCGAGAAGGCCCGGCTCGAAGCGCCGCTCGCCGGTCAAAAGCGCGTGTTCCAGATCGAGCCCGCCGACGATGCGATCCTCGCTCGCTCCGAGCGGCAGATCGACGACGGGCACCGGTACCTGTTTCACATCAGGCGCCTCGCCGGTCTCGATCACGGCCCGGCATTGGGCGCAAAGGCTCGCCGGCCGCTGGGGATCGCAGCGATAGTCGCAATCATAGGCGATAAGCGGTGGAAGCACCGCCGCAAGGCCGCGCAGCGCCGTCGATTTGCCTGTGCCGCGATCGCCGAAAGCCAGCACACCGCCGATCGCCGGATCGATGGCGGCGATCTTCAGAGCGGTCACCAGAGCGTCCTGGCCGACAATGGCGGTGAAGGGATAATGGCGCGTCATGGGCGAACCATACAGAAGGGGCGAGGCGCCGCAAACCGCGTTCGTCATGCGTGACGCGGGAAAATGCCGATGCGGTCAAGCTGCTCGCTGAAAGGAAACGATCGGCGCGATCTCCGGCGCCTTTCGTGGCTCCGCATGGCGTCTGCCCATGAGCTTCTATCCGTCCGGCCTTCCCTTTTGTCTCGAATGATTCTAAACTGGATCAAAAGCATCGTCATTCGACAGGGTGGAAGCACTTTATGCGCCTTACGCGCCAGACCAATTACGCCATCCGAATCCTGATGTATCTTGCCGCCAATCCCGGCCGTCTCAGCCGGTTGGGCGAGGTGGCCAAGGCTTATCAGGCGCCTGAACCCTTCATGTTCAAGATCCTGCAGCCTCTTGTCTCAGCCGGCTTCGTGGAGACTGTGCGCGGGCGCGGCGGCGGCATCCGGCTTGGGCGCGAGGCTTCGAAGATCAATCTCAGGGAAGTGGTCGAGGTCACCGAAGAGAGCTTCACGCTCGCCGAATGTTTCGAGGGCGGCTCGGACTGCCCGCTGGTCTATAGCTGCGAGTTGAACGGCGCGCTGCGGGCGGCGCTGGAGGCGTTTCTGTCGACGCTCGGCCGCTACACGATTGCTGATCTGACAAAGAACAAATCCTATCTTCATCGCACTCTCGGCATCGAGACGCCGGCAGAAGCCGCCGCCTGACGCCAAACATCCGGCCTCGCTGATGGGCGGGACCGCCCTTCGATTGCTTTGGGAAAAGCGTCGAAAGGGCCGTTGGGGCGCGACCTCATGCCCGATGGCCGTGAGGCCCCTTGCGAACTCTCCCTCTTGCCTTCGGCCTAGCCAGACCCGATGTCCCGGGCAAAATGGACGGTTTGACGGATAGTTTGACGTGACAGAGACGATCGCAGCCGATGATATGACGCCGGACGAGCGCGCGCTTTGGGCCGACGCGCCGAGCCCCTGCATCGATGTCTGCAAATACAAGCGTCAGGGCCGCTGTATCGGCTGTTCCATGACGAAGATGGAAAAGCAGACCTTTCCCCATTCTGGCGCGCCCGAGCAGAAGAAGGCCTTCATCGAAGGGCTGATCGCGCGGCTTGAAGAGATCGGCCGCAACCCGGTCTTCTGGGCCTATACCTATCGCCACAAATGCGAGCGCGAGGGCGTTCCTTGTCCCGTCGAGATCGACGAGAGCGGCGAAGCATAAGACGATTTCGGGGCCGCCGTCCTTTCGCGTGGTCTGCGCTCAGCAGACCCGTCAGCGGTTGCCTCACATTGGCCAGAAGCAGAGAAGAAGCCCGCCGGCAAAAAGAAGCGCGCGCAAGGGGAGGGCGCCTTTCCAGATCAGGCTTGCCGAAAGCGCCCAGAGGGCGATCGCAATCTTGACGAAGGCGATCAGCGCCGCGCCCGGCGCCTCGACAAGGTCGATTACCGCCGGATTGGCAATCATCGCCAGCGGGATCACGTAAAGCCCGATGCCGAGGCGCATTGCCGAGCCCGCGACCTTCAGCCAGTTCTCCCCCGCCATGCCGGCTGCGATGAAGACGGCGCCGCAAACGGGCGGGGTGATGGTCGACAAAAGCGCGAACCAGAAGACGAAGAGATGGGCGAGCAGCGGCTCGATGCCGAGGCGCTGCAGAGCCGGACCGGCAACGGTGACGCAGATGACATAGGCGGCCGTCGTCGGCACCTCCATGCCGAGGAGAATGCAGGCAAGCGCCGTCAAGAGAAGCGCGGGCCAGAGCGCTTCGCCTGCGACCGCCAGAATGGCGGAGGTGACCTTTACGCCGAGCCCGGTCAGGCCCAGAACACCAATAACGATCGAGGCGCAGATGATGATCGCGGCGATCATGGCGATCTGCCGCCCGGCCTCGACCGCCGCGAGCGATAGGCGATCGGCGAAGCGCCGAGCCGAGAAGCGGAAGCGGATGTCGAAGAAGAGAAGGAGGGCGGCCGCCAGAATGGCGAGACAGGCGGCATATTGCGGCGTGACGCCGCCGACGAACATGCGCTCCAGAAGAATGGCGAAAGGGACCGCGAAGAACAAAGCCGTGATGGCGACGTCGCGCGGCTTCGGGCGATCCGCGACGTCGACGGGCTTGAGATCATAGCGCCGCGCGAAGAGATCGACGCCGATCCATGCGGTCAGGAAGTAGAGGATGGCCGGCAGGAGCGCCGCGCCCATGATCGCCGGATAGGCGATGCCGGTGAGTTCGACCATGACGAAGGCGCCCGCGCCCATCAAAGGCGGCATGATCTGGCCGCCCGACGAGGCGACCGCCTCGACCGCGCCGGCGAGCGCTTTCGGATAACCGAGCTTCTTCATCGCCGGAATGGTGATCGCGCCGGTGGAGGCGACATTGGCCGAGGCCGAGCCGGAGATCGAACCGAACAGGGCCGAGGAAAGGATCGCCACCTTGCCCGCCCCGCCTTTAAGGCGGCCGGCGGCGAGCCCTGCGAGATTCATGAAGCCTTGGCCCGCTTCCCCGGCATTCAGGACGGCGCCGAGAATGACGAAGATCGAGACGATGCCGACCGAGACGCCGGTCAGCGATCCCCAGATACCGCCTTCGGTGATCGTCAGCGTCCCGAGATAGCTCGCCAGCGGAAAACCCGGATGGCCGTATTCGCCGGGGATGAACTGGCCGAAAAGGCCGTAGAGAAGGCAGATGAGGGCAACCAGGGGCAAAGGCCAGCCGATCGCCCGGCGCGCCATCTCCAAGGTGACGACCAAAAGCGTGATGGCGACGGCCATCTGCAGCCCGGTGTCGATGAAGCCATATTGATCGGACAAGGCATCGGCGTTGAAGACGATGTAGAGGCAGGCCGCTTCACCTAAGAGAAAGAAGACAAGGCCGCTCGCTTTGGCGAGCGGGCCGCGCGCGCCGAGGATGAAGATCCAGGGCAGCGCCAGGGCCATATGGATCGGCCGCGCGATGAGCGCCGGCACGAGGCCGCTGAAGATCAGCGACAGATGAAAGCCGATCGAGACGAGGCCGAGAAGAGGCCAGAGCGGTTGGATGCGCCGCTCCGTCGTGGGCGCGGTGCTGGACGGGGTCATGATCGACATGAAGAGGGGGCGGCTCCGGCGCTTGGTCGGGCCGGCCTATTTTGCCGGCCCGGTTCGCTTGTGAAGGGAGGGGCGATGAGGGATCAGCGCAAAGCGTCCGGAACCTCGATGCCGGCCTCTTCATAATATCGTAGCGCGCCCGGATGCAGCTTGACCGAGCCTTCCGCCAGGAGCTCCGGCGTCACGGCCGCCCACCAGCGCGATTCGTCCGCAAGCTCGGCCTTTTCCTCCCAGAAGGTCTTGGTGACGAGATAGGCGGTGTCGTCGCTCATCTCGGTCGTCGAAAAGGCGACGACGGGCAGCGACGTGGTCACCACATCCTCCTCGACGCCCGAATAGGTGCCGGCGGGAATGACCTGCCGGCTGCGGCCGGTCTTCTCGATTTCCTCGTCGCTCATCGAGAGGAGAGTGACCGGCGAGCCGGCCGAGGCCTCGATGACGTTCGGGGCGGGAAAGGAGCCCGCCGTAACGAAGCCGTCGATCTGCCCGTTCTTTAGGGCGTCGGAGGCATTGCCGAGCTCGGCGTCGGCGACCGTGACCTTATCCTTGAGGTTGAAGAGTTCGAGATATTTCTCGCCCTCGGTCGCCCCGAAGCTGCCCTTGCCGAGGAGAATGGTCTTGCCCGCGAGATCGCCGAGCGTCTTCGCGCCCTCCTCGGCGTTCACGACGAAATGCATGGTGAGGGAGGGAATCGGGAAAAGCGAGCGGATCTCGGCGAATTTCGGATTGGCCCGATCGGCGAAGGGGCCCTTGCCTTCGGCTGCCGCGGTGACGAGCGAGGGCGGTGCGGTAAAGACGTAATTGCCGGGGCGGGCGGCCGCCTCCATCACATTCTGCACCGATCCCTGGCTTTCCTCGACGGTGAGAATCGCCTCGCCATCGGTCCCCGCCTTGATCGCATTGGCGAGCTCGACGCCCATCTGGTAATAGGATGTGCCGCTCTTGGCCGACTTATAGGTGATGCGCTCTTGCGCGTTGGCCGCGCCAAACGCGGTCATGCTGGCGATGAGGATGCCGGCTCCGGCCAGCGCCCATTTCGTCGAGATCGTCATGTTGTTCCTCCCTTGGATGTCATGTCACGGCCGCGTTCCCTCGGTCGCTCGCCGAGCTTATAGCACTGCCCATGGCGAGCGCGAGCCGCGAAAGGGAGAAGTCCTAATTCGTCCAGGCCTTTGAGCGTATGGGGGCGGGCGCGTTCTAACAATGACGGCGTGCGGGCGAAGCGGCTATAGAGATCGTCGACATGGCCGCCGGGAAGGGAATCGGAACCGATGAGCGAGAGGACGGTCGAGAGCTCCAACTTCGAGAGCGCCGATTTGGGCGGCGCGCGGCGCTTCGACGTCACCCATCGCATGGTCTGGGCGATCACGATCCCGATGACGCTCGCCTTCCTGACGACGCCGCTGATCGGGCTGACCGATACGGCCGTGGTCGGCCAGGTGGGCGATGCGGCGGCGCTGGGCGGGTTGACGGTCGGCGCGCTCGTCTTCGATTTCGCCTTCGCCACCTGCAATTTCATCCGCACGGGGACGACCGGCCTTGCTGCCCAGGCTTATGGCGCGGGGCAGGGGCGCGAGGTGCAGGCGGTTTTCTTCCGCGCGGCGATCCTGGCGCTCGGCATCGGGCTTGCGCTCATTGTCCTCGAACCGTTGGTGACCGCGGCGGGGCTCTTTGCCGTCTCGCCGGGCGAGGGCGTTGCCGAGACGGTCGAAACTTACGTTTTTCTGCGCATGTTTTCGGCGCCCTTCGCGCTTATCAATTACGCGATTCTCGGGACGGTGCTCGGCCTTGGGCGGGCCAATCTCGGCCTCGCCCTTCAGATCGTCGTCAATGGCGTCAATATCGCGCTCTCGGTGCTGTTCGGTCTCGTCTTCGGTTGGGGGATTGCCGGCGTCGCTCTCGGCACGGTGTGCGGCGAGGCGGCTGGCGCCCTGATAGGTTTCGTCGTCGTCTTGAGAGGTTTCGATCGCGCCGAGCGACCGGCCCTTACCCGCATCTTCGATCGCGCCGGCTTTGCGCGCATGGTTTCGGTCAATCGCGACATCATGATCCGCTCCTTCTGTCTCCTGACCGGCTTCGTGCTCTTTGCCCGGCTCGGAGCCGGCTTCGGCGCGGTGATCCTGGCGGCTAACGGCATCTTGATGACCGTCTTCCATGTGGGCGCCTATTTCCTCGACGGCATGGCGACCGCCTCCGAGCAGCTGGCGGGCCGGGCGGTGGGCGCCGATTGGCGGCCGGCTTTCGACCGGGCGGTGAAGCTCACCATCGTCTGGAGCTTCGTGCTGTCGATCCTGATCGCGGGCGTCTTCTGGCTTGGCGGAGAGCCGTTGATCGCCTTTTTGACGAGCGATGAGGCCGTGCGCGAGGCGGCGGACGCCTTCCTGCCCTTCGCCGCCATGACGCCGATCGCCGGCTCGCTTGCCTTCACCATGGACGGCATCTTCATTGGCGCCACCTGGTCGAAGACCATGCGCGACATGATGCTCCTCTCGCTCGCCCTCTTCGTTCTCGCCGCCTATGGGCTGACATCCGTCTTCGGCAATCAGGGGCTTTGGGTCGCCATGCTGCTGTTTCTCGGCCTGCGCGGTCTCACCCTGCTCGCGCTCTTGCCGCGCAATCGGGAGCGGACATTTGCGAGAGGGCGAAACGCCGCGCCCGGCTTGGGTCGATCGTAGGGGTGCGAAATTGAACCGAAAACGCCGACTGCCTATCGGGCAAACTCAATCTCGATGCCCGCCGACGTGTCGATTCTCTTCCAGGCTTGATCCGTCGTCATGGCCGGAACGCCCCGCAGCTTGGCCAATGCCAAACAGTATCGATCCCCAAGAGACAGCCCCATATGCTGGGTCATCATACGCAGCCGCGCCGCTTCTTCGGCGTCGTCCTGGCTGACGGGCACGATCGTCATGTCGAGTTCGGCAAAGTCGCGAATGGCTTCGTCTGGATCGAGGCCTCGATCGATCAGCTTAGACAGAACTTCCGTGTAGTTCACGGCGGAGACCATGGCCTCACCCAAGCGTGCCTCGACCGTCTTTGCGCCGGTCTCCGAAAAGAGAAGGCAGAGAATCGCCGACGCGTCGAGTACGCAGCCCATGGGTTATTCGCTATCCGCTTCGCGCCGACGCTCGGCGATCAGCTCGTCGGACACTCTGCCCTCCTTCGGGGCATAGGCCCTAAGCTTGTTCTGCAGGCGCCTGAGGGCCGAACGAGCCGGCCGGATGCGGAGCTCGTCTCCATCAAGTTCGATCAGTACCGTATCGCCCTTCGCCAGATTGAGGGATTTGCGAAACGCGGCAGGAAGGATGACACGCCCTCCTTCGACGATCTTGCCTTTCGCGATAGTCATGCAAAAGCCCCGTCCTTGGATCGGATGCCGGAACGACCGACTCTCTTCATATATGCACAAAACCAAGTGACGTACATTTGCGATTGTCAGGCCATGCCGACGCTTACCGCCCCGGCGCCGCATATGTGGCTTTCTCTCCTTGGTGCACGCGTCGGATTGACCGCCCCACCTTCAGCCAAACAGTTCCCGCTCCGCCGCCACGCTTTCCCGGATGAAGGCCGCGACGGCGGCGATGCGCGGCACGTCGCGCACGCTCTCGTGATAGACGAGCCAAAAGGCGCGCTCGATCCGCTCGGCCGGCAGCACACGCTTCAGATCGCGCCGACCCGCGGCGATGAAGTCGTGCAGAATGCCGATGCCGGCTCCGGCCGCCACCGCCTCGGTCTGGCCGATCGCCGAGGACACCTCGTAGCGCGAGGGCCAGTCCTGTAGCAGGTCGGCCCAATAGGCGAGCTTCTGGGAATAGAGAAGGTCCTCGACCGCCCCGACCAGACGATGGCGCATGAGATCGCCCACATCGGCCAGGGAGCCCGCCCCCGCCAGATAGGCCGGGCTCGCATAAAAGCCGAGTGCATAGTCGGTGAGCTTGGCGGCGACGAGGCGCCCGGCCTCGGGCCGCTCAACCGTGATCGCGATATCGGCCTCGCGGCGCGAGATCGAGAAGGCGCGCGGCACCGGGACGAGTTCGATGACGAGGCCCGGATGGCGTTCGGTCAGGCGCCAAAGCCGCGGCGCCAGAAACGCTGTGCCGAAGCCGTCGGGCGCCCCGACGCGCACCGTGCCCGAGAGCGCGACATCCGCGCCCTCGATCTCGGCACGCGCGTCGATCATCGCCGCTTCCATGCGCTCCGCCTTTGCAAGGAAGGCCCGGCCGCGCTCGGTCAGTTCGCATCCGTTCGGCCGGCGGTGCAGAAGTTTTGCGCCGATCGCCGCCTCCAGGCTCGTCAGCCGGCGCCCGACCGTCGCATGATTCAACTCCAGCCGACGCGCGGCGGACAAGATTTGACCGGCGCGCGCGACCGCCAGAAAGACGCGGACATCGTCCCAATTCATGAGGATGGCTCTCCGAAGGCGAAGCGTGAGGACTCGATTTTTCGCACAACGGATTCGCGTTTCAAGGGATTGGGTTCGACAAATTCATGCGTCAGAACGGGCCCCAAGAGCAATGAAACCATTCGGAGGAGACGAAGCGATGGAAACCATCGGTCATTTCATTGGCGGCAAGCGTGTCGCCGGTACGAGCGGGCGCACCGCCAAGGTCTTCAACCCGGCGACGGGCGAAGTCCAGGCCGAGGTGGCGCTGGCCAGCCAAAGCGAGCTGCGCGCGGCGGTCGAGAACGGCAAGGCCGCCCAGCGGGCCTGGGCCGCCACCAATCCCCAGCGCCGCGCCCGGGTGATGATGAAGTTCGTCGAGCTTCTCAATCGCGACATGGACAAGCTCGCCGAGGCCTTGTCGCGCGAGCATGGCAAGACGATTCCCGATGCCAAGGGCGACGTGCAGCGCGGCCTGGAAGTCGCCGAGTTCTGCATCGGCGCGCCGCAGATGCTGAAGGGTGAATTCACGGAAGGCGCCGGCCCCGGCATCGACATCTACTCGATGCGCCAGCCGCTCGGCGTCGTCGCCGGCATCACGCCCTTCAACTTCCCCGCCATGATCCCGATGTGGAAGTTCTGCCCGGCGATCGCCTCCGGCAACGCCTTCATCCTGAAGCCGTCCGAGCGTGATCCGTCCGTGCCTTTGATGCTCGCCGAGTTGATGATGGAAGCGGGCCTGCCGGCCGGCATCCTTAATGTGGTCAATGGCGACAAGGAAGCGGTCGACGCCATTCTCGACGACCCGGACATTCAGGCCGTCGGCTTCGTCGGCTCCACCGCCATCGCCAAATACATCTATGGCCGGGGCTGCTCCAACGGCAAGCGCGTCCAATGCTTCGGCGGCGCCAAGAACCACATGATCATCATGCCCGACGCCGATATGGACAAGGCGGCGGACGCGCTGATCGGCGCCGGCTTCGGCGCGGCGGGCGAGCGCTGCATGGCTGTCTCCGTCGCCGTGCCCGTCGGCAAGGAGACCGGCGATCGTCTGATCGAGAAGCTCGTCCCGAAGATCGAGGCGTTGAAGGTCGGCCCCTATACAGCCGGCGACGACGTGGATTTCGGCCCGCTGGTGACGGCCGAAGCCAAGTCGCGGGTGCTGGGTCTCGTCAATCGGGGTGTCGAGGAGGGCGCCAAGCTCGTCGTCGACGGCCGCGATTTCTCGATGCAGGGCTATGAGAATGGCTTCTTCGTCGGCGCCTGCCTCTTCGACGATGTCAAGAAGGACATGGACATCTACAAGACCGAGATCTTTGGTCCGGTTCTCTCCGTTGCCCGCGCCGCCAATTACGAAGAGGCGCTCGATCTGCCGATGAGCCACGAATACGGCAATGGCGTTGCGATCTTCACCCGCGACGGCGATGCGGCCCGCGATTTCGCCGCCCGCATCAATATCGGCATGGTCGGCATCAATGTGCCGATCCCCGTGCCGCTGTCCTACTACACCTTCGGCGGCTGGAAGGCTTCCGGCTTCGGCGATCTCAACCAGCACGGCGCCGACGGCTTCCGCTTCTATACGCGGACCAAGACGGTCACGAGCCGCTGGCCCTCGGGCATCAAGGATGGCGCGGAATTCGTCATCCCGACCATGCGGTAAAACTTCGAAGACGGCACACTGGAAAAGGCGCGGGAGCTAAGGCTTTCCGCGCCTTTTCGTGTTCTGAGCCGACCGGAGAAATCCCCACCCCCCTCTCCTCGGTGCATCATCGGACAAAGACCGCTTGGAGCTCTTCGATGTCCGAAACCGTCAATCTCGCCCTTCCCTATATTCTCGCCGTCCAGGCACAGAAGCATCTGACCCATAACGAGGCCTTGCGGGCGCTCGACGCCATCGTCCATCTCTCGGTTCTCGATCTCGACCGGACCGAGCCGCCCGCCGAGCCGCAAGAAGGCGACCGGCATATCGTAGCCGCGCCGGCGGGTGGGGAATGGGTCGGTCGCGGCACTCAAGTCGCCGCCTTCCAGGATGGTGCCTGGGCCTTCTTTACGCCGCGCGTCGGCTGGCTCGCCCATGTGGCGGGCGATGGGCGCCTGCGCCGCTATGATGGCGAGCGCTGGGTGGAAGCGGTCTCGAATGCGCCGATCTTTGGCGTCAACGCCTTGGGCGATAGCTATAATCGCCTTGTCGTGAAGACGAGTTCAGCGCTGTTTTCCCATGACGACGTCTCAGGGAGCGGCAATGGCTCGGTCCTGGGCAGCTTCAATCGCCAAGACGCATCGAAGGACGCCGCCTTCAATTTCCAGACCGCTTACCAGACGAACGCGCTTTTCGGGCTTCTGGGCGGCGACAGCCTGTCGATCAAGGTCTCCGGCGATGGCTCGGCTTTCGCGACCGTCCTCGAAGCGGCGAGCGCCAATGGGATCGCCCGCTTGCCGAGCGTTCCGAAGGCGGTTGCTTCGACCAATTACGACAACTACATCGCCGCCGATGCCTGGACGGCGGTCGCGCTGAACGACACCGCGAGCAATGCACAAGGCGCGTTCGATGCGGGCGCGAATGTCTTCACCACACCAATCGCCGGCCTCTATTTCTTCGCCGCAGCCCTTGGCTGGCATCAGAACGGCGCGAATGTTCCCATAAGACTCTCCGGGCGTCTTGTGAGTGGGTCGACGATCCTCGCCGGGCCCTTCTCGACAAGCGATCTCACCGAAGGCGAGGCGACGCTCGTTTTCACGATGGCGGTGCCGCTTGCCGCAGGCGATGAGGTCAAGCTGGAGGCCCGGTTGTCGGCTGTCGACGGCTATCTCGCCAGGGACGTCACGCGCCTTTCCGCCTTTTTGTTGGCTTGAGCGGCTTTGAAAATCCGTATCGCGAAGCGATCAAACGGATTTCGTATCAGTTGCAATCGGCGAAACGGAGAACGACCCGTTTCAGGGTGAGGCCCTGGACGATGATGGTGAAGAGGACGACGGCATAGGTCGCGGCGAGGATCGCCGATTTCTCCGGCGTCTCCGGGATCGACAAGGCGAGCGCGATCGAGATGCCGCCCCTCAGCCCGCCCCATGTGAGGATGGCGATCGTCCCCTTCATGAAAGGCATGAAACGCGACAAGGTCAGGACGGGCACGGCCACCGCGACGAGGCGCGAGAGGAAGACAAGGGGAATGGCGAGGCCCATGGCCCAGCCGAAGGAAAGGTCGAAACGCAGCACGAGGACTTCGAGGCCGATCAGGAGAAAGAGCACGGCATTGAGGATTTCATCGACGAGCTGCCAGAAGCCGAACATATAGCGCTGGGTCAGATCGCTGAAGGCATGATGGGGCCCGCGATTGCCGATGAGGAGCCCGGCCACGACGACGGCGATCGGCCCGCTCATATGAAGGTGACCGGCCAGCGCGTAGGTGCCGGCGACGAGGCCAAGCGAGATCAGGACTTCGACCGGATAATCGTCGATCGCCCGCATCATTCGGAAAGCCGCATAGCCAGCGACGAGGCCCAAAAGCGCGCCGCCGAGTGCTTCGACGAGAAAGAGCTCCGCCACTTGCGACAGGCTGCCCCCGCCCTCGCCCCCATGACCGCTCGATCCGGCCGCGATCGCCAGAAGGGCGGTGAAGACGACCACGCCGACGCCGTCATTGAAGAGCGATTCGCCGCTCATGTCGGTCTCCAGCGTGTCCGGTACGTCGACGGTCTTGAGGGTCGAGAGAACGGCCACCGGATCGGTCGGGCTGATCAGCGCGCCGAAGACGAGGGCCCAGGCGAGCGAGACGGAGAGGCCGGTCCAGCCGGCGATCAGCCAGAAGCCGATGCCGGCGATCGCGGTCGAGATGAGAACACCAATCGTCGCCATGGACCCGACCGCCAGGGCCCGGCTCTTCAGGCGCGTCAGATCGACCTGCATCGCGCCGGCAAAGAGCAGGAAGGCGAGCATGCCGTCGAGCACGGTTGCACGAAAGTCGATCTGGCGGACATAGGTCGTGACCGTCTCCTGAAGCCCGATCCGCGGAAAG
Source organism: Fulvimarina manganoxydans (assembly GCF_900176465.1). Lineage (GTDB taxonomy): Bacteria > Pseudomonadota > Alphaproteobacteria > Rhizobiales > Rhizobiaceae > Fulvimarina > Fulvimarina manganoxydans. The sequence continues at coordinate 29,953 of NZ_FWXR01000029.1, forward strand.
GCGATCTGAAGCGCGACGAGGAGAAGCGACGCGCCAAGCCCGACGATCAAAAGGCCGATCGTCTGAGGCAGGCGAAGCACGACGTGGTTCGCGAAGGCAAAGAGGGCGGTGAGAACGAGAAGGGTCGCGATAAGGTCGAAGATGGACACGACCGGCCTCCGGGCGCTGGCTATGGGCCGAGAGAGCTAGGGCGTATCAAGGGATTGTCGGCCCATGTGCCTAACGCCTCCCTCGACTTTTCCCATCTGTCCCGAGATCGAAGTCGAGAGGTCTGGTGAAGCCCGGCTGGCATCCGCTTGGCTGTCGCCGATGCCGCAAGCCTCCAGGGAGATGACACAGCGGAGGTTGGAGCGACAAGCGATAAGTTGCGATCGCAACTTCTCTCCAACTCTTTGTTTTGCCGCATGATGTGAGCGGAAAAGTTATGTAACTCTTCCGCATCATGCTCTAAGCTGCCATCGGATCGAGAAGAATACCGTCGCCGATGGCCGGGGCCGTCAGAGCGATATTCTCGCTGCTTTCGGCGAAATTGGTCAGGACCAGGGCTCGGCTCGCACCCTCGGCAAGGGCATCGGTCCAATAGTCCAGGCCGCTCGTCTCGCCGGGACGTCCGAGAATATTCTCATAGAGGAGACCGACGAACTCTTGGTTGGTTGGGTTGCGGCCATAGGCATCGCGGAATTCCGAGGAGTCGATGAAGCCTTGGGCAATCGTCTCGAAGCTCGTGCCTTGATCGGCCGACCGGATCCAGAAGGACAGTCCAGCCGCGTCCGGGGTTCGGTCGAAAGCGGCCTGATAGGTGCGATAGACGACGCCGGCATTTTCGCCGGCCCCGACATCGAGGGCAAGCATCTTGTCGGTAAAGGCGAGCCGCTCGACGCCCGACAGGAGATCGGCGCCCTCGTCGGATGCGACCTGCAGACGCCCATCGGGTGCGATCGATCGGGCGGCGGCGGAAAAGGAGACGGCGAAGACGGCCGTATCGAGCCCGGCACCACCCTCGATTTCGTCATTGCCGCGCCCGCCGATCAGCCGATCATTGCCGAAGCTGCCATCGATCAGGTCGTTGCCGTCCCGGCCGCGAATCTGGTCGGCACCGACATCGCCGATATAAAGCGCGCCGATCCCCTCTCGGCCGGGCGTCTGGTCGCTGACCTCGCGGCTCGAGGCGTCGAAGATGACGATGGAATCGGCGCCGATCCGGTCGGCGAAGCGCGAATCGCCAAGGCGCGCGAAGGCTGCGAAAGCGGTCTCGCCCTCGGAATGGGCGTAGTCGTCGAAGGGGTGGCGCCCGTCATAATTGCCGTCGAGATAGTCGCCCGTAGCCAGAACGAGATTGTCGAGGCTCGACGGATTGTTCTGATAGCCGGCGAGAAGCCGGTAGACCGGATCGTTGGAGAAGCCGACATTGAGAATGCCGTTCTCGCTCGTGATGTTGGGCGAGGCGAAGGCGACGAATCGCGCGTCGGCGAAGCGACCCCCGTAGTCGTTGTCGGCGACGCGCGCCATGAGATTGACGGCTCCGCCGCCAAGCGAGGCGCCCGTGAAGCCGAAATTGGACCCGTCGGGCGCGTTGGCCGCCAGTGTCTGCAAGAGGGAGCGGAAGTTCTCGAGATAGGATCCGGTATAAAGACCCGGATATTGCGCCACATCGATCTGTTCGTCCGTGCCTCTGAATGAGACGACATAGGTGCCGGCATTTTCCAAGATGACGGCCTGGGCGCCATTATAGTCATAGGTCGAGCCATTCACCCGAGCCGGATCGACGCCCAGCCCGCGAAGGTCGACGAGTGACCATCCGACCGGGACCCTGTCCGGTGAGAATGACGCCAAGCTCGCATCGCCCCAGAAGGCCAGTTCGTCATAGGTCATCCCAAAACTTGAAAGAAGGCTCATATCGGTGGTCCTCGTCCTCTGCCGCAAACACGTGATAAACACTGGATACTAAAAGACCTTTGAATGGAATGGGTTGCAGGCCGAGAAGCCGGTAGGGTTCTTGGTCGCAGGCAAGCGGCCAGCCGCGAGGAAAGGCCGATAGGCCACGGGCTGCCGGCCCTTACGAAATCCGATTGATCGCTTCACGATCCGGCTTCTTAAAGCCAAACAAGCGCTGCGCGGGCTTTGATACAGAGCCCGATTGAATCAGTCGGACACCGTATGACAGCAAGGCTTGACTTCGTCCGTCCCCCCGGCCCAACCCTCCCAATCGGCATTCATGCCGCCCGAATTCCAAGAAGCCTTTTTAGGGAAGACCAGACGCGATGCGCATATTGTCGATCGGGGAATGTATGATCGAGATGTCCGGCGGGGCCGGTGGTGCGTGGCATCTCGGCTTTGCCGGCGATACTTTGAACACGCTCTGGTATGCGCGGGCGAGCCTCGATCCGGCTGAAGGGTCCGCTGCCTATTTCACAGCGCTTGGCGATGACGGCTTTTCCGACAAAATCGCGGATTTTCTCGATACGAATGGCATCGACACGTCGCAAATTGTGCGGATCGAGGGTCGACGGCCCGGCCTTTATATTATCGAGCAGATCGCCGGAGATCGCCATTTCACCTATTGGCGCGAGACCTCCGCCGCCCGCCGTCTCGCCGAGGACGAAACGCGGCTCTCGGCCGCGATCGAGGCGGCCGAGCTCGTCTATCTCTCGGGCATCACCCTCGCCATCCTGCCGGCCGAGCATCGCGAACGGCTGATCGCTTTGTGCGGGACTGCGAAGGCGCGGGGCCAGATCGTCGCCTTCGATCCCAATATCCGGTCGGCCCTCTGGACCCGTCTCGACGAAGCGCGCGAGGCGATCATGGCGATGGCGGGATCGGCTTCGATCGTTCTGCCGAGCTTCGACGACGAGCATGCGACCTTTGAGGATGACGGGCCGGAGGCGACGATTGCGCGCTATGCCGGCGCAGGCGTGAAGGAAATCGCCGTCAAGGACGGGCCTCGCGCGATCCACGTCTTTGCGGACGGCAAGGCGGAGCGGGTCGAGGCGGTCCCGAATGTCGAGGTCGTCGACGCGACCGGTGCGGGCGATTCCTTCAACGGCGCCTATCTCGGGGCGCGGCTGTCGGGTGCGGACCCGTTAAAGGCTGCGGCGGCTGGCCGCGACATGGCCGCCCAAGTGGTTGGCGTGCGCGGCGCACTCGCCGATTGGCCGCTCTTTGAGCGCTGGGCGCGAAAGGGCTGAGGCCGAGCGCGGCCGGCATTCGGTCGCACGGACGCGACGTGGAGGCGGCAGGGCTTTGCTCCTATCTTAAGGGCGATGCCAAAACGCCTGCCTCCCGGCCCTCCGCCGCCGATCGCCGAAACTGACAAGCCCCGTTGCTGGCTGTGCGAGCGCCCGCTCGGGCGGCGGGTCGAATGGCATCATCCCGTGCCCAAGAGTCGGGGTGGCCGGCAGACCGAGCCGGTTCATCCGATCTGCCACCGTACGCTCCATGCCCATTTCACCAATCACGAGCTTGCGCGCATGGAGCGCGACGGCGTCGATATCCGCAGGGCCGAGCCGATCGCCGCCTTTCTAGCCTTCATCGCGGGAAAGCCGCCGGATTTTTACGCCCCGACGCGCAAGCGCAGGCGGGACGGATGACGCAGCGTTCGGCTGATTCAATCGGCCGCCGTCTCAAAGCCCGCGCAGCGCCCCAGCGGCTTTAAAATTCGTATTGCGAAGCGATCAAACGCATTTTGTATGAATGAACCTTCGCCATGCGGACAAGCGGTGAGCTTAAGAGAACGTGGCGAGGGTCGTCAGCTGGTGGCCTGCCGCGCCTTGGCCTCCAGCCGGGCGGCCACGGTCTCGATGTCGTCGCCCGTCACGCGCGGAACGATCCGATAGGCGGCGTTGACGAAGCAGAAGAGCGAGAAGCCGAGGAGGCCGATGCAGACGGCCGCGATCAAAGCCCAGCCATAAGGCTGATGGGTGAGCCATGAAAAGGCTTCCTCCGTGCCGCCGGCCTCGCTCGGATTGGCGTGCCAGGCGGCGAAGACGAAGAGCAGTCCGACCACGGCGATCACCACACCTTGTGCCAGGAGACCGGCCTTCAAAGCCGGATTCCAGTGCAGGGTAAAATGATTGGCTTGTAGAAATTGGCGGTATTTCTCCTTCCAGCCCTTGATCGCATAGTGGATTCCGGCCCCGATGATGATCGCGCCGCCGCCGGCAATGATCCAGCGCCCGCCGGGCAGGGCCATGATGCTCGCGACCCAGGAGGGAATCGAGGAGCCGCCCGAGCCGCCTGACGTGAAGACCAGCGAGAAGGCGAGGAAGCCGATCGAGAGATGGAGAAGGCCGGTGATGATCATGCCGGTCCGGGCGACGAGACCCTTGGCGTCATTGCCTCGACATTCGAGATCGTAGAAAGCGGCGACGACGCGCCAAAGCGCATAGGCGAGCATGCCGAGAAAGATCAGGGTCAAGATCACATAGCCGCCGGCAGTCGTCTCCAATTGGTGAAGGGCCGACTGCGTGCCCTTGGCCTGGCCGCCGCGCCAGATGGCATAAAGCGAGAAGCCGGCGACCACCAGATAGACGATGCCACGCCCCGCATAGCCCGCTCGCATCACCGGAACGGCCCAGGACAGATCCGTCTTGCCCATTGATCAGTCTCCCTTGTGAACGTTGCGGCAACTCGCGGGGACGCCGCATCGTTCCAAATCCTGTCCCGGTTCGTCTCATCGAGGGCCGCGTATGATTACGCTGAAGGACGCCATTGACGGGGACGGCGCCAAACGCGATCGTCGTCCAAAGCCAAAGGGGCGATGTGGCGGCGAGCCCTGAACGGTTGCGCCCTTCTGCCGAAGCTGGTTCTCTGGCATTCCACTTCATCGCCGATGCCGATCCCCGACCCGAGCGCTCACGACCCATGCACACCGAAACGATCGTCGCTTTGTCTTCCGGCGCTCTCCCGTCCGGCGTCGCCGTGATTCGGGCGAGCGGGGCGAAGGCGCGCGCCCTTCTCGAAAGCGTTTGCGGCGACCTGCCCGAGCCACGCCGCGCGAGTTTGAGAACGTTCCGAGATGGCGATGGCGCCGTCATCGACCGGGGTATCGCCCTCTTCTTCGACGCGCCGAAGACCGTGACCGGCGAGGATGTCGCGGAATTCCACCTTCATGGTGGACGGGCGGTCGTTGCGGCCTTCCTGTCCGCCGCGACGCGGATCGAGGGTGTTCGCTCGGCCGAGGCGGGCGAGTTCACCCGCCGGGCCTTCGAGAACGGCCGCATTGATCTGACCGAGGCGGAAGGGCTCGCCGATCTTCTGTCGGCCGAGACCGAGGCCCAGCGCCGCGCCGCCGTCAACCAGGCAAGCGGCGCCCTTCGGCATGTCTATGAAGGGTGGATGGAGCGGCTGACCCGGGCAAGGGCGATGGTGGAGGCCTCCTTCGACTTTGCCGACGAAGGCGATGTGGGCGAGGACGCCGATGCCGGTGTGAGGCAGGCGGTCGATCGGCTGATCGGAGACATGAAGACCCATCTCGCCAGCGCGGCGCGCGGCGAAATCCTGCGCACGGGCTTCAAGGTGGCCATTGTCGGCGCGCCGAATGCCGGCAAGTCGAGCCTTCTGAACGCGCTTGCCGAGCGCGAGGCGGCGATCGTCACCGATATTCCCGGCACCACCCGCGACGTCATATCCGTCACCCTCGATCTCGGCGGCTATCCGGTGATCCTCTCGGACACGGCGGGTATCCGCGAGACGAAAGACAAGGTGGAGGAGATCGGCGTTGCCAAGGCGCGGGCGGCCATGCGCGAATCCGATCTTGTCCTGGCGCTCGAGGATCCGGCGGATGCGCCGGGGCCGATCTCCCGCTTCTTCTCGCTGATGTCGATGGTCAAGCATCCGCTCGGCCCGATGGGGCTCGCTCTGCCGGGCCAGGAGGACGAAGAGGAAGCGCGGCCGACCCGGGCGATTTTGACCGTGCGCACCAAGATCGACGAAGTCGAGGGCTCGCCCGACGACCACCGCGCCCGGGCGATCGAGAAAGGCGGCTACGACTTCGTCACATCGGTCAAGACGGGCGAGGGATTGGCGGATCTCACCCGGCGCATTGCGGATCTCGCCCGCGAGGCGGCGGGCGATCCGACCGAGACAATCCCTTTGCGCCAGCGCCAGCGCGAGCTGATCGCCGACGCCCTGCGTATTCTGGAGAGCTATCGCGACGAGCCGGAGGCGCCGGCGGAAGTCGCCGCCGAGACCCTGCGCCGAGCCTCGACCCGCCTCGGCGCGCTCACCGGTCAGGTAGGCGTCGAAGACCTTCTGGACGTGATCTTTTCCGAGTTTTGTATCGGGAAGTGAGGTCGCTTCCCTCTTCTCTGAGAGGTCACATGGATCATGCCCCATTAGCTGAATATAGGCGAACCAATCGATCGCTGAGATCGATCAGACAGGTTCAAGACGATATGGATGCGCATGACGAGCTCGAAGTCCGAACGGCATGAAATCGGCGTCCGCGCGGCCGAGCCCTCCGATCTCGACGCCCTGGCCGACATCATGAACGGTCATGACTACCGTTTCGGGACGATGCGGCTTCCTCACGAGAGCAGGGAAGCGGCGCGCTCGCGGCTTTTCGAGCGGCCGGGCCAGACCTCTCTCGTGGCCGAAATCGAAAGCGAGATCGTTGGCTTGGCGAGCCTTGTCCGCCTCAGCGATCGCCGCGCCCATGTGGGGCTAATCGGCATGGGCGTTCGGGACGGATGGTCGGGCCGTGGCGTCGGCACAGCTTTGCTGTCCGAACTGATCGATCTCGCCGACAACTGGCTGGGCCTCGTTCGGCTCGAATTGGATGTCTATGCCGACAATGGTCCCGGCATCGCCCTCTATCGGAAATTCGGCTTTCGGGATGAAGGCGTGCGGCCGGCGGCGGCGATCCGTGACGGAGCCTATGCGGATATGCTGATGATGGGGCGGCTTCGCCCGCCTTCGCCGCTGCCGGGCGATGGGATCGTCGATCCGTAACGAGACTGGCCGCTTTGGAGGACCCCTCTCGATTTAAGGCCGCCATTTCCCGAAGCCCGGAACTCAGATATCGACCGCTTTGAGAGCATCGTGTGATCCTGATTCATCGCCCGGCGCTTCCCGCGGTGCCATTGCGAGGGCTTCGATGACGACAGAACCGAACGGCCAGGGAAAGGTCTCCGCTTCGAACGAGACTGACGGCCCGCCTTATACGCGGCCTCTCGCAAAGCCGGCCGTCTGGGGCTGGATGTCGTTCGATCTCGCCGCCCAGCCCTTCTTTACGGTGATCCTCACCTTCGTCTTCGGCCCCTATTTCGTCTCCGAACTCGCGAGCGATCCGGCTTCCGGGCAAACCGCATGGAGCTTGGCCGCGACGATCGCCGGCCTCACCGTCGCAATCCTTTCCCCTGTCCTCGGCTCGATCGCCGACCGGGCGGGTCCTCGAAAGCCGTGGATCGCGACCTTCGCCTGTCTGAAAGTCGCAGCGCTCCTCGCAATCTGGCCCTTGGCCGCGCCAGGCTCGGCGCTCATCCCGGTTATCGCGGCGATCGTTCTGGCCCAGGTCGCTGCGGAATTCTCGATCGTCTTCAACGACGCCATGCTGCCGCGCCTCGTCGCAGCGCCCGCGATCGGACGGGTGTCCAATGTCGCCTGGGGCCTCGGCTATGCGGGCGGCATCATCTTTCTCGTCTTCGCCCTCGGTCTCCTGGCCGCTTCGCCCGAGACCGGCCGGACTCTCTTGGGGCTTACCCCGCTCTTCGGCCTCGATCCGGCGCAAGGGGAGGGGGCGCGGGCGACCGGGCCCCTCGCAGCGATCTGGTATGTGCTGTTCCTTCTGCCGCTTCTCTTTCTCACGCCCGACCGGCCGCGGGCAGAACCCATTTCGCGCGCCGTGGCCTCCGGCCTGTCGGACTTGAAGGCGACGGCCGGGGAGATCCGTCGGCGCACCGAACTCCTCAAGTTCTTTATTGCCCGCATGATCTATCAGGACGGCGTCAATGCACTTCTCGTCCTCGGCGGGGCTTTCGCGGCGGCGATGTTCGGCTGGTCCATCGTCGAGATCGGCCTGTTCGGCATCATCTTGAACCTAACCGCCATTCCCGGCTGTCTCGTCGCTAGCAGCCTCGATGCCCGGCTCGGCTCCAAAGCGATCGTCGCCGGGGCCGTGACGCTTCTGACGATCGCAACCCTCGGTCTCGTCTCGACGAGCCCGGAGGCTACCTTGTTCGGCCTTCTGCCCTTCGCCCCGGCAAGCGACGGGGGACTCTTCGCGAGCGGCGCGGAAAAGGCCTATGTCGCCTGGGGCCTTCTCGTCGGCCTTGCCTTCGGCCCGGTCCAGGCCTCGTCGCGGTCCTGGCTCGCCCAGAGCGTCACGCCCGACGAGGCCGGCCGCTATTTCGGCTTTTATGCCCTGATCGGCCGGGCGACGAGCTTCCTCGCCCCAGCCTCCGTTGCCGGCCTGACGGCGATCGCGGCCGGCATGACCGACCCGGTGACGGCCTCGCGTGTCGGCATGAGCGCGCTGATCGCCTTTTTCGTGGCAGGTCTGGCGCTTCTTCTGGTGACGAAGGGGCCGACGCGAGGAAGGGAGAGGGCGTCGACGGATCAGGCCGCAGGGTTGAAGTCTGGCTCCTGACGAGACCGGCGCCATCGCCGGTGTCGCTACAAATGCATCGATCTCCGCCAGTCTCGGTCAAGGCGCACCGCCTATAGCTTCAGCTTGAGAGACGAACCGGACGGAGATGACATGACGACTCTGCCGATCACGGGCGTTCAGTCGCGGATCGATACCGGCGAGGCCGAGGCGGCTGGGCCCATGCGCCCCATGGCGCCTTCGACCGCCGCACGTGATGAGGGCGTGGCCTTCGCAGAGACCCTTTCGCAAAGCGAGCGTGTAGGCGCCCATCGCCCCTTGGTGCGGCACGAGGCTCAAAAGGCGTCGCCGCTTCAGGAATTCGAAGCCTTCGCCTTGCGCAATTTCGTCGAGTCCATGCTGCCGGACGAGAAATCGACCTTTTTCGGCTCGGGCACGGCGGGCTCCATCTGGCGCTCCATGCTGGCGGAGCATCTCGGCGCCTCGCTGGCCGAAAATGGCGGGATCGGCATTGCCGACATCGTCGCCGAACGCGACCCGCGCGCCGGCGAAAAGAGCGACGTGAACAGCGCGTCTCGCTCCGCACCGGCCGGCGATATTCTCGCGCGTCTTTCGACGTCTTTCGACCCTTCCGACAACTTCTCCGACGAGTGACCTTCCTGATGCAGACCGCGCTGACCAATGCCGTCGACCGCCTTGATGCGATTCTTGTGACCGAAACCGAGGCGCTTCGCAGCCATCAGGCGATCGATCTCAGCGAGATTTCGGGCCGCAAGAACCAATCGCTGCTGGAACTGACACGATTGACCCGTGGCATGAGCCTGGATTCGTTGGATCGGGAGCTGATGGCAAAGCTTGCCGGGCTGAAGGAGCGGCTCCACGAAAACCAGAAGGCGCTGGAGACGCAGCTTCATGCGAGCCGCGACATCGCCGCGATTCTCGCCCAGTCCATCAAGGAAGCCGAGTCCGACGGCACCTATGGGGAGCGCCCTGAATTCAAAGGCCGAACCCGGTGATCAAGCTTCTCATCATTGGCGTCTGGGCCTGCGTCGTCACGCTCGGCTCGAGCTATGTGGTCTTTTCCATGAGCGCGCCGGAAGCGCATGGTGAGGTCGAATCGGACTTTTATGACGGGCTCGATTATCGCTCGACCGGTGCCATCACCGTGCCGATCATCGCGGACAAGGCGATCAAGGGCTATGTCCTGGCGCGGTTCGTCTACACGATCGACGGCAAGACGGTGGCCAAGCTGACGGTTCCGCCCGAGCCCTTCGTTCTCGACGAAGCCTTCCGCCGCCTTTATTCGAGCGACGATTTCGACTTCGAGAATCCTCAGCGCTTCGATCTTCCGGGCTTCATGGAGGAGCTCAAGACAGCCGTGAACGGACGATATGGGGAAGATCTCGTTCAGGACATCCTGGTCGAACAGTTCGATTATCTGCCCAAGGGCTCGAATGGCATGCCGGGCTGATCGGCCTCGTTTGCGCGCGAAGACATGCTTGAAACGCCAAACGGCCGCCGGTCGAGACCGGCGGCCGTTTGTATGACTTATCGTCATCGCTGACGCGGCAGCGTCAGACGAGCTTGGCGTCCATGGTGACCGTAATGGCGCCGAGGGCCTTGGAAACCGGGCAGCCATTCTTGGCCTTGGTCGCGAGCTCCTCGAACTTCGAGGCCTCGATGCCCGGCACCTTGGCCTCGAGCTTGATCGCGCTCTCCTTGATCTCGAAGCCACCCTCGACCTGCTCGACATTGACCGTCGAGGTCGCCTTCAGCTCCTCGGCCGGCGTGCCGTTCTCGGCCAGGAAATGCGACAGCTGCATGGCGAAGCAGCCGGCATGGGCCGCCGCCAGAAGCTCTTCCGGATTGGTACCGGACTTGCCGCTTTCGTCCTCGAAGCGGGCCTTGAAGGAATAGCCGTGGTCGGACAGGGCACCGGACTGGGTGGTGATATGACCGGTTCCGTCGGCGAGCGCGCCCTTCCAGATGGCAGTCGAATGGCGTTTCATGATGAAGCCTCCTTTGGCGTTGATCTTGCACCGTCGAGTTTCTGTTCGATCGGCCCCGGCTCGATGAGCTGAAAGCGCGATCGCGGGCAGTTGACCCATGAGATAGTTCACGCGCGAATAAAATCCAGGGAGCGAAACCTTCTCTTCGCACTCCGATGCGAAACTCTCTCAAAAAACCCTTCGGCCGTTTCGCAGCCGGCATATGGAGGAGGCGAAGCGATTGGCGACTCCGATGAGCGAACCCTTTCTGATTTATGGAACGAAGTCCCTTCTGGGCGAACGCGACGCATGGCTGACGGCCCTCGCCGACGAGCGCCAGGCGAGCGCCCATACGATCGCGGCCTATGAACGCGATCTGCGCCAGTTCATGATCTTCCTCACCGGTTTTCACGCCCGCCCGGCCGAGCTCGCCGATTTTGCCGATCTGAAGCCTCAGGATCTGCGCGGCTTCCTCGCCTCGCGCCGGCGGGAGGGCGCAGGTGCGCGCACGCTTGGACGCGGCCTGTCCGGTGTGCGCGCCTTTCTGCGCTATCTGGAGCGCAAGGGGCTTGCATCCTCGGCCGGCGCCAAGGCGATGCGCGCGCCGAAGATGGCGAAATCGCTTCCCCGACCCTTGAGCGCTCCGGACGCCGTCGCCGTGACGGAAGAGGCGGATGCGATGGCGAGCCTGCCCTGGATCGGGGCGAGGGACATCGCGGTTCTGACCCTGCTCTATGGCTGTGGACTGCGCATCTCGGAGGCGCTGTCGCTGCCGGGAGACGCGCTGCTCGATCCCGCCGCCCGCTCCGTCACGATCGCCGGCAAGGGCGGCAAGACGCGTCTGGTGCCGCTCCTGCCCGTCGTCCATGAGGCCGTCGCGGATTATCGTCGCCTCTGTCCCTACACGCTGACGAAGGACGCCCCGCTCTTTCGCGGCGCCAAGGGCGGGCCGCTTCGCCCGCAGATCGTGCAGCGGACCATGGCCCGCCTCAGGGGCGCCCTTGGCCTGCCGTCTTCGGCGACGCCCCATGCGCTGCGCCATTCCTTCGCGACCCATCTTCTGGCCGCCGGTGGCGATCTCAGAACCATTCAGGACCTTCTCGGCCATGCCAGCCTCTCGACGACGCAGGGCTATACGGCGGTCGATACGGGCCGGCTTCTCGACGTCTACGACGCGGCCCATCCACGGGCCCGTCGGCGGGCGTAAGCTCGCAGCATTCCTCAGCGATGTCCCGCGTTTGGACGGATCGAAAAGACGAGATCGGGTTCAGCTTTCGGTCGCCTTTGTCCGCTAAAGCTCAGTGCCTGAATGCAATCAAGGGCAAAGAGAGATCATGAGACCGACCCGTTCAACCCTCTCCTTCGGCCGATTCGATTTCGATCGATTGGCCGATCGGCTCTATCGCTTTGCCCTTCTCTTTCCGCTCCTCCTCGTCGCGGTTTTCTTTCTCACCGTCGCGACGATCGAAGCGAAGGCCCAGGAGAAGAACCGTCCGACCTGCGGCACCGATCTCTCCGCCGAACTGACGGCCGAGCAAAAGCGCGCGATCGGCGAAAAGGCCGCAAAGGTCCCGGCGGGGGAAGGGATCTATTGGCGAATCGAGAAGGCGGGCATTGCGCCTTCCCATCTTCTCGGCACCATCCATGTTGCCGACAAGCGCGTGACCGAGCTGCCGGAGCCGATCGACGCCGATCTTCGAGCGGCTGACAGGCTCGCCGTTGAGGTGACGGAAATCGGCGATGCAGCTACGGCGATGGGCGCGCTCTATGCCAAGCCCGACGTCTTGCTCCTGCCGAACGGCCAGACGCTCGACGATCTGATCGGCGCTGAGAGGCGCAAGAAGGTCGACGCCATGCTCGAAGGGCGCGGCATTCCGCCGGCATCGGTTCGTACCCTGAAACCATGGTTCATCGCCCTCAACCTCGCGGCACCGGATTGCGCGGCGCTTCAGGCGGCGTCGCCGGCAGACGTTCTCGACGGCACGTTGATCGCCCGAAAAAGGGCCGATGGCAGCGAGGTGATCGGGCTCGAAACCGTCGAGGACCAGCTGAGCGCGATCTCCAGCCTGCCGATGGATGCCCAGATCGAACAGCTCGTTGCACTTGCCGATTTCGGCGATCGGATGAACGACACCATGGAGACGATGATCCAGCTCTATCTGAAGGGGCACATCGCGAGGATCATGCCGACGCTCGAAGCCGCGTTCCCCAATGGCGGCATGCTGGTGGGGGCGGGCGAGGGCTATGCGGCCGTCGAGAAGACCCTCATCGACGACCGCAATCTGCGCATGGTCGAGGCCATGGAGCCGCTCTTGGAAAAAGGAAATGGTTTCGTCGCCGTCGGCGCGCTGCATCTGCCGGGCGAACACGGCATCGTCGAGACGCTGCGTAATCGCGGCTGGTCGGTGACGCGCGCTGAATGACGGGAGGGCGCGCTTGCGCCTCGAGCATCGGATGGCCGAAGAGCGGAACAGCGAGCCTGTCCTTTTGCAACTTCATGGTAGAAAAAGCTCTCGGGGGTGTGCTTCTCTTCCCCCAGACCGATATTATTCCGGAATCATTCGCCAGCACTTGAATTCGTCTGAATTTTAAAATGTTATAATACTTCTGCGGTTCGACTTATACCGTAGGTTCAGGGTCCTTTAAGATTGGCGCGCTTATTATCACGCAGTCTTGAAAGTCAGCCTCGGATGTCCTCGAATGAGCGAATGCCGGAATCTTGGATCGCAGACCGAAATTGCCCGGATTGCAGCGCTTGACGGATACGGGATTTGCGGCAGCGGAGCCGAGCCTGATCTCGACAAGATCGCCAGCCTTGCTGCTCGCGCTTTGCGCACCCACTACGCCGCGATCTCCTTCATCGATGCCGATACGCAGTGGCTGAAGGCGCGCACGGGCCTGACGATCAAGGCTCTCAAGCGCGAGGACGGTTTCTGCCAGCATGTGTTGACGCGAACCGAAGCGCTGGTCGTGCCCGATCTGGCCAAGGACAATCGCTTTTCTCACTTGTCGATTGTGCGCGATCATCCACGCTTTCGATTCTATGCCGGCGTGCCTCTCACGACGGCGGATGGTCATGCAATCGGGAGCTTATGCGTTCTCGACCCGGCGCCGCGCGGACCTTTGTCCATTGCCGAGCAGACGACACTGAAAAGTTTGGCGATGATGGTCATGGAGTATCTCGACCAGCGGCTGAAAACCTCGAGAATCCATGGCATCACCCAGTTCGCCGAGGCGACCAGCCTGGGCATGATCGCCATCGACGGCGCTGGGCGCATCGAGTTCGTCAATCGGGCCACCTGTGCGCTTCTTGGATATAGTGCGGCGGAAATGCACAATCAGCCGGTCGAAATCATCGTGCCCGAACGATATCGCGGCGGCCACAAGGCCATGCTCAGCAAGGTTTTGGCTTCGGGAGACAGCAAGCTCGACGGAAAGACGGTCGAAGTTCTCGCTCAGCGAAGCGACGGCTCAGAAGTGCCGGTGGAGCTGACGCTTTCGCTCTGGCACGACGAGCGCGGTACCGGTGTCGGCGCCTTCCTTCGCGACATCACCGAGCGGCGCGAGCGGGACGAAAAGCTGATGCTCCTGGCCCATCATGACACCCTGACGGGCCTTGCCAATCGGCGTCATCTTCTTGATCGCATCAGCGAGACGATCGCTTCACAGGGACGCGCGAGTGTCATTCTGATTGATCTCGACAACTTCAAGGAGGTCAATGACAGCCTGGGCCACGGGGTGGGCGACATGCTTTTGGAGGCCGTCGCGATTCGCCTGACTGCGAGCGTGCCGGAAGATTTCCTGGCCGCGCGGCTCGGCGGCGACGAATTCGCCATCTTTATTCCCGATTGCGGCGACCCGCTCATCGTCGATTCAACCGCCGCCGAAATCCTCAGCGCGTTTCAGCGACCGTTCGAGATCGCGGACCAGCTCTTCCATATCGGGCTGAGCATCGGTGCGGCGCTCTTTCCCACCCATGGTCGGGATGCGGAAGAGCTTCTTGCCAGCGCCGATTTCGCCCTCCTACGTGCCAAGCAGGAGGGAAGAGGCACGATCCGGCTCTTCTGCCCGCAAATGCGTTCGGCCTCGGTCCGGCGGCGCGGGATGCAGGACGAGTTGCTTCAGGCTTTGAAGAAGCGCGAACTCGTCCTTCACTACCAGCCGCAGATTGAACTTTCGAGCGGTCGCATCATCGGTGCCGAGGCGCTTTTGCGCTGGAACCATCCGGTCTCTGGGCTCATCGGGCCGGGCGCCTTCTTATCCGCTCTCGAAACGAGCTCCCTGACGCTGCCGGTCGGCGCCTTCGTTCTCGACGAAGCCTGCCGGCAGATCGCAGAATGGGACCAGATCGGCCTGCCGCCTTTCAAGGTCGGCGTGAACCTCTTTGCCGCGCAGGTGCGGAGCGGCACGCTCGCGACATCTGTACTCGAAACCCTCGATCGCCATCAGGTATCGCCGACAAGGCTCGAACTCGAGATCACCGAGACGATCGCGCTTCATCAGGACGATGTCGGGCTGCGGAGCTTCCATAGCCTTCGCGAGGCTGGCGTCACCTTCGCCTTTGACGATTTCGGGACCGGCTATGCCTCGCTGTCCACCGTGCGCCGCTTCCCGATCGATACATTGAAGATCGATATGAGCTTCGTGCGCGACATTGCTCATGACGCAGCCAATGCCGCGATCACCCGCGCCATGATCGCCATGGGCCGCGATCTCGGCCTCGTGACGATCGCCGAGGGCATCGAGACCGGCGAGCAGGAAGCGATTTTGATGCGGCTCGGTTGCCGGGTCGGCCAAGGCTATCGCTACGGTCGTCCCGTGCCGGCCGAGGCGATCACGCGATTGTTGGACCCGGCCGTCCAACGCGCTGCGACGTCGGCAAGAACGGGATAATCCACTGGCCTCCGGTTTGGGCCGATGATCATGGGTGTCTGCCCGCGCGGCGCTTTAACGTTGCAGAGGCCCGCCGCGCCGGCAGGTCAGGCGGCGGCTATGAGCGAGCGAGACGGCTCGTCGCCGAGACGAGGCGACCTCTGGACTCCGCTGCGCTGCAAGATAAGCTTATGGTCACCAATGGCCTCAATCGCCCCTTGCTCTCAGCGCCGACGAGACCGTCCATGCCTTATTCCACTCCTGCCTTTCGCTCGCGGCAAGCCTCTGCCCGTCTCTCGGTGCTTGCCTGCCTCGTCCTTACGGTCGCCACATGGCTGCCGGGTTCAGCGTTCGCCTTCGAGACCACCGCGCCGACGGCCTTCATGAAGGATTTTGGCACCGGCCGCGTCCTTTACGAGAAAAGCGCCGACCTTAAGATCGAGCCCGCGAGTCTGGCCAAGCTGATGACCGTCGCCGTCATCTTCGACGAATTGGCGGCCGGTCGCATCACCCGCGACCAGACCTTCGAGGTCTCGGAGAATGCCTGGCGCACGGGTGGGGCGAATTCGGGCGGTTCGACCATGTTCCTGCCGCTCGGATCGATGGTCAGCGTCGACGATCTTATCCACGGCATCATCATCCAGTCCGGCAACGACGCGACCATCGTCGCCGCCGAGGGCATTGCCGGCTCGGTCGACGCGTTTGCCGACATGATGAACGCCAAGGCGCGGGAGATCGGCCTGACCCATTCTCAGTTCGGTAATTCGTCCGGCCTTCCGCATCCGGACAGCCATGTGACGATGCGCGATCTCGTCACCCTCGCCGAATATCTCATCCGCACCTACCCGGAAGATTATGCGATCTTTTCGCAGGAGGCCTTCACCTTCAACGGCATCAATCAGAAGAACCGCAATCCGCTTCTCGGGCTCGGCGCCGACGGGTTGAAGACGGGCCACACCCGTGCGGCGGGCTATGGTCTCGTCGCCTCCGCCAAGGCCAATGGGCGGCGCATCGTCTTTGCCCTGTCGCGCATGGGATCGGCCGATGAGCGGGCGCGCGAGGCCAAGCGCATGATGAATTACGGCTTGCAGGACTTCGAGGAAGTGAGCCTCGTAAAGGCCGGGGAGACGATTGCGAGCGCCTCGGTGCGCGGAGGCGTTTCGGACAGCGTCCCCCTCGAAGCCTCGGAGACCGTCTCGCTTCTGGTGCCCACCGGCAGCCTTGCCGATGCCGAGAAGATCGTGACCGACAACGGCCCGGTGGAGGCGCCCGTCGCCAAGGGGCAGCGGCTCGGATGGCTTCAGATCAAGAGCGGCGATCAGACCATTCGCGACATTCCGCTTCACGCCGCCGAAGCCGTCGAGCAGACGAGCTTTCTGGCGCGGATCGGCGGGACCATCGTCGATCATCTCACCTGGCGCTCGAACGAGACCGAGGAATAAAGCCTGATCTGAGAACGCGGCCGTCTAGCGATTCCGTCCTCGCTCAGGCCCTAAGGCCGGCTGTATGGCGAAAGCGCCAAGCAGACATGCAACGCAGATGAAAGCTTCATTCGGCATGGGCCATCTTGACGTCGAGGCGATGATCGCCGATATGAAGCCCATCGCGCCGTGAACGCGCAGCGCCCGCCGCATCTTTTTCGCTCACCTAGGAGCGTCCAGTCGGCGCGCGCCTCGGATCGTCCACTTCCCTTGAAATGGAAGTCTCGGACGGCCGGCACGGCCCTCCGCTCGTTTCCTTCTGCGCAGGAACGATCGGTCCTTTTCGCGGCCCAAATGGCCGCATTTCTTCCAAGGCATCGTTCTTGACTTCAGAGACTTTCCAGGCGTTCGGCCTTGCCGAAACGCTTACGCGCGCTTTGTCGCGCCTTTCGATTGAAACGCCAACCCCGATCCAGGCCCGCGCGCTTCCCGCCGCCCTCGAAGGCCGCGACATTCTCGGCGTCGCCCAGACCGGAACCGGCAAGACCGCGGCTTTCTCGCTGCCGGTCCTCAACGCCATCCTCTCCCATCCTTCGCGGCCGGCGCCAAAGACCACCAAGGCGCTGATTCTGGCCCCAACCCGCGAACTCGCCGTCCAGATCGGCGAATCGATCGCCAATTACGCCGAAGGCACGCGTCTGACCCATGCCGTCGTCTTCGGCGGCGTCTCGATCCGCCCGCAGATCGCCACGCTCGGGCGCGGCGTCGACATTCTCATCGCAACGCCGGGCCGGCTCATCGACCTGATGAACCAGCGGGCGATTGGTTTCGAGGCGACGCGTTTCCTCGTCCTCGACGAGGCCGACCGCATGCTCGACATGGGCTTCGTGCGCGATGTCATGAAGATCGTCGATCGCCTGCCGGACGAGCGTCAGTCGATGCTGTTCTCGGCGACGATGCCGAAGGCTATCGAGGACCTGTCCAAGAAGATCCTCACCGAGCCGGTGAAGGTCTCTGTGACGCCGGAAGTCGTGACCGTCGAGGCGATCGCCCAGACCGTCTATGCCGTGCCGCAAAAGGCCAAGAAGCTTTGGCTGATCGACTTTCTGGGCAAGCATCCTGATGGGCGGATCGTCGTCTTCACCCGCACCAAGCACGGCGCCAACCGGCTTGCGGGCGATCTCGATAAGGCCGGCATCGCCTCGGCCGCGATCCATGGCAATAAGAGCCAGGGTGCCCGCCAGCGGGCGCTGGGCGAATTCCAGTCGGGCGAGATCAATGTGCTGGTGGCGACCGACATCGTCGCCCGCGGCATCCATGTGGACGATATCAGCCATGTGGTGAATTTTGATCTGCCGGAAGAGCCGGAGAGCTATGTCCACCGCATCGGGCGCACCGCCCGTGCCGGTCGTTCCGGCGAAGCCGTCGCCTTGGTCGATCCGTCCGAGCGCGCCAAGCTGCGGGCGATCGCCAAGCTGACCGGCGTCGATCTGACGCCGCAGCCGACCGATTACGCGGCCTCGGGTGATTATGCCGCCGAGGACAATTCCGGCGAGCGCCGGGGCGGTCGCGGTCGCAAGCCGGTCGGGCAGAAGCCGAACGGTGGGCGCTCCAACGGCCAGCGCGATCGCAAGCCCCAGCCGCAAGGCGCGCGCGATGGGGCGAGGGGACCGCGTCAGGACGCCGGCGGCGAAGGCCGCTCGGCCCAAAAGCCATCGGGTCGCCCGCGCCGCTCGCGCGGCGGCCAGCGCCGTCAGGCGGGTGCGGCCGTCTAAGCGATAGCGACGCATCACATCGAAAGGGTCGGCGGAGGATCATCCGCCGGCCCTTTTTGCGTCTTGTGGCGTCATACCGACACTGACGATATCGGCCATAGGACGACCAAAGCTCCGACCCTGGTTTCCCAAGGATCGAGCTGATGGATTGTACCCGGCGTCCCGGCTCTCCATATCGTCGGAAGGTTGAACCGGAGGACCCGATGGCCGAAACGATCAAGGTCGATATCCCGCACAAGCTCGGACGCGCGGCGGCCCGCCAGCGCATCGACGAGGGCTTTGCCAAGCTGCGCCAAGACATGCTGGGCGGCATGGTGAAGTTCGACGATGTCTGGACCGGGGACCATCTCGACTTCAAGGCGCGGGTGATGGGCCAGACCGTGACCGGACGGCTCGACATCGAGGACGACCACGTTCATGTGGAGGTCGATCTGCCGATGTTCCTCGCATCCATCGCCGACAAGCTGCGCGGCCGGTTGAAAAAGGAAGGCCAGATTCTTCTCGAGAAGAAATGATACGGTGCCCGACATTTACAGTCTGGCTTTGACACGACACCGGCCTGATCAGCCGGATGCAGTCTTATTGCGGAATGCCGGTCAAGACGGCCTTTTCGGTCTTGATCGTGCCGCCGTTCTGGCTTTCCTCGATGGCGAGGATCTTGCCGAGGCCTGGCACTTCCGATCCGACCTTGACGCGCCAGAGCTCACCAGGGGAGGCGAGATGGGCTTCGCCACCGAAGACCATGACGATGGCGAAATCCTGCGGTGTCAGATCGCGCGGGCGCACCAATTGCGGCACCGGCATTGCTTCCACATTGATATCGGACCCCGGCTTGCTGGTCGAGCCGACGGAAATCGGATCGATATCGGTGCGTTTGATGTCGGCGATCAGCATCCGATCGAAGAAGCCCGGATCCGTATAGGAAATCGTCGTCACCGCGCCGAAGAATCCGATCGACAGAGTGAAGACCGCGAAGGCCAGGAATTGGACCACCCGGTCCGCATCGGGGCGTTCGGCGATCTCCGCCGCCTGCACTTCGTCGGCAATGGCCAGTTTCGTAGGTTGCGATCTCATGGATACTCAAATCTCCAACCAAATGGCGGCATGATACCGCCGGACGAATGAAGTGCCCCAAGGGTCAATCCATGTCCGGCGAGGGGCTCGAACGCCGCTCGTGCTGGCGACAGGCTCATCAAACCGATGGTTTCATGGGCCCGTGGCACAAACCGAGCCGTCGCCAGAAACGCCTCATGCGTTCCCGCCGTCCGTGCGCGGAAGGAATGGGTGAAGCGACAGGGGTCGGACGAGCGCCTCTTGCCCTTGTCAGGCATCGGCGCTTGCCCGGCTTTTCGTCGTCCTCGATCGATTTCTACGGTGCCACGGCATCCTTAACGGGGCGTTTCGATGCTCCAGCTTCGCGAAAGCTAATTGCGCATGGGCGCAGCGAACCGGGCGAGGGGGAGTGGGGATCAGTTAGGACACATCTTCGCGGGGACGCGTTAAGAGCGCCTTCACGGCTTCGCGCCATCCTTATCCCATGCGTGTTCCATCGCCCTCCCGGCCTGCCGCCGACCTTCGCACCCACGCGCGCCGCCGCACACGGCTGCGGCCGGTCAAGCTCGTGACCTTGCACAAGCGCTTCATCGAGGATGGCTCGGCTGTCGATCTCTCGTCAGGCGGGGCGCGGGTTCGCCGCTATGGCAAGGGGATGCTGCCACCCTCGCTCATCCTTCTCGACGAGGCGGAGGGGACCCTGCGCGCCGCCTTCGTGGTCTGGCAGGCGCATGGCGAGATCGGCCTGCGCTTTGCGGGACCTGCCGAGCGGATGCCGCCCCATGAATTGTCCCGTCTGGCGGGTCGCTTCTACGCGGTCTGAGGCCTGTTCGTGAAACGGATGCGAAACCGTCAGTTCTTGCCGACGCGTTTGGCGTAAAGCTCCAGGCGATGGCTGACGATCTCATAGCCGAGTTCGCGGGCGATCTCTTCCTGAAGCCGCTCGATCCGGTCGGAGCGGAATTCGACCACCTGTCCGGTCTCGATATCGATGAGATGGTCGTGATGCTCGCCGCGATCGGGCTCGAAGCGGGCCGGCCCCCCTTCGAAGACATGGCGCTGAATGGCGCCCTTTTCCTCCAGAACCTTCATGGTTCGATAGACGGTCGAGAGCGAGACAGAGGTGTCTTCAGCGCTGGCCTGCCGGAAGATTTCGAGCGCGTCGGGATGATCGGCGCTCTCGGCGAGAATCGCGATGATGATCTTGCGCGGACGGGTCAGACGCATGCCGGAGCGGCGGAGAATCGCTTCGTAATCCGCGATGCGCGCCTGATTCTCTCCCCCCATGCCGTTCGTCCACCTTTCCATCGCTCGCTGTCTTCCGCCCGATGCCCGCCGCCAGAATGCGAGGCATGATCGGCCAATTGTGCCAAGCTTTGCGTGCTTTGACCATTCCGGCGCCGCTATCAAGCGGCCTTTGAAGCCGGACGGCGTCGCTCGCCCTTGGCCGAACGCCCCATGCCCCCAGATTGACTGGCGGATGGGCCGAAGAGAGGGCTCTTCTCCACATTGGCGCTAGAACGGCCGAGCCCGAGTGCCCCCATGTCGCGGCCGCGTCGGATGCGGGCCAAAGACGCGCCAAACGATCGCAAGGAGCCACGATCCCTTGAACGACAGCCATGCCGATACGGCGATCGAGGGACAGACCACGTCCTCCCTGCGTCCTGAAGCCTCTCTGTCCGAGGTGCAACGCTCGATTCGTCTGCGCGAGGGCTCTTTCTTCAGCCGCTTTCTCGCCTTTCTCGGTCCCGGCTTCCTCGTGGCTGTCGGCTATATGGATCCGGGCAATTGGGCGACCTCGATCGCCGGCGGGTCGGAATTCGGCTATACGCTGCTCACTGCCGTCCTGCTCTCCTCGCTCATGGCGATCCTCCTCCAGGCGCTCTGCGCGCGGCTTGCCATCGCCACCGGAGAGGATCTGGCCCAGGCCTGCCGCAACCGCTATTCGAAACCGGTCGCCGTGATTCTCTGGCTTCTGGCCGAGATCGCGATCGTGGCGACCGACCTTGCCGAGGTGATCGGCACCGCCATCGGCCTGCAACTCCTGTTCGGCCTGCCGCTGGTCTGGGGCGTCGTGGTCACGGCGCTCGACGTATTCCTGATTCTCTATCTGCAATCGCGCGGGTTTCGCTGGATCGAAGCCTTCGTCGCAGCGATGATTCTTATCATCGCTTTGTGTTTCGTCGGCGAATTGCTTCTTGCCCAGCCCTCATTCGCCGCGATCGCCGTCGGGCTGCTGCCGACGCCGGAGATCGTGACCCATGAGCGGATGCTCTATCTCGCTCTCGGCATTCTCGGGGCGACGGTGATGCCGCACAATCTCTACCTTCATACAGGGATTCTTCAGACGCGCGCCTATGGTCAGAGCACGGCCCAGCGCCGGGAGGCGATCGGCTTTGCCACGCTCGATTCGACGATCGCGCTGGGTTTCGCCTTCCTGGTGAATGCCGCGATCCTCATCCTTGCCGCAGCAGCCTTCTACTCCGCGGGCACGGGGTCGGTGGAGGATCTGACCGACGCCCATGCGCTTCTCGCCCCGCTTCTCGGCGCATCCATCGCCCCAATCCTCTTCGCGGTGGCGCTTCTCGCCTCGGGTCTCTCCTCGACAGTCACCGCGACGCTGGCCGGGCAGATCGTCATGCAGGGCTTTCTCGCCCTGCGAATCTCGCCGGTTCTGCGCCGGCTCGTTACGCGCGGGATCGCGATCGTCCCCGCGGCCGCGATGATCATCCTCTATGGGGAGAAGGGGGCGGCTGAACTCCTGGTCATGAGCCAGGTCGTCCTGTCCCTGCAGTTGCCCTTCGCCGTCGTTCCCCTCGTCATGTTCTCGGCGGACTCCCAGCGAATGGGGGCCCTGCGGGCGCCGATCTGGATGCTCGCCTTGGCCACCCTGATCGCCGTCCTCATCATCGGGCTGAACGTCAAACTCGTCTATGACGTCGCCTTTGGCGGCGCGCTCGCCCCCTGAAACACGACTATGCCATGGGAGCGCGACAGCCGCGCATGCGTAGTCATCGACCCGATAACAAGACCTCTAGCATCAGATTTATATCCTGCTCTCGGACGCCCCACCGCGACAGAGATGCGTTTGCGGAGAGCTCCCAAAGGCCCTCGCCCGGAGGCCCCGGATAGGATGCCGGTGAAGGGTTCTATAGAACGGCGGGGCTCCACCCATGACGAAGCGATGACGTCGCGGAAGCCTGAGAATGCGGGATTTCGGGCCTTTGCGAGAAAAAATCGGGCCTTCGCATTTTTTTCGAAAAAGGCTGTTGACCGCACGAGCAACCTCGGCCTATAAGCCACCCATCGACGGCGCAGGCGCCGCCGGCGAGCCCTTCGGTTCGCTCTGGTGCCAGCCGAAACGAGTTCCGAGAGCTTCCGACCCACTCGGGTCTAGCAAGTTTTCAAACGGGTTAGGCGAGCAATCGACGAGCCCGGCACGGCCGATGTCGTGTGATCTTTGACAATTGAATAAAGCGAGAAAGAAAGAGAGACGTGGGCGGCGTTTTGTCGGCCGGGTTTTTCGGACTGGTTCGGATCTTGGTTCCTTTT
>NZ_FWXR01000030.1 GCF_900176465.1 Fulvimarina manganoxydans
TCCGGTCCCCTCGTCCGACATTTTATCGCAGCCGAATAGGTCGAGGCGGGATCGTAGACAGGCCTCAGAGCACCGCTTTATCGAGCCGGATAAGAGACGTGCTCCGTATTGGCAATTCGCGCCTGCCACCAGGAGTTTCAGGACGTGCCAGGTCCATGGTCCTTATCCTTCCGGGAAACAAAAGCTTTCGGAAAGCACGGCCGCTTCGTTCATTCGCTTTTAGGGCGCAAGAACGATCTTCGGGGCGGCGATCGATCCATTCAGGATCTCGCCAAAGGCGGCCGCGCCTTCGCTCAAGGCGCGCATTTGCGGCCAGTCGAGGGTGCCAAGGCGGCCGTCGAAGATGGCGGCGGCGGTCTGGCGGAAGTCCTCTGGGGTGTAGGTATAGGTGCCGACGAAGGCGATCTCCTGAAGCGTCATGCGGCGGATATCGAGGCCGCCTTCGCTCTCGCCGAGCCCGATATGGACGATAATGCCGCCGGGCTTGGCGATGCGGCTCGCCAGTTTGCGGGTGGCGGAAAAGCCGACCCCGTCAATCACCACATCGGCCGCGATGCTTATCGGGTCAGACGTCGGATCGACGATCTCGAAGGGACCGGCGCCTTTCAGCGCGCCGTGACGTCTCGAATTGGTCTCGGCGATGACGATCCGGCTGGCGCCCGCCGCATGAAGGGACAGCGCCGCCCCGAGGCCGATCGCGCCGCCGCCGATGACGAGGCATGTCCCCCGCTTCAAGGCGTCCGGATCGTGACTCAAGGCCACTCGGACCGCATGCCAGCCACAGGCGATCGGCTCGGCTAGACAGGCTTTCTCGACGCTGACACCCTCGGGAATTTCGACGAGATTGGTCTCGGGGATCGCGAGATACTCTGCGAAGGCGCCGGGCCTCGGCGCCATGGAGATGATCTGGCGGTTCGGGCAGAGATTGTCGCGCCCCTTTCGGCAGGCCTCGCAGGTGCCGCAGGTCACCAGCGGATTGACGGTGACGCGCTTGCCGGCAAGGTTGCCGGTCTCGACGGTGCCCGCCGCCTCATGGCCCAGAATGAGCGGCGCGGGCCGTCTCTCGTCATGGCCGAGAAAGGCATGCATGTCCGAGCCACAAATCCCGACGGCCTCGACCTTGACGATCGCTTC
The DNA here is from genome assembly GCF_900176465.1 of Fulvimarina manganoxydans. Classification (GTDB taxonomy): domain Bacteria; phylum Pseudomonadota; class Alphaproteobacteria; order Rhizobiales; family Rhizobiaceae; genus Fulvimarina; species Fulvimarina manganoxydans. The sequence continues at coordinate 1,135 of NZ_FWXR01000030.1, forward strand.
GCCGTCGCGCGGTTCGGGGTCAGGCGCGTCGCGATAGTCGAGGGCTTTGGGACCGGTATAGACGAGCGCTTTCATCGGGCGGTGAATCCTCCATCGACGAAGAGAAGCTGGCCGGTCACATAGGCCGATGCGTCCGAGGCCAGGAAGAGCAAGGGGCCGCGCAGATCCGCCATTTCGCCATTGCGGCCGATGCAGGTCTGGCGGGCGTTGCGCTCGGCAAGCTCGGGATCGGAAAAGACCGGGCCGGTGAGTTCGGTCGGGAAGAACCCTGGGGCCAAGGCGTTGGCATTGATCCCGTCGCTCGACCAGGCCTCGGCCATGGCGCGGGTCAATTGTTCGACGCCGCCTTTCGAGGCGCCATAGGCGATGCCGCAGGGAAAGGCGCGGCGCGACTGCAGCGAGGCGAAGTTGACAATGCGGCCCCAGCCGCGCCGTTTCATGGCCGGGGCCAGCGCCTGGGCCAGAAGGAAGGGCACGGTGAGATTGAGATGGATCGTGCGGTCCCATCCCTCCGACGTCACATCGTCGGCGGCTTGCCGCGTGTTGATCCCGGCCGCGTTGATCAGAATGTCCAGCGGGCCGAAGGGCTCCGCGACGCGTTCCGCGATGGAGGGCAGCGCGTCTCGGGATCCGAGATCGGCGGCGATACTGGCGGTCTCACCCTCCACTTCCGCCTCCCATTCGCGCAGGCGTTCGGCCCGGCGCGCGACACCGACCACCTTGGCGCCGGCCTCGGCCAGCATGGAGGCGGCGGCGCGGCCAAGGCCGCTGCTCGCGCCGGTCACGCAGGCGACCCGGCCCTTGAGATCGAAGAGCGAGGATGGGCTTGTCATGGCTTCGCTTTACTCCGCCGCCGAAAGATCGAAATTGTCTTTCGGGAAATATTTGCGCAGCCGGATATCGGCGGTGCGGGCGTGGCCCTCCATGCCTTCGAGGCGCGAGATCCGGGCCGTCGCCTCGGCCACTGGCCTTGAGCCCTCGCGCGTTGCCCGCTGCCAGGTGACGATCTTCATATATTTGTGGACCGAGAGGCCGCCCGTATATTTCGCCGCGCCCGAGGTCGGAAGGACGTGATTGGTGCCGGAGGCCTTGTCGCCATAGGCAACCGTCGTCTCCTCGCCGAGAAACAGCGAGCCGTAGCATTTCAGCCGGTTCAGCCACCAGTCGAGATCGCCGGCCTGAACCGTCAGATGCTCCGGCGCATACTCGTCGGAGGTGGCCGCCATCGCCTCGCGGTCGGAACAAAGAATGATTTCGCCCAAGGTTTCCCAGGCTTTTGTCGCGCTGTCGCGGTTCGGCTCGGGAAGGTCCGCGATCATCTTGGGCACGAGGTCCATGACCGTTTCCGCAAGCCTGCGGTCGTCGGTGACGAGCCAGACGGGGGAGTTGTAGCCATGCTCGGCCTGGCCAACGAGATCGGCCGCGACGACATCCGCGTCGGCGCTCGCATCGGCGAGGATCAGGCTGTCGGTCGGGCCGGCGAACATGTCGATACCGACCCGGCCGAAGAGCGCGCGTTTGGCTTCGGCGACGAACTGATTGCCGGGTCCGACCAGAATGTCGGCGGGCGGGGTTCCGAACAAGCCAAAGGCCATGGCGGCGACGCCCTGGACGCCGCCCATGGCGAGGATCGTGTCGGCGCCGCACAGATCGGCGGTATAGAGGATGGCCGGGTTGACGCCGGCATCCGGCCGGGGCGGCGAACAGACGGTGATGTGCTCGCAGCCGGCGACCTTGGCCGTCGTCACCGTCATGATCGCGGAAGCGACATGGCTATAACGCCCGCCCGGCACATAGGCCCCGGCGGCGCGCACCGGAATGCTTTTCTGACCCGCGACGAAGCCCGGCACGATCTCGTATTCCACATCGCCCAGGGTCGCGAGCTGACGTTCGGCAAAGCGCCGCACATTGTCGTGGGCAAAGCGGATGTCGTCCTTCAGCTTCTGGGAAACCTTGGACGCAGCCTCCGCGATCGCATCCTTCGTGACGACGGTCGGCCCTTCATAGCGGTCGAATTTCGAAGCATAGCGCAGCGCCGCCTCTTCCCGCCCCTGCTCGATATCGTCGAGGATCGACAGCACGGTCTGGCGGACATCCTGCGCGCTCGATGCCGGAACCTCATCGGCTTTCTTGAGATATTCGCGGCTCATGAGACACCTCTTTCGTAGTCGTATCGGTCGAAGAAACAATCGGCTTGGCAGGGTCCCGGCATCAGAAGATCGGGACCGAAAGCACCGGGACATAGGCGATGAGAAGGACCACCATCAGCATGAAGAGGACGAAGGGGATGGCCCAATAGGCGATCTTGAGGATCGGCTCGCCCGTCAGCCCCGCCGTCACGAAGAGGTTCAGCCCGAGCGGCGGAGTGATGAAGCCGACGCCCAGCGCCGTGATCATCATCACGCAGAACTGGAGCTCGCCCATGCCGATCTCGTCGGCGAGCGGTTTGAGGATCGGCGCCAGAATGACGATGTTGGGCGTCGTCTCCATGACGCAGCCGGCAGCGATCAGGACGACGATCATCAAGGCGATGATGAAGACCGGCTCGCTGGTGATTTCGGTGATCGAATAGACGAAGCCTTGAGGCACGTTGAGCGCGGCAAGCGCCTGGGCAAGCGGCAGCGAGAAGGCGATGATCGGCAGGATGACGCCATTCACCTTAGCCGAGGAGACGAGCATCGAGGGGAAGTCCGCAAAGCGCAAGGTGCGAAGGACGAAGCCCATGACGATGGTGACGACGACCGCGACGGCGCCGGCCTCGGTCGGCGTCAGGCGGCCCGAAAAGATGCCGTAGAAAATGATCCCCGGCACGAGAAAGGCGTACCATCCGCGCTTCAGGGACGCGGCGACATTGGCACCCCATTCGGCTAAGGAGATTGCCTCGTTGTTCTCGAAGGCCTTCATCCGATTGACGACCGAATTGGTGACGAGAATGGAGAGGAGGATGAGAAGGCCGGGGATCAGCGCCGCCTCGAAGAGCGTGGAGGCCGAGATGCCGAGAACGAGGCCAATGACAATATAGGCGATCGAGGGCGGGATCAGGATGCCGGTACAGGCGCCCGCCGCCACGAGCGCGCAGGCATAGGGCCTCGGATAGCCCGCCTCCGTCAGGCGGTCGATCGTCATGCGGCCGACGGCCGCCGCGCCCGCCGCATCCGAGCCGGAAATCGCCGAGAACATGCCGCAGACCAGAACGGTCGCCGAGCCGAAACCGCTGCGCGCCCAGGAGGTGAGCGCGTCGGCCACATCGAGGAATTTGCGGCTGAGGCCGGTGCGCACGAGGACATCGCCGGTCAGAATGAAGAGCGGGATCGCCGTCAGCGCGAAGGCATCGATTCCATCGAACAAGGCTTCGCCCACGAGCGACAGGGGTAGGACGCCCGAAATATAGAGCATCAGGCAGGCGGCGACGCCGATCGCGGCCCAGACGGGTACGGCCAGGCCGCACAGAAGAACGAAGGCGATGACGGGACCGTAGAACGACCAGCCGAGTTCGACCGTCTGTTCCTGGAGTTGTTGCCAGAGCATGAGTTCACCTCAGTCGAACAGACGTTCGCCCTCATAGACGGGGGTACCCGCCCGCAGGGAGCCGATGTCCCGGACGATGGATTGGAGGAGGCGGATGACGACGAGCGCGAAGCCGATCGGAACGGCGGCCAGGAACCAGACCATGGGCAGCCGGAGACCGTGGCTGACGGAGCCGAATTTCCACGACACCGCGACCGTCTCATAGGACCAGTAAAGGGCGATGAAGGCGACCGCGAGCATGACCAGATCGCCGAGGATGTAGATGATCGTCTTGCCCGTCTCCGGCAGGAGATGGGTGAGGATGTCGATGCGGATATGCGCCCGCTCCTTGACCGCCGCCGCAACGCCGATCCACGAGAGATAGATGAAGGAATAGCGAACGACTTCCTCTCCCCAGATGGAGGAATAGGCGAAGACTTCGCGGCGCACGACCTCGACGGCCATGACGAGAACAAGCATCGTATAGAAGACGAGCAGCGCCCAGCGTTCGAGATTGCGGTCGAGACTATTCAGTATGGAGCGCATGTCACCTCCGAGCGCGCTGTGCGTCTCATGGGACGCATAACGGGCGGCAACGGTGTGGATCGTCGCATCGGTTTTATCGACGCATCGAAGGCGGACCGGCTCGCATCATGGCGAGACGGCCCGTCTCACTGAGGATCAGGCGTCGTTGACGGCGTATTTTCCTTGCGTGCCCGCGGCTTCGTCGAGCTTTGCGAAGGCGTCCATCGAACCGGCGAGATCGGCCTTGTAGCCATCCCATTCGCTGCGCTGGTAGCCGCCCGCCTCTTTCCATTCGGCGAGCTGGGCGTCATCGAGCGTGTGGAACTCGACGCCGGCGCGCTGCATCTCGTACATCGCATAGGCGCGGGCCGCCGGAACCTTGGCGAGATTCTGGACCGAGGTGATCTCGGAGGCCATCTCGATCGCTTGCTTCAGATCGTCGGAAAGCCCGTTGAACCATTCGAGATTGCAGGAATAGATCTGCGCGTCCGGGACGGCCTGGGTGAAGGTGACGTGGGACAGGATGTCCTTGAAGCCGAACACATAAAGCGCGCCGACCGCCGGATCGAGCGCATCGGCGACGCCCTGCTTGATGGCCGATGGGGTCTCGCCCCAGGCGACCGGCGTCGGATTGGCGCCGACCATGCGATAATACTGCTGGAGCATTTCCGAGCCGGGCACGCGGAACTTGATGCCCTGCAAATCGCCCGGGGACAGAACCGGCTTGTCCTCTCCCTGACGCAGCGCGACGACGCGCGGATCGATGACCACATAGAAGAGGGGCTTGAAGCCGCGTTCCTCGATCTTGGGATGAACTTCGCTTCGCCAGGCGTCCGATTTGACGAGATTGACGAAGCGCTGGTTCGATCCGCAGAAATAGGGAAGGTTGATCAGGTCGACGGCAGGGGCGAAGGGCGCGAAATTCGAGATCGAATGCTGCGCGGCCTGGATCGTGTTGCTCTGGACCTTCTGAACGAGCGCGCCGCCGGCACCGAGCTGCCCGCCGGGCGCGAGCTTCACATAGATGCGGCCACCCGACAGGTTCTGAATGTTTTCCTTCAGATCCAGCTGCATGATCGGATAGCTGCGCGAGGCACCCAGCACATAGGCCGTTCCGATGGTCATCGTCTGCTCGGCGGCTGCCTCGCGCTCGCGCTCTTCATTGGCGCTCTGGGCCGCCGCTTCGTCCGACCACAGCGTTCCGGCCGCGCCGGCAACGAGAGCGGCGGTGAAGCTGCCGGCAGCCGTCAGCTTCATGAAGTTGCGGCGCGCGTGGTTCTCGAGCTCGGATTTGTCATTGGCGGTCATAGGGTCTCCTCCCGAGACTTTTGGGATTGGTGGCGCGATTTGGCCCTGGCCTCGCACAAAAGCGTTCCGACGACGAACAGGATGCTGGTGGCGATGATGAGCAGGAGTTCGCCTGTGCGAGCGACGAAGCCGGCACCATCGGCCGCGCCAACGGCGACATTGGCGAGAAAGACCAGAAAGACGACGAGTGCGCCGATCAACCAAATCAGTGGCATCTTCACGAGTTTGGCCCTCCCAAGCCTCACTACACCCCAATTGTAAGCGCTTACAATTTGGACTGCAAGCGATTTCATTGCAGGATCGACAGCGCTATGACTTATAGCGGACCAAAATCAGGCCGATCATCCAGCGCCGCCTTGAAAACGGGGAATGAAACGGGGACGTGTCGCTCAGAAGCAAACTCGAAGACGTCGCGAAAATGGCCGGGGTTTCGACCGCCACGGTCTCGCGCTGCCTGAACGAACCGGGCAAGGTGACAAACAAGACCCGCGAGCGGGTGATGAATGCGGTCGACGCACTGGGCTACACCCCGCATTTCGGCGCAAAGGCGCTCGCCTCCCGCAAGACGCGCACCGTCGGCGCCGTGATCCCCACGATGGACAATGCCATTTTCGCGCGTGGCCTTCAGGCCTTTCAGGAGGCGCTCGCGGCCGCCGGTGTCACGCTCCTCGTATCGAGCTCGGGCTATGATGCGGAACAGGAAGCCGATCAGATTCGCGTTCTCGTCATGCGCGGGGCCGAAGGCGTCCTTTTGATCGGCACCGCGCGCCTTGCGAAAGCCTATGAATTCCTGGCGCGTTCGAAGACGCCTTATGTGATCGCCTGGGCGCTATCAGACAGGGAGTCACCCTGCGTCGGCTTCGACAATATGGGGGCCGCCAAGGCGATGGCGGAACGCGTTCTGGCGCTCGGGCATCGGGATATCGCAATGATTTCCGGTATCACCGCCATGAATGACCGGGCGGCGAGCCGTGTCGAGGGTGTGCGCGCGGCCCTTGTCCAAGGCGGCCTCGATCCGGATCGGCTCTCGGTGGAAGAGGTCCATTATGCTTTCGATGCAGCAGGCAAAGCCTTCGAAAGGCTGATGGTGCGGGAGGTTCCGCCGACGGCGATCATCTGCGGCAATGACGTTCTCGGTGTCGGCGCGATCTCGGCAGCCAAGCGGCGTGGGCTGCGGGTTCCCGAAGACATTTCCATCACTGGTTTCGACGATATCGACATCGCCGCCCATGTGGAGCCCGGCCTCACCACGGTCCATGTGCCCCACGAGCGCATGGGCGCAGGCGCGGCCGCCGCTCTCTTAGCGCTCATCGAGGGCGAGACGCCGCAGGCGACGGTCTGCATCGAAACCAGGATCGTCGAGCGCGGATCGCTCGGCCCGCCGAGGGTAGGCGCTTGATCAAGCGGGCGAAGGTTCGCGATCGTGGTGCCGACAATGGTGACGGCGGCGAACGCGTTGCCTTCACCTCCGCGATCCTGCCGAAGTGGGCGCGCCGCACAACGAGCCTTGATGCCTTGATGCCTTGATGCTTTGTTGCTGGTGCTTACCTGCGCAGTCTCCTCGGCGGACAAGCTGAGCCCAGGATGATGACACCGGACACGATCCTCGCACCGGATGTCGAAGAGAACCATGGTGAGCTTGCAGTCCGGAATGGACGGACCGCGAAAGATCGAAGAAATGACTTGACGCAGCAGCCTCATGTAGAGAACCACCGGACGAATGAATTGACCCTTGGGGTCAATTCATTCGTCCGGCGAGGGGCTCAGACGCCGCTCGGGCTGCCAGCGGACATTCGAAAGCGATGCTTTCATATGTCCGCCGGTCCTAAGAGCGCAGCGCCGATGCCGGGCGCCCATCGCTCATCGCCGAGGGCATGTCGTCGTCTTATTGGGCGGGGCTCGGCCCGCTTGCGGTTGAATCGCCGTCCGACCCGTCCGGCGAGCCGTTCTCAGCCGCATCGGACTTCGCCCAGTCCTCGATGATCGCGTCGATGATCGACGGCATTTCGGCCGGCGGCTTGATGCCGCTGTCGGCCTTGACCCGTCCGAGATCGAGCGTGCCGCGATAAGCGATCGGCGCTTCCGCGCGCACCGCCGCAGTCTTCTCGTTCCAGGCGAAATTGTCGGCGCGGCCCTCGCGCTCACCGGAAACATCGCCCTGAAGCACGAGCCGGTCGCGCGGCGAGAGGTCGAGAGCGAAGCTCGCCGCCGAGCCGGTGCCAAGGAGATTGTCGCCGCCGTCGAATTTCGGATCGTTCATCGAGACAGGTGGGGCGGTCCGCGCGCTCGCGGCATTGGCGAGCGGGGGTAATTGCATCTTCGGCAAGGCCTCGTCGCCGAGGGTGACCTGTGGCGTGACATTGCCGAGAACGCGGGTCAGCGCCTTTTCGGTGAAGAAGGCGAGCTTCTCCTTGCCCGCATCGGTCATCCGCAGCCCATCAGAGCCGCGCAGGCGCGTCGTCTGCCCGTTCACGTCGGGGCCAGAATAGGCGAAGTCGCCCTTCTCATCGACAAACCCGTCCCAGATGTCGACATATTCGCCGGAGACGCGCTCGACGGCCCGTCGATAGATATCGTTGAAGAAGACCATGTCCTCATTCATCGAGTCATATTTGAAGGAGGGCATGCCGACCCAGACGATCGGCGTGTTCTTTGCCTTGGCGATATTGGCGATGTCGGTCGCCCGCTTCTCGTATTCTGCGGTCCAGCCATTCGAACGGACCGACAAAGTGGTGCCCGAGACGGTCATGGGCTGGCGATCATTGGAGCCGATCATCATGACGACAGCCGCCGGATCGACCTCGTCGAGGATCGGTCCGAGCTTCTCGCTCCAATCGTAGAAATCCTCGCGCACCAGACCCGAGGAGCCGTTCGTGCGCGCTGTGACCGTGATCATGCTGTTATCGGAATAGGTCTCCTCCAGACCGTCGGCGAGGCCGTCGGCGAGAAAATCACCGACGACGAGAACGGTCTTGGCATTCTCGTCCTTGTCGACCGTATCCGAAGCGGCGGCGATGGCGGGGCTCGGCGTGCTCGAACGCTGCGGTGTCGAGCGCGAGGTCGAGCGCGTTCGCGCCGGCTTACTCCGGTTCGACGCGCCCTGTCGGCGAATGACGCGTTTTTTGACCGGCTGCTGGCTCGGCGCGTCGTTCATCCGGTTGCCGCCGCCGAACAGCATTTCGACGATCGTGCGGGGACGCTGCTGAGCCTTGGCCGCCTCGATCGGAAGAAGTGCGGACAATGCGAGGATCGCGGCGGACAAAACGGCGAAAAGGCGCAAGAAAGGCGCTCGCCCGGCGGGACGCCTTTGCGTCGTCATCTCGCGTCCTTCGGCCATACGGCACCTCGTCTTCGTCTTCTGTCTGCTCGAATGGGCATTCCGCTGGAGATAAGTGAAGAGGCGAGCAAGCGCCCGCCTCCGTCCTTAGCATGAAACGCGACCGAGTTGGGTCGCGTGTTGAATCTAACTTCTTGTTTTTCGTAAGCCGTGATTCAAAAAGTCGATCAACTTCTTGGCGTCTTACTGAGCAGACCTGCGATCACCCGGCACCCGAACAGCCTTCGGGGAACGCGTGTTGTGACCGGTCAGTTACCCCGCAGGATCGTCAATAGCTCCCGCGAGGGGTTGCCGTCGGCCGGAATTCCCGCCCGTCCCTGGAACGCCATGATCGCCGCTTTCGATCCCGAGCCGATCTTGCCGTCGATCTTGCCGTCATAGAAACCCCGACCGGCGAGGCGCTGCTGCAATTCGTAACGCTCCTCGGTCGAAAGCGGAGTATAGCCCCGCGGCCAGTCTTTGACGAGACCACTATAACCGCCGATGAGATCGCCCAAGAGGCCGACGGCGAGGGCGTATTTGTCGGCATTGTTATAGCTTTTCAGGACGAAGAAGTTCTTCATCATGAGAAAGGCCGGGCCATTGTCGCCGGCGGGGCGGATGAGGTTCGCCCGGTCGCCGACATTGGGAAGCGGCTGGCCATTGGCGCGGCGAAAGCCGAGGGACGCCCATTGGGCAATGGTGCGATTGTCGCGTTCGAGCTTGCCGCGATATTGGGCCGGGACGGCCACCTCGAAGCCCCAGGTCTTGCCGGTCTGCCAGCCATTCTTCTTCAGGAGATTGGCGGCGCTCGCCAGGGCGTCCGGTACCGATTCCCAGACATTGGGATGGTTGTCGCCGTCAATATCGACCGCCCAGGTCCGGTAGCTCGTCGGGATGAATTGGGTGTGGCCCATGGCGCCGGCCCAGGAGCCGGTGAGCTTGTCGACCCGCACATGCCCATCCTGAACGATCTTTAGGGCCGCGATCAGCTGTTGGCGGGCAAAGCCGGCCCGCCGCTTGTCGAGATAGGCGAGGGTGGCGAGCGCACGCGGTAGATGGTGTAGGCGATCATGCTGTTGAAGCGCGGCGCCAAAATTGGTCTCCATCGACCAGATGGCGAGGAGAATGTCCCGGTCGACGCCATAGCGGCTCTCGATGGCATCGAGCCAGCGGCTGTAGCGCTGGCGCTCGGCTTGGCCCTTGGCGACCTGCTCGCTGTTCACACGGTTGTCGATATAGTCCCAGACATCGTCACGGAATTCGGGTTGGTAGCGGGCCTTTTCGATGACCTCGGCATCGGGCTCGCTGACGCCCGCGAAGGCGGCGCGATAGACCTGACGGCTGATGCCGCTATTGACGGCCGTTGCCTCGAAATTCTGGATCCAGCGCTGGAAGCCGGCATCGGCAAAAGCGGTCGATGCGAGCGAAAGGCTTGCTGCCGCCGTCAGCGCCGCTGCCGCGCCGAGAACGCGCAAGCCTTTGCCGATCCTCGAAGAAATATTCATGGCGTCTAGCGTCTCCCTGATGCGTGCGAGGGTTTGGTCAGAGCGAGCCGACAGCATGACGTGATTGCGTAAAGCTTTCCTTTACCATCACGCGATCGTTTTCCCTCGTGAGCCTCCGTTACAATCCATTTTTGGGGATTTTTCGGCAGAAGCGCGGCGGCTTTGACCCGCCCATCGTGTCTTTGCCTTTTTGAAAGCCGGCCTATTCTTGTCTCACTTGAATGTGTTCGCCGCCATCAGACTTGGAGATCGCTGTCCATGAAACGTGTCCGCAAGGCCGTCTTCCCCGTCGCCGGGCTCGGCACCCGCTTCCTGCCGGCCACCAAAGCAATCCCCAAGGAGATGCTGACCGTGGTCGATCGGCCGGTGATCCAATATGTGGTGGACGAGGCACGTGAGGCCGGGATCGAGCATTTGATCTTCGTCACTGGCCGCGCCAAAGGCGTGATCGAAGATTATTTCGACATTCAGGTCGAGCTCTCCAACACGCTTGCCGAGCGCGGCAAGACGAATGAGCTGAAGCTTCTCGACGATCTTCAGCCGCAGCCGGGGACCGCCTCCTTCACCCGCCAGCAGGCTCCGCTCGGTCTCGGCCACGCGGTCTGGTGCGCCCGCGACCTCGTCGGCAACGAACCCTTTGCCCTCCTTCTGCCGGATATGATCATGCAGGCGGAGAAGGGGTGTCTCGCCGAAATGGTCGAACTTTATGAGAAGACCGGCGGCAACGTCATTTCGGTCGAGGAGTGCGATCCGGCCGAGACCCACAAATACGGCATCGTCGGCAAGGGCGAGGCGATCGGCAACGGCTTCAAGATCACCGGCATGGTGGAAAAGCCCAAGCCCGAGGACGCCCCCTCGAACTTCTCGATTTCGGGTCGCTACATTCTCCAGCCGGAGATCTTCGACATTCTGGCGACCCAGGAGCGGGGCGCGGGCAACGAGATCCAGCTGACGGATGGCATGCTGAAACTTGCCGACAAGCAGGAATTCGCTGCCTTCCCCTTCAAGGGTCGCACCTTCGATTGCGGCTCCAAGGAAGGCTTCGTCGAGGCCAATGTCGCTTTCGCTCTGTGGCGGCCGGACATTCGCGAGAAGGTCATCGATAATATGCAGCGGCTGATGAAGACGGTGAAGCCGGCGCAAAACGGCGCCTGAGCAGCCTGTAGATCCGATGAGGAGGGCCGTCCTGAGAAGGCGGCCTTTTCTCATGCGCAACGCTCAGCGGCGCAGGCGAATGCCAAGGCTGACGGTATGGGCGTCCCAGGTCTCGCTCGCCTGGTCCGCGCCATGATCGCGATAGGCATAGAGACCGGTGAAGGAGAGGGTTCGGTTAAGCCAATAGGTGAAGCCGAATTCACCGCCGAGCTCCCATTCGTCGGCATTGGCAAGGCTCGAATCCTCGAGCTTTGCGACAAGCGCGCCATTCAGATCGACCTGCGAATTCAAAACGTGAAGAAAGCCGAGGCTCGCATCATAGGTCGCGGTCGCCGACAGGCCGGTGGTTTCCGGCTGGAAGGTGGTTCGTGTCGAGAGGATCACATCCCTGCCGCGCTGGGGCGACCAGGTCAGATTGGCGTCGAGTGTGGGCGATGCCGTATCCTTGGCCCGGCCGTCATCCGGCAGGCTCCAGGCATAGCCGAGCGCCACTTCGCCGCGCAGCTTTTCCTCGATATCGATGGTGACGCCCGCGCGCAGTGAGGGAATGACCGTATCACGCTCGATCCCGTCGGGGCCGATACGGGCTTCGTCGAAGAAGCGGCGGCCGGCGCTCGCCTCGACGAAGGGCTGAAACGCCGGGGAGACCTGGTAGCCCGCTCGCAATGTCGCGGTCGTCGTGGTGTAGCTTTCGTCGGGGAGGCCGGTGCCTTGCGTGAGATAGGCTTCGCGGGCGATGGTGCCGGTGCCCGTCAGGCGCAGCCTGCCAATCTCTCGGGTATATTCGGCCGCAACGGAGGCCGAAAGGACGTCGGAATCCTCCTGCGTCACAGGATCGAACGCGATGCCGGGCCTGTCATTGTCGTCCCGGCGATAGCGCAGCGCGCCCCGCAGCGTTGCCGAAGACAGGCGATCGATGTCGAGGCGCAGGCGCCCGTCGAGCGCCGCTTCCGGCCGATCGACGGGCTCGCCGGAGAAATTGCGCCGATAGGTGAGCCGGCCATTGATTTCGCTCTCGTGGCGGCTCCAGTCCGACAGAAGCCGCAGGGAGAGTTCGGTCTCGCTGAAGGCGCCGGACGAGCCCCCCGGCTCTTCCTGCAGATTGCTGGAGGCGCCGAAGCGCTGGGACAATTCGGGATAGAGAACAAAATTTCCGGCCCGGATGCCGGTCGCCGCGAAGGGCGAATCGGATGAGGCTTCCGGACGCAGGATGCGCTCCACGGCCAGGGCCGGTCGGTTGGTGCGCAGCAAAGAGCCGGCGCCGAGCGTTTCGCCGGCGACACCAGCCTGAAGCGGCGGATTGACGTCGCCGGCGGCCGGCTGGCGCTCCGGTTCGCGCGCGATCGGATCAATCGGCTCCGAGGGGCCGCGACGCAAGGTGTAGCGATCGGCCGGATTGTCTGATGAAAGATCGGTTGCCGCACCGCGCAGAAGGGGCAGGCGATCGCTTGCGGCACGCCCCAGTGGGTTGGTGGCACCGGGCGCGGAGCGCGAGGGCGCGACCGGCCGAGCCCGGCCGCTGGGATCGTTCGCAGGCGGCTCGCCGCCAGGGCCGGCAAAGAGATCGAAGCCGCCGTTTCTGCGCCCGGGCCCGCCGGTCGTTTCGTCTTCCGCCTCGTCCGGTGCCTCGGTCGGATCGGGGGACGAATAGCCGGCCTCGCTCGTGGAGCCGAGCGCCGCGCTCTGATTTTCCAGCCTGCGCAGCTGAATCCGTTCCTCGGGCGAAAGGTCCGAGCGTGAGCGGCCGAGGGCCCGCAGCTGGCGATCGATCGCCTCGCGCTGGCTGACGGGATCGACGAGGCCGGTGGCGAAATCGCTTTGGCTCTGCCGCAGCGTGGTGTTGGACGCTACGCCGCTTTCAGCGATCTGGGCCTTTGCGAAGGTCGCACTCATCACGACGACCGCACCTGCGCCGAGGAGCGCGCTGAGGGGGCGAAGTGAAAGCGTCGGGCGAAAAGGCATCGGGTCTGGCTGATCTCAGGCAAAGGGACGTCGCCGCGCGGAGATCGCGACCTTGCGAAAAGGTAAACAGCTATGGTTAAGGAATGCTTGACGCGGTGGTCGGTCGATCGAGCTGGAAAGCGCGGCAGAGCCTGCGCGAGCCGAGAGTTTCGCGGTCGACCGAAGGCATCGGCGTTCGATCCCCTCGCGACGGGGGAGGTGCGGCCGGGGATCATGTCGCAATTTGGCTCGCATTGACGGGCATTTCGCGCTGACGCTGGCGTGATCGAGCCGGCCGATCGCAGTCCAGGGCCTTGCGGCCGAAAGAAGCGCCGAGAGGCGGAAAGCGCGCACGCCGTCCGCCGCTCCCATGCCTAATGAGGAAAGTCGAAGTTCCGTGTCCCAAGCCCTGCCCATTTCCGCATCGCCTCGCACCGACAGCGCTTCGTCTTCGCCGTCGATTCTGTCCGCCCTTCGCACCATCGCGACGGAAGCGGCCGGCCTTGAGGCGCTTGCCGAAGCGCTGGAGGGCGAACGGGCCGAGGCTTTCGAGCGGGTGGTTGCGCGCATCGCTGCCATGACCGGCCGGCTGATCGTCACCGGTGTCGGCAAGAGCGGGCATATCGGCGCCAAGATCGCCGCGACCTTCGCCTCCACCGGAACGCCCGCCTTCTTCGTCCATGCGGCCGAGGCCAATCACGGCGATCTCGGCATGATCGGCCGGGACGACATGGTGCTTGCGCTGTCCTGGTCGGGGGAAACGGCGGAGCTCAAGGGGATCGTCGACTATGCCCGGCGCTTCCGCATTCCGCTCGTTGCCATGACCTCGCGCGAGGACTCGGCGCTCGGGCGCAATGCGGACGACATCTTACTTCTGCCCCGGGCGGCCGAGGCCTGTCCCCACGGCCTGGCGCCGACCACCTCGACGACGCTTCAGGTGACGCTGGGCGATGCGCTGGCCGTCGCGCTTTTGGAGCGTCGGCGATTCACGCCGAGCGATTTCCGCGTCTATCATCCGGGCGGCAAACTCGGCGCGAGCCTCGTCAAGGTTGGCGACATCATGCATACCGGCGACGAGCTGCCTCTGGTTGCCAGCGGCACGGCCATGGCCGAGGCGATTATCGTCATGTCGCGTAAGGGATTCGGCTGCGTCGCGGTCGTTGACGAAGGCGGGGCGCTTCTCGGCCTCATCACCGATGGCGATCTTCGCCGCCATCTCTCATCCGATCTCCTCGCCAAAACGGTCGACGAGGTCATGACTGAGACGCCCAAGACGGTCACACGCGAGACCCTCGCCATGGCGGCTCTGGAGACGATCAACGCCTCGAACATCACTGCGCTGATGGTGGCCGAGAACAGCATGCCGCTCGGCATCGTCCATCTCCACGACCTCCTACGGATCGGCGTTGCCTGATACGAAATCCATTCGATCGATTTAGGACTGCGGATTTTCGGTCATGTTCAAGCGCAGAGCGGCCTCATCACAGGGCCGTTGCCGGGACGCGCCGCGAGTCGACAGCCGGCCAGGGCATCATGACCTCTTTCGGCCAGAGCGTGGCCAGTTCGGCGTCTGGAATCGGGCGGGAGAGAAGAAAGCCCTGGATCAGGGACGAGGGCGCGCAATCAGCTAGAAACGATAGCTGGTCGTGGGTCTCCACCCCTTCGACCACCACCGCCATATCGAGTGAATCCACGAAGCCGAGAAAGCTGCGTAGGAGCCCAGCCTGGCGGCGATCCTCATGAATGCCGGTCAGGAACTTTCGGTCGATCTTGATCTTGTCGATCGGCATGTGGCTGAGATAGCCGATATTCGAATAGCCGGTCCCGAAGTCGTCGATAGCGAAGCGCACGCCCAGGGCCCGCAGCGCCTCGATCGCCTTGGCGAGGTCCTCGTCTTCCTCGACGAAGAGGTTCTCGGTGATCTCGATTTCCAGACGTTGTGCCGGCAGGCCGTTGCGCGCCAGCGCTTTGGCGAGCATGCGATCGAAATTCCCCCGCTTCAGCTGGCTGGGTGAGATATTCACGGCGACGAGGATTTCATCCGGCCAAGCCGCGGCGCTCGATGTGGCAAGATCGAGCGTCAGTTCCGTCAGTCCGTCGATGAGGCCACTGGCTTCCGCGAGCGGGACGAAAAGTGCCGGCGAAATCGCGCCGCGTTCGGGGTGGTTCCAGCGCACCAGCGCTTCGCAGGCGACGATCCGCCCGGTCTCAAGGCCGAAGATCGGCTGATAGGCCATGGTCAGTTGGCGATGACGGATCGCCTCTGCGAGATCGCTCTCCAACTGGTCGTTCTCGCGCTGCTCCTCGTCCATCCACGTCTTGTAGACGACCGTCCGAGCACCGCCGAGCGCCTTGGCACGGTTGAGCGCGATCTCGGCGGCATGGAGCAATTCCTCGCTATCAGTCCCATCGAGGGTATATTCCGCAATGCCGACCGAGGCCGTGATGTTGAAGGCGGGCGCGATGAAGCGTTGCGGACGAGCGATCGCGCTCTGGATCGAGGCGGCGAGAGACAGAGCCCTGTCTTTGCCGGCGACGGGAGCGAGAATGAGGAACTGGTCGCCCGCATGGCGCGCGACGAAGCTCTCCTTTCCGGCGGTCGCGCGGATGGTCCGTGCGAGTGATTTCAAAAGCCGGTCCGCGACGGCATGGCTCAGCTTGTCATTGATGCGGTGGAATCGGTCGATATCGACGAAGAGCAGGGCGAAGGGCGCCGTTTCACCCGCCTGGGTCCGGCGCGACAGCTCCCGTTCACCGGCGCCGCGGTTCGGCAAACGAGTCAAGAGATCTCGCGATGCCAGTTCCACATTGAGACGCTTGGCGGCCAATGCCGTTTGATAATTTGCCGATACGCGCCGGGCATTCATCAAGGCGACGACCGCGACCACCGCAAAAATGCTCGCGGCGAGAAGATGATCGGGGCTTCCGCGATAGACAAGCCCCGCGATGACGGGAAGGCAGAGCGCCGCGACCTGAATGCGCGTGGTCTCGGTGCTCGCGTAATTGCGGCCGATCGTGCCGATTAGAAAACCGATCCCCGCCAGTGCGGCGCAAATGCCATCCAACGGCCCGCTCGCGACATCCGTCATGAGAGCGACCCAGACACCGATCAATCCGGCGTGTAGCCCGCCGAGGACTGAATAGAGGCGACGTTCAAAAGACGGATCGAGTTTGCGGAGCTTGTCCATGCGGTAGAATCGGAGCGTTGCGAGACCGCGAAGGCCTGTCACGACGATAATTGACGCTGTCACGGCCAAGAGAGTCGGATCGGCCGCGCGCAGCGCCATAACCACGCAAACGGAAGCGAGAGTTACGCAACTTGCGAACCAAGTCAGCGGATCCCGGTTGAGCTGACGAACGACGTCGAGCTCGCTTTTGGTCGTCCCCAAGCCTCTCATGGTGATACCATCTCGCTCTATCCGCGACTTTGCCGTGCACTTGGCAAAAATCTTGGGGCGAAAGATATTAAGAAAGAATGCTGGTTGTGCTCATGGAGCAGAAACGCCGATATCCGTTCGGCACAGCGAAGAGAGTATTGGGACGGCTCGGACGGTGTTCGCCTGTTCAGGCCGGCTGCGGACTTGTCTCGCGATAGAGCACAATGCGATAAATCGATACCGCTATGTTTCTCTAAGGCTTTGTTTTGCCGCATGATGTGATCAGAAGAGTCATGCAGCTTTCCTAATCACATCATGCTTTAGAACCAGCCCTTCATCCGAAAGAACATCATCGGGAGAACCGCCGACAGAACCATGGCACACACCGCCATCGGATAGCCGAAACTCCAGGACAGTTCCGGCATATATTGAAAGTTCATGCCATAGATCGACGCGATCAAGGTCGGCGGTAGAAAGGCGACCGAGGCGACCGAGAAAATCTTGATGATGCCGTTCTGCTCGATCGAAATCATGCCGACGGTGGTGTCGAGAAGAAAGGTCGTCTTGTTCGACAGGAAGGCGACGAAATCGTTGAGGGAATGGACGTCCCGCGCCATGATCTTGATGTGGGCGCGGGCGTCCTTCATACCCTTGCCGCGGCTGTCTAGGGCAAGCTGCAGGAACGGCATCAGCCGGTCGAATGTGGCAAGCGCCTCGCGCACGCGCGATGTCAGGTCGCCGGCTGCGCCGATCCGCTGCAGAAGCTTCTTGAAATCCTCGGTGCCTGTCGGCTTCTTGGAGGCCGAGGAGGAGAAGATGTCGTCGGCGATCTTGTCGAGATCGGCCGAGATCGTCTCCAGAAGATCGGCCATCCGGTCGACGATCGTTTCTAGAAGCCCGATGAGAAGCCGTTCGGCCAGCCCGTTCTGGCGTTCGGTTCCGGCCGCCGGCATGGCCGAGACGGAGCCGGGCAGGGGTTTGGCATTCTCCTTCAGGATGCCGGCGATCGACGGATCCTGGCAGAGCCGCGCGGCGAAGATCATGAAGCTCTTGGGCTCCGAATAGCGCAGGGTGATCAGCCGCTCGCGGGTCAGCATGAAGGTGACCGGCGCAAAAGCCGGCCGGCCGTCATCCAGCCCGTAAAGCACGGCGACGGTCATGAAGTCGGCGCCGTCTTCGCTATAAAGGCGCGAGGAGACCTCGATCTCGCGCATCTCTTCGGGCGTCGGAATGTCGATCCCGCAAAGCGTCTCCACGGCCTCGATCTCTTGGGCCGTCGGATTGGAGAGATCGAGCCAGGCGGCCTCGCCGGGAATGGCATCGGCCGGCGACAAGCGCCGCGCCATGCGGTTTTCGAGCGGAATGAAGGCCTGGATCACGAATGGGGCTCCGTGAAGTCCTGAAACCAGCGTGCGGCGCTCTCTTCGCTGACCGCGCCGGCGGCGACGTCCATGACGAATTGGTAGAGCATGCCGTTATCCGCCGTGATGGCATAGCCGTGCTTTCCGAGAAAGACGGCCGCCGTCACGATGGCAATCCGCTTGTTGCCGTCGATGAAGGGGTGGTTGCGCGCCAGACCGTAAAGATAGGCTGCCGCGAGCTCATAGACGTCGGGCTCGCCATAGGCCGCCTTGTTCTGCGGGCGATCTAACGCCGACATGAGCATGCCTTCGTCTCGAATTCCCCGCGCCCCGCCAAAGCGGTCGATCTGTTCGCCATGAAGGACTTCGACCGTCGCGCGCCCGATCCAAGCCCAACTCATTTGGCGAGCTTGCTCAGAGCGTCGTGATATCTGGTCATGAACTCGCGGGCGATGGCGATCTCCTTCTCGAAATCGTCCTTCGCCTTGACGAGACGGAGCTCGCTACCGTCCGAAACGATCTGGAGATTGTCGCCGGATTTCAGTCCGGCCTGCTCTAAAATCTCCTTCGGGATAATGACACCCTCGGAATTGCCGATCTTGCGGATGACCGTGTTCATGGCTGTCGCGCCTCTGCCGTCTCGTCTAACGTCTGTTATAACGTAGGCTGAGACTGTGACAGTGGCAAGACGATCGGGCCTTGCCTCGCGTGGTCGGCTTTGCCGACCGCCTTACTCGGCCGCCAGGCGCCCGTGGCCGAGTTTTTCGGAAAGTTCGGCGAGGAGCTTCTCGGCCGCATCCGCGACGACCGTGCCGGGCAGGAAGACAGCCGAAGCACCCGCGCGCTTCAGGACATCCACATCCTGAGGCGGGATGACGCCGCCGACGACGATCATGATGTCGTCCCGTCCCTCCGATGCCAGGGCCTCGCGCAATTCGGGCACGAGGCTGAGATGGCCGCCGGCGAGCGAAGACGCGCCGACGATATGGACGTCGTTCTCGACGGCCTGGCGGGCGGCTTCCTGCGGTGTCTGGAAGAGCGGTCCGATATCGACGTCGAAGCCGAGATCGGCAAAGGCCGAGGCGATCACCTTCTGGCCGCGGTCGTGGCCGTCCTGGCCCATCTTGGCGACGAGGATGCGCGGCCGGCGCCCCTCGGCTTCGGCAAAGGCGTCGGACAGCGCCTGAACGCGCTCGATCTTGTCGGCCATGGCGCTGCCCTCCCGCTTATAGACGCCTGCGATCACCTGGGTCTTCGCCACATGGCGGCCGAACACCGTCTCGAGGGCGCCGGCCATTTCCCCGACGCTCGCCTTTGCGCGCGCTGCTGCGATGGTGAGTTCGAGGAGATTGCCCTCGCCGCGCGAGGCCGCCTCGGTCAGCGCGTTCAATGCGGCTTCGGTCGCGGCCGGATCGCGCTCTGCGCGAAGGCGCTCAAGCTTCTCGATCTGCTGGCGGCGAACGGCAGCATTGTCGACCTTCAGAACCTCGACCTCTTCTTCCGCCTCGGCGCGATATTTGTTGACGCCGACAAGGGTCTGAACGCCGGAATCGATCCGGGCTTGCGTCTTGGCGGCGGCTTCCTCGATCTTCAGCTTGGGCAGGCCGTCCTCGATCGCCTTGGCCATGCCGCCAAGCTCCTCGACCTCCTCGATATGCTTCAAGGCAAGCCGCGCCAGCTCGTCGGTCAGGCGCTCCACATGGGCCGATCCGCCCCAGGGGTCGATGATCCGCGCGGTGCCGCTCTCATGGGCGAGAACGAGCTGGGTGTTGCGGGCGATGCGGGCCGAAAAGTCGGTCGGTAGCGCCAAGGCCTCGTCGAAGGAATTGGTGTGGAGGGACTGGGTGTGGCCTTGCGTCGCCGCCATCGCCTCGATGCAGGTGCGCCCGACATTGTTCATCACGTCCTGGGCGGTGAGCGACCAGCCGGATGTCTGGGAATGGGTGCGCAAGGAGAGCGAACGTGGGTCCTTCGACGCGAAATTCTCCTGCATCAGCTTGGCCCAGACGAGGCGGGCCGCGCGCAGCTTCGCGATCTCGGTGAAGACATTCATGCCGATCGCCCAGAAGAAGGAGAGGCGCGGCGCGAAGCGGTCGATCGGAATGCCGGCGGCAACGCCCGCCCGCGCATATTCGATCCCGTCGGCGATCGTATAGGCAAGTTCGAGGTCTGCCGTCGCTCCGGCTTCCTGCATGTGATAGCCGGAGATCGAGATGGAATTGTATCGCGGCATGTTCTTGGACGTATAGTCGAAGATGTCCGAGATGATCCGCATCGAATGCTTGGGCGGATAGATATAGGTGTTGCGGACCATGAACTCCTTCAGAATGTCGTTCTGAATGGTCCCCGCCAGATCCTTCTGGGAAACGCCCTGTTCTTCGGCCGCCACCACATAAAGGGCGAGAACAGGCAGAACGGCGCCGTTCATGGTCATCGAGACGGTCATCTCATCGAGCGGAATGCCGTCGAAGAGTTGGCGCATGTCGATGATGGAATCGATCGCGACGCCCGCCATGCCCACATCGCCGGACACGCGCGGATGATCGGAATCATAGCCGCGATGGGTGGCGAGATCGAAGGCGACCGACAGGCCCTTCTGGCCGGCCGCCAGATTGCGGCGATAGAAGGCATTGGACTCCTCGGCCGTCGAGAAGCCGGCATATTGGCGGATGGTCCAGGGCTTCTCCACATACATGGTCGGATAGGGCCCGCGCAGGAAGGGCGGCAGGCCAGGCCACGTGCCGAGATGGGAAAGATCGGCGATATCGGCGCCGCAGGATGCGCGCGGCAGCGTCAGGCCCTCATGGTTGGAGAACGTGCCGGCATCGGCGCCCGCCGTCTTCAGATGGGCGGGCTTTGTCCATTCGACGGCCGCGAAATCTGGAAAGTCGGTCATCGGCTCTGCTCCACGGTTTCGCTCAGACGAACGGGGACGAGGGGCTCGAAGGCGATGTCGCCATCGCGGCTTGTGAGGGGCGCCGATCGCTTAACGAGAAGTCCATGGTCCCGCTCGGCCGCCATCGGATATTTCGTCGCTCCGATGATCAGCTCGGCGCCTTTATCGACCGCCTCCTGACGCCCCTTGTGCGAGGCCGCGATCCGGCTCTGAAGCGCGCCGGTCTTGAGGCTTTCGACGATGCCGCCCTCCGCCTCGATCCGGCGGAAGGCTTCCCAGCCGGCTTGCGCGAGATGGTCCGTCAGATGCTCGATCGCGCCGGAGCCGGCGGCCGGATCGATCGGACGGTCGAGCCCGGTCTCCTCCTGGAGCAGCAGTTGAAGATTGCGGGAAAGGCGCCGCGCATGAGCATTCGTGAGCCCGAGCGGCGCCGTATGGGGGTGCAAGGTCAGGGAATCGGCCCGTCCGCAAGCGGCCGCGAAGGCGGCGATCGTCAGACGCAGGAGATTGGCATGGGGGTCGAGCGCCGACATCATCCGATAGGAACTCGTCCCATGAATGCGCGGCGGGGGCGGGGCTTCGGCGCCGAGCGCTTCAAGAAGTTTGGCGTGACACAGCCGCATGGCGCGGAACTTGGCGAGGGTGATGAACTGGCGTTGGTCGGCCGCCAAAGTCAGGCCGATCCGCTCACTGGCCTCCGCTGGATCGATGCCGAGGCGATCGAACGCCTTCAGATGGGTAAGCGTGATGGCGAGAACGGCGCCGATTTCCTCGGCCGGGCTTGCGCCGGCATCGTGAAAGACCCGCCCGTCGGCCTCGGCAATGCTACCGGCAAGGCGAAGATCCATGAGCCGGCCGAGGTCGGCCGATAGGGCGTCGAGGGGGTCGCGATCCTCGAGAGGAAAGCGGCCGGCGGTCGCGCCGATCGCGATCGGGTCATAGCCGAGATCGATCGGTGGCGCGTCTTGCCTGCGGGCGCCGAGACGGGAGGCCAGCATCAATGCCAGATCGAGCGTGCGCGGATGGGGCTCCAGTCGCAGCGAGACGATGTCGGTCATAACGCCGGTCAAAGTTTGCGAAAGGGCATCCTCGGCGACCGGCAGGCCGAAGCCGAGAGCGGCCGGCGCGCCGGCAAAGGCGAGTGCGAGCCCGTTAGCGCCGCCTTCGAGATCGGCGAGCGCCTGAATATTGGCGCGGGAAGGATCGATGTCGTCGATCGCCTGCAGAATACGCCAGGGGGACTCGTCTCGGCGCGCGATCGCTTTCGCATCGCCGACGTGGCCGTGGAGCGGGCCATAGGTGAAGCCGTCCTCGGCTTCAGTCACGAGGCTTTCGAAGGCCTTGCCCTTCAGGCCCTTGACCACCGCCTCGCGCCAATCGCTCTCGTCCTGGCGATCGAATGTCGTTTCAAGACTCACGGGCGTGGACCTCCCTGTCCATGCAATGGCGTTGATTTCTGTCGCCTCAAGGATCGAGCGGCAGGCGCCGAGATCCGGCAGCCAGGCCTCGGACGAGCCCGCTTCGGCCGGATGGCTGCGCCGGGACCATAGGCTCAAGCGAAGGTTGGCGAAATTCGCCCTTCGCCGCAAGGCTGAGCCATGACGGCGAGGCTCTCCCTTGGCGTCAGGCCGCTTCGACGCTGTCGCGGGGGGCTTCCAGCATCCAGACGACGCCGCTCTCTTCGAAGCGCATGTCGACGGTGCCACCGAGGCCGCGCGCCGTCATCTTCTGGGTGACGAGCGTGCCGAAGCCGGATCGCGTCGGCTTGACGACCTTGGGCCCGCCCATCTCGCGCCAGCGAATGCGGAAGGTCTCGCCAAGCGACCAGTCGATGACGATCCGGCCGGTATCGACGGAAAGGGAGCCGTATTTCGCGGCATTGGTCGCAAGCTCGTGGAAGGCAAGTCCGATCGTCTGGGCGACGGAGGCGTTTACCTTGACGTCTGGGCCCGAGCGCTCGATCCGTCCGGCATCGGCGCCGAAGGGTTTCAGCTGATTGTCGACGAGCTGATCGAGACGGGCCGCTTCCCAACCATTGCCGGACAGAAGCTCGGCCGAGCGGGCGAGCGAGTTCAAGGCTTCCGACAGTGTATCCAGGAATTCGCCCGTATTGGCGCTTTCACGCGCGGCTCTGCGGGCAAGGGCCCCGATCAGCGCATATTGGTTCTTGGCGCGATGGGTCATCTCGCGCATCAGGAAGCGCGTCTGTTCCTCGGCCTCTCGGCGATCGCGCGAGGCCTGATTGAGGACCTTTGACACTTCGCCGATCTCGGCGATGTCGGTTCGGATCGGGCTCGTCGGCTGCCCCTGGCCGATCGCCTCCGCCTGTTTGGACAGTTCGAGAATTGGGCGAGCCAGCCGCCGGCCGAAGGTGACGCCGAGGGCGACGGAAAAGATCGACAGGACGAGGCCGACGGCGATGAGCGAGACCCAGGAGCGCATGACCGGACGATCGATGACCGCGCTCGGCACCGCGACCGTCGTCGTCCAGCCGGTGATCGGCGAGACCGACGAGGCCTGGATCATGTCGTCGGCCCGTCCGCCCGGTAGGGCCTCGATGATGGAGGGATGATCGTAGGAGATGCCGCCTTGCGGCTTCATCTGTCCCTCCGACGCCGTCGCGGCGAAGATCCACTTGCCATCGGCGTCGGTCACGATCGAAGACCATGCGCGCGGCAGGCTGCGCACGTCGAGCACGCTGTCGAGAGCCTCCACCGGCTTGGTCAAGGCAAGGACATAAGGCGAGTTCGGGCCGGGGCTGGTCGGCACGAGAACGGAGAAGGCCCGCTGGCCGGTGCGCTGGATGGTGAAGACACCCGACACGCCGGAGCGACCCGTCGCGAAGGTGGTCTGCAGGATCGACTGATCGGCAAGGCTCGATCGGCTGGCCGCATCCGGCGCGGTCGAGGCGACGATCCTGCCATCCGGTGTGATCAGATCGGCGACCACATGGGCACTGCCGAGGGCAAGGGCGCTGCGCTGGCGGAAGGCCTCGTAATCGGAGCCGTTGACCGTGCCGGAACTCGCCAGAACGCGGGCCGTCGCCAGAAGCCCCACCACTTCGCGGTCGAAGGCGGTGGAGACAATCTCGGCCGTATCGTTGACCTGCGCGCTTGTGATCTGCTGCTGCTGGCTGGAGAACTGGACGATGAGAACCGCCGAGAACATCAGGGCCGGCACGAGGACGATCAGCGCGAAGACGACCAGATGGAAGAGCAGCGGCGGTCGGCGCAGAAAATGGGCGAGCCGAGACTTGCGCAAACGCGCCGGCAGAAAGCTCAAAAGCTTCCGCCCCGCCCCGCGCGTCTGACCGGCCTCCACATTCACACTCATCGCCGCCTCAATTGGAGAAACGGACGAGCGAAGCCGATCGTCGTTCCGCCCTCTCTTTCCTCGTACACGCCAAACCCGCTCTCGCGAGCCTTCGCTTCGTTACCAGCCGTCCCGCTCTTCGACGCTTCATGCCGCGAAGAGCGTCTGGCCCCGGTCCGCTCGACGGGCGGCGCGGTAAAGCTCGGCGCTCAGCCGTCGATAACGATCTCGTGCCATCGATCTCGCCGAAGTCGCATCGCGCCCGATGCCCCAAGAGAGAGGCGGATCGATGACATTCCCCGCCTTTCCGGCCAATCGACCAGCGCCCTTCGATCGACCGAACCTCTCCTTTTTCAGACAATGACTTGAACGAAAGTGCGGCGCTGTGACAAGGCGCTGCGGGGCGAGCAAAATGGAACTGTGCGCCTTCGGCCACAGTCCTTTTACCCACGCAGCATCGGGGATTTTGAGGAACCCGTGGCCGCGACCCGAGCTTGTCTCCCATGACCGGAGCGGCGATAAGCACTGGAGCTAAAGGGGAGACACGGCCATGCTGGAAGAGGGCAGGATCTATCTCGGCACCAGCCGGACCCCGGACAACGCGCCCAAGAAGGGCGAATATCTCGATTTGAGGCTCGCCAATCGTCACGGCCTCGTGACCGGGGCGACCGGCACCGGTAAGACGGTGACGCTGCAGATCCTCGCCGAAGGCTTTTCGGAGGCCGGTGTTCCGGTCTTTTGCGCCGATATCAAAGGCGATCTCTCAGGCATCGCCATGCGCGGCGAAGAGAAGGACTTTCCTCTCAATCGCGCCCATGAGATCGGCCTCGATCCCTATTACAACGACGTCTTCCCCACCGTCTTCTGGGACATTTTCGGCGAGCGAGGCCATCCGGTCCGGGCCACGATCTCGGAGATGGGGCCCTTGCTGCTCGCCCGGCTGATGAACCTCTCGGAAGCCCAGGAAGGCGTCCTCAACATCGCCTTCAAGATCGCCGACGACGAAGGGCTTCTGCTCCTCGATCTCAAAGATCTGCAGGCGATGTTGGCGCATCTGACCGAAAACGCCTCTGACGTCTCGAAGATCTACGGCAATGTGGCCAAAGCCTCGGTCGGCGCGATCCAGCGTCAGCTTCTCGTTCTCGAACAGCAGGGCGCGGACGCCTTTTTCGGCGAGCCGGCGCTCGCCATCGCCGACCTCATGCGCACCGATCGCGACGGGCGCGGCATCGTCAATGTGCTGGCCGCCGACCGGCTGATGATGAATCCGCGTCTTTACGCAACTTTCCTGCTCTGGCTCCTCTCCGAACTCTTCGAGGAGCTGCCCGAAGTGGGCGATCCGGAGAAGCCGAAACTCGTCTTCTTCTTCGACGAGGCCCATCTCCTTTTCGACGACGCGCCGAAAATCCTTCTCGATCGGGTCGAGCAGCTGGTGAAGCTGATCCGCTCCAAGGGCGTCGGCGTCTATTTCGTCACCCAGAATCCGCTCGATGTGCCCGACAGCGTCCTTGCCCAGCTTGGAAACCGCATCCAGCACGCACTGCGCGCCTATACGCCGCGCGAACAGAAGGCGGTGAAGACGGCCGCCGACACCTTTCGGCCCAATCCCGAATTCGACGCCTATGAAACGATCACCACCCTCGGCGTCGGCGAGGCGCTTGTCTCGACGCTGGGCGCGAAGGGCGTTCCCTCGATCGTCGAACGCACGCTGATCCGCCCGCCCGCAGCCCAGCTCGGGCCTATCGACGATGGCGAGCGGGCGGACGTCATGCGTCGCAGCCCCGTTGCCGGCCAATATGACCACGCCATCGACCGGGAATCGGCCTATGAGCTTCTGATCGGCCGAGCCGAGGCCGAGCTGAAGCGCGAGGAGGAGGAGCGGGCGCGCGAGGCGGAGGAGGCCAAAGCGCGTCAGCGCGAAGAGGCCGAGCGCCGGGCCGAGGCCGCCCGTCGAAGGGCTGAAGAGGATGCAGCCGAAGAGCGCGCCGCGGAGAAAAAGGGCCGGCGCACCCGCACCGGCTTCCAACTCCCCGATTTCGGCCTGGGCGGCGACGGCCGCGACGATGCGGCCGACTATGCCGATGAGGATGCCCGCTCGACCCGAAAGCCGCGTCGCCGCGCCCGGTCCTCGGGCTATCAGCGCCAGTCGGTGACCGAGACCATTCTAAAACAGGTCGGGCGTACCGCCGCCTCCACCATCACCCGCGCCGTGGTGCGCGGCATCTTGGGAAGCTTGAAGCGCGGGCGCTGAGAGAGACTTTGGCGACCATTCACGCCGCAGCGGCGCGTTTGGTCGTCACGATGTCGATAAGGCCCCATTCGCGCGCCTCTTCGGCATTCAAGAACTTGTCGCGGTCGAGGGCGCGTTCGACCTCCTCATAGCTTCGCCCGCAATGTTCGGCATAAAGCCGGGTCATGCGATGCTTAACCTTCTGGGTCTCTTCGGCATGGATCATGATGTCCGAGGCCTGGCCCTGATAGCCGCCGAGAGGCTGGTGGACGTGGAGGCTGGCATTGGCGAGGGCCGCGCGGTGGCCGGGCTCGCCCGCCATCAGAAGGAACGAGCCCATCGACCGGGCCGTGCCCATGCACAGCGTATGGACCGGGCATTCGACGAATTGCATCGTATCATACATGGCAAGACCGGCGGTCACCACGCCGCCATAGGAGTTGATATAAAGATGGATCGGCTTCTTCGGGCTTTCCGATTCCAGGAAGAGAAGCTGGGCGCAGACCAGCGAGGCCATCTGGTCGTTCACTTCGCCATTCACGAAGATGATCCGCTCGCGCAGAAGCCGTGAGAAGATGTCGAAGGATCGCTCGCCGCGATTGGACTGTTCGACCACCATAGGGACGAGTTGCATCGTTTCGCCCATCGGACGACCTCCAGATTTTTGAATGTCTTGCGGGGGGCGGCGGAGGGTGTCAGGCCGCCATGCGGATGCCGGGCCGGGTGTTGGAATTGGCCGCTCGCATTTCGATGCCAGCGGTCAGGCGATGGGTAATGCGGAAGAGGCTTCGCCCGGCTCCGATCGGCTCGATCTCGAAGGTGACTTCGCTGCGGCGGAACGGGGGCTCGGGCTCTTGCATGGCGTAGCGGACGGAGCGCCCTTCGTCCAAGGAGAGCGGCTCGGCGCCATCGAGATCGCCGCTTGGGAGCCATTGCTCGCGATACTCGGTGATCGAGACGGCCCGCCAGAGCTTGTCCGGCGGGGCATCCACCTCGTATTCCTGAACGATCGTCTCGTTCGCCTTGGTCATTGATCCATATCCTTCAGAAGCGCGTTGAGATCGTCCATGCGGGCCGGCCAATAGGCACGATATTTCTGAAGCCATGCGCCGAGAAAGCCGATGCCGTCCGGGTCCACTTCGTAATGGACGAAGCGCCCTTCCTTTCGCTCGCGCACGAGCCCGGCCGAGCGCAGTGCCGCAAGATGCTGCGAGACCGCGGGCTGGCTGACGCCGAGCCCTTCGCGCAGCTGCTTTGCGTTGCGGCCATGAACGGCCAGCTTCTCGAAGATCGCGCGTCGCGTCGGGTCGGCTAGCGCCTTGAACACCTCGTCATAGGTCATGGGAATATATAAGCGAACACTTATCTGATTCGCAAGCCCTTTCTCTTCCGCGCGCCCGTGCGAAAGGCGGGTCTCGATGCAATTTCGCAGCCGACCCATCCAAATTGCCGCGTCCGATCCCTATCTCAGGGGCAAGAGAGTACGCTGCGACCGGTGCGAAGGACCGAGAGTTTCGCGGCCCCAACCGAAGGACGAGACGAAGAGATGAACAACAAGTCGACCCTTGCCTCCTATATCCTCTGGCTTCTCTGCCTCGGCGGGATATGCGGACTACACCGCTTCTATCTCGGGCGGCCTTGGACGGGGCTGTTGTGGCTCCTGACCTTCGGTCTCCTCGGCATCGGTCAGTTGATCGACCTCTTCCTCATCCCCGGCATGGTGCGGGAGGAAAATCTCGAAGACCGGATCGAATTGATGGAGCGCCAGTACCGGGTCCCGCGCTGAGCCCGGCGCGGCCCGTTGCTGTCTTCTTGAGCGAAAGTCCAAGCGGCGGCCTTCGGGGCCGCCGTTTCGTTTCGCCCGCGCGATGCCTATCTTGATCGATGCCGGTCTTCGGCCGGCTTTCAAGGGAGATCACCCATGAGCGAGATTGAAACGACCCGGCACGCCGCCGGCGAAGCGGCCGCGCTCGATGTGTTGGGGACCGCCGCCGATTGGGCCGCCTCGGGACGAAAGCTCGCCCTCGCCACCGTCGTCGAAACCTGGGGCTCGGCCCCGCGCCCGACGGGCAGCCATCTCGTCATCGACGAGGAGGGGAATTTCGAGGGCTCGGTCTCCGGCGGTTGCGTCGAAGGCGCGGTGATCGCCGAAGCGATCGACGTCATCGAAGCGGGGGAGCCCAAGCTGCTGGAATTCGGTGTTGCCGACGAGACCGCCTGGCGGGTGGGCTTGTCCTGCGGCGGGCGTATCCGCGTCTATGTGGAAAGGCTCGGTTGATGCGTCTCGAACTGCTCAAGGGTCTGAACGCCGAGCGCAAGGCGCGCCGGGCCGTCGTCACCGTCACCGAACTCAAATCCGGCGAGCAGCGTCTCGTCCGCGAGGCCGAGATCGGTCTCGATCCGCTGGCCGAGGCGATCGAAAAGGCGATCCGCTCCGGCAAGTCGGGAATGGCCGAAAGTGGCGAGGGCGAGGCCTTCATCAATGTCTATCTGCCGCCCGCAAAGCTTCTTGTGATCGGCGCCGTCCATATCAGCCAGGCCCTTGTTCCGATCGCCCGCGCCGCCGGCTACGATATCCAGATCATCGATCCGCGCACCGCCTTTGCGACGCCGGAGCGCTTTCCGGGCGTCGCCCTCCACGCCGAATGGCCGGACGTCGTCCTGAAAGCCCGTCCGCTCGATCCCTATACGGCGCTCGCCGTCATCACCCATGACCCGAAGATCGATGATGGTCCGTTGATCGAAGCCTTGCGGACCGGTTGCTTCTATATCGGTGCGCTTGGCAGCCGGAAGACCCATGGGCGGCGCGTGGAGCGGCTGCGCGAAGCCGGCATCGCGCAATCGGCCATCGAGAGGATCGACGCTCCGATCGGTGCCGATATCGGGGCGGCGACCCCTGGCGAGATCGCCGTTGCCATCATGGCCTCGGTCATCGAAGCCTTCCGCAAGCGCAAGATGTTCGCCGAACGGCGCGGCGAAGAGGCCGCCGCATGATCTTCGGCAGGACCCCGCTCGCCGATGCGGAAGGTGCGGTTCTCGCCCATGCGATCCATGCGGGAGAGCGGCGCCTGAAAAAAGGAACGCGGCTCGCACAAGAGGATCTCGAAGCGCTTCGCGAGAGCGGCGTCGAAAGCGTCGTTGCGGCCCGGCTCCTGCCGGGTGACGTGGTCGAGGACGAGGCGGCCGGCCGGCTCGGCGCCGCGCTCGATGCGCCGCATGTGGGGGTCGGACCGGCGGCGACCGGGCGCGTCAATCTCTTTGCCAAGACCGCCGGGCTCTTTTGCCCCGACCGCGCCGTGATCGATCGGCTGAACGCCGTCGATCCGTCGATGACGCTCGCGACCCTTTCGGAATTTGCGCCCGTGCGCGCGGGCCAGATGATCGCGACCGTCAAGATCATCCCGCTGAGCGTCGATGGGAATAAGCTTGCCGAGGCGCTGAGTATCTTAAGCCGGTCACAGGCTCTGAAGCTTGCGCCATTTCGGCCCCATCGCGTGCGCCTCATCCAGACCATGCTGCCGACGGTCAAGGAGAAGGTGCTTAACAAGACGCGGCGGGTCAGCGAGGCGCGGCTCGAAGCCTCCCATTCCACGATCATCGGCGAGCGTCGTGCGCCTCATACGGCCGAGGCGCTGGAGGCGGCATTGCGGGAGGCCGGCGACGCCGATCTTATCCTCGTCTTCGGGGCCTCGGCCGTCATCGACGAAGGCGACGTCATCCCCGATGCGATCCGGCGCGCCGGCGGCAGGATCGAGTCCTTCGGCATGCCGGTCGATCCAGGCAATCTCCTTCTCTTAGGGACCCTCGACGGCCGCCCCGTCCTGGGGGCGCCGGGTTGTGCGCGCAGCCCCAAGGAGAACGGCTTCGACTTCGTTCTCAACCGCTTGCTCGCCGGACTTCCTGTCGGGCCGGAGACGATCAGAGGAATGGGTGTCGGTGGCCTTCTGGAAGAGATCGGCTCGCGTCCGAGCCCGCGCGAAAGCGAGAGTTCAGGCGGTGAGGCGGTCGTCGACATCGTCGTGCTGGCGGCGGGACGGTCGAGCCGGATGGAGGGCGGCAACAAGCTTCTCGCCGATTTCGGCGGCATGCCGCTCGTCAGACGCAGCGTCGAGACGGCGCTGGGAGCAAAGCGTAGGGGGGCCGTGCGGGTCGTGACCGGCCATATGCACGAGGCCGTCGAGACCGCGCTGGAAGGCCTGAAGGTCGAGACGATCCACAATCCGGACTTCGCGGAAGGGCTGTCCACCTCGCTGAAGGCGGGTGTGCGGGCCTCCGAAGATGCCGATGGCGTCCTCGTCATGCTGGCCGACCAGCCCTTTTTACAGCCCGATCATCTCGATCTGTTGATCGGTGCCTTCGTGAGCGAGGGCAAAGGCTCGATCGTCGCCGCCTGCGATCGCGGCCGAAGGCGCAATCCGGTCATTCTGTCGACAGAACTGTTGCCGGCCATCATCGCGCTCGAGGGCGATATCGGCGCTGCGCCGATCATTGCCGCCGAACCCGAGCGGCTCGTCGAGGTGGAGATGGGCGAGGCCGCAAGCTTCGATGTGGATACGCTAAACCTCCTGGATCTGGCCCGATCGCGGTTGGCCGAAACGGGCTGAACGGTCGGCAAAACCGGCGGGCAGACGTGGTCGGTAAAACGAAACCGGGGGCGGGCTTCCTTTCGGATGCGCACCCCCGATGTTTCGAATATTATCGGCTTGAGAAGGGACGATCCCGCCGTCAGGTCCGAGCGATGATTTCCTCGCCCTCGACGACCATGCGCATGCCGAGACCACCTGGCTTGCGACGCGCCAGGAAGCGCGGGCGCCGGGTCCGGTTGGGCGAGCGGCGGCGCGGCATGGCCGACAGGTCCGAGCGCATGGCGGTCAGCGTGTCTTCCAGCGGAACGACCGAGCCGTCGGCCTCGATCATCATCATGGGCAGACCGAAGAGGTCCGACCAGGAGCGCCAGTCGGCGGCGACGTCATAGAGATCGCGGGCGACGAGCAGCGGCACGCAGAGCGCCGGATCGGGGTGATAGAGTTCCAGGGTGACCGTGACATTGCCCTCGGCATCTTCCATCGCCCTGGCCGCGACGCCGGCAAAGCAGCGGGCCGCGACGGCGACGGAGATCGGAAGGCCCGACCGGTCGAGCTTGCGGCGGATAACGGCGCCGCGCCGGTGGATCTGGTAACGAACCGCTTCGCCGTCGGCTCCGACGATCTCGATCGACTGGCCGGCCGTCAGGGCCGGATCCAGGCGGACCGGCTCCGAGGCCCAATCGGGCTTCGCGGGAACCTGGGTCTGATGAGCAACCATCGTATTCATGACGCCTCTGCCTCTCCTGAGAGCCTTTTCGGCTTCTCCTTCGTGGCCGGTGTCTCCCGGCCTTTCGATGAAGCCAAATTAGGGGGCGGATGTTAGAGGCGGGCTAAGAAACGGAGTTAAGTCTTCCTGACCTTGCAAAGGGTTAGCAGAAGGAAAACTTGAATCAAATCTGAATCAGCTTGCCGGGATTGAGAATTCCGAAAGGATCAAGGCTCGTCTTGATGGCGCGCATCGCCTCATATTCCGGCCCGGCCTTGCTGCGCCGCAACTCCTCGGCCTTCAGGACGCCGATGCCGTGTTCAGCCGAAAAGCTTCCCTCCATTTCGGCGACGATGCCATGGACGATCGCGCCGATCTCGTGCCAGCGCGCCAGGAAGGCGGCCTTGTCGGCGCCGACCGGCTGGGAAATGTTGTAATGGACATTGCCATCGCCGAGATGGCCGAAGGCGACGATGCGGGCGTCGGGAATTGCTGCGAGAACCGCCTCGTCGGCCCGGCGCAGAAATTCGGGAACGCTCGCGACCGGCACCGAAACGTCGTGCTTGATCGAGCCACCTTCGGGTTTTTGCGCCCAGCTCATCTCTTCGCGCATCCGCCAGAAATTCGCCGCTTGCGCCTCGGACTGGGCGATTGCCGCATCTTCGACGAGACCGGCTTCGAAGGCTTCGGTCAGGAGCGCTTCGAGGGTCGCGCCGGCTTCCTCCGCCGAGCGCTGTGAAGAGATTTCGACGAGGACGTACCAAGGATACTCGGCGTCCATCGGATCGCGTGCGCCTTCGGTATGTTTCAGCGTGAAGCGCATGCCGATCAGCGGCAGAAACTCGAAGGCGGTGAGCGAGGCGCCCGCATGGCCCTCGGCAATCGACAGGAGCTTCAGCGCGTTCTCGACCGAAGAGAGGCCGACGAATGCGATCTCCTTGCCCTTAGGCTTGGGGAAGAGCTTGAGCACGGCGCCGGTGATGATGCCGAGCGTGCCTTCCGCGCCAATCAGGAGATTGCGCAGGTCGTAGCCGCGATTGTCTTTCTTCAGCCGGCGCAGCCCATGGATAATTTCGCCGCTCGGCAGCACCGCTTCGATGCCAAGGCACAAATCGCGGCTGTTGCCATAGGCGAGAACGCCCGTGCCGCCGGCATTGGAGGAGAGATTGCCGCCGATCTGGCAGGAGCCTTGCGCCCCCAACGAAAGGGGGAAGAACAGTCCGGCCTCGTCCGCCGCTTCCTGCACACGCTGGAGGACGCAGCCGGCATCGACGGTGATGGTCCGCCCCACAGGGTCGATCTCGCGGATCTGATCGAGGCGCGAGAGATTGACGAGGACTTCGCCCTCGGAACGCGGCTGCTGGCCGCCGACAAGGCCGGTATTGCCGCCTTGCGGCACGATCGGCGTGCGGGTCTCGGAGGCGAGCCGGACGATCGCCGAAACTTCGTCGACGCTTCCGGGCCGAAGAACCAGCGCTGACTTGCCGGGAAAGAGATCGCGGGGCTCGGTCAGATAGGTCGCGCCGGCCTCGTCTTGCGAAAGCGCATTGGATTGTCCGACGATCGCGGTGAAACGGTCGATCAGGGCGGCGTCGAGGGGGGCGGTCGGCATGGTCATGGAGCCGATATATTGCCCCAAACGCGCTGTGTCGACGCAGCATGGCGTGGACCGATTATCCGCGCGGAGCGGCAGCTCGCCGAAGTCGGTCATTGATCGCCTCGCCAAGGCCATCCTCGGGGATCGGCATGACGGCGATGCGATCGATATCCGGCCGGTCGAAGGCGGCCAGGGCGGCGAAGAGATTGGCCGCCGCCTCTTCAAGATCGCAGGATGCGCTGAGCGTTCGAATGGCTTTGGCCCGATCGGCTCCCGCAGGCAGGGCGCTGCCGAAGGCGATCAGACATTCGCCCGGCTCCACATGGCGCGCATCGAGGCGCACGCGCCCGGCCGGCGCATAATGGGAGGAGAGCTGCCCGGGCGCCGAGATCGCGCTCCCGGACGCGACCGAGCGGACGGGCAGGCCGCTCACGCTCTCGATCGCCTCGCGCGCGATTCCACCCGGCCGCAGGAGGAGAATATGATCCTCGAAGGGGCGAATGATGGTCGATTCGACGCCCACCGGCGCGTCTCCGCCATCGAGGATCAGCGGAATCCGATCCCCAAGGTCGGTCGCGACGCGGGCGGCATTGGTCGGGCTAACGCGCCCGGAGGCATTGGCGCTGGGGGCCGCGATCGGCTGGCCGAGCGCAGTAGCAAGCTTTGCGAGAACGCCGCGCGGGGCGCGCAGGCCGACCGTGTCGAGTCCTGCGGTGGCCAAAGGATGGATCGGGCTCCCTTCGATCAGCGGGCAGACGATCGTCAGAGGCCCAGGCCAGAAGGCGTCCGCAAGATGGCGAGCAAGCGGCGAGAGAACGGCCAGCCGCTCGGCCATGGCCAGATCCGGCACATGGCAGATCAGCGGGTTGAAGCTCGGCCGGCCCTTGGCCGCGAAGATCTTGGCGATGGCCTCGCCATGGGTGGCATCGGCGGCAAGGCCGTAAACCGTCTCCGTCGGGACGGCGATCGCCTCGCCTCGCTGAAGAAGTCCGAGGGCTTCCGCAAAGCTCTCCGGCGCCCCTGCGGGGATCACACGCATTCTCGTCTCGCCTCCGCCTGGACATCTGCCTTCCTCACCCTTCCGATGTGGCCCATGGGGGAGGCGAGAGCAACAGCCTTCGAAGGCGAGCTGGGCGGCAGGATTACTGCGTCAGGGAGAAGGCGTTGATGATGCGATTGTCGGCATCGACGAGCGCTGCCATTTCCGACGTTTTCAAGACGCGGGCCTCGCGGAGCGACGCCTCGTCCTTCGGGGAGGGGGCATGCTGGCTCAAGGCGAGCGCCGGCATGGTCATGGCCTGGCCGTCGCGGGCGGCGATTGCGGTTTCGATGGCGCGCAGAACCATGGAGCGCTCGGGACGCGATTCCAGCGCTCGTGCCGGGCCATCGATCGCGCTTCGGCGCTCGTCCTTCATCAAGGTCTCACCCATCGCCGGCGCGGTGTCCGGCTCGCCAAACGCATAGGGGCGAAGGGTGCGATGGAGGTTCTCGACGGACTGAGCGACGAGGACGCGCAGATTGGCCACATGGGCGGCGAGTTCGTTCGCCATGGCCTCGGTCACAACGGCAGGCTTTGCGGCTTCGGCGATCGCCAGCGGTCCGGCAGATGGCCTATCGGCGACGGGCGTTTGCTCGATCGGCGTCGCTTCGGCTTCGGCGACACGGCGCGGATTGGAACGGGGGATTGGAATTCCTTCGGCGCGCTCGCCCTGGATCTCGGCGCGCTCGGCGGCGTGCGGACGCCCTTCGGCAACGTCTTCGAGCATGGCGAGCGGATCGATCTTTCGCGGGGCTCGGTTCGACGGGCCATAGGCCGCCAGAAGCGGCGTCGTGGTCTCCGCATCCTCTCCCAAGTGATCCTTGGCGCGCGGCATGGCGTCTGCGATTTGCGAACCCATCGATTTGGCAGCCTCGGCCACAAGCAGAGCGGGATCGGATGGCGCCACCGGCTCGTCGCCAAGCTCGTCGAAGGGCCAGGCCTCTTTCAGCCCCGCAATGTCGAAGGTCGAGACATTGACGTCGATATCGGTCTTGGCGCCCGAGACACGATAAGGGCAGGAGCGTGCATTGCAATTGTGCATGGACGAGAACTGCCAGAGCGCATAGCGCGGCCAGGTCTCGACAGGGAATTTCCCGCTAATGTCCTTGGTATAGCGGGCATACCAGAGCGGCAGGCGCGACAGTAGCGGATAATCGGCACGATTGTCGGCGATGAACTTGGCCGTATTGCCGTTCGTATAGAGGACCGGATAGCGGCCGGTGCGGATCTTGACCTGATCGGCGAAGATCTCGGCGTCTTCGAGGCTCATCCATTCCGGGCCGATATCCTCGATGTCGAGAGCGATCAGATCGTCCTCGCTCGGCTCGGCGAAATCGATGAAATGGTCGGCTTGGGCACGCGGATTGCCGGGGCGGGCCAGATGATAGGCGCCCCAGAGAAGGCCCTTCATCTTCGCCATCTGCCGACGCGTCATGAAGAGTTCCTTGGTGACCGAGTATTTCCACCAGCGGTTCTTGCAAAGCTTCCAGGCATCGTCGCGCTTGGAGCCGCAGCGATAGTCCGGCGGCATGCCATCCGAGGCTTTGTTGATGAAACCGGCGATGCGCTCGTCGTCCGTGAGCGTTTCCCAGTCGATCGGATTGAACTCATAGGCGTCGATGACGAGAGCCCGACTTTCGTCTTTCCAGGGGGCTTCCCAGGCGGCGCTGGCCGGCTGCAGACTCAAGCCGATCAGACCGACAGCCAGAAACAGGGCGTGTTGAACGGTCGTCGCGAAAGCGGCGCGCGTTGTCGTCATTCGGTGGTTTCCCCTCGAATTCCCGCCGGGTCCAACCCGGAATATGCATCGTGAACGGGTCCCCCTCTCGCCTGATCCTCAATGATGCCCGGCGTGGACCCGAGCACTGTGGCTCGATGACCTCTTTGCCCATTGAATCAGGCAGGTTCCGGGCAGTCGCGATCACGAAATGTTACAAAGGAGCCGATTTTCATTGGCTGTCCAGCTTTGGGTCAGCTTCAGCGCCTGCGAATGCCCTTCAACCTGCCGATCAGTTCAGTCGACAGCTCTTGGAAAGGGCCGCGTATCAGGACGGAGCGTGTCATAGATCGCGCTCAAGGGGAGGGCGGTCGACAATTCCGGTAGATCGATGGTCTCTTCCAGTCGATCATAGCGCTCGACCTGCCAGCGATCGGCCGCATCGCGCCGGTAGAGTTTGACGGAGACGACATCGGGCTCGACCAGCATAATGATACGCAGGTCATCATGGGCGAGATATTCGTCGAGCTTGTCGGTCAGATCCGTCGCGAGGGTGCCGGGCGAGGAGACTTCGACGACCATACGCGGCGACCCTGCTTCGAAGGCGGCGGGCGCCGGCGGGGCGCAGTCGATCACCACATCCGGATAGCGGATGCCTTTCTGGGTTCTGACCGCGGTATCGCTCGACGTGGTGCGGCAACCGAGGGTCTTTGCTTCAGGCCCGAGGGTCATGACGATATTGCTGACAACGACATTGTGGCCCTGGCGGGCTCCGGTCATCATCTTGATCGGCCAGCCCTCGACGAATTCGTAGCGATCCGGCTGCCGCTCCTGCCAGACGAAGAACTCTTCAAGGGTCATCGGTTTCGGATTCGGCAGTCGCATCGGGCTTGCTCGCATCCATCCAGAAGGGCCAGATGATGGCCCCTCTTAAATTTAGCGCCGAGAGCTTGGCGCAGACAAGCTGGTCGAGCCGTCTTGCCGTCCTCAGCCGGCGATCTTTGAGAAATCGGCGACCGTCAGACAGGCCGCGCGAACGCGGTCGAGAAGCGCCAGGCGATTGGCGCGCACGGCCTCGTCCTCGGCATTGACCAGCACCTTGTCGAAAAAGGCGTCGACAGGCGCGCGCAGCTTGGCGAGACCGGCCATCGCCGCCCCATAGTCGCGGCGGGTCACCGCCTCGCTCACCTCGATCTCCGCCCGGTCGATCGCGCCGGCCAGATGCTTTTCCTCCGGCTCGCCAGAGGCAGCGATGAGATCGAGATCGACATGTTCGCCGATCCGCGTGCCCTTCTTCTCTTCGGCCGCGAGAATATTGGCGGCGCGGCGATAGCCGGCGAGGAGGTTTTGGCCATCTTCCGTTCCGAGAAAGGCACCCAGCGCCTCGACCCGTCGGGTGACGTCAAGCAGATCGTCATTGCGCGCAGCCTGACCCGATAGAACCGCGTCGACCAGATCATGGCGAGCGCCGGCATCGCGCAGCTGCACTTTCAGGCGGTCGTGGAAGAAGGTGAGGAGGTCTGCCGCGAGAGCGCCTTGGACATGCGCGTCTGCGCTCATGCTGGCGCCCGGCTCTTTCGCAGCCTTGCTTTGCTCCGTCTTCGTAATTCGTCTTCGGACGTTCGTCTCGTGCCACTCGATCAGCGGCTGGATCGGCAGGATCAGCTGATCGTCGGAAATAATGCGGATGAAGCCGAGCGCCGCACGCCGCAACGCATAGGGGTCTTTCGATCCCGTTGGTTTCTCGTTGATCGCCCAGAAGCTTACCAGCATGTCGAGCTTGTCGGCGAGCGCGACGCAGATCGCGACTGGATCGCGCGGAACGGCATCTGTCGGCCCAAGCGGCTTATAATGCTCTTCGATCGCCGTCTGGACGGATGGGTGCTCGCCCTGCAATCCGGCATAGTAACGGCCCATGAGTCCCTGAAGCTCGGGAAATTCGCCCACTGCCTCGGTCGGGAGATCGGCCTTGGAGAGCATGGCCGCGCGGCGGACGACGCGCGTCAATTCCTCCCGCGCAAAGTCCGATTGGCTGGCATTCTCGCCATCCGCCGAGACTTGGGCCGCGATCTCGCCAGCGATCTTTTCTGCAAGCGCGGCAATGTCGGCGACCCGGTCGCCCTGGGTGCCGAGGGCCGCCTGGAACGTCACGCCCAACGCATCGAGCTTCGCCATGCGCTGGTCGAGGGGTTTTGACAGGTCGAGGCCGAATTTCTTCGCCGAGGCCTTGAGCGGCTCCAGATCGGGCAGGTCGGCCTGATCGGTCTCCCAGAAATAGAGCGCGTCGGAGAGCCGGGCGCGGACGACCTTGCCGTTGCCCCGCGCGATCTCGGCGCCGCCGTCGCTCGCCTCGATATTGGAGACGAGGATGAAGTTGTTGGAGAGTTTGCTTTCGCCGGAGCCTTGCGGCCGGGTGACGAAGCATTTCTGATTGACCTTGATGGTCAGCTGGATGACTTCCGGGGGGATCTGGAGGAAAGACTCCTCGAACGTTCCCATTAGCGCGACGGGCCATTCGACGAGGCCCGAAACCTCTTCCAGAAGGCCGTCATCGGGCACGACTTCCAGCCCCTTGGCGAAAGCGAGATTCTCCGCGTCGTGGCGGATGATCTCCTTGCGCCGCTCTGGATCCAGAACCACGAAGGCGGCTTCCAGCTTCTGCGCGTAATCGTCGAAGCGGCGCACCGTGAAGGGCTCGGGCGCATGGAAGCGATGGCCGGCGGTGATGTTGCCGGCGCGGATGCCGTCCACCTCGAAGTCGACGACGATCGGCTCTTCCGTTTCGGGTCCGAAGGTGCAGAGGATCGATTGCAGCGGGCGCACCCAGCGCAGGCTGCCGGGCTTGGCGGATGCCGGGCCCCAGCGCATGGATTTCGGCCAGGGAAAGTCGCGAATGATCGCGGGCATCGCCTCGGCGACGATATCTTCGGCCGGCCTGCCGGGCTTCTTAATCGTCGCGACGTAGAAATCGCCCTTCTTGGGGTCGGACTGGACGCTCGCCTCCTCGATCGAGGAAAGACCCGCACCTCGCAGGAAGCCCTGGATCGCCTTGTCGGGCGCATCGGTGCGCGGACCCTTGCGCTCCTCGGTCACGTCCTTCGAGCGGGCATCGACGCCGCGAATGTCGAGCGTCAGCCGGCGCGGCGTCCAATATTCCTTGGCGCCCTCATAGGTCAGGCCCGCCTCGACCAGGGCGTTGGTCACCCGCGCTTTCAGGTCGCCCGCCGCTTTCCGCTGCATGCGGGCTGGTATCTCTTCGGATCGAAGTTCGAGAAGAAGGTCGGGCATGGGCGTGGCGCTCGTCGAAGGCAGGTCGAATTGGCTGCCTTGCATCATGGCGCCGCGCCGAATGCAAGAAGGCGGATGAGAGAGGCTCCCGTCCGCCTCGTCATCGATCTGTCGCGGCCTGCCCGCCGATCCTGCGCCGACCGATGGAACTCAGCCTTGGTTCACGCTCTCTCAGGCCGAGAGAAGTTCGCTCAACCAGCCAGGGAGCGTATCATTCGACGGACGGTCGGTTTCGCCGAATTTCACCCCGAAGCGGTTTCCGCGTCGCCAACAGACCTCGGCCAGGCGAAAGCGCCCGTCTTCCCGGCCGATCGACAGGCCGATCGTCTTGTCGG
Organism: Fulvimarina manganoxydans; assembly: GCF_900176465.1. Lineage (GTDB taxonomy): Bacteria > Pseudomonadota > Alphaproteobacteria > Rhizobiales > Rhizobiaceae > Fulvimarina > Fulvimarina manganoxydans. Next base: position 40,839 of record NZ_FWXR01000030.1, read on the forward strand.
GCAGGCAGCCCCGATCCGCGACGACTTCGGCGCCGCCATCGGAAATCGAGCGAACGCGAATCGGCACGGGCGTCCCGCTGAGGCCGGCGCTGGCCACGCCATGAAGGCAGACGCGGCGTCGTGAGGCATTTCGTCTTTCCAACATTCGTTCAGCCTTATTTAACGATTTCAACTCTCTAAGTAGCAATATCGCCAAGTTGAAGAGCGAAACAAGGCACTGTCAGGCCAAGTGGTTAATCCGGCGATAGGTGGGCGAGGCCTGATCCATCGCCTATTGATCGCCGCTCGGATCGACAATGCCGCCTCGGCATCCGGGCGCAGCCTTGGGGGCTTGGCGCATCAGCGCTCCGAGATCGCTGTCCGGCGCGATCGTTCCTTCAAGATGGATCCGCAATTCGGCGATGATCCGGCGCCCGTCATCGTCCTTGCAGTCGGTGAGAACGCGCGCGCCCGAACCGCGACCAAAAGCCTCGTCGAAGGCGCGGCGAATCTGCGCCGAGGCGAGTTCCTTCCCGCGCCGATCCCGAAAAAGGTCGCGAACCGGAGAGGCGTTGAGTGCGCTCAACAGGGCGAGCGACTCGCGAAAATACTCCTCGGCATCCGCGCCATAGCAGCTGCCATGTTTGACCCATTCATGTCGGTCGAGGGCGGCCATGCGGCCGGGCATGGCGGCATCGAGCGCCCGTGCGGTGTCCGGCGTCAGATCGGGGGCGGGCAGGTCCGACCAGCGGCCGGCCTCGTCCGCCCGCTGGATTTCGGGCGCGACGCCGCAATAGGCCCGGTCTCTCGGCTCGACCCAAAGGCCATGCAGGGTGAAGGCTTCGTCTTTCCCGCCCGAGCGGCATTCGCGGCGCCTCGGTTGGCCTTCGCAGAAGGCCGCATGCCAGCTGGCCGCGAGCACGTAGCGCCCTTGGGGCGAACGGCCGGAATCGCTCGCCTGCCCGGTTTGTGCGGGATCTCGGCCGGTCCTTGCCGTCGCTCTGGCCAGGGCTGCGCCGAGAGCCGTGCTGCCTCGAGGATCGTTCGAGGCCGGCTCTTGCGACTTGGCTTCGGCGGAAAGGTCTGCCGGTGTCGCGATCCGTCCGCAACCGACGGCGATCCAGCGCCTTTCCGGCTCGGCGCCCGGAAAGACGAGATAGTAATGGGTGGCCGGATCGGTGTTGCGCCCGACGATCTCGTAGCTCGCCCCAGGCTCCGTCGTCACCGTGCCGGGATTGCTCTTCCTGCGGATTGATTGAAGGGCGGGACAGCGCGCCTCGGCGATAAAGGTGCCCGACATCGGTGTCTGGGCTTTGGCCGTGATCGGCGCAAAGCCAACGAGGACAAGAGTGGCAAGTGCCGCCATGACGGCACGCGTCGGACAAGAGGGCATCGGGGTCTCGTTCGGTTCGCAAAAGCCGGGCTTGGATGGCGACCGCTCTAGCCGAGCCGACGGCTTCCGACAACCAAAGCCCCGATAAGCAAGGTACCGGCCAGGGGACGGCGGCCGGGCCCGGCCTGCGTTTGCCGCCTAAGCGATGCCAAGCGGAACTTACGACCCATCGCGGGATTTTTCTTCCGACAGCCGACAATGCGGCGGAGCGAGCGGCGAATGGGGCCGTCAACGCCCATCGCCCGAGCGACTCGCCCGCCGCCTTTGGCCCATCTCACAATCTGCAACGATGAGACGATCCCCATGCCTATCTCCGACGATGATGCCTTCGACGATGCCATGAACCCAGACCCACGCGATCCGAAAGCCGGCAAGCCTGATACGGACGACAAACGCCGCGAAAGCGACGATGTGCCGGAAGAGGAACTGGACGAAGCCCTGGAAGAGACCTTCCCAGCCTCCGACCCGATCGCCCCGAGCCGGATCGACGGGCCGTCCAATTGATACGGGTTTCGAGTAGAGGAGGCTGGTGAGGTCAGCCTTCTCGTCGCGATACTGCCGTCACAAGTCCGATGGAGATAAGGGGTTTGCCTGGTCCGATAAGGATCACCGGGAAGTGAAAGATTGACGCGTGATCGGAAAAATGGGCGTCGGAACCGGGCGTTGAAATGGCTCGCATGGGTGGTTAGCGGTCGGTCTGCTTTCAGACGGGAATACAAATAAGCAGACGATGCCATCGCATCCGCTCAAGACCCATAGACGCGGCCATGCT